>NZ_FNEY01000046.1 GCF_900100305.1 Paracidovorax citrulli | reverse complement strand
CGCAGGTCCGACACCATCGCCTCGAAGCAGCCCGCTTCCAGCCAGCGTCGGGTTTGCTGGTAGACCGCCTCCCAAGGAGGTAGATCGTTGGGCAGCATCCGCCAAGGCGCGCCTGCGCGCACCAGCCAGCGCAGGGCGTTGAAGACTTCGCGCAGATCGTGCTCGCGCTGGGGCGCGCGCTGGTCCATCAGGCTCAAGTAGGGCGCAGCGAAGCTCCATTCTTCATCGCTGACATCCGTCGGGTAGGGCTTGCGGGGCATCCGCAGACTCTACCTTTGACTTCCACTCCGAGGAGCAAAGTTCATAACACGCTCTAGGGCCGAAGCTGAAAAACGAAGGCACCCGCATGGCTTGCCCGCACTGCAGCGCGCAGGAATAAATCCGCACCGGCCGTGTACAGGCGAAAAAAAAGCACTCCCGGGGGAGTGCTTTTCCATTCTGGCGGAGAGGGTGGGATTCGAACCCACGGTAGTGTTGCCACTACGCCTGATTTCGAGTCAGGTACATTCGACCACTCTGCCACCTCTCCTGCATTCGTGTCGAAGCCTGCGATTGTAGCAGGAAGTTTGCAAGGCACAACGCTCGACGCATGCGGTTCGCCCCATCTTCCCAGCACGGGACGACTCAGGCGGTCTTGTACAGATCGTCGAGGCTGCGGAAGCCCTTCATCTCGATGGGATTGCCGAAGGGGTCCATGAAGAACATCGTCCATTGCTCGCCGGGCTGGCCTTCGAAGCGAACCTGCGGCTCCAGCACGAATGCCGTGCCTGCGGCCTGGAGGCGATCCGCCATGGCCTGCCAGTCAGGCAGCTCCAGCACCAGGCCCAGGTGGGGCATCGGCACCAGGACATGGCCCACATGGCCTGTGCGCGCCGTGGCGAATGGCGCGCCCAGGTGCAGGGACAGCTGGTGGCCGAAAAAGTCGAAATCGACCCAGGTGTCGGTGCTGCGCCCTTCGGCGCAGCCGAGGACCTGTCCGTAGAAGCGTCGGGCTTCGTCCAGGTCGCGAACGTTGTAGGCCAGGTGGAAGATGCTGCGCATGGGTGTGTTGCCAGAGAGCGGGCCGGGATCAGCATCGCATTAAACCATCGCCTTCGCGCCCGCCGGGCGACGCGGCTTACCGCAAGACGCTGTCCCCGCCCAGGTACGGCCGCAGGGCTTCCGGCACCGCCACGCTGCCGTCGGCCTGCTGGTAGTTCTCCAGCACCGCCACCAGCGTGCGGCCCACGGCGAGGCCCGAGCCGTTCAGGGTGTGCACGAGTTCGTTCTTGCCCTGGGCGTTCTTGAAGCGCGCCTGCAGGCGGCGCGCCTGGAAGGCCTCGCAGTTGCTCACGGAGCTGATCTCGCGGTAGGTGTTCTGCGCGGGCAGCCACACCTCCAGGTCGTAGGTCTTGGCGGCGCCGAAGCCCATGTCGCCCGTGCAGAGCGACATGACGCGGTACGGCAGGCCGAGCTTCTGCAGCACGGCTTCGGCATGGCCGGTCATCTCTTCCAGGGCCTCGTAGCTGCGGTCCGGGTGGGTGATCTGCACCATCTCGACCTTGTCGAACTGGTGCTGGCGGATCATGCCGCGCGTGTCGCGGCCGTAGCTGCCGGCCTCGGAGCGGAAGCACGGGGTGTGGGCCGTGAGGCGGATGGGCAGTTCGGATTCGGGCACGACCTGGTCGCGCACGAAGTTCGTGAGCGGCACCTCGCTGGTCGGGATCAGGTAGAGCGCCGCGTTGTCGGGCACGGGCTCGCCGTCCTGGCCGCCCTTCTTCGCGGCGAACAGGTCGCCCTCGAACTTGGGCAGCTGGCCCGTGCCGCGCAGCGAGTCGGCGTTCACCACGTAGGGCACGTAGCACTCGGTGTAGCCGTGCTCGCGCGTCTGCACGTCCAGCATGAACTGGGCGAGCGCGCGGTGCAGGCGGGCGATCGGCCCCTTCATCACGGTGAAGCGCGAGCCCGAGAGCTTCACGCCCATGTCGAAATCCAGGCCCAGGGGCTCGCCCAGGTCCACATGGTCTTTCGCGGGGAAGCCGAGCGGCTTCGGATCCTGCCCGTCCGGGCTCCAGCGGCGCACTTCCACGTTGCCGGATTCGTCGCTGCCCACGGGCACGCTCTCGTGCGGCAGGTTGGGCACGGCCACGAGCAGCGTGTGCAGCTCGGCCTGGATCTGCTCCAGGCGGGCGGCGGAATTCTCCAGCTCGGCCTTCAGGCCGCCCACTTCGGCCATCACGGCATCGGCGTTCTCGCCCCTGGCCTTGAGCTGGCCGACCTGCTTGGAGAGCTGGTTGCGGCGCGACTGCAGTTCCTCGGTGCGCGTCTGCAGCGTCTTGCGCTCGGACTCGAGGGACTGGAAGGCCTCCACCTGGAGGAAAGCCTGGGGCTTCTTGCGGGTTTCCAGCCGCGCGATGGCGGAATCGAGGTCTTTGCGGAGGAGGAGGATGTCGAGCATAGCCGGCGATTTTACGGCCCCGCCCCCGCCCGGCGGGCCCGGGTTCTCAGGCCACGGTGGCCGGGTCGCAGTTGGCGCCGCAGAGCACCAGGCCCACGGTCTCGTCGGGCCGGGGGCGGTACACGCCGCTCTGCAGGGCCGCGATGCCCAGCGCCACCGCCGGCTCCACCGCCAGCTTGAGTTCGTGCCACAGCCATTGCTGCGCCGCGCGGATGGCGTCGTCGGACACCAGCAGCGACTCCTGCACATGGCGCTGCGACACCTGCCAGGCGATGTCGCCGATGCGCTTGGCGCCGAGCGAATCGGCCGCGATGCCGCCCACCGCCACGTCCACGGGCATGCCCGCGGCCCGCGCGCCGTGCAGCGTGGGCGCCCCCTCGGGTTCCAGGGCGACCACGCGGGCGCGGCCCTCGCACCAGGCGGCGATGCCGCCGATCAGGCCGCCGCCGCCCACGCTCACGAGCACGCTGTCGGGCAGGCGCCGGGCCTGCTCTTCCATCTCCAGCGCCAGGGTGCCGGCACCGGCCACCACTTCGGGCTGGTCGTAGGCGTGGGTGAGCAGCGCGCCGGTCTCGCGCTGGCGCTCCAGGCAGGCCTGCAGCGCCTCGGCGTAGGTCGGCCCGGCCACGACGACCTGCGCCCCCAGGGCGCGCAGGCGCGCACGCTTGGCCTCGGGCGATACCTCGGGCACGAACACCTCGCAGCGCGTGCCCAGCGAGCGCGCGGCGGCGGCGGTGGCGATGCCGGCATTGCCGCCCGAGGCCACGATCACGCCGCTGTCGGGCAGCGGCTGGGCCAGCAGGCGGTTGAGCATGCCGCGGGCCTTGAAGCTGCCGCCCACCTGCAGGTGCTCCAGCTTGAGCCAGACCTCCGCGCAGCCCAGGCCCGCCGAGCGTCCGGAAAGGCGCATGAGCGGCGTGGTGCGGAGGAAGTCGGGATGGGCGGTCAGGCGCTGCCGCGCGGAGGCAATGGCGGAACGGTCGATCATGAAGCGGACACCAGGAGAAATGCGGGTGGAACGGCGCCCCGGGTTTCGGAGGCGAAACCTGACAGTGTATGCACACCTTCGGCGCCGGGTGCCGATAACATGGCACGGGCCGCGCGATGCGGCCGGCATTCAGCAGGAGATGCGTCCCATGTTCTTCGTGTTCGGCCCCTCGGGCCAGATGTACCGCGGCGGCCCCGAGCAGCTGGGCCAGGTATCGCCCGTGCGCCGGGTACAGCGGCCGCAGGCGCTGCGCACCCGCGGGCCGGACGTGTCCGAGCGCGCACCGGAATTGCCGGCCCAGGACGCCGCGCCGGCGGCCCCGGTCAACCTGCGGGCGCAGGTGGCCGTGAGCGCCTACGCGCAGACGGAGCAGGGGCCGCAGCAGGCGCGCCAGCCGCTGACCCGCGTGCGGGACGTCATGACGTCCGGCTCCCTCTCGGTGCCGCCCGACGTGCGCGTGAACGACGCCTGGCAGACCCTGGCCGAGTACCACGTGGCGCAGGCACCCGTGGTGGACGCGCAGGGACACGTGGTGGGATTGCTGCTGCGCGCCGACATGGCGCCGCTCGACCTGCTGCCCGAGCCCGGCAGCGTGAAGGCTGCGATCGACCTCGCGCGCCGGCCGGTGTCGGAGGTCATGGTGAGCCCCGTGCCCACGGTGGCCCCGGACACGGAACTGCGCCGCGTGGCGGGGGTGCTGCTGGACACGGGCCTGCCGGGGCTGCCGGTGACGGACGAATACGGCACGCTCGCCGGCTTCATCTCGCGCACCGACATCCTGCGCGCGGTGGCGGCGGACCCGCCGCTCGACCTCTGGAGCTGAAGGCTCAGTCGGCCATCGCCGCGCCCTGCGGCTGCGCGATCTCGACCGAGGGCAGCGGGCTGGCGAGCACCTTGTCGATGGTCTTGCCGTCCATGTCCACCACCTCGAACTGCCACTCCTCCCACTGCACGGTGTCGGTCACCTTGGGCAGCTTGCCGGTCAGCAGCATCACCATGCCGCTGAGCGTGTGGTAGCGGCCGCGCTCTTCCTCGGGCACGGTGTCCAGGCCCAGGCGGTCCTTGAGTTCCGGCACGGGAATGTGGCCGTCGAGCAGCCAGCTGCCGTCCTCGCGCTGCACGGCCCAGGAGGTTTCCGGATCGCGCGCGTGGAATTCGCCGGTGATCGCCTCGATGAGGTCGCGCAGCGTGACGATGCCCTGCACCTCGCCGTATTCGTCGATCACGAAGGCCATCTGCAGGTCGGACTGGCGGAAGTTGTCGAGCAGCTCCATGCCGGTGATGGTCTCGGGCACGTACAGGGCCGACTGCAGCGGCTGGGTGGCCAGGTCTCGCACG
Organism: Paracidovorax citrulli; assembly: GCF_900100305.1. Lineage (GTDB taxonomy): Bacteria > Pseudomonadota > Gammaproteobacteria > Burkholderiales > Burkholderiaceae_C > Paracidovorax > Paracidovorax citrulli. The sequence continues at coordinate 24,038 of NZ_FNEY01000046.1, read as the reverse complement.
TCCTCGCGCAGCGAGCGCGACAGCCACTGGCGGGCGTTGAGCACGCCCAGCACGTTCTCCATGCCGCCGCGCACCACCGGGAAGCGGCCGTGGTCGGAGGCCTCGACGCGCTGCAGGTTCTCCTCGAAGGAATCCTCCACGTCGAGCACCACCACGTCGGCGCGCGGCACCATGAGGGAGCCGATCTGGCGGTCGTCCAGGCGGAACACGTTGCGCACCATCTGGTGCTCGTGGGATTCGATCACGCCCGCGCTCGTGCCCTCGGCCAGCACGGCATGGATCTCGGCCTCGGTCACGGCGCTGGCGGTGTTCTCCTTCACGCCCAGCAGCCGCAGCAGGGCCTGGGTGGACACCGACAGCAGCCGCACGAACGGCTTGGTGGCGAGCGCCAGCCAGTTGATGGGGCGGGCCACCAGGCGCGCCAGCGTCTCGGGATAGCTCTGGCCCAGGCGCTTGGGCACCAGTTCGCCCACGACGATGGAGAAATAGGTGATGAAGACCACCACCAGGCCCGTCGCCGTGTAGCCGGCGGCCTTCTCGGGCATGCCCAACGACAGCAGCCACTCGCCCAGCGGCGCGGCGAGTGCGGCCTCGCCGACAATGCCGTTGAGCACGCCGATCGAGGTGATGCCGATCTGGATGGTGGAGAGAAAGCGCGTCGGGTCTTCGCCGAGCTTCATGGCGGCGATGGCGCCGGTATCGCCCTCATCGATCAGCTTCTGCAACCGGGTCTTGCGCGCGGAAACCAGCGCCAGCTCGGACATGGCAAAAAGGCCATTGAGAAGGATGAGGGCGAAAAGTATTGCTATTTCCATAGACAGGGAGTGAAGGCTCCCTCGGAGTGAATCGGACTCAAATTGTAAGAAGTCCTACCCGCGATGGGGGATTCAATGCCCGGCTGCGTAGGGATTTGGCCCGGCCGTGGCGTGCTCGCGCCACGGAACGGGCCGTGCGGATGCGGCTCAGGACCGCCCCGCCCCCGTCTCGGGCGTGCGCTGGGAGATCTCCAGGCCGGTGGCCGCGTCGATCTTCAGGCCCTTGGGCAGCGGGAACTTCACGGTCTCCTCGATGCCGTCCATCCGGCGCAGCGACACCGCGCCCAGCGCCCGTATGCGTTCGATCACCTGCCGCACCAGCACCTCGGGGGCCGACGCGCCCGCCGTGAGGCCGACGCGGGCGGCGCCATCGAACCACTCCGGCCGCAGCTCGTCGGCACTGTCCACCATGTAGGAGGGCGTGCCCAGCCGCACCGCCAGTTCGCGCAGCCGGTTGCTGTTGGAGCTGGTGGGGCTGCCCACCACGATGACGAGATCCACCTGCCCGGACAGCACCTTCACCGCGTCCTGGCGGTTCTGGGTGGCATAGCAGATGTCCTGCTGCTTGGGTTCGCGCACCTGAGGGAAGCGCGCGCGCACGGCGGCGGTGATCTCGGCCGCGTCGTCCACCGACAGCGTGGTCTGCGTGACCACGGCCAGTTTCGCGGTCTGCGACGGCTGCACGCGGGCCACGTCCTCCACGTCTTCCACGAGGTGGATGCCGTGGTCCAGTTGCCCCATGGTGCCCTCGACCTCCGGATGGCCCTTGTGGCCGATCATGATGAATTCGTAGCCTTCCTTCGCGAGCTTGGCCACCTCCACATGCACCTTCGTGACCAGGGGACAGGTCGCATCGAAGATGCTGAACCCCCGCGCCTCGGCCTCGGCCTGCACCGCCTTGCTGACGCCGTGCGCGCTGAACACCAGGGTGGCGCCCGGCGGCACATCGGCCAGGTCCTCGATGAAGATCGCGCCCTTGGCCTTCAGGTCGTTCACCACGTAGGTGTTGTGCACGATTTCGTGGCGCACGTAGATCGGCGCGCCGAACTTCTGCAGGGCCCGCTCGACGATCTCGATCGCGCGGTCCACGCCCGCGCAGAAGCCGCGGGGCTCGGCGAGAACGATTTCCTGGGGTTGGATGGCCATGGCGTCAAAGCACTCCGATGAGTTGCACCTCGAAGACGACGGGCTGGCCCGCGAGCGGATGGTTGAAGTCGAAGCGCACGGCGCCGTCGCCCCGCACCTCCAGCACCACGCCGGCATAGCTGCCGGTGCCGTCGGGCGTGGGAAACTGCACCACGTCGCCCAGGGTGTACTGCTCGTCGGGGTCGCCCAGTTCGGCCAGCAGCCGGCGCGCCACCCATTGCTGCATCTCGGGGTTGCGCTCGCCGAAGGCCTCGCCGGCCGGCAGCTCGAAGGTGGCGCGGGTGCCTTCCGCGAGGCCGATCAGGCGCTGCTCCATCGCGGGCGAGAGCTCGCCGGCCCCCAGGGACAGCGTGGCCGGCTTGTCGCCGAACGTGTTGATGACATCGCCCGAAGGGCCTGCCAGGCGGTAGTGCAGGGTCAGGAAGGATCCGGGCTGCACGGTGGGCACGGAAGGGAAAGCGTTGGAAATCATGGACAAAAGCGCCTGTCAGCTTGCGGATGGTGTATAAAAACCCAGTATCCATGCCGCCCATCCGCGGTCACGGTGTCTGCCCCGATTGTCCTTCCTTCTGTGCAACCCCATGGCTCTCAAGACTCTGCCCATCGAAGCCCGCCCCCGCGAACGACTGCTGGCGCGCGGCCCCTCCTCCCTCTCCGATACCGAACTCCTGGCCATCCTCCTGCGCACGGGCATCGTGGGCAAGGGCGTGATGCAGATGGCGCAGGAACTGCTCTCGCCCGCGCTGCCCGACCCGGCCACCGGCGCGCTGCGCGGCGGGTTCGGCGGCATCGGCGGCCTGCTGCAGGCCGATGCCGACGCCCTCAAGCGCATCAAGGGACTGGGCCCCGCCAAGCGCACGTCGCTCGTGGCCGTGCTGGAGCTGGCGCGCCGCATGCTGGCGCAGACGCTGCCCAAGCGCGACCTGTTCCACTCGCCGCGCGCCGTGCGCGACTACCTGCAGCTGCACCTGGGCGGCAAGCCGCACGAGGTGTTCTCGGTGCTCTTCCTGGACAGCCAGAACGGCCTCATCGCCATGGAGGAGATGTTCCGCGGCACGCTGTCCCAGGCCAGCGTCTATCCGCGCGAGGTGGTGGTGCGCGCGCTGCACCACCATGCCGCCGCCGTGGTGCTGGTGCACAACCACCCCAGCGGCCAGGTGCAGCCGAGCCGCGCGGACGAAACCCTGACGCGCTCGCTGGCCGACGCGCTGCGGCTCGTGGACGTCCGGGTGCTGGACCACATCATCGTCGCGCCGGGCTCCTCGCTGTCCATGGCGGAAGAAGGCCTGATCTGACATCCGCGGACCGCTCCCCGGCCCGGCTGGCCGCCGCGCTGGCTCTCGGCGCCATGCTCGCTGCGTGCGCGCCGACGCCTCCCGCGCCGCCGCCGCCGCGGCTGGACGCCGGCGCCGGCGAACCCGGCACGGTCGTTCCGGCGCGCCCGGCAGCGCCTGCACGCCTGCGCTGGATCGGCACCGCCCGCCTCCCGCACGCCATGGAGTTCCTCGGCAGCACGGTGGGAGGGATTTCCGGCATCGACTACGACCCCGTACAGGACCGGTGGGTGCTGCTGAGCGACGACCGCTCCGCGCGCCAGCCGGCACGTTTCTACACCGCGAGCCTGCACTACCGCGCCGACGCGCTGGAAACGCCCCGGCTCACCGGCGCCTTCACGCTGCGCCAGCCGGGCGGCGCGCCCTTCCCTTCCGCGCTGGAGGCCCGCCGCGGCGGCCCGGCCGCCGGCGAGATCGTCGATCCGGAGGCCGTGCGCTGGCTGCCCGGCGGCCGAACCCTGCTCTGGACCAGCGAAGGCGACTTCGCGCGGGGGTTCGGCCCGTCGCTGCGCGAGAGCCGTGCCGACGGGGCGGCCGTGCGGGAATTCCCGCTGCCGCCGGGCTTCCAGCCGCAGCCCGGGGACGGGCGCGGATCGCGCCCCAACCGCACGCTCGAAGGCCTGGCCTTGTCTCCCGACGGCCGCACGGCATGGCTGGCCATGGAAGGCGCGTGGCGCCAGGACGGCCCGCTGCCCACGCGGCAGGCGCCCGGCGGGCCGCTGCGCATCACCGCCCTCGACCTCGCCAGCGGGCGCGCGCTGCGGCAGATCGCCTACGTGCCGGACGCCGTGCCCCGCGAACGGCGCATTCCCTGGGGCCCCCGGCTCAACGGCGTGAGCGAGATCCTGGCGGACGGCCCCGGCCACCTGCTGGTGCTGGAGCGCGCCTACAGCGCCGGAGCGGGCTTCTCCGCGCGCCTCTACCGCATCGATACCCGCAGCGCCACCGATACGCTGGCGCTCGAACGGCTGGAGCCCGGCAACCACGTCCCGGCCGCCAAGACCCTCGTGGCCGACATGCCGGGCCCGGGCCTGGATGCCGTGGACAACCTCGAGGGCATGGCCTGGGGACCGCCCCTGCCCGGCGGCGGCCGCGTGATCGTGTTCGTGAGCGACGACAACTTCAACCCGGCCCAGGCCACGCAGTTCATCGCGGCGGAGTACCTGCAGCCGGACGCTTCGCCATGACGCGACACCCCTCCCCCCGCGACTGGGTCCGGCAGGCGGGCGACATCGCGCGCATCCCCTGCATCGAAGCGTACTTCCAGGGCCATGGCTACGCGCCGCACCGGCACGATACCTATGCCATCGGGCGCACGCTGTCGGGCGTCCAGGCCTTCGGCGTACCGCCCGCGCGCTGGGTCCGCATGCAGGACAGGCGCTGAGAACCTGTTCCGGGAGCCGCCGGCCGGGTTGCACGATCGTGCAAGACGGCGGATGGAGCGCTGCCTAAGCTGTGGCGCCGTATCCATCACCTGCCCCGAGTCCATGATCCCCTCCTCCACCCACGACACCGCCGCCGCCCCGAAACCGGTCCCTGCCGCCATCGACCTCGCGCACAAGTTCTCCCTCATCGAGACCCTGTGGCAGCCCCGGGTCGTGGCGGAGATGAACGACTACCAGTTCAAGCTCGCCAGGATCGACGGCGATTTCATCTGGCACCAGCACGACGGCACCGACGAAGCCTTCATCGTGGTGCGCGGGCACCTGCGCATCGACCTGCCGGACACGGCCGTGCACCTGCGGGCCGGGGACATGCTCGTCGTGCCGCGGGGCACGCCCCACCGCCCCAGCGCGCAGGGCGAGGTGTGGCTGATGCTGGTGGAGCCGCGCGGCGTGGCCAACACGGGCGACGCCGGCGGCGAACGCACGGCGCCCAATGACATCCGGGTCTAGGGGTGCAAGCCGGCCCGCGCCGCTTTTCCGGTTACTCGGCCCGCCGCCGCGGGCGAGCGGGCAGATCGGATACAACCGGCATTCCATGACCGTGAAAGCCCGCTCCCTCCAGGATCTGCAACCGCTGCGCAAGGCGCTGGCCGAGGCCGCCGAGCGCGAGGCCCGGCTGCTGCGCGAGCGTCAGGAGGCCGCGCGCCGCGCGCGGGCCGAGCGCATGCTCTTCCAGGACGCGGTCGGTCCGGTGCAGGCCCTGCGCGGCACGCAGGAGCGCCGCTGGCATGTGCCCGAGCCCCCCGAGCCGCAGCCCGTGCAGCGCGAACTCGACGAGGAGCGCGTGCTCCATGAATCGATCAGCGACGAGTTCGACGTGAGCACGCTGCTGGACGTGGACGACCAGCTCAGCTTCCGGCGTCCCGGCATCGGCACCGACGTGACGCACCGGCTGCGCGCCGGACACTGGAGCATCCAGCGCCAGCTCGATCTGCACGGCCTGCGCACCGACGAGGCACGCGAAGCCCTGGGGGAATTCATCCGGCTGGCCCACCGCACCGGCCTGCGCTGCGTGCGGGTGGTGCACGGCAAGGGCCTGGGCTCGCCCGGCAGGACGCCCGTGCTCAAGGGCCGCGTGCAGCGCTGGCTGGTCCAGAAAAAAGAGGTCCTGGCCTTCGTGCAGGCACGCCCCGCGGAAGGAGGCGCCGGCGCGCTGGTCGTGCTGCTGCAGCCGGGACGCCAGCGCACCGCAACGGCCCGCTGGCCTGCCGGCTAGCGGGCCCCGGCCCCGGGCGGGATCAGGCCCCGCATTTCCAGCCGCACGCCCAGCCCCCGGAGGTCAGCGCTGTGATAGAGCGCCAGCCGGCCGCCATAGGCCTGCGCGATCTGGCCCGTGATCGCCAGTCCCAGGCCGCTGCCCTGGATCGACTCGTCGAACCGCACACCGCGCTGGCCCGCGGCCTGCAATTGTTCCGGCGTCATGCCGGGACCGTCGTCCTCCACGTCCAGTTCCAGGCGGCCGAGCCCGGCGGCGGGTTCGGCCGACAGCGTGAGCCGCACCCGGGAGGCGGCCCATTTGCCGGCGTTGTCCAGCAGGTTGCCCAGCACCTCCTCCAGGTCCGCGCGCTCCCCGCGCCACCGCACCGGGCCCGTGGCGCGGTCCTCCAGCGTCCAGTCCAGCTCCTGCGCGGCATGCAGGCGCTGCATCATCCGCAGCACCTGGGCCACGCACTCGCGCACATCGACCGCCGACGCACCCGCGCCGGGATGGGCATGCAGGGCATCGCTCAACGTGCGTCCCTGGTAGCGGTCCACGAGTTGCGCCATGGCCTCCACCTGGCGGCGCACTTCGCTGCTGGCCACCTGCGGCTGCGCGCTGGCCTGCGCGTTCAGCAGCGCCAGGGGCTTCTTGAGGGCATGGTTCAGGTCCACCGCATGGGCCCGCGCGCGGGCCACCACGTGCGCGTTGTGCGCCAGCAATCCGGCCAGTTCGTTCTGCAGGGGCTGCAGATCCCGCCCCGTGGGGGCCGCCAGGTGTTCCGCCACGCCGGCCCCGGCGCCCTGCGGCTCCCGCAGCGTTGCGAGCAGCGCTTCCAGCCGGCGCAGCGGCGCCAGCCCCACGCGCACCTGCAGCCAGGCCAGCACGCCGGCCAGGGCCAGAAGCACCGAACCGGCCAGCACGAGGTTGCGGTCGATCTGTCGCACGCTGCTCTGCAACTGCTCCGCCGGGCCGAACACCGTCAGCGCCACCGCAGCGGCAGGCTGGCCCAGGGCGACGGGCACCGTGAGCGCCAGCAGCGGCTCCTGCCGGGGGCCCGTGGCGGGGTGCAGCACGGCCGATCCGGCCGCGGGACGGTCATCGGTGGGCAGGCGGTCCATGTCCCACAGCGAGCGCGAGCGCAGCACTTCGCGGCCCGCCTCGGCCCGCCAGTACCAGCCGGCATAGATGGCGCTGAATTCGTCCGCCCCGCCCGCAGCCTCGCGGAGCGTGCCGCCGGGGCCCAGTTGCAGTCGCGCCCCCACGCGCTGGGCCTTGTCCCGCAGCACCTGCTCGAAGCTGTCCATCAGGCTGCGGTGCATCTGGCCGCGCAGCCACGACCCGCCCGCGCACACCAGCAGCAGCATGGGGATCAGCACCAGCAATGCGATGCGCGTGGCCATGGGCCACTGGGCGACCCGCAGCGCCCATGCGGACATGCCCCGCGCCGGCGGCACCGGAGCAGCCGGCGGCGCGGCTTCCGCCCCCCGGGCGGGGCCTTCGCCCTGCGTCATGGCGGGCCCCACGATGCCTCAGCCCGGCGCATCGGAAGACACGAGCCGGAATCCCTGGCCACGCTCGGTCAGCAGTTGCGGCGCACCGCCGAGCTTGCGGCGGATGCGGCTGATCAGCACGTCCAGCGTATTGGAGTCCGGATCCAGATCGCGCGCATATACGTGCTCGGTGATGTCGGTGCGCGTGAGCAGTTTGCCCGGGTGGTGGATGAAGTACGCCAGGATCTTGTGCTCCTGCGCGGTGAGCTGCAGTGCCTGCCCGTGCAGCGAGAACCGGCCCTGCACCGCGTCGTACTCCAGCGGCCCCGCGCGCAGCACCGCGGCGGCGGCCCCGGCCGCGCGGCGCAGCATGGCCCGCAGCCGCAGCACCACCTCGTCCATCAGGAACGGCTTGGTCAGGTAGTCGTCGGCTCCCGCATTGAAGCCGGCGAGCTTGTCGCTCCAGCGGTTGCGGGCGGTGAGCACCAGCACGGGCCAGCCGCGGCCGGCCTCGCGCCAGTCGTGCAGCACGCTCAGGCCGTCCTTGAGCGGCAGGCCCAGGTCCAGCACCGCGGCGCTGTAGGCCTCCACGCTGCCCGCGAAGGACGCGGCCTCGCCGTCGTGCTCCACGTCCACCGCGAAGCCCGCGGCCTCGAGGGCCTCGCGCAATTGCCGCGCCAGCGCCTCATCGTCTTCCACCACCAGTACGCGCATCAGTCGTCGTCCACCTTCTGCCGCGTCACCTCCAGGGTGGCGGCATCCACTTCCAGTTCCAGCTTGAAGCCGTTGGGCTGCTGCAGTTCGACACTGTAGTAGGGGCGGCGGCGGTGGTCGGTCTCCAGCTCCACCTCCAGCACCAGTCCGGAGAATTTCGGCCGCAGCGACTCGAGCACCACGGCCATGGATTTCGGCGCGACCTGCGCGGCGGCGGGCACGGGGGGATGCAGCACCTCGCCCGTGCGCACGTCCAGCAGCAGCTTCATTTCGCCGGCAGGCCGTTCCGAGAGCTTGACCTCGTACACCGCCTTGCCCTGGCCGTCGCGCTCGAACTCGGCATTCACCACGCGCGTGCCGTACTTCTGCTCCAGCTGGCGGATGTAGCGGGCCATCTGCGCCAGCGGGACGGGCTGCGTCGCCCATTCACGCTCCTGCGCGACGACCGCGCCGGAGGCGGCGTCCACCAGCACCTCGTGCTTCTCGCCCCGGGCGTCGATGACCGTGATCTCGTAGCGCAGCTCGCCCTTGCGCCCGCGCTTGCTTTCCACCTCGATGACGCGCCCCCCGTACTGGCGGCCGATGTCCGCGATGATGCTGTTGAGGGGCTTGAGCTGGCCGCTGAGCACTCCGCGCCGCGCCGCGTCCTGTTCGGCCGCGGACACCGGCCCGCCCGGCACGCACGCGAGCGCCGCCGCGGCAAGGGCGGCGGTCCGCAACAAGGCGCGCAGTGTCAGACGTGGCATCGCGCGATTATTGCGGACTGCCTTAAACGGCACGTGAACGGGCGCTTCATGGTGGATTTAAGGACCGGGGCACACACTGCCGCCATCCTTTGTCCATCACGCACACCGAAAGGAAGCACCATGAAGAAAATGACCACCCTGACGCTGGCCCTCGCCGCAGCCCTGCCCTCCATGGCCTGGGCCCTGACCGCCTCCGAAGCCGTCGAAGTAATGGCCCGGAACCAATACGTCGCTCCGCACGACCTGCAGAAGCAGTATGGCTACTGGACGGCCACCGCGGTCTCCAACGACGGGTCGCGCGCCACCGTGCTGGTGAAGGATGCCGACGGCAGCTTCACCGCCGTGCGCAAGAGCGACATCGGCGGCACGCTGCCCGGCGTGGACCAGGTGACGCAGCGCCTGCGTTCCGCCGGCTACGCCGTCGTCTATGACGTGGAACTGGACGACGGCTTCTGGGAAGCCAAGGCACGGCAGTCCGTCCACCAGGGCGAGAAGGTGGAATTCGTGCTGCATCCCGCGACGCTGGAAGTGTTGAGCCAGGTGGGGCAAGCTGGCGGCACGCTCAACGGCCAGCCGGTGCTGAGCGCGGACCAGGTGCGCCAGGCGCTCCAGGTCGCGGGCTACACCCGCATCCGCGACATCGACTACGACGACGGCTTCTGGGAAGCCGAGGCCACCAACGCCGCCAACCTGCCGGTGGAACTGCGCGTGGAACCCACCACGGGCAAGGTGCTCCGCGAAAAGCTGGACGACTGACGTCCCCGGGTGCCGCCGGCGGACCCGGCAGGCCCGCCGGCGGCACCTGCCGGACGCCTGCCGCTCCCTGGTTACTTCGACAGATCGATCGCGTACTTCGACGTACCCTTGCCCGAGCCATCGTCCGCGGCCAGCACGGAGATGTTGGCCAGGCCCGCGGCCTGCGCCACGGACAGCGCATTGGCGCCGGAGGCGAACACCACCGGGCCGGCGGTCTTCACCTTGGTGAAGCGCCAGCTCCTGGCGCTGCCGTTGGCCGTGCGCGTCACGGACGGGTTCTTGCGGATGTAGTCGATCACCACGTCGCGGTTCGCGTCGGGCGACGCCCAGATCGTGCCGGAGCCGTCCAGCTTGTCGATGAAACTCCTGCCGCTGGTCGCGCGGTAATTGTTCGTGGCGATCACGAACTCCTGCGCCGGGTCGATCGCCTGGCCCTTGTAGGTCAGGTTCCTGATGCGGCTGCCGACGGCCTGGGTGACGTCGATCTCGTACTGCACGTCGGCCGTGGTGAACATGTCGAAGTTGTAGCCCGGGAAGGTGCTGATCAGCGCCTGCTCGGACGTCTTCGCCGGGTCGATCTGGTTGAAGCGCTTGGCGGCGGCCTCCAGCCAGTTCTTGATGTCCGCGCCGTTCACCTTCACCGCATACACGGTATTGGGATAGAGGTAGAGGTCGGCCGCGTTGAAGATCGCGAGCGGGCCCGTGGCCACGTCGGTGTAGTCGGCGCCGCCCTGGAAGCCGGACTTGAAGGGCGCGCTCACCGATAGCACCGGCAGGCTCTTGTACTGCGGCAGGTTGGCCTGGATGTAGGCCGACACATAGGCCTGCTGCGCCTGGTTCACGATCTGGATCGCGCCCGGGTCGCCCACGTCGGCGAACAGCGTGCTCATGCGGAAGTCGGTGGTGCCGATCGGCGTCTTCACGTAGCCGATGGTGTTCTGGTGCTGCGCCTCGACCAGCGGCGCGATGCTGCTGTCGGCATCCACGAACACGGCCTTGCCCGCGGCGTCCTTGCCCGTCTGGATGTTGCGCAGCTCGCTCTTCGAGGCGCCCTTGTCCACCGACCAGGCCTTGCCGTCCCACTTCAGCGCGAGGCGGACCACGCCCAGCGCCTTGCCCCACGAACTGGCCATCACGGCCGGCACGCCGTTGATGGTGCCGGCCTTGTTGTCCACGCCCGCCTGGGTGTAGGCCGGCGTGGCCGCCGTGTCGGGGAACACGCTGTGCTGGTGGCCCATCACCATCGCATCGATGCCCGACACCTTCGAGAGGTACAGGCCCGGGTTCTCCATCGTGGCCGAGTACGGGCCGGCGTCCAGGCCGCCGTGCAGCAGCGCCACGACCACGTCGGCGCCCTTGGCGCGCAGCTCCGGCACGTACTTGGTGGCGGACTCCACGGCGCCTTCGGTGTAGACCTTGCCTTCCAGATAGCGCTTGTCCCAGTTCATGATCCCGGGCGTGGTGAAGCCGATCACGCCGATCTTGATCGGCAGCTTCACTTCCTTGCCGTCGGTGCCGGTGGCGACCAGGGTCTTCTCGATCAGCGTGTAGGGCTGGATCAGCGGCTGGCGGGTCTTGCTGCTGTACACGTTGGCGAGCACGGTGGGGTAGCCCGAACCGGCGCACTTCACGCCGGAATCCACGCCATCGACCTGCATGCCGCCGCCCAGCACCTGGTTCAGGAACGGCAGGCCGTAGTTGAACTCGTGGTTGCCCAGCGTGCCTGCGTCGAAGCCCAGGGCGCCCATCGCCTTGTACATCGAGAGCTGCTGGTTGCATGGAATCGTCTTGACCACGGCTTCGTAGTCGGCCAGCGCCGTGCCCTGGATGGTGTCGCCGTTGTCCACCAGCAGCGTGTTCGGGAATTCCTTGCGCGCCTGGCGCACCAGGGTGGCCGTGCGCTCGAAGCCATACGACTTGTCTTCGGCGAGCTTGAAGTAGTCGTAGCTGCGCACGTTGAAGTGCAGGTCGGTGGTTTCCAGCACGGCCAGCGTGGCCGTGGCTCCCGCGCTGGCGGGCGGATTGCCGTCGCCGCCGCCGCATGCGGCCAGGAACAGCGAGGGAATCGCGCACAGGGCGATCAGCGGGAACCGGGGCAGGCGCGGGGCCGCGAAGGAGGAATGCGGAGACATAGGGCAGAAGAGGTAACGAAAGAAAGCCGCAAGTGTTGGACGGCCGTGTGACATCGCCATGACTCCAAGTGCAGGCGGCATGATCCGCCGGCAATTGCCGCCTTCGTCGTCTCTACATCGAACATTTGGATGCAATTGGCTCGACGGTGGAACGCGTTCGCGGGGGGCAACCGCACCATAATTCGCCTCACAAAAATAACGACTGGAAACGGTTGAACGTATGACGCAACGCCGCGTAACCATTCAGACACCTTTGGGAGAGGCCCTGCAGTTCCGCCAGTTGCAGGGCGAGGAAGCGCTGTCGGCGCTGTCTGCCTTCGAGATCGACCTGCTATCGAAGGACAAGGGCATCGACCCGAAGGCCCTGCTCGGCCTGGGCGCCACCGTCTCCATCGAAACCGAGGGCCTGGGCCGCCGCTACCTGGACGGCATCGTGACCCGCTTCGGCATGCGCGGGCAGGACACCTCCGCGCAGATCGCCTACCGGCTCACCCTGCAGCCCTGGCTGTGGCTCGCCACGCGTCGCACCGATTTCCGCATCTTCCAGGAAATGGACGTGCCGGCCATCGTCTCGCAGGTGCTATCGCGCTACGGCCGGCCCTTCGTGCTGCGCCTCACGCGCGGCTACCGCAGCCGGCCCTACACGGTGCAGTACCACGAGAGCGACTACCAGTTCGTCTCGCGCCTGTGCGAATCCGAGGGCATCTACTGGTTCGTGGAGCATGCCAGCGGCAGCCACACGGTGGTTTTCGCCGACGACGTGGTGGCCTCGCACGCGCCGTTGCCGGGCGGCCACGTGATCCCCTTCCACCCCCCCGGCAAGACGGCGATCGCCGACCGCGAACACATCTTCGCCTGGCGCATGGGCCAGGGCGTCGCGCCCGGCCGCGCCTACCTGGACGACTACGACTTCACCAAGCCGCGCGCCGACCTCTCCGAGATGCGCCAATCGCCCCCGGGCCATGCGCACGACGCCTACGAGCGCTACGAATGGCCGGGCGGCTACACCGAGTACGCCGACGGCGAGACCTACACGCGGCTGCACATGGAAGAAGGCATGGCGGCCCGCGAGCGCGCCCATGCCGAATTGAACAAGCGCAGCATCGCACCGGGCTACACCATCGTGCTGGAGAACTACCCGCGCGGCGACCAGAACCGGCAGTACCTCGTCACCCGCGTGCACTACCACCTGGAAGAGAACGTGCAGGCCACCCAGGGCACGGGCGGCGCCGGGCAGACGCAGGCCGGCTCCGTGCAGAAATTCAGCATGGAGGTGCACCCCACCTCCGTGCCCTACCGCCCCGAAGTGACCACCCCGCGCCCGCGCACCACCGGCCCCCAGACGGCCGTGGTGGTCGGCCCGCCCGGCGAGGAAATCTGGACCGACGAATACGGCCGCATCAAGGTGCAGTTCCACTGGGACCGCATCGGTGCGATGAACGAGAACTCCAGCTGCTGGGTGCGCGTCTCCACCAGCTGGGCCGGCCCCGGCTTCGGCGCCGTGTTCACGCCGCGCATCGGGATGGAAGTCATCGTCGATTTCCTGAACGGCGACCCGGACTATCCGATCATCCTGGGCTGCGTCTATAACGCCGCCAACATGCCGCCCTGGGGCCTGCCGGGCAATGCCACGCAGTCGGGCATCAAGACGAAGTCCAGCAAGGGCGGAGCCTTCGGCGACGGCATGAAGAACGGCGCGGGCGATGCCAACGCGATCCGCTTCGAGGACAAGAAGGGCGCGGAGCAGGTGTGGCTGCATGCGCAGAAGGACCAGCTCACCGAAGTCGAGAACGATGAGGATAAGTGGGTGGGAAATGACCGGCGCAAGACGATCGACCGGGACGAGACCAATGTGATCCACCGGGACCGGACGGAAACCGTCGACCGGAACGAGAAGATCACGGTGCACGGCTGGCGCACCGAGGAAGTGGATGGCGACGAGACCATCACCATCCACTCCAACCGCAAGGAGCGGGTGGACCACGACGAGACGATATCCATCGGAGACAACCGCAGGGAAGACGTCGGCATCGACGAGACCATCTCCATCGGCAAGAACCGCAGCAAGACCATCGGCCGCAACGAGAAAGACAAGATCGGCAACAACTGGTCGATCAAGGTCGGCAAGATGAAGACCGAGACCATCGGCATCGCCTGCATGCAGAACGTGGGCGTGGGGCGGATGGAGAACGTGGGCGTGGCTTACAACCTCAACGTGGGGGCCATGATGGCCACCGTCGTCGGGAGCACGCAGACCACGATGGTCGGCAGCGACCAGTCCACCACGGTCGGAACGAAATACACGCTCACCGTGGGAGGTGGCGGTGGCGGAGGAGGTGGTGGCGCGGCGGCGGCAGGAGGTCCCAAGAACATCGTGGCATCTTCCAAAGACCCGTCGGGCTCGGGGGGCGGCGGCTCCAACATCACCATGGATGCACAGAGCGTGTCGATCACCGTCGGCAGCAGCAGCCTCGTGCTCAAAGCGGACGGAACCATCACGCTCAACGGCAAAGACATCACCTTCGTCGGCGAGAACAAGATCCTCTCCGTCAGCCCGCAGGTCCGGGACAACGACTGACACCCGGCTTCGGTTCGGCGGCCGTTCCCGCCGCTTCGCTTCAGATTGCATCCATCATGGCCATTCCACAACGAAACACCCCCGTCGCGTCGCCCGTTCAAGGGTCCGTACGGGTCGGGAAAATCCTCCGCATCGACTCGGGCGGCGCAGCGATCGTCGAGATTGACGATCAGCCGATCCCCGCGGAGATCGCGGCGCACCTGCCTTGGCCCGTCCCCGGGCAGCGGGTGGCCGTCATGCAGGATGCCGAAGAGCCGGCCCTGATCCTGGCCGCCTACCCCCTGCGTGAAGCCGCCGCCATGTCCAACGGTCAGGACAGCGGCGTCCAGTCGGCGGGCGTGGGCTTCGACCCCACGACCGGCACTCTCCGCATCCATGCCCAGCGCCTGGACCTGACGGCGCTCGGATCCGTCGAAATCCGTTGCGGCGATTCCGTGCTCCGTTTCAACGCGCAGGGAAGCGTCGTACTGGAAGCCCAGGCCATCACGCAGTCCTCCATCGGCCCCTACCGGATCGAAGGCGCATCCATCGACCTGAACTGAACGCCCTCATGCCCAGCCGTGACCAGCTCATCGCAGAGCTCCTGGAGGAAACAGTACGCGCCCGCCGCCGCCGGCTCCACATCACCGGAACGATGGATTTCCGTCTCCTCGCACTGCAGACCGTGGATCGCAAGATCGACCGCAACGTGCGCGCGCTGTCGGTGTTCGGACAAGCAACGCTGGACGCCATAGAAAAGGAAATATCGTCCTGCGTACATGGCCCTGTGCTGGATGCCCTCGTCCACATCGCCGCTGCCTGCTGCATGGAGATGCACGTCCACCCGCAGGCAGACGATCTGGCGGCCCGTTGGTTCAGCCGATACGGCGAGCATCATCGCACCGCTTTCAGGGATGCGTGGTGGTTCCATCCCCAGTCCCGGCAAGGGGATGCTGCCCGCATCGCGCGCACCGCTGCACTGCTGGCGTCAAATTCCGAAGCAATACAGGCGCTGGGTGTGGAACTGGCCGGCAGGTGCGGGATAGCAACCAGTGTCCCGCGCATCACCGCCTTGGCGGCAGAACTGCCCGATGGCCATCTGCTGCGGGCCTGCGAGCTTGCGCTGTGCCGCCTGAACCATCCTCCCGCAGACTTGCCGGCGCGCATCCACCGACGCGGCACCGGTGACACGGACGCGCTGTTGCACGCCCTGCGCCTGGTCGCCGCCAGTGGTCGCCTGGAACTCATCCCGACGTCGGGCTACCTGCAATGCACCCGCATGCAGCACCCTGCCCTGCAGCGGCTGGCGTGGTGCCTCGCCACGCTGAGCGACCCCGTACAGGCCCACCGACTGGCCCTGGAAGACGCTTCCCTGGACGATGGAATGCGCTGGCGCGTACTGGCGCTGGCAGGGTTTCCCGAGGGGCTGGTCCATCTGGGGCGAAGCGTCCTCCAACAGACATCGGGAGCCACTCCCGCGCAACTGGACGCCCTGTGGACGTTCCTCGGCGAGGTGCCCGCCGAAATACGCGACAAGACAGCGCCACCGGAGATCCGCGAGCAGGCCTTGCGCCTCGCGGTGCTGCAGGCCCTGCGGAATGCACACGTCGGCGTCACGAACCAGGCGAAGCAGGCCGAGTGGACGCCCGAGGCGATGCTGGCGGCAACCGCCCCTGGGCAAAGCCGCCGCCTGAGATTCGGCAGCGCAATTCGCCGGCGGGAAGATGGGGGCGCCGCATTGGCACCCGCGGCCCTCCAGCTCGCGACGCTGATGCGGCAGGCGCTGTACATCGAGCAATCGGTGCAGTCCGGGAGATCGGTGGGGGCCGGACTGTCCGCATATGCACCCAGCCGGCACCAGGTGCAGGTGATCGGCCTGTCGGCCTGGCTCGCGGAGGTGCAGAGTTCGGAGCCTGCTGCATGAGCCAGGTTCTGAACCTGACACCCTTTGCCACGGCAGTGCGTCCCCATGCGGATGCCGAGGGGCACCTCGGGCGCCTGCTGATCGTGAAAGGTGTCTGGGAGCTGGACCGGCCGGACACGCTGTCTTCCGAGGCGGGAAGTCTCGGTTTCCGCGATGTTCCCCTCATGACCAGGATGGCGGACCTGGCATTGGAACCCGCCCAGCGCACCGCTCTCGGCCCCCGGCTGGAGGAAGAAGTCGAGTGGATCCCGTCCGACATCGTCCCGCCCAAACCGAGATTCGACTTCATCGTCAGCGGTTACGGGTATGCGCAAACCGGCAAGGCCGAACACCGGTTCTTTGCCGCGGTCGTGCGCAACCGGCAGGTGGCAGCGCTCGCACTGTGCGCTCCACGGTTCTGGCGCAGGACCCTGCTGGCAGGTGGCGGCGGTGTCGCGGGAAACCCGGTGAGCGGTGTGCGCCGCGTGCCGGTCCACCCCTGCTTTTCCTTCGGTGGGGATGCTCCGGGGTCCGGGACACCCTACAACCCCCAGGGCATGGGGCACACCGGAGACCGTACCGGTGAAGAGTTGCATCGCATCGCTTTGCCCTGGGTGGAACATCCGGACCACCCGACCACCGACATCACCCGCAGCCCGCTGCCTGCCGGGTTCGGCCCCTGGCCGGAAAACGCCGGACATCGCCTGCCCCATATGGGAACCCGTGATCTGCAATGGCAGCGGGAACGCGCTCCGCGGCCGCCCCGGGATTTCAACCCGCTTTTCCACAACCAGGCCGACCCGCGCCTGCAATGGCCGGAGCCTCCCTCCCCCGGCGAGACCATCGCCCTGCAAGGGCTCACTGCGAATGGCAGCGCACGGCTCGTATGGCCTTCCGCCAGGCCCGTAGCCCTGCTGGATACGCAATCCATCGTTCCGCTGAGAGCGGACACCTGCATCGTGGTGCCGGACGAGGGGCGATACGCCATCGTCTGGCGCTGCCTGCTGCCCTCCGAAGGTGCCGTCACGCTGCGTGCGTGCGATGCCTGACCCCTCATCTGGCCGAGTGTCTTCATGGTTCTATCGCCACATCCTGCGCAAGCATTGCGCATCGAGCATGCCACCCTGTCCACCAGCCTGGGAGACGATTGGCTGACCAGCGTCGTGGCATTCTCCGCACGGCGCAAGCAATTCCGCTACCGGGAGGTGGATGGCTTCAAGCTGTTGACGGCGCCCGCCGGCGATGTGGCGGGCCAGGACCGGGGGCGCGAGCGCCTGAACGCGCTCATCCGGGCGGCATGGCGCCCCATGATGGAGCACCTGCATACGCTGCCGCGGGTCCCGACCCTCTACCTGCTGTCGCTGCCCGCATGGGCGTCGGGCCCCTCCGCGACATCCCCGCACGAGGCCTCCGCGGACAACCCGGCGCTGCAGGAATTCAGCCGGGACCTGGGCGACGCATGCCGCCAGGCAGGGCTGCCGGTGCACGGAGCCCGGGCATTTGCGGGTGGGGCCGAAACCTGCCATCGCGCGTTGGCCCATGGTTTCCTGGCACTCCGGCATGACAGCCCACCCGCGCAGATCGTTCTGCTGACAGCGGACTCCCTGTGCGACCACGATGTCCTGCTGCGCGACTGGCGCGCACAACGCATCCACGCCAGGGACAACAGCAGCGGATGGGTGCCCGGGGAAGCCTCGGCAGCGCTTTTGCTGAGACCCGTCGCCGCTGCGGAGAAATCGCCTGCCAGCACCGTATTGCACGCTGCTGCGGTTGTCGAGGCACCGGAGCCTTCTCCACGCTGGCCCAGCCAGAGGGCCGGCGACGGGCGCGCGCTGGAACAGGCCGTGCAGGCAGCGCTCCGTGCCGCAGGCCTGCGCCTGCACCACGTCCGGCAGCACCTCAGCGACAGCGACGGCAGCTCGTGGCGGCAGGACGACATGGCTGCGGCGCTGGGCCGCCTGTCCGCGTCCGACAGCGAGCACGGCTGGCGCGCCGGCTCCATCCAGCCCGCCGAATTGCTGGGGCAGCTGGGCGCATCGTGGGGCGCCGTGCAGTGGGCTCTGGCCGCGGGTCTGCACCGGCACGGGCTGGCGGATATCGGACAGGCCCTGTGCAGCACACAGGACATCCAGGGGCAATGCAGCGCAGGCGTCATCGAGTGCATGGCGGCATGACCGTGGCCGGCGCCGGAAGGCGAACGCCCTGAACCATCCAGGAAGACGACAGACAAGGCAGAGAGGAAGTTGACGTGGGGAAGACTTACATAGACGGCAAGGAGGTCGTGTCGCAGGCCGCCGCGGGGAAAGTGTTCAAGCCGGACGATTTCGTCTTCCTTCGCAAGAAGGACATTCCGGGCGTGGCCCCCTACCGCAATGACAGCGGGTCCATCGACAACCCCGCGGGCTCCACCTTCCATTCGGGCACCGACGTGGCCACGGCCGAAAGCGCCCTGATGAACGGCTGGCACGCGCCCCAGGTATCCAAGGGCGGGGTGATCACCCTGGTGCGCGACGGGCCGGCCACGTTCACGGGCAACTGGGGCAAGCAGGTCTGGATCGAAGACCACAAGACAGTGCGGCACGAAACGGACGTCGGCACCACGTCGATCTGGTCCAGCTTCGGCGCGGTGAAAACCGCGATGTCCAACACCTGGGACATCGCCAAGGAGCTGGACGGCGAGCTGGCGTCTGAAATCGCAGGGGAGTTCGGCGACGAGGTGCTGGCCAGCCTCAAGGACCTGTTCACCTGGGAAACACTGGGCGGGCTGGTGGTCGATGGCGGCATGGCGCTCGCCACCGCGGCCCTCACGGCAGCCGCCCCGGTGACTGCAGGGGGCTCCGGCGCGGGCGCGCTCATGACCGGGGCAGCCACCGGCGTGCGCGTGGGCCAGCGCGTGGAAGCCGGGGCGCAGACCGCCGCCGCGCTCAAGGAAGAACTGGGCGGCCTCATCGCCGATCTCACGCGCCCCGACCTGTCCCGCGAAGAAAAGCGCGACATGGCCAAACGCGCCGCGGGCATCCTCGCGCGCAGCACCGTGGGCGTGGGCATCTCCATCATCACCAAGAAATCCAGGCCGGCGAAGAAACGCGAAAACGACAAGACCGACGTCAAGACATCGAAGAAGGAAGCAGGCAATCCGACGCAGTGCCCTTGCGCGAGCAAGCGCCCCGTGGTCCTCGCCACGGGCGAGAAAACCCTCACGCAGACGGATTTCTCGTTCGGCGGGCCGATCCCCATGGGATGGCTGCGCCACTACCGCAGCGGAGACGCACGCACCGATGGCTGGTTCGGCCAGGGCTGGAGCCATCCCCTCGCCACCGAGCTGTGGCTGCAGGCGGACCAGTTGCTCTACCACGATGGCCAGGGCCGCGCCGTCCGCCTGCCCGGCCTGGAGGAAGGCGAGGAGCATTTCGAGGCCTACGAGCGCTTCACGGTCCGCCGCACCGCGCCCGATGCGTGGCAACTCGTGCATACCGACGGACGCATCCACCATTTCGCGCGCCAGGCGGCGGGCCAGTGGCGCCTTCCCCTGGTGGCCCTCAGCGACCGCAACGGCAACCGCATCCAGCTGCACTTCGACCAGAGCGCCTTCGGCCCGGGCTTCCGCCCTTTCGCCACGCCGCCGCGCCCCGGGCGCATCGCCGACAGCGCGGGCCGCTGGTTCCGCCTGGACTGGAGCCCGCGGGGCCAGCTGGAGTCTGTCCACGCACTGCACTCCGGCGGCGAGGAGACGCTGCTGGCGCACTACCACTACGCCCCTGACGCGCAGGACCCGCGCGGCGAACTGGCTCCGCCCAACCTCGTGGCCCACACCAACGCCGCCGGCCGCGTGCGGCGCTTCGAGTGGAACAGGCACCTGCTCGTCGGCTACACACTGGCGGACGGCGCGCGCCACCACAACGAATACGACACGCTGAGCCCGCAGGGCCGCGTCACCGTGTCGCGCAACCTCGACAGCGGCGCGGCGCACCAGTTCACCTATGAGCGGCACCGTACCTGGATGCACGATGCGCTGGGCCGCACCATGGGCTTCGCCTTCGACGAGCGACGCGACATCGTGGCCGTGCGCGATGCGTTGGGCCACGTGAGCCGCACGCCCTTCGACGCCAACGGCCACCCCGAGGCGGCCGTGGACGCCCTGGGCCGGGAGACGCGCACCGTGTTCGACCGCCGCGGCAACCTGACGCTGCATCTGGATGCCGCCGGGCACGCGACACGCATCGACTACGGCACCGAGGGCGGCGCAAAGGACCGCCCCGTGCGCGTCACCGATGCCCTGGGCCACACGTGGACCCATGAATACGATGCGCGTGGCAATCGCATCCGATCCAGCGATCCCCTGGGCCGCAGCACCACCACCGAATACGACGCCCGGGGCCTGCCGGTCGCCCTCACCGATGCCGCCGGCCGCACCCGCCGGCTGCAGTGGGACGCCTCCGCCCAGCTCATCGCCTACACGGATTGCTCGGGCCGCACCAGCCGCTACGCCTACGACGCGCTGGGCCACCTGGCCGCGAGCGCCGATGCCCTGGGCCACACCACCCGCTACCGCCACGACGCGCAGGGCCGCCTGCGCGAAGTGACCGAGCCCACGGGCGCCACCCACCGCTACGAATGGGACGGCGAAGGCCAGTTGCTCGCCTACACCGACCCGCTCGGCGGCACCACGCGCTACCGCTACCACGGCTCGGGCCAGCCGTCCGAGCGCACCGACGCGCGCGGCGGCGTGCTGCGCTACCACTACGACCTGGGCGAACGGCTCGTCGCACTGACCAACGAGAACGGCGCGCACACCCGGTTCACCTACGATGCGGCCGACCACCTCACCGACGAGATCGGCTTCGATGGCCGCCACCAGCGCTACGTGTACAACGCCGCGGGCGAACTGACCCACGTCATCGAGGCCGGAGGCAGCGATGCCGGCCCGGGCAAGGTCACGCACCTGGAGCGCGATGCACTGGGCCGCCTGGTGGGCAAGCGCGCGCACGGCGACGCATCGTCCGAAGACAGCCGAGCCACCTACACCTACGACCCGCTGGGCCGCCTGACGGCAGCGACCAACCCGGCTGCCGCGATCGCCTGGCGCTACGACCCGGTCGGGCAGATCCTGCAGGAGGTGCAGACGCTCCAGCCCCTGCCTGGGCAGAAGGGACAGCCCGAGGAACGCGCCCTGTCGCACGAGTACGACGAACTGGGCCACCGCATCCGCACCACCCTGCCCGACGGCCGGGCTCTGGACTGGCTGCACTATGGATCGGGCCGCCTGCACCAGATCGGGCTCACGGAAGCCGGTTCGGGCGCACGCACCGTCATCACCGACATCGAGCGCGATGCCCTGCACCGCGAGACACAACGCAGCCAGGGCGCGCTGCACAGCCGCTACGACTACGACCCGGCCGGGCGACTCGTGCGCCATCGGGCGGCACTGGGTTCGTCATCCGCCTCCCCCACGGGCACGGTGCGGCTCGAACGCGCCTATGCCTACGATGCCCTGGGTCAGTTGGTCGCCCGGGCCGACACCCTGCGCGGCAGCCAGGAGTTCCGCTACGACCCCGTGGGCCGCATCCTCGCCGCCCTGCCCGGCCAGGGCAGCCATGCCCCACGGGAGCTGTTCGCCTTCGACCCCGCCGGCAACCTGCTGGATGCCACCGAGGCGCAGATGCAGCGCGCGCAGCAACAACAAGCACACGGTTCTTCGTCCGGCCTGGGCGTGGTCGGCGACAACCGCCTGCGCTTCTACCAGGACCTGCACTTCGAATACGACGTGCATGGCAACGTCGTGCGCCGCACGCGCGGCAACCGCCGGGCGGGCCACCACGAAACCACCGAGCTGCGCTGGAATGCCGACCACCAGCTGGTGGAAGCCACCTCCCACCGCAACGGCGTCACCCAGGCCACGCGCTATGCCTACGATGCCCTCGGCCGGCGTGTGGCCAAGGCCGATGCCTTCGGCACCACGCGCTACCTGTGGGACGGTGATCTCATGGTGCACAGCCGGCGCGGGGGCAAAGCCAGCCTGTTCATCTACGAGCCGGGCAGCTTCGTGCCTTTGGCCACCGTGCAGGGCACGCAGCAGCCAGGGGACAGCCGCATCTACTGGTACCAATGCGACCAGATCGGCGCTCCGCTGGAGTTGACCGATGCCCAGGGGCACGTTGCCTGGGCTGCGGATTACAAGGTGTGGGGCGAAGCCACGCTGCGGGCATTGCCGAGCCAAGCGACGGGCACCGACGGAATGGCAGGGCCGCGACGACAGGGGCATGGACCGGATGACATGCCTCCGATGCGCTCGGCTTCGGCTGCGCCTCCGTTGATCGAACAGCCGTTCCGGTTCCAGGGGCAGCAGTTCGATGAAGAGACGGGGCTGCACTACAACCGGTTTCGGTACTACGATCCGGTGGTGGGGCGATTTGCCAGTCAGGATCCAATAGGTTTGCTGGGCGGAGCAAATTTATTTGAATATGCGACTCCTTCCGTGTGGACCGATCCACTAGGTCTTAGCCCTTGTCCAACTCGGGCCCAAGTTATCGCAGCAACAACAGCGCTGGTTAAAGCAGCTGAACCTGCCATCAAAAAAATTGACCCTACCGCAAGAGCTGGAATTAGAGGCAGTACGGCATCAGGATTTAGCGGACAAACAGGAGCACCTTGGACACATGCCTCCGATGTAGATGCATATATTGCAAGCGATACTCTTTACAATAACCCGGCCGGCCGTTTTGGAAGCAGAATACCAGGCATAAATACGATAGAAAAATCAATTAACTCCGCATTGAGAAAGTTGTGGCCTTGCTTAGGGGGCAACAATAAAACAGCCTTCTCTTTTAAAGCCCAAAGACAGAATTTTCCAGATGCAGCCCCCAGATTCGAAACAATTGTTCCAATATTTTGATTATGATTGAAGAAAAAATCACTCTTCCTTATTCGCCCGAAGAAATAAAAAAATTCTTCGCTTACGATTATGAGTGGATTGATGAATTGAGTTATACAAAAAGACTTGACAATGTTTTACCAGATTATAAAAAATATGAGCGAGAAATAATAGAAAAATTTTTAAGCATAGGCTGGTCTGGGGAGGGAGAAATTAACACCATTTGGATACCGCCTTTTTTGATCGCGAAAATTGCAAAATATGGAGAAGAAGCATTTCTACAAAGATTCAACAATGAAAAAACATTTAACAGATTAGCTCAATCACCCAACTCCTGGACAAGAGGATTAATTCTTTGGCATGTAAAACAAAAAGAAGATGGTATTTCCTTCATATGTTCACCCATAGAACTGAATATACCAAGCTATGCGCTATCCTAGTGGCTTTAATCAGAATTTGCATCAACCATGTTATGGGCATGTGGCGGGCCAGCACAGCCAAGGAGCACATCATGGCCCAGCCTCATGCAGTTGCCATCGAGTTGAACGAGGCTGATCGCCCAGCGTTGCAAGCTGGATGTGTCGGCGCAAGACCGCTCGGGCCCTGGCACTGCGAGAGCGCATCGTGCTGGCCTACGTGTGATGTCTCAATAGGTTGTTCATCCAGGCCCGACCTGGGAAGCTGTGGTTACCAGGCCCCAGCAACTCAGGACAGGACACCGGATGAACAGTCATAAGCATGCGCGATTGACCCGCGCAGGTCGAGCCCTTCTGGTCGACAGAGTGCTCCAGCAGAACTGGACGATGCGCCAAGCCAGCGAAGCCGCAGGCGTGAGCCTGCGCACCGGCTACAAGTGGATGGCCCGCTTTCGCAACGAAGGCCCCGATGGCTTGCTCGACCGCAGCTCCCGCCCGCACCGCAGCCCCCA
>NZ_FNEY01000045.1 GCF_900100305.1 Paracidovorax citrulli | reverse complement strand
GTTCGAACAGCTGGACCTGCTCGGGTGGGCAGGCCTGGGGGCTGCGGTGCGGGCGGGAGCTGCGGTCGAGCAAGCCATCGGGGCCTTCGTTGCGAAAGCGGGCCATCCACTTGTAGCCGGTGCGCAGGCTCACGCCTGCGGCTTCGCTGGCTTGGCGCATCGTCCAGTTCTGCTGGAGCACTCTGTCGACCAGAAGGGCTCGACCTGCGCGGGTCAATCGCGCATGCTTATGACTGTTCATCCGGTGTCCTGTCCTGAGTTGCTGGGGCCTGGTAACCACAGCTTCCCAGGTCGGGCCTGGATGAACAACCTATTGAGACATCACAACTAGCTGCCGGAACCCGATGCAGCGGGCGCTGCCGGCGCGGCCCCCGCCGGGGCACCCATGCCCTCGCGGCCGGCTGGCGTCGGCGTATCCGACCTCTGCGGTGCCGCGCCTTCCACGGAACCGTCCGGTACCGGCCCGCCGGTCTGGGCCGCCCCCTGCGAGGCCGGGGTCTCGTGGCCCTCGCCGGGCGGTCGCACGGGGTTCTTCGGACCCAGCAGGTTGAACGCCAGCACCGCCGTCAGCACGATGGCGGCCGTGGCGACGGCCATCCACCAGCCACGGCGGTTGTCCCGGTTGCTACGGGATTCGGGCGCCCCGGCACCGGAAGTGCGGGTGGTCCGGGTTTCGGTCGATGTCTGCATGGAGAAAGCCTCCCAGGCTGCTGCGATGCCCCACCATAGAAGCGCGGCCGCCCCGGGCCTGTCGGACGGAATGCCGGCCCGGGGCGCATCCGTCACGGCCCGGAAACAGGCCGCGGCGCCGGTCAGCGATTGGCGCAGAAACCGAACTGCGCGCTGGCACCGGGCTGCAGGGTGCGGTTCCAGGCCGCGCCCTGAACGGACAGTTCGTTGCCCACCTGCGTCACCTGGGAATCCCAGGCGTTATAGACCGTCCCCGAGACCGGAATGCGCACGGCCCAGTCCACCGGACCGGCATGGGGGTTGGTCACGGTCACATTCATGCAATAGCCCTGGCCCCAGTCGCTGTTGAAACTGGTGGCATAGGTGACCGGGCCGGTGGCGGGCGCCGGAGGCTCGGAATCCTGCACGGACCAGGCCGAACCCGCTGCGGGCAGCACCGGGGGGAACTGCACACCCAGCGACAGCTCGGGCCCCACGCTCAGGGGCACGCCGGACACCTCCAGCACCTGGCCGAACACATCGGTGATCTTCAGGTCGAACGGCCCCGGCCCCATGCCGCCCGGCGCGAGGAAGTAGTTGTACATCTGCCGCTCCAGCGGCACGTAGGTGCCGCCTGAACCGCTCGCGCGATAGGCGAGCGATGCCACAGCATTGCGCTGGTTGCGCACCTGCAGGGCGCTCCACGAAGCGCTGGAACCTTCCTTGAAAACGACGGACGCCGGCGTATCGGGCCCCGACACGTAGCGCCAGCGCAGCGAAACGATGCCCGCGTCGATCGGCGCGATCTGCGCGAGGGCCGGGATCGCCAGATCCAGCCCGTGCGGCGGGCAGTCGGGGCAGCGGTTGTCCACGCGCACCACCACCTTCTTCGACGTCGCGGGGTTCAGCACCTCGAGGTAGGCACCGCATGCCTGCGAGCCCTGGTAGTCGGAATCATTGATGGCAACGGTCAATACGTGTTCCGGGAACGGCAGACTGCAATTGCCGCCACCATCGTAGCCATAGAACGTGCCGCGCCCGGTATACGTTTCCCCCGGAGTGCCCTGCGCGGCCACCGGCAGCGCGACCGCGAGCGCCAGCCAGCCCCAAGCCAGCGCGCAGCGCCGGCCGAATACGGACAACAGAGATTTCGGCATGGATCCTTCCAACGTGGTGCGGCGCATGGCGACCATCGCCATCGACCGCCGTCGGCCCGGAGGACGGAACGGCCATCGCGCCGCCCTGCCCGGGCCTCCCACGCCGGTTGTACCCGCCGCCGCTCACCAGGGAATCATGAATACGAAGAGAATCACCGCCAAAGCGATGCCGGCCACCCACAAAGTGCGGGCACTGGCGAAGCGATTGCGGTTCGAAGAGGTGGGGACGGCGCCAGCCGAGTTGCGCGGTGCGTTCATGGGGTCTTCTCCATCGACGGGTTTGAAAGTCCCAAGGTAACCCGCCGTGCTTCCCGCGCCGCGTCGGACAACGCCATGCGGGCGGGTCGCGCAATGCCCCGACGTGCCGCACGCCTGTCGGAACCACTCATCCTGCGCCGGTGCATCGGCGGGAACGAATTTGAGATCCTGCGTGCAGGCGGATGCCCTGCCGTTTCCTGCAACCATCGCGCGAAGGCGCGGAAGTCCATTGCACCGGTGCGGCCGCACCTTCTCTCCAGAAGCGGCGTGCCTGGAGGGGGAGGACAGCCCCCCCCTGCGGCGGCGCGGCGATCAGCGCGTGGGCACGGCCTCGGCGCTGCCCGGCACTTCCGCTTCGGTGCGCCGCTCCACCGCATCGGCGTGCAGCGCTTCGTTGAACTGGTCCACCACCATGGCCCAGGGCGCATCCGCCTTGAGCTGCTCTGCCAGGAACTGGCGCTGCGCATCGTTCCAGAAAGGCGCATCGGCCACCTGCACCCCGGCACCGAGCTGGTGGGTATGGATGAAACGGGTGATGGCGTCCGGGCTTTCCTCCAGGCCCAATTGCAGGAACAGGTTGGTCATCGTCGGTTCGGTGGTGATCATGAAAAGCTCCTGGTGTGGGATCGATGCACCGACCTTAGGGCGAGCCCGCGGGCCGGCGCGTCAGACAACGCAGCGTTGGCCGGTCAGGACGGACACGGCCGGCAGCATCTGTTGCGTGCGAAAGCCCCTGCACGGTGCCCGCGCGGGTTCTAATCCAAGGATGGCCCAGCAGAAGCAATCGCGCAGAAAGAAATCCTCCCGCTCCCCCTCCATCGCCCTCCTGCACCGGTCCTCAGGCCGCGTGCGCCGGTTGCTGGTTTCCCTGTTCACCTCCGCGGTCGTGGGCCTGCAGGTCACGAGCTGCGGCGTCCACCCCACGCAGGGCCCCTGGTCCGGCACTGCCGCCCAGCCCACGCGCGCCGGCCAGTTCACGGAGTGCCGCCAGCACTTCGCCGGCGGCGTGCCGCCCCTCACCCCCGATGCGCCCCGGCTGCGCGAGCTGTGCTTCGACGCCTTCGCGGTGCTCCACAGCGGCAACACACGCACCCCCGTGTATGTGGCCGAGCGGCTCAACCGCCAGATCCTGCAGCAGGCCCGGCAGCAGCACCGCACCGACCATTTCTACGCGGACGCGCGGCTGCCGCGCGGCGAGCGCGCCGAACTCGAGGATTACCGCGGCTCGGGCTATGCCCGCGGCCACATGGCGCCTGCGGGCGACATGGGCACCCCCGAAGCCATGGCGCAGTCGTTCAGCCTCGCCAACATGGTGCCGCAGGATCCGAAGCAGAACAGCGGCCCCTGGGCACGCATCGAGGAGGACACGCGCCGCTACGCGATGCGCGCGCGCGGCGACGTCTATGTCATCACCGGCCCCGTCTTCGAGCCCGGGGCCAGGACCATCGGCGCCGGACAGGTGGCCGTGCCTTCGCACCTGTTCAAGCTGGTGTACGACGCCGGGACCGGGCATTCCTGGGCGCACTGGCAGCAGAACGCGCCGGGCGCCACCGCCGGCCCGCCGATCACGCTGCAGGAAGTGGAGCGCCGCACCGGCATGCGGCTGCTGCCCTCCCCGGTGCCCGCGCATTGACGCATCTTCGAGACGACCCCTTCCCACCTGCACGGCAATAGCTGTATATTCATACAGTCATTGCTACTTCAGGAGAAAAGGCATGTCCGAAACCGCCACCCTCGCCTACACCGTCGCCCTGTGCGATTTCCCCGAACTGCCGCAGCGCGAGCGCACCGCGGCCGAGGCCCGCTACGCCCGGGTGCTCGAGCGCCAGCTCGGCGGCCCGGAAGGCGTGGCCGGATCGCTCGCCGCGGTGCAATGCCTGCAGGACGGCGACGAGGCCCCCGAAGGCACGGACCCGATGGCCACCATCAACCGCTGGGCCCGCGCGGCGGCGGCGGCGCGTACCGCCGGCATGCAGGGCCTGGGGGAGCCGGAAGGAGCGTACTTCGAGGTGCGGCTGGCCTGACGGCCCACGGGCCGCAGGCCTGCGGGAGGACAATGCCGGGCTCTTTCCCATCCCTACCGGCCACCACATGACCTCCGCCCTTCCCGCGCAGGCCGCGGCCTTGCATGCCTGCGACCAGGCCGCCACGGCCCATGCCCTGCCATTCGCTGCACTGGTGCCGGCCATCGAGGCCGCCGCCGTCGAATTCCACCGCGGAGAGATCGCCAGCCCGGAACGCCTCGCGCTGCCGCTGGGCCAGGGCGGCGTGATGCTCAGCATGCCGGCGGTGGCACACGATCTCGGCATCCACAAGCTGGTCACCGTGCAGCCGGGCAACGCCGCCCGGGAGTTGCCGACACTGCACGGCATCGTCACGGTGTGCGATGCGCCGTCCGGCCGGCCGCTGTGCCAGCTCCACGGCCCGGAACTCACGGGCCGCCGCACGGCGGCCGTCTCGATGGTGGCGCTGGGCCGGCTGCTGGGGCAGGCACCACGGCAGATACTGCTGATCGGCACGGGCGTGCAGGCGTGGCACCACCTCCAGGCGATACGGGAGCTGCACCCCGCCTGCAAGGTGCTCGTTCGCGGCCGGACCGCCGTGGCGGCGCAGGCTTTCTGCGCGCAGGCCGCAGCGCCCTCCGCCGTCCAGCCCTGCCCCGAGGCCATTCCGGAGGCGGTCGATGCGGTCATCGCGCTCACCACCGCCACGGTCCCCATCTATGACGAGCCCGCCCGTGCCGGGCGCGTGGTGGTCGGCGTCGGCGCCTTCAGGCCCGGCATGGCCGAGATCGGCGCCACCACCCTGCAGGGCAGCGACCTGTACGCCGACGACCCGGCGGGCGCGCGGCACGAGGCCGGCGACCTGATCCGCGCGCAGGTGGACTGGAGCAGCGTCCATCCGCTCGCGTCGCTGGTCGCGGCCGAGCCCGACCGCAGCCGCCCGGCGGTCTTCAAGAGCGTGGGCACGGCCGCCTGGGATCTCGCGGCCGCGCGGGTCGCCATCCGGACGCTCGGCATCGCCGTGTGATCCGCACCACCTCGTTTTCTCGGGGCACTGCTCGGGAGGGCACCGAAAGCGTGCGCACAATCGGGGGTTGCGGTCCGCCCGGCCACGAGCCAGGCAGGCCTTCCTGCCTGCCGGGGCACCAGGCCCATACGATCGCCGTGCCCCATCCCTGCATCACAAGGAACATGCCAATGAGCAAGACCCAAACGATATTCCGCCTGACCGCCATGGCCCTGGGACTGGCCTGCGCGGCCGCCCATGCCCAGGCACAGGAGCGTGTCCGCATCGGCTTCATGAGCCCCGTCACGGGCCCGCAGGCGGCCAACGGAGGAGACAACCGCGACGGCGCCCTGCTCGCCATCAAGGAACTGAACGCCAAGGGCGTCAAGGTGGCCGGCAAGCCCGTGGTGTTCGAGCTGGACATCAACGACGACGTGGCCGATCCCAAGCAGGGCGTGCAGGTCGCCCAGACACTTGCCGACAAGAAGATCCGCTTCGTGCTCGGCCCCTACAACTCGGGCGTCACGGTGCCCGCCGCGCGGGTGCTGAACGACTCGGACATCCTCACGCTCACCGTGGCCTCCAACCCGAAGATCACGGAACTCGGCTACGGCACGCTGTTCCGCATCGGCGCCAGCGACAACCAGCTGGGCACCAAGATGGCCACCTACGCGGCGCAGGACCTGAAGCTCAAGACGGTGGCCGTGATCGACGACCGCACCGCCTACGGCCAGGGCGTCGCGCGCGAATTCACGGCGCAGGCCAGGCGCCTGGGCCTGCAGGTCGTGGCCACCGAATTCACCACCGACAAGGCCACGGATTTCAGCGCCATCCTGACCAACATCCGCGGCGCCAAGGCCGAGGCCGTGTTCTACGGTGGCTACTCGCCCCAGGGCGGCCCCCTGCTCAAGCAGATGCGCGCCCTCGGCATCACCGGGCCCCTGCTCGGCGGCGACGGCATCTGCTCCACCGAGACCGCCAACCTGGCCCAGCTCACCGGTGACCTGAACGTCTATTGCACCCAGGGCGGCTCGCTGCTGGACAAGAGCGACAAGGGCCAGAAATTCGCCGAGCGCTACCGCGCCGAATACAAGCGGGACCCGCTCACCTATGCCGCCGCCTTCTACGACGGCATGTACCTGCTGGCCAACGCCATGGAGTCGACCCAGTCCACCACCGACACGAAGAAGATCGCCCAGGCGATCGCCAATGGCAAATATGCCGGCGTGACGGGCGAGTTTTCGTACGACGTCAAGCACGACCTGAAGTCGTCGGCGGTGACGGTGTACACCTTCAAGGGCAAGGACGTGGTGCCGCTGAAGAGCCTGTAAGCAGGACGGCCCCGGGGCCGCCTGGGGCCGGCGCCTGCGAGCAGCAGCCTTCCGGCAATGAAGCCGCTGCGGCGTCAGGCGTCAGGCATGGGGCCGAGCAGCTCGGTCGTGCGCGCATCCTTCACGCCATCGAAGTACCGGGCCAGCACGGCATCGAAACAGCTGCCCGGCCCGGCCATCTCGGCGAACAGCGTCATGCTGGAGCGGAGCTTGATGTCGTCCGGGGAACCGAAGATCCCATGGGCAGACAGGCCGCCATCCAGGCCGAGCAGGACGCGGCAGGCTTCGCGCAGGCGCTCTCCGAGCACGGGATGCTCCAGGTAGGCCGCGGCCTCCGCGCGGTTCTGGATGGCGTAGCGTTGCGCCATGTCGCTGTGGCCCAGGCCCTGGATCTGGGGGAAGATGAACCACATCCAGTGGGAGCGCTTTTTCCCGGCTTTCAGTTCAGACACTGCCCGGTCCCAGACAGGCTCCTGGGCATTGATGAAACGGTCCAGGGCAACGGATGTGGGCATCGGCCCATTCTAGATGCGCGCCCGGGAAAGCGCCCCGTGGAAAGTAATGCCAAGGCAGCCTTAATTGGGGCAAGTGCCATACGGGCCCGGCCTGCCAGACCCGCCAAGCCTCAGAAAAGAAAAAACCCTGCTACGTTGTGCATAGCAGGGTTTCCTGGATTTTCCTGGTAGGACGTACAAGATTCGAACTTGTGACCAACGGATTAAAAGTCCGCTGCTCTACCAACTGAGCTAACGTCCCAACATTGCTGCCACGGCCCGGAGGCCGCAACAGCAAAGACTCAAATTATAGCGCTACTTTAGGGCCCGAACCAGATTCCGCGAGCCGATCGAGCACCCAGCCGGCGGCGCACTGGCCGAAGGTGGCGGTGACCGACACCACCGAGCCGTAGCCGTGGCAGTTCAGGGTGCCGTCCGCGCCGGCATCCAGCGCGCACGAGGCATGCGGAGGTGCCACGGCTTCGCGGCTGAAAACACAGGTGATGCCGATGCGGCGCCCTTCGCGCGCGGCGCCGTGCTGCTTGCGCAGGCGGTAGCGCAGCTGCGCGAGCAAGGGGTCGTGCGTGGTCTGCGAAAGATCGTCGATGTCCACCTTGTGGGCCAGGCGCTTGCCGCCGGCCGCCCCCACGCTGATGAAGCGGTGGTGGCCATGCCGCAGCTTCAGCGCCCAGGCCGCCATGGCGGTCTTGGCGTGGACCTGGTCGCAGGCGTCGATGACCGCGTCCACGCCCTCGGGCAGGATGGCGGGCCAGTTGCCGGGATCGACGAATTCCTCGATGCAGTGCACCTGGCAGCCCGGGTGGATCAGCGCGATGCGGTCGCGCATGGCCTCGACCTTGGCCTGTCCCACGGTGGTGGACAGGGCGTGGATCTGGCGGTTCACGTTGGATTCCGCCACGTTGTCGAGGTCGATGAGCGTGAGCCGCCCCACCCCGCTGCGGGCCAGGGCCTCGACGGCCCAGGAGCCGACACCGCCCACGCCGACCACCGCGACGTGGGCCGCGCGGATGCGGGCGGCCCCCTCCACGCCGTAGAGGCGCTCCAGCCCACCGAAGCGGCGGCGCAGGTCGGCGTCGAGGAGGAAGGGATCTTGCGCCCCCGGGCCGGAGCCCGAGGGAGGATGGGCGGAGGGCTGCGCCGTCTCCGGCGCCACCCCCTGCGGATGCTGCTGCCCCGGCGTGCTCACTTCAGCCGCGCGAGGCGTTCCTTGGCCGCGGCAGCGGCTTCGGACTGCGGATAGGCTCGCAGCAGGTCTTCCAGCGTCTTGCGCGCGGCGCGCGTGTCCTTCAGCTCGATCTGGCAGTTGGCGATCGACAGGGCCGCTTCCGGCGCGCGCGCATGGTCGGGCGACGCGGCCAGCAGGGCCTTGAAGTTGTTGATCGCTTCCTTGTAGTCGCGCGTGGCGTACTGGGCGTTGCCCAGCCAGAACCGGGCCGAGGGCACGTAGCCGCTGCGGGGATACTGGCGCAGGAAGTTGCCGAAGGCGGACACGGCATCGGGGAATTTGCCCGAACGGAACACGGCCAGCGCGGCTTCGAAGTCGCGCTTTTCCGCGGGGTCGGCCTGGAATTCCTGGCCGTCCATGGTCACCTTGGCCGGCTCGAACTGCTTGAGGCGTTCGTCCACGCCCTGGGCGATGTCCTTCTGCCGGCGCTGCAGGTCGGCCACGTCGCGCTGCAGCTGCTCGTTCTGGCCGCGCAGGCTGGCCTGCTCCGAACGCAGGGTTTCGATCTGCGATTGCAGGTCGATGAGGCTGCGGCGCATCTGGGACGTCTCGTCCGAGCTGCGGCGCTGGTCGCCGCCCAATTGCTGCTGGAGCGCATCGACGCGCTGGCGCAATTCGAGGATGGCGCGGCGGGCCTCTTCGTCCTCGAAGAGCGCGGCATGGCTGGCCGTGGCACCGAAGCCGGCCGCCAGCGACAGCGCGGCGAGCGCCGCCGCCTTGCGGACGCGCTCACGCGTCCGCTGCTGCACGGTGGGGTTCGCCATCAACGGTAGGACAGTTCAACGCGGCGGTTCTGCGAGAAGGCGTCTTCCGTGTTGCCTTGCACCGCGGGCTTTTCCTTGCCGAAGCTCACGGCTTCCATCTGGGCCTCGGGCACGCCCAGAAGGCCCAGCGCGCGGCGCACGGCCTCGGCACGCTTCTGGCCCAGGGCCAGGTTGTATTCGCGGCCGCCGCGGTCGTCGGTGTGGCCTTCGATCATGACCTTGCGGCCCTGGCTGGCCTTGATGAACCGGGCGTGCTGCTCGATGAGCGACTGGTACTCGGGCTTGACGACGTAGCTGTCGAAGTCGAAATACACGATGCGGGCCACGCCGACCGGGCCGGCAGCGTCGCGCGCCGACTGGTTCAGGTCCACGGGAGCGACGCCGCTCTGGGAATTTCCGCTGGAATTGGCACCGTCGGGAGCCGTGGAGGTGGCCCCCTTGTTCTCGACAGGCACGTCCTCCAGCTTCACGCCCGAGCTGCAGCCCGCCATGAGAGCGGCCACGGTGAGGGCCAGGGAAATGCGTTTGAAGGGAAGGTTGATCATTGGGATGGTTCTCCTAGTCCGGATAAAGCGTTACTGTCGAGTCTGAAAAACGAAAAAGATTCAAATTATTGTTTCTGGAACGGACCCCAGTCCGGCTCCCGGATATCGCCATTCTGCCCCGCCAGACGGGCCTTGATCTTGCCGTCCAGCGTGGTGGTCATCAGCGCTTCGCGGCCCTGCTGCTGGGTCGCATAGACGATGAGTCTGCCATTGGGCGCGAAGCTCGGGCTCTCATCGGCGGTGGTGTCGGTGATGGCGGTCACGCTGCCGGACGTCAGATCCATGACGTGGAGTTTGAAAGCCCCTCCCACACGGGAGATGTAGGCCAACCACTTGCCATCGGGGCTGATGCTCGGAGAAATGTTGTAGGTGCCCGTGAAGGTGACGCGCTCGGCGCTTCCCCCCGTGGCGGGCACGCGGTAGATCTGCGGGGCGCCGCCGCGATCGCTCACGAAGTAGATGCTGCGGCCGTCGCTGGAATAGGTGGGCTCGGTGTCGATGCCCGAACTCTGCATGAGCCGGCGGGGCTCGCCGCCGTTGGCGTCGATCGTGTAGAGCTGCGAGCTGCCGTCGCGGCTGAGGGTGACGGCGAGCGTGCGGCCGTCCGGCGACCAGGCGGGCGCGCTGTTGGAGCCGCGGAAGTTGGCGATCAGGCGGCGACGGCCGGTCGAGACGTCGTGCACGTACACCACGGGCTTGCGCGACTCGAACGACACGTAGGCAAGCTGCGTTCCGGAGGGCGACCAGGCCGGCGAGATGATGGGCTCGGGGCTGGAGAGCGCCGACTGGGCGTTCTCGCCGTCGGCGTCCGCCACCCAGAGGCTGTAGCGGCTGCCGGCCTTGGTGACGTAGGCGATGCGGGTCGAGAAGATGCCGCGCTGGCCGGTGAGCTTCTCGTACACGTAGTCGGCGATGCGGTGGGCGACGAGCCGCAGGTCGGCCTGCGTGACCACGAAGCTCTGGCCGCCCTTGTCCTCGCCGCGCACCGTCTCCCAGAGGCGGAAGCGCACGTCGTAGCGGCCGTCCGGCAGGCGCGTGATGCTGCCGGTGGTGAGCGAATCGGCGCCCTTCTGCTTCCAGAGGGCCACGTCGGGGCGGGAGTTTTCGTCCAGTTGCGGGCCGGAGGCGTCCACGGCACGGAACTGGCCGCTGCGCTCCAGGTCGGCCTGCACGATGGCGGAGATCTTCTGCGGTGCACCCGCCTCGCCGCGGAACGGCGCGATGGCCGTCGGCAACTGGGTCAGGCCCACGCCGGTGATCTCGACGCGGAACTGCGCGAAGGCGGGAAAGGAGGCTGCGGAGGCGAGGGCCACGATGGCGTGGCGGCGCGTGGCGTGCGGCAGGGCCGCGGCGAGAGGATGGGATGGGCGGTCTGAAGTCATTGACAGCGTTGGGATACCGGACCATTCGCCGGAGGGAAACCGGAAGGTCAGGGGCCGAATGTTACACACAGGGCGGACAGCCCTGTGACAAACTGTGCAAGTTGCCGGCGCGGTCCTACGTAGAATCCGCCCTTCATGCAAGCCTCCGCCCCCCAGGGAGCCCCCGCGACGGACACCGCCGCGGCTCCCGCATCCGCCCCCCCTTCCCTGTTCGCGCGCCTGCGGCGCATGTCCTCGTACTTCGGGGGGCAGCGCCTCGCCTGGTCGCTGGCGGTGCTGGCCACCGTGGTGGCCGCGGTGACCGAGCCGCTGATCCCCGCGCTGCTCAAGCCTTTGCTGGACCAGGGCTTCACGGAAGGCTCGCTCAAGCTCTGGCTGGTGCCGGTGGCCGTCATGGGGGTGTTTTTCGTGCGCGGGCTGGCGCAGTTCGGCGGGCAATACGCCCTGGCCCGCATCGCCAACGAAGGCATGCTGAAGCTGCGCGAGACACTGTTCGAGCGCCTGCTGTCGGCGGAGATGGCGCTGTTTTCCCGCCAGTCGGCGAGCACGCTGTCGAACACGGTGGTGTACGAAGTGCAGAACGGCGCCACGCAGCTGGTGCAGGCGCTGCTGGGCATTTCGCGCGACGGCTTCACGCTGGTCGCGCTGCTGGTGTACCTGCTCTACCTGAACTGGCAGCTGACGCTCATCGTCGCGTTCCTGGTGCCCGGCGTGGCATGGATCATGAAGACGCTGTCGCGCCGCCTCTACCAGATCACCAAGAGCAGCCAGGAAGCGACGGACCAGCTCGCCTACGTGGTGGAGGAAAACGTGCTGGCCCACCGCATGGTGCGGCTGCACAGCGCGCAGCCCGCGCAGGCGCGCCGCTTCGGGGTGCTCAGCCAGAGCCTGCGACGCCTGGCGATCAAGGCCACGATCGCCTCGGCCGCGATGACCCCGCTGACGCAATTGCTGGCCGCGGCGGCGCTGTCGGCGGTGATCTGCGTGGCGCTCTGGCAGAGCCACATCGGGCAGACGCGGGAAGTGACCGTGGGCGGCTTCGCGGCCTTCATGGCGGCGATGCTGATGCTGATCGCGCCCATCCGCCGGCTGGCGGACGTGGCCAACCCGCTGACGCGCGGCGTCGCCGCGCTGGAGCGCGGCCTGGTGCTGCTGGAGAGCGCGCCGGCCGAGTCGGGCGGCCGGCACGCGCCGAAGGAGCGTGCGCAGGGCGCGCTGGAACTCGAGGGCGTGACGGTGGCCTTCGGGGCCGAGCTGGCGCCCGCGCTGGACCGGCTGCACCTGTCGGTACGGCCCGGCGAGGTCGTCGCGCTGGTGGGCCCCTCGGGTGCCGGCAAGACCACGCTGGTCAACCTGCTGCCGCGCTTCCTGCAGCCCACCGAGGGCCGCGTGCTGCTCGACGGCCGGCCTCTGGAGGAATGGAACCTGTCCGCGCTGCGCTCGCAGTTCGCCATGGTGAGCCAGGACGTGGTGATGTTCAACGACACCGTGGCGGCCAACGTGGCGCTGGGCGCGGACGTGGACGAGGCGCGCGTGCAGGCCTGCCTGGAAGCAGCCAACCTGTCGGCGCACGTGGCGTCGATGCCACAGGGCATGCACACGCTGGTGGGCCACAACGCCGTACAGCTCTCCGGTGGCCAGCGCCAGCGCCTGGCGATCGCGCGGGCGCTCTACAAGGATGCGCCGATCCTGATCCTGGACGAGGCCACCTCGGCCCTCGACACCGAATCCGAGCGGCTGGTGCAGGACGCCCTGCAGCGGCTCATGCGCGGGCGCACCACGCTGGTGATCGCGCACCGCCTCTCCACCATCGAGCATGCCGACCGGGTGGTGGTGATGGAGCGCGGCCGCATCGTGGAACAGGGCACGGATGCCGAACTGCAGGCGCGCGGCGGCCTGTATGCGCGCCTGAAGGGCTCCGCCCTCGCGGGCGGCTGAGGGACGGCCGCTACCCGCTACCCGGTCACCATTTGCCGCGGTTGGGCTGGCGGCGGCGGATGGCCTCCGCGACGAGGTCCACCATGTCCTGGCGCGCCGCGCGCCGGGCGAAGTCCGCGGCGGTGAGGCCGAGCTGGTTCTTGATGGTGGGGTCCGCGCCCTGCTCCACCAGGAAGCGCGCCACGTCGGCCCGGCCATAGCTCACGGCCATCATGAGCGGCGTGGTGCCGTTGGGAGACTCGGCGTCGATGTAGGCGCTCTGGTCGATGAGCAGGCGGGTGATTTCCAGCTGCTGGTCGGTGGTGCCGGAAGCGGCGTAGTGCAGCGGGGTCCAGCCGGTCTTGTTGACGTCGCCATCCTTGGCGATGAGCGCGCGGACCGCGGCGACCTGCCCGCGCAGGCAGGCGATCATGAGCGGGCTCTCGTCCTTGGAGTTGCGCGTTTCCACCTTGATGCCGGGCGCGGCCATGAGCGCGTCGAACGCTTTCATCGAGCCCTGCTGCAGGGCCAGCGTGAGGCCGACGTCGCCCTTGGGGTTGCGCGTGTTGGGATCGAACCCGCGCCGCACGAGCGCGGTGATGTCGTCGCCCTGGTCGCGCACGATGGCGGTGAAGAAATCGTCATAGGCGCCGGCGTGCGCGCAGGCAGCGCACAGGCCCGCGCCGGCCAGCGCCGCGGCGGAGACGAACAGGCGCCGCGACAGGGGGCGAAGCTGCGTCATGGAGCATCCTTTCAGAAAAAGAGCGTGTCGAAATTCCGGCTCGTGGCCTCGCCCACGGCTTCAGCCTGCATGCCCCGGAGCGCCGCGATCTGCTGCGCCACGAAGGGCACGTAGGACGGGTTGTTGGTTTTGCCCCGGTAGGGCACGGGCGCGAGGTAAGGGCTGTCGGTCTCGATGAGCATGCGGTCGAGCGGCACGAAGGCCGCCACGTCGCGCAGCGACTGGGCATTCTTGAAGGTGAGGATGCCCGAGAACGAGATGTAGTAGCCGAGGTCCAGCGCCGCGCGTGCCACCTCGGCCGTCTCGGTGAAGCAGTGGAAGACGCCCCCCGCACGTTTGCCCGCGCCGTCCTCGCCCTCCTCCCGCAGGATGGCGAGGGTGTCGTCGGACGCGCTGCGGGTGTGGATGACCAGCGGCTTGCCGCAGGCCCGTGCGGCGCGGATGTGGGTGCGGAAGCGCTCGCGCTGCCATTCCAGGTCGGCGATGCTGCGGCCGCCCTTGCGGTCTTCCATGCCGTAGTAGTCCAGCCCGGTCTCGCCGATGGCGATGACCCGGGGCAGCGCGGCGCGGTCCAGCAGGTCCTGCACCGACGGTTCGGTAACGCCCTCGTTGTCGGGATGCACGCCCACCGTGCTCCAGAAGTTGTCGTGGGCGAGCGCGAGCGCATGCACGTCGCCGAATTCCTCCATGGTGGTGCAGATGCACAGCGCGCGGGTGACGCGCGCCTCGTCCATGGCCTGGCGGATGGCGGGCAGTTGCGCGGACAGTTCGGGAAAGCTCAGGTGGCAATGCGAATCGGTGAACATGGCTGCAGGAATGTTAGGCGGCGCGGGACGCCACGGCCGTAGGAGAACGGCGGAACGGCCGGGTTCCGGCCTGCGGAACGGATCGCCTTCCTCCCGGAATGGCGGAGCCGGCACGGGGCCGCGCCGGCCCATACGGCGTCAAGACTCAGGGCCGAGCGGACGCGGCGGACCGGCTCAGATGGTCTGCGTTGGCCGATCGGAGGACAGGGTCGAGCCCAGGATCTCTTCGATGCGGGCCTTGAGCAGGCGGGACTTGTCGTCCTTGGGAAACTGGATGCCGATGCCCTGCGTCCGGTTGCCGGCGGCGCGCGCCGGCGTGACCCAGGCCACGCGGCCGGCCACGGGATAGCGCTGGGTGTCCTCCGGCAGCGTGAGCAACACGTACACATCGTCGCCCAGGCGGTATTCGCGCTGGGTCGGAACGAAGATGCCGCCTTCGGAGAAGAACGGGATGTACGCCGCGTAGAGTGCCGCCTTTTCCTTGATGGCCAGCTGCATGACGCTGGGACGGGGGGCGCTGGGAGGGGTACTCATGTGGGGACGGGCCGGTCGTTCAATGGCGGGAGTTTAGGGCGTTTCGCGCCTGGGCAACAAGCGACTCCAGCATCAATCCCGGATTGAAGGGATGGTCCGCGGTGCGGGCCTCCTTCGCGAGCGCGCGGGCCCAGCGGGTGAGCGGGCCGACGCCGGGCGGCGAAGGCAGGTCGGCCTCGGCGAAGTAGCGGGGTGCGGCGCCCACGCGCCGGGCGAGCAGGTCGTGGCAGAGCTTCTGCAGGGCGTCCACGGCGTCGGCGGGCGACAGGTCCGACAGCGCCGTTGCGTCGCCGCGGGCCACGGCGCGCGGAATCTGCGACCAGGCCTGGGGGCTGCGCCCTCCCCGGGCGAAGGCCAGGGCGTCCTCGGGCCGGCCTCCGGCCGCCCGCAGCAGGGATGCCGCGGCATCGGCCGCGACGCCCTGCCCCGCGAGCCAGGCCAGCGACTCTTCCTCGCCGGGCCACTGCATCGTGTGGCCCAGGCAGCGGCTGCGGATGGTGGGCAGCAACTGGTGCGCGGCCTCGCTCGCCAGCACGAAGCGCACGTCGCCCACGGGCTCCTCCAGCGTCTTGAGCAGGGCGTTGGCGGTGACGGTGTTCATCTGCTCGGCCGGATAGACGAGCACGGCCTTGCCCCGTCCGCGCGCGGAAGTGCGCTGCGCGAACTGCACCGCGTCGCGCATCGCCTCGACGCGGATCTCGCGGCTGGCCTTGCGCTTCTTGTCGTCGATCTCGGCCTGCGCCTTCTCGGGCAGCGGCCATCCGCGCTCGATCATCTCCGTCTCGGGCATGAGCACGCAGAGGTCGGCATGGGTGCGCACGTCGATGGCATGGCAGCTGCCGCAGTGCCCGCATGCGCCGTCTTCGGCAGGCGCTTCGCACAGCCAGGCACGCACCAGTTCGAGCGCGAGCGTGTACTGCCCCAGCCCGGAGGGGCCGCTGAGCAGCCAGGCATGGCCGCGCTGGGCCAGGAGCCTGCGGCGCTGGGCAGCGATCCAGGGAGACACGGCGGCCGCGCTCATCCGCCCTCCTGCGCCGCATCCAGCACGCCACGCCGGTGGAGGATTTCCATGAGCTGCGCACGCACCGCCTCGCGCGGCTGGTCGGCATCGAGCCGCGCGAAGCGACCGGGGTCGGCCGCCGCCCGGTCGGCATAGCCCTGCGCCACGCGGCGGAAGAACTCCACGGGCTGCGCCTCGAACCGGTCCGGCGCGCGCGCGCCTTCGAGCCGCGCTGCGGCCACGTCCGGTGCCAGGTCGAACCAGAGTGTCAGGTGGGGATGGAGGACGGCATCCGTGCCTTCCTGCAGGCCCGACTGGGTGATGCGCTCGAGCTGGGCGAGCACGGCCCGGTCGAAGCCCCGCCCCGCGCCCTGGTAGGCGAACGTGGCGTCGGTGAAGCGGTCGCACAGCACGACCTCGCCGCGCACGAGCGCAGGCGCGATCACCGAGCGCAGGTGGTCGCGGCGGCCGGCGAAGACGACCAGCGACTCGGTGAGCGCGTCCATGGCCTCGTTCAGCAGCAGCGAGCGCAGGGTCTCGGCCAGGGGCGTTCCCCCGGGCTCGCGGGTCACGGTGACCGTGCGGCCCTCGCGGCGCAGCGCCTCGGCCACGGCCTCGATGTGGGAGGACTTTCCCGCCCCGTCGATGCCCTCGAATGTGATGAACCAACCCCGTCGCTGCATGGAAGAAAGACCTTTGTGGTGCGTGCGCTGCCGGTGCGGTTTACTGCCCCTGCGGCGCCGGCTGGCCGCGCTGGTAGCGGTTCACCGCGCGGTTGTGTTCGTCGAGCGTGGGGCTGAAGTGGCTGGTGCCGTCGCCCCGCGCCACGAAATAGAGGGCCTGCGTGCGCTCGGGCTGCACGGCGGCGATGAGCGAAGCCTTGCCCGGCATCGAAATGGGTGTGGGCGGCAGGCCGGCACGTGTGTAGGTGTTCCAGGGCGTATCGGCCAGCAGGTCGCGGCGGCGCAGGTTGCCGTCGAACTTTTCGCCCATGCCGTAGATGACCGTGGGATCGGTCTGCAGCAGCATGCCCGCCTTCAGCCGGTTGACGAAGACGCCGGCGATCTGGCCGCGGTCGGAGGCGCGGCCGGTTTCCTTCTCGACGATGCTCGCGAGGATGAGGGCCTCGTCGGCGCTCTTGAGCGGCAGGTCGGCGGAGCGCTGCGCCCATGCGGCTTCCAGCCTGCGATCCATGGCGCGCAGGGCCCGCCGCATCACCGCGAGATCGCTCGTACCCTTGGCGAAGGTGTAGGTGTCAGGGAAGAAGCGCCCCTCCGGCGGCACCCCGGGGCGGCCCAGGCGCTCCATGATGGCGGCGTCGGCCAGGCCCTGGGTGTCGTGGCGCAGCGCTTCGTCGCGGTCCAGCGCGGCGCGGAACTGGCGGAAGGTCCAGCCCTCCACGAGCGTGACGGCGCGCAGTGCCTCCTCGCCGCGCACGAGTTTCTGCAGCAGGCCGAAGGGGGTGGTGCCCGGCGGGATCTCATAGTTGCCGGCCTTGATCAGCCGGTCCTTGCCCGACAGGCGGAACCAGGCATAGAGAAGGCGCGGATCGGTATCCACGCCGGCCTGCACGGCGGCCACGGCGACACCGCGCGGCGTGGTGCCGGGCTCGATCTCGAGCTCCAGCACGCCGGGGGTGCCCCCGGCCGTGGCGGCGCCCGCGGCCGCTCGCTGCGGCAGCGGATGGTGGAGCCACCAGAAACCCAGGCCGGCCGCCGCGAAGGCCACCAGTACGATGAAAAGGAAGAAACGGCGCACGGACCGGAATGCAGAGAGGGGAAAGAGCCGGGCATGATAATTCACCCATGACGTCCCCCCTGAATGGCCTGGCCCCCCTCAACGGGCTCGGCGTGATCCGCGTGCAAGGAGAAGACGCCGCGCAATTCCTCCACGGCCAGCTCACGCAGGACTTTCTGCTGCTGCCGCCCGGGCAGGCGCGGCTGGCGGCCTTCCTCTCGGCCAAGGGCCGCATGCAGGCCAGCTTCATCGGCTGGCGCGTGGGCGATGCCGAGGTCCTGCTGGTCTGCAGCCGCGACGTGCTCGCCCCGGTGCTCAAGCGCCTGTC
Source organism: Paracidovorax citrulli (assembly GCF_900100305.1). Lineage (GTDB taxonomy): Bacteria > Pseudomonadota > Gammaproteobacteria > Burkholderiales > Burkholderiaceae_C > Paracidovorax > Paracidovorax citrulli. The sequence continues at coordinate 11,755 of NZ_FNEY01000045.1, read as the reverse complement.
GATGTTCGTGCTGCGCGCCAAGGCACGGCTCACCGATGCCACGGCCGACTTCGCGCTCTGGGGCCTGGCCGGCGATGCCGTCGCCGCGGTGGCGGGCGAGGCCCTGCCGCCCTGGAGCCGGCAGGACACCCCCCAGGGCACCGTGGTGCACCTCTATCCCGGCGCCGGGCAGGCGCGCGCCCTGCTGGCGCAACCCACGGGCCAGCCTGCCCCGTCCGGCCCGGCCCTGGCGCCCGGCCTCTGGGAGTGGGGCGAAGTGCAGAGTGGCGTGGCCACGCTGACGGCGCCGCTGGTCGAATTGTTCGTGCCGCAGATGCTCAACTACGAATCGGTGGGCGGCGTGAATTTCAAGAAGGGCTGCTACCCCGGCCAGGAGGTGGTGGCGCGCAGCCAGTTCCGCGGCACGCTCAAGCGCCGCACCTACCTGGCGCATGCCCCCGAGGCGATCACTGTGGGCGCCGAGGTGTTCGCCGCCAGCGATGCCGAGCAGCCCTGCGGCACGGTGGTCCAGGCCGCCGCGGCACCGGGCGGCGGCTTCGATGCGCTGGTGGCCCTGCAGGTGGCCTCCACCGGCGAGGCGCTGCGCGTGGGCGGCCCGGAAGGCGTGCCCCTCGCCCTGGGCGACCTGCCCTACGCGCTGCTCGACGATATTTGACGCTGCCCTGATCTTCCGGCTGCCTGAGCGGGCGCCTTGCGAAAGATGTCCGATACCGCAACGGCCTTTCCCGTCAGAGGGCCGCGGAGCGGGCCACGCCAGCGGACGCCGTGGAACGGGCTCCGCCCGGCCACCGGCGTCGTCCCCCTTCCCGCGCGCCAGCGCGAGAGAAGGGGGAAGCGGCGTCAGCCGCTCAGGGGGATGTCACCAGCGAGATGCTCATGTTCACATGGGGAAGGCCCGCCTCTTCATAGCGCTCGCCTTCCACCTCGAAGCCTGCACGGCGGTAGAAGTTCTCGGCGGTGCATTGCGCGTGCAGCGTGACCCGCCTGTCGCCCCGCGCCCGCGCGGCCTCGACCAGCGCATCCAGCACCGCCCTGCCCCACCGCTGCCCGCGCACCGCGCGGTCCACGGCCATGCGGCCGATGCGTGCCTCGCCCGGCGCCGGCTGCAGCAGCCGGCCGGTGGCCACGGGCAGCCCGATACGGTTGTAGGCGACGATGTGCACCGCTTCCGCATCGAGCGCGTCGGCCTCCAGTGCCGGATCGATGCCCTGCTCTTCGACGAACACGGCCATGCGCAGCCGCAGCGCGTCGGCCCCCAGCGTGGCCCAGTCGCCCATGCGCAGCTCCACCACCTCGTGGCCGGCTTCGTGTGCCTCGATGAGCGCGCGCAGCGCGGCGGGGACGGGCCGCGAGGTCTGCGTGGCCGGATCAGCGAACACATAGACCAGCTCGCCCGACACCAGCAGGCGGTCGCCCACGAAGATGCCGGCCTCGAAGCGCAGCGAGCTGTTGCCGATGCGCGCGCAGCGCAGGCCCACGTCGAGCATGTCGTCCAGCCGCGCGGAGCCGTGGTATTCGAGCGTGGCTTTCTTCACGTACAACTCGCCGCCGAGCGCGCGCATGCCTTCCTCGTAGGGCATGGCCAGGGCCCGCCAGTAGGCGGACATGGCGGTGTCGATGTACATGAGGTAGTGGCCGTTGAAGACGATCTTCTGCATGTCCACCTCTGCCCAGCGCACGCGCAGGCGTTCGGTACACGGGAAATCAGCGCGTCGCATCGGAGGTCTCCTCGTCCAGGGGTCCGGGCAGGCCGAAGGCCGCGCGCAGGGCGGCAGCAGCATGGCCGTGGGCGGTGCGCGCCTCGGGGATGGCGCGCCCCATCTTGATGAATTCGTGGGTGACGCCGCGATAGATCTCCAGGTCCACGGCGACGCCCGCGGCACGCAGCCTGTCGGCGTAGGCAATCCCCTCGTCCACGAGCGGATCGCATTCGGCCAGGCCGACCCATGCGGGCGCCACGCCGTCCACATCGGGAGCATGCAGCGGAGCGAAGCGCCAGTCGTCGCGCTGGGCGTGGGTCACATAGTGGCTGAAGAACCAGGTGATGGCCGGCTCCTCCAGCACGAACCCGTGCGCGTACAGCGCGTGCGAGGGCGTGTCCTGGTGCGCGGCGCAACCCGGGTAGATCAGCAGTTGCAACGCCAGCGGCAGGCCCGCATCGCGCGCCTGCAGGGCTGCCACGGCGGCCAGCGTGCCACCCGCGCTGTCGCCACCCACCGCGATGCGCGAGGGGTCGGCGCCGATGCCGCGACCCTCAGCGGCCAGCCAGGCCAGGGCATCCCAGGTGTCCTCCACCGCCGCGGGGAACCGGTGCTCCGGCGCGAGCCGGTAGCCCAGCGACACGACCATGCAGCCGGCACGGCGCGCCAGCTCGCGGCACAGCGTGTCGTGCGTGTCGATGCTGCCCACGGTGAAGCCGCCGCCATGCAGGTAGAGCAGCACCGGCAATGCACCGCCCTCCGCGTGCGGCGCGTACAGGCGTGCCGGCAGCGCATGGCCGTCGCGCGCCGGGATGCGCAGCGGCTCCACGCGCGGCAGCGCAGGCTTGGGAATCTCGAGCACGCCCGCGCCCAGTTCATAGGCGGCACGGGCCTCCTGCACGGACAGGGTTTCCAGCGGCGGACGGCGCGCGCGGTGCATGCGGTCGATCACGCTGCGCATCTGCGGCGTGAGGCGGTGCGCGCGGGGGGTGGATATCGGAGGCGGCGAAAGAGGTGGAGCGGTCACGGGAATCACGGATCGGGGACAGACAGGGAACACGCACTGCGGCGCATCGCCGATCATCCCCGAAACCGGTGCCGCCTGCAGTGCCCTGCGCGACCGGGGCGCAGGACGCAGCCGCGGCCATAGCTTCTTACCTGAAACGCACTTCCACGGGCGCGGCCCCCGGCAGTCCGGCGAACGTGGCCGTCACCGCAAGGCCCGGCCGCGGCGGCAGCAATGCGGAGAACGAGCCCAGGCTGACAAGGTCGCCCGGCTTCAGCGCGGCGTCTTCCTTCTGCAGCGCACCGGCCAGCCACACCACGGCCTGCAGCGGATGCCCCAGGATGTCGCTGCCGCGGCCGCCGCCGAGCCTGGCGCCCGTGCCGTCGGTGAGCGTGACCGTCATCGCGGCCAGGGCATCGAGCATCGCGTAGCGCTCGGCCCGCAGCGCCGGCACGGCGATAGGCGTGCCGGCCACGCCCAGGCGCGCACCCACGTTGATCGCAGCCACGCCCGCCCCGTCGAGCTGGGGCGGCACCTGCACCAGCAGGTCGGGCAGTTCGATGAAGGGAATCACCTGGTCGATGGCGTCCAGTACCTCCAGCGGCGTGCGCGCGTGGTTGACGGCTGTGCTCTTCACGCGAACCAGCATGTCGGCTTCATAGAGCGGCCGTGCACCGAAGGCAGCATCCACGGTGCTGCCGGAGGGTAGCACCATGCCCGGATAGAGGCGGCCCCACACGGGCTGGTCCGTACGGAAGCGCTGCTGTACCGCCGGGTTGGTGAGGCCGGCCTTGTAGCCGACGGGCCGGCCCAGGCGCTGCTCCAGCAGCGCATTGAACTTGCCGCGGGTGCAGGCGGCATCGGCGGCGTCCATGGGCGGCGGATTGGCCGCGGGCGTGCGGGCCATGTAGTGCGCCGCGAGATCGGCCACCTGCGCATCGTCCAGGCACGCGGCCCGCGCTCCTGTAACGCAGGCGACGGCGGCCAGCGCCGCGATGAGGGTTTGCTGCAGGGCCATGGAAAGCTCCGGGGTTGTAGATTGGCGTGATCAGACCACCAATACGCCAGGGCGCGCATCCTGGCAACCCCCATCACCACCATGGCCCTCATCCACTACATCACCCAGATCCAGATCGAATTCGGCGCAGTGCGGCTGCTCGCCCAGGAATGCGTGCGCGCGGGCATCACGCGCCCGCTCGTGGTCACCGATCCCGGCGTCAAGGCCGCCGGCGTGCTGCAGCCTGCGCTGGACGCGCTCGCCGGCCTGCCGGTGGCGGTGTTCGACCAGACGCCCGCCAACCCCACCGAAGCCGCCGTGCGCGCGGCCGTGGAGATCTACCGCGCCCATGGCTGCGACGGCCTGATCGCCGTCGGCGGCGGCTCGGCCATCGACTGCGCCAAGGGCATCGCCATCGCCGCCACGCACGACGGGCCGCTCACGCACTACGCGACCATCGAAGGCGGCTCGCCCCGGATCACGGAGCGGGTGGCGCCCCTGATCGCCGTGCCCACCACGGCAGGCACGGGCAGCGAGGTGGCGCGCGGCGCCATCCTGATCGTGGACGACCACCGCAAGCTCGGCTTCCACTCCTGGCACCTGGTGCCCAAGGCCGCCATCTGCGACCCGGCCCTGACACTGGGCCTGCCGCCCCACCTGACCGCCGCCACCGGCATGGACGCGATCGCGCACTGCATGGAAACCTTCATGTCCTCCGCCTTCAACCCGCCGGCCGACGGCATCGCGCTCGACGGCCTGGCCCGCGGCTGGGCCCACATCGAGCGCGCCACGCGCGACGGGCAGGACCGCGACGCACGGCTGCACATGATGAGCGCGAGCATGCAGGGCGCCATGGCCTTCCAGAAGGGCCTGGGCTGCGTGCATTCGCTCAGCCACAGCCTGGGCGGCATCAACCCGCGCCTGCACCACGGCACCCTGAATGCGGTCTTCCTGCCCGCGGTGGTGCGCTTCAATGCGCAGGACGAGGCCGTGCGCCGCGACCGCCGGCTGGAGCGCATGGCCCAGGCCATGGGCCTGGCCAGCGCGGACGACATTCCCGATGCGATCCGCGACATGAGCGCGCGCCTGGGACTGCCGACCGGGCTGGCCGCGATGGGGGTCGGAGAAGATGTGTGGGACGGCGTGATCCGCGGCGCCATGGCCGACCACTGCCACAAGACCAATCCGCGCGAGGCCAGCGTGGACGACTACCGGGCCATGCTGGAAGCGTCGATGTAGCCGAAGCAGTCCTGGTGGAACCCGGCCTACAGCGGCTCCACGGCATCCGGGGGACAGCCCCGGGCGAGCCATTGCGCGAACTCGTCGGCCAGCTGGCGGCTGGCCGCCACCGCAGCGCTCCAGGCGCGCGCCCGGGCGGCCGTGTCGGTCCCATAGCGCAGGAAGTCCTGGCGGTCGGGCAGCTTGCCTTCGGGCAGGGCTTCGCGCACCCAGGCAGGATCGGGCGAGAGCAGCACCACGGCGTCCAGCGCCCGTGTGGGGCGGTGCCGCCAGCGCAGCCCCTTGTCGAGCCATCCCGGCACCACCTGCTGCTGGAAGTGCGGGTACAGCACCAGGCCCGCGCCGCCGCCCCGGCGGGCCGGCCCGTGGCCTGCATAGCGCAGGTGCAGGTGGTAGTCGGTGATGCCGCCATCCCAGTACGCCCCCCGCGGCGCGCCGGGAATGTCGTGGACGGCCTGCAGGACGAACGGGATCGAACAGCTCGCCTGCAGGGCCGGCAGGAAATTGCCGCCATCCAGCGCCACCTGGCGCGTGGGATAGTCGCGCGCTTCGAACGGCAACGGGGCCGGGGCGCCGCCCCCTCCGGGCGACGAGAACACCACCCGCTCCAGCCACAGGCCCAGCGCACGCCGGTGCAGGGCATTTGCCGCGAAGGCGCCCAGATAGCCCAGGGGCGTCGCCACGCGGTGCTCCCGCGCGAGCAGATGCCGCCCACGGGACGCCACGATGTGCAGCCGGTAGCGCGGGTGCGAGAGCACCTCGTCCACGCGCCCGCCGCAGAAGGCCTGCAGGTTCTGGACGAACCGCTCGCTCACATGCGCCGGATCGGGCCGCTTGCGGCCCCGCGGAAGGTCGTAGGCCTGGTGGATATAGGCCTGCTCCAGCCGCTCGAACGCCTCCACGGGCCTCCCGAGGCAGGCCGTGGCCATGCGCCAGGCGCCGATCGACGCGCCGACCAGGTGGACGGGCTGCGTGCCCTGCGCGAGCCAGTCGCCGAAAAGGAAACGATCCATCGGCCCCAGCACCAGCCCCTTGGGGCCTCCGGCCGCTGCGGGCACCACCGCCACATCCGCGGGCGACAACCCCTCCCGCGCGATGTGCCGCAGCGCCGCCGGGCCGGCGTGGATGCGCAGCGCACGCACGGAAGCGGACCGCGATGCCGTCACACCAGGTAGGCGCCCGCATCCACGGGCGCCGTCCAGTCGATCGGGTCCTGCTGCAGCACCATGTCGATATCCAGGCCCAGCGGCAGGCCGACTTCCGCCGGAAAGGACACGGCCAGCTCCTTGTCCCCCCAGCCGGCTTCGCGGGCCCAGGCACGCCAGGCGGCCAGGTGCAGCACGCCGGCCAGCGGTTCATAGACGCTGTTCTCGAAGGGTGCGTGCTGGTACTGCAAGGCATCCACCACCACCTGCGGCAGCTGCCAGCGCCGCGCCATTGCCGCGCTCACGGCGCCGAAGCCGTAGCCCAGCAGGCGGTGCTCCAGGACCGCGCGGCGGGGATCGAAGGTTCCGACCACGGAATCCACCGATGCCAGCCGTTCCGGATGACCCAGGTGGATGAGCAATTCGCCCAGCCCGTGCAGCAGGCCGGCCGTGTAGCCCGCCATGGGGTTGTGCCGGACCACGCCGGCGAGCGAGCGCGCCATCTTGGCCGTGTGGAGGCTGTAGCGCCAGAACTGCTGCAGGTTCACGCCCGGCACAGAGCGGGACGTGGTGCCCGGCGGGGCGGAGCCCACCAGCGCACGCACCTGGGGGATGCCGACCAGCGCCAGCGCTTCCGGCACGCCGCAGACCGCGCGCGGCACTTCGAACTCCGGTCCATTGGCCAGTTCGAGCAGGCGTGCGGCGAGCGCCGGATCGGTGCCGAAGATCTGCGTCAGCCGCCGCAGGCTCGGCTCGGCGCGCGACAGCTCGGCCATCAGCAGCGCCACCGCGCGCGGATGGCTCGGCAGCGCCACGGGGATTTCCAGCAGGGCGTTGAGTTCCATGGCGTGGGTGCGGGGCGGTCGCCCCATTATCCACGCCTGAAAACGTTTCTTACCGTTTGTGACTCTGCAGCTTCGCGAAGGCCGACGCCATGGCCGACTGGGGAGCCGGGTCGGCCGCGCGGCGCGCGGGCTGGGCATAGCCGCGGCCGGCGCCCTCGAAGCGGTTCTCGCGCGGGCCGCGGCCATCCTGGTCGCGGCGCGCCGGTGCGGCATCGAGCTTCATGGTCAGGCTGATGCGCTTGCGCACCGGGTCCACCTCGAGCACCTTCACCTTCACGATGTCGCCGGTCTTCACGATCTCGCGCGCGTCCTGCACGAACTTGTGGCTGAGCTGGCTCACGTGGACCAGGCCGTCCTGGTGCACGCCCAGGTCCACGAAAGCGCCGAACTGCGCGACGTTGCTCACGGTGCCCTCGAGCACCATGCCCTCCTTCAGGTCGGCGATGTCCTCCACGCCGTCGTTGAAGCGCGCCACCTTGAAGTCCGGGCGCGGGTCGCGGCCGGGCTTTTCGAGTTCGGCGAGGATGTCCCGGACCGTGATCACGCCGAACTTCTCGTTGGCGAACAGCTCGGGCTTGAGCTGCTTGAGCATGTCGGCGCGGCCCATGATTTCGTTCACCGGCTTGGCCGTGTGCGCGAGGATGCGCTCCACCACCGGATAGGTCTCCGGGTGGACGCCCGTCATGTCCAGCGGGTTGTCGCCGCCGCGGATGCGCAAAAAGCCGGCAGACTGCTCGAACGTCTTCGCGCCCAGGCCCGCCACTTCCATGAGCTGGCGCCGGCTGCGGAAGGCGCCGTTGGCCTCGCGCCAGCGCACCACGGCCTTGGCCACGCTGCCCGACAGGCCCGATACGCGCGAGAGCAGCGGCGCGCTCGCGGTGTTCAGGTCCACACCCACGGAGTTCACGCAATCCTCGACGACCGCGTCCAGCGTGCGCGCCAGTTCGCTCTGGTTCACGTCGTGCTGGTACTGGCCCACGCCGATGCTCTTCGGGTCGATTTTCACCAGCTCGGCCAGCGGGTCCTGCAGCCGGCGGGCGATGCTCGCCGCGCCGCGCAGGCTCACGTCCACGTCCGGCATTTCCTGGCTGGCGTACTCGCTGGCGGAATAGACGGAGGCACCCGCCTCGCTCACCACCACCTTCTCGAAACCGAGGTCGGCCTTGGCCACCAGCTTGAGCAGGTCCGCCGCCAGCTTGTCGGTCTCGCGGCTCGCGGTGCCGTTGCCGATGGCCACCAGTTGCACGCCGTGTTTCTGCACGAGGCGCGCCAGCGTGTGCAGAGAGCCCTCCCAGTCGCGGCGTGGCTCGTGCGGATAGACCGTGGCCGTCTCCACCAGCTTGCCGGTGGCATCCACCACCGCCACCTTCACGCCGGTGCGGATGCCCGGGTCCAGGCCCATCACCGCCCGCGGGCCCGCGGGCGCGGCCAGCAGCAGGTCGCGCAGGTTGTCAGAGAAGACCTTGATCGCCACCTTCTCGGCCTCCTCGCGCAGGCGCGAGAACAGGTCGCGCTCCGTGGACAGGCTGAGCTTCACGCGCCAGGTCCAGGCCACGCACTTGCGGATCAGGTCGTCGGCCGGCCGGCCCGCGTGGCTCCAGCCCAGGTGCAGCGCGATGCGGCCCTCGGCAATGCTCGGCTTGCCGGGCTCGGGTTCCACGGGCAGCACGAGCTTGGCCTCCAGGATCTCCAGCGCCCGCCCGCGGAACACGGCCAGCGCGCGGTGCGACGGCACGCGGCCGATGGGTTCGTCGTAGTCGAAATAGTCGCGGAACTTCGCCACCTCCGGGTCGGCCTCGTTCTTCGACTCCACTTTCTTGCTGCGCAGCAGGCCTTCGGTCCAGAGCCATTCCCGCATCGATTGCACCAGGGCGGCATCTTCGGCCCAGCGCTCGGAAAGGATGTCGCGCACGCCGTCCAGCACCGCACCCACGGTGGAGAAATCGGCGCCCGGCTTGCCGTCGTCCAGCACTTCGGGCGGGCGCAGGAAGGCCTGCGCCTCCACGGCCGGGTCGAGCGTCGGGTCCGCGAACAGGCGGTCGGCCAGCGGCTCGATGCCGAACTCCTTCGCGATCTGCCCCTTGGTCCGGCGCTTCTGCTTGTAGGGAAGGTAGATGTCTTCCAGCTCCTGCTTGGTGGGCGCGGCGGCGATGGCGGCCCGCAGCGCATCGGTCAGCTTGCCCTGCTCGTCGATGGCCTTGAGCACCGCGGCGCGGCGGTCCTCCAGCTCGCGCAGGTAGGCGAGCCGCGCCTCCAGTTCGCGCAGTTGAACGTCGTCCAGGCCGCCCGTGGCCTCCTTGCGGTAGCGCGCGATGAAGGGCACCGTGGCCCCGCCGTCCAGCAGATCCACGGCCGCACGGACCTGCTGTTCCCCCACCCTGATTTCCGTGGCCAGTTGCCGGATGATCTGCTGCATATCCCTTGCGAACGAACGATGAAAACTCGAAGCGGGCGAGTGTGCCATAGCGGCCGGAGGAGCACGCCGGGTCGCCTCCTCGCACCCGAAGTGCACAACAATTCGTGACAATACGACCGCGCAGTTGGCATGCGGCCGGACCGACAATGCGGCGCAACATTCAGCCGAGGCCCCCTGCCGCCGTCTTCCTGGAACATGCCTCTCGTTATCACCAGCCAGCCGCCAGGCCCGCGGTTTTCCATCGGTGCCGATGCTTCGATGCCCATCATCACCGTGACTGCGGAGCTGCAGGGCATTTCCATCCCGCCAGGTGCGACCCCCACGTACGAATGGAGCGCCACGCTGACCTTCAATGACGGCGTTCCGCCCACCAAGACTTTTTTTGGCGGAGGGCGATCGACCGAGCATCCGGTCATGCGGGCCCCGGCCGGGCACGCCAACACCTGGCGCATTCCGTTCTCGCATGTCCGGGGCGGTGTCCTCACGGTACACGTCATCGCCCGTGTGGGAGGTGCGACCCACGAGGCTACATTGGGCTCTCTGCTGATCGCAGGAACCAACCCCACTCCGACAGCCATCCGTGCCTTCGCCGACAGCATCGGCGCCACCAAAGTGCGCTTTCGCAAGCAGTTGCGGCAGGAAAGCTCGCTCCAGCAGTTTCGTCCTCCTGAACTCTGGCCCAAATACAGCAGTGACCGCTTGGGAGGTGTGGGGCTCGCGCAGATAACGCGCCCGGCACCCACTGCGGATCAGGTATGGAACTGGAAGGAAAATATCCGGGCGGGCTGGGCCCTCTACAAGGAGAAGGAGCGCAATGCTCGCGCCTATCCGGCCGCTGTGCGCCGCAGCGATGAGTTCCGGCATCTGGTGAATGCCTACAACCAGGCCCGGGCGAGACAAGGCCTCCCCCCTGTCCAGGTGACGTTGCCCGATTTCACGGAAGATCAACTCGAACTGGACACCATCCGCGGCTTCAATGGCTATGCAAACAAGCTGCATGAATACCGGGTCCGCACCGAAGCAGGCAAGTTGTTCGTCACCCTCGGCCCGGACGGAAAGCAGGGCTCGGCCGAGTGGGAGCGGGTTCCCACTGCAGAACGGGGAAGCAAAGGCGATCCGGCTTATGTGGAGCACGTCGAAGCTGCACAGGATTTCTGACCTGGAGTCCGCCATGCCCATCCCTCACCCATCGCACCTCTGCCGGCTTTCCTCGGCACTGGCAACCGCTGCCCTGGCTTTGCTCAGCGCCTGCTCCCGCAACGGCGACACTCCCCCGGCGCCACAGGCCGCGCCCCTTTCGCAGGCGGCGGCGCCCGCAAGCCAAGCTTCCGTATCGCAGGGCGTTCCGTCCCCCGAAGGCCCGGGCCTTCAGAGCCGGTCGAACCATCGTTACCTTTACGCGGTCTACTGCAATGGCTTGGTGGACCGCATCGATCTTGAACAGAGGAAGAAGGTCGCATCCTTCCAGCTCGCGGAGCGCAGCGGCACGCCGCCTGCGGTGGCCGCCGCGCCTTCACCGGGCGTACGGCCGGACAGTTGCCTCGCGCATCCTGTATCGCCCCAAAGTGCCAGCGACCTGGCGCAAGGGCGCGTGCACGTGGTCGCCACGGACCAGTTTTACCGCTCGGGCGACGAACCGAAAAAACGCTACCGGCTGCTGACATTTTCCCTGCCGGACTGGCACCTGGAGAAATCCTCCGATCTGGGTCTCTTCGACGTGCTGAACGGGACCCCGCCCCGCGTTGCAAACGACGGCAAGGGAGGCTGGGCAGCCGCACCACCGGGCAAGAGCAGCGACCTGCCGGCAGCGGATCTCGCCAGTTACCAGGGCATGGACAACGTCGCGTCGCCACAGGTCACGGAGTGGTCCGCGTCCACGGCCCTCGTCGAATTCGCCGACACGAAGGGCAAGCAACTTCCGCAGGCAGGCATGGCCGATACGGCAACGCGCCGCTTCACTCGCCTTGGCGAGTCTCCCAACGATGTCAGCGCCGAGGTGCGGCTCGCCCCCGGGGGACGCTTTGCCCTGCGCCAAATCGAGCGCATGGATGCCGGGCAGGTGGTGGGAACAGGCGAACTGCGCCTTTACGGGGCCGACGGCAAGATTGCAGCCACGTTCAACGACAAAAGCATCGCCGGTGTCTGGCACACCGTGGCCCTCACACCCCAGGGCCTGGCGGTCTATACCGACGGCGCTGGCAACTACCGCTTCGTGTCCCTCGAACGTGAATTCGGTCTGGAGCCGGTTGCCAATGACTGGACCGACGATCTCGATGGAACCCGGCCGGGCGTGGTGTATGGCGCCCGCTAGCTGTGATGTCTCAATAGGTTGTTCATCCAGGCCCGACCTGGGAAGCTGTGGTTACCAGGCCCCAGCAACTCAGGACAGGACACCGGATGAACAGTC
>NZ_FNEY01000044.1 GCF_900100305.1 Paracidovorax citrulli | reverse complement strand
TCACCTCCACCTTGGAAGCGAAGGTGGCCTGCGGCAGGTCCGCGAGCGCGGCCAGCATCTGCCCGGTCTGGTTGGAGTCGTCGTCGATCGCCTGCTTGCCCAGGATGACCAGTTGCGGCTGCTCCTTGTCCACCAGGGCCTTGAGGATCTTGGCCACGGCCAGCGGCTGCAGCTCTTCGGCCGTCTCCACCAGGATCGCGCGGTCCGCGCCGATCGCCATCGCCGTGCGCAGCGTCTCCTGGCACTGCGTGACGCCGCAGGAAACCGCGATCACCTCGGTGGCCACGCCCTTTTCCTTCAACCGCACGGCCTCTTCCACCGCGATCTCGTCGAACGGATTCATGCTCATCTTCACGTTCGCGATGTCCACACCCGTGTTGTCCGACTTCACGCGGACCTTCACGTTGTAGTCCACCACGCGCTTGACGGGGACCAGGATTTTCATGGGATGACCTCGTTGGATAAAGGATGGAAAAAGAAGAAATGGATGGGGCCGGGACGCCCGGTCACTCGGATGCGATGCCCTTGTCGCGGATGATCCCGCCCCACTTGGCGTAATCCTGCCGCACGCGCTCGGCCATCTGCGCCGGGTCCTGGAAGTGCGCGATGGCGCCCGCGCCCAGCAGCCGCTCCTGCGTGTCCTTCTCGGCCAGGATCTGCCGCACCTCGCCGGCCACGCGGTCCACCACCGCCTTCGGCGTGCCGCGCGGCGCCATCAGGCCGCCCCACGACACCGCGTCGTAGCCCTGGAAACCCTGCTCGGCGATCGTAGGCACATCGGGCAGCACGCCCACGCGCCGCGGCGACCCCACGGCGATGGCGCGCAGCTTGCCGGCCTGCACGTGCGGCAGCGCCGCCACCAGGTCGGCATACATCACCGGCACCTGGCCGCCGATGGTGTCGGTGATCGCGGGCACGCCGCCCTTGTAGGGCACGTGCTGCATGTCGAACCCGCCCATCTGCTTGAGCAGTTCCATGCTCAGGTGGCCGAAGCTGCCGGTGCCCGAGCTGGTGTAGTTCATCGGCGTCTTCTGCGCCTTGGCGTGGGCGATGAGCTGGGGCAGGGTCTTCACGTCGGGCAGCTGCGCGGGATTGACGACCACCACGATCGGCAGGTCGTACACCGTGGCCACCGGCGTGAAATCCTGGAGCGTGTCGTAGCCGGTCTTCCTGTAGAGGTGCGGCGCCAGCAGCGTGGGCGTGGCCAGCATCATCAGCGTGTAGCCATCCGGGTCGGACCTGGCCACCTGCAGCGCGGCGATCGAGCCCGACGCGCCCGGCCGGTTGTCCGCCACCACGGCCTGCCCGAGCCGCCCGGCCAGCTTCTGCCCCACGATGCGCGAGGCCGTGTCGGTGGGTCCGCCCGCGGGGAAAGGCACCACCAGCCGGATCATCTTGCCGGGCCAGGCAGCGGCCGGCGCGGACGGCTGCGCCCCGGCCGTGCCGGCCGACAGCAGCGCGAGCGGCCCGGCGGCGGCGAGGCCCAGCAGCGTGCGGCGGTTGGCGCGGGCCAGGGGGGCGGTGGGGAACAAAGGCATTCGTCGTGTCTCCGGTTGCGGTTCTGGGTTCAATGGAAAAAAAGGGGCAGGGGGTCGCGGCGCCTTTCCAGCGCCGCCATGGCAGGGAGCGCCCCTGCCCGCGCCCGCCCGGCCGTCAGTCCAGCTTGGCGCCGGCCGCCTCGACCAGGGCCTTCCAGACCGGCATGTCGCGGCGGTAGTTGGCCTGGAAGGCCTCCGGGCTGTTCATGAGCGGCATGAAGCCCGCGCCGCGGATGCGTTCGAGCAGTTTCGGATCGCGGGCGATCTCGCGCAGGTGGGCCTGGAGCACGTCCATCACCTCCCTGGGCAGGTTCGCGGGGCCGCCCATGGCGACCCAGCCGAAGACGGCGTACGCATCGTCCGTCACGCCCTGCTCGTGGATGGTGGGCACCTGGGGCAGGATGTCCATGCGCTGCGTGCCGGTCACGCCGATGGCCTTCAGGCGCCCCGAATCGATGAAGGGCTTGGTGTTCTGCGCGCTGGAGAAGCACAGCTGCAGTTGCCCGCCGATCAGGTCCTGGATCATGGGCGCCTCGCCCTTGTAGGCGACGTGGGCCATGTCGGCGTCCTGCGTCTTGCTCATGTAGGCGCCGCCCAGGTGCGCGTACGAGCCCACGCCCCAGGAGCCGTACGAGACCTTGCCCCGGTTCGCCTTCACGTAGGCGAGCAGTTCCTTCATGTTGCCGGCGGGCACGGAAGGGTGCACCACCAGCGTGACGGGCGCGGCCGCGATCTGCGTGATCAGCGTCAGGTCCTTCTGCGGGTCGTAGGGCAGCTTGGTGTAGAGGAACTGGTTGATCAGCATCGAGGTGCTGAGCGAGAGCAGCAGCGTGTACCCGTCCGGCGCGGCCTTGGCGACCGCGTCGGTGCCCAGGATGCCGGCCGCACCGCCCCGGTTGTCCACCACCACCGGCTGGCCCATGCGCTGCGACAGGGCTTCGCCCACGCTGCGGGCGATGATGTCGGTGGCGCCGCCGGCGTTGAACGGCACGACCAGCCGGATGGGCTTGGTGGGCCAGGCGGCGGCATTGGGGGTCTGGGCGGGGGCCGTGCCCAGCCAGCCGGCGCCGCCGAGCGCGGCCATGCCGTGCAGCACGGCGCGGCGGTGGAATCGGGAACCTGTCATGGTGTTGTCTCCGGGGGTTCTCTGGGGAAGATCGGCTCCGGTGCGCCGCCTCTGCGGGCGGCCTGGTGCAACGGGCCGGCGGGGAAAATCAGACTGGCGGGGGTGCCTCCGGCAGCGTCAGCACGCCGCGCTGCTGCAGGCCCTGCAGTTGCTCGTCGCTCAGTTGCAGCAGGCGCTGCAGCACTTCGCGCGTGCCCTCGCCCAGCGTGGGCGGCGCATGGCGGATGGGCAGGCGCTGGCCGTCGATACGGTAGGGCGGCGCGAACACCGGCGTGGTTCCCGCCACGGGGTGCGGCATGTCCTGCAGGAGGCCGCCGCGCCGCGTGCGCTCGCTGGTGAGCGCCTCGTGCAGGCCCGCCACCTTGCCGCAGGGAATGCCGCAGGCGGTCATGCGTTCGAGCAGCACGTCGCGCGGGAAGGCGCGGATCAGTTCCGTGAGCATCGGGCCGATCTCGTGGCGGTTCTTCGCGCGCTGCACGTTGGTGGCGAAACGCGGGTCTTCCACGATGTCGGGCCGCTCGATCACCTGGCGGCAGAACTTGTCGAACTGGGCGTTGTTGCCCACGGCGATGATGAGCGGGCCATCGGCCGCCTCGAACATGCCGTAGGGCACGATGGAGGGGTGGGCGTTGCCGTAGCGCGCCGGATCGCGCCCCAGCTGCATCGCGTCGAGCCCGTAGTAGCCGGTGACCATGAGGCCGCAGTCGTAGAGCGCCATCTCGATCAACCGGCCCCGGCCGGTGCGGCTGCGCTGGAAGAGCGCCGCCAGCACGGCCTGCGCGGCGTACATGCCGGTCATCAGGTCCACCACGGCCACGCCGAATTTCAGCGGCGGCTGCGAGGCCTCGCCGTTGAGCGCCATGAGGCCCGTCTCGCCCTGGATCACCAGGTCGTAGCCCGGCCGCTTCGCCTCGGGGCCGGTCACGTCGTAGCCGGCCACGGCGCAGTAGATCAGGTCGGGCCTGATCGCCTTGAGCTGCTCGTAGCCCAGGCCCAGCTTCTCGGCACCGCCGGTCTTGAAGTTGTGGATCACCACGTCGAACTGCGGCAGCAGCTCGTGCACGATCCTCGCGCCCTCGGGGCTCTGCAGGTCCAGCGTGATCGACCGCTTGTTGCGGTTCATGCTGTTGTAGTAGGTGGTCTCGGTCCTGCCGATGCGCATGCCCCAGTCGCGCGTGTCGTCGCCGCGGCCGGGGTGCTCCACCTTCACCACCTCGGCGCCGAAGTCTGCCAGCACCTGGCCGCACAGCGGCCCGGCGAACACGCGCGAGAGATCGAGCACGCGCACGCCCTCCAGCGGAAAGTCGATGGCGTCAGGCGCGGCGGCGGAAGTGGTGGCATTCAATGTCTTGTCTCCAGTCATTCGTTCATTGTGATGCGGCGGGCGGCGTGGCCGCTGCCCCCTTCGCGACCCGGCACCGGGAGCGCGTCAGCCCGCCGGGCCGCGCAGGCGCACGTAATCGGGCGCGCGCTTTTCCAGGAAGGCGGCGATGCCCTCGCGCGACTCTTCGGTCGCCTGCGACAGCACCATGCTCTGCGCCTCGCTCTCCAACTGCTCTTCGAGCGTGGCCTGGGGCGCCGCCAGGCACAGCGCCTTGATGCGCGCCATGGCCTGCTGCGGCCCGTTCGCCACGCTGGCGGCCAGCGCCAGCGCGCCCGCCAGCGCCTCGCCCGGCTCGGCCAGGCGGTTGACGGCGCCGAGTGCATGCAGGCGCTCGCCCGAAATCCGCTCGCCTGTCAGGCACAGCTCCGTCAGCACCTGGCGCGAGACGAATTCGGCCAGGAAGGCCGTCGCGCCGCCATCGGGCGTGAGGCCCACCTTCACATAGGCCACCGAGAAGACGGCATCGCGCGCCGCCACCAGCATGTCGCAGGCCAGCGCCAGCGACAGGCCCGCGCCGGCCGCCGCACCCTCCACGGCCGCGATCACCGGCTTGCCGCTGCCGCGCACCGCACGGACCAGATCGTGCAGGCCTTCCAGCTTGGCGCGGCGCTCTTCGACGGGCAGCTCGCGCCGCTTCGCCAATTGGCGCAGGTCGCCGCCCGCGCAGAAGTGGCCGCCTTCGCCGGTGAGCACGATGGCGCCCACCGCGGGATCGTCCTGCGCGGCGGCCAGTGCGGCGGTCAGCGCGGCATAGAACGCGGGCGACAGGGCGTTGCGCGCGGCGGTGTTGTTGTTGCTGAGCACCAGCACGGCGCCCTCGCGGCGCTGCAGCAGGGGCGCGGTCGCGTCAACCATGGCGGCTCCTTTTTCCATTTCAGTTGTTCATGGCGCTATGCGCCACCCAAGTCCCTTGAAACCGGCGCGGCCCAGCCCAGCGGCAGCCGAGCAAGGGCCGCCCCGCAGCGAGGGCTGCGTCCCCCTGCCCGCCTTGCGGTAAGCAAGGCGAGAGCGGGGGGAAAGCGCGCAGCGCTTCAGGGGGGTGTCCACTCAGTGCCCGAGAGCGATGTAGCGCGCCAGGTGGTGGTCTTCATCGCCCAGCTGGTGGTCGATCATCACCAGCCGCTTCGCATAGTGCGCCAGCGGCAGTTCCCAGGTCATGCCGATACCCCCATGCATCTGGATGCTTTCCTCGGCCACGAGCGTGCCGATGCGGCCGATGCTGAACTTGGCGGCCGAGAGCGCCCGCTCGCGCGCGGTGCGGTCCGCGCCATCGATCGCGGCCGCGGCGTTGATGACGGCCGAACGGGCCTGCTCCACCTCCAGCAGCAGGTCCGCCATGCGGTGCTGCAGCGCCTGGAAGCTGCCGATCGGCACGCCGAACTGCCTGCGGGTGCGCAGGTATTCCAGCGTGTGCTCCTTGGCCACGTCCATCGCGCCCACGGCCTCGGCGCAGAGCGCCAGCACGCCCCAGCCCACGGCGCGCTCCAGCACCGTGGCGCCCTCGCCCTCCGCGCCCAGCAGCGCCTCGGCGCCCACGGCCACGTTCGTGAAGACCAGTTCGGCCGTGCGGCCGCCGTCGATGCGGCCATTGGCCTTGCGCGTGAGACCGGCGGCATCGCCGGGCACCAGGAACAGGGAGATGCCCTCCGCGTCGAAGGTGCCGCCGCCCGTGCGGGCCGACACCAGCAGCCAGCCGGCGCTGTCGCCGAACAGCACCACGCCCTTGCCGCCGTCGATCACCCAGCCATCGCCCGCACGGCGCGCGGTGGCCGCCACGCGCGTCGGCTCGTAGTGGCCGCCCGGCTCGTCGTGCGCCAGCGCGGCCACGGCCTCGCCGGCCACCAGCGGTGCCAGCACGGTTTCCTTCTGCGCGTCGGTACCGGCCGCCGCCACGGCGCGGCCCACCACCAGGGCGCCGAGCAAAGGTTCGGCGACGAGGCCACGGCCCAGGCGCTCGAACACCACGCCGACGTCGAAGCCCGCGCCGCCGAAGCCGCCGTCGGCCTCGGTGAACAGCGCGCCGATGGCGCCCAGGTCGGCGAAGCCGCGGTACAGCCCGGGGCTGTAGCCCTGCGCGCCGTAGGCGGCATGGTTGCGCTGCTCGATGCCGGACTGCCCGGCGATGAAGCGGTCCAGCGTGTCCGCCAGCATGCGGCGGTCTTCGGTGTGCACAAAATTCATCACAACCCCAGGATCATCTTGGAGATGATGTTTTTCTGGATCTCGTTGGAGCCGCCGAAGATCGACAGCTTGCGGTAGTTGAAGTAGTTGGCCGCGGCTGCGGCAGCGCCCTCCGGCCCCACGGCCAGGTCTTCGTGGCCTGCATGCAGCGCCTCTTCCTCGAAAGGCAGTGCATACGGTCCCATGGCGCGCCGCGTGAGCGAGAGGATCTCCTGGCGGATCTCGGTGCCGCGGATCTTCAGCATAGAGCTTTCCGCGCCCGGCACGCCGCCGCCGGCCACCGCGGCGATCACGCGCAGATTGGTGGTCTTCATGTTCTCCAGGTCGATCTCCACGCGGGCGAGGCGCGCCGCGAAGAGCGGGTCCTGCGCGAGCGGGCGCCCGTTGCACTGCACGGTGGCGGCCACGCGCTTGAGCTTTTCCAGCGCGGCCACCGAGAAGCCCACGCCCGCGATGTTGGTGCGCTCGTAGGTCAGCAGGTACTTGGCATAGGTCCAGCCCTTGTTCTCCTCGCCCACCAGGTTCTCGGCCGGTACCTTCACGTCGGTGAAGAACACCTCGTTCACTTCGTGCTCGCCGTCCAGCGTGATGATCGGGCGCACCTCGACGCCGGGCGAGCGCATGTCCACCAGCAGGAAGCTGATGCCCGACTGCGCCTTGGCTTCGCGGTCGGTGCGCACCAGGCAGAAGATCATGTTGGCGTGCTGGCCCAGCGTGGTCCAGGTCTTCTGGCCGTTGACGACGTAGTGGTCGCCACTGGCATCCCGCTTCAGCACCGCCGTGGTCTTGACCGAGGCCAGGTCCGAGCCCGCGCCGGGCTCCGAATAGCCCTGGCACCACCAGTCCTCGCCGTTCAGGATGCGCGGCAGCCAGTATTGCTTCTGCGCTTCGTTGCCGTACTTGATCAGCACGGGGCCCAGCATGTTCACGCCGAAGGGCACGATGCGCGGCGCGCCGGCCAGCGCGCATTCGTTCTCGAAGATGAACTTCTGCACGGCGTTCCACCCCGGCCCGCCGTACTGCTCGGGCCAGTGGTTCGCGAGCCAGCCGCGCGCGTTCAGGATGGCGTGCCAGCGTTCCATGTCGGCCTTGTCCAGGCGCAGGCCGGCGCGCACCTTGTGCGACAGCTCGGCGGGCAGGTGCTCTTTCAGGAAGGCCTGCACTTCGTCGCGGAAGGCTTCCTCCTGGGGGGTGAATTGCAGATCCATGGGGTCTTTCGTCGATCGCTCGTTCTGTCGTCCGGTCAGTGCGCTTCGGCGGCGGCGCGGTTCAGGCTGCCGAAGTCGCGGCCCTCGGCCACCAGCTTTTCCAGCAACGGCGCGGGCTTCCAGAACAGCGGGTCTTCCTGCGCGAATTCGCGGATGTCGGCCAGGAGCTTCGGCAGGCCCACCGTGTCGGCGTAGTGCATCGGCCCGCCGCGAAAGCGCGGAAAGCCATAGCCCGAGAGGAAGGTCACGTCCACGTCCAGCGGCCGCAGGGCGATGCCCTCCTCCACCACCTTCGCGCCCTCGTTGACCATCGCGGCCATGTAGCGGCGCATGATTTCGTGGGGCGTGAAGCTGCGCGGCACGACGCCTTTCTTCGCACGCTCGGCATCGACGATCGCCAGCACTTCCGGGTCGGGCTGGCCGGTACGGGCGCCCTCCGGGTACAGGTAGAAGCCGCGCCCCGTCTTCTGGCCGAACCAGCCGCGCTCGCAGATGCGGTCGGCGATCTCCACGTAGCGTGCCTTCGGGTCGCGCGTGGCCGCGCGGCGCTTGCGCGTGGCCCAGCCGATGTCGCCGCCGGCCAGGTCGGTCACCTGGAACGGGCCCATCGGGTAGCCGAAGCCGCGCACCGCGGCGTCGATCTCGTAGGGCGACGCGCCGTCTTCCATGAGGTAGTCGGCCGCCTGCTTGTACACGGCCAGGATGCGGTTGCCGATGAAGCCGTCGCACACGCCGGCGCGCACCGGCACCTTCTTGAGCTGCTTCGCCAGCGCGAACGCCGTGGCGACCACGTCGGCGCCCACCTTCGCCGGCACCACGATCTCCAGCAGCTTCATGATGTTGGCGGGGCTGAAGAAATGCAGCCCGATCACGTCCCGCGGCCGCCCGGTGGCGGCGGCGATCGCGTCGATGTCCAGGTACGAGGTGTTGGTGGCCAGCACCGCGCCCGGCTTGCAGACGCGGTCCAGCTCGCGGAACACGGCCTTCTTGACCTCCAGGTCTTCGAACACGGCCTCGATCACCAGATCGGCCGCGGCGATGTCTTCGTAGCGCGTGCTGCCGGTGTAGCGCGCCATCACGGCGGCCTTGGCGTCGGCCGTCATGCGGCCCTTGGCGATGAGGCCGTCATAGACCTTCTCGACGTGGGCGCGGCCCCGGGCCAGCGAGGCGTCGTCACGCTCGATCATCGTCACGGGCAGGCCGGCGTCCAGCGCCGACACGGTGATGCCGGCGCCCATGGTGCCACCGCCGATGACGGCGATCGATGCCACCGGGCGCGGCGCGGCGGCCTTCGCCTCCGGCACCTTGGCGACCTCGCGCTCTGCGAAGAAGGCGTGGATCAATCCCGCGCGCTGCGGGCTCGCCAGGCACTCCATGAAGGCCGCGCGCTCGCGCTGCATGCCCTCATCGAAGGGCAGCTCCACGGCGTTGCGCACACATTCGACGATCTTCAGCGGCGAGAACAGGCCGCGCGATTTCCTGGCGGTGTCGGCGGCGAGCGCGTCCAGGTCGGCCAGCGCCGCGGCCCGGTCGGCGATGGCGACGTCGCGCGTGCGGCGCAGCGGCGCCTGCGCGGCCTGCAGCTCCCGCACGCAGGCCAGGCCCGCAGCGACCGGATCGCTGCCGTCCACCAGGCGGTCCACCAGGCCCGCGGCGAGGGCCGCCCTGGCGTTCAGCGGCTTGCCGCTCAGCATCATCTCGGCGGCCGGCTTCACGCCCATCAGGCGCGGCGCGCGCTGCGTACCGCCCGCGCCGGGCAGCAGGCCCAGGTTCACTTCGGGCAGGCCCAGTTGCGCGGCCGGCAGCGCCACGCGGTAGTGGGCCGCGAGCGCCACTTCCAGCCCGCCGCCCAGGGCCGCGCCGTGGATGGCGGCCACCACCCGCTTGGCGCAGGATTCGATGCGCTGGCAGACCTCCGGCAGCGAGGGCTCCACGGGCGGCTTGCCGAATTCGCGGATATCGGCCCCGGCGATGAAAGCCTTGCCTTCGCCCACGATCAGCACCGCCTGCACATCGGCCCGCGACTCGGCCTCGCCGATGGCGTCCCGCAGGCCCCGGCGCACCGCCGCGCCGAGCGCATTCACGGGCGGGTTGTCGATGCGGACGACGAGAACGCCGTCCTGCAGGCGTGTCTGTACGGGCGATAGGGTCGCCGCTGCTGAAGTCATGCCTTTGTCTCCTGAATAACTTGTCCGGGACATTCTTGCGGCGACAATGTTTTCTGACAATCCCATCATCCATTGACAGACTGTCAAAGGATTTAAACCAATCGATCGGAATGCTTCCATGGACCTGCCCTCGCTGACCCTGCTGGTCGAGATCATCGACAGCGGCAACCTGAGCCAGGCCGCGCGCAAGCTGCGCATGACCCGCGCGAACGTGAGCTACCACCTCACCAAGCTGGAGAAGGCCGTGGGGGTGCAGCTGGTGCAGCGCACCACGCGCCGGGTGGAGCCCACCGAGATCGGCCTGCGCCTCTACGAACACGGCCGCACCATCCGCAACGAACTGATGGCCGCGCAGGAAGCCGTCACCACGCTGGGCCAGGGCCTGCAGGGCCGCGTGGGTATCAGCGTGCCCAGCGGCTACGGGCAGATCGTGATGGGCGACTGGCTGATCGAGTTCAAGCGCATGTATCCGGGCATCGTGCTGGACGTGCTGTTCGAGAACCGCGCCGACAACCTGCGCGACGAGGTGGACATCGCCATCCGCGTGGTGCAGGAGCCGCCCCTCTCGCTCGTGGCGCGCAGCCTGGGCAACGTGCGCTACCTGGCCTGCGCCTCCGCCGACTACGCCCGCCGGCACGGCCTGCCGCGCACGCTGCACGCGCTGCGCGCCGGCCCCGTCATCACCGCCGGCGTGACCGGCCGCCAGCTGCGCCTTTCGGCCTACCAGGGCGCCGAGCGGCACGAGGTGCTGCTGGAGCCCACGCTGATCTCCGAGCATTTCCCGTTCCTGCGCCAGGGCATCCTCGCCGGGCTGGGCGTGGGGCTGGTGCCCGACTACGTGGTGCAGGACAAGCTCGCCACCGGCGAGGTGCTGACCACGCTGGACGAATACCGCCTGAGCATCTTCGGCACCCACATGTACCTGCTGTACCTGCCCAACCGCCACCAGACGCGGGCCGTGCGGACCTGCATCGATTTCCTGCTGGACAAGGCGCAGCATGCGGAAGGAGGCGTGCCCGCCGAATCTGCCGAGGAAGGGGACGGGACGGCACCCTCCCCGGCCACCATCGCGGCAGCGGTGCGGACGCCCCCTGGCCGCTCTTGAAAAAGCGCCGCAAAGAAAAACCCCCGCCATGTCGCCACGGCGGAGGTTTCGTCTTGCTTCTTTCCTGCCGGCAGCCGTAACCGGGCTGCCATGCGGAGGTATCAGCCCTGCGCGTTCTGCAGCGCGGCAATGCGCTCCTCGATCGGCGGATGGGTGCTGAACAGCTTGCCGATGCCGCCGGCGATGCCCATGGCCTGCAGGCCCTTGGGCAGTTCGGCCGGGTGCATGCCGCCCAGGCGGGCCAGCGCGTTGATCATCGGCTGGCGGCGACCCATGAGGCGCGCGGCACCCGCGTCGGCGCGGAATTCGCGCTGGCGGCTGAACCAGGCCACGATCATCGAGGCGAGGAAACCCAGCACGATGTCGAGCACGATGGTGGTGACCATGTAGCCGATGCCGGGGCCGGAGCTGTTCTCGTCGTTGCGGCGCAGGAAGCTGTCCACCGCATAGCCGATCACGCGCGAGAGGAACACGACGAAGGTGTTCATCACGCCCTGGATCAGCGTCATCGTGACCATGTCGCCGTTGGCGATGTGGGCCACCTCGTGGCCGATCACGGCCTCGACCTCCTCGCGGGTCATGCCCTGCAGCAGGCCGGTGGACACCGCCACGAGGGCGTTGTTCTTGAAAGCGCCGGTGGCGAAGGCGTTCGGGTCGCCCT
Organism: Paracidovorax citrulli; assembly: GCF_900100305.1. Lineage (GTDB taxonomy): Bacteria > Pseudomonadota > Gammaproteobacteria > Burkholderiales > Burkholderiaceae_C > Paracidovorax > Paracidovorax citrulli. Next base: position 19,467 of record NZ_FNEY01000044.1, on the reverse strand, counting down.
CGAAGATGCCGACCTCGGGCATGCCGATGCCGGCCTGGTCGGCGAACTTGCGCACGGTCTGGACGATCCAGGCCTCGTCGGCCGAACCCGTGCCGTCGATCACGCGCACGCCGGAACTCCACTTGGCGATCGGCTTGCTCATGAGCAGCGAGATGATGGCGCCGCCGAAGCCCATGATGAAGGCGAAGCCGAGCAGCGCCCCCAGGTTGAGGCCGTTGGCCGTCAGGTAGCGGTTGACGCCGAGCAGGCTGGCGACGATGCCCAGCACCACCACGACGGCAAGGTTGGTGAGCAGGAATAGCGCGATTCGTTTCATCGAAGTTTCTCCACGGAGGGGAAAGCGTTTGGGTGCGGGGGAAGGTAAAGCGGTTGGTCTCGAACCCGACAGTCAGTTGGGGATGCCGGGCGGGCGTTCAAGCCGCCGTGTCAGCGCGGAGAGGCCCCTGTTGTGTACTGTGATGCGGGGCGTGCGCTGCGGAACACGGAAGAGTCATCATAGAAGGAAAAGTTCTCGTTTTCGGCCCACCAGCCGGGCACCCCCAGCACCGGAAGGGGTGTGAAGGGCTTGGCCTTCAGCAGCTCCGGCTCCAGGCGCCCCTCCAGCCAGCCGTCGATGTCAGCTACCGCTTCAGGAGCATCCGGCACCAGCAGCACGTGGGCCGTGAGCGGCTTGCGGGGCGCGGCGAGCTGTTCCAGCAGCGCATGGCCGAAGATTTCCAGCCGCGCCTGCCGCCACAGCGGGCGCAGGTCCGTGAACAGGCGGCGCCACGCGCGCGCCGCGAGCGCATCCCGCAGCACCCGGGGGGCGAACAGCACCGCGCCGTTCTCGTCGAAGACCGTGATCGCATCGCGCAGCGGGCCGCGCACCGCGCCGACGCCCTGCGCGGCGATCGCGCCGGCCTGCAGGGCGTTGAGCCGGCGCTTGGCCTGCGGGTAATGCAGCCAGATCAGGCCGTTGAAGAAATCGTGCAGGTTGTCGCGGGTGGGCACCTGCCCCGTGCGGAAGATGAAGGCCTCGTAGGCCTCGCCGACAGGCTGGCATTCCTGGGTAACGAAGCGCGGGCCCGCCGTCCTCCCGGACGCCGGGATTCCCTGGGCATCGAGGGCCTGCCAGACGGGCTGCCCCGCATGCACGCCCGCGGCGACCGCCCGGCCGGCACGGCGCAACGGGGTGAACCAGGGGCGTTCCCACTCGACCTTATCCGCCGGTCGCAGAACCTGCCGTGCGAGCCGGTCCGGGGGCCTCATCCGGCCGGTCCGCGCGCCGCAGAGGCGACGCGCCTGTCGCGCACCGAAACCTTCGAAGTGCCTTCGTCGCGCATCTCGAATGCCTGGGTCGCGGCCAGCAGCTTGGTGAGCGTGGCGTACCCGTAGTTGCGGGCGTCGAACGAGGCCTTGTTGGCGATCTGCGTGCCGACGGCACCCACCTTCGCCCAGCCGCTCTCGTCCTGCGTGGCGGCCACCGCATCGCGCAACAGGTTCATGAGCGCAGTGTCCTGCCGCAGCTCCGGCGTAGGAATGCGCAACCCGGCAGCGGGCCGTGCGGGGTGGCCCGGCGCGGGGGGATCGGCGGCAGTGGCTGCGGAAGCATCGCGCGACGGCCGGCCGGGAGCCGGTGCCGGAGCGGCTTCGGGCGGCGGCGGGAGCGGTTCGGGCGCGACCGCCACGGCCGGTACGGCCGCGGCAGCCAGCGCCTCGAGGTACAGGAACCGGGAACAGGCGTTGACGAACGGCCGGGGCGTCTGCTGCGCGCCGAAGCCATACACGGCCGCGCCCTTGGCCCGCAGGTGCATCACCAGGGGCGTGAAGTCGGCATCCGACGAGACGATACCGAAGGCGTCCGGCCGGTCGGTGTAGAGCAGTTCCATCGCATCCACGGTCATGGCCATGTCGGTGGCGTTTTTGCGCCTGGAGTAGTCGAACTGCTGGATGGGGCGCACGGCAAACTCCAGCAGCTTGGACTGCCATCCCGACAGCGCGGATTTGGTCCAGTTGCCGTAGGCGCGGCGGATGCTGATCACGCCGAGCGTGGACAGCTCGGTCAGGATCTCGTCGATCATCTCCGCGGGTGCGTTGTCCGCATCGATAAGCAGCGCGATGCGCAGTTGTTGCCGCTCCTGCAGGTCCGACGCCGGCGCCATGGCTCAGTCCGCTCCGCCAGCCACCGCCCGCCAGGCCAGCGCTTCGCCCGAGCGCAGCGGCTTGAGCAACGCTTCGCCGAAGGGGAAGCTATCGGGTGGCGTCCACGATTCGCGGCGCAGGGTCAGCGTGCCCTGGTTGCGCGGCAGGCCGTAGAAATCCGGACCGTGGAAGCTGGCGAACCCTTCGAGCTTGCCCAGCGCACCCACGCTGTCGAAGGCCTCGGCATACAGCTCCATGGCGGCATGCGCGCTGTAGCAGCCCGCGCAGCCGGTGGCGTGCTCCTTCAGGTGGGCGGCATGCGGCGCGCTGTCCGTGCCCAGGAAGAACTTCGGGCTGCCGCCGGTGGCGGCCTCCACGAGGGCGAGCCGGTGCGTTTCGCGCTTGAGCACCGGCAGGCAGTAGTAATGGGGCCGGATGCCGCCCGTGAAGATGGCATTGCGGTTGTAGAGCAGGTGCTGCGGCGTGATGGTGGCGGCCGTGAAGGCGTCGCTGGAGGCCACGTACTGCGCGGCCTCGCGCGTGGTGATGTGCTCGAAGACGATCTTGAGTTCCGGGAAATCGCGGCGCAGCGGGATGAGCTGGCGGTCGATGAACACGGCCTCGCGGTCGAAGAGGTCGATCTCGCTGCCCGTGGCCTCGCCATGCACCAGCAGCAGCAGGCCGGCCTTCTGCATCGCCTCCAGCACCGGATAGATCCTGCGCAGTTCGGTCACGCCCGCATCGCTGTTCGTCGTGGCCCCGGCGGGATAGAGCTTGCAGGCGACGATGCCGGCCTCCTTCGCGCGCGCCATCTCCTCGGGAGGGATGTTGTCGGTGAGGTAGAGCGTCATCAGCGGCTCGAACGACATTCCCTGCGGCACGGCGGCCAGGATGCGCTCCTTGTACGCCATGGCCTGGGCCGCCGTGGTCACCGGAGGGCGCAGGTTGGGCATGATGACCGCGCGGCCGAACTGCGCCGCCGTGTGGGGCACCACGGTCAGCAGCGGCTCGCCATCGCGCACGTGCAGATGCCAGTCGTCGGGCCGGGTGATGGTGAGGGTGTCCACGGGGGCGGAAGGGGTGGGGTGTGCGGCAGCGGTCATGGATGCCGATTCTCCCACCGGGCGCGCCCATAAAAAACCCTGTCCGCCGTGAAGGAGGACAGGGTGAAACCCCAGTCATTGGGGCGAGGGGGGGATTCCGGGAGGGCCGGGCATCGCTGCTCGGCATGGATGTGATCGTAGGCAGCCGGCCCCTGCCCGGTTGTGGTCCATGGGCGGCTGGGCACGTAGGACTGCGTGCCATGGCCGGCTTCAGGCGATGAGGGGGAACTCCACCGTGAAGCACGCGCCGCCTTCGGGGCGGTTCTCCACCCGCACGCCCCCGCCCTGGCGCTGCGCCAGCGCCTTCACGATGGACAGGCCCAGACCGGAGCCCTCGCCCCGCCGCCCGGGCTCATGGGGGAAGCGCTCGAAGGGCCGCTCCAGCAGGCGCGCCGGCATGCCGGGGCCCGCGTCGCTCACGCGCAGCACAGCGCGATCGCCTTCGGAGGCCACTTCGATCTCCATCCGGCCACCCGCCGCCGCGTGGCGCAGCACGTTCTCGACGAGGTTGAAAAGGATCTGGCGCAGGCGGTCCGGGTCCACCATGGCACGGGGACCCTGCGTTTCGGGCAGCCGCAGCGCCAGCGCCACGCCATGGTCCTCGATGCGCCGGGCATGCACGGCCACCGCGTCGCTCACGAACTCGGCCAGGTCCACCGCGCGGGTTTCCAGCGAGAGCTGGTCCGCCTCCGCCATGGACAGCGTGTGCAGGTCGCCCACCAGCCGCCCCAGGTACTCGACCTGCTCCAGCAGCGCGCGGGACTCTTGTGCGTCGGCCTCGATCACGCCATCGCAGATCGCATGCAGGCGCGCGCGCAGCACCGTGAGCGGCGTGCGCAGCTCGTGCGAGATGGAGGCCGCATGGGCGCGCCGCTCCTTGGCCGAGCGTTCGAGCGCATCGATCATCTGGTTGAAATGCCGGACCATTTCCGCCATCTCGTCGTGGTAGCGGCCGGGCTGGGCCCGCACCGAAAAATCCCCCATCGCCACGTGGGACGCCACCTCGGCCATGGACGCCAGCGGCTGCGTCACGATGCGCGACACCCAGAACCCCACCGCCAGGCCGACCGGCAGGCAGACCACGAGCCCCACCACGAGGGACCACTTCTCGCCGAACAGCAGGTCGCCGTGCCAGTACTGGCCGTAGATCTCCATCGCCCGCGGGCTGTCCTCCATGTCGCGGTCGCGCAGGCTGTCCAGCTCGACCTGCACGTCGGAAGGCAGGCTGCGGTAGAAGTCGCGGTACTGCACTTCGGAAAACAGCATCACGCTCGCGGCGAGCAGGGCCATCGTCGCCAGCACGGTGGCGGCGATGCACACGCCGAAGCGCACCCAGACCCGGCTGAACAGCGACCCCTGCACGGCCGGTGCGCGGTGCTCAGGCAACGGTACCCTCCCCGGGCCAGAGCCGGTAGCCGATGCCGCGCACGGTCTCGATGAGCTCGCCCTGCCCCGCCTGCTGCAGCTTGCGGCGCAGCTTGGAGAGGTGGGAATCGATCACGCGGTCCAGCGCGTCGCTCTCGGGAAGGCAGTGCTCGATCAGGTGGCTGCGGGAGAAGCAGCGCCGGGGCTGCGCCGCCAGGCAGGCCAGCAGCCGGTATTCGGTCAGCGTCAGCGGCAGGGGCACGGCGCGCCCGTCGTCGCCATGGGCGAAGGCGGCGTGCGCCTCCTGGTCGATCTCGATGCGGCCCACGCGGATGCGCTGGGCGGCCCGTGCCGGCGCCGCGGGCTGGGCCTGTGCGCGCCGCAGCACGGCGCGCACGCGGGCCACCACCTCCGGCGGGCTGAAAGGCTTGACCACGTAGTCGTCCGCCCCCAGGCGCAGCCCGACCAGCTTGTCCACGTCGTCGGCCAGGGCCGTCACCATGATCACCGGCGTCTGGCCGTCCTCGCGGATCGCGCGCAGCAGGTCCAGGCCGTCCATGCCGGGCAGGTGGATGTCCAGCAGCACCATGTCGGGCTTGAGCTGGCGGAACAGCCGCAATGCCTCCAGACCGTCGTGGGCCTGGCGGGCGCGCAGCCCGTCGCGCTGGAGATAGGCGGAAAGGATGGTGGCGATGCCGGGCTCGTCCTCGACCACGAGAACGAGCGGGCCGGTGGCCTGCGGGGCAGCGGGAAGGTTCATGGCGTCGGGAAGTGCTGGGGCGGAATTATCCACAGCGGCCGCCGACCTGCAGGACAAAGCCCGGCGTCTCCATGAAGCCTCCATATGCCATGCAAGGCGGCTCAAGCTTGGGGCGGTCCAATCCAGCCATCGCCATGGGCTTCTCCGCCCTGGCTCCACCCTGCAAATGTAACGCCGCGCGTGCTTCTTCCGTCCCCCATTCCACGTCCGCTCCGCCTCGGCCTGGCTGCCGCGGCGATCGCGTTCCTGGCCGGCTGCTCAGCGCCGGACATCCGCCGCCCGGAAGCGCCCGCCCTGCCCGCCACCTGGACCTCGCCCGTACCGGAGGGCGCCGCCGCGGCGCCGGAGTTCCGCGCCTGGTGGAAGGCTTTCCACGATCCGGCCCTCGACGCGCTGGTGGATGAGGCGCTGCAGAAGAATCTCGATCTGGCGATCGCCGCCCACCGCCTGCGCGAAGCCCGCCTGCAGGCCGGGCGCGCGGCGGTGCAGTTCCGACCGTCGTTCGGCGCCGGTGCGCGCACGCTGCAGGACATCGAAGCCGCCGACAGCTATTTCCACGCCAGCATCGACATGGTGTGGGAACTGGGCCTGTTCGGCGCCGCCGGGAGCGCGCGGGCGTCGGCCGCGGCGGACCGCGACGCGGCCGTGGCGGACCGCCAGGGTGCGCGCGTCGCCGTCGTGGCCGAGGTGGTGCGCAATTACCTGGACCTGCAGGCCGCGCGCCGGCAGTTGCAGTTGCTCGACCGGCAGGCCGCCCTCGACGAGCGGGCCGCCCGGCTGGCGGAGGTGCGCCGCCGCACCTGGACCGGCGCCACCGACGAGGTGGCCTCGGCCGGGGTGCAGCGCGCCCGCACCCGAGCTGCACGGGCCGAGCCCGAACAGGCGCGCGCCCGCGCGGCACAGTCGCTGGCCGTGCTGCTGGACCGCGTGGCGCCGGACCCGGCCTGGTACGCCGACGGCCCCGCCCGGGTGCCCGCCCTGGCGCCCTTCGCATTCCCGGCGCTGCCCGCCGACCTGCTGCGCACGCGCCCCGATGTGCAGGCCGCGGAAGCGGCCGTTCGCAAGGCCGCGGCCGAGGTGGGCGTGGCCCGCTCCGAGCTGTACCCGCGCATCGCCATCACCGGCTCGCTGCTGTACGCCTACAACCTCACGCGCAACCGCCGCACCACCAGCGACAACGTGCCCGCCATCGGGCCCACCATCGACATCCCGCTCCTGGACTGGGGACGCCGGCGCATGCAGGTGGACGCGCAGCAGGAGGCACTACAGGCCGCCGAGCTGTCCTACCAGCGCACGGTGCGCAGCGCCGTCGCCGAAGCCGAAGGCGCCCTCTCCGCCCTGGCGGCCCAGCAGAACCGGGCGGACGCCCTCGCGCAGGCGCGACCCGCGCTCGCCGAGCGCGTGCGGGCGGCCGACGTCCAGGCGCGGCTGGGCCTGGCCAGCGAATACGACGGGCTCGCCGCGCAGCGCGCGGCCCTGCAGGCCGAAGCCGAATGGGCCACGGCGCAGGACGCGCGCTCGCTGGCGTTCGTCGCGCTGTACAAGGCGCTGGGCGGCGCTCCCCTGCCCGCGGAACCGCCAGACGCGGTCACGGATGCCCCTCCCGAGGCGCCCTCCGGAGAGGCGCCGTGATCGCCCTGGCCCGCAAGACGCTGGTCCACGAGTGGCGGCGGTTCGTACCCGCGGTGTTCGCCGTGGGCTTCTCGTGCGTGCTGCTGGTGGTGCAGGCCGCCCTGGTGCTCGGCATCTTCGGCAGCGCGGCGCTGTACGTGCGCGCGTCGGGCGCCGATCTCTGGGCCGGCTACCCCGGCACGCAGAGCGTGAATTTCGGCCGGGCGATCGGCAGCGACGTGGACCTGCGGCTGGCCATGGATCCGGCGGTCGTGGCCACCGAGCCCTACCTCTGGGTGGACGCGGACTGGCGCAGCGCGCAGTCCGGCAGCGGCGGGGTGTCGGTCTATCTGTCGGGCATCCGCTCCGCGCCGGACGGCATGCTGTTCTCCCACCTGCTCACCGGCTGGCAGCGGGCGGCGCTGCGCGCGCCCGGCGCCGTCATCGTGGACCGGGCGGACCTCTCCACGCTGGGCACCGGCGTGGGCGGCACCGCCTGGATCAACGCGCACGAAGTCCACGTCGTGGCCGCGGTGGACGGGCTGCGCGGCCTGGGCGGCGCGAACGTCCTGTCGTCGATCGACACCGCCCGCGAGATCGCGGGCACCGGCTCGGCGACCGCGCCGACCTACGTCGTGGCCCGCACCCGCACGCCGGAGCAGGCCCGCGAGGTCCAGGCCCGGTTCTCCGCCGGAGCCCCGGGCTTCGGCCCGTTCGAGGTCTGGACGGCCCGCCAGTTCGCCCGCCGCTCCCAGCTCTACTGGCTGCTGGACACGGGCGCGGGCGTGGCCGTGCTGTTCATGGTGGGCATCGTCTGCCTCGTGGGCACGGTCGTCACCAGCCAGTCGCTCATGGGCGTGGTGGCCGGATCGGCCCGTGAATACGCCGTGCTCAACGCGCTGGGCGTGAGCCGCCGCTCGCTGGGCCGGCTGGTGATCGAGCAGGCCTGCTGGATCGGCGGACTGGGCCTGCTGCTGGGCGGCGCCGCCAGCGCCGGCCTGCTGTGGCTCGCCATGTCGCAGGGCGTTCCTGTCGCGATGACGGCCGCCACCGCCCTGGCCTGCGCGGGCCTGGTCGGGCTCGTCGCGCTGCTTTCGGGCCTCCTGGCCATGCGCGGCCTCATGGCCGCAGATCCCGCCCTGCTGCTGCGATGAACACCCACGCCCCCCGCTCCCCCGCGCCGCCGCCCGGCACCGCTCCCAGCCTGCAGGCAGTGGACCTGCAGAAGTCCTTCGTCTCGGGCGTCGTGCAGGTGCCGGTGCTGCGCCAGCTGTCCCTGTCCATCCTCCCCGGGGAACTCACCCTCATCTCCGGCCCCTCGGGCTGCGGCAAGAGCACGCTGCTGTCGCTGCTGTCCGGGCTGCAGCAGCCGGACGCGGGCAAGGCCTATGCCCTGGGCGAGGACCTGGGAGCGCTCGGCCCGCGCGCGCTGGAACGCTTCCGGCTGCAGCACACGGGCTTCGTGTTCCAGGGCTTCAACCTCTTTCCCGCACTGACCGCCCTGGAGCAGGTGCAACTGCCCCTGGGCTACCTGGGCCTGGACGGCGGCGAAAGCGCGCGACGGGCGCGGCGCGCCCTCGACGAAGTGGGCATGTCGCAGCGCGCGCACATGCGCCCGGCCCAGCTGTCCGGGGGCGAGAAGCAGCGCGTGGCCATCGCCCGCGCCATCGCCAAGTCGCCCCAGCTGCTCTTCGCCGACGAACCCACCAGCGCGCTGGATGCCGACAGCGGACAGCGCGTCATCGACATCCTCCACCGCATCGCACGCGCCCACGGCACCACCGTGCTGTGCGTGAGCCACGACCCGCGCCTCGTCCGCCATGCCGACCGCGTGCTCGGCATGGAAGACGGCGCCATCCGCAGCGACTGGCGCCAGCCGGACGCCATCACCCCATGAAACGCCTCTCCCTTCCCCTCGGGCCGCGCGCCGCGCGCGGCGCCGTCTGCGCGGCCTCCGCGCTGGCCCTCGCCTGGCTCGCGGCCTGCACCGACCGCGGCACCCCCGCGCAGATGCCCGCGCCCGAGGCGCCCGCATCCGCTCCGGCCGCCGGCGCGGCCACGGGCGTGGCCATCGCCCGGGGCCGCGTCGAAGTGCAGGGCGGAATGCTCGAACTCTCGCCCCTGCAAGAGGGCGTGGTGGACACCGTCGCCGTGCACGAAGGCCAGGCCGTGAAGCGCGGACAGGTGCTGCTGCGCCTGTCCGGCACCGGCCTGCAGGCCGAGGCCGGCGTGGCGCAGGCGGAGCTGCAACTGGCGGAAGCGCGCGAACGCGCACGCGCCCAGCAGGTGCCCGCGCTGCGCCGCGCTGCCGCCCGGCTCGCCGAAGCCGCCGCCGCCAACGCCGCCGAGCTGCAGCGCGCCGAAGATGCCGCCCAGGCCCTGCGCGCCGCCGAATCCGACGCCGCCGTGGCGCGCGCGGAGGTCGAAGTGGCGCGAAAAAAACTCGCCCAGGTGCGCGGCCAGCAGGCACGCCTCGAACTGCGTGCTCCCGAAGACGGCACCGTGGTGCATGTCAGGGCCCAGGCCGGCGTACGCCTGGCTGCCGCAGCCGGCCATGCCGCGATCACGCTGCTGCCGCACCGGCCGCTGGTCGTGCGGGCGGAGGTCAACCAGAACTACGCGGCCGCGGTGAAGCCGGGGATGCGCGCCACGGTCACGACCGACGGCGACGCCGCCCCGGTCGCCCTGCCCGCCGCGCGGGTAGTGCGCATCAGTCCCGTGCTCGGCACGTCGCGGCTGCAGGAGGACGCCCAGCGCGGCCCGATGCGGGTCGTCGAGTGCGTGCTCGAATTCGACAGTCCTCCGGAAGCACGCCCCGGGCAGACCGTGCGCGTGAGCTTCCTTCCCCTGAAGCAGGAGTGATCCCCATGAAGACTGCGTCCTTTCCCCTGTCATCGCTGCGGCGCCCGGCCCTTCCCGCCCGGGATCGCGCACAGGCCCCTGCGGGCTGGATGGTCCAGTGCGATTTCGACGGCACCATCAGCACGCGGGACGTCACCGACTCCCTGCTGCAGCGCTTCGGCCGGCCCGGCTGGCAGGCGCTGGAAGACGCCTGGGAGCGCGGCGAGATCGGTTCGCGCGAATGCATGAAAGGCCAGGTCGCCCTGCTGGACATGGACCGCGCCGAACTCGACGCCCACCTGGAGACGATCGAGGTCGATCCGCACTTCGCCGCCTTCGTGAGCGAAGCGCAGGCCCTGGGCATGCCCGTGCAGGTGGTGAGCGACGGTATCGACCACGCCATCCAGTCCGTGCTGGCGCGCCATGGCATGGGCGGCCTGCCCGTGATCGCCAACCGCCTCGTGCAGGCCGGCCCGCGCCAGTGGCGGCTGGAATCGCCCTGGGCCAGCGGCAATTGCGCGCGCGCCAGCGGCAACTGCAAGTGCGAGCGTCTGGCGGAGCAGCGGGCCCTGCACGGGCGGGTGCTGTTCGTGGGCGACAGCACGTCGGATTTCTGCGTCTCCGGCCGCGCCGACTTCGTCTTCGCCAAGTACAAGCTCATTGCCCACTGCGAAGCCAACCACATCGCCCACGCGCCGTTCAGCGACTTCTCGGACACGCTGGAGATGCTGCACCAGCTCGACGCGCTGGCGCCCCGCCAGCTGGAGGTGGCATGAACGCTGCCGCCGCGACCCTGCGCGCCATGGATGACAGGTCCACCGCCGGCCACGCGCCGGCCGCAGCCCCTGCCGCCGTGCCGGGCACCGAGCACGAATACCTCCTCGAAGGCCACGGACCGCTGGCCTCGACCGGCGTGCTGCTGATCCACGGCCTGACCGGCACGCCCAACGAGATGCGGCTGCTCGCCAAGGGCCTGCACCGCGCGGGCTTCACCGTGCTGGCCGTGCAGCTGGCCGGCCACTGCGGGACGCAGGACGACCTGGTCGCCACGCGCTGGCAGGACTGGGCGGCCAGCGCCCGCCGCGGCGCCGAACGTCTCATGCAGCACACCGGCCGGCCGGTCGTCGCCTGCGGCCTGTCGATGGGCGCGCTGCTGGCGCTGGCCCTGGCCATCGAGCGGCCGCGGCAGGTGGCCGGCGTGGTGGCCCTGTCCACCACCTTCCGCTACGACGGCTGGAGCATGCCGGCCTATACGCGCCTGGCCTTTCTGCTGCCGCTTTTCCGGGCCCTCGGCATCGGCCGCCGCAGCGTCTTCATGGAAGCACCGCCCTACGGCATCAAGGATGAAGCCCTGCGCGAGCGCGTGGTGTCGCAGATGCATTCGGGCGACAGCGTGGCCGCCGGCCTGCCGGGCAACCCCTGGTGGTCGGTGATCGAGCTGCGGGCACTCTCCGCCCACGTGCGGCGCAACCTGGGCGCGGTGCGCGCGCCCTGCCTGGTGATGCACGCCCGCAACGACGACATCGCCGCGGCAGGCAACGCCGAGGACATCGTGCGCGGCGTGCGCCACGCCCCGGTGGAGCTGGTGCTGCTGGACGACAGCTACCACATGATCACCATCGACCGCGACCGCCGCACGGTGCTGGCGCGCACGGTGGCCTTCGCCGAATCGATCGCGCAGCAGCAGGCGCAGGCGCAACCGCAGGAAGGCGCCACGCCATGACGCCTCCGGACGGCGGCGGCATCACGCCGCTGGTGGCCCTGCTGTGGTTGCTGAACATGCTGGTGGACACGGGCGGACAGCTCGCCTTCAAGGCCGCGGCCACGGCCGACCCGCGTGCGGGCACGGGACTGGCGCGCTGGATCTGGATGGCGCGCCGGCCCTGGATCTGGGTCGGCATCGGCTGCTACGTGGCCGAATTCCTGGTCTGGCTGGCGTTCCTGTCCCTCGTGCCGCTGTCCGACGGCGTGCTGCTGGGCTCGATCAACATCGTGGCCGTGATGATCGCCGGACGCTTCCTGTTCCGCGAAAAGCTCTCGCCGATGCGGGTGGCGGGCATCCTGCTGGTGTCGGCGGGCGTGGCCGTCGTCGGCCTGAAGGGGTGACGCCGTGCGACGCTTTTATGCCATCGGCTTTCTCGTCCTGGTCGCCTTCGACACGCTCGCGCAGATCAGCTTCAAGCTCGCGGGCGAGCATGCGCTGCCGCTGGAGTTCTCCAGCGCCTGGCTGGCGCGGGTCTTCGGCCAGCCCTGGATCTACGGTGCCTTCGTGGGCTACGTGGGCGCCTTCTTCACCTGGATGACGCTGCTGGAGCACGCGCCCATCGGTCCGGCCTTCGCGGCATCGCACCTCGAGGTCGTCTCCGTGCTGGCGCTCTCGGCCATCCTGTTCAACGAGCCCATCGGCTGGCCGCAGCTGCTGGGCGCCGCGCTCATCGCCGCCGGCATCGCCTGCCTGGCCCGCAGCGAGGCCGAGGAGCAGGCGCCGCCCGCCTCCGTCCCGCCCTCGCCCCATGGTGCCTGAGGCGCCGCCCACCGCCGGCCTGCCCGTGGGCTGGCGCGACCTGCTGCCCGGCGGCGCTGCCGACTTGGGAAGCGCGCTGGCGCGCTTCCTGGGCGTGCCGTCGGTGCAGATCGAATGCTCCGGCACCGCAGCGCTGGTGGTGGCGCTCACGGCACTGAGCGAGCAGGAACCCGGGCGCGACGAGATCATCGCCCCGGCCTACACCTGCCCCCTGGTCGCCCTGGCGGCCGCGCACTGCGGCCTGCGGCTGCGCGTGTGCGACCTGCGGCCCGCCAGCCTGGACCTGTGCCCGAACGCGCTGGCCGCGCTCTGCGGTCCGCGCACCCTGGCCGTGCTGCCCACGCACCTGGCCGGCCGCGTGACCGACGTGGCCCCCGTGCGCGCCCTCGCCCATGCGGCGGGCGCCCGCGTCATCGAGGACGCGGCCCAGGCCCTGGGCGCGCGCGAGCAGGGCGGTGCCTGCATCGGCACCACGGGCAGCGACATGGTCTTCTTCAGCCTGGCCGTGGGCAAAGGGCTCACGATCTACGAAGGCGGCGCGCTGGTGGTGGCCGATCCCGGCCTGCGCGCGGCCTGCGCGCGCGCCGCCCGCACGGTGGCCCCCTGGCGCTGGGGCTGGGAGCTGCGCCGCAGCGCCGAACTGCTGGGCTATGCCGCGCTCTACCGCCCGGCCGGCCTGCCGCTGGCCTACGGCCTGCCGCTGCGCCGGGCGCTGGCCCAGGGCGACCGCATCGCGGCGGCGGGGGACGATTTCGACGATGCCATCCCGCTGCACCAGGTGGGCCGCTGGCGCCGCGCCGTGGGCGTGCGCGCGCTGGCCCGCCTGCCTGCCTGGCTGGCCGAGGGCGAGGCACGGGCTCGGCACCGCACGGCCCTGCTGCGCGAGCGCGTTCCCGAACTGCATGTGATCGAGGACAGCGGCGCCGTGGCGGGCGCGCGGGGCACCTGGCCCACGCTGCTGGTGCTGCTGCCCGACGCCGCCCGCCGGGAGGCCGCCATCGCCGCACTGTGGGGCCGGGGCCTGGGCGTGAGCCTGCCCTTCGTGCATGCGCTGCCCGACTACCCGCGCTATGCGCGGCACGTCGCCCCGGGCCCGCGGGAGGGCTGGCCGCATGCCCGGGATTTCGCTGCGCGCGTGCTCGCCATCGGCAACAGCCCCTGGCTGGACGACGCCGGCTTCGACCGGATCTGCGCGCTGCTGCAGCAGGCCGTGCGGACCGGCGGATGAGCCGGCCCGCCGGATCGACACGCCGTCAGCCGTCCGTTTCCAGCATATCGAGCAGCCACATGTTGAACGCGGCCTGCGCGGACTGCCAGGCCGGCAGGTCGGCATGCTGCGTTCCGGTCTGCTGCCCGTCGCCCGCGCTCAGCCACCGCTTCCAGGCCGTGGCATAGCGGTGGGTGGAAACGTCGCCCGTCACGTCGCTGCCCACGACGCAGTCGCGCAGGCCGGCGATGACCGCCGCGGCATGGCGCGTCTCCAGCGTGCCCTGGTCCCAGTTCGTGCGCACCACGCGGGGGGAAAGCACGTCCTTGTCCACGCTGAAATAGGTGGGCGCCCGCTGCCGTTCGAACATGCGCACCAGCTCGCCGATCAGGGCGTCGGCGTCGGGGAATGCGCGGAACCGGTCCGCGATGCCCAGCCAGCGCGCCCAGCGCGTGTCCACGCCGCTGCTCCAGTAGGTGAGCCGGCCCGCGCGCAGCGGCGCGAGGTAGTTCTCCCAGGCATGGCCCGTGCCGATATCGCCCGAGGTGATGCCCACCACGTGCACATGCGACACCTGCGGCAGCAGCGCCACGCGCCGCACCCACGAGCCGCAATGCACCCCGAAGGGAAAGCGCATGTTGTCCGGATGGTTGTCCAGCACGACGACCCGCAGCGGCTGCGCCGCGGAGAACCCGTGGGCGGCGATGCAGCGCTCGATGAGCGGCCAGCTCAGGTGGTGGAAATCCCCGCTGCCCATGAACACCGTGCCGTGCGCCGCCACCGGCGGCATGGCCTGCTCCAGCGCCTGCCGGAACGCGCGCATCGTGCCCATGCCGCAGCCGAAGCGGATACGCTCCTGCCACGCCCGCGCCAGCGGCAGGCGGACCTCCCCGGGCAGCACGCCCACGGAGCCGTCCACGTCGAGCACCACCGGGGGCCGCGCCGCGCCGTTCATGCCGCGTCCTCCACGCTGTCCTTCCAGCGCCGGTCGCTCTCGAAATGGCCCGAGAAACGACGGGCCAGCGCGCGCAGCAACGGGTTGCGCACATAGACGGCGTGCCGCGTCCAGGTGAAACTCGCGCCCAGGCTGCGCTTGACCTCGGGGTCGGTCCAGCCCGCGATGTAGTGGGTCAGGCCCCGTTCGACCGCATATTCCAGATTGACCATCCAGCTCACGAAATATAGATTGACCTCGCGCGCGGCGGGGTAGGACAGGCCGATGTACTTGTCCACGAGGCGCCCTGCGTGCTCGTAGCAGAGGTTCCAGCCCAGCAGCGCGCCGGTGCCGCCGTGCCGGTACTCGAAGACGATGCCGCCGCTGCCGCCATCGCGCAGCACCGCGGCGAAGAAATCCCGGGTCAGCCGGTCGAAATGCACCTCGCTCTGCGCATGCACGGCCTCGTAGAGCGCGTAGCAGGCATCCACCCGCGCGTCGTCGGCATAGGCATCGCCCGTGGGCACGCGCTCTGTCCGCAGCTGCGACCGGCTGCGCAGCTTGCGCCGCAGGTTGCTGCGGCGGCTGGAGGACAGGCGCGCCAGGTACTCGTCCAGGTTGCCGAAGTCGATCGGCACATAGGCCAGCGCCTGGCCCTCCACCAGCACGAAGCCCTGCCGCACGCAGGCCTCGGCCAGCGCCTGGGCGTAGGCGTTGTCCTCCGGGGCCAGCAGCGGCGAATCCTGCGGAAGATCCTTCGCGATCACCAGCGCGAAATCACGGCCCGGCCCTGTGCGCAGCGCCGTGGCGACCGCCTCCGGCACCGCGCCCCGCGGCAGCGGGGCGTACTCCGTCACCGTGGTGCCCGCGAAGGCCGTGCGCACGCGCAGCCACCGCGACCAGCGCTCGAACAGCGGCCAGCCGCGCAACAGCGCCTTGAACTCGTCGTCCGCAGTCGTCAGCAGGTCGAACGGCGCCGAGAACACCGGCACCGGCAGTCCCTGCAGCCAGGCGAACCCTTCCGGCGGATGCGCGCCGGCATGCGCCACGAGCGACTCCGGCTCCAGCCGGTTGCGCCAGCTCATGGAATCGCCGAAGCGCCAGAAACCGGGCGCGTTCCAGTGGCGCAGACGCCGCGCAAGGGTCGCCCCGCCGCGCTGGCGTCGCCCCCCTTCCCGCGAAGCGAGAGAAGGGGGGAGCGGTGAAGCTGCTCGGGGGGTTGGCTCACTTTTTCGCGCGGGTCAGGAGCTGGTCCAGCAGCACCATCGCCTCGTCGATCTCGGCGCGCGAGATCATCAGCGACGGCGCGAAGGTGATCACGTTCTTGTAGTAGCCGCCCACGTCCAGCACCAGGCCGCGCTTCTGGCCCTGGTACTCCAGGTTGCCTTCGAGGCCGATGTCCACCATCTTGTCCAGCAGCGCCTTGTTGGGCGTGAAGCCGTCCTCGGTGCAGATCTCGGCGCGCAGCGCCAGGCCCAGGCCGTCCACGTCGCCGATCTCCTTGTGGCGCTTCTGCAGCTCCTTGAGGCCTTCGAGGAAGTAGGCGCCGGATTCGCGCACCTGCTTGCCGAAGTCGATCTCGTGCGTCATCTTCATCACTTCCAGGCCCAGGGCCGTGCCCAGCGGGTTGGAGGCGAAGGTGGAATGCGTGGAGCCGGGCGGGAAGATCTTCGGGTTGATCAGCTCCTCGCGCGCCCACAGCCCGGACAGGGCGTTGAGGCCGTTGGTCAGCGCCTTCGCAAAAACCAGCACGTCGGGCTTGATGCCGAAGTTCTCCACCGACCAGAGCGTGCCGGTGCGCCAGAAGCCCATCTGGATCTCATCGACCACCATCAGGATGCCGTGGTCGTCCAGCACCTTCTTGAGGCCCTTGAAGAAGTTCGGCGGCGGCACGACGTAGCCGCCCGTGCCCTGGATGGGCTCGACATAGAAGGCCGCGTACTCGCACTGGTTGGTCTTGGGGTCCCAGACGGCGTGGTATTCGTTCTCGAACTTGCGGGCGAACTCGCGCACGATCTGGTCCGAATACTCCTCGGCCGTCATGCCCTTGGGGCGGCGGAAGGGATAGGGGAACGGAATGAACTGCGCGCGGTCGCCGAAATGGCCGAAGCGGCGGCGGTAGCGGTAGCTGGAGGTGATGCTGGAAGCGCCCAGCGTGCGGCCGTGGTAGCCGCCCTCGAACGCGAACATCAGGCTCTTGCCGTTGCTGGCGTTGCGCACCACCTTCAGCGAATCCTCGATGGCCTGCGCGCCGCCCACGTTGAAGTGCACGCGGCCGTCGCTGCCCCACTTGCGCCTGGCGTCTTCGGCGATGAACTTGGCCAGCTCGATCTTGGTCGGGTGCAGGTACTGGCTGGCGACCTGGGGCAGCGCCTGCAGCTGCTCGATCATCTTGGCTTCGAGGCGCTTGTTCTTGTAGCCGAAGTTCACGGCCGAATACCACATCTGCAGGTCGAGGTACTGCGTGCCGTTGTCGTCCAGCATGTAGCTGCCGTCGCAGCCCGTGAAGATCTTGGGCGGGTTCACGTAGTGGACGGTATCGCCGAAGGAGCAGTACTTGGCTTCGTCCGCGAGGAGCTGGGCAGCGTCGATGGTCATGGAAGGAAAAATCCGCAACGAGAAAGGAATGGGCGCGAGTCTGCGCAGCCAACCTTGATCGACTATCGAGCGTTTGTGTGCGATTTGTGCAGATGGTGGAGAACGCGTGGGGAGGCGGCCGCAGGCAACCCTTTCTTACAGCACGCCCGGCCGTGGGCCATTAGATTTCGCGCCGAGGAGGGACAACACCTGCCGCAGGGTTGTGTTGATGCGAAGCGCACATCCACTGCGCAGCACGTCAACAGAACAGGACAAGGGCGCTCGGAATCGTGGTGCATCAAGCCGCCGTATCTTGGCTTCCCCCTGGGCACAGCGCGTATCGCCTGAACAAGCGTGCGTCGCCTTCTGACTGTGCTTTTTTAAAGATTTTTACCGATTATCCTTCGGCACAAAGAGCCGACACATTTCCCCAATCGAGTCCAAAATATATACAGCACAACCTCATGACGACGCTCAAGTAGTTACAGCCTGACGACTAGATCAGTCGAAATACATTGCCACGGCGCTCATATTAATAAATAAGAGGGACTTTTGTGATCCACATATTGCAAGACACGCTTTCATCAATCAGCGGCAGTTCAAAGAAAAAACAACCAACTTACCAAACAAGAATTTTTCAGTTACGAGACATTCCCAATGTCATGCGCTCAAGGCTGGGATGGCCTGTGGCTGCCAGCTTGATGGAAAGGTGGTTCAAAGGAGCACCATTTGCGATGCCAGCAGAAATGAAGGAAAGTCGTGGAATATACCCATTAAAAAATCTGAGCCAAGCTCACCTCGATGAGTCCTCGGTCAAAATGTCCTGGGCCCTTCAATTCAACAGGGTACGTACGGCGATGCAACAGTTGCAGACGACGTGGTCCAGTCCTGCGGGAATCAAGCAGCTAAAAGTGAGAGTGAATCGTGCCGCACCAGCGCGTGCCGGCCAGTGCTGGCGATTCGGCAATCTGGGACTTCCCGCAAAGGAACTGGATGATTCTTGCCAAGTGAATTTCCTACTGTTTGGGAAGATGGGGGACCCCATGGACGACTTCTATGGCGGCCATGGGCGAGGCCCAGATAAAGATTGCAGTGTCTGGCATTGTGACATCTACGGAAAACAAAAAGGCATCGACTGAAGTTGATGAACTGGGCTTCTATCTGCGGGATTCCTACGATTTCCAGGACGGCAATAATTTTATTTCCCAGCCCCTGGGGTGCTGGGGATTTAATGGGGTTGAGTGCAATACCTCCTTACGTGGTGGCATCAACATTGAAGACGAGATCGCGGATATCTCGCCCGACACAGCGGCCGAACGGAAATACTTGGTGCAAAATTCAGATTTTCAAAAATGGCGCACAAAAAATCAGCACGGCGGAGATTTCATGGTCTTATCCGATGTGCATCGTGTGCGCCTGCCATTTCCGCAAAAGTTCGAAATTTAACAATGGCAAGTAACAACAAAAAAATGAGGACCCAGACACTCTGGATGGTCCTCGCCCTTGGGCTGGCAGCTTTCGTTTGGTATGCCAGCAAGCCCGTCTTCAAAGGCTCAGAAACCAGCCCAATGAATGTTTATCGCATCGAATACTATGATGCTTCGCCCATCCAACGCATCCTGCACTACCAAATGAAGACACCTTCATTTGTCCGGCTATACCGCATCCAGCCTGAAACCCTGTTGGGCGAGAGTGAGATTGTCGATATCTGGATGAATGGCACACTTCATTGGTGGACCGATCCCCCAGCCCATGCCGTCGTGGTTGGTAGCAGTGTGGTGTTCGAAAACATACCGGCGGAGTGTCCGGCAGCCACCAGTTGCCCACGCTGACCATCAACGCGCTCACGCTGTCCTCGAATGCTCTTGTCGCAGCACCTGACCGATGTGACCCACCGGACACTGGCTATTTCGAAATCGGACGTCCACCGCCACCCCGACGTCAGCCACAAGAACCGCACGGAAGCCGCTACCGCGGCATGGCAATGATGCAATTCGAACTGAACCTGCGCAGTGCCTCGCTGTGTTTCCTGGTGCTGCTCCATGCAGGCGCTTCTGCACAGCAGCCCATGAAGGCCGCTCCCCCGGAGCATGTCAAGGTAGTTGTCGCGTCGATCAAGCAGCCCGAGGCTGCGTATTCGATGCGGTCGCCGCGGCATTGGAGATGCCGTCGCGCTCAGGGTTGAGCGTGACCGATTGGACCGGCGCCCAGTTGCGGGTGCTGCCCGACCAGCGCGCGGGGTTGCGCTGTCGGGCCTGGGTGTAAAGGTGATGGCGAGCCTGCAGGATGGCCTGGTCCTGCCCGGCATGGCGCTGCGTCGGCGTGACGTAGCCGATCGCGCTGTGGCGGTGCTCGCAGTTGTACCAATGCACGAAGCCGCTGGCCCACTGGCGTACCTGGTCCAGATCGTCGAAGCCGCCGCTG
>NZ_FNEY01000063.1 GCF_900100305.1 Paracidovorax citrulli | reverse complement strand
AGCGCGACGGCATCTCCAATGCCGCGGCGACCGCATCGAATACGCAGCCTCGGGCTGCTTGATCGACGCGACAACTACCTTGACATGCTCCGGTCAGACCGGATGGCGCAGGGATTTTTCTGAGCACCGTGGCGTATTCGAGGCTTTCATATCGTTTCTCTCCCTTTTCTGGCCTGTTTTCCTGGCTGAATAGCATTAGATATATTTCTTTTTTGTCGCGAGAAATCGATATGCAATCCAGCGCGGTCGGCATGATGGCTTCGGGCGAGACATCAAATAAATAGGGTTCCACTTTGGGCCATCTTTTTGCTAATTCATTGCTATAATCTATATTCAAAATTATCATTCTTTGTTGAGTCGGCACTCCCCTTTCCCTGTATATGTCGCAAAAACTTTTCCACCCTTCGCCGTTTTCCCTTATGGCACAGTAGTCATCGCCGAACGGTGGGAATATCGTGTAGATAAAACCCTCGCCCGATGGGCCGTTGGGCATGCCGTCTGGTCCCTTGAGGATCATGGTAGATACCCCTGTGGGCTGTATGTGTATTATTTTTCCAATTGGAAGATAAGCTTTGTTGTGTTTGTATATTCCGGGCCAATCGGCGGGTAGAGTCCGGTTCATTTCAGCCTCGTGCCTGACAACTTGCCACCAGCCAGAGATTTCCATGACTGGCCTCTTAAATCGCTTGCGTGAGGGTTGGACAATGTTGGACTCACTGGGAAATGCGTTTTCCAAGCCGATAAGCGACAGAAGGGAAATCATGAATAGTCTTTTTGGGTAAGAGGTTTTTTTCATGAAATATATCTAATTTTATTGATTGCCGGAATTTTTTGTAGGCATGGATGCATATAAGTAGTCACGCTCTCGCCTGCTGCTAGGTATTTTTTCCCGATCACCTTCCAAAATTGCCTGTTTCATTTTTGGATGGATACTCCAGCTTTGGTATACGTTGGAAAGTAAGGCGGTCTGTTGCTCGGTTGTTAATTCTATAAATTTTGGAGAATCTTTGGGGTTGTCTTGCTGGAAGAGGAATATTGCTTTTTTGGTGGCTTCTTCGCCGGCGCGTAAATTCAGCAGATCGGCCTCTTTTTGTGTGATTTCCAAAGGATTTTTTCGAGCAAATGCGCATGCTTCTCCACCTATCTTGCCAAAATATGGTTTTATTTTTTCGGAAAATTTTTCAAACTCTTCCTCTGTTATAATTCCATTTCTCTTGTTAAATTTCCTTAATTCCTTTTTGTACGCATCGTAATTCTGGCCTCCTAAATCTATCCCTTTGGCAATAGTCACGCCGGAGTTGTTTGCATCTCCGTTTTTCATTTTGCCTTGCAGTCTGGTGTTTCCGTCTCTTTTTGTCATCGAGGGTCCGCCATCAGGTTCGTTGACCGGCCACCACGGTACGTAGGCTTTAAGGTAAACGTCTTCCCATTTGGCAATTTGCGCCAGATCTATTTTCGTTCCCAGAGACGCATTGATGATTTTTCCAATCTCCAGGTTCAGGGCCCCTGGTTTTGTTTTATCTGCTGGCAGGCAGGCAATATTTCCCGTGAGACATTTCCGTTTCAGCTTCCCCTCCTTTTCCTTGATCTCTTGATCCAGCCTCCTCGCCTCTTCCGCATACCCCTCCGCCTTGCGGTCCAGTTTCTGCCGTTCCTTTTTCAACCCGGGCAGTTCCGCCTTGGCCTTCTCCTGTTCCTGGCGGTATTCCTCGGCGGTCTTGCGCAGCGCGCGTTCGCGCGAGAGGGCGTCCTTGTCGTAGTCGGGAAGGTCTTCTTCCTTGAGTGCCATGGGTGTCGGGGTCCTTCGGTGTCGGTATCGATGGAGTGGGGGGCGGGCGGGCCCGGGTCGTGTGGTGGCTTCACGTCACGATCCATGCGCCGGCACGACGAAGGCCGCGCCCTCGTCGGCGGCGGCCTGCATGCAGGCTTCGTCCTTGTCGCGGCCGATGCGCACCGTGGGGCAGCCCTGGGCGATCAGGCCGTGGCAGGCGACTTCATCGCCGACGCGGGCGGCGGGGCGCCCGGCCAGCCGCACGGAGGGCGCGCCCTCGGTGATGGGTTCGATGCCCTTGTTGTGGCGCACCCGGTCGCCCATGCGGGCGGCGGGCTGCCCCCCGATGCGGACGGTGGGGGCACCTTCCAGGATGGGGCCGGCGCCGCGCTGGTGGGCGACGTCGTCGTGCATGCGGGCAGCGGGCTGGGCCATGGCAGGTCGATCGCTTTCTGTGGTTGTCTGGATGCAGGCGGGCTGTCAGGGCTTGGCGTTCCAGCCCGGCGTTTTGCCCATGGCCGCAGGGCCGGCAGAGGTGCCGGCCCCGCCCGGGCCGGCGATGCCTCCGGCCAATCCGGCCAACCCGGCGATCGCGCCGAGGTCGCCGTTCTTCAGGGCCTTGGCGGTGTCGAGCAGTCCCTTGGCCTGCTGGAGCGCGCCGAGGGCGCTTTGCAGGCCCGAGGAGCCGCTGCCCATGGCGGCGCTCGCGGCGGACTCCGCCTGGCTCTCCGCGGCGTCGGCGGCCTGCTGCGCCGCGTCACCGGGCGCATCGCTGGCGGGCGGAGGCGTTTCCGGCGCGGGCTGGCTGCTGCCGCAGTTGAGGTCGATGAGGCCGGCGTCCCCATTGATCGCGGCGCTGGCCTGCATTTCGATGTGCGTTCCCTGCAGGTAGATGCCGCCGTCGCTGCGCAGCACGATCTTCGCCGCGCCGCAGGCCAGTTCCAGGTGTTCGCCCGCCTGGGCGAAGAGCACCTTGCCGGCGCGTGTTTCCTGGCGCTCACCCACGTTCACCGTCTGGGTGCGGCCAACCTGCAGGTTCCAGGCCTTGCCGATGTCCTGGGCATAGGTGTCGCCCACGTTGAGGCGCTTGGTCCTGCCCACCTGGGTGCTCTGCTGCAGGCCGACCAGCGTGTTCATCGCCACGCCCACGTTGAGGCTGTAGCCCAGGCCGACGTTGTCCATGCGCGCCATGCCCACGTTCTGCAGTGACATCCGGCCGATGGTCTCGGTCTTGGTCTTGCCCACGCGCAGGGACCAGTTCCTGCCGATCCGGTCCTTCTCATTGTTGCCGATGGTCTTGGCCCGATTGGCGCCGATCGAGACCTGCTCGTTGCGGCCCACGTCTTCCGAGCGGTCCACGCCGATCGATACCGTTTCATCCAGATCGACTCGTTCGCGGCGGTTGCGGTGGATGGTGATGGATTCGTCCAGGTCCACCGTTTCAGTACGGTTGGAGTGGATGGTGATGGTCTCGTCGCCATCCACTTCCTCGGTGCGCCAGCCATGCACCGTGATTTTCTCGTTGCG
>NZ_FNEY01000039.1 GCF_900100305.1 Paracidovorax citrulli | reverse complement strand
CTCATGTCTTCGTCGGCGACGTCTTCCGGCTTCTCCCATTCGGCTGGGTCCGGGCCGTTGATGTCGGCCTCTTGCTCGGCGCAGGCTTCCGCGAAATCCGTCGCCCCGGCGGCATCGAGGCCGCCTCGGAAAATGAATCGGGCTGCGCATTGCTCCACCCAGGTGGTGCGGGCGGCGGTGTGGTCGGTGGTGTCGGTATTGGTGGTCATGTTGATCCTTCAGAAAGGGACGTCGTCATCGCCGGGCGGCCGGCGCGCCCAAAGTGGTCGGGTGAGAGGGTCTTCGTGCTGGGGGTGTGCTTCCCACAGCTCACGGAATCGGGCCACCATCGGCGGCTCGTCGTGGTACATGAAGCCGTAGCCGTCGAAGACCCGGGCGGCGCGGTGGGCCTCCCGGTAGGTCTTCCGGGTCCAGCGGAAGCGGCGGCGCCTACCCATGGCCTGGGCCCACCGCGGGGAACGTCACGGCCCACACCCAGGGGTTGGCCTCGACGTTGCCCGGGCCGTTGATGGCTTCCCACAGCGAGAAATAGCTCTGCCGCGGGTCGGTGGCGTGGTAGTGGGTGGTGTCGGCGAGGCCGTAGCCGCCATCGGGCTGGATGACGATGCCCTCGGCCATGGCGTCCTCGCGGCTGATGTCCTGCAGGCGCTCGACGCGCACGGCCGTGATCTCCAGCGTGATGCGGCTGGCCCAGCGGGGCATGAACATGCCCGGGCGTAGCTTGCCCGCGCCCGGCTGATGCGGCGCATCGGCCTCATTCCAGATGCGGTGCGCTTCGTTCAGGTCGCGAGGCGGAAGTGCATCGGCCTCGGCAACAGTGCGCCAGGCCTCGCGCACCCAGAGCCGGTCGCCCGGCTGGCCGTAGGGGCAGCGGAATTCGTCAACATGCAGCCACCAGGGTTGGCCCGGATCGATGACCCAGCCCTCGGATTCGCCTCCCAACTCGGCATACCACTGGCAGCCACGCGGCAGCTTCCAGACACGCCGCGTCTGGGTCTTCGTCCCTGCGAGCAGGGCGCGCACCATGGGTGCGCTGAAGAGGATGGGGCGGTCAGCCATTCGCGATCTCCTGCTGCGCTTCCTCCCGGGCGCGGTTGATGTCGGCCATCCGTTCGGCATCGCCGCCGCAGTCTGGGTGGTTGGCGGACGCGAGGATCCGGTAGCGATCGGCCAGGGTCTGCGCGGTCACGCGCGCGTCGGGTTGGAACCCCAGCACGTCGCGCCAATGCCGCTTCATCCCGGCGACGATGGGCGCGGGCAGGGCCGAGAAGCCGGTGAAAGCCCGTTCGAGCACCACGGCGCCGCCGTGCCGCTCGATGGCTCGCATGGCTTCGACGGTGGCCGCCAGGGCCGCGATGTTCTGTTCGACCCGCGTGTACCGGTCGATGGCCATGCACCGGGGCTGGCGGTTGTAGGGGTCGTCCCAGTAGACCGCGGCGCCGGGGTCGCGCGGCGCGGCCTGGCCGGAGCGCGGCAGCCCGTCCTGCCGCAGCACCAGGTTGGTGGACAGCACGATGGATCGCTGCGCGGCGCCCATGCGCTCCAGTTCTGCCAGCAGCCGGCCCGTGGCTTCGGCGATGGTGACGTTTTCCTTGCGGGCCGTCCCGTAGCGGTTTTTCTTCTGAGAGCCGAATGCGCCGGGCGTGCGCGATGCGTCCGGTGTGCGTTTCCAGCCCTCGGGCCAGGTCAAAGGGTATGCAGTTGCAGCCACGGTTTCCTCCTGTGTTGTGGATCAGTGCCCGCAGGGCAGGCCTTGGCCCTCGGCGGGCCGGTGGGTGATGGGGGCGCCGCAGCTGGCGCACCGCAGGTGGGTCTGGCGCTGCTGCCACCACAGATCCCGCGCGCGGGCGGCGGCGCGCAGCGCGTCGGGGGTGGAAAGCCGGGCGCGGCGCTCTGCGATGGTTTCGCTCGGCGTGCTCATGCCAGGGGCTCCGGGAAGGGCTCCACCCGGCCGTCGGGGTAGTGCAGGCGGTCGCCCATTCGGCTCGGAAGCTCGAAGGCCTGGTAGCGGTCGGCGGGGATGCCGGGGGATCGCTGCAGCTCGGTGCCAAGGTAGGTGCCATCCGGCGGCGTGTAGAGGGGAAGGGTGGGGGCTCGGGACATGGGGCTTCCAAAAAACATGCCCG
Organism: Paracidovorax citrulli; assembly: GCF_900100305.1. Classification (GTDB taxonomy): domain Bacteria; phylum Pseudomonadota; class Gammaproteobacteria; order Burkholderiales; family Burkholderiaceae_C; genus Paracidovorax; species Paracidovorax citrulli. The sequence goes on along the minus strand of NZ_FNEY01000039.1, from coordinate 35,938 downwards.
CTGGTGCGGGCGGGGGTCATGCGGCGACGGCCATCCATGCCGTCTCGTGGCCGAAGTTGGCCCGGACCAGGGCCTCGGCCTGCGGCGGGCTGACGCTGTTGCCGCACATACGGACCTGCGCCGTGGCGGTGAGCGGGATGCGCGGCACCTCCAGCGGGTGGGCTGCCTGCTTGCCGCCTGCGAAGAGCAGGGCGGGGTCCGGGATCTCGTGGATCACGTAGTCCGCCGGGAAGCCTTGGGCGCGGAACAGCTCCACCGGCTTGAGCATGCGCAGCGTGATGTCCACCAGCACCCACCACTGGCCAGCGTGTTGCATCAGCACCAGGCCGGCCGGGTCGGGAAACTGCTCGGGCAGGTGCGTGTGCAGCAGCTCGGCGCACTGCCGCGCGCGGGCCTGGTGCTCCGGCGCCAGGCAGTCGGCCGGCACCTGAACGGTCTGCACGAGGCCCATGCGTGCCTTGGTCGGCACGGTGTGCATCGGCGCGCCGCAGGCGCTGTCCTGGCCACCCTCGCTGTAGTACTTCACCAGGTAGGCCGTCACCAGTCGCTGCTGTGCCCCGCTGCTGGTGATGGTGCTGGCCGGGGCTTCGACGGGCCGGCCGTCGCCGTCGTAGAAGCCGCCGTTGGCCTGCTCCAGCATCGCGGCCACCATGGCCTGCTCGCCGCGGTGCGCACCCGTGATGGTGGGCAGGGGCTGGTCGGGTTGCCGGCCCGGCCGATCCCCGTGGTGGGTCAGGTGCGTGAGGTGCACGGCGGACAGCGCGAACGCCCCGCCGCCGGCATGCAGCGTTCCGATTGGGTCGTCCAGGTCCGCGGTGCGCGTCTCGCCGGCCCGGCGCTCTCCATGCGCCACGGGGATGAGCGCGGCCGCCGCCATGGCGTGGTGGCCGCCCGTGGTGATGGTGGCCAGCGGCGTGTCCGCCGTCGCGCCGGGGTGCCCGGTGGTGTTGGTGACGATCGCGGCTGCCAGCACGGCGCCGGCCAGGGCGTGGTGCGTGCCGCCTGCGGATACGGTGGACAGCGGTTCCCGGGCGTCGTCGCCCTGCAGGTGCTGCTCGCTGGTGCCGCGCAGCGGGGCGATCACCGGCGCGACAGCCGAGAAGTGCCCGCCTTTCACCTGGGCGCAGATCGTGCGCAGGGGCTCGTCGGCCGCCATGGTCCGCTGGTTGCTGCTGTTGGCGTGCTCGGTGAGGAACGGCGTCATGACCGGCGCCGCGAGCGCGCCCTGCGATCCCAAGCCCGTCACCGTCCAATACGGCTCCTGGGCGCCACGCACGCGCGGCTGCTGGCCCGCGCGCTCGCCGTTGCGGGTGTTGACCATGTAGGGCGTCAGCACCGGCTGCGCGATGCAGCTGTCCGCCTTGGCCGTGATGGTCTGCGCGGGGGGGGGCGAGTGCACGCTGCGCGCGGGGCTCTGGCCCATGCGGCCGCCCACGCCCACGATGAAGGGCGACGCGCTGGTCAGGACGTGCCGGAACAGGCCCTTCGCGACGCGGCGCAGGGTGTTGGTGGCCAGCGGCCGCTGGCGGTCGAAGATGCTGGCCGCCTCCAGGCTGAAGTCGATGCAGTCGGCCGCCGTGCGATAGGGCGCCAGCTTTCCGGCGAGCACGCGGCGATCGGTGGGCGCGGCGTGCGTCTGCTCGGGCCACTGGATCGGCAGGCCGTCGCGGCGCGCGATCAAGAACAGGCGCTTGCGGATCGTCGGCGCGCCGTTGTCGCAGGCGCGCAGCTCGCGCCAGTCCACTGCGTACCCGTGCGCGCGCAGCTGCCGCACGAAGCTCTGGAACGTTTTGCCCTTGCGCGCGGGGTCCGGCCGCGCGGTCCCGTCGGCCCCGACCAGCAGCGGGCCCCAGGTCTGGAATTCCTCGACGTTCTCCAACATCAGCACGCGGGGCTTGCAGAGCGCCACCCAACGCATGCCCACCCAGGCCAGGCCGCGGATGTGCTTCGCCACGGGCGTGCCGCCCTTGGCCTTCGAGAAGTGTTTGCAGTCAGGCGACAGCCACACCAGTCCCACTGGCTGGTTGCCGGTCACGGCGATTGGGTCCACATCCCACACGCTCTCGCACAGGTGCTGGGTGTGCGGGTGGTTGATGGCGTGCATGGCCAGCGCCTCGGGGTCGTGGTTGATGGCGATGTCCACGGGCCGGCCGAATGCGGCCTCCAGCCCGGTGGACGTACCGCCACCACCGGCGAAGTTGTCGATGATCAGCTCGCCGGGGAATGCGAGCGGGAGGGTGAAGGCGTCACGCTTCATGCGGGCTCCGAAAAGGAAAAGCCCGCTCGCGGCGGGCCAGGTGGTATCAGTGGGTTGTCAAGTCTGAAATCGTGCCGCAGCCTGTTTTTCAGATTTGGTGGAACAGTGGGAACAAGTCGCGCCGGACTGGGTGCTGTTCACCTGGCGGCGGGCTCTGAAAGGAACCGGTATGCAGCTCTTCATAGCGATCGACCCCCTCCACCTCATCATCCTGGTGTCCGCCGCGGCGGCGGGGATTCAGCGCCTTGCGCGTCGCACCATGGCGCCGTGCTTGTCCACGGGCACCACGCGGCGGCCGCGCCAGCGGAAGCCGGCGGGGGCGCGCAGCGCGTAGAACTCGCGGGCCTCGTGGGGTCGCATGCCGCGCGGGCGCTGGTCCTCTGGGATCGGCTCGCCCGTGCGGTCATCGAATCCGTACCACGCGCAGGCGCTGGGGTGCTCCCACGCTCGCATGCCCATCCACTTTTCCCAGGCTGGGCAACTGTCCCACTCGTCGTATTCGTAGCTGCACCGCCATTCGACATGCCAGCGGCCATCGCGGCCGGGGCCAAAGGCGTCAGGGGAGAAATCGCCCGCGCCGATCATCAGCGCGGCGGCGCGCCTGTCCTGGTTCTTCAGCTGGCGGAGGTTCATGTCACGTTTCCTTCTTCGGTGCGGGCATGGTGTCCTCGGGAGAATGAAAAAAGCCCGCGCATGGCGGGCTGGTGGGGTGGGGCGATCAGGCGGGCTCGCGGCCCTCGCCCAAAAGTATGAGGCGCTCGCCCGCCGGTGGTGTATTCGGTCATACTCGATGCTCAACCAAGGAGGTGGAGATGAAAATCGTAAGTTCTGACGACCGGATCCGACCAGTCCAGATTGGCACCGAAGAATCGCCCCAAAGATGGGAGTCGCCTTACAAAGGAAGCCGGATCCGAGTGCATCTCGGGTGGAACGTCCTCTCGGATGACTTCATCGCTCACGCGTACGTAGTGGGGGAAAACGGCAAAGATGTGAAGGTCCCTCTCCCCAGCTCGGGTTACCCGACCGCGCGTGCGGCAAGGGACGCGGCATTTGAAGCGGCGGCCCGTCAAATTGACGCCGGCAGCAGCCATCGCGGATGAAGGAGGTGCCATGGAAAACGTTGAGCACCTGCCGACCCTGAATCCTTGGCAAGAGGGGGATTTCCTGGTCTACGGCGACGCAGTGCAACTGCCCGATGGCAGCTGGGCCGCCTACTACCGCATTGACCGGCACCCAGCAGGGGGCCATCGGATCGAGACGGTCGTAGATCGGCGCCCGCTCAAGGATCAGAGTTATCCGACAGATGACCTCGCGCGGATCGCCGCCGTGCATTACGGGCAGCATGTAGTCCGAGAGGTGACGGGCGGATAAATCCAGCCCGTCATGGGCCGCTGGTGGCGGCCGCTCTCTCAGGAGCTGGGCGTGCCGTTCAGGATCTGCAGGCCGGTGTCCTTGGCGATCTGCTCGCGCAGCTCCAGCACCGCGCCCTCGATCACCTTCTGCGGGCGGATCAGCTCCAGCCACATCACCAGGTTGCCGCCGTCCTGAATGCGGTAGCGCAGCCGCACGTCCACGCGCCACTTGGCGCCGTTCTCGAACACGGGGATGGCGAGGCTGAACTGCTCGGGCACCTGAAGCTGGCCCTGGCGCGCGCTGCCCTGCACGTCCTCGTCGTACGTGAATTGCGTGCTGCCATCTGCCAGGCGGATCGCGGACTTGAAGTCCACCTTCTTCTTGGCCTCGAGCGTGCGGCACACCTCCAGCAGCGTGGAACCGTCCGGGCTGCCGGGGTGCCCATCCTTGGGCTCCAGGAATGCCACGTCCACCAGGTTGTTCTCGATGAACTGGGCGAGGTCCACCTGGTTCTGCTTCTTGCCGTCCATGCCGGTCCAGGCCGCCCACTCGGAGGCCAGCGGGGCGTTGTACCGCGCGCGGTGATCGCCCCAGCCTGCGTCGGCCGCATGGTGGTTGAACACCGCGGTGAACGTGGGTGGGTCGATGGTGCTGAACAGGCGGGTGTCCGCGCCCTTCTGGTCGTTCACGACCGCCACGAAGGATTCGGCATCGTTCAGGAGCGTGGTGCCCTTTTTCCGGGTTGGGGCCGGCAGGAGCTCGGGTATCAGGCCGACTTTGAAGCCTTCGGGCAGGATCACCAGCGGTGTGCCGTACACGTCGCGCACGTGCTGGTGGCTGGCTGCGATGACTTCCTGCGCCGCGGTTTCGGTCTTGGTTTCATTCATGTCCATGGGTTCTCCTTGAAATGGACGGGTGGGGGAGACGGGATCAGTGGGTGACTGCGCGCAGGGGCTGCTTCGCCTCGGGCGCTACGCTGCGCACCCCACCCTGCTGGGCGACGGATTCCTGGTTCACGTCGCGGACGCCGTCCAGGGTCTGCTGGCGCGGATCGGTGCGCTGCAGGTTGTTGTCCGCGGTCGCGAAGAGGATGGTCTTGCCGCGCGTCGGCTGCGGCAGCTTGGTCTTGACCTCGGCCTCGATCTCCATCTGGCCGGCCTTGCCGCCGATGGGGCGCATCTTGATCTTGATGGTCATTTCGCCGGCCTTGCCGGTTTCGGTGGTGGCGTGCACGAGGTCGTTGAGGCCGTCGGTCGCCTCCTCCGCCACCGACGGAACGGCGTTGGCGAGGAAATCGACCACCGACTGGCGCTTGGCCTGCAGGGTGGGGTTGATGAGCTTGGGCACGGTGCTCTCCTGGGTGATGGCCCGCGCGCGGCGGGCCGGTTGAGGGAAGGGGGGCGATCAGCGGGCGCGCAGGCACTGCACGGTGGTGGCGTCGATCCAGGCGGGCGTGGTGCCGGGCTCGCACGCGCGGGCTGCTGCGGCGGCGCGGCGCGCCTCGGCGGCTTCGACGTGGGCCTGCTCGGCGGCTGCCCGGTGGCGGGTGTCTGCTTGGCTGTCGTCGTGCTGGGCCCAGATCAGCAGCCCGAAGGCCAGCACCGCCAACGCGGCGGTGCCGAGGAATGTGCTGGGGGTCTCCGGGGCGGGGGCTTGCGTGGTGTCGCGCATGGCGGGGTGATGGATGTCCATGGGGGTTCTCCAGAAACGAAAAGAGCCCGCACGGGGCGGGCTCGGAGGGGCGAGGCGGGTCAGGCCTCCAGGGTGTCAAAGAGCGACGGCATGCTGGCCTCACGCTCGGCCGCCTGCAGGTAGTGCACCTGGTCGGCGAAGTAGCCCGGGTTCAGTTCACTCCCGCCGGCGCGCCGGCCGAGCTTGATGGCGCGCACGCCGACCGTGCCGAGCCCGTGGAACGGGTCATATACCTTCTCGCCACGCATGCTCCAGCGTTCGATCGCGCGGTCCACGATGTCGAACTGCAGCGGGCAGATGTGCTTCTCGACGGACCGGTTGGCTTGTTCCCCGTTCAGGGTTCGCATGCGCGCGATGTCGGTCCACACGTTCGGGTCGGGGCTCCCGGGCTGCAGGCAGGCGAATTCGCGGGGCAGGGCGCCGCGCTCCTCCAGCTGCTCGCCGATGGCAACGTGGCGCCGGTAGTCGTAAATACGCCGCAGGCTGTCGTCCGTGAAGAACTTGGCCAGCTTGCCCGGGCCCATCGCCGCCATCTCCTCGGCAGCCAGCAGCCGGTCTCCGCTCGAGCGCCAGTAGGCATGCGCGTCGATCTGCCAGCGGCCGAGGCTGTAGTCCGCCTTGGCCCGGGCCACCGGCACATCGGCATACCCGCGTGAAAGGTCGGTCTGAGGCTTGAAGAACACCAGCAGGTACTCGCTGCAGCCCGTGCCCATCTTCGTGCTGTCCTTGCACATCTCCGAGTAGCTGAGGCGGTAGGTCTGGTTGTTCTCACGTACCACATCGGTGGTGATGGTCACGATGGCCAGCTTGTGGAAGCCGTGCTTGCGCAGGTGCATGGACGCCTCCTCGTGGAAGTAGTCCATGCTGGGCCGTCCCAGACCGGTCACGTTCCCGAACAGCACCCGGTCTTTCACATGGATCGCCGCGATCCGCCCGGGCTTCAGGATCCGGTACAGCTCCGGCGTCAAGAAGTCCATCTGCTCCCAGAAGTGCGCATTGCCCTCCGTGTGCCCGAAGTCGTTATAGCTGGGGCTGTACTCGTAGTGGTTGGCGAACGGGATGCTGGTCACGATCAGGTCCACCGAGTTCTCCGGCTGCTCGCGAGCCTCCAGCACGCAGTCGTTGTGGGCCACTTCGAAGAGGTCGCTCTTGACCACCCGCCGCTCCACACCGATCGTCCTGGCCAGCGTCTCGTGCATGGCCAGCTGGTCCAAGCCGTAGGTGCGGATTAGGTTACTCATCTGGGCCTGCACTTCGTCGTGCTGCCGCCACTTCTCCTGCATCTTGCGCAACACCTCCCGTTCGGCCTCGGTGTGGATGATGTCGATTCGCACCGGCTTGGTCTGCCCGAAGCGGTGCACGCGGTGGATGGCCTGAATGAAATCGCGGAACTTGAAGCCGATTCCAGCGAACACCTCGCGGTGGCAGTGCCGCTGGAAATTGCAGCCCGCGCCGGCGATGACCGGCTTGGTGGACAACAGCCGGAAGGCGCCATCGCCGAAGCCCACGATGCGGTCCTCTCGCTCATCCAGATCCTGCGTGCCCCACACGCTCACGGCCTCCGGGATCGCATCCTGCAGGGCGTGGCGCTCGTCTTCGAGGTCGTGCCAGATAACGAAGCTGTCCCGAGGATCCGCATCCACGATCTCGCGCACCTTGTCGATCCGCGCGGGCATGCTGGCCCGCTTCTCGGTCGCGGCGGCCGACAGGCCCAGGGCCACGTCTGGGATCAGCAGGCCCTGGCCGCTCTTCTCGGCGCCGGCCGTCTCGTAGTTGCTCGGCACCTCGTGATACCGCACATCCAGCGCCGGCAGCGCGTAACCTTCATCGGAGTGGCCTAGATCGCTCGGGCGCTGGATGAAGACTGCCCAGGACGCCACCCACAGCCAGAATTCTTTTTCCTTGTGAGGGTACAGGGTGAGGTTGCCGGCCTGCTCGCTGTCGCGCTGGAAGAACCGGGTCAGGGCCTGGCCCGTGTCCATCACCCCCAGGTAGCCGGCATAGTGGATCAGCTCCTTGTACCGGTTCGGGCTGGGTGTGGCCGTCTGCACGAACTTGAACTCCACCGGCGCGAAGGCGGGCAAGAACTCCTGGTAGGTCTTGCTGCCGTAGCTGCGCAGCACGTCGGCCTCGTCCAGGTTGGATGCGATCCACCGCGCGGGGCTGATGTTGCCCTCGCGGATGGCTTCGTAGTTGGTGAGGTAGATGGTGCGCTCGTCGTCGATCTCGCTGTCCCGGCGGACGAAGCGCACGTCGATGGCGTGGGCGCCCTTGAAATGCTCCGCGGCCTGGCCGATGAACTCATGGCGCACGCCCAGCGGCGCGACGATGCCGCGAATGCCGGGCCGGCGCGTGCCCACCAGGCGCATCAGTTCCAGCGCCGTCACGGTCTTGTGCAGGCCGAAGCTCGCGAAGATCGCCCGACACCCGCCCTTGGCCGCCCAGCGCACGATGTCGCGGGTGTGGGGCTTCAGCTTCGGGTTCACCTCTTCTGGTGCCACGTCGAAGCCGGCGAAGCTGGCGAGCTTGATCTTCTTGCGCAGGAAGTCCAGGTAGGGATCGGTCATGTTCAAGGCGAAAAAAAGCCCACTGAAGGCGGGCATGGGAAGAGAAAAAGCCGGTTGCCCATCGAAGGGCTGCAGGGGGAAGAGAGAGGGAGGGAGGAGAGCCCCCGGCCCGGCTGGGAAGGTGGTGGGCGGCGTCAGGCCGCGGCGGGCATCAGCTGCCACGGTGCCGCGGCCGTCGGGCGCTGCCAGGCGGTGACGCCAGCGTGGCACCCGTCTGCCCGGTACTGCTGCAGCAGCCAGCGCACATCGGCCACCGACCGCAGGAAGGTGGGCACGGGGCCGTAGCAGCTGGGACCGATGAGCACGAAACGCTTCCCGGCAGGGTCGCGGTAGGGCAGCACGAAATCGTCAGGCATGCGAGACTCCGTGGGGCTGGGGCCCCGGGCGGGGCCGGGTTGTAGAAAGACCGCTGCCCCAGGGGGCGTGCCGGGGGAAGAGAGAGAGGGGAGGAGAACTCCCCCGGCGCGGTGGAAAGGCGGCCCTGAGCGGGATCACCGAAAAGAAAGGCCGCGTGGTGCGCGCCAACCAGAGAGGGAGGGAGGAGCGAAACGGCGCGCGCGGCGAAAACTGGGTGCGGGAGCGCACTGGGCAGCGTCCGCTGTGGGCAGGCGCTGCGCGGTGGGATCACGCCGTGGCGCTGGTCAACTCGTCGTGCAGATCCTCGACGGCGGCGCGGGTGTTCGCTTCTGCGGCACGGGCATGGTGAGCATGGCCGACTGGGATGTCGTAGCAGACGCCGCCAACGATCCCGATGCGGACGCCGCCGTCGTTGAGGTGTGCGGCGAAGTAGTCGGCATCCCGGAAGATGAAGGCCGTGGTGCGTGCGCGAGTCATGGCGTGCTCCTTGAAAAACAGAAACGCCCTCGACGTGAGAGCGCTGGGTGATGGGGCCCGCTACTTTGCCGGGCTGGTCATGCAGTGCGTTGCAAGCGGGCCGTCGGGCGCCACACATGCTCCACCGAGCTGCGCACGCTTTCGGCGCAGCGGAGGGCTTCGCATTCACCATCATCGAAGCGCCACGCGTGCAGGTGCGTGTCACCCATACGGGGCACTGGGCCGCACGCTTCGATGATGGTCCTCGCTACTTTCCCGAGGTGGTCAGCGCTCGCGCGCCGGTCGTTCTTGCTCTTGGCCTCCCGTGATGCCGCACCGCCGTATTGAACCCAGCGGATGGATTTCGCAGTGCATCGGCAGCCGGTCGTTTCCTTCCTTCGCCATATCTCGTTCGCGTTGCCGTGTCCCATCCGGGGGCAGAGCGCTACTAGCCTTCGCACTGGCGACCTTTTCTATTCCGCTGCCGCCCGCGGGTGAACGTGTCGGGCTGCTCTCGATGGATCGGGCCCCATGCCGCGTTGCTCTTCGCTGCGGCATGGGTGAATATTAGGCATGCCTTACTTGCCTGTCAATAGGCATGCCTAATTTATTTGAGGAAATGGCCCGAGAAGTGCAACTTCTCCGGAGCTGCAGCGATGGCTGTGGTTGTGGCTATCGGTGGGGCAGCCGGAGCAGGGCCTCTATTCCGGCGCCCGAGGCGAGGGCAACTCGCGGGGCGGAATGGGCCGAGGGGTGTGCGTGAGCTACCGGTACTGCCCGTGCAGCACCATCAGCCGTTGGGCCAGTGTCTCGGCATCATGGCGCATGGCCTGGACAGATGTGGTGCCGATGCTGACATGCTCGTACCAGACATGGATGGCGGACGCCGCCGGCGCGCCTGCGGCCGTGGAGCGGATGAGGTGAGAAATGCTCGGGCCGTCGAACTCTACCTCGCCGGTGTCCCAGTCCACCAGACGTGCGCGGTACAGGCCGGGTTCTTCTTTGCTGATGTGAAGTAGAGATCACTGGGCCCATCGATCAAAGTCGCGCTCAAGTTGTTGGCAGGACCGAGCGATTTGTTCGTAACTCGTCTGGCCCACATCGGCTTTTCTGTCAAAGCGAAGCGGACTGTCGTAGAGCTCGTTGAAAGCGTAGTACGCGGAGTACAAAGGGTGCCCTGGGTTCTTGCCAGATCTCTGAATGATTTCGTGAATCGACAGCTTGAGCACTTGCCGACCCACGCCGCCTGCAGTGAATTCGCTGCAGCGTTCCATCATTTCCAGCACTTGCTTGGACGGAATGGAAGTGCCCTGTGAATTAATGCATTTCGCCCCGACAGCGCAGGATAGATTGAATGCATGCGCATTTTCCCCCAGCAACGCCAACGCAGCAATACCTGTGCAGCACCATAGCTTTCTCATGACACCCTCCGTGCAGAACAAAGCGCCTGCTTTTTACAACGTAACCCCCATCCAAACTGCCTTCCCGATAATCTTCATCGGCTCTCCATCATTGATGGGGATGGGCTTGTTTACAGGGTTGTCGGAGAACGCGACCCAGCCGTCATCGGTCTTCTTCAACCTTTTTACGATAAGTCCTTCGACGGGCCTGGCCAGGGCGAAGATGCCATTGTGTTCCGGCTCCCTTGAACCCACATCGATCAGGACCACAGCTCCATCGGGAATGGTTGGGTGCATGCTGTGACCACGGACATCCACGACTCGAGCCTTGCTGGGCGACACCTTGCAGGCGCGCAGGAAACTACCCGCGAACTTGAGGTTGCCAATAGCCTCCTCAAGTCCGGCGAGCGCACCGTCTCCGCCGGCGAGTCGAACGTCCACCCGCATGACGTCTTGGAAGTCATCATCGTCTTCGGGCGGGGCGGTATCAGGGCGCATGGGCCCGATACCCTTCGCAAGCCACATCGGACTCACACCCAAGAAGGCCGCTGCTGAAACCAGATTGGCCCCTTCAATCGTCTTGGTCTCTCCTGTCACCCACCCGTTTACCGACGGGGGTCTGAGTCCACACGCCTTTGCTAGGTCCTTCTGAGTCCTCTTCGGGGGGCCAGCCAAGGCCAATTTCACGCGATCCGCAAGAGTACTTTGCATTAGGCAAGCCTACGGTTTTATGGTAAGGCATGCCTATTGACACGAATGTAAGGCATGCCTAATATGTCGGCATGGACGCACTTCAACTGATCAACGCTCTCGGCGGCACCTATGAGGTCGCGAAGCTGACGGATGTCAAACCACCATCCGTTTCAGGGTGGAAAGAGGCCGGGCGCATCCCCGATGCCAAGCTGATCAGGCTCGCGCCCGTCGCTGAAGCCCGTGGCGTGGCCACACGCAAAGAGCTTTTCCCTGACGACTGGCACCTGATCTGGCCCGAGCTGGCAGACCAGGGCGCCCAGGCCCCAGCAGGGGAGGTTGGCCATGGCTGAGCGATTCAGCGTCGCCATGTCTTCCTTCGCAGCCGCTGTGACGTGTAGTGCAGATCCATCCACAGGTACGCCAGCGCGATCAGCGCATACGCGGTGCGCAGCCAAGTCTGTGCGGGGGCGGTGCGCATGACCGATTGCAGAACCCACACGGAAATGCCTACACCCACGAACCTGCCCCAATGCAGGATCGCCGCAGCTCGGAGAAAGCGCTTCTGGCGCGCCTGCAACAGCGCCTTTTTGGCGATCCATCTGTTGGCTCTGGCAATGGTCGGCTTCATCGTTGGGGACGGCTTGCTGTTCAGGGTCATCGCTGCTTCGATTGTCGTTGGGCCCGTGCTCGTCCTTCTGGCCGCCCCGCAGAAGGAGGTGAACCATGGCTGACCGGACCCCCGCCATTCCTTCGCTCGAAGACCTGCGCGCCAAGGCGCGATCAGACGTTGCTCGCTTGCAGTCTGCCCAGGTCGCGCCCCTCAATCCTGTGGACGCCGAGATCGGGCGAGCCCGCTGGCAGAGCGCAGCGTATTCCTCGCAATCGCGACCAGTTGCTCTGCCCGCGCGCGCAGCTCTACCACCTCCTCCAGATCGATGTGGGCAGGCCGATCCACGCTCACCTGGTTTGATTTCAGGACGTACTGACATGAATGACCGCTCTCCGAAAGAACGTGTTTTTCAGATGCTCGCCTCGGTGGCGCGCACTCTGGATGAATCCCCCGACCTGAACGCTGAGCGCCATCACCTGGCGACCCTGGTTGAGCACTGCCGCTCCTGGGAACCCCAGGTTGCTGATCTTCCGAACTCCGGAGCGGCCGGGGAGGGCACCCCTTCCCAGAGCTCATCCCTACGAACCACACCGGCGGACGCATGAGCACGACCCCAGAAGACCACGACGACCCCATGTTCGCCCGAGGTGTCGCAGGCCCGCTCGGCAAGCTGACCTGCGACGCCAAGACCAAGATCGATGAAGTGACCCACGAGCTGTGGTTGCAGCACTGTGCTGCGCGCGGTCTGGACACGGCCGGGGTTCTCCGCGACTGCATCTACGCGCTGGTGCACGGCAAGACGTACCGGCAAATGGTGGTGGACAAGATCAGCCATGACTCGAAGCGTATCGACGCGCTCGCGAAGCTCATAGGCCCGTTCGGGGCCCCCGAATCGGAGGGCACGGGGCAATGAGCGCGATCCTCGCAACCCAGGGAGCGCTGCCCCTGACGATGAGCAGCCGCGAGATCGCCGAGCTGACCGGGAAGCGCCACGACAACGTGATGCCCGTCTGCCGCTCGCTGCGGGAGTCGGGGGTGTGCCCTGAAATTCAGGAGACCCCCTGGACCAACCCGCAGAACGGGCAGACCTACATGGAGTGCCGGCTGAGCAAGCGCGACTCGCTGGTGCTGATCGCCCGGCTGTCGCCCGAGTTCACGGCCCGCGTGGTCGATCGTTGGCAGGAGCTGGAGGCCCAGGCCGCCCCCGCGCTGCCGCGCACGATGGCCCAGGCCCTGCGCCTCGCGGCCGAACAGGCGGAGCAGATCGAGCAGCAGCAAGCGCTGCTGGCGGAGGCCGCGCCGAAGGTGGAGTACGTGGACCGATACGTGGCCGCCCACGGCGCCATGGGCTTTCGCCAGGTCGCCAAGCTCCTGCGGGCCAACGAACACGAGTTCCGGGCGTTCCTGCAGGAGGAGAAGGTCATGTACCGCCTGGGCGGGGAGTGGACCGCCTACCAGAGCCACATCGAGGCCGGGCGCTTCGTCGTGCGGTCGGGAGTGGCTACCGCGAACGAGCATGCCTTCAACACCACGAAGTTCACGCCGAAGGGCGTGGAGTGGGTCGCGGGGCTTTGGGGCAAGCATCAGGCGCGGAAGGCGCAAGGAGGGCCCCAGGCATGAACCTGGCGAACTATCTGGATCGGCCGATCGCGTTCCAGCGCTCCTTCGTGGGGCTGGGCATCGGTGTGACCGGGGCTCTCATGCTGTCCCAGGCCGTGTACTGGGCGCGCCGCAGCGAAGACGAGGACGGCTGGTTCTTCAAGTCCCAGGTGGAGTGGGAGGAAGAGACGGGGCTCAGGCGGGCCGAGCAAGAGACGGCCCGCAAGCGCCTGATCGCCCTGGGCGCGATGGAGGAGGAGCGCCGCGGCATCCCCGCCAAGCTGTTCTACCGCGTGAACTTCCAGGAGCTGGAGGCCCAGCTGCTGACCGCCGAAGCCGCCCGCAATCAAGATTGCGGGAATCCCGCAATCAAGAGTGCAGAGCCCCCGCAATCTGGACCGCCGGAATCCAGCACGCCAGATTGCGGGAATCCCGCAAACAGGACTGCTGCAACCCCGCAATCTAAGATAAGAAAGACTACTACAGAGACTACCTCAGAGACTACGGCAGATACTTCTCCGGCCGGGGCTGACGCCCAGGCGGAGCCCACGGCACCACGGCGCTTCACGGCACCCAACGGCACGATCTACGAGATCCCGGGCGAGCTGAGCTACCCCCTCGAGAAGTCGAAGACCTTCAAGGCCTGGATGGCCTACGCGATCGCCTACTTCGTCCGGTACGCCGCATGGCCGGTGTGGAACGCGTCGGTGGCCGGGCAGATGGCGAAGTTCATCGACCGGGTGGGCGTGGATGCGGCGCCGCGGGTGGCGGTGCACTACGTCCGCCGTGTCGCCGAGCAGTTCGTGGTGCAGCAGATGCACCCCGTGCGCCTCCTGCTGGCCGATGCGGAGAAGTGGCACACCCAGGCCAGCACGGGGACGGGCATGACGCGGGTGCAGGCCCAGCAGGAAGACCGCACTGCGGGCAACCTCGATGCCATCGAGGAGGCGAAACGCCTGTCGCGTGAGCGGGCCGCCCGTCGCGCAGCTCAGAGCGGGGAGGGCTGCAATGCTTGACGAAGACGCACGCGACTGGCTCGCCGAAGAGCTGGGCGCCACCATGGAGCTGGCCGGCCAAGCCATTCGCCCCGCCGCGCTGAGCCTGCTGATGGACGATCTGGCGCACCTGCCCAAGCCGGTGCTGCAAATGGCCCTGGCGCGCATCCGGGCCGAGCACAGGGGGCCGATCCTCACCGGCACGGTGCTGCAGTATGCGGACCACGCCCTGGGTCGCCTGCTGCCCGCCGAGGCCTACGCCCTGGCCATGAGCAGCCAGGACGAACGCGCCACCGTGGTATGGAACAACGAAATCGCGGAGGCCTGGGGGCTGGCCGCGCCGCTGCTCGCCGCGGGCGACAAGTTCGGTGCGCGGCAGGCCTTCATCGAGGGCTATGCGCGCATCACCGGCGAGGCCCGGGCCATGCGCAGGCGCCCGCAGCTGCAGGTCAGCCTGGGCTACGACGCCGAGGGTCGCACCCGGGCCGTGCAGGAAGCCATCGCCGCCGGCCGCCTCACCGGGGGGCTGGAGGCCCTGCCGGACGACGTGCGCGAGCAACTGGCCCTGCCGGCGCCACGCGCCGCGCTCGCACTGCCAGCGCCCGACGTGCAGGCCGACAGCCCGGCGAAGGCGGAGGCGCTGGCAAAGCTGCAGACGCTGCGCGCGCTGCTGACCCGCGGCATGCCCCGGGCCCAGCGCCTCCTGAAGGTACGCGCGTGGCAGGACCGCCGACGCACCCGGGCACTCAAGGCCGTCGCGCAGGAGCGCGTGGACGCATTCCAGAGGGCCCAGTCATGAAGATCGAATTCACACGCGAGGCTGTTCTGGCCCGGATCACCGAGGGGCCGGCGCGAACGCTCGATTTGGCCGGTTCCCGAAACCACGAGGTGCGCCAACGCCTGCGCGCCGTCCTGGAAGCGTTGAAGGCAGAAGACCTGATCCGGAGCGTCTACATCGAAGGCATCCCCCACCTGGTGATCAAGGACTGGGACTTCACCGATGCGCTGAAGCTGGAAATCCTCACCAACCGCAGCCGCCGGACGATCGATGGCTGTCTGGAGTGGCCGGGGTATCTGGATCCCAGGCGCGGGCCCATGGCCTGCATCGGCAAGGACGGCGTGCCCACGTCGGTGCGGCGGACCATCTGGCAAATCAAGCGCGGCCCGCTGGGCTACCAGCAGACAGTGCGCGTGGATTGCGAGAACGATCGATGCGTCGAGTACCAGCACATGTACCTCGGACGCCGCGAAGACAAGGCGATCGGGAAGTCCGTTACTCAACTGCAGCGGGCGCGGATCGCACGCGCGAAGCAGCGCACGGGAAAGCTGGACTGGCAAAAGGTCCGTGCCATCCGCGCCCGCATCGATGCCGGCGCCACAGATGGGGAACTGGCTCGGGAGTATGGCGTGGCAAAGCCGACGATCGCCGACGTGCGCAAGCACCGGTCATGGCGCGAGGAAGGCGGCATGTTCACCGCGCTGATCGCCCGGAGGACGGCATGAGCAAGATATTGGGCATCGACCCGGGCATGGACACCGGCCTCGCCACTTTCGAGGGCGGGAAGCTCGTGGCGCTGGACACGATCGCGCCGCTCGAGCTGGAGCGCACCATCCGCGCTGCCCGGCCGGACTGGGTGATCTACGAGGACTCGCGTCTGCAGAGTCGCGCCTGGAACGCGCACAGCAAGGCCGCGAAGGGCGCCGCCCTGGCCACGGCGCGCGACCTGGGGACGGTTGATGCGTGGTGCCGCTTGATCGACGCCATCTGCGCGGAGCTGGGCATCCCCGCTCAAGGCATCAGCCCGGCGGCCAAGGGCCCCAAGCGCGCCGCCGAGAACTTCAAGGCCTACACCGGCTGGCAGGGCCGGTGCAATCAGCACGAGCGCGATGCTGCGATGGTGGGATGGACGTTCCGCCAGGCAGCCCCAGAGAAGAAGGCGAGGGCGGTATGAGCACGACGCACGACTACACCTCCCCAACCTGGGGCCACAACATCACCTTCATCACGGTGAGCGAGGACGGAAAGACGGCGTCCGTGGTCGGCCATGGCCTGGGCGTGAAGGTGGGCGACTACCTGATCCTGGCGAACGGTCCGCGCGCCACCACCCGCTACCGCGTCGTGAAGCTGAAACGGGCGCGCCCGGCCGACTGCTGGCGCGCCCGCATCGAGTTCGCCCCGCGCGAGGAGGCACCGGCATGCTGACCCGCACCAAGCCCATGAGCCGCGGCACCGTGGGGCTCAAGCGGTCGCGGCTCGCCTCGGCCGCCCGGGGGCTACCCGCGGCGGAGCCGGATCGTGCCGAGCGCCTGGCCGCGCGCGCACGTGCGGCGATGGAATCCGCAGCGTTCACCCGCCAGATGGAGGCGCTCCAGGCGCGCCGGACCGCGTTCGCCCCGGCTGTGGTCCATGCGCTGGTGGACCCGCAGGCGGTGCCCACCACCATTCCGAAGGAGGAGCTGCTGCGCAGCGAGCCCTACCGGCGCCTCGTCGCTGCGATGCCCTGCAAGGCCTGCGGCCGCCACGGCCACAGCCAGCATGCCCACGAGAACCAGGGGAAGGGGATGGGGCTCAAGGTGGACGACCGCCGGGGCTTTCCGCTCTGCACGGTGGCGCCCGGCCGCGTGGGCTGCCACGAGCTGTTCGACCAGTACCAACTGGTGGAGGGCGGCAGGGAAGCGCATCGGCTGCTGGGCGAGCGGTGGGCCGCCGAGACGCGCCGAGAGATCGAACAAGCGGGCCTGTGGCCTGTCAAGCTGAAACCGTGGAAGGGGGACGAATATGGAAATGGACAAGCCTAAGACCGAAGCACCCCAGGGCAAGCCCCTGACCAGCACCCAGCGGGTGTTCGATGCCGTGCGCGATCTTCGTGGGCTGGACCAGCAGGCCTCGCGCGACACGGTGGCCTCGCTGACCGGCCTGAAGCTCGGCATCGTGGACGACCGGCTGCGCGCGCTGGTGGACGACGGCAAGCTGAAACGCCTCACCCGGGGCTACTACGAGCTGGTCGAGACGTTCCCGCCGCCGCGCGCCATCTTCTGCGGCATCCTGCCCGACGGCATGGTGAAGCTGGAGATCGGCGAGCAGGTGCTGGACCTGTCGCCCACCGAGGCCCGCACGGCGGCGCGCGCGTTGGGGGGCTTCGCGGAAGACGCCCGCGTCATCGAGAACGGCCGGCAGCATCTTTTCCTGGCCACCGAGCTGGCTGCGCGCGTGGAAAAGCTGGAACGGGCACTGAAGGCGGCGCTCGCGAGCAAGCCGGAGCTACAGCAGCACCTGCTGCCGATCTGACCCCCGATCGCGCCGTGCCAAGACCGGGCGCCGCACGGCAACCCGGCATAGGGTTCGACTCCCCCGCCATGGCCCGGGACACTTCCTGACCATGGCCAGAGAACCGGCAGGGAAGAAGCCTGCACCCCGCAAGACCATAGCCCCCAAGCCTGCAGCCCCTCAACGGGCCGCAGGCAAGGCCGCGCCTGCAGCGCCGGCATCGGCCAAGCCCGCCGCGAAGAAGGCAACCACGCCGCGGCCGGCGAAGGCTCCGGCCAAAAAGCAGGCTCGCAAGCACGCCCAGCCTCCGAAGAACGCCCCACCGCTGCAGGCCGAGCGCGCCCAGCTCGGGCTCACGCCCAAGCAAGAGAAGTTCGTCGACGAGTACCTGGTGGACCTGAACGCCACCCAGGCCGCCATCCGAGCCGGCTACAGCCCCGGCACGGCTCGCCAGATGGGCGCGGAGAACCTGTCAAAACCGGACATCCAACTGGCGGTGTCCGAAGCCAGGAAGCGCCAGCAGGCACGCACCGAGATCACCGCGGACCGCGTGTTGCAGGAGATCGTCAGCGTGGCTCTGGCCGATGCGCGCGAGCTGGTGGAGGTGCGTACCGGCTGCTGCCGCTGCTGCCACGGCGAAGGGCACAAGTACCAGCGCACCGTGGGCGAGATGAACCGGGACCGCGAGGACTGGGTGGAGAAGGGCAAGAACCCTGCCGAGTTCGACGAAGCAGGCGGGATCGGGTTCAACCCTCTCCTGCAGCCCAACCCCGAGTGCCCGCACTGCGGCGGCGATGGTGCCCCGCGCGTGGTACTGAAGGACACCCGCAAGATCAGCGGCGCAGCTGCGGCCCTCTATGCCGGCGCGAAGCAGACCAAGGACGGCATCGAGATCAAGATGCACTCCAAGATGGACGCCATCGAGAAGCTGGCGCGGCACCTGGGCGTCTACGAGAAGGACAACCAGCAGAAGGCCGACCCGCTGGCCGCGCTGCTGGCCCGGATCGCGAACGGCAACAGCAATGGGTTCAAGCCCGTGGCGGATGACCCAGAGGCGCCCCCGCCATCCGGCACGAACGGGTTCGAGCCCCGCGAGGATGACGATGGCGGCGCCCCGGTCTAAGCGCGCCGCGGCGCCGGCCGAGCCCGGCACGCTGGAAGAGGATGAAGACGCCGTGGCCATCAAGCCCGGGCAGGAGGTAGACGCGCAGGTGGGCCACCGCTGGGACAACCGGCGCCGACCCAAGCGCGGTCCGCACATCGCGGCCCACCCCACCATGGTCCCCACCGACGAGGCCGAGCTGGCCCGGTGCCTCATGGACCCGGAGTGGAGACTTTTCTCGGGGTGCCTGTACCAGATCATCGTCAAGGGTGAGAGCGACGACGACGACTCGTTCGTGATGCCGTTCAAGCCGAACCGCGCGCAGCGCCGGTTCATCATGCGGCTCTGGAACCGCAACCTCATCCTCAAGGCGCGGCAGCTGGGTTTCACCACGCTGATCGCGCTCATGTGGCTGGATCACGCGCTGTTCAACGGCAACCAGCGCTGCGGCATGATCGCCCAGGATCGCGAGACGGCCGAAGCCATCTTCCGCGACAAGGTGGTGTTCGCCTACGACCACCTGCCCGAGGAGATCCGCCAGCGCTTCCCCCTCGCGCGGGCCAGCACCAAGGAGCTGCTGTTCGCCCACAACAACTCCAGCCTGCGCGTGGCCACCTCCGTTCGCGGTGGCACCATCCACCGTCTGCACGTCAGCGAGTTCGGGAAGATCTGCGCCAAGTTCCCGCACAAGGCCGTCGAAGTGGTCACGGGCTCCTTCCAGGCTGTCCCGCTGTCCGGGATCATCGTGGTGGAGAGCACCGCGGAAGGGCAGGATGGCGAGTTCTACCGGATGTGCCAGCGCGCCATGGCGCTGGTCACCGGCGCGGGCCGGCTGACGGCCTCGCAATACCGCTTCCACTTCTATGCGTGGTGGCAGGATCCTGCCTATCGCATGGACCCGGCGGGCGTGGTGGTCAGCCAGGAGCTGCAGGACTATTTCGACGAGATCGAGAGCCTGATGGGCTGCACGATCGACACCGGGCAGCGCGCCTGGTACGTCGAGAAGCTGAACAACGACTTCGCAGGCGCCGAGGACCAGATGTGGCGGGAATACCCGTCCACCCCGCAGGAGGCCTTCCAGCAGTCCACGAAGGGCAACTACTACGCCAAGGAACTGATGCTGGTGCGCAAGCGCGGCGGAATCACGACCGTGCCGATGCTGGACCTGCCTGTGTTCACCTTCTGGGACATCGGCAGCAGCGATGGGACTGCCATCTGGTTCATGCAGTGCTCGCGGATGCAGGACCGCTTCATCGGGTACTACGAAGAGCACGACGAGGACCTGCGCCACTACGCCACGGAGCTGCAGCGCCGGGGCTTCGTCTACGGCGGTCACTTCCTCCCACACGACGCGGACCACAAGCGCCTGGGCGACTACAACAAGTCGGTCAAGGAGCAGCTGCAGGGCCTGCTGCCCGGCCACAAGTTCTTCATCGTGCCGCGGGTCACCGAGCTGATGACTGGCATCCTGACCACGCGCAAGCACTTCAAGTCCGCTTGGTTCGACCTGGAGGGGACGAAGAAGGGCGTCGAGCGGCTGGCCCACTATAAGAAGAAGTGGAGTCAGGCTGATGCCCGATACCTGGACAGCACACCCGACAAGAGCAACGGGTGCAGCGAGGGCGCTGACGCTTTCCGGCAATGGGCACAGGCCAAGGAGCTGGGCCTGCTCGAACTCATGAGCGACCAGGGCGGCTACGTCGAGGCGCCGGTCCCATCCTATTACTGAGCACGACACCATGACCACCAACGAAATCGACCCCGTGGACACCCCCGATGGCGATGTGCCGCTGTCGTTGAGCGAGTACACCCAGATCCTCGAGGAGATCGACAACCAGCCCAAGGCTTGGCGTCGGCAGGCCGACAAGGAGATGGACTACGCGGACGGCAATCAGCTCAAGACCGAGCTGCTGCAGGCCCAGCAAGCCCTGGGCATCCCGCCGTCGATGGAAAACCTGATCGGCGCCGCGCTCGAGGGCATCCGGGGCTACGAGGAGGCCACGCGCACGGACTGGCGCGTGACGCCCAACGGGCAGCCTGGCGGGCAGGATGTGGCGGACGCGATCAACTTCAAGCTGAACGAGGCGGAGCGGAACGCGCGGGCCGATGACGCATGCTCGCGGGCCTTCTATCCGCAGATCGGCGTGGGCGTGGGCTGGGTAGAGGTCAGCAAATCGGACGACCCGTTCGGCTACCCCTTCCAGTGCCTGCCCATCAACCGCAATGAGATCCACTGGGACATGAGCGACCCGAGCGACGACCAGCTGCTGCGCGCGCGCTGGCTTCGCCGGCAGCGCTGGATGCACCCGTCGCGGCTGGTGCGGGTGTTCCCCGAGCACAAGGAGCTGATCCGCCGGTTCGGCAAGTCGGGCACGGCGTGGTGGAACGAATACGATGGGTACGACGAGGGTGGGCAGAGCACCGGCCTGAGCCGCGCGGCCGACGTGGCGCGCGAATGGACCATCGCAGAAGACCGCTGGTACAACCCGTTCAACAAGGAGATCTGCGCATCGGAGCTGTGGTACCGGCGCTGGTCCGACGTGATCGTGCTCAAGAGCCCGGACGGCCGAGTGGTGGAGTTCGATCGCGCCAACCCCGCGCACGAGCATGCCATCGCGAACAACCTGGTGCAGTTCCGCCGCGCGACCGTGGCAAAGGTGCGCCGCTCATACTGGCTCGGCCCGCACGTGCTGTTCGATGGGCCCACGCCCTATGCGCATCGCTTCTTCCCCTACGTCCCCTTCTGGGGCTTCCGGGAGGACCAGACGAACGTGCCCTTCGGGTACATCCGCAACATGCTCTACCAGCAGGACACGCTGAACTCGGGTAACTCGCGGCTTCGCTGGGGCATGTCGGCGTTCCGCACCGTGCGCACCAAGGGTGCGGTGGCGATGACGGATGACCAGTTCCGGCGAACCATCGGCCGCCTCGACGCCGACGTGGTGCTGGACCCAGCCGCCATGGCGCAGCCGGGCGCAAGGTTCGAGGTGGAGCGCGACTACCAGATGAACGCCCAACAGCTGGACATGCTGAACAATGCGCGGCAGGCTATCGAGCGCGTGAACCCAGCCGCGGCCGGCGCGTTCTCGGGCCGCCGCGGCACGGCCACCAGCGGCGTGCAGGAGGCCACCCAGGTGGAGCAGGCCAACCAGTCCCTCGCACACATGATGGGCAACTTCAAGCGCGGTCGCACCCAGGTGGGCGAACTGCTGCTGTCCATGCTGGTCCAGGATATGGGCACCGAGGAGCAGACCATCGTGATCGAAGGCGACGCGGTGCGGGCGAAGCGGGTCATCACAATCAACAAGCCCGAGACGGACCCGGAGACGGGGCTACCCTACCTGTCCAACGATCTGCAGCGGACCCGCCTCAAGGTCTCGCTGGAGGATGTCCCGAGCACGGCCAGCTTCCGGGGCCAGCAGCTGCAAGCCATGTCCGAGACGATCAAGTCGCTCCCGGCGCAGTACCAGGCCGCTGCCATGCCTTTCATGGCCAGCCTCATGGACGTGCCGTTCAAGCGCGAACTGGTGGAGTCATTGCGCGCGGCTGGCGCACAGGAGACGCCGGAGCAGGTCGAGCAGCGCATCAAGCAGGCGGTCGCCGACGCTCTCAAGCAGGCCGGCAACGACCTCAAGGCACGCGAGCTGGACATGAAGGAGCGGCTGACGGAGGCCCAGATCAAACAGATCATGGCCCAGGCGGTGCAGACAGGCGTGCAGGCGGCTTTCTCGGCCATGCAGGGCGGGGCGCAAGTCGCGCAGATGCCCATGATCGCGCCGATCGCGGACAAGATCATGCAGGGCGCGGGCTACCAAGCACCCAACCCGGGCGGAGACGATCCGAACTTCCCCGTGCCCGCGCAGACCGCGGCGATGAACATCAAGAGCCCGTACATCCAGGGCCAGGGGCCGGCTGCTATGGAAGACGCCACGGGTGTGCGGGAGAACACGAGCCCAGCATTCCCGCCCGTACCGCAGCAAGCGAGCAGAGGGGAGCGCGGCATCGAGACGCCGACCACCGCCGACAACATCGGGTAGCGCGGGCAGCGCTACTTGGCAGCAGGCCCACCTTCAAATGAAAAGTCGAAGGTGTTGCCTGCTACGGCCTCCACAAACTCTGAGCGCGGAGTCCATATCAGCTTGCCTTTGCGGGTCGAGAGATTGAAACGGTGCACCTGCCAAAGCCCATTCCTTCCGAAGTCCATGAACACGGGCTTTTCGGTATGCCAGCGCTGGAATAGTTTGCTTCTGCCGATCCAGTGAAAATCGTGCACATCTTCAGCACTGTCCTTGACGCAACTGGGAAAGACAACCACGTCGCTCGGCAACCGGCACCCGTCAACAACCCAGATCATGTTGCCGTAGAAGCGCTCCCTGGCTCGCACCTCGTCTGGGTGGATCGTGGAATGCTGAAACTCGACCACAAGGCCATGCGGTGTTTTGACGTCCGCAATGTGAAGTTCTTCGGTACCCGGTTCGCGGGCTGGCACCTCCTGCCAGTCCCTGGGGAAACAGTCCTTCCAGTCGCGGTGCCACTGTGTTTCCGGCTCCCACCATGGGTCACAGTGGGTGGTCGCCAAATGCGACCAGTGCCAGACAACGTGCTTCCCGCACTTCGCCGTGACCTCCTCGCTGCAGGCGCGGCAGGCGCCGCGTAGTTTCGGCTGCGGCTCGGCTCTCTCTCCGTTCACGAGCGCATAACGCATAACCAATGCTCCTCCTGCCGTCATCGTAGCCCGCCCGGTATAGGGCATAGCGAAAACGCGGCCTCTTTCGACACTGATCCCCAAGCAGAACGCGCGAGCGGGAAGCGATGCCCGGAGCGTGCGAGCGCACCGGATCCACGAGCAGATGGCGCGGCCTCCATGGCCGCTCCGGATTGCTGGCCCCTTGCGGCCACGGCGACATGTGGCGGGACAGGCATGACGACATCACACGAGAGTTTCTACAGCGGCATCGACAGCGCATTGACGCCGGAGCAGGCCCTTCAGGCACTGGCCTTGGAAGGCACGGGCGATACCAGCACCGCAACGGTGCCGGATGCAGGTGGCGCGCCCACGACCACCACTGCGACGGACGACAAAGGCGCGGCCAAGGCCGACACCGACAACGAACAGGAGCAGCCCGCCCAGGGCAAGGCCGACGACGGCAAGACCGTGGATGTCAGCGCAACGGAGGTGGATGAGTCGCAGATCGACCCGTCGAAGGCCGTGGTGCTGGCGAAGGATGGCAAACACACCATCCCCTACGCGAAGCTGGAGGAGGCCCGCAAGGGCGCTCAGCAATGGCAGGCCGCCGCAGAAGCCGCTCAGCAACAACTGGCCGATCTGCAGGCGCAGGCGCAGGCCCGGGCAGACGCCGGACAGGCCCCGACCAAGACCGACAACATGGCAGCCACCGCAGCGGCGGCCATCGAAGCGGGTGCGGACGCGGACCTGTTCGGCGACTTCTCCGAGGAGGCGCTGAAAGCCGGCATCGAAAAGCTGGTGGCCCAGCAGGTAGCGACCCAGGTGCAGGCGCATGTGGCCAAAGCCGTGGAGCCGCTGCAGGCCAAGCACCAGCAGGACGCGGCCAGCTCGCACTTCGACGCCATCTACAAGGCGCACCCCAACGCGGACTCCATCGTGCAGAGCTCGGAGTTCCAGGCGTGGGTGGACTCGCACCCCAGCGTGGTCCGCGACGCGTACCGGGGACTGTTCGACGCGAAAACGGGCGGCAGCGCGGCCCAGATCGTGGAGGTGTTCGACGCATACAAGGCGGCGACCGCGAAACCCTCGTCTCAACCAGCTGCGGCCGACCCCAAGGCCGCAGCGCAAGCCGCCCTGGCGAAAGCCAAGGCCGATCCCCCGTCCAGCCTTTCCAGCATCCCTGGCGGGCACGCGGCGGGAGCGTCGGCCTTGGATGCCACGGCGGACATGAGCGGCCTCGAGATGCTGCAGGCGACGGCCAACATGTCGCCCGCGCAGATCGAGGCCTGGCTGAACAAGCAGATCTAAGGAGGTTCATGTGAACACCAAGACCAACACCCCGGCCGGCGCTCCGGGCGCGATGATCCAGCAGGCTGTGGGCGTTTTCCACACCTGCACCCAGCGCAACACCCAGATGCGCCACCTGACTGGCTCCATGCCCAAGATCGACGCGGCCATCGCGGCGACCAAGGGCAACCAGTCGAAGACCTCCATGCCTATCGTTCGTGCGGACAACCTCACGAAGAACAAGGGCGACGAGGTGACCTTCCACCTGGACAACCCCATCGGCGCGTACCCGATCATGGGCAGCGAGCATGCCGAGGGCCGCGGCACCGGCATGTCCTATTCCGAGGACAAGCTGCGGGTGAACCAGGCGCGGTTCCCGATCGACATGGGCAACACCATGACGCAGATCCGCAGCCCGTTCGACATGCGTCGCTTCGGCCGCCCGAAAGCTCAGCGCCTGATGGACGCCTACATCGACCAGTCGATCCTGGTGCACCTGGCCGGCGCCCGGGGCTACCACGATCACAAGATCGAATGGACCGTGCCCGTGGACACGCATCCGAAGTTCGCCGACATCATGGTGAACCGGGTGAAGGCTCCCACGCGCAACCGCCACCTGGTGGCGGGGAGCGGTTCGGTGGGCGAGCTGCGGGCGAATTCTGGCGAGATGGTGATCGCCACGACGGACGGCCTCTCCATGGACGTGGTGGACTCCCTGCGGCAGTGGGGCGACTCCATCGCGCTGCCGCCGCCCCCGGTGGAGTTCGACAACGACCAGGCCGCGACGGACAGCCCCATCCGCGTGCTGCTGGCCGGCCCGGGCCAGTACAGCCAGTTCGCCACGGACCCCGCGTTCCGCGCGTTCCAGGCCAACGCCCACGCACGTGCCCGTCTCGCCAAGGACCACCCGCTGTTCCTCGGCGATGCCGGGCTGTGGAACGGCATCCTGATCCTGAAGAACCCGAAGCCGATCCGCTTCTACGCGGGCGACACGGTCAAGTACTGCGCCGACTATGCGAGCGAGCAGGAATCGTCGTGCGTGGTGCCTGCCGCGTTCGGTACCGGATTCGCCGTGGAGCGTGCGCTGCTGCTGGGGGGCCAAGCGCTGGCCCAGGCCTTCGGTGCATCGGAGCACTCGGGCATCCCGTTCTTCTGGAGCGAGGAGAAGGGCGATCACGGCGACAAGATGGAAATCCTGATCGGCGCCATCCTGGGGATGTCCAAGATCCGCTTCGCGGTGGATCACGGCGACCACAAGGAATACACCGACCACGGCGTGACCGTCCTCGACACCGCCGTGAAGATCACGAAGCCGCGCTTCTGATGACCCGCGGGGCCGGCGCCGCGAGGTGCCCGGCCCCGGCTCCATTCCCATCACCTTGGAGGCCAAGATGGCAACCATCCTCAAGAAATTCATCGGCGACCACCAGTTCGGTGGCTTCACGCCGTACGGCAACGTCACGGTGCTGCGCGCCACGCTGCAGACCCTCGCGAACGGCTCCGTCCTCAACGCCAACTCCACCGCGCCCCTGGCCGTGAACGATGTCGTGGCGCTGCAGACCCTGCCCCAGGGCTTCGATCTGCACGACCTGCAGATCATCGTTTCCGACCACCTCGGCGCGGGCGTGACCGGCTCCGTCGGCTTCCTCTACATCGATGGCGTGGACGATGCCGTGGTGCCCCAGGACGCGGCCTACTTCGGCGCCGACTTGGCGCTCAGTGCCGCGGCCCGCCTGCGCACGGGCAGCGCCAAGGCCCCGGTGAAGCTCGCCAAGGAGGCCTACCTGGTGCTCACGATCACGGGCGCCGCCGTGGCGGAAGCCGGCCGCGCCGATTTCATCGTGACGGGCGAGCGGATCGGTCCGAAGTAACTGGCCCGCGCAGACCGAAGGCCGGGGCCCTGCGTCCCGGCTTTTCCCCATACCACCCAGGAGCCTGACATGAGCCAGACCCAGGACGTTGCCGTGACCTACATCGGCAACGACGAGCCATTCAAAGACCGCCTCTACCGTTCCGGGCTCACGTTCGCGCGCGGGCAAACGCGCCTCGTGCCCGCTCCGCTGGCCGCCCGCTTCCTCCAGCACACCGACGTGTTCAAGGGCGCGGATGCCGGGGCCGCCGAGGACGCGACCCAGCAGGGCGCCCTGGCCAAGCAGGCAGACGACACCCAGCAGCAGCTGGCCGAGGCCAAAAAGAAGGAAGACGAGCAGCGCGAGCAGGACGATGCCCGTTTCGCACTGCTGGACTCCATCGAATCCATGGACAAGCAGGCGCTCCTCGCGTTCGCGGCCGACAAGTTCGGCCAGAAGCTGCACCCGAACACCGGCGAGGCCAAGCTGCGCGACATGGTGAAGGGCTTCGTGGACCAGTACGGGATGCCATGAAGCTGGAAGACCTGATTCGCCGTTTCCGCACCCTCGCCAAGGACAAGGTGGAGCCCTACCTGTTCGAGAGCGAGGATGTGGTCGACTGGCTCAACGATGCGCAGGCTCAGGCCTGCATCCGTCGTCGGCTCATCCGGGAGGACGCGCGGCCCGAGGTGACCCGCATTGAGCTGGCCGCAGGCAGGCACACTTACCCCCTGCACGCGTCCGTCTTCGAGATCATCCATCTGCAGGTCCTGCGCGCGAGCGACAGCAAGCCGCGGCCAATGAGCATCGTGACGCGGGAATGGCTGGATGCGGAGGTGCCGGGCTGGCGCGACCGTGACGACGCGAGCGACTGGGTCATCCAGGACGACACCACTTTGCGCGTGGTGGGCCGGGTGGAGAACGGCGAGGTGCTGGAGCTGGAGTGCTACCGCCTCCCGCTGAAGCCATTCGACGTGGACAACGACACCGCCAAGCCCGAGATCCACGAGGCGCACCACGAGCACCTGATCCAATGGGCCCTGCACCGGGCGTTCAGCTTGCCCGACAGCGAGAGCTTCGACCCTGACCGTGCCGTGCTGGCCGAACGCGCCTTCACGGCCTACTTCGGCCCGATGCCCGACGCGGACCTGCGCCGCGACACGCGCGCCGACGTGCAGCACTTCAACCGGGGGGTCCTGCCATGACCGATACCGCAACCATGCACATCGACCTGATGAGCGTGCTTTCACGGCCTATTTCGGCCCGCTGTGGGACTCCGATCTGCGTCGCACAACGCGACAAGAACCCCCGCACATGAATGCGGTGCTCTGCTGACATGTCTTCCCTCATCACCGCCATCGTCCTCTCCGCTTCCCCGGTGTGCATTGAGTTGCCGGGGCTGGAGGTGCTTGGTCGCGTGCAGACGCTCAGGAACCCGGCGGATCTGCATGCTGCGAGGCTCGATGCGCTCGGCGCAGTCCGTACCCCCTGGTGCTTCTTCCTGGATGACGATGACGAACTGCCCGCGGACTATCTGGACGTGCTGCAGGTGTGCGCAACTCGGGCGGACGCGATGGCGGTTCCCCTGGCGTACACGGATGAGATTCTGCGCGAGCCCGGGCGCGCCGATGTGCGGCGCTCCTGGTACGACTACGACCGTGATCGGCACCGTTGCGGTCCCATGGGGTTGCACCACCTGGTGCTGATGCGCACCATCAGCGCGAAGGCTGCTGCAGCCAGGCTGCCGCGGGGAACCTACTGGACGGAGCACATGCTGTACTGGGCCATGGGCGCGGCCGGCGCGGCCTACGTGCCCAGGGTCGGCTACATCTGGAACAGGCGCGCGAATGGCTGGAGCCGCGACCCGCGCATGCTCACCGCCCAGGTGATGGCACGCCGTTGGATAGAGATCGAGCACAGGGAGGGCCGGGCATGAGCGCTCCTCTTCTGGGCTGGCTGGGTGGCGCAAACCGCATGGAGCCGCCGGCGAGCACCGACAACTTTGGCAGCGGCTCCATGGGTCGATACGTGGTCGGGTACTTCGGCTTCGTCGTCGCCGACGGCGACCCGGAGGGATACACCGTACGGCTGACGTTCACGCCGGAAGACGGCAGCGAGCCTGTTGTTTCGACCATCTCCGGATCCTCGGATCCGATGAGCTTCTATGTGCCAGACTTCGGCGGTGGGCCGCTGAATGCCGGCGTCGTGGAAATCGAAGTCATCGCGCCCCAGGTCTCCGGCAACAAGCTCTTCTATGTGATCACGGGCGTTGACGGTGCCTATGGCTCCGGGTCTTGGTACGCCGAGGGGGCGAGCGGGCCGCAACCGGTTCCGCCGACGAAGATGGGCTGGGGCTCCGTAGGGCCCCAAGGGCATCCCGCACAGGCGCCGTTCCTGGCGACGAACGCGGGGCAGAACGAAAGCTTCTTCGGCGACGACTACGTGTATTTCGGCGTCGAGGGAGGAGCCGGCGGCACGCTGGTTCAGTACGCCATCACCTTCACGCCGGCCGATGGCGGGGAGATCGAGCACTCCACGCAGACCGGCACCGGAGCAAACGCCGAAGGATCTGTGCGGGCGAACGTGTTTTCTCCGGGCGTGACGGTGGTCAGGGGAACCGCCGGCGGCATTCCGCTTGGAAACGAGTTGTTCCTCACCGTGACGGCTTCAAGCGGCGCATATGGGGCGATCGCATGGCATTCGGAGGGCGTGAGTCCGGCTTGGTGGCGCGACCTGCGGAATGCGAGGGAGGTGGCCTGATGGCGCGCATACCACTGCCGGTGCTGGGTATGGACCTGCTCTCCGACGAGGTGGAGATGCCGGCGGGAACCGTCCGCGAAGCAATCAACGTGGACATCGATCGCAGCGGACAGTTCCGACGGCGCGACGGTTACACGCCGGTGGCCGTGGGCACGGGCTTCACCCACGCACATGCCTTCGGCGGGAAACTTCTGGTGGTTCGCGGGGACGCGCTCCTGCAGGTGGACACCCGTACGTACGCCAGCCTCATGGTCGCGCAGATCGGCCTGGGGCCCGTGGCCTTCACTGAGTACAACGGGCGCCTCTATGTCGTGTGCGCCAAAGGGCTGCTGGCCATGGATCCCGGTCGAGACTTGGCGACGCCCGCCGGCGTCCAACTGCCCGACGCGCTTCCGGAAGTACAGGCGCGGGATTCCGGAACGTTGACGCCGGGCCGCTACACGGTGGCCATCTCGCTGGTTGACGGCAATGGCGAGGAATCCGCGGCGTGCATCGTCGGCCAGGCCGATACCTCGGCAGGGCTCAGGCTCACCGGCCTGACGGTGGCCCCAGGGTATCGCTACAGGGCGTATGTGACGCCTCCAGATGGTGACGTGCTCTACCTGGCCGAGGAGTTCGAGGCCCTGTCCGCTGACTATGCGCTCACCGTCTATCCGGGCGGCGCCCTTTGCGAAACCCTGGACTTGGCGCCCTTCCCGAGCGGGCACTTGGTTCGGGCCTACGCGGGGCGGATCTACGTGGCCTCCGGAGACACCCTATGGTTCTCGGAACCGCTTCGCCCGCACCTCATCGCTCCGCGCCGGGGCTTCGTCCGCTTCGTTGGCCGCATCCGCTTTGTTGAGCTGGTGGAAGGCGGCGCCTACGTCGGAGACAGCCGCGGGGTGTGGTGGCTGGGCGGTTCGGATCCTTCCGCCTGGACGCAGTCGCTCGCCTCGTCGGCCAAGGCCGTCCATTGTTCCTCTCTTCTCGTACCAGCCGATCAGCTTGCCGGCGATGGGCAGGGCGCTCAAGCCGTATGGCTGAGTGAGGAAGGGTACTTCGCCGGGGCCCCGGGCGGGGTCGCCCGACCGCTGCAGCCTGGCCGCATCAGGCTCTCGCCCGACATCGCCGGGCGGTCCGTTCTGCTGCTGCGCGGCGGCATCCGTCAGGTTGTCACGCTCACGGCTTCCTCGCCTTCGCCGATCGTCGGCGTGGCTCTTGACTCAACCAACGAGGGATACCCATGTTGAAAACACACGCAATCGCACGCGCGCTGGACCGCCAGCGCTTCGATGAGACGGAAGACGGGCTGTTGCTAGCCCACGACCTGGGCATCAAGGCCTGCGGCGAGTACACCATTGCCGTGAACGGCGGGCCGGCCGAGGTCGAGCGCAACCGCATTCCCACCCAGGGGTTCAACTACTTGCTGTCGGCCGCGCTGGCTGGCGGCACGGTCCACCCGCAGTTCTACATCGCGCTTTTCTCCGGCGCGTACACGCCGACCGACGCGGTGACGGCGGCCACGTTCTCGGCAGCGGCTACCGAGATCACCAGCAACACGGAAGGCTACTCCGAGGGCCTGCGCCAACTGTGGGTGCCCGGCGCTGCAGCAAATGGCGTGATCGACGCCGTCGCAAACAAGGCGGTCTTCACGGTGGCCACCGCCACCTCGCTGACGGTGCGCGGCGCGGCTCTCCTGTCCGAATCCATCAAGGGCAGCACGTCGGGGACGCTGGTGTCGGTCGCGCGGTTCTCCAAGGACCGTGTGTATTTCGACGGCGACAAGGTCGAAATCGGCTACCGCATCCGGCTGCAGCCCCTGGCCGCCTGACATGACCGACCGGCTTCCGTTCACGGCGCCAGGGCGCGCCACCTCTGGCAACGGCGATTCCCAGTCGCTCGATGCCGAGGCGCGCCGCCTGATGTTCCAGGCGAAGCTGCTCGCAGGTGCGTCGGGCGTGCCTGTGCTGGGCATGCGGCGTGAGATGGGAGACGGCTCAGTGGTCACGGCACAGCTTGCGGGCCCCGTGGAGCGGGTGACCATGCGCGCGGACCGGCAGGAGGTGCCGCAGGAGGAGCCAATCGGCGCCATCTCGCGTCTCGTGTGGTTCCCGGAGGGCTTCGTCATCACCCCGCGCTCACCCGCCGCGCCGTTGGGCTATGGGATGCCGAACACGTCGGATGGTTTGGGCACGCCCTTGGGCCCTCTGCGGCAGGTCATCATCAACCGGTTCAAGGACAACCAGTACCCGGATGCCGTGCTTCGCGCCGCTGGCGGCAAGGTGAGCGCAACGCACCGCAACTACTGCGCGGCGCCGCTCTTCTACATGGACTGGGAGGCGCGCGGCGAGTTCGTGATCGGCGCGCGCGTGGATGGCCGCGTGAAGCCGCAGTTCCGTGCCCGCTGGCAGCGCAATTACAGTGAGGCCGAAACCGCCACGTGGTATTGCCACCGACCCACCAGCGCGGCACGCGCCGAGCTGGACGTCCACAAGTCGATCCGCGAAGAAACCAACCTCATCCGCGCGGCTGCTGGACGCGGTGAGGTGCACCCGCCATTGCGCGGCTACGAGGGCATGCTGTCCGAGCTGGTGCTGTACCTGAACAAGACAGCCAAGGTGCTGGGGCACGACAGCCGGAGCTTCAGGGATGGGCATTTGAGCTTTGAGCAAGACCGATATGCAACCCGGGCCGGGCTGCGCGGATCGGTTGGAATCCTCACGCCCACATCGCCTGCTGGCGAGAACATCTTTCTGACGACTGCTACCGACGTGCAATCCGCCCGCTTCGGTGCGGAAGCCGTGGAGTGGTGGCGCGGCTCTCCTGCCCACTATGCCAACATGGTTCGGGACTGGGCGGCGGATGAGATGTGGCCCACGCTCGACAGCGCAACGCGCAACAACGCAGGCGTGGGCATTGAGAAACGCCAGGTGCCTCCGTACTCGCTCGACAGTGAATTTCAGGATCTCGTCCCGCCCGTGGTGGGCTCCGAGGCCTCGCAAATCTTCATGGGCATGGAGAACTTCGTTTTGCCTTCCGTGCCGGGTCAGGAGGGGCCGGAAGATGAGAGAGTCGGGATCGAATCGGTTTTCTACACCCAGGGCCACGGCTACTTCATACCGACCATCGATCTGCATCTTGGCAGCGGAATGGCGCGCGTGCGGTTCAAGGGACGCGCGATCGAGGTCCATGACAACCTGTCCGAGCTGTTCACCCCACTCGCGGCCCGGTTCCAAACCGCGAGCGGCCGGCGCATGCTCAGGGTCGCCGGCCTCGCCCGGCAGAAAGCTGCAGAGGGGCCGCAGTTCATCGTGCTCTTTCAGGGGCTGGCCCACGACTTCTACGCCACGCGGCAGGAGCTTGGACGCTTCCGCCTGCCCGACAACCTGGGCCAAGTGTCCTACCCGAAGTTCTCCGAATCGGGCGCGCGAATGGTGATCTCGTACACCGAGGCGGTTTCGGAAGACCAGATCATCACCGAGTCGCATTTCGGCACCTACGCAGCCGATGGAGGCGTCGGCGACCCGGTGACGACGGCAACGACGGATGCGGAGCGGGTATGGGGAGAGGTGCTGCACTTCGTGGAGTGGCACGGCGGCACATTTGCCGAGGTGCTGCAGCAGAGCCTGGATGTGACGGTAGGGTGGGGCAGCACCTGGATGCGCAGGGCCTGCCGCGGTTCGTACCGCCTCTTCGCCGACTATCAGGGCGAGTCTATTGTGTACGCATCGGTGGAGGTGGATTCCGAGCTGTTCCAGGATGAACCCGGAGCCGGCACCACGACCGGGCCGGCGACCTATTACGAACGCACCCGCCTGCGCAGCACCCTCGTGTTCCCGGACGGGACGCGACTGCCCGTCACCAACACCGACACGGATGAGAGCTTCACGGTGTCGGGCTACTTCTGCCACCTTCTGTATTTGGACATCTTGCGCCCCGTGCGGACCGCCCTGATGCGATACGAAATGCAGGGCACCGGCTACGACGTAGGAGGACTCAATCCCCGCACCTGCAGCATGTCCATCGTCATCCAGGGGCAGACTGTGAAGTCCAAGGAAAACGTGCTCTTCCCCACGGGGGACGAGGAGGCGGCCGGCCGAGCCTCACAGGGTTGGACGAACACGAACATAGGCGTGGGCTTCACCAGCTTCCTGCCAATGGCGGTTCTCCGCTCCGCTGACGGCACCCGCCGCATCCGGGTGAACCCCGCAGGGGAGACCGCCGTGGCGGCCGTGACGCATAAAGCGAGCCTCGTCGGGATGTGCGCCTATAGCGCAGACGTTCAGATGCACGGGGCCACGTTCAGCCAGCGCCACAGCCAAGTCGGCACGAGCGTATCGCATGGCGTGCCCATGTCGCTCGGCAGCCAGGCCTCCGTCGATTTCCTGGCAGCGTTCCATCGGGACGAGTTCGTCTATGCCGGCAAGGTGAGCAACACCATTCGGGTGGGGCCGGACTATGGCACCGCCTGGTACGGCGATGACGAGTTCATCCGCCACTCTTCGCTTCCCCTGGAGCAGATCACGGGCATTCCGGATCTCGCCCAGAACATCTTGCCCATCGGAGTGCTATGACCATTCGACTCAGCTCGGGCCTGCGCCGCGCCATCGTCACCAACTACGGGTTGGGGTCGATGCTGCAGTACGGGCACATCCGCATCTACAGCGGCTCTCAGCCCCGCACGGCCGACGAGGCCCCGCCCGGTGTGCTTCTGGCGATCGTCAGCGCCGACGGCGTCACGCCGGTGCCAGGCACTCCCACTGGTGGCTTGGGCGTAGCCGGAGGCGATGACCCTGGCGCTTTGGTCAAGGCCGGCAATTGGGTCATCCGTGGCGTTGCCAATGGCATCCCGGGCTGGTGGCGCTTCGTCGGTGGCGCGGAACGCGATCCCGACACCTTCTCCGACTATTTCCCGCGCATGGACGGTGCAGTAGGCGAAAGCCTGCTGCTCGGCATGGACTCCATCACCACGGACACCAATCGGGCCGTGGCGCTTTTCAACCTCGTTCTTCCCGCTGAATAAGGAGCCTCACATGGCAAAGTTCTCGACCGGTTTGCGCAATGGCATGCTGGAATCCACTGGTTTCAAGGAAGCGCTGCAAGGCAGCGTGCTCAAGATCTACGGCGGCGCTGTGCCCGATGACGCTGATGCAGCCGTGAGCGGAACGTTGCTCGCGACGCTCACCGACAACGGCGGCTCGGGCGGCCTGAACTTCGGCGCGGCCGCGGGCGGCATCCTCTCGAAGGACACCGCGCAGGTGTGGAAGACCAACTCCATTCCTACCACCGGCTCCGCAACCTATTTCCGGCTCTCGCCCGCCTCGGACGACGGCTCTGCAAGCACCACCGTGCCTCGGCTGCAGGGAACGATTGCGGCCATCAACGCCGACATGAACGTGTCGAACACGCTGTTCACCGCCGGGCAGCCGTGGACCCTTAACTATTTCGCGGTGGCTCTGCCGACGCTGCAATGAGCAAGCTCATCCGCGCAGCGCCTCCACCGCCTGCGCCACCGCCTCCGGCTCAACCTCCGAAGCCGCCCACGCCGACGGTTTACCCGCCGTCGCCGATACCTGCGCCCCCGTCGCCGAAGCCCACCGCCCCGGTGACGACGCTACCGCCGGGGGCGGTGTGCAGGCCGGGGCAGACGCGCATGTCGATTCAGCGGCTCTCGGGGGACTTGGGCGTGGTGCACGGGCTGTCTTGCGACATGCGCGGGCAGTGGCAGCTCAATCCTCTGGCAACCACCTTCATCAACTTCCGAACTCTGAAGTAGCGGTATGGCATCTCTCACGTGGATTTCGGGGGCGCGCAGCATCCTGGGCCTTTCCGGAGACGGCTGGTTCAGCTTCCGTGTGCCCGGTGGTGTTGCAGGGGTTGTCGCTGGCCTCAACAATACCGACAGGTCCGCCGATCCCGACGAGATCCTGCACGCTCTGTCGTTCAGCGCAGGTCGGGTTAGGGTGCTCGAATCCGGCATCGCTCGCACGGCATGGACCGGCTACAGCTCCGATGAGACCTTCTACATCGTGAGGGCCGGTGGCAAGGTGTTCTATTGCAGGGGGAACGGCGAAACCCGTGTGGATGGCCTGCCGTTCGCACTGCCTGGCACCCTCATCTATGCCAGCTCGGCGCCCAGCCTGTACGGCGTGTTCCTGGATGCCTCACTGCTGGGCGGGACGGACAGCATCGACGACGCGGACCTGCATCGGATCGAGAGTGGCGGCGCCGCATACGTCGCGATGCCTCCCATGCTGGTCAGGGCATCCCAGGAGCAGCATGCCGAGGCGCGTGTTTCCTTCGAGCCGATGACGGTGCGGCTGGGCCCGCCAGACGCAGAGCCGGTGCTGCTGCAGTTCCAGCCCATGTCCATCTCGGCGAGCCAGGGCGATTACGCCTCTGCGCTGGTGTCGCTGGAGCCGATGGCGGTCTTTGCTGCCCAGGGAACTTCCGTTGAAGGCACCGAGGTCAGCTTCCCAGCGATGGTGGTCTATGCCGCAGGCGGTGTTGAGGTGCCCGCATCCGTGGACGTCTCGATGCTGCCCATGGCGGTCAATGCATCGCAGGATGAGCACAACGAAGCCGTGATCGCTTTTCCTGCGCTGCTTGTGGCCTCAGAAGGCGAAACGTTGGAACTCCCGGCGTTTCGCGTCACGTTGCCGGCGTTCGGTGGGGCGTCCTACTACGCCGACATCGAAGCCATCGGCCTTGGCTCCGACGCGATCTCGGATGCCAGCTACATCCTCGTGGAAGAGCGGATTGCCGCGGCGGACGCGGCGGCACCATCGGTGTCCGACGAGGTGATTGTCTCGGATGCTGGTTTCGGAGCGGACTTTCTGGCCCACGGGCTGCAAGTTCTGATGGAGGAGACTGGCGCAGGCGCCGACGAGGCTACCACCCGTGATCCATGGCTGCTCCTGGAGGACGGGGCGGTCGGCATCGACGCCGCCGCGCTGGCGGTGCGCTCCACCATGGTGCTGGAGGAGCCGGCGCAGGGAGCGGATTCCACGCTGCTGTCCCTCTCGG
>NZ_FNEY01000015.1 GCF_900100305.1 Paracidovorax citrulli | reverse complement strand
ACGCCAGTGGGCCAGCGGCTTCGTGCATTGGTACAACTGCGAGCACCGCCACAGCGCGATCGGCTACGTCACGCCGACGCAGCGCCATGCCGGGCAGGACCAGGCCATCCTGCAGGCTCGCCATCACCTTTACACCCAGGCCCGACAGCGCAACCCCGCGCGCTGGTCGGGCAGCACCCGCAACTGGGCGCCGGTCCAATCGGTCACGCTCAACCCTGAGCGCGACGGCATCTCCAATGCCGCGGCGACCGCATCGAATACGCAGCCTCGGGCTGCTTGATCGACGCGACAACTACCTTGACATGCTCCGGGCCGCGACGTCGTTTTCGAGAATGTTCCGTCGGAATGCGCGGGCTGCCCACCGCTGCCCGACTCAGCAGTGATGCCCTGAACTGTCCCGGAGAGGTCTTGCCCATCGCATTCACCCTCCAAGGCAACGCATGCCGTGGAGATGAAACGGGCCTCAACCTCTGGAACCAGCACGTCCGCTCCCATGACCACCACCCGTCGATTCAAGGTAGCTGCCCTGCTCCTCGGCATTGCAGTGGTTGGGATCACCCTCCGCAGTCTCGCCACCCCTGAATACCAAAGAAGCCACTACAGCCCGCGGCACGTCTATCGGCTCGATTACTACGAAGCCTCCTGGCTCCAGCGGATGGCGCATTGGGACATGCGCTATCCGCACGTCATCCGTCTGTACCGGATCGAACCACCGGCTCTCCTCGGAGAAAGCGCCGTCGTGGACCTGTGGATCAACGGCCAGTTGTACTGGTACCTGAATCCCCCCATGAACAAGGTCCGCATCGGAAGAGACGTGGTCTTCGAGAACATCCCTCCCGAATGCACCGGCTGCCCGCCCCTGCCCGATTCCGCGGTCATGCCCTGACTCGCCCGCCCAAGAAAAACGGCACCCGAAGGTGCCGTCTTTCCCAATCGTGGAAGGGGATGTGCCCTGGGCGGGTCAGTCCTCGACGAAGGCTTCCTCGCGCTTCTTGCTCACGGCCGGCAGCAGCACGATGACGAGCAGCAGCACGGCGGCGGCGAGCAGGCCGGCGGAGATCGGACGCGTGACGAACACGCTCCAGTCGCCGCGCGACAGCAGCAGGGCGCGGCGCAGGTTCTCTTCCATCATCGGGCCCAGGATGAAGCCCAGCAGCAGCGGCGCCGGCTCGGTGCCCAGCTTGTGGAAGATGTAGCCGATGAAGCCGAAGATGCCGACCAGCCACACGTCGAACGTGTTGTTGTTCGTGCCGTACACGCCCACCGCGCAGAACAGCACGATGGAGGGGAACAGCCAGCGGTAGGGCACCGTGAGCAGCTTGATCCACATGCCGATGAGCGGCAGGTTCAGGATGATCAGCATCGCGTTGCCGAGCCACATCGAGGCGATCAGGCCCCAGAACAGTTCGGGGTTGCTGGTCATCACCTGCGGGCCGGGCTGGATGTTGTGGATCGTCATCGCGCCCACCATCAGCGCCATCACGGCGTTGGGCGGGATGCCCAGCGTCAGCAGCGGGATGAACGAGGTCTGCGCGCCGGCGTTGTTGGCCGCTTCGGGAGCAGCCACGCCGCGGATGTTGCCCTTGCCGAAGGGCACTTCGCCCGGACGCAGCTTGGTCTTTTTCTCGATCGTGTAGGCCGCGAAGGCCGACAGCAGCGCGCCGCCGCCCGGCAGGATGCCCAGCGCCGAGCCCAGGGCCGTGCCGCGCAGCACGGCGGGGAACATGCGCTTGAAATCTTCCTTGGTGGGGAACAGGCCCTGCACCTTGGCCGTGAACACCTCGCGGTCTTCCTCGGGCTTGGAGAGGTTGGCGATGATTTCACCGTAGCCGAACACACCCATGGCGATCACGACGAAGTTGATGCCGTCGGTCAGCTCGGGAATGTCGAAGCTGTAGCGGGCCACGCCCGAGTTCACGTCGGTGCCCACGAGGCCCAGCAGCAGGCCCAGCACGATCATCGCAACGGCCTTGAGCAGCGAGCCCGAGGCCAGCACCACAGCGCCGATCAGGCCCAGCACCATCAGCGAGAAGTATTCGGCGGGGCCGAACTTGAATGCCACTTCGGTCAGCGGCGGCGCGAAGGCGGCCAGGATCAGCGTGCCCACGCAGCCCGCGAAGAACGAGCCCATGCCGGCGGCGGCGAGCGCCGGACCCGCGCGGCCCTTGCGCGCCATCTGGTAGCCGTCGATCACCGTCACCACCGAGGATGACTCGCCCGGCAGGTTCACGAGAATCGCGGTGGTCGATCCGCCGTACTGCGCGCCGTAGTAGATGCCGGCCAGCATGATCAGCGCGGCCACGGGTGGCAGCGCGTAGGTGGCAGGCAGCAGCATGGCGATGGTGGCCACGGGCCCGATGCCGGGCAGCACGCCGATCAGCGTCCCCAGAATACAGCCGATCAGGCAGTAGATGAGGTTCTGGAAGGTGAAGGCGACGCCGAAGCCGGTCGCCAGGTTGTCGAACAATTCCATGGTTATCGATGCTCCCGCTCAACCCGAAATGAAACTGGGCCACACGGGGAACTGCAGTTTCAGCGCCCACACGAAAGCCACGTAGCTGCCCACCGCCAGGATGGTGGCGAGAATGAAAGTTTCCTTGGCGTTGAATTTTTCGCCCGCCAGGCTCGCGATGAACACGAGCGCGTAGATGGCGACGATCAGGCCCATGGCCGGCACGCCGAAGGTCGGCAGGCCGGCGAGCAGCACGCCGAACGCGAAGTTGGAAGCGAGGATGAAGAACAGCGGCTTCCAGGCCCACTTGCCGATCCTGTCCCCATCGGCACTCTCCACCACGGTGGCGTAGAACGTGATGGCCGCGCCCAGGATCGCGAGCAGGATTCCCAGGATCAGGGGGAAATAGCCCGGACCCATGCGCGCGCCGGTCCCGACGCTGTAGTTGGTGGCACCGACCGCGAAAGCGACCCCGACCCCCATGAACATGAGGCCGGAGAAAAAGTCTTTCTGGCTCTTTATTTTCACGAAACGACTCCTTACACGAAGTTGACGGGCGATTGTGCAATCACGTCCCCTGCCCGATCGATGTGGATACCACCTACCCTGCACCTAGGGAAAACCGCAACGCGCACAGCGAAAATGCCGGCACGGCGCGCCGGGCATTTTCCAGTTTTTCGACTGGCGGAAAACGGATTCAGGACGCGGACGGCGGGCCCGCCCGGTCACGTGACTCCAGCGGCGGCGTTGCGGCGATGACCTCCTCCAGGGTGGTCACGCCTTCGGCCACGCGCAGCGCGCCGGCCAGCCGCAGCGGGCGCATGCCGTCCTGCAGCGCCTGGCGCCGCAGCGCATCGATGGAGGGCGACTGGGTGATGCGCTCCTTCAGAGCCTCGCTCACGGTGAGCAGCTCGTAGAGCCCCATGCGGCCGTGGAAGCCCGTCATGCGGCATTCCACGCAGCCCACCGGCCGGTAGGGGTGGTAGCCGCCGGTGATCTTCCAGGGCCGCACCACCTCGGCCAGGCGTTCGATGCCGGCCGCCTCGTCGCGCTGGCGGCACTGCCGGCAGAGCGTGCGCACCAGCCGCTGCGCGAGCACGCCCAGCAGCGTGGCGTTGATGAGATAGGGCGGCACGCCCAGTTCCATCAGCCGGCTGATGGCCGAGGGGGCGTCGTTGGTGTGCA
Organism: Paracidovorax citrulli; assembly: GCF_900100305.1. Classification (GTDB taxonomy): domain Bacteria; phylum Pseudomonadota; class Gammaproteobacteria; order Burkholderiales; family Burkholderiaceae_C; genus Paracidovorax; species Paracidovorax citrulli. The sequence continues at coordinate 105,254 of NZ_FNEY01000015.1, read as the reverse complement.
GCGTGGAGAACACCAGGTGGCCCGTGAGCGCGGCCTGCACGGCCATGTCCGCCGTCTCCAGGTCGCGGATCTCGCCCACCATCAGGATGTCCGGGTCCTGCCGCATGAGCGCGCGCAGGCCTTCCGCGAAGCTGAAATCGAGTTGCGGCTGCACCTGCGTCTGGTTGAAGCTCGGCTCGATCATCTCGATCGGGTCCTCCACCGTGCTCACGTTCACCTCTTCGGTGGCCAGGCGCTTGAGCGTGGAGTAGAGCGTGGTGGTCTTGCCCGAGCCCGTGGGCCCGGTGACCAGGATGATGCCGTGCGGACGCTGCACCAGCGCTTCCCAGCGCTGCGCGTCGTGCGGAGAGAAGCCCAGCGCGTCCAGGTCCTTGACGGTGTTGTCCGGGTCGAATATCCGCATCACCATCTTCTCGCCGAAGGCCGTGGGCAGGGTCGAGAGGCGCATTTCCACCTCGTCGCCGCGCGGGTTGCGGGTCTTGATGCGGCCGTCCTGCGGGCGGCGCTTCTCGACCACGTCCATGCGGCCCAGCAGCTTCACGCGCGACACCATGGCGTTCAGCACGCCCATGGGCATCTGGTAGACCGGATGCAGCACCCCGTCGATCCGGAAGCGGATCACGCCCTGCTCGCGCCGCGGCTCCAGGTGGATGTCGCTCGCGCGCTGGTCGAAGGCGTACTGCCAGAGCCAGTCCACCACCTTGACCACGCCCTGGTCGTTCGCGTCCAGCTGCTTGTTGCTGCGGCCCAGCTCCACCAGCTGCTCGAAGCTGCTGCCCGCGCTCGCGCCGCCGGCTTTCTGCGCCGCCTTCACCGATTTGGCCAGCGCGAAGAACTCCGCCGTGTAGCGGTGGATGTCCTGCGGGTTGGCGACCACGCGGCGCACGGCGCGGCGCGACTGGCGTTCCACCTCGGCCACCCAGTCGTCCACGAACGGCTCGGCCGTGGCCACCACGATCTCGCGCGGCGTGACCTGCACGGGCAGCACCCGGTGCCGCTCCGCGTAGCTCGCGCTCATCATGTCGGCCACGCGGCCCACGTCCACCTTGAGCGGATCGATGCGCAGGTAGGCCAGGCCGCTGCGGCCGGCCAGGTATTCGGTCAGGCTCTCCAGGTCCAGCGGCCTGCCGTCGCTCGCGCGCGCCATCGCCACGCTGGCCAGCCGCACCAGCGGATGCTGCCGGCTCTCGGCCTGCGAGCAGCGCGCGATGGTGCGCGCGGCCTCCTCCTGCGAGATCACGCCGTCGGCGCGCAGCCACTCGACGATGCGCCGCCACTCGAGGGGGCCCGCGAAGCCGGCCGGCGCCGCGGGCCCGGCGGCGTCATGGAGGGTAGGAGGCAGGCTGCGGCTCATCGCGCGTCACTCCACCGGCTTGAACACGCGCGGCCACTTCGCCGCGGGCAGGTCCCACCGCGCCTGCACCGCATCGGCGCGGGCCAGCAGGTCCGCGCGGCGCGGCCGCAAGGGCGTGCGCTGGGCCAGCACCACCGTGTTGCCCTCGCGCGTGGGCTTGAAGGCCCAGAGCGCGTCGGCGCCGAAGGCCTCGGCCATGCGCGCGAGGCTGCGCTCGTAGCTGGAGGAGCGGCCGAAGAGGTTCACGGTCATCGCGCCGTCTTCGGTGAGCAGCGCCCGGCAGTCGGCGTAGAACTCCGCGCTGTCGAGCACCGGCGCCGCGGCCTCGTGGTCGTACAGGTCCACCGCCAGCGCATCGACCGTGCCGTGCCACTCGGGCTTGCGGATCTCCTGCGCGGCATCGGCCAGCACCACGCGCAGCTTCGGCCCGTCGGGCGGCAGCTTGAACCACGCGCGGCACACGGCCAGCACCTGTGGGTTCAGCTCGATCGCCGTGCAGCACATGCGCAGCTTCTTGTGGCAGAACTTGGTGATCGCACCCGCGCCCAGGCCCAGCTGCATCGCATGCCGCTTGCCCACGCTGGCGGGCTCGACGAACAGCAGCCAGGCCATCATGCGCTGCACGTACTCCAGTTCGATGTCGAAGGGATCGTCGATGCGCATGGAGCCCTGGATCCAGGGCGTGCCCAGGTGCAGGTGGCGCACGTCGCCGTCATCGGAAACACTGACTTCGGGCAGCTCGGCGGCTGCGGCTTTCTTGCGGGTGGTCATTCAGTCCATCAATCCAAAGGGGGCGAAGGCCGCGGCCCAGGCGGCGCGCTTGCGCTCGAAGCTCCACGACGCGTTCGCGGGGCTGGTGGAGGGCAGGCGCAGCGAGGGCACCGGGCCGTCCTGCAGCCCGGCGGGCAGCTGCAGCGCGGTGCGCACGGCACGCGCATGCTTGAAGCTTTCGCCGCCATTGTGGGCGATGGCCGCCAGCCTCGGGCAACGCGAGCGCAGCGCCGCGAAATCGTTCACGGCGGCGTTGCGGATGCTGGTGTCCAGGCTGCCTTCGCGCTCGCAGGCGGCATATACGTCCCAGAGCCCCAGGCCGCGGTCCAGCAGCCAGGCGCAGCGCTCCGCATAGCGGTCCCGCCCGGGCAGCGGATGCCGTGGCCAGAGCGCCTGCAGGATCGGCCAGAAATGGTTCTGCGGATGGCCGTAGTACTGGCCCGCGCGCAGCGACGCCACGCCCGGGAAGCTGCCCAGCACCAGCACCACCGTGCGCTCCGAGACGACCGGCGCCAGCCCCACCAGGCGTACAGGCGCGGCGGGCCGCGGGTCGGCGGGGGGGCTATCGGGCAAACGGGACGAACGGGGCATGCGAGCCTATGGTAGCTATTCGGCGGTCGTGCGGCGGGCCTGCGCAGTCGCCGGCAGCAGCCCCGCCAGCCGCGGCAGCGCCGCCAGGGAATTCGCGTGCGCGGCCCGGGCCAGCGCCTCCACCGGCATGCCGCGCAGCTCCGCCACCACCTGCGCGATGCGCGGCAGCTCGCCCGGCGTGTTGCGCGCCGGGGCCGCGCCCGCCGCCCGCTCGGCGGCCGTCACGTAGAGCCAGTGCGGCGGGATGTCCGGCGCGTCGGTCTCCAGCACGATCGCCTCCAGCGGCAGCTCCGCCGCCAGCCGGCGCAGCTGCAGCGCGCGGTCGAAGGTCACCGCCCCGCCGAAGCCGAGCTTGAACCCCAGGTCGATGAAGGCGCGCGCCTGCTGCAGGCTGCCGTTGAACGCATGGGCGATGCCCCCCTCGGCACCCACGTCGCGCAGGCCCTTGAGCACCTTGTCCACCGACCGCCGGGTGTGCAGGATCACGGGCAGGCGGCTGCGCCGCGCGAGCCGCAGCTGCTCGCGGAAGAAATGCTCCTGCCGCGCCGGGTCCAGGTCCTTCACGAAGAAGTCGAGCCCGATCTCGCCCACGGCCACGAGGCGCGGGTCCGCCGCATGCTGCTCCAGCGCCCGCGCCAGCACACCGAGATCGCCATCGTCCGCCCGGCCCGTGAAAAGCGGGTGGATACCCAGGGCATAGCTGTCGCCGTGGCGGTGCGCCAGCGTGCGCACGGCGTCCAGGTTGCCCCGCTCCACCGCGGGCAGCACGCAATGCGCGACACCGGCCCGCGCCGCGTCCGCGCGCACCCTGTCCAGGTAGTCCCGGCCCGCATGGGCTTCGAACTCGTCGAGGTGGCAGTGGGTATCGATCCAGGTCTCCATCCCCCGAGCATGCCAGCACCATGGGCGGCGCGCACGTCGGCCGGCTCCGGCGTCCCGCGCAAGCCGCCAGGCCGCCTGGCCCCCGCCCTGAAACACGCGGACACATGCGCGGCGGGCGGTTCCGTGCTACCGTCGCCGGGAACCGCCTGCCCGGCGCACGACGCCGCGCGCGGGCCCCCTGACCCGAGGTGACCGCATGCCCAGGCCCGCCCGCTACAGCAGCTCCCGCCGCGCGCCGGCCGCGGCCTCCCCGCCATATCCTTTCCCGGACGGGTCCGCGGACCCGCCGCCGGCCGGTCCTGCGGCCGCGGCTCCCGGCAGCGCCGGACCTGCAGGCGCTGCCGGCCCATCCCGTGCCCGTCCCTCGCGGCGCTGGCTCGGCGGCGCGCCGGCGGCCGTGCTGGCGACCGTGTTGTTGGCCGGCTTCGGCTGGCTGGCCTGGCGCATGCCGCCGCCGGCGCCGCGCATCACCCAGCAGGACATCGACGCGGCCGTGCTGCACACCCTCTCCACCCAGCCCCTGCCCTCGGCCGCCGCACGCGCCGCCGAGGCCGTGGCCCCGTCGGTGGTGCGCGTCGCCGGCTTCGCCCGGACGAAGAAAGGCAAGGGCAAGGTCCAGGAGGAAGAGCGCGGCGTGGGCACCGGCATCGTGATCGTGGACAAGGGCGTGATCCTCACCAACCTGCATGTGGTGCGGGGCGCGGCGCGCATCCAGGTCACCTTCGCCGACGGCTCCGAAAGCGACGCCTCCCTGACCGGCGCCCAGCCCGCGAACGACCTCGCCGTGCTGCAGGCACGCCGCGTGCCGGACGACCTGCAGGCCGCGCCGCTGCGCTCCACGCAGGGCCTCAAGCCCGGCGACGGCGTGGTCGCCATCGGCTTTCCCTTCGGCATCGGGCCCTCGGTCTCGGCCGGCGTGATCTCGGGCCTGCAGCGCGAATTCGATTCGCCCCAGGGCAAACAGGAGATGCGCAACCTCATCCAGTTCGACGCCGCCGCCAACCCCGGCAATTCCGGCGGCCCGCTCGTCACGCTCGACGGCGAGGTCGTGGGCATCGTCACCGCCATCCTCAACCCCACGCCCGCGCGCACCTTCATCGGCATCGGCTTCGCCGTACCCATCGAGAACGCCGCCGAGGCCGCGGGCTCGCCACCGTTCTGACCTTTCGCAAGGAGCCTCCATGGACATCACCCCGCCCCCGACGGCCGCCGCCACCGCCACGCTGATGGAGCAGATCCTCTACGAGGTCAAGCGCGTGGTGGTCGGCCAGGACCGCTTCCTGGAGCGCGTGATGGTCGCCATGCTCGCGCAGGGCCACCTGCTGGTCGAAGGCGTGCCGGGCCTGGCCAAGACCCTCACCGTGAAGACGCTGGCGGGCACCGTGCGCGGTACCTTCAAGCGCATCCAGTTCACGCCCGACCTCGTGCCCGCCGACCTCGTCGGCACGCGCATGTACCACCAGCGCACGGGCGAATTCGCCACCACGCTCGGGCCGGTGTTCACCCACCTGCTGCTGGCCGACGAGATCAACCGCGCGCCCGCCAAGGTGCAGAGCGCGCTGCTGGAGGTGATGCAGGAGCGGCAGGTCACCATCGCGGGCGAGACGCACACGCTGCCGCGCCCCTTCCTCGTCATGGCCACGCAGAACCCGATCGAGACCGAGGGCACCTACCAGCTCCCGGAGGCCCAGGTGGACCGCTTCATGATGAAGGTGCTCATCGGCTATCCCACCGAGGAGGAAGAGTTCGTCATCGCCCAGCGCGCCCTCGCCGAGCCCGTGCAGGTGGCCTCCGTGGCCACCACGGAGCAGCTCGCCGCGCTGCAGGCCGAATGCCGGCGCGTGTACGTCGATCCCTCCCTGCTGCAGTACGCCGTGCGCCTCGTGGCCGCCACGCGCGCGCCCGCGCAGTACGGCCTGCCCGAACTCGAACCGCGCATCGCCTGCGGCGCCAGCCCGCGCGCCACCATCCACCTGGCCGAGGGCGCCCGCGCCCTGGCCATGCTGCGCGGCCGCGGCTACGTGCTGCCCGAGGACATGGCCGACCTCGCGCCCGACGTGCTGCGCCACCGCATCACGCTCTCGTACGAGGCGCTGTCCGACGGGCTCGATGCCGACGCCCTCATCGCCCAGCTCATGGCACGGCTGCCCGCGCCGGCCCGCCCGCTCGCGCACGATGCCCAGAACGAGGTGCTCCATGCCGCCGCGCAGCGGGCCTGACGCCGCGGACCGCCTGCTGCGCCGGCTCGAATGGACCGTGCTGCGCCGCCTCGACGGGCTGCTGCAGGGCGATTACCGCACGCTGCTGCGCGGCGCCGGCGTGGACCTGGCCGACCTGCGCGAATACCAGGCGCACGACGACGTGCGGCACATCGACTGGAACGTCACCGCGCGGCTCGGCACGCCCCATGTGCGCGTCTTTTCCGAAGACCGCGAGATGGCCGCCTGGTTCCTGCTCGACCTCAGCCCCTCGGTGGATTTCGGGCCGCCGGGGCAGACCAAGCGCGACCGGCTCACCGGCTTCGTCGCCGTGCTCGGGCGGCTGCTCACGCGCCACGGCAACCGCGTGGGCGCCCTGCTCTTCGGCCAGGGCATCCCCGCCACCGTGCTGCCGCCGCGCACCGGCCGCACCCATGTGCTGCGCCTCATCGATGCGCTGGCGCCCGCGGGCCCGCCCGCGTCCTCTCCGCCCGGCGCCACCGAGCTGCACCGGCTGCTGCAATCGGCCGCGCCCGTGCTGCGGCGGCGCTCGGCGGTGTTCGTGGTATCGGACTTCCTCTCGGCCCCCGGCTGGGAGAAGCCCCTCGCGCAGTTAGCGCAGCGCCACGACGTGGTCGCCGTGCGCCTGTTCGACCCGCTGGAGATGGCGCTGCCCGACGTGGGCGTGCTGCACCTGCGCGATCCCGAGACCGGAGAGCAGTTGACGGTGGACACGCGCGACCGCGCCTTCCGCCAGCGCTTCGCCCGCCTCGCCGCCGGGCGCGAAGCCGCGTTGCGCTCGGCCCTGGCGCGCGCGGGCGCGGACACGCTCGAACTCGCCACCGACGACGACCTGCTCGACGCGCTGGTGCGCTTCATGGAACTGCGCGGCCAGCCCGTGCGGTCCCGCCGGCGCGTGCGCGCCTGATCGCCGGACGCGCCGGACCAACGAACGACAAGGAAGGAGCCGCCCATGGTTTTTCTCTGGCCCGACCTTCTCTGGCTGCTGCTCGCGCTGCCCGTGCTGGTGGTGCTCTACGTCTGGCTGCTGCGCCGCCGCCGCTCCGCCGTGCTGCACTACCCCGCCCTGGCCCTGGCGCGCGAAGCCCAGGGAGCACGCACCCGCTGGCGGCGCCACGTGCCGCCGCTGCTCTTCCTGCTCGGGCTCGCGGCGCTGCTGGTCGCGGCCGCGCGGCCGCTGGCGGTGCTCACCCTGCCCTCGCAGCAGCAGACCATCATGCTGGCCATGGACGTCTCGGGCAGCATGCGCGCCGCCGACGTGCACCCCGACCGCCTCACCGCCGCCCAGGACGCCGCCAAGGCCTTCATCGCCGACCTGCCGCGCCACGTGCGCGTGGGCATCGTGGCCTTCGCGGGCAGCGCCCAGCTCGCCCAGCTGCCCACGCAGAACCACGAAGACCTCTTCAGGGCCATCGACAGCTTCCAGCTGCAGCGCGGCACGGCCACGGGCAACGGCATCCTGCTGTCGCTCGCCACCCTGTTCCCCGACACCGGCATCGATGTCTCCGCGCTCGGCGGCCGCCAGGCCATGCCGCGCCCGCAGTCCATGGACGAGATCGGCCGCCCGCCGCACCGCGGCGGCAACGGCAAGGGCGCCGACCGGCCCGCGCCCGTCGCACCGGGCTCCTACACCTCGGCCGCCATCATCATGCTCACCGACGGCCAGCGCACCACCGGCGTCGATCCCATGGAGGCCGCGCAATGGGCCGCCGACCGCGGCGTGCGCGTCTATACCGTGGGCGTGGGCACCGTGGCCGGCGAAACCATCGGTTTCGAGGGCTGGTCGATGCGCGTGCGCCTCGACGAAGACACCCTCAAGGCCGTGGCGCAGCGCACCAACGCCGAATACTTCCACGCCGCCACCGCGGCGGACCTGAAGAAGGTGTACGAAACCCTCAGCTCGCGCCTCACCGTGGAGAAGAAGGAGACCGAAATCTCCGCCCTGCTCGCGCTCGCGGGAGCGGCCCTGCTGGTGCTGGCCGGCCTGCTGTCGCTGTGGTGGTTCGGGCGGGTGCTGTAGGGGCCCGTCATGCCGCGGAAGATCGGGCTCCGGGCTCCGCAGCAATGCCTTCGATGCGTGGCAGGGGGCCGAGGCGCGCCTCCATGAAAGCCTGCAGTTCCACGTCCGGCAATCCGAATTCCGTGCAGGAGCGCGCCGCCAGGTACTGCTCCACCGTGGTGTTGATCCTTTCCGCCGGAGCATCCGGATAGGCGCCCGTGAGATAGACCGCCAGCTGGGTCGCATTCATCACATGCAGATTCAGCCCGGTCACCTTCATCTCGCCCGTCGCCGGGTTCTGCCGCATCGGCATGTAATCGGTGAGCGCCGCCACCGATGCCACCACCCCACCGATCGTGATGCCGATCTTCCCGCTCCTGGGCAGCGTCTCGCTGGCCAGGCGGCCCGGTTTCAGTCCGCGGCTGGCGTCCTGGTAAGACGCCGCAGCGGCGCCGATGATCTGCAGATCGCCCGTTTCCGTTCCGAAGCCCAGCATCGTGCCCGGCACGCCGGAAACCCGGTTGCGATCGGGAATCGGCTGCAGTTCAGCCTTGATGTCAGCGGACAACACGTCATGGAGCCCGCCCGGGGCATAGGCATCCTGCCCGATGGAATTCACAAGGTAATCGACATCCACCGATTTCCTTTCCACGGCCTTCCCGGATGTCTCGCTCGCCACGACCACACGAAGCCTTGGCTCCCCGCCGGCTTCGCCGGAACCCAGGGGCCGGATGGCTTCGATCTCGCCCCGGATCTGGCAATCGCGGCTGCCTTCGATGATCGCCCCCACCCGCGGGCCGGCCGCTTCCGCCACCCCGAAGCCGTTTCTCGCCACCCACATGGACGACCCCGCATGGCCTTTCGCGACCTCCATGGCCCATGCGGCCGTCGGACCTCCGCCATAGACCATGACGCTCTTGCCCTGGATGCGCTCGGCCGCGCCCGGAGCCAGGATGTCGTCATAGCCGAGGATGTGGGGAAGATCCCTCGTGGACTTGTCCGGCAGCAGGTGATTCGCCAGGCTTCGCGCAGGCGCGGCTCCGGTCGCGATCACCACCTTGTGGCCCACTACGGCCGGCCCGGCTGCATTCGTCGCGATGCGGTAGCCCGCCCCGTCGCTCTTCGTGATCTTCCCGACGGAAACCCCGCCAGCGAAAAGCACCTTCCGGCCCTGGCTCTCCAGCAGCCCGCGCGTGTATTGCCCGAGTCGCGCCAGCCGGGCCTGGTAGTCGCGGGAGTGCACATAAGCCGACCGGTCGTCGTGGGGAAGTATGCGGCGCAGGGCGTCATGCCGGCCAGGATCGACGAACCCCGCGCTATCCTCGTGCGGCAACGCCAGGATGTGGTGCGGCTGGGCGAGCCTGTGCCCGACCCGGTTCCAGTAACCCTGGTCGCCGACCACCACCACATGGGTGAAGCGACTGTCGAGATCCACCGTGGACAGATAGGTCAGGGCAGCAGTGCCCCCGCCCACCACGAACAGCGCCTTATCGCCCTCCTTCATGCCTGACAGGAACCCGTTCAGCGCGCTATCGGGTCCGCCCCTGGTTTTCACTGTCGATGGATCGGCCGCAGGCTCCGGAGGCAAGCCCGCGGCATGCCCCCTGGTCGATGCCATCGCATGGCTTCTCGGGCGGATGGCCTGCTCCGCCGGAGCAGGCGTGGAGCGGGCCCTCGCCCTGATACCGCCCGCCAGGGCCTCGGCCGATGAAAAGCCGGGCGCTCCCGGCCGTCCCGCAAGGGACAGGGGCCGATCGGTTGTCGATGTTTCGTGCACGGCGGCGGGCTGGGCCGGGGAAGAAGGTGGCTGCCTGCCGGAACGGGCGCAGGCGCTGGAATGCATCATGGTTCGGGATCGGAAATTCTTTTCCCCGATGGTGCCCACGGCAGCGCGTTCCGGCAGTTCGCGCGCGAATGCCGGCGCAGCGGTCCGAACTCCCGCACCACGGCCGCCCCCTTCCCGCCGATCGCGCCGCACGGTCAAGAGTGCGGCCGTCGCCGCGTCCACGCCGGGTTGTCGATCTCGATGAAGCGGTGCTCGATGCCCAGCGCCGCCGCCACGTGCGCGGCCGCCGCGGGCGCGCCGTAGCGCTCGGTCGCATGGTGGCCCGCCGCGAGGAAGGCCACGCCCGTCTCCCGCGCCAGGTGCGCCTGCGGCTCGGAAATCTCGCCCGTGATGAAGGCATCGGCCCCGGCCGCGATCGCGCCCTCGAAGAATCCCTGCGCGCCGCCCGTGCACCAGGCCACGCGGCGGATCGGCCGGCCCGGCCCGGCGTCCCCGGGCGCGACCAGGGTCACCGGCCGGCCCAGCGCCGCCTCCACCCGCGCGGCGAGCGTGGCCGCATCCGCGATGTCGGCCGGCGCGCAGAAACCCAGGTCCTGCTCGCCGAAGCGCACGTCGGCCGGCGCGAAGCCCAGCACGCGGCCCAGCCGGGCGTTGTTGCCCAGCTCCGGGTGCGCGTCCAGCGGCAGGTGGTAGGCGAAGAGGTTGATGTCGTGGGCCAGCAGCCGCTGCAGGCGCTGCTTCATCCAGCCCGTCACCCGCCCGTCCTGGCCGCGCCAGAACAGGCCGTGGTGCACGAACACCGCATCCGCCCCGTCCGCGATGGCCGCGTCGATCAGCGCGCGGCTCGCCGTCACGCCGCTCACGATGCGGCGGATGCGCTCGCGGCCCTCCACCTGCAGGCCGTTCGGCCCGTAATCCTTGAAGCGGGCCGGCTGCAGCAGGTCGTCGAACGCCGCGAGCAGCGCCTGCCGGGACACCCCGGCGGTGGAGTCATCCGTGGAAGGGAAGGTAGCTGGGTCCGTCATGCACGGCATTGTGGCAGGGCCTGCGCCCGAAAACGGCGCCGCCCGCCCTCATCGGGCCCGTTCAGGCCCGCGCGGGCGCAGGCTGCCAGCCGCGCGAGGCCAGCGGTACGAAGCCCAGCACGAAGCCCAGCAGCCCCATGGCCGCCACGTAGTGCGCGGGCGCCATCGGGTCGCGCTGCATCCACACCGTCAGCAGCACCGGCGTGATGCCGCCGAACACCGCATAGGCCATGTTGTAGGAGAACGAAAGGCCCGAGAAGCGCACGTCCGGCGGGAAGGCGCGCACGCCCACGATCGGCAGCAGCGCGATCGAGCCCACGAAAAAGCCCACCAGCGCATAGTTGCGCACCAGCGTCTCCGGCGTGCCGGGCAGGCCCAGGTAGAACAGGTACGAGGTCAGGAACAGGCCGCCCCAGCCCGCCAGCATCACTGCGCGGGTGCCGAAGCGGTCGGTGGCCCAGCCCATCACCACGCAGCCGATGGTCAGCGTGAGCGTGGCCACGGCGTTGGCCTCCAGGGCCAGCGTGGCGGGCAGGTGGAACACCTTCTGCAGGTACGACGGCGTGATCAGCACCACCACCACCACGGCGGTGGAGAGCACCCAGGTCATCAGCGCCACCAGCAGCATCGCGCCCTTGTGGTCGCGGAAGATGGTCTTGAGCGGCAATTCGCGCGCCACGGCGCGGCGCGCGGCCAGCTCCTGGAACACCGGCGTCTCGTGCAGGAAGCGGCGCAGGTACACCGACACCAGGCCGAACACGCCGCCGAGGATGAACGGAATGCGCCAGGCGAAGCCCTGCACCTCGGCGGGCGTGTACGTGCGGTTGATGGCGATCGCCACCAGCGAGCCCAGCAGGATGCCGCCCGTGATGCCGGCCGTCAGCGTGCCCACGCCCAGGCCGTAGCGGTTCTTCGGCACGTGTTCGGCCACGAACACCCAGGCCCCGGGCATCTCGCCGCCGATGGCCGCGCCCTGCAGCACGCGCATCGCCAGCAGCAGCAGCGGCGCCGCCACGCCGATGCTCGCGTAGGTGGGCAGCAGGCCGATCACCAGCGTCGGCACCGCCATCAGGAAGATCGACAGGCTGAACATGCGCTTGCGGCCCAGCTTGTCGCCGAAGTGGGCGATCACGATGCCGCCGATCGGCCGGGCCAGGTAGCCCGCCGCGAAGATGCCGAACGTCTGCAGCTGGCGCAGCCAGTCGGGCATGTCGGCCGGGAAGAACAGGCCGCTCACCACCGTGGCGAAGAACACGTAGATGACGAAATCGTAGAACTCGAGCGTGCCGCCCAGCGCGGAAAGGCCCAGGGTCTTGTAGTCGCTGCGCGTGAGCGGGCGATGGGGCTGCGCGGCGTCGGCGCTCGCGGCAGCGGAAGAAGAGGAAGTCATGGCGTGGTCCGGAAATGCACGGGTGCGGCCCGGACTCGGCCATGCATGCGGCGGCGCCCGGGCTTTCTCTTGCGGCCGCCGGACCGGAGCGGAGCGTGGCGGGGGTGGCGCGGAATGCAGGGCCGGCCGCGGGGGTGGAGTGCGGGCGGCCGGGCACGGGGCCGGGGCTGGAAGAAAAAGAAAAGAAAGAAAAGGAAAAAAACGAAAGCAAAAGGCCGCGGGTAGCGGCCATGCCCCGATTTTAGGGTTTCCCCCAAAGGGGCTCTCCCAGGCGTCCGAATGGCCCCGCTTTCGCCCTCGGCATCTCCTCCCACGGCCACGGCCGCGCAAAGTGGCGACAATGTGGGCCTTTGCCGCCCCACCTGTCACCATGAAGCGCTTCTGGCTGCTGTTTTCCCAGGCCGTGACCGTGTTCGTCGCCGCCTACTTCGTCGTCGCCACCCTGCAACCGGACTGGATCCGGCGCGGCGCCACGCGCAGCAGCGCCGGCATCTCGCTCATCGAGGCCCCGCCCGCCCCCTCCTCCCAGCCCGCGGCAGGCAGCTTCAGCGCGGCCGTGCGCAAGGCGGCGCCGGCCGTCGTCAGCATCAACACCAGCAAGGCCGTGCGCAACCCGCGCAGCAACGACCCCTGGTTCCAGTTCTTCTTCGGCGACCAGGGCGCACAGCAGACGCAGACCGGACTGGGCAGCGGCGTGATCGTGAGCCCGGACGGCTACATCCTCACCAACAACCACGTCGTGGAAGGCGCGGACGAGATCGAGGTCACCCTGGCCGACAGCCGCCGCACCCGCGCCACCGTGATCGGCACCGACCCGGACACCGACCTCGCCATCCTGAAGGTGGACCTCGACAAGCTGCCCGCCATGGTGCTGGGCAACTCCGACCAGCTCTCCGTGGGCGACCAGGTGCTCGCCATCGGCAACCCCTTCGGCGTCGGCCAGACCGTCACCAGCGGCATCGTCAGCGCCCTGGGCCGCAGCCAGCTCGGCATCAACACCTTCGAGAACTTCATCCAGACCGACGCCGCCATCAACCCCGGCAACTCCGGCGGCGCGCTGGTGGACATCAACGGCAATCTGATGGGCATCAACACCGCCATCTACTCCCGCTCCGGCGGCAGCATGGGCATCGGCTTCGCCATCCCCGTCTCCACCGCCAAGCTCGTGCTCGACGGCATCGTCAAGGACGGCCAGGTCACCCGCGGCTGGATCGGCGTGGAACCCAACGAACTCTCGCCCGAACTCGCCGCCACCTTCGGCGTGCGCGCCACCGAGGGCGTCATCATCACCGGCGTCCTGCAGGACGGCCCCGCCGCCCGCGCCGGCATCCGCCCCGGCGACGTGATCGTGCGCGTGGGCGACAAGCCCACCGACAACGTCTCGGCCCTGCTCAGCGCCGTCGCGGCCCTGAAGCCGGGCGAGCCGGCGGCGTTCCAGCTGCAGCGGGGGGATGCGCAGCTGGAGTTGAATGTGGTGCCGGGGACGCGGCCGCAGCAGAGGGGGCAGCGGCGGTGAGGGGATTCATCTGTAGTTTCGTCGTTGACTCTCTAATAGAAGCAGAAGCGCGATGTTCGACGCGAGGGGCCGAAAACGCACGGAGCGGCGAATCGACGCCCGGAGCACCAAGCGCCGGCCGTCACTGATGATTTCCTCCGCGAGCGGATCGACATCGCGCTGAATCTGCTGGTGCCATGTATCTACAAGGGAAACCTTGGCTCAAGCCCGGGATAACCGTCACTGGCGACGAAACTACCGCGATGCGTGAAGTCCAGAAGCACTGGAAAGATACCTGCTACAAGAGAATAAAGAAAGCCACCTGTCGTCAATGCAGAATCAATGACCTGGGTGCACTGCAAACCCTTCCCCAATGATGGAAAAGGCTGCAGTGGTCAGGTCAGGACTCCTTCAAATTCAACGGTTAATCCGACGACTCTCTTCTCCGTATACAGCGGCTTGCCTCATGTACCCAGCCAAATCTTGACGAGCTTGGGCCAACAGTCGCTGGTTCTGTGCTATTTCAGCTGGATTACCCTCCTCTTCTGCTTGTGCCAGTTCTTGAGTCAGCGTCTGAATCATCAATTGCTTATCTTGTATGGCTTCCCTAAGTTGCGGAGCAATTCCGGCAGGAACAACATGGACATCCCGCGATGAAGTGCCAACTGTCTGGACTCGCTTGCCACCACCGGGAAGCGAATTGGGCGTAAGAGGAATTTTTATCCCCCCGGCTGCCGGCTCGAATCCACGCGCCTCGAGCTTGTCGAGGGCAATGAGGTGCGGGTGGTTGGACGGACCGGGTTGCATGGCAATAGCTTGGCGTTGTGCCTTGAAAGCCTCGCTGCGCCGTGCATGCTCGGCAAGCGGTGAGTTGACCAGCGCCTGCCGTGGGGTTGCCCCCCCGTGCGGGATCGATGGCAGACCCTGCAATGCAGGATGGATCAGTTTGGAAGCAGAACCTGCGTCTGCTTGCGGTGCATGGCGTTGTGGCTCTTGGGTAGAAGACGAGTAGATTTTATGGTTGCCAGTTGTTTTGATGGAAGTATTGATCATGAAGGATTTCATTGATTGAATGACTACCTTCAGTATCATTCCAATATGGAAATTTCAGTGAACGAAGAGCGAAGATTTTTCCACCATTCCGAATCGCATCAGATTTGAAATCAAGAACAGCGGATCAGTGTTTCGCGCACAGGGGTCACCGGGTGAATAGCAACTTCACCCCGGGCCCACACCACTAACTTTCCGCGCAGATGGAGCAGCGGTAGTCCGCCAGCAGACGCAAACGGGTGTTCTGCTTCTGTGATTCCGTGGCCTGCAGAGGATGGGTGCAGGCAACCCTCAGGCCGACGGCTCCCGCTGCTCCGCCGCATCCTCCGGCGCCTGCGTGTGCCGGATGAAGATCTGCGCCGCCCAGATGCCCAGTTCGTACAGCAGGCACATGGGCACGGCCAGCGCGAGCTGGGACACCACGTCCGGCGGGGTGACGACGGCGGCGATGATGAAGGCGACGACGATGAAGTAGCCGCGGAAGCTCTTGAGCTTGGCCACGTCCACGATGCCCATGCGCGCCAGCACGACGACGACCACGGGCACCTCGAAGGCCAGGCCGAAGGCCAGGAACATGGTGAGCACGAAGCTCAGGTAGGCTTCGATGTCCGGCGCGGCGGTGATGCTCTTGGGCGCGAAGCTCTGGATGAAGCTGAACACCTGCCCGAACACGAAGAAGTAGCAGAACGCCACGCCGGCGAAGAACAGCACGGTGCTGGAGACGACCAGGGGCAGCACGAGCTTCTTCTCGTGCGAGTACAGGCCCGGCGCCACGAAGGCCCAGACCTGGTAGAGCACCACGGGCAGGGCGATCAGGAAGGCCGACATCAGCAGGATCTTGATCGGCACCATGAAGGGCGAGATCACCGAGGTGGCGATCAGCGTCGCGCCCGCGGGCAGGTGCGCCACCAGGGGGGCGGCGAGCAGGTCGTAGAGCCGGCCCGGCCCGGGATAGAAGAAGAGCACGACCCCGACGATGCCGACGGCGACGACGGCCTTGATGAGGCGGTCGCGCAGCTCCATGAGGTGCGCGACGAAGGGCTGCTCGGTACCGGCCAGCTCGTCTTCGAGGGAGGGTTTTTCGGACATGGTGGAGGTGGGCGGCCCGCGCGGGGCCGCGCGGACGCGGCCGTCAGCGGGCCATCACTGGAACTTGCGGGGCCGGAAGCGCGCGACGCGCGCCGCGCCCGACTGGGCCTTGGTGCGCACGCCGGCGCGCGCCTTGTACCACTGCGGGGTGGCACTGCGCTTGAGGCGCCAGTTCTTGCCGGGGTGCTTGTAGGTCGGAACGATGCGGGACGATGGTCCCTCGAGGGCGGCGGGATCCAGGGCGCCGTCGTGGCCGGCTGCGGCCGCGTCGGAGGTGCCGGATTCCCAGTCCTTCTGGAATTCGCTCGCGTGGGTCTGGAAGCTGTGGTGGACGTCGCGCGCGGCGGTCTCCACCGTGTCTTTCATCTTGCGCAGCTCGTCCAGCTCCATGGAGCGGTTGACCTCGGCCTTCACGTCGGCCACGTAGCGCTGCGCCTTGCCCAGCAGGGTGCCTACGGTGCGCGCGACGCGGGGCAGCTTCTCGGGGCCGATGACGATGAGCGCCACGGCGCCGATCAGCGCCATCTTGGAGAGGCCGATGTCGATCATGGAAGGCGGGAGGACGGGTCAGCAGGGAAACAGGGGGACGGGAGACAGGAGCGGTCAGCCCTTGTGCTTGGCCTCGACGTCGATCGTGCCCGGGTCGGCGGCGTGCGCCTGCTGGTTCGTCACCTGCCCGGCGGGGGGCGTGGAGGCGGGCGTGCCCTCGGGCGTGCTGCCGTCCTTCATGCCGTCCTTGAAGCCCTTCACGGCACCGCCGAGGTCGGAGCCGATGTTCTTGAGCTTCTTCGTGCCGAACACCATCACCACGATGAGCAGCACGATCAGCCAGTGCCAGATGGAAAAGGAACCCATGGAAATCTCCTAACGAATACGGCCCATTCTAGACTCGGCGCAAGTCACGGAAGTTTCATATCCCTGACCGCCGCCGGGGGCGGTTTCAGCCCTTCAGCCAGGGGCGGGGACCGCCCATCACGTGCAGATGGAGGTGGTGCACTTCCTGGCCACCCTCAGTACCGGTATTTACCACGATGCGGAATCCGCCGTCCGGATAGGGATTGCAGCCCTGCTCCAGCGCCAGCTTGGGCGCCAGCACCATCATGCGGCCCAGCACGCCGGCATGGGCGTCGGTCACGCCGGCCATGGAATGCACGTGCTGCTTGGGCACCATGAGGAAGTGGACGGGCGCGCCGGGGTGGATGTCGTGGAAGGCGAAGACTTCGTCGTCCTCATAGACCTTCCGCGAGGGAATCCGGCCGGCGATGATCTTGCAGAAGAGGCAGTCGGGATCGTGCATGGCGTGGGAAAGGGAATCGGGTCGGGAAACGCGTCAGGCATTGTCGGCGATGTTCACCGTGGGCCGCACCCCGACGTCCCCGTGGTGGCGGGCGATCCAGTCCTGCCCGGCCGCGCGGCCCAGCGCGAAGAGCTGGCGCACGAACGGCAGGTCGGCGCGCAGCTTGCTGGAGGCGCCGAACTCGGCCAGCACGGAGCCGCCATCGATGCGGTGCATGCGCACGCTCTTGTAGCGCTGCGCGTCCAGCTTGCCCTCGGCCAGCAGGCGCCGCACGAACTCGATGGCGCGCATCTCGGCCAGCAGGCCGGCGTTGAAGGTGACCTCGTTCATGCGCTCCATGATGTCGGCGGCGCTGTCGGGCAGTTCGGTGTGCTCGATGGGGTTGATCTGCACCAGCAGGATGTCGGCGCAGCGCGTCTTGTAGATCAGCGGGTGCAGCGCGGGGTTGCCGGAGTAGCCGCCGTCCCAGTAGTGCTCGCCCTCGATCTGCACCGCCTTGAAGAGCAGCGGCAGGCAGGCCGAGGCCATGACCGCGTCGGCGCTCAGGCGCTGGCCCGAGAAGATCACGCCGCGGCCGGTGCGCACGTTGGTGGCGCAGACGAAGACTCGCGGCCCGGGCGCGTCGCGCAATACGTCGAAATCGACCTCGCGCTCCAGCAGCCGGCGCAGCGGGTTGATGTCCAGCGGATTGGTCTGGTAGGGCGACAGCCACTGCGACATCATGCCCATGAGGGGCGAGGAGGCGAGCGGCACGCCCCACATCTGGCTGCCCATGGCGCCCACGCCCTCCCAGAGCCGCGTCAGGGCCTCGCGCGCCATGGCGCAGCCGCGCTCGTGGAGCGCCTCGCCGCGCAGTCCGGGGTTCTGGTGGGCGGCCTGGGCGAAGCCGTGGGCCAGCGTCACCGCGTTCATCGCGCCGGCGCTGGTGCCGCTGATGCCCTCGAAGTGGAAGCGGCCGTCTTCCAGCAGCGCGTCCAGCACGCCCCAGGTGAGCGCGCCGTGCGATCCGCCGCCCTGCAGGGCGAGGTTGAGGGGCACCGAGCCCGGCGCCGGCGCAGCCCGTTCAGACATCGATGGCCTGGCCCTTGTTCATGGCGACCATGCCGCGCACGATGCGGTAGAGGAACCAGATGGAGATCAGGCCCCAGGCGATCCAGCCGGGGAAGATCAATATCCACAGCGGCGCCGTGAGCACGTACAGCACGCCGGCCCAGATCACGGTGCGGATGCGCCAGGAAAAGTGCGAGGCCTGCCACGTGCCCTCGGCATCGGTTTTCTTCACCAGGTCGATGACGAGGGCGATGATCAGCAGCGCCGCGCCGGGCTGCGCGCCCGGGATGACGGCGCCCACGGCCACGATGAGGTGCAGGATGTAGCTCACCCAGCCGACGGTCTTCAGGGAATCGGCACGCTGGTCGGTCTCGATGTCGGTGATGTCGTTGCGGCTCATGGGGATGGTCCTCAGGGTTGGGCTTCCTCGGCGGCGCGCTGCAGCGACTTGCGCAGCGCCTTTTCCTCGATGCCGCTGGTGCCTTCGCGGCGCTCCAGCTCGGCCACCACGTCGGCGGGCGCCAGGCCGTAGTGCGCCAGGGCGATCATGGAGTGGAACCAGAGGTCGGCCACCTCGTAAACGAGCTTGGAGGCGTCCGCGCCGTGGTCCACGTCCTTGGCGGCCATGACCACCTCGGTGGCCTCTTCGCCGATCTTCTTGAGGAAGGCGTCCGGGCCCTTGTGCAGCAGGCGCGCGACGTAGCTCTTGTCGGCGTCGCCGCCGTTGGCGGGCTTGCGGCTCTCGATCACGGCGGCGAGCCGGGCGAGCGCGTCGCCGGAATGCACGGCCGGGGCGGCCACGGGCGAAAGGGAATCGTGGGTCATCGCTGTCACTTGTAGATGGATTCGGGGTCTTTCAAGACCGGATCGACGGCCTGCCAGGCGCCGTCCTTCAGCACGCTGAAGAAGCAGCTGTGCCGGCCGGTGTGGCAGGCGATGCCGGGCTCGTGGCCCAGCTGGGTCACCTTGAGCAGCACCACGTCGTTGTCGCAATCGAGCCGGATCTCGTGCACGGTCTGCACGTGGCCGGACTCCTCGCCCTTGAACCACAGCCTGCCGCGCGAGCGGCTGAAATACACCGCGCGACCGAGTTCTGCCGTTTTGGCCAGCGCCTCGCGGTTCATCCAGGCGAACATGAGCACGTCGCCCGTGGCCGCTTCCTGCGCGATCACGGGCACGAGGCCCTGCGCATCCCATTTCACTTCATCGAGCCAGCTCATCGCCCCATTCTCCGCTTTTTTGTTGCACTGCAGCATGAACCAGGATGTCCTCCGGGGGAATGCCCCTAGAGGCGCACGGGAATGCCCCGTGCGGCCATGCGTTCCTTGGCCTGCGCCACCGTGTATTCGCCATAGTGGAAGATGCTGGCGGCCAGGACCGCGTCCGCCCCGCCCTGCTGCACGCCGTCGGCCAGGTCGTCGAGGCCGCCCACGCCGCCCGAGGCGATCACCGGCACGCTCACCGCGTCGCTCACGGCGCGGGTCAGGGCCAGGTCGAAGCCGGACTTGGTGCCGTCCCGGTCCATGCTGGTGAGCAGGATCTCGCCCGCGCCGCGGCGCGCCATCTCGGCGGCCCACTGCACGGCGTCCAGGCCGGTGTTCTTGCGCCCGCCATGGCTGTACACGTCCCAGCCTTCGCCGCGGGGCGCGCCGTCCGGGCCGGGGCGCGCGGCCTCCTCGGGGGTGCGGCGCTTGGCGTCGATGGCCACCACGATGCACTGCGCGCCGTATTTCGCGGAGGCGGCGTCGATCACCTCCGGGTTGGCGATGGCGGCGGAATTGAAACTGGTCTTGTCCGCGCCCGCGTTCAGCAGGCGCCGCACGTCCTCCACGGTGCGCACGCCGCCGCCCACCGTGAGGGGGATGAACACCTGGCTGGCCACGGCCTCGATGATGGGCAGGATCAGGTCGCGCCCGTCGCTGGTGGCGGTGATGTCCAGGAAAGTGAGCTCGTCGGCACCCTGGCCGTTGTAGCGCGCGGCGATCTCCACCGGGTCGCCGGCATCGCGCAGCTCCAGGAAGTTCACGCCCTTCACGACGCGGCCTCCGGTGACGTCCAGACAGGGAATGATGCGTTTGGCCAGCATGGGCGGGTCCTGCGAGAGAGAAAGGGAAAGGAAGGAAGAAAAGAGGAACGGGGAACGGAACCCAGGGAGCCGTCAGCGCAGCACTTCGAACCGCTGCCAGCCGGTCCATTCGGCGCCCGGCGCCACTTCGACGGGCCGGTGCACGCAGGCAGCCTCCACGCACAGCATGTGGCGGAAGCCGTCCCCGGGCATGTCCGGCAGCGCCGCGCAGCGCTGGGCGCCGGGATTCCAGACGACATTCTCGGCCCAGCCGCCCTGGGTGGCGGCCAGCACGCCCTGCCCCGTGTCCACGCGCAGCGGCGCGCCCGGGGCCTCGAACACGCTGTCGTATTCACCGTCGAAGCGCACCGCGCCTTCCTGCATGCCGCGCCGGTCGGCGACGGCGTCCCAGCGGGCGCAGCCCTGCAGCCCGTCCACCTGCGCCCGGGCGATGTCCGCCACCCGCAGATAGGTATGCAGCGCGCCGGTGAAGGACCAGGGCGCATCACCGGAGTTGCGCAGGGTGAGCGACAGGCGCAGGGCGTCTTCGGACAGCTCCACGGCCAGCAGGGCCTGGAAGGCATGGGGCCAGAGCGCGCGGGTGGCCTCGTCGTCCCCGAGCGCCATCACGGCACCCGTCACGTGACCGTTTGACGACTCGGATACCAATTTCCAAGGCAAATTTCGCATAAAGCCATGCTTGGGCAAAGCCCCCCGCTGGTTGAATTGGGGGCAGCAAACCGGCACCCCGCCGCGGATCGCCGTGTGTCCGTCATGGGCCGACCGGGGGCTCAGAAAAAGGCGCTCGACGCCGTCCGCGGTGGTCCAGGAAAGCACCTGCGCCCCTTGGAAAGCGACGGTGGCGGCGCCTGCCCGGGGGCCGTGCAGCCGGACGGCGGGCAGGTCCGGAAACGGCGGGAGGGAGGCCGCGGGCACGGCCGGAGCGGTGGCTGTCATATTTCGGATTGTAGGAGTGAAGGCCTTTGCGCAGCCGCAAGGCGGGCGCGTTGCGGCCCGGGTACGCACACGTATTGAACGACAATGCGCCACCCCCGCCAACGGCGCAAGGAGAGCGCCAGGGGACCCATCGCTCATTTCTGCCTAGCACCATGCCAGAGAACAAAAGAAAGCTTCCCCCTACGGTCAGCATCCTGATCGCGATGCTCATCGGCATCCTCACCGGATACCTGATCAACACGCACGTCGCGGACAAGGCGGCGGTCGCGGGTTACGTATCGATCCTCTCGGACATCTTCCTGCGGCTCATCAAGATGCTGATCGCGCCGCTGGTCTTCTCCACCCTGGTGGTGGGCATCGCCCACATGGGTGACGCCGCCGCCGTGGGCCGCGTGTTCCTCAAGGCCATGGCGTGGTTCCTGACGGCCTCGCTGGTCTCGCTGGCCCTGGGCCTGGTCCTGGCCAACGTGCTCCAGCCCGGCGCCAACCTGGGCCTGCCGCTGCCGGACACCCACCAGGCGACGCAGCTGGCCACGGGCAAGTTCACGCTCAAGGAGTTCGTGAACCATCTCGTGCCCAAGTCGTTCGCGGAGGCGATGGCCAACAACGAGATCCTGCAGATCGTGGTGTTCTCGATGTTCTTCGGCGTCGCGCTCGCCGGCCTCGGCGACAAGGCCCGCACGCTGGTGCGCTGCGTGGAGGAGCTGTCCCACGCCATGCTCAAGATCACCGGCTACGTGATGCGCTTCGCACCCGTGGCGGTGTTCGCCGCCATGGCCGCCACGGTGGCGGTGAACGGCCTGGGCATCCTGCTCAAGTTCGCGGTGTTCATGGGCCAGTTCTACCTGGGCCTGCTGCTGCTGTGGGCCCTGCTGATCACCGCGGGTTTCATCGCGCTGCGCGGCCGCGTGTTCAAGCTGCTGCGCAACATCCGCGAGGCGTTCCTGCTGTCCTTCGCCACGGCCAGCTCCGAAGCCGCCTACCCCAAGCTGCTGGACGCGCTCGACCGCTTCGGCGTGAAGCGCCGGGTGTCCAGCTTCGTGATGCCGCTGGGCTACTCGTTCAACCTCGATGGCTCGATGATCTACTGCACGTTCGCCACGCTGTTCATCGCGCAGGCCTACGGCATCCACCTGCCGATCGAGACGCAGATCACCATGCTGCTGATCCTGATGCTCACCTCCAAGGGCATGGCCGGCGTGCCGCGCGCCTCCCTGGTGGTGATCGCCGCCACGCTGAACCAGTTCCACATCCCCGAGGCCGGCCTGCTGCTGATCCTGGGCGTGGACACCTTCCTGGACATGGGCCGCTCGGCGACGAATGCCGTGGGCAACTCCATCGCCGCCGCGGTCGTGGCGAAGTGGGAAGACGCCCTGCTGTCGGAAGAGGATGCGGCCGTGCACGCCGCCACGCTGGACACCCAGGCCGACGACGCCCCCGCAGGCGCTCCGGGCACCGCCACGGCGGCCTGACCGCCACGCCCGCCGCAAGGGGCCCTGCGCCAGCGCGCCGGGCCCCTTGCTTTTTTCTCAGCCCGCCTGCAGGCCGCGGGCCACGCCGTCCTGCCAGCGCCAGGCGTCGGCGCACATCCGGTCGAGGCCGTGGCGGGCCTTCCAGCCCAGCAGCCGTTCGGCCAGCCCCGGGTCGGCCCAGCAGGCGGCCACGTCCCCGGGCCGCCGCGCCACCACCTGGTAGGGCACCGGCCGCCCGCTCGCGGCCTCGAAGCCGCGCACCATCTCCAGCACCGACACGGGCCGCCCCGTGCCCAGGTTCACCGTGAGCAGGCCGGGGTGCGCGCGCAGGTAGCGCAGCGCCGCCACGTGGCCATCGGCCAGGTCGCACACGTGGATGTAGTCGCGCACGCCCGTGCCGTCCGGCGTGGGGTAGTCGCCGCCATACACGCTGAGGCGCTCGCGCAGACCCACGGCCACCTGGGCCACGTAGGGCAGCAGGTTGTTGGGAACGTCCTGCGGGTCTTCGCCGATGAGGCCGCTTTCGTGCGCGCCCACGGGGTTGAAGTAGCGCAGCCGGGCGATGCGCCAGCGGCCGGGCTCGGAGGCGTCCACGTCGGCCAGCACCTGCTCCATCATGAGCTTGCTCTGGCCGTACGGGTTGGTGGCCGAGAGGGGGAAATCCTCGCGGATGGGCAGGGAGGCCGGCTCGCCGTACACCGTCGCGGACGAGGAGAACACCAGGGTGCGGACGTCCGCCTTGCGCATCGCGCGCAGCAGCGCCACCGTGCCGGCCACGTTGTTGTCGTAGTACGACAGCGGCTCCCGCACCGATTCGCCCACCGCCTTGAGCGCGGCGAAATGGATCACCGCATCGATGGAATGCTCCGCGAAGATCCGCGCCAGCAGGCCCTCGTCCCGCACGTCGCCCTCGACCAGGTCGGGCACGCGGCCGGTGATGCGGCCCACGCGCTCCAGTACCGAGCGGCGGCTGTTGCAGAAGTTGTCCAGGATGAGGAATGGCAGCCCGGCCTCGGCCAGTGCCACGCAGGTATGCGAGCCGATGAATCCGGCCCCGCCCGTTACAAGTATCACGCGATCTGCTCCCGTTGAATCCACCCTATTCTGGCCTGCGTAATACCGGCAGGCCAGCCCCGGGATGCGGTCCGCGCACCGGCCCGGGCCCCTGGCGGAAGGAGATCTGCTGAAAGCAGCAAAGAGCGCATGAGAATTGATACTTATTGAAACAATACAATAAATTGTTTTTTTCTATGGGTTTAACCACGACGGCTCGCTTGGGCCACGATGTGTTCCATAGGAGGGAGTGGTCCCGGACCCACAGGGCAAGGCGCTCCGGCGGGCCCCGCGGGCTGCGGGCAAACCCTTAGACGTTTTTTCATCCCATAAGACCAACGTGCCGTGTCCAGACGCCTGAGACTGTTGTTTTTCTGCCTGATCGCGCAGCTTTCCGCGGCAGTGGCCTGGGCCGCGTCGCCGGCAGTGGCACTGCATTACGGGCCCTCCGCCCCGCTGTCCGAGCTGAAGGTGTTCGACATCGTGGTGGTCGAGCCGGACCACGGCTACGACCCGCAGGCGTTCGCGAAAACGGGCAGCGCCCTCTATGCCTACGTCTCCGTGGCCGAGGTGCAGTCCTCGCGCGCGTATTTCCGCGACATCCCCGAGGCCTGGAAGATGGCCCGCAACGGCGCCTGGAACTCCGAGGTGATCGACCAGACGCCCGCCGAGTGGCCCGAATTCTTCGCCACCCGGGTGGTCGCTCCCCTGTGGGAGAAAGGCTACCGCGGCTTCTTCCTCGACACGCTGGACTCCTACCGCCTGGCCAGGCAATTCGACGAGGCGGCGCAGCAGCAGGGCCTCGTGCGGGTGATCGAGACGCTGCACCAGCGCTTTCCCGGCATCCGGCTGATCCTGAACCGGGGCTTCGAGATCGTGCCGCGGGTCAAGGACAAGGTGCAGATGGTCGCCGCCGAGTCGCTCTTCCAGGGATGGAATGCCAATACGCGCCGCTACGAGGAAGTGAAGGCCTCCGACCGGGAATGGCTGCTGGGGCAGTTGCGCACCATCCACGAGCGCGACGGCCTGCCGGTGCTGGCCATCGACTACGTGCCGCCCGCCGACCGGGAACTCACCCGCGCGACCGCCGAGCGCATCCGGGCGCTGGGCTTCATCCCCTGGGTGACCGACGGGCAGGTGAGCACCGTGGGCGTGGGCAGCGTCGAGCTGGTGCCGCGCCGGGTGCTGGTCGTCTATTACGGCGGAGATACGACCGCACTGAACTACTTGGACGCCCACAGATTCCTGCAAATGCCGCTGAACCACATGGGCTATGTGGTGGACTATGCGGATGTGCGCAAACCGCTGCCCGAAGGCATCCTCCAGGATCGGTACGCGGGCA
The DNA here is from genome assembly GCF_900100305.1 of Paracidovorax citrulli. GTDB lineage: Bacteria > Pseudomonadota > Gammaproteobacteria > Burkholderiales > Burkholderiaceae_C > Paracidovorax > Paracidovorax citrulli. The sequence continues at coordinate 80,367 of NZ_FNEY01000015.1, read as the reverse complement.
TCGTCACCTGGTTCTCGGGCTACCTGCCCGAGGGCCGAATGCGCACCATGAGCCAGTGGCTGCTCGCGCGGCTCGGCGAACGCATGCCGGTCGCCGTGATGGGGAACTTCGGCTTCGCGCTGGACCGGCAGTTCAACGAGGCGCTGGGCATCAAGGAAAACGCGAGCCCGCCGCGCGGCGAGCAGCGGGTGGCCGTGCAGGACCCGATGATGGGTTTCGAGCTGGCGGTGCAGCCCTCCAGCGGCTCGCGCTTCGATTGGGTGACGCGCAACGGCGCCCCGGCCCTGCAGCCCGCGCGCGCGCTGATCGAGCACCGCGACGCGCGCGGCGGCTCCTACCTGGGCGGCGCCATACTGCCGTGGGGGGGCTTCGTCGTCGATCCCTTCGTGGTGACGGCAGTGCCCGGCACCGACTACGCCCGCTGGATGGTCGATCCCTTCGCCTTCCTCACGCAGGCGCTGCGGCTGCAGCCGGTGCCGGTGCCGGACATCACCACCGAAAACGGCCGGCGCCTGCTGTTCTCGCACGTGGACGGCGACGGTTTCCCCTCGCGCGCGGAGCTGGCGGGCAGCCCCAACGCGGGCGCCGTGCTGCTCAAGGAAATCTTCGAGAAATACACCCAGGTGCCGCAGACCATGTCCGTCATCGAGGCCGAGGTCGCGCCCCACGGGCTGCACCCCGACACCAGCGCGGAGATGGAGGACATCGCGCGGCGCATGTTCCGCCTGCCGCACGTGGAGATCGCCAGCCACACCTACTCGCACCCGTTCCTCTGGGACCGCAGCGTTCGGCACGGAGTGTTCAGCGACAATTCGGAAGCCGCCATGAGCCTGGACGTGCCGGGCTACACCATGGACCTGCGGCGCGAGATCGTGGGCTCCACCGACTACATCAACAGCCGCCTCGCTCCGCCCGACAAGCGCGTGAAGATCCTGCTGTGGTCGGGCGACACCGCACCCAACGCGGAGGCGCTAGAGATCACCGAGCGCGCGGGCCTGCTGAACATGAACGGCGGCGATACCTACATCACGCGCACCAATCCGTCGCTCACGGCCATCGGCGCCTTCGGCATCCAGAAGAACGGCTACCTGCAGGTGTACGCGCCCATCACCAACGAGAACATCTACACCAATCTCTGGAGGGGCCCTTATTACGGCTTCGAGCAGGTGATCCAGAGCTTCGAGATGACCGACAGGCCCCGGCGCATCAAGCCGGTGGACATCTACTACCACATGTATTCCGCCAGCAAGCGCGCGGGCCTGACCGCGCTGCGCAAGGTGTACGACTGGGCCATGGCGCAGCCGCTGCATCCCGTGTTCGCGTCGGAATACATCCGCAAGGTACGCGACTTCCACACCATCGCCATCGCGCACGACGGCGGCGGCTGGCGCGTGCGCGGCGACGGCGAACTGCGCACGCTGCGCCTGCCCGGCGCGCTCGGCACGCCGCAGCTCGCATCCAGCCAGGGCGTGGCGGGCTACCGCGGCGGGGCCGAAGGCCCGTACGTGCACCTCACGGGTGGATCGGCGTGGCTGCGCACGGAGCAGGCCTCCGGCACCGCGGCACGGCCGGTACCCTATCTCTACGAAGCCAATGCCCGCCTCGCGGACTGGAGCGCCGCGGCCGACGGCACGCGCGTGGATTTCCGTCTCCAGGGCCATGCCCCCCTCGCCTTCAGCCTCGCGAACGCGCGGGGCTGCCAGGTCCGCGCCGACCGGCGCGCCATCGCCCCCGAACGCCAGGCCCCCGCCACGGCCGGCACCGACGTCCTCGCCTACCGACTGCCCCATGCTGCTGCGCAAATCCAGCTCCAGTGCCCAGCCCGCTGAGCGGCCCGTCCTGGCGCCGCCCTGGCTGATCACGCTGCTCGCCGGCATGGTGGGCGGCGGCCTGTGGCTGCTCTACCCGCGGCAGGATCTGGAACGCCGGCTGGCCGAAACCGAGAACTCCGCGCTCTCGGTCGCCTACCTGCACAACCTGCTGCGCAGCGATCCGGACAACCCGCGCCTGCGGCTGCTGCTCGCGCAGCGGCAGATCGCCGTCGGCCAGATGGGCGACGCGCGCGCCACGCTGCAACCCGCGCTGGACTCTTCCGACCCGCAGATCCACCGCGACGCGCTCTGGGCGCTCTGGGAGCTGTCGTACACCGAGTACCAGCGCACGCCCGAGCGGGAGGCCACCTACCGCAAGGCCATGCGCGAGGACCTGCTGCGGCAGCTGCGCGCGCTGTCCGCCGAGCCGTGGCCGCTGGAGCGCCGCGTGCTGCTGACGCGCCGCGCCGCCGAGCTGCAGGACCGCGTGCTCGGGGCCGCGATGACCCGCAGGATGGCCGAGGAGGCCTCCGATCCGCGGGAAGCCGCCCTGCTCTACGAGCGCGCCGCGAAGGAGGCCCTGGGCCAGTCGGACTACGTCGGCTCCGCCGAGCTCTACCTGCTGGCGCGCCGCGCTACGCCCGATGCGGACAAGGCCAAGGATTACTACATGGCCGCGGTGCGCACGCTGCAATCGGGCAACCGGCCCGTGGACGCGCTGGAGATGGCCGAGCGCGAGATCGGCCCGCTGGCGAAGGATCCGCAGGTGCTGCTGATGATCACGCAACTGGCGCGCGCGGCGGGCAAGCCCGCCGTCGCGGACCGCTATGTGCGGCAGTTGCTGCGCATCTCCTGGCTGCGGCAATGGGAGGACGGCGCCACCGCGCTGGCCGTGGCGGTGCCCCCTGTCGGCGCGATGCTGCGCCCCATGGCCTGGCACGGAGCCCCGCCCTCCGCCCCGGCTCCGGCACGGCGCTACGACGACGGTGCCCATCTGCTGCGCCCGCCCGTGATCCCGCTGCCGTCCGCGACCGGCGCCGACGCCGGTCCGGCGCACGGCTGGGGTTTCCGCCCCATGGCGGGCCCCGCCCCCACGGCCCCCGGGGCACCTGCTGCTCCGGCCGCCGCTCCCGCCCCCGCCGTCGCGGCCCCGCCCGTGCCGATCCCCGCGCACCTGCTGCCCTACGACGAGAAGATCTACGGCATCGCGTTCGAGGTCTTCCTGGAAAACCGCAAGCTCGACGACGCCTGGCTGATAGCGCATGCCGCGGTGCAGGCCCGCACGGACGACATGGCCTGGCGCGAGCGGCTCGCCCAGGTATCGGAATGGTCGCAGCGGCCCGGCGTGGCGCTGCAGAACTGGCTGGTGGTGGCCCAGCGCACGCAGAAGGAAGCCGCATGGCAGGCGGTGCTGCGGATCGCGCCCGGGCAGTTCGACGACACCGCGCTGGTGCAGGCCATCCGCTTCCAGCTGCGCCAGCGGCCCGACGATTTCGCGCTGATCCGGCAGCTGGTGGCCACTTACGAACGCATCGGCGAGCCCCAGCCGGCCATCGACTACCTGCGCCAGCACGGCAAGATACCCGAGGCGGTGGAACTGCTGGCCCAGCTGGCCGAGCGCGCGGGGCAACCCACGCTGGCACTGGAGACCTGGCGCCGCCTGCTGGCGGACCCGAAGCAGCTCACGCCCGAACGGGCCATGCGCGCGGCCGTGCTCGCGCTCACCCACGACCGGCCCGACGAGGGCCTGGGCTGGCTGGAGGCCGCGCAGCAGCGGCAGGCGCCGTCGGAAGCTGCCGCCATGGACTTCTGGCGCCTGACGGGCCAGTTGGCCGAGAGCCGGCAGCGGCAGGCCCTGGCCGTGCAGGCCTACCGGGCGCTGGTGGGATCCAAGGACCACGACCGCTCCGACTACGACGCGCTGATCCGCCTGCTCATGGCCGACCAGCCGCTCGAGGCCGCCAAGGTATCGGAGCTCGCCTGGGAGAAATTCGGCGATCCGCGCTACCTCGTGGAAGCGCTGTCGGTCTATTCCAGCCGCAACCAGTGGGACGCGATGGGCCCGCTGATGCGCAAGCTCGAAGCCGGCCCGCAGGAGACGCGGCAGGCGGTCGCCGCCCTGCGGGAGATCCCCGGGTTCCTGCGCCTGGCGGGCGGCTACTACCAGGCCCAGGGCGACCTGGCCCGCGCGCGGCGCTATTACGAGGACGGCCTGCGCGCCAGCCCCGATTCGTCCGAGATGCGCCAGGCGCTGATCTGGCTGTTCATCGACAGCAACGATGCCGTCGCGCTGCGCGCCCTGCTGACCACGCAGGAGCGCCGCTGGGCGCGCGACGAGGACGTGCACGACGCGCTCGCCGCCGCCTACCAGGCGCTCTCGCTGCCGCAGGTGGCGCTGGAGCGCTACCTCACGCCGCGCGTGGCGCAGCACCAGGACGATTTCCTGTGGCTCATGAACTATGCGGACGCGCTGGACCAGAACCAGCAGACCGACCGCTCCTGGCGCCTGCGCCGCGAACTGCTCTCGCGCGAATGGCGCGCGGCCCGCCAGGCAGGCGAAGGCGGCAAGCGGCTCACGCCGCAGCAGGCCCGCGCCCGGTGGCTCACCGAGGAAGGGCTGGACACCACGCGCCGCGTGGCCCGCGTGCGCCTCATGCTCACCCAGCGGCCCGGCGATCCGGCGCTGGACGTGCTGCGCGAACTGCTGCGCATGGACACGGACGACCGCAACCGCATGTCCAACGCGGCGGCGGAGACCGCCATCGGCTGGCTGCAGGATGCCGGCGAGTACACCGCCGAGCGCGGCTACCTCTGGCAGCAGTACGCCCGCGCCCGCGGCACGCGCACCAACCGGCCGCTCTGGGCCGAGATCACGGTGGCGCTGGCCGAGGACGACAAGGCCGCCACGGGCCAGTTGCTGGAAGGCTTCGACGAGCGCCTGCCCCGCTACGACCGCGTCAACGCCGCCCGCGCGGTGGACGACGTGCGGCTCGCGCAGACCGCGGCCTTCGAGGCGCAGGGCGAGCAGCGGGAGGACGAGCCCCTGCAGCTGCAGCTCACCGAAACCCTGCTGGCGTTCAGCGACCACGCCGGCGGTTACGGCAAGATCCAGCAGCTGGGTGGCCTGGACGAAGACGAGGCCGGCGGCCGTTTCCACATCGCCTTCAATCCGCGCATGGCGCTGGACCTGGAGTTCGCCAGCATCCGGCGCCGCTCCACCGACCCGCTGGTGGTGGTGAATCCGCCGGATGAAAGCGTGTTCGATGCCCGCCTGCAATGGCGCCATGCGGACGGGGAGACCACGCTGCGCGCGGGACGCCGCGTGAGCTTCCAGCCCTATACGCCCGTGCAGATCGAGCACGAGCAGCGCATCGACAACCGCCTGTCGCTGCGCATGGAACTGGGATTCCAGCTGCCCAGCCAGGAAAGCCTGGCGCTGCGCATCGCCGGCATGAAGCGCCGCGCGGGCGCCAGCCTGCGCTACCAGGCAACGCGCCTGGACCGCTTCGTGCTCGAATACGCGGACGAGCGCTACCGCCTGCAGACCGGCGCCGACCTCGGCAGCGGACGGCACACCACGCTGAGCTATGTCCACACCTACCGGCAGGAAGCGCCGCTGCTGGAGTTCGGCGCGTTCTGGTCGCGCCACGACTTCTCGCGCACCGACATCTTCTCGCTCGCCCCGCGCGACCGCGAGTTCCAGCGCTACCTGCTGCCCGGGATCGTTCCGGGGCCGGACTACTTCCTGCCCGAAAGCTTCACCTACTACGGGCTGCAGGTATCGACCAACATGCGCTACGAGGAAGAGTATTCCCGCACGCTGCGGCCCTACGCCAGCGCGAGCCGCACCTGGCACAGCCGGCTCGGGCCGGGCTATGAGGTGCGCCTGGGCATGGCCGGCAGCGTGCTGGGCGGCGACCACCTGGGCCTGACCTGGGGCCTGAGCAAATCCGGACTGCAGCTGCAGCAGGGACTCAACCGCAGCCTGCTCTTCAGCTACCGGCTGCATTTCTGACGCGTATCTCCCAACAAGAAAGGACTCTCCCATGCCACATCCACGCACCCTGCTGCAACGCCTGCGCCACTGCGCCGCCGGCGGCCTGATCCTGGTGATGCTCGCGGCGTGCTCCACCATCGACCGCGGGACGCCCCCGCCGCTGGAGCGCAATGCCAGCTGGGTGGTCCTGCCGTTCGCGAACCACACGGAAACGCCGCTGGCCGGCAACCGCGCGGAAGCCATCGCCCTGGCCCTGCTGCAGGCACGCGGCGTGGGCCGTGTGCAGCGCTACCCCGGCGGCACGCAGCAGGAGGCCCTGTTCGACGCGGGCGACGCCAAGCGCCAGGAAGAGGTCCTGGCCTGGGCCCGCGAGAAGCAGGCCAAATACGCGCTGGCCGGCGCGGTGGACGAATGGCGCTACAAGGTCGGCGTGGACGGCGAACCCGCGGCCGGCGTGACGCTGCAGATCATCGACGTCGCAACCGGCGAAACGCTCTGGAGCGGCACGGGCGGCAAGAGCGGGTGGAGCCGCGAGTCCCTCTCGGGCGTGGCGCAGAAGCTGATCCGCAGCCTGATGGACTCCGGCCTGTCCGGTGCGCGCTGACCCCGCCATGCCGCCGGAGAAGTCCCCCCCGCCCTCCCCCGGCCGCCGTCGCGCGGTCGGCGCCGCGCCGGCTTCGGGACGCACCGGCTTGCGCCCGCTGCCGCAGCAGCTGCTGGGCAAGCTCGCCGCCACCGACACGCGCCCGGCCATCATGCTGCTGGAGACCCTGCTGCTGCCGGGCCTGGCGATCGCGCTGGGCCTGCTGCTGCATCCGCAGGATCCGATCTGGAGCGAGGGCGACTTTCCCTGGGCATGGCTCGCGCCCGTCATCGTGGCGCTGCGCTACGGACCGCTCGCCGGACTGGGTGGCGCCGTGGTGCTGCTCGCGGGCTGGCTGCTGACCAATCTCGGTCACTACGACCGCTTTCCTCAGCTGTTCTTCCTGGGCGGACTCATCCTGGTGCTGATCGTGGGCGAGTTCTCCAGCCTGTGGCAGGCCCGCACCCGGCGCGCCGAGAACGTTCAGCTCTACCTCGACCAGCGCCTGGAGCACCTCGTGCGCCAGTACTACCTGCTGCGCCTGTCGCACGACCGGCTGGAGCAGGAGCTCATCGGCCGGCCCATGTCCATGCGCGACGCGCTCTCCACGCTGCAGAGCGTGGACACCGGCGCGCCGGAGGACGCCGCGCAGGGCGCGCAGACCCTGCTGCGCCTGCTCGCGCAGTATTGCCAGCTCGAATCGGCCGCGCTGCACGCGGCCACCGAAGACCGCGTCGAAGCCGAGCCCGTGGCCCGCATCGGCAGCGGCAGCGAACCGCTGGACACGCAGGACCCGCTGGTGCTGCAGGCGCTGGAAACCCGCAAGCTCTGCCACATCAGCCAGCTGCTCACGCACAAGCAGCAGACACGCTACCTCGCCGTCGCGCCGCTGCTGGACCTGGGCGGGGAGATCTACGGATTGCTGGTGATCGAGGACATGCCGTTCTTCTCGCTGCAGGACGAGAACCTGCAGACCATCAACCTGCTGCTGGGCTACTACACCGACGGCCTCGCCATGCAGACCCTGGCGCGCCCCATCATGGAGCGCCTTCCCGACTGCCCGGCGGATTTCGCCTTCGAGGCCCGGCGGCTGTCCCACATGCGCGACACCACGGGCGTGCCCAGCATCATCGTGGCGCTCGAGTTCCTGCCCCGCGCCGTCGAGCGCGGCCTGCCGGCCCAGATCGAGCGCCTGAAGCGCGAACTGGACGAAAGCTGGCTGATCACCGGCCCCGAGCGCCAGGTGCTGGCGGTGCTCATGCCGCTGGGCGACACGGCCACGGCGGAGGGCTACATCAACCGGCTCGAGAACTGGTCCCGGCAGAAGGGTGGCCAGCCGCTCGCCGAATCCGGCATCTTCCCGCACGTGCTGCCCCTGGAGGGCGAGCCACTCGCGGTGCTGGAGCAACTGCACAGGATCGCCCATGCTTAACCTCAAGCTCGGCATGTCGGCCTTCCTGCTGGAACTGGGCGCCTGGAGCGGCCCCCTGATGCTGCAGGGCCGCTCCGACGCGGCCCTGGCGAGCTACCTGATCGTGCACGCGCTGGCCTGCTCCATGCTCGCGCTGTGCCTGCTGCCGCTGCTCTCGGGCGAGCAGGCCCGCCCCCGCCTGCCCGTGCTGGTGCTCATGGCCGCCTTCAGCTACGCCGTCCCCATCGCCGGATTCATCGGCGTGGCGGTGGGCGTGGTGGTGCTGCGCCTGTACCGTTCGCCGACCGGGCAGGACGATTTCGAATCCCTGCAACTGCCCGAATTCGACCTGCACCAGCGCATGCAGGCGAGCTTCCGGCAGGCCGGGCTGCGGTCCTTCCTGGGCAACGCCCAGGCCCCCATGCAGACCCGCATGCGCGCCATGGTGGCGCTGCAGCACGTCTCCGGCCGCATCGCCTCGCCCCTGCTGCGCAGCATCCTCAGCGATCCGAGCGAAGACCTGCGGCTGCTCGCCTACGGCATGCTCGACACGCTGGAAAAGCGCATCAACCGCACCATCGACAGCGAACTCGACGCCATGCGCCGCGCCCAGGCCGAGGAAGGCGCCACGCCCGGCCCGCTGATGCTGGAATCCGCCCACCGGCTCTCCGACCTCTACTGGGAACTGGTGTACCAGGAACTGGTGCAGGGCGACCTGCGCACCCACGCCATCCACGAATCCCTGCGCTATTGCGACATGGTGCTGGCCCAGTCCCCCGGCAACGCGCAGCTCAACCTGCGGCGCGGGCGCCTGCTGCACGCGCAGGGCCGCACCGACGAGGCGGGCGAGGCCTATGCCCGCGCGCGGGAACTGGGACTGCCGGCCACGCGCGTGCTGCCCTACCAGGCCGAGCTGTGCTTCGAGCGGCGCGACTACGTGCAGGCCCGTGCGCTGCTGCAGGAACTCGGCCAGTGGCGCGCCCTGCCGCGCCTGCGGCCGGTGCTCGACTACTGGAACGCCCGATGAGCGACGTCCGCCCCCAGGCCCAGGAAGCCGACATCGCACTGCTGCTCGAAGGCACGTTTCCCTACGTGAGCGGGGGCGTGTCGAGCTGGATCAACCAGATCATCCGCGCCTACCCCGAATACCGGTTCGCCATCATCTTCCTGGGCAGCCGCCGCGAGGACTATTCCGGCTTCAAGTACGAACTGCCGTCCAACGTGGTGCATTTCGAGGAGCACTACCTCTACGAGCACCTCGGCGTGCGCTCCATGCCCGCGCGGCGCCGGGGCGACCGCGCCGCGCTCGAGATGGTGCGCACGCTCGTCGATTCGTTCCGGCTCGGCGACCGCAGCCCCGCGGCGATCGAGGCCTTCCAGCGCATCAGCCTGGAGATGCAGCCCGGCGGCCGCCTGCCGCTGGAAGACTTCCTCTACAGCGAGCGCGCCTGGGAAATCATCTGCCAGAGCTACCGCGAGCACTGCACGGACCCGTCCTTCGTGGACTATTTCTGGACCGTGCGCATCATGTACCAGCCGCTCTGGATGCTCGCGCGCGTCGCCCGCAGCATGCTGCGCGTGCGCATGGTGCACAGTGCCTCCACCGGCTATGCGGGCTACCTGGGCGGCCTGGTCCGGCAGATGCGCGGCGTGCCGCTCATCCTCTCGGAACACGGCATCTATACCAAGGAACGCAAGATCGACCTGTTCAAGAGCGAGTGGATCCGCGACAACCGCAACATCTTCCAGCGCGACCCGACCGAGCTGTCCTACTTCCGCCAGATGTGGATCCAGTTCTTCGAGTGGCTGGGCTACTACTGCTACGCGGCGGCCGACCCGATCATCGCGCTCTACGAGGCCAACCGGCTGCGGCAGGTGGCCGACGGCGCGGATCCCGCGCGCACCTTCAACATCCCCAACGGCATCAAGCTCGGCCGCTTCGCGCCGCTGCGCGGCCAGCGACCCGCCGAGGTGCCGCCCATCCTCTGCCTCATCGGCCGGGTGGTCCCCATCAAGGACATCAAGACCTTCATCCGCGCGATGCGGCGCGTGGTGAACCAGCGGCCCGACGCCGAAGGCTGGATCGCCGGCCCCACCGAGGAGGACCCGGCCTACGCGCAGGAGTGCGAGAACCTCGTGCGCAGCCTGGGCCTGGAGAACAACGTGCGTTTCCTGGGCTTCCAGAAGGTGGAAGACCTCATGCCGCGCATCGGGCTGATCATCCTCTCGTCCATCAGCGAGGCGCTGCCCCTGGTGCTGCTGGAAGGCTATGCGGCCGGCGTGCCGGCCGTCTCCACCGACGTGGGCTCGTGCCGCCAGCTCATCGAGGGGCTGGACGAGGAAGACCGCGCGCTCGGCGCCTCCGGCAAGGTCGTGCCCATCGCAGATCCCCAGCAGCTCGCGGACGCGTCGCTGTCGCTGCTCAACGATGCGCCCGCCTGGCACGCGGCCAGCCGCGCCGCCGTGGCGCGCGTGGAGCGCTACTACACCGATACGCTGATGTTCGACCGCTACCGCCGCGTGTACGAACGGGCGTTCGAACAGACGGAGGGCCCCCGCTGATGGCCGGCATCGGATTCGAGCTGCGGCGCATGCTGCGCAAGAACACCCTGGTCGGCCTCGTGCAGGCCTACGCCTACGCGGGCGTGATCGGCTCCGGCCCCTGGGTTTTCTCCATCGTGGGCATCCTGCTCATCGGTATCTTCAGCGCGAGCGTGGTGGTGCCGGGCGTGCTCGTCACCCAGTTCCAGACCTCCGTCACCTACATGGTGGCGGGCAGCCTCATCCTCACCGGCCTGGTGCAGCTGGCCTTCACGCGCTTCGTGTCCGACCGCCTCTTCGAAAAGCGCAAGGATTCGATCCTGCCCAACCTCCACGGCCTGCTGCTGGTGACCACGCTGGCCGCCGCGGCCCTGGGCACGCTGGCGCTCTTCACCGTGCTGCCGCAACTGGGGCTGGTGTACCGCATGCTCATGCTCGCGGGCTTCACCCTCATGTGCGACGTGTGGGTGCTCACCGTGCTGCTGTCGGGCATGAAGCGCTACAAGGAGATCGTGGCGCTCTTCGGCGTGTCGTACGCCGTCATCGTGGTCAGCGCGCTGCTGATGCGGCCCTGGGGCCTGGAAGGACTGCTGGCGGGCTTCGTGCTGGGCAACTACCTGCTGCTCGCGGGCATGTGGCTGCTCGTGGTGCGCGAGTTCAACCCGCGCGGCCGCATCATCGCCTTCGACTTCGCGGACCGCAAGCTGCTCTACCCCTCCCTGGTCGCCATCGGCTTCCTCTACAACTTCGGGATCTGGGTGGACAAGTTCATGTTCTGGTACTTCCCGCCGACCTCCGAGCCCATCATCGGGGCGCTGCGGGCCTCGCTGATCTACGACCTGCCCGTGTTCCTGGCCTACCTGTCCATCATTCCCGGCATGGCGGTGTTCCTGGTGCGCATCGAGACCGATTTCGTCGAGTACTACGACAAGTTCTACGACGCCGTGCGCAGCGGCGGCTCGCTGGAGTACATCGAGGCGATGCGCGACGAGATGGTCTATTCCATCCAGCAGGGCCTCGGGGAGATCGGCAAGATCCAGACGCTGGCCGTGCTCATCACCTTCGTCGCCGGGCCGGCCATCCTGAGCGGCCTGGGCATTTCGCGCCTCTACCTGCCGCTGCTGCACGTGCAGGTGATCGGCGCGGGGCTGCAGGTGGGGCTGATGGCCATCCTCAACGTGTTCTTCTACCTGGACCAGCGCCGCATCGTGCTCATGCTGTGCCTGCAGTTCGTGCTGCTCAACATGCTGCTGACCGGCTTCACGCTGCATGCGGGTGCCGCGCTGTACGGCTACGGCTTCGCCATCGCCACGCTGCTCACGCTGTGCACGGGCATGTATTTATTGTCTCGACAGCTGAACCGGTTGGAATACGAAACTTTTATGCTGCAATAGCCGGCGGCATTCACAATCGGTGCTCCATACCTGCAGAGAGGGCCCGATGGCACAGCCGAACTTTCCGAACGCACGCGTGGCCCTGCCGGCCTGCCTGCTGGCCGCCGCCGGATTGCTGGGCGCCTGCGGCGGCGGGGGAGGCCCCGCTGACGGCACCGGCACCGCCGCAACCTCCCGGACCGCGCAGGATGCAAGGGCCTCCGCCCTGCCGGCCGCAGCCCTCGCGTTCACCGCGCCCGGCGATGGCGCGGACGTGATCGACGTCGGCACCGCCATCGGCGTCGCCGTGGAGGCCCCGGGTGCGGAGGATGGCGCCACCGTGGTGTTCTCCGCGGGCACGGCCGCCATCCTGCCGGCGGCCGCCCCGGTCCGCGCCGGCACCGCCTCGGCCAGCTTCACCGCATCCGTTCCCGGCCCCCAGGTGATTTCCGCCACGCTGGCATCGGCCAGCGGCGCCGCATCCGCTTCGCGCACGGTGTACGCACGTCCGGCCCCGGCCCCGCTCGAGGTGCTGGTGCCCGCCTACTTCTACCCGTCGGAAGGCTCGCCCTGGGATGCCCTCAGCGCGGGCGCGCGCGCCTACCCGGGGGTGGCGGTCACCGCCATCCTCAACCCCGACAACGGCGTGTTCAAGAGCGCGAACCCGGAATTCACGGCGGCGGCCGGCACCTTCGTGCAGTCGGGCGGCCGGCTGCTCGGCTACGTCTATACCCGCTACGGCGCGCGCTCCGCCAGCATGGTGAAGCGCAACATCGACAGCTACCTGCAGCTCTACGGCAGGGGCCTCATCAGCGGGTTCTTCATCGACGAGATGTCCACGTCGCCAAAGCGCCTGGCCTATTACCTGGACCTGTACACCTACATCAAGGCACGCGACTCGGGCCTGCGGGTGGTGGGCAACCCCGGCACCCAGACCACCAGCGGGTACCTCGCGGCGGCCGACACGCTGGTGAACTTCGAGAACCGTTCACCGGCCTTCGCCAGCTACGACCCGCGCGCCGATGGCGGCTGGCTCTACCAGGTGGCCAACACCCGGCAGGCGGTGCTGCTGCACGACGCGCCCGGCTGCGCCGCCATGCAGCAGGCCGTGCGCGCGGCCGCCACGCCGCGCAGCAACGCCGGCATGCTGTACGTGACCGACGACCAGTTCAATCCCGACACCGGGGAAGGCAACCCGTGGGACGCCCTGCCAGGGTACTGGCTGCGCTTCCTCGGCACGGTCGATGCCGTCAATCGAGGGGCCAGCCTGCCTTCCTGCTGAGCAGCTTCCTGCGTCCGCATGCAGCGTTGCACCAAAAGCTCACCGTACCGGACGACAATCCCGTCCGCCCTCCTCTTTCCCCATCCAGACAGGAATTGCCATGGCCCGTAAGCCTTCCCTCGCCCGCTGGTGCAGCCTGTCGCTGGCCGCCCTGATCGCCGCCTGCGGCGGCGGAGGCGGCGGCTCTTCGCCCGCCAACCCGGCCAACCCCGCCAGCGTCGCCATCGCCTTTGCCGGGCCCGAGGCGGAAACCGTCCACAGCGTGGGTTCGCCCCTGTCGCTCAGCGCCCGCGTCACGGTGAACGGCGCGGACGCCGCGGACGGCACCCCCGTGAATTTCGCGGCGTCGCCCGGAACGTTCTCCGCCACCGGCACCACCCGGTCGGGCGTAGCCACGGTCGCATTCAGCGGCACGGTGCCGGGCCGCCAGCAGCTCAGCGCCTCGGTCGCGGTGCCCTCCGGGTCATCGGCCACCGCCACGGCAAAGGCCACCCGCATCATGTACCTGCGTCCCGTACCCGCATCGCTCGAGGTGCTGGTGCCGGCCTATTTCCACCCGTCCTCGGGTACCGAATGGGCACGCCTCGCGGCCGGCGCGGCCGCCCACCCCGGCGTCGCGGTGACGGCCATCATGAACCCCAACAACGGCGAATTCACTTCGGCCGAGGCCGCCTACACGAACGCGCTGGGCACCTTCGTCGCCGCCGGCGGGAAGGTGGTGGGCTATGTCTACACGGGCTACGGCGCCCGCTCGCTCGCGGCCGTCAAGGCCAACATCGATGCGTACTTCGCGCTCTACGGCCGCGCCGCGATCAGCGGCATCTTCCTCGACGAAATGTCGTCCGACGCCGCCAAGCTGAGCGGCTACCGCGAGATCTACGCATACATCAAGGCCAAGGGCGCCGACCTGCGCGTGATCGGCAACCCGGGCAGGGTGCCCGACACCGCCGACTACGCCACCGTGGCCGACGTGCTCGTCACCTTCGAGGACCGCAACAGCACCTACGCCGCTTACGATCCGCGCACCACGCCGTGGCTCTACACCCTGCCCAACAACCGGCAGAGTTCGCTGGTGCACGACACCGCCACCTGCGTCGACATGGTGAAGGCCCTGCAGTCCGCCGGATCCCCCATCTACAACGCCGGGCTGGTCTACATGACCGACCTGCAGTACGACCCGGTCAGGAACATCGGCAACCCGTGGGCATCGCTGCCCTCGTACTGGACGGCCCTGCTGCAGACCGTGGCGGCCATGAACCAGGGGCGCCCGCCGCCGGCCTGCTGAAGCGGCCGGCGCACCTGCGGCGCAGGAGGGTCAGGCCGCGCCGTTCAGCTCGTCCGCGCGCGCCTGCGCCGCGGCGAAGTCGAGGTCGCCGGAATAGATCGCACGGCCGCAGATGACGCCTTCCACGCCTTCGCTCTCCACCGCGCAGAGCTGCTCGATGTCGGCCATGCCCGCCAGGCCGCCGGAGGCGATCACGGGGATGGTGAGGGCCTGCGCCAGCTTCACCGTGGCCTCGATGTTGATGCCCGAGAGCATGCCGTCGCGGCCGATGTCGGTATAGACGATGGATTCGACGCCCCAGTCCTCGAACCTCTTCGCGAGGTCGACCACCTCGTGGCCGGTCAGCTTGCTCCAGCCGTCGGTGGCGACCTTGCCGTCCTTGGCGTCCAGGCCCACGATGATGTGGCCGCCGAAGGCGCTGCAGGCATCCTTCAGGAATCCGGGGTTCTTGACGGCCGCGGTGCCGATGATCACGTAGCGCAGGCCGCCGTCGATGTATTTCTCGATCGTGTCCAGGTCGCGGATGCCGCCGCCCAGCTGCACGGGCAGGTCGTCGCCCACCTCCTTGAGGATGGCCTTGATCGCGGCGTGGTTCTTGGGCGCGCCGGCGAAGGCGCCGTTCAGGTCCACGAGGTGCAGGCGGCGGGCGCCGGCATCCACCCACTTGCGCGCCATGGCTGCCGGGTCTTCGCCGAAGGTGGTCGATTGATCCATGTCACCTTGCTTGAGGCGCACGCAGTGTCCGTCCTTGAGGTCGATGGCGGGGATGAGCAGCATGATGGAATGACGAGGTGGGGAAATGCCGTGGCAGGGCGTGCCAGTGCCGGCCGGGTGGAAGAAAGAGGATAGGAAGCGAGGGAGATTGCTCAGGGATTCCAGTGGAGGAAGTTGCGGTAGAGCGCGAGGCCGTGCCCGGAACTTTTCTCAGGATGGAATTGCGTGGCAAAAATATTATCGCGAGCCACGGCGGATGCAAAGCGCCCGCCGTAATCGGTTTCCCCTGCAGTGTGCGCGGCGTCGCGCGGCAACGCATGGAAACTATGCACGAAATAAAAATAGTTTTCGTCAGGAATGCCGGCCCACACGGGATGCACGGCCCCTCCGTGCGGCATCTGCCGCACCCGGTTCCAGCCCATCTGGGGCACCTTGTAGCGACTGCCGTCCGGCTGCAGGCGGCCGGCCAACTCGAAGCGCACCACGTCGCCGGGAATCAGCCCCAGGCCCGGGGTGTCGCCCTCGGCGCTGTGGTCCAGCAGCATCTGCATGCCCACGCAGACGCCGAAAAGCGGCTTGGAGGCCGCAGCCTCCAGCACGGATTCCTGCAGGCCGGATTCGCGCAGCTCGCGCATGCAGTCGGGCATCGCGCCCTGCCCCGGCAGCACCACGCGCTGCGCGGCACGCACGTCCTCGGGGCGCGAGGTCACGACCACGGTCCAGCCACTGCCCTCGGCGGCGGCCTGCACGGCCTGGGACACCGAGCGCAGGTTCCCCATGCCGTAGTCCACGACGGCGACAGTCTTTGCTTCAACATTCATGGTGGCAGCCTAGAGCGAGCCCTTGGTGGAGGGAATGACGCCGGCCGAGCGCGGGTCGCGCTCGAGCGCTGCGCGCAGCGCTCGCGCGAAGGCCTTGAAGATGGTTTCGCACTGGTGGTGGGCATTGAAGCCCTTCAGGTTGTCGATGTGCAGCGTCACGCCCGCATGGTTCACGAAGCCCTGGAAGAACTCGTACACCAGCTGGGTATCGAGCTGGCCGATGCTGCCGGCCGTGAACTTCACGTCCATGTGCAGGCCCGGCCGGCCCGAGAAATCGACCACCACGCGCGAGAGCGCCTCGTCGAGCGGCACATAGGCATGGCCGTAGCGGCGGATGCCCTTCTTGTCGCCCACGGCCCGCGCGAACGCCTGGCCCAGCGTGATGCCCACGTCTTCCACCGTGTGGTGTCCGTCGATGTGCAGGTCGCCCTCGCACTCGATGTCCAGGTCGATCAGGCCGTGCCGCGCGATCTGGTCGAGCATGTGGTCGAAGAAGCCGATGCCCGAGGACAGGCGGGCATTGCCCGTGCCGTCGAGGTTCACGCGCACGCGGATGCGGGTCTCGGCGGTGTTGCGGGCGACCTCGGCGATGCGGTCGCCCTCGGAGGCGGTGGAGGGAACGAGTGCGGAGGAAGTCATAGGGAAGCCTGGAGCGCGTCGAGCATCTGGGCGTTGTCGGCCTCGCTGCCCACCGTGAGGCGCAGGCAGCGGGCCAGCAAGGGATGCATTGTAGAAACGTTCTTGACGAGAACCTTGCGGGCCTTCATGCCCTCGAAGGCCCGCGCGGCGTCGGGCACGCGCACGAGCACCATGTTGGCCTCGCTGTCCCACACGCGCTCGATGCCCGGCATGGCGCGCAGTGCCGCGACCAGCCGGGTGCGCACGGCGCGCAGCTCGGCCGCCTGCGCGGCGAACACCCGGGCATGCTCCAGCGCGAACAACGCCGCCTCGCAGTTGAGCACGCTCACGTTGTAGGGAGGGCGCACCTTTTCGATCTCGTCCACGAGCGCCGCAGGGCCCGCGAGGTAGCCCAGGCGCACGCCCGCCAGGCCGAACTTGCTGAGGGTGCGCATGAGCAGCACATGGGCGTTGCGGACGGGCTCGGCGCGCATGCGGTCCAGCCAGGTGCGGCTCGCGAAGGGCTGGTAGGCCTCGTCCATCACCACGATGCCGCCCTGCGCGCCCGCCGCGTCGATGACGCGCTGCACCGCCCCCTCGTCCCACAGCGTGGCCGTGGGGTTGTTGGGGTAGGCCAGGTAGGTGATCGCCGGGCGGTGCTGCGCGATGGCGGCCAGCATGGCGGGCTCGTCGAGCTCGAAATCGGCCGTGAGCGGCACGGCCACGAAGTCCAGGCCCTGCAGTTGCGCGCTCATCGGGTACATCACGAAGCCGGGCATGGGCGCGAGCATGGCCGCGCGCTCGCCCGTGCCCGGCCGTGCGCAGGCCAGAGCCAGCAGCGTGATGATCTCGTCCGAGCCGTTGCCCAGCACCATCGAGAAGCCTTCGGGCATGCCGATGTGCGCGGCGAGGGCACTTTTCAGGTCCGTCAGCCGCGCGCCGGGGTAGCGGTTCAGCGCCAGGGCGCCCAGGCGCCGGCCGAGGGCCTCCTGGAGTTCCGGCGGCAGGGGAAAGGGGTTTTCCATCGCGTCCATCTTGAGCACGCCGGTGGCGGGCTGTACCGCGTAGGCATGCATGGCACGGACGTCGGGGCGGATGCGGCCGAGCGCGGCGGCAAGGGTGTCGGTCATTCGAGCGATTCCAGTTCGTCGGGAGCCAGTAGAAAGGGATTCACGGCGCGCACCGCGTCGTACCGCTGCCCGTGCGGCAGCACGTCGCCCAGCACGTGGCGGCAGCCCTGCTGGTGCGCGGAAGCGACGATGAGCGCGTTCCAGTAGCTCAGGCCGTAGCGGTCCTGCAGGTCCCAGGCGCCATCGACCACATAGGCGTCGAGGTGCGGCGGCTGCCAGACGCGCAGGCGACGCACCTGCGCGCGCACCAGGTGCAGCGTCTGCGGGCCGGGGAAGCAGGCGACGGCATTGTGGTAGAGCTCGTTGAGCACCTGCGAGCTGATGCGGCCACGGCGCGTGTTCCAGCACAGCGCGAGCCATTCGCGGGCACGGGACTGGCGGACGGGATCGCGGTCATCCACGCTGCTGAGCAGCACGCCGGTATCCACGAACAGCGGGGCGTTCATGGCGCGGCCTCGCGCTCCTGCAGTTCGGGCCTCGTGAGGTACGGCCGGGACGAGGCGCCCCAGCTTTCGAAGGCCAGCGCTTCGCGCTGGGCCTGCGCATAGGCGTCCTCCTGCCGCATCTTTTCGGCCAGCCATTCCCCCAGCATGCGGGACACGCTCGTGCCGCGCCGGGCCGCCTCGACGCGGGCCCATTCGGCGACGGTGTCGTCCATGGTGACGGTGACGTTCTTCATGGGCACCATGGTAGCGGAAATCCCACGAAGTTCGTGAAACACGAACTTCGTGGGACCACCCCAAGCATTCTTACTGGCAGGCTGCGGTATCCAGCGTCTTGGCAATAGCCGTCACATCGTAGGTACCTGCTCCTATCTGACCGCCACTTTCCACTCCCCGGCCTCTGATGCCGTTATAGAAAATCTCCGGGTTTCCGGAGGCATCCGTGAAATACATTCCATATTTCAGGCCGTCCCATTGGGAACTTTCGCCATTTCTCAAGCGCAAAAGGGGTCTTATGGAAGATTTTACGAGCTGACCATTTGGCGCGAAGCACATGGCCATCCAGTCTTCGCCGGTTTCGACGACGACCATGGGTTTGCCACTCACCGTCAGCTTCCCCAGCGTATAAAAGCCTGTGGGAGAGGAATACAACACACGCTTCTTCCCGGCGACGTTCGGCGCCGGCAAATCCGCCATCTTGATGAAGTTCTTGCTCTTGAATGAGGTGGTGTATATGATGAATTTCTTGCCGCCACGATCCTCCATCACGACAGGATCGAGCGCGCCGTCAGACAGCAATTTTCCGGGTTTGGCCCATTGGGCGCCGTCGCGGCTGGAAGAATGGTAAATGGCCGAATATTTCGACCTCTCCTTCCCATCGGCTGCAGAAAAATACAGATGATATACCGCACCCTCTCCCGAGCCTGAAACCATCACGAAGGGAAAAGCGTAGGCCCCATGAAAAGGCAACGATGATTCATCGAAAATATTTCCCTGCCCGACAAAATTATTCCCCTCTTCGGCAATGGCGAGCTTTATCCGCCATCGGCCGTCGTCCCCGTATGCGGAGTAGAGCATGAATTTTCTTTCCCCCACCATGAACACCGTAGGATATTCGACGTGGAGGGATTCCTCAGAGTAGGGCCGCGTCTCGATGACGGGAGTCTTTGCCCACGTGAAGACCTCAGGATGGCCTCTCTTTTCGGCAGCATCAGCGGCCGCAGTTATCGTCATCGTCGATATCAGCAATGCAGATAAGAATTTGGGGAGAACCATGATAAGAAGACGAACTCTTGTGAATCGGTCGGCGCGTCGAGCGTCATGATGAGTCGGCTGTATTGAACGCCCCCTCGGGGGCATGCTGCAGGCGATGGCACCCACCCTCCACAGCGCGGCCACATAGAGTGCTCCGTCCAGTCGCCACCGACACCCATGCGCAGGCAGTTGTGGAAGCGCCCCCGTGCCGAACACGGTGCCCGGCGGCACCAGGATACGCTCCCTGCAGGCCTGGTGCAACCGCAGGGTGTCCAGCCCCGCGCGGCAATTCCACCCACAGCAGGAGCCCTCCTGACGGATCGCTCACCCGCGTGCCCGGCGGGAACGACTGCGCGATGGCATGCCGCACGGCATCCATGCGCGCTGCCACGGCCGTGCGCAGTTGGCGCATCGCCGCAGCATGCCCGGTCTGCAGCGCCAGGTCGGCCAGCGCCAGCTCCAGCACCGGCGACTGCCCGCCCACCTGCAGGTCCTTCATCTGGCGCAACGCGTCCGTCCAGCGCCCGCCTTCCAGCCAGCCAAGCCGCAGCCCGGGCGCGAGCGTCTTGGAGGAGGAAATTGACCACCAGCCTCATTTTCCGTTCAGTCCGGCAGCAGTCGTCTCCAGCAAACGCGCGACATCACCGCCGGCCGACAATCAAGGCTGAGACAAATGAACAGATAGCCAGCCAAGTACAAATAATCAGCCAGACAGAGTATCGAAAATCTGCACTGGTAGCCCCGAAGAAAAGAGATGTTTCGTAAAGCGTTCCGCTTGCGGCAAGGGCCAGTGCAGCCGCCAGCTGCGCCCTCGGCCATTGCGTCCAGAGAAGACCGGCAGCAGCCATGAATCCAACAACGACAGCCCCGGCCAAGTACATATAGGTGTTGTAGATCCAGGTGCCCGAAGCGGCAAAGATCATTTTCCGGAATGCAGCGCGGACGGGCGTATCGTTGAAGGTAATCCCCCAGTCATTGGGAAACAAGGGATCTTCAAGAGTCGGGGCCCAAATTTCCAGCGTTCCTAGCCGAATTATTTCCCGCGCCACATGATATTTATGCTCCATCCATGCACGAGGCTCTGTGACAATTGCAAGTAACCAATCCTTGCGCAAATGGTCCAGTTCGCTTTGCTTCATTGACGTTCTGAATATCCCTGGACCCGCAGTGCAAGGGTTATAAAGGCAGGAATGAAAGCGCGGCGTATAACGGGCCTGGATGTCCGCCACAGTCACCGTGTCATCGACCATGTCTGCGTACCCGGAACTGAATAGTCGCCTTCCGCTCAGGGAGGATGTCCCAGCCACGTCGAAAGTCATCAAGACTTGTGAAAAATTCTCATGGTAATCAGCCAGAACGCGCGTAACCAGTCCATTGACAAACAAAACCACAGCGGTGAAAACAAGCGAAATCAAGGCAGTGACTGTGAAATTACGCAAGCGACTCACCGTAGGTCGACTGGCAACTCCATAAAAGGCCAGCATAGCGAACGGTGGAATGGCGGCCACTGCATTATGACGAAAAGTCGCCGCCATGAACGCCATTGCCGAAAACGCCACCAATAAAGCAATGCGGGCGCGCCCCTGAGCGTGGTGACAATAAAGTGCCACAGCAAGACAACCCAACAGAAAGCCATGCATCCAAACGTCTTTCCAGATGATTCCAATGATCCCCAGCGAGGGAGGAAATATCAACAAAAGCAGGAAAGGCAGGCGGCCGACAGGGTGCGGCGCCAAACGGATAGCGACAAAAGCAAGCGAAACGGAAAAAAGCGCCACCTGCAGGATGAGCATGAGGGCCGGACCGGGATAAACGGCATCAAGGCCTCGCCAGATCATCGACATGATGGGAGGATGGGCATCTCCAATATGTCGATTCTTCGCATCATACAACTGCTTCCAGGAGTCATAGCTCATGAATCCGGGATAGAAGAGATAAATTATGGCGATAGAAAGCAGCAAAACGATCGCGCAGTCTAAAGCATATGGTTTATATTTGAGGCGCATGGAATTTAATTTTATAGCAACCACCAGCAATTAGGATCTCAGAAAAAAATTCCGGACCCGTAGATCGGATTCAAAAAAATATCCTCGCGATTCGGATTTTTCTCAAAACGTAAGCCAGAAAAAAGCGCCCAACGTCGTCAGAATGAACGTCAATGGCACCTCGATTTCGGGTCGCATCAACGCAGGGGAAATGATTTTATATTTAGCTCTGATTATTTCCATAAAAATCGGATGAAGGATATACACCAGTAACGCGAGGGGAGCGAGCGTTTTCAACCAGGAAACTCGCACATATTTAGCAACCTTGACGCCCAAGCCCCATGTACCTATCGACATGGCCACCACGGTGGGACTGAAGTAAGTGTACAAATACAACTTCCAGACGCTTCCGTCGGCAGTCTTGTACGACAGCAATCCCGCCCCGACTACCGTAACCACGTAACCACGTAACCACGTAACCACGTAACCACGTAACCACGTAACCACGTAACCAACCAGGAAGATAATTACATAGGGCAGATTGGGCTTTTATCGATGGATATAATATCAAAGAATAAAATAACCAATACCCCCAAGAGAAGCTGCCGCCATTTGGCGAGTATGCCCTAGTCCAAACGCTCCAGAAAAAAGTAACTGCGGAAATCAAGCAGGCTACCACTGCCGCATTGCGGACGTGCTTCTCGTCCATGGCGATTACAGCCTGTGAAATAGAGGGCACAATAATATACAATCCTATGATCAGATAGAAAAAATGAAGATGGCAATAAGGCATCCCCATCAGCAGATCGCGGGTGAAGGCCTTCCATTCAAAAGCATGCTGGAAGAAAAACATCCACAGGGCATAAATAATGGAAGATATTGCGAGAACGACCAGCATTCTCGGCACCCTGTGGACCAACATGTAGGGATAGGTGGTTCTCTTGTCTCCCAAGACCAATGCACCACTCAGCATGACAAAAACCGGAACGCACCAGTGCGTCAATGAACTGACTGCGTTTCCGAGCATCCACCCCCACTGGCTCAACTCCTTCTGCATGTAAATTGGCCTTGCTGAAACATGCAGCAGTACCACAGCAAGGCATGCAATGATGCGTATGGAGTCCAATTTAGGATCGTAGGCCCTCTCAATCCGATCTTTGTTCATTTGCTCATTATCCGAGCTATCGATTTTAAAAACCCTATGGCGCAACATCCAACTCTTCTTCAACCTTGATCTTTCAACAGCAGTTTCTCCGCTCAGATCAGGATTGAGGTGTTTGTTGGACGTCGCCCTAGGCCTTCAACCGCATCTCCGCAGCCCGCGCATGGGCCTGCAGCCCCTCGCCGTGCGCCAGCACGCTGGCAATGCGGCCCAGGGCCTGCGCGCCCTGCTCGCTCACCTCGATCAGGCTGCTGCGCTTCTGGAAGTCGTACACGCCCAGCGGCGACGAGAACCGCGCGGTGCCGCTGGTGGGCAGCACGTGGTTGGGGCCCGCGCAGTAGTCGCCCAGGCTTTCGGAGGTATAGGCCCCGAGGAAGATGGCGCCTGCATGGCGCAGCAGCGGCTCCCAGCGGTGCGGGTCGCGGCTCGACACCTCCAGGTGCTCGGGCGCGATGCGGTTGCTGATGGCACAGGCCTCTTCCATGTCCTTCGTGAGGATCAGCGCGCCACGGCCCGTGAGGCTCTTGGCGATGATCTCCGCACGCGGCATTTCGGGCAGCAGGCGGTCGATGGACGCCTGCACGGCATCGATGTAGGCGGCGTCCGGGCACAGCAGGATGGACTGCGCCAGTTCGTCGTGCTCGGCCTGGCTGAACAGGTCCATCGCCACCCAGTCGGGCGGCGTGGTGCCGTCGGCCAGCACCAGGATCTCGCTGGGGCCGGCGATCATGTCGATGCCCACCGTGCCGAACACGCGCTTCTTGGCGCTGGCCACGTAGGCATTGCCGGGGCCGGTGATCTTGTCCACCTTGGGCACGGTAGCGGTGCCATAGGCCAGCGCGGCCACGGCCTGCGCACCGCCGATGGCGAAGGCGCGGCTCACGCCCGCCACGTAGGCAGCCGCGAGCACCAGCGGGTTCTTCTCGCCGCGCGGCGTGGGCACCACCATGACGATGTCCGGCACGCCGGCCACGTGGGCCGGAATGGCATTCATCAGCACACTGGAAGGGTATGCCGCCTTGCCGCCGGGCACGTAGATGCCCACGCGGTCCAGCGGCGTCACCTTCTGGCCGAGCAGCGTGCCGTCTTCGTCGCGGTAGCTCCAGCTCTCGCCGCTCGCCTTCTTCTGCGCTTCGTGGTATTTGCGCACGCGGCGGGCCGCCGCTTCCAGCGCCTCGCGCTGCGCGGCCGGCAGCATCTCGAAGGCGGCCTTCAGTTCGGACTGGGAAAGCTCCAGCGCCGCCACGGAGTCCGCCTGCAGCCCGTCGAAGCGCTGCGTGTACTCCAGCACGGCCGCATCGCCTCGCGCCTGCACGTCGGTCAGAATGTCGGCCACGCGCTGCTCGATGGCGGCGTCGGTGTCCGCGGACCAGTGCAGGCGGGCCGCGAAATCGGCCTCGAAGGTAGCGGATACCGTGGAGAGACGGGCAGGAGCAGCTATTAATTTCATAGTATCAATGGATGGCAGCGATCTCTCGTATCACACGCGCCCGACTTTCACTTCGGGGCGCCTGCAGCGGTAGCCTGGGCGAACGCATCGATGATGCGGCGCAACGGCTCGCGCTTGAGCTTGAGCGCGGCCTGGTTCACCACGAGATGCGAGCTGATGTCCATGATGCGCTCCACTTCCACCAGGTGGTTGGCGCGCAGCGTGCTGCCCGTCGAGACCAGATCCACGATCGCATCGGCCAGCCCGGTGAGCGGGGCAAGCTCCATGCTGCCGTAGAGCTTGATCATGTCCACGTGTACGCCCTTGGCCGCGAAGAACTCGCGGGCGATGGTGGTGTACTTGGTGGCCACGTTGAGGCGGGCCCCCTGCTTCACGGCGCTGGCGTAGTCGAAATCCTGCCGCACCGCCACGCTCACGCGGCACTTGGCGATCTGCAGGTCCAGCGGCTGGTAGAGGCCCTGGCCCCCGTGCTCGATGAGCGTGTCCTTGCCCGTCACGCCCAGGTCCGCGCCGCCGTACTGCACGTAGGTGGGCACGTCGGTGGCGCGCACCAGCACCACGCGCACCTCGGGCCGGTTGGTCGGCAGGATCAGCTTGCGGGATTTCTCGGGGTCTTCCAGCACCTCGATGCCGGCGGCTGCCAGCAGCGGGAGGGTTTCGTCGAAGATGCGGCCCTTGGACAGGGCCAGGGTGATCACGTCGCCCGGGGTCGTCATGCCTTCACCCTTTCGATATCGGCGCCCAGGGCGCGCAGCTTGCCTTCCATGCAGTCGTAGCCGCGGTCGAGGTGGTAGATGCGGTCCACCGTGGTCTGGCCCGTGGCCACGAGGCCGGCGATCACCAGGCTCGCGGAAGCGCGCAGGTCGGTGGCCATCACGGTGGCGCCCGACAGCAGCGCGCCCGTGTCGCCGAGCCCCTCGATCACCGCCACCTTGCCGTCGGCCTGGATGCGCGCGCCCAGGCGCAGCAATTCGTCCACGTGCATGAAGCGGTTCTCGAAAATGGTCTCGGTCACGCGCGAAGTACCCTGCGCCACCACGTTGAGCGCCATGAACTGCGCCTGCATGTCCGTGGGAAACCCCGGGTACTCGGTGGTGCGGAAGCTCTGCGCCTGCAACTGGCCCGCGCCCGGGCTGCGCACGCGGATGCCGCCATCGACGGCCTCCACGGTGACGCCCGCGTCGCGCAGCTTGTCGATGACGGCGTCCAGGTGGTCGGCGCGGCCATGGCGCAGCAGCGCCTCGCCGCCCGTCGCGGCCACCGCGCACAGGAAGGTGCCGGCCTCGATGCGGTCGGCCACCACGCGGTGCGTGCAGCCGTGCAGGCGCTCCACGCCCTGCACCCGGATGCGGCTCGTGCCGTGGCCCTCGATCTGCGCGCCCATGGCGATGAGCATCTCGGCCAGGTCCACCACCTCGGGTTCCTGGGCCGCATTCTCCAGCACGGTCTCGCCATCCGCCAGCGTGGCCGCCATGAGCAGGTTCTCGGTGCCGGTCACCGTGACCATGTCGGTGGTGATGCGGGCGCCCTGCAGGCGCGAACGGCCCTCGGGCAGACGCGCGATCATGTAGCCGTGCTCCACCACGATCTCCGCGCCCATGGCCGACAGGCCCTTGATGTGCTGGTCCACGGGGCGCGAGCCGATGGCGCAGCCACCGGGCAGCGACACCGTGGCCTCGCCGAAACGCGCCAGCAGCGGGCCCAGCGCCAGCACCGACGCGCGCATGGTCTTGACCAGCTCGTAGGGCGCCTCGGGCGTGGACAGCGCGCCGGCATCGATGCGCACCGTGCCGCTGCTGGCGCGGTCGTCGCCCTGGGAATGCTCGGCCGCCACGCCCATGTTGCGGATGAGCTGCAGCATGGTCGCCACGTCCTGCAGCCGCGGCACGTTCAGGAGGGTGACGGGTTCGGCCGTGAGCAGCGCGGCGCACAGCTCGGGCAATGCGGCGTTCTTTGCGCCGGAGATCGGCACGTCGCCGCTCAGGGCACGGCCGCCGCGAATCTGGAGTTGGTCCATGGCTTGTTGTTCTGGGGTCTGGAGGACGGGAAGGGGCCGTTGCGCGGATGGTGCAGCGGACGGGGCCCTGCGTTCATTCGCCACGCGGCTGCGCGGCCCATTCGGCGGGCGTGAAGGTCTTCATGGAGAGCGCATGCACCTCGTCGGTGTGCATGCGGCTGCCCAGCGTCGCGTACACCCGCTGGTGGCGCTGGATCGCACGCTTGCCCTCGAACTCCGCGGAGACGATGGTCGCATACCAATGGCGGCCGTCGCCCTCCAGCGTGAGGTGCTCGCAGGGCAGCCCCGCCCGGATCAGGTCTTTGAGTTGGTCGGCGGTCATGTCAGTGGTTCATGTGGGAGGACGGGCACCCGGCCGCACGTGCGGCGCTTCGCGTGCACACGCCCGGGAGGATGGTCATCAGTTCCTGATCTTGTATCCGGTGCGCAGCAGATGCACGGCCAGCGCGCTCACCGCCAGCCAGGCGCTGCCCACGATGGCCAGGCTCAGCCAGGGCGAAGCATCGCTCTGCCCGAAGAAGCCGTAGCGGAACCCGTCGATCATGTAGAAGAACGGATTCAGGTGGCTCACCGTCTGCCAGAAAGGCGGCAGCGACTGGATGGAATAGAACACGCCCGAGAGGAAGGTCATCGGCACGATGATGAAGTTCTGGAACGCCGCCATCTGGTCGAACTTGTCGGCCCAGAGCCCGGCGATCAGGCCCAGCGTGGCCAGCAGCGCGGCCCCCAGGAGCGCGAACGCGGCGATCCACAGCGGCGCGGCGAATTCCGGCCGCGCGAAGCCGAGCGTGGCGATGAACACGCCCAGCCCCACGGCCAGGCCGCGCACCACCGAAGAGCCCACGTAGGCGAAGAACCAGGACCAGTGCGACAGCGGCGTGAGCAGCACGAACACCAGGTTGCCCATGATCTTGCTCTGGATGAGGCTCGACGAACTGTTCGCGAACGCGTTCTGCAGCACGCTCATCATCACGAGGCCCGGCACCAGGAAGGCGGTATAGCTCAGGCGGTCATAGACCTTCACATGGTCTTCCAGCACGTGGCCGAAGATCAGCAGGTAGAGCACGGCCGTGAGCACGGGGGCGGCGATGGTCTGGAAGCTCACCTTCCAGAAACGCAGCACTTCCTTGTAGAACAGGGTCTGCCAGCCGGTCATAGCCGCACCCCGCCTTCGGGCGTTTCCGCGGGCTCGTCCGCCGGAGCGGGCTCGCGCGCGGGATCGGGGTAGCGCCCTTCGGCCATGAGGCCGAGGAACACGTCCTCCAGGTCCGCCTTGCGGATCTCGACGTCGTGCACGCCGATGCCCGCGGCACGCAGGCCCGAGAGGATGCGCTCGATGTCCGCAGCGTCCTGCGCGGGCAGTTGCACCACGCGGCCGGTGACGCGCGCGGCGGCGGCGAGCGCCGGGGGCAACGCGTCGTCGGTCTTGAAGCGCAGCACGTTCGTGGAGGCGGCCTGCAGCAGTTCGGACGTGGTCGAGAGCGCCACCATCCGGCCGCGCTTGAGCATGGCGATCCGGTTGCAGAGCGCTTCGGCCTCTTCCAGGTAGTGGGTGGTGAGCAGCACCGTGTGGCCCGCCTTGTTGAGCCGCGCGACGAAGTGCCAGAGGGTCTGGCGCAGTTCCACGTCGACCCCGGCCGTGGGTTCGTCCAGCACGATGATGGGTGGCTTGTGCACCAGCGCCTGGGCGACGAGCACGCGGCGCTTCATGCCGCCCGAGAGCTGGCGCATGTTGGCGGACGCCTTGTCGGCCAGGCCCAGGCTCTCGAGCAACTCGTCGATCCAGGCGCCGTTGTTCTTCACGCCGAAATAGCCCGACTGGATGCGCAGCGCCTCGCGCACGTTGAAGAACGGATCGAAGACGAGCTCCTGCGGCACGATGCCGAGCTTGCGGCGCGCATCGGCATAGTCGGACAGCACGTCGCTGCCCTGCACCAGCACGCGCCCGCCGGAGGCCCGGGAGAGGCCCGCCAGGATGCTGATGAGCGTGGTCTTGCCCGCGCCATTGGGCCCGAGCAGGCCGAAGAACTCGCCCTCCTCGATGTCGAGGCTCACGCCGTCGAGCGCCTGGAAGGGCCCTTTAGGCGTGTCGTAGGTCTTGGAGACGGACTGGAAGGAGACTGCGGGCATGGGAGCCGGCCATTTTACGGGTCTGGCGCGGATATGCTTGCCGACCTCGTCCATGCCACTTCGGCGGCCTCGCCCATGGCCCCGGCTCCAGGCCCACCTGGCCACGAGCCTGGCTGCGCTCGGGCGTGACGCGGAGGCGGACGCCGCCTATGCGCAGGCGGCGCTCCTGGGGGACGGCGATGGCGCAGGCACTGTCGCCAACCGCCTGCGGTCGCGCATGGGCGACCCGGCCAAGAACGACGTGGCGAGCGTGACGGAGGACATCTTCAGCCTGTCGGGCTGGCTGCAGAGCTTCCGGGGCCAGTGGCGGGAGCGTTCGGACGCTTCGCGCTGAGGCGGGATCGGCTCAATCCGCCGCCGCGGCCACCGCCGGACCGGCAAGCAACTCCCCCACCCCGTACAGCCCGGCCAGCTTGGCCAGGCCCGCGGGCAGGTCTTTCACCTCGAAGCGCCGGTTCTCCAGCAGCGCGGCGCGGCGGCACTCGAGCAGGACCGCCAGGGCCGACGAGTCGAAGGAGGCGAGCGGCGCGGCGTCCACGACGAGGATCTCGTCGCGGTGCGCCTTGAGCCCCTGCAGCAGCATGCGAAGGCAGGCCTCGGCCTGTCGGTGCGTCAGCTCGGTGGGTAGGACCAGCATGGCGGCCGCCCGATGGATGCGTCAGCCCGCCTTGCCGGAGCCGGCGGCGTTGGCCTTGTTGCGCGCCGCCAGGGATTCGATGAGGCCATCGATGCCCTTGGCGTTGATCTCCTGCGCGAACTGCGTGCGGTAGGTCTCGACCAGCCACACGCCCATCACGTTCAGGTTGTAGATCTTCCAGCCCGCGCCGTCGCCCGGGGTCTTCTCCAGGCGGTAGTCGAGCTGGATAGGGTCGCCGCGGCCCAGGATCTCGGAACGCACGAGCACGTCCTTGTCGTCGGCGCCGGCGCGCAGCGGCTTGACCTGGATCGACAGGTCGTTGACCTGGTTGAGGGCGCCCGAGTAGGTGCGCACGAGCAGCGACTTGAATTCGTCCTGCAGGCGCGTCTGCTGCTGCGGCGTGGCCTGGCGCCAGGCCGGGCCCACCGCGGCGGCTGTCATGCGGCGGAAGTTCACGTGCGGCAGGATGACCTTGTCCACCAGCGCGGTGATCTTGTTGATGTCGCCCGACTTGATGCTCTTGTCGCTGCGCACGGTGTTCAGCACGTCGGTGGACAGGCGCTTGATCAGTTCGTCGGGCGTTTCGTCGGCGGCCAGGGCCGCCACCGGCATGCCCAGCCACAGAACGGCGGCAGTGCGGAGGGCGGCATGGCCCAGGGTACGTCGGCTCATCGTCATATCGGTTTCCTTTCTGAAGGCGCGTCCCCGGCGGGGCGCGCCATGTCATGTTCCATTGTGGACGCGGGGCGACGCCCCCATGCGTCTGCCCGGTGCACGGATGCAAGCAACTGCAACGCCGCCCCGGCCTCCGCCGCCGCCCTCAGGGCTTCGGCTCTTCGGGCAGCTTGCCGGCATCCTGGTCGTAGCGCTCCTCGTTGCGCCGGTCCTTCTGCACCGCCTGGCTGCGCACCTGCAGGTAGGCGTCGCGCGTGAAACTGTATTTGTCGAGCGCGGCGCTGTTCAGCACGGAACTCGCGCGCAGCAGGTTGGCTCGCGTGTCCACCGCCCGCAGGGCATAGAGGGCGTTGCGATCGGACACGGGATCGACATAGGTGATCAGGTTGCCCTTGGCATCCACCGGCAGGGCCACCGTGTCGCGCACGGTGGACGGGCCCAGGAACGGCAGCACGAGGTACGGCCCCGTGGGTACGCCCCAGCGGCCGAGCGTGAGGCCGAAATCCTGCTTCGAGCGGTCGATGCCCATCTCGGTGGCGACGTCGAACACGCCGCCGATGCCGAACACGGTGTTCGCGCTGAAGCGCGCGATGCTGTTGAGCGCGCCCTCGCCGCGCAGTTGCAGCGCATTGTTCACGAAGGACCACAGGTCCCCGAGGTTGGCGAAGAAGTTGCTCACGCCAGTGCGCACCAGGCGCGGGGTGACCTCGGTATAGGCGGTGGCGACGGGCCGCAGCAGCACGTCGTCCACCGTGTCGTTGAACCGGGTCACGCCGCGGTTGTAGGGCTCGAACGGATCGCGCGGGTTGGCGTCGGGCCCGGTGGCGCAGCCGGCCAGCAGGCTGGCCACGGCCAGCGCGCAGGCGCTGCCGCGCAGGGACGGGGCCCGGAGAGCTTGGCAATTGGTGGTCATCATTGTTGTCGTCATTTCTTGGAGCCGCCCGCGGAGGCCCCGCCGCCGCCCTCTTCGGCCTTGCCGTAGAGGAACTGGCCGATGAGGTTTTCCAGCACCACCGCGGACTGCGTTGACGTGATGCGGTCGCCCTCGGCGAGGTTCTTTTCGTCGGCACCCGCCTGGATGCCGATGTACTGGTCGCCCAGCAGGCCGCTGGTGAGGATCTTGAGCGAGCTGTCCTTGGGGAAGGCGTAGCGCTTGTCCATCTCCAGCGTCACCTGGGCCTGGAAGGTCTTGTCGTCGAAGGTGATGGAATTCACCCGCCCGACCACCACGCCGGCGCTGCGCACCGCGGACTGGGGCTTGAGCCCGCCGATGTTGTCGAAGAGCGCGGTGACGTGGTAGCCGGACTGCCACTGCACGCGCAGCAGGTTGGCCGACTGCAGGGCGAGGAAGAGCAGGGCCGCACCGCCGAGGAGGACGAAGAGGCCGACCCAGACGTCGTTCTTGGAATGCTGCATGGTGTTTTCTCTCTGAAGGGTTCTTGGGCGCTGCCGCGTCAGATGCTGAACATCCAGGCCGTGAGCAGGAAATCCAGCCCCAGCACCGTGAGCGAGGCCATCACCACGGTGCGGGTGGTGGCGCGGGACACGCCCTCGGGCGTGGGCTTGGCGATGTAGCCCTGCAGCAGGGCGATGAAAGTGACCGTGACGCCGAAGACGAAGCTCTTGAGCACGCCGTTGCCCACGTCCGCCCACACGTCCACCCCGCTCTGCATCTGGCCCCAGAAGGCACCGCCGTCCACGCCGAGCATGACCACGCCGACGATCCAGCCGCCGATCACGCCCACCGCGCTGAACACCGCGGCCAGCAGCGGCATCGCGATCACCCCGGCCCAGAAGCGCGGGGCCAGGATGCGGCGCACCGGGTCCACGGCCATCATCTCCATGGCCGAGAGCTGCTCGCCCGCGCGCATCAGGCCGATCTCCGCCGTGAGCGAAGTGCCAGCGCGGCCCGCGAACAGCAGCGCGGAGACGACGGGGCCGAGCTCGCGCACCAGCGACAGCGCCACGAGCAGGCCCAGCGCCTGCGCGGAGCCGTAGCGCTGCAGCGTGTAGTAGCCCTGCAGGCCCAGCACGAAGCCCACGAACAGGCCCGACACGGAAATGATGGACAGCGAATAGTTGCCCAGGAAGTGCAACTGGTCGCGCACCAGCCCGAAGCGCTGCAGGGTCGGGCCGATCAGGCCGGCCAGACGCACGAACAGCCGCGCCGCGCGGCCCATGTCCGCCAGCAGGCTGCGCGTGGCGAAGCCGACATCGGAAGGTTTCCACCAGCTCATCGCGCGCCTCCGCCCGGGCCGGCCAGCGGCCCGAAATCGTCGGCCACCGAAGGGCCGGGGTAATGGAACGGCACCGGCCCGGTGGGCAGCGCATGCACGAACTGGTGCACCAGCGGATCGGTGCTGGCACGCACCTCGTCGGGCGAGCCCTGCGCGGCGACCACGCCCGGCCCGAGGATGACGACGTGGTCCGCCACGCGGAAGGTTTCCTCCACGTCGTGGGACACGACCAGCGTGGTCAGGCCCATGGCGTCGTTGAGTTGCCGGATCAGCTGCGCGGCCGTGCCGAGCGAGATGGGATCGAGCCCGGCGAAGGGCTCGTCGTAGAGGATCAGCTCCGGATCGAGCGCGATGGCCCGCGCCAGCGCCACGCGCCGCGCCATGCCGCCCGAGATCTGGCTGGGCATCAGGTCGCGTGCGCCCCGCAGGCCCACGGCCTGCAGTTTCATGAGCACGATGTCGCGCACCAGCGCCTCGGACAGGTCGGTGTGCTCGCGCAGCGGAAAGGCCACGTTCTCGAACACGCTCATGTCGGTGAAGAGCGCCCCGAACTGGAACAGCATGCCCATGCGACGGCGCGCGGCGTAGAGCTGCTGCGTGTCCATGCGCGCGACGTCCTGGCCGTTCACCAGCACTTCGCCCTGCTGCGCGAGGTGCTGCCCGCCGATGAGGCGCAGCACCGTGGTCTTGCCCCCGCCGGAGGCGCCCATGAGCGCAGTCACCTTGCCGCGCGGGATGCGCAGCGAGACATCGCGCAGGATCGGGCGCTCACCGTACGAGAACGTGACGTTGCGCAGTTCGACCAGGGGGGTTTCGGACATGCAGAGGGCGTTGGAAATGTCGGTTGGGAACGTAATTGTCGCGGGTGCGGCCGTTGGCGATGCGAGCGATGGTAACGCAAACATACATGCATGCATGTTTGCTGGAATGCGTGGCGGAAGATGGCTATCTTTTCAATAGCAAACCAGAAAGAACCCGCAGGCCCTGGAGTGCCAGTGGAGCGATATTCTCCCGCCAACGGCAGGCCTTCTCACAGCATGCTGCGAAGGAATGCCTGGGTTCGCGCATGTCGCGGATTCGCAAAGAACTCCGCCGACGGCGCGGCCTCGATGATCTCACCCTGGTCCATGAAGACCACGCGGTGGGCCACCTCGCGCGCGAAGCCCATCTCGTGCGTGACCACCAGCATGGTCATGCGCTCCTGGGCCAGCGCGCGCATGGTGCGCAGCACCTCGCCGGTCAGTTCCGGATCGAGCGCGGAGGTGGGCTCGTCGAAGAGCAGGATGTCCGGCTCCATGGCCAGCGCGCGGGCGATGGCCACGCGCTGCTTCTGCCCGCCCGAAAGCCGGCCGGGATAGCTGTCCTGCTTCTCCAGCAGCCCCACCTTGGCGAGCAGCGCCTGCGCGGGCGGCACGGCGGCCTGCCGGGCCACGCGCTTGACCACCATGGGTGCCTCGATGACGTTCTCCAGCACGGTGAGGTGCGGGAACAGGTTGAACGACTGGAACACCATGCCCATGCGGCGGCCGATGCGGCGCACCTCGGCCTCGGGCACGTAGCGGCAGTGGCCGCCGGCATCGGTGGTCGCGAGCGTGTCGCCTTCGATGGCGATGTGGCCGCGGTCGATGGTTTCCAGGTGGTTCAGGCAGCGCAGGAAGGTGCTCTTGCCCGAGCCCGAGGGGCCGATCACGGCCACGGTCTCGCCGCGGCCGAGCGTGAGCGACACGTCCCGCAGCACCGGCAGGCCGCCGAAGGCCTTGTGCAGGCCCCGCGCCTCGATCATGGGCACGGCGGCGGCAGAGAGATCAGGCGTCATGGCGGGCATAGCGTCGCTCCAGGCGCTGGAAGCCCCAGGTCAGCACCAGGGTCATCACGAGATAGAAGGCGGCGGCCACGAGGAAGGGCGTGGTCGTGAAATCGCGCTGCACGATGCCGCGCGCGGCGCGCAGCAGGTCGTTCAGGGCCAGCACGTAGATGAGCGAAGTGTCCTTGACCAGCGTGATGGTCTCGTTGCTCATGGGCGGCAGGATGCGACGCACCATCTGCGGCAGCACGATGCGCCGCATGGTCTGCCCGTAGGTCATGCCCAGCACCTTGGCGGCCTCGTACTGGCCGCGGTCGATCGACTGGATGCCGGCGCGGAAGATCTCCGCGAAATACGCCGCGTAGTTCAGCGCGAACGCCACCACCGCCGCGGGGAAATCCGGCAGGCGCACGCCGATCACCGGCACGAACGGCAGCGCGAAATAGATGAACAGCATCTGCAGCATCAGCGGCGTGCCGCGCATCAGCCAGATGTAGCCGTTGACCAGCCCCGACAGCAGCCCC
Source organism: Paracidovorax citrulli (assembly GCF_900100305.1). Lineage (GTDB taxonomy): Bacteria > Pseudomonadota > Gammaproteobacteria > Burkholderiales > Burkholderiaceae_C > Paracidovorax > Paracidovorax citrulli. The sequence goes on along the minus strand of NZ_FNEY01000015.1, from coordinate 46,483 downwards.
CAGCGCGACACCCGCGCCAGCGCCAGCGCCAGCCCGAGCGGCACCGCCAGCCCCAGCGTGATCGCGAAGAGCTTCAGCGTGACCGTCGCTCCCTGCGCCAGCGGCCCCAGAAGTGAAAGAACGTAATCCATCTAAGAGCTACAAGAATCCATGGCTGAACAGCTGCAGCCGGCAAAACCAAAGGCACAGGCACTGGCGCGCCCCAATGCCAGCGGCAGCCGCGCAAGGGCCGCCCCGCCGCGCCGGCTGCGTCCCCCTTCCCGCATCGCGCAGCGATGCGGGAGAAGGGAGAAGGCGCAGCGCCTCAGGGGGATGAACGCCGTTATTTGATGATGTTCTTGCCAAACCACTGCGTGGCGATCGTGGCCGCGGCGCCGTCCTGCTTCATGTCGGCGAGCGCCTTGTCGAGGCGGCCCTGCAGCGCGGTGTCGTCCTTGCGCACGCCCACGCCGTATTCCTCGGTACCGAAATGCTCGTCGAGCACGGCATAGTCCTGCGGCTTCTTGGCGACGTAGTAGCGGCCCACCACCTCGTCCACCACCACGGCTTCCAGGCGGCCGGTGGAGAGGTCCATGAGCGCGGTCACGTTGTCGCCGAAGGTCTTGAATTCCTTGAACGACTTGAAGACGGCCTCTTCCTTCTTCACCGCGTCCACGGCGCTGCTGCCCTCCTGCGCGCCGACGATCTTGCCGGCGAGGTCCGCCTTGGTCTTGACCGGGGAGTTGGCCGCCACCACGATGATCTGGTGGTTCTCCATGTAGGGCGCGGTGAAGGCGATGTTCTGCTTGCGCTCTTCGGTGATCGTGAGGCCGTTCCAGAGCGCGTCCACGCGCCTGCCCGACAGTTCGGCCTCCTTGGCGCTCCAGTCGATCGGCTTGAACTCCACCTCCACGCCCATGCGCTTGGCGGCCTCGCGGGCCATGTCGATGTCGAAGCCCACGAGCTGGTTCTTGTCGTCGCGGAAGCCCATCGGCGGGAAATTGTCGTCCAGGCCGATCACGATCTTCGTGACGGCGGCCGCAGGCGTGGCGGGGGTGGAGGCGGCCGGCTGGGCGCTGTCGTTCTTGCCGCAGGCGGCAAGCAGGGCACCGAGGGACACCAGGGCGATGGCGGCGATCTTCTTCATGGCAATGGCAACGAAAAGCCGGCCCGCAGGCCGGCATGGAGCGAAAAAGGGTGAAGGGAAAGGCAGGCCGGCAACAGCGCACAGGGCCTGCGCCGAACGGCAGGCGGGCATGCGTGGCGGCACGGAACCAGCCCGTATTGTCCCCGATCGTCCGCACCGGCTGCGGTACGGCGCGCAACCTTCTCCGCCGCATGCACGGGCAAACCGCGCGCACGCCTTGGCATGCCGGCATGAATTGCTATCAAAAAGATAGCAAAACCCGCATGCCCCACCATGAAAAACGGCGCCCGGGGCGCGGTCGGCATGCCGGGCGGCCCGCTGGCGGGCCGGGCACGGGGGGCTGCGCGTCAGCGCGGCAGGTCGGAGTAACCCATCAGGAACTCGTCCACCGCCCGCGCGGCCTGCCGGCCTTCGCGGATGGCCCACACCACCAGGGACTGGCCGCGGCGCATGTCGCCGGCAGCGAATACCTTGGGCACGTTGGTCGCGTAGCCGCCGGTGAACTCCGTCGTGGCGCGGGCGTTGCCGCGCGCGTCCTTCTCGACGCCGAAGGCCTCCAGCACCGGCGACACGGGGCTCACGAAGCCCATGGCCAGCAGCACGAGGTCGGCCTTGAGCGTCTGCTCGGAGCCGGCCACCTCGACCATCTTGCCGTCCTTCCATTCGACGCGCACGGTCTTCAGGCCCGTGACCTTGCCCTTCTCGCCGATGAATTCCTTCGTGGCGATGGCGAACTCGCGCTCGCAGCCCTCTTCGTGGCTCGAGCTGGTGCGCAGCTTGTAGGGCCAGTAGGGCCAGGTGAGCGGGCGGTTTTCCACCTCGGGCGGCTGGGGCATCAGCTCGAACTGCGTCACGCTCGCGGCACCGTGGCGGTTGCTCGTGCCCACGCAATCGCTGCCCGTGTCGCCGCCGCCGATCACGATGACGTGCTTGCCGTCCGCGCGGATCTGGCCCTTGAGCTTGTCGCCCGCATTCACCTTGTTCTGCTGGGGCAGGAACTCCATCGCGAAATGCACGCCGTCCAGCTCGCGGCCCGGCACGGGCAGGTCGCGGCTCTGCTCGGCGCCACCGGCCAGCAGCACGGCGTCGAACTCGGCCTGCAGTTGCTCGGGCGTCACGGTTTCCCTGGCCCAGTTGGTGACCTTGGAGCCCTTGCCCAGACCGTCCTTGGCCGTGCCGACGAGCACGCCGGTGCGGATCTGCACGCCTTCGGCCTTCATCTGCTCGGCGCGGCGGTCGATGTGCGACTTCTCCATCTTGAAGTCGGGAATGCCGTAGCGCAGCAGGCCACCGATGCGGTCGTTCTTCTCGAAGAGCGTCACGTCGTGGCCGGCGCGCGCGAGCTGCTGGGCGGCCGCCATGCCCGCGGGGCCGGAGCCCACCACGGCCACTTTCTTGCCGGTCCTGTGCTTGGCCGGGCGCGGCTTCACCCAGCCCTCGGCCCAGGCGCGGTCGATGATGGCGTGCTCGATGGACTTGATGCCCACCGGGTCGTCATTCACGTTCAGCACGCAGGCGGCCTCGCAGGGCGCGGGACAGATGCGGCCGGTGAACTCGGGGAAGTTGTTGGTCGAGTCCAGCACGGCCCAGGCGCTCTTCCAGTCCTGCTGGTAGACCAGGTCGTTGAAGTCCGGAATGATGTTGTTGACCGGGCAGCCGTTGTTGCAGAACGGAGTGCCACAGTCCATGCAGCGCGCGCCCTGCAGCTTGGCCTGCGCGTCATCGAGGCCGATGACGAATTCCTTGTAGTGCTTCAGGCGCTCGGCGACGGGCTTGTAGCCCTCCTCGATGCGCTCATATTCCATGAAGCCGGTGGTCTTTCCCATGATTGCGTGTCCTGTCGTTGTGGGGTGCGAAGCGGTGCGTCGTCGGTTCGATCCGGCCTTACCTGGCCGGCACCGCGGCGCGCGCCTTTTCCTGCTCGGGGGCGGCCACCGGCGGGGTGGGCGGCTCCTGCAGCGCCTTGCGTTCGTGGATCTCGGACAGCGCGCGCTTGTATTCCGTGGGGAACACCTTCACGAACTTCGCCCGCGAGGCCGCCCAGTTGTCCAGCAGCTCGCGCGCACGCTTGCTGCCGGTCCAGCGGTTGTGGTCCTCCAGCATCTTCTTGAGCTGCGCCTCGTCGGTCTGGCCGCGGTGCCAGATGCCGGCGTGGGTGGTCGCCATCTGCTCGTCGGAGGGCAGGATGCGGTCCAGCGTGACCATCGACAGGTTGCAGCGCGTGTGGAAAAGGCCGTCCTCGTCGTAGACGTACGCCACGCCGCCGCTCATGCCGGCCGCGAAGTTCCGGCCCGTCCTGCCGAGCACCACCACCGTGCCGCCCGTCATGTATTCGCAGCCGTGGTCGCCCGTGCCCTCCACCACCGCGGAGGCGCCCGAGAGGCGCACCGCGAAACGCTCACCCGCCACGCCGCCGAAGAAGGCCTCGCCGGTGGTGGCGCCGTACATCACCGTGTTGCCCACGATGGTGTTGCGCGTGGTGTCGCCGCGGAAGTCGATGCTCGGGCGCACGATCACGCGGCCGCCCGAGAGGCCCTTGCCGGTGTAGTCGTTGGCGTCACCGATCAGGTAGAGCGTGATGCCGCGCGTCAGGAACGCGCCGAACGACTGGCCGCCCGTGCCTTCGAGCTGGATGCGGATGGTGTCGTCGGGCAGGCCTTCCGGGTGCTCGCGCGTGACCGCGCCCGAGAGCATCGCGCCCACGGAACGGTTCACGTTGCGCGCCACCTCGATGAATTGCACCCGCTCGCCCTTTTCGATCGCGGGGCGGCTGCGCTCGATGAGCTTGCGGTCCAGCGTGTTGCCGATGTTGTGGTCCTGCGTGTCCACGTGGAAGCGCGGCACGTCGGCGGGCACCTGCGGCTGGGCGAACAGGCGGCTGAAGTCGAGGCCGCGCGCCTTCCAGTGCGCGATGCCGGCGCGCATGTCGAGCAGGTCGGTGCGGCCGATGAGGTCGTCGAACTTCGCGATACCCAGCTGCGCCATGATCTGGCGGACTTCCTCGGCGACGAAGAAGAAGTAGTTCACCACGTGCTCGGGCTTGCCCGAGAACTTCTGGCGCAGCACCGGGTCCTGCGTGGCCACGCCCACCGGGCAGGTGTTCAGGTGGCACTTGCGCATCATGATGCAGCCCTCGACCACCAGCGGCGCGGTGGCGAAGCCGAACTCGTCGGCGCCCAGCAGCGCGCCGATGGCGACGTCGCGACCCGTCTTCATCTGGCCGTCGGCCTGCACGCGGATGCGGCCGCGCAGGCGGTTGAGCACCAGGGTCTGCTGGGTCTCGGCCAGGCCGATCTCCCAGGGCGAGCCCGCGTGCTTGATGGACGACCAGGGCGAGGCGCCCGTGCCGCCGTCATGGCCGGCGATCACCACGTGGTCGCTCTTGCACTTGGCCACGCCGGCCGCGATCGTGCCCACGCCCACTTCGGAGACGAGCTTGACCGAGATGTCGGCGTGCGGCGCCACGTTCTTCAGGTCGTGGATGAGCTGCGCGAGATCCTCGATCGAGTAGATGTCGTGGTGCGGCGGCGGCGAGATCAGGCCCACGCCCGGCACGCTGTGGCGCAGCTTGCCGATGTAGTCGGAAACCTTGCCGCCGGGCAGCTGGCCGCCTTCGCCGGGCTTGGCGCCCTGGGCCATCTTGATCTGGATCTGGTCGGCCGACGACAGGTACTCGGCCGTGACGCCGAAGCGGCCGGAGGCCACCTGCTTGATGCGCGAGCGCAGCGAATCGCCGTCCTGCAGCGGCAGGTCCACCTCGACGTTGGCGGCGCCGATCACGGTCTTGAGCGTGTCGCCCTGCCTGATCGGGATGCCCTTCAGTTCCTGGCGGTAGCGCGCGGCGTCCTCGCCGCCCTCGCCCGTGTTGCTCTTGCCGCCGATGCGGTTCATCGCCACGGCCAGCGTGGCGTGCGCCTCGGTGGAGATGGAGCCCAGCGACATCGCGCCGGTGGCGAAGCGCTTGACGATCTCCTTGGCCGGTTCGACCTGCTCCACGGGGATGGCCTTGGCCGGGTCGAACTTGAACTCGAACAGGCCGCGCAGCGTCATGTGGCGGCGGCTCTGGTCGTTGATGATCTGCGCGTATTCCTTGTACGTGTTCCAGTTGTTGGCACGCGTGGAGTGCTGCAGCTTGGCGATCGCGTCGGGGCTCCACATGTGCTCTTCGCCACGGGCGCGCCAGGCGTACTCGCCGCCCGCGTCCAGCATGGTTTCCAGCACCGGGTCGTCGCCGAACGCGGCCTTGTGCATGCGGATGGCCTCTTCGGCGATCTCGAACACGCCGATGCCTTCCACGCGGCTGGCCGTGCCGGTGAAGTACTTGGCGATGGTGTCGGTGTTCAGGCCGATGGCCTCGAACAACTGCGCGCCGCAGTAGCTCATGTACGTGGACACGCCCATCTTGGACATGATCTTCGACAGGCCCTTGCCGATCGCCTTCACGTAGTTGTAGATGGCCTTCTCGGGCGAGAGGTCGCCGGACATGTCCTTGTGCATGTCGGCCAGCGTCTCCATGGCCAGGTAGGGATGCACGGCCTCGGCGCCGTAGCCCGCGAGCACGGCGAAGTGGTGCACTTCACGCGCCGTGCCGGTCTCCACCACCAGGCCCGCCGTGGTGCGCAGGCCCTCGCGCACGAGGTGCTGGTGGATGGCCGACAGCGCCAGCAGCGCGGGAATGGCCACCTGCGTCGCGCTCACGGCACGGTCGCTGATGATGAGGATGTTCGCACCGCCCTTGATCGCGTCCACGGCCTGCGCGCACAGCGAGGCCAGCTTGGCCTCCACGCCTTCGCGGCCCCAGGCCAGCGGGTAGGTGATGTCGATCACCGCGCTCTTGAACTTGCCCTGCGTGTGCTGCTCGATGTCGCGCAGCTTGGCCATGCCCGCGAAGTCGAGCACCGGCTGGCTCACTTCGAGGCGCATCGGCGGGTTCACCTGGTTGATGTCCAGCAGGTTGGGCTTCGGTCCGATGAAGCTCACGAGCGACATGACGATCGCCTCGCGGATCGGGTCGATCGGCGGGTTGGTCACCTGCGCGAAGAGCTGCTTGAAGTAGTTGTAGAGCGGCTTGTTCTTGCCCGAGAGCACGGCCAGCGGGCTGTCGTTGCCCATGGAGCCGATGCCTTCCTCGCCGTTCTTCGCCATCGGGGCCATCAGGAACTTGATGTCCTCCTGCGTGTATCCGAAGGCCTGCTGGCGGTCCAGCAGCGGCAGCTCGGCCGGCAGCGGCGCGACCGGCACGTCGCTGCCGACGCTGTCGAGCTTGATGCGCAGGTTCTCGATCCACTGCTTGTAGGGCTTGGTGTTGACGATGTTGGCCTTGAGCTCGTCGTCGTCGATCATGCGGCCCTGCTCCAGGTCGATCAGGAGCATCTTGCCGGGCTGCAGGCGCCACTTGCGCACGATCTTGTTCTCGGGCACGGGCAGCACGCCGGACTCGGAGGCCAGGATCACGATGTCGTCGTCGGTCACGCAGTAGCGCGAGGGACGCAGGCCGTTGCGGTCCAGCGTGGCGCCGATCTGGCGGCCGTCGGTGAACACGATGGAGGCCGGGCCGTCCCAGGGCTCCATCATCGCGGCGTGGTACTCGTAGAAGGCGCGGCGGCGGCCGTCCATGGTGGCGTGCTGCTCCCACGGCTCGGGGATCATCATCATCACGGCCTGGCTGATCGGATAGCCGGCCATGGTGAGCAGTTCGAGGCAGTTGTCGAACGTGGCGGTGTCGGACTGGTCGGCGAAGCTGATCGGGTAGAGCTTCTTCAGGTCCGAACCCAGCACGGGCGAGGCCATCACGCCTTCGCGCGCGCGCATCCAGTTGTAGTTGCCCTTGACGGTATTGATCTCGCCGTTGTGGGCGACGTAGCGGTACGGGTGGGCGAGCGGCCACTCGGGGAAGGTGTTGGTGGAGAAGCGCTGGTGCACGAGGCCGATGGCCGAGACACAGCGCGGGTCCTGCAGGTCGAGGTAGTAGGTGCCCACCTGGTCGGCCAGCAGCAGGCCCTTGTAGACCACGGTGCGGCTGGACATGCTGGGAACGTAGTATTCCTTGCTGTGCTTGAGCTTCAGGCTCTGGATGGCGGCGCTGGCCGTCTTGCGGATCACGTAGAGCTTGCGCTCCAGCGCGTCCTGCACGATCACGTCGTTGCCTCGGCCGATGAACACCTGGCGCAGGATGGGCTCCTTGGTGCGCACGGTGGGCGACATCGGCATCTCGACGTTCACCGGCACGTCGCGCCAGCCCAGCAGCACCTGGCCCTCGGCCTTGATGGCGCGTTCCATCTCCTGCTCGCAGGCGAGGCGCGATGCGTGCTCCTTGGGCAGGAAGATCATGCCCACGCCGTATTCGCCGGCGGGAGGCAGGGCGACGCCCTGCTTGGCCATCTCCTCGCGGTAGAGCGCGTCCGGGATCTGGATCAGGATGCCTGCGCCGTCGCCCATCAGCTTGTCGGCGCCCACGGCACCGCGGTGGTCGATGTTCTCGAGGATCTTCAGCGCCTGGGTGACGATGTCGTGGCGCTTCTCGCCCTTGATGTGGGCCACGAAGCCAAGGCCGCACGCATCGTGCTCGTTGGCGGATGCATACAAACCATGCTGTTGCAGGTGCTGGATTTCGGCGGCCGTCGTCATGGCGCACTCCTCAAGAAAAATCGCGGGGAGCCCGAGCGTATTGCATGGCGTTATGCGGAGCAAGCATTTTTAATTAGGGTCAGATACGCAATATTCTTTCCAGGCAGTTCATCAACATTTAATAGGGGACACATCAAAGTCCGTCGTGTGTATTCACATGCCTGCGGTCAGTCCTCGGGAGGCACGATACGTTTGCGCGGACGCCCTGCCTGCGCCTTCACCACCCGCCGCGCCGTCTGGGACTGCAGCGCTGCGGCGAATTCCGCATCGCCGAGCGCCCATCCCGACAGCGTCGCATCGGTAATGCGGCGGCGGTCCTGCTCGGAGAGCCCCGCCTGCACCAGCGCGCCATAGGCAGCCTCGCGCGCGAACGGGGTGTTCCCCAAGGCCCAGTAGAGCGCGTGCGGCGTCACCAGCCGGTCGGGCCGCAGGCCCAGAGCATGCGCATGGCTGGACCAGGGGTACTCCGCGGGATCGGCCACCAGGCCGGCGCGCACCGGGTTCAGGTCGATATAGGCCATGCAGGCCAGCAGGTAGCGTGCGGGATCGAGCACGGTGGAACGGTAGCGACCTTCCCACAACGTTCCCGTGCGCCCGTGGCGCTGGTTGAAGGCGCGCACGTAGCGGCGGCCGACGGCCTGCATCAGCAGCGGCAGGCCCTCGGCCGTGCGCGGCGTGGCCAGGAGATGGAAGTGGTTGTCCATCAGCACGTAGGCGTGGACCGCCACGTCGAAGGCACGCGCCTGGTCGGCGAGCGATTCCAGTAGCATTTCGCGGTCCTGCCGGTCCACGAAGACCGACTGCCGGTTGTTGCCCCGGTGGATCACGTGGTGCGGGTAGCCGGGAAGCGTCAGGCGGGGAAGGCGGGCCATGGTCGGGCACGGATGAAGAGGCGGGGCCGCGATATTAGACCCGCGGGGGCGCGCCCGGAAAAGCCGTTCCGGACTTCGTCCGGCTCAGGCCGGCACGCCCTGGGCAGCCGCCCTTTCGTCGCCTGCGTTCGCGCCGTCATCGCCCGCCAGGCCGAAGCGCGGACCGAGTTCCCGCTCCAGCCCGAACTCGGCGAGGATCGCACGCAGCCGCTCGGCCGCACTGCGCTTGCGCTGGCCGGTATGCCGGGCCACGATCAACTCGTTTTTCATGCTGTGCTCCCAGCCCACCAGTTCCGTCACCGTGACCTGGTAGCCGCTGGCTTCCAGGTACAGGCAGCGCAGCACATTGGTCAACTGGCTGCCCAGCTCGCGCGTGTGCAGCGGATGGCGCCACAGCTCGGCCAGGGGCGTGCGCGCCAGGGCCAGGGCCTTGTTCTGCCGCAGGCACGCCGCGACCTCGGCCTGGCAGCACGGCACCAGCACCATGGCGCGCGCCTGCTTGGCCAGCCCGAAGGCGATCGCATCGTCCGTCGCGGTATCGCAGGCGTGGAGCGCCGTCACCACGTCGAAGCGCGCAGGCAGGGCATCGGCCTGCATGGAGTCGGCCACGCTCAGGGCCAGGAACGACATGCGTTCGAAGCCCAGGCGATGGGCCAGCGCCTGCGAGCGCTCCACCAGTTCGGCCCGCGTCTCGATGCCGTAGATGTGGCCGCGCCCCAGTTCCCGGAAGAACAGGTCGTAGAGGATGAATCCCAGGTACGATTTTCCGGCGCCGTGGTCCGCCAGCGTGGGGGCCTGCCCGTCCTGCGCGAACTCGCGCAGCAGGGGCTCGATGAACTGGAACAGGTGGTACACCTGCTTGAGCTTGCGGCGCGAATCCTGGTTGAGCCGTCCTTCGCGCGTGAGGATGTGCAGTTCCTTGAGCAGTTCCACGGACTGGCCGGGCCGCAGTTCCTGCAGCACCTGGGCATCCGCACCCGCGCCTGCATTGCGGCGCGCCGCCGGGGCTTTCAGTACCTGCGCGGCCATCCGTGCGGTCTTCTTCATGCACCGCTCCGCGCGCCGCCGTGCGCCACCGGGCAGCGCGGCCCGACGTCGAGTGCCGCCCAGCCGTCGGCCCCCAGTTCCTCGAGCACCTCGATGTTGCGCTCGAAGATCGCTTCGGCCTCGGGAAAGGCTTCCACGGCCCGGTCGATGCTTTCTTCGCGCAGCAGGTGCAGCGTGGGGTACGGCGCCCGGTTGGTGGCGTTGCCCACGTCGTCCACTTCCGTGCCGGCGAACTGGAAGCGCGGATGGAACGAGGCCACCTGCAGGATGCCGCCCAGATCCATGGCATCGACAAGATCATCGGCCAGGCCGAGGAAATCATTGAAGTCGAGGAAATCCTCCATGCAGCGCGGCGCCATCAGCAGCGTGGTGTCGCGCTGCTCGGGCGAGGCCTCGGCCAGGGCTTCGAGCTCGCGCTGCAGGTCTTCGATGAGCGCGCGCGCATCCTCGGCCTCGCTCACCACATAGTGGATCTGCCCCTTCACGTGCACGGACTTGGCGAAGGGGCACAGGTTCAGCCCGATGACCGCACGCTCCAGCCAGCGGACCGTGTCGTCGATCACGGTCCGGTGCATGGTGGATGCGCTCGCGGCGCTGGAGGGCGGCACCGCGTCGGCGGAGGATTCGGTCATGGAGTCTTTCGGCAGGCTGGCGCGCGTATCGGCAGGAGGGTGATTTTATCGGGCCCCGCCCGCCGCGCCCCTGGCGCCACCGCCACGCTCAGGAGAGCAGCCGGCGGCCCGTCAGCCGTTCGTGCTCGCGCACCGCGAAACGGTCCGTCATGCCGGCGATGAAGTCGGCGACGATGCGGGCATGGGGCAGGCCGCCGGCACCGGCAGCTGCCTCCCGCGCCGCCACGGCGCGGTCGGCGAACCGGTGCTTCATTTCCGAAGGCCGCTCCGCGTAGATGCCGAACAGGTCGCGCACCACCTGCTGGGCGTGGCCGGTGGTTTCCATCACCTGCGGATGGCGGTAGAGGTTCTGGAACAGGAAGCGCTTGAGTTCGATGGACTGCGCACGCATGGCCGCGCTGAAAGCCACCAGCGGCGGCATGCGGCGCACATCGTCCGCCGTGCGCGGTGCAGCCTGCGCCAGCGCGGCTTCGGTGGCGCCGATCACGTCGTACACCTGGGCGCTCAGCATGCGGCGGATGGCCTCGTGCAGCAGCCGGCGCCGTGCCTGCGGCGCGGCCAGGTGCGGATGTTCCCGCTCGGCATCGGCCCGGAAACGGTCGAACAGCGGCACATCGCGCAGCTGGGCCAGGGTGATCAGGCCGGAACGCACGCCATCGTCGATGTCGTGGGCGTTGTAGGCGATCTCGTCGGCCAGGTTGCAGAGCTGCGCCTCCAGGCCGGGCTGCTCCCGGCGCAGGAACCGCGCGCCCACGCCGCCGGGCTCCGAGGCCTCCAGGCGCTCGGCATTGGCGCGCGAGCAGTGCTTGAGGATGCCCTCGCGCGTCTCGAAGGTCAGGTTCAGGCCGTCGTAGTCCGGGTAGCGCTCTTCCAGCGCATCCACCACGCGCAGGCTCTGCAGGTTGTGCTCGAAGCCTCCGTACGGGGCCATGCAGGCATTCAGCGCATCCTGGCCCGCATGCCCGAAAGGCGTATGCCCCAGGTCGTGCGCCAGCGAAATCGCCTCGACCAGATCCTCGTTGATGCGCAGCGAGCGCGCGATGGAACGCCCCAGTTGCGCGACTTCGAGCGAATGCGTGAGCCGGGTGCGGAACAGGTCGCCCTCGTGGTTGAGGAACACCTGGGTCTTGTACACCAGCCGGCGGAAACCGGTCGAATGCACGATGCGATCGCGGTCGCGCTGGTACTCGGTGCGCGTGGGCGCGGGTGCCTGCGGATGGCGGCGGCCGCGCGTCCGGGCGGGGTCGCTGGCATAGGGCGCGAGCGGGCCGGCAGTCTGGCCCGCGGCGCCTTCCACCGCGCCGGCACCGGACTGCCCGACTGCGCCGGGGGAATGCATGTCCGCCATCGGGCGCTCCCGCATCCTCAGCTCACGCGCAGCAGGCGCCGATGACCTCGCGCACCAGCGCGTCGGGCGCGGGACGCACGGCGGCGCGGCCCGGTCCGTCGATGACGACGAAACGGATCTCGCCCCCTTCCGACTTCTTGTCCAGGCGCATGAGCTCCAGGTAGCGGCCGGCGTTGTCGGCAGGATCGAGCACGGCGCCCCGCACGGGAAGGCCGGCTCGCTCGACGAGGCGGCGCAACCGCGCGGTGAACGCCTCGTCCACCAGGCCCAGCCGGCGCGACAGCTCGGCGGCCATCACCATGCCCGCCCCCACGCCTTCGCCGTGCAGCCACACGCCATAGCCCATGCCCGCCTCGATCGCGTGCCCGAAGGTATGGCCGAAGTTCAGGATGGCGCGCAGGCCGGCCTCCCGCTCGTCCTGCCCCACCACCCAGGCCTTGATTTCGCAACTGCGGCGCACGGCGTGGGCCAGGGCCGCGTGGTCGCCCGCGCGCAGGGCTTCGACATGGTCTTCGAGCCAGGCCAGGAATTCCATGTCCGCGATCGGGCCGTACTTGATGACCTCGGCCAGGCCCGCGCTCAACTCCCGCGCGGGCAGCGTCGCCAGGGTGGCGAGGTCGCACACCACCAGCTGCGGCTGGTAGAACGCCCCGATCATGTTCTTGCCCAGGGGGTGGTTGATGGCCGTCTTGCCGCCCACCGAAGAATCGACCTGCGCGAGCAGTGTCGTGGGCACCTGCACGAACGGCACGCCACGCATGTAGCTCGCGGCGGCGAAGCCGGTCATGTCGCCCACGACACCTCCGCCCAGCGCGAAAAGCACCGTCTTGCGGTCACAGCCGTGCGACAGCAGCGCATCGAAGATGCGGTTCAGCGTCGGCCAGTCCTTGTGCTCCTCGCCGTCGGGCAGCACGGCCAGGACGACATCGGCATAGTGCGCGGACAGCGCGGCGCGCAACGGCTCCGCGTAGAGCGGCGCCACCGTCTCGTTCGTCACGATCAACGCGCGGGCGGCCCTGGGCAGCGCGCCGTAGGTCCGGGCATCGCCCAGCAGACCCGCGCCGATCTCGATACCGTAACTCCGGTCGCCCAGCGCGATCTCCACGCGGCCGGCATGCGCCTGCGGCGCAGGCGACGCCACGGGCGGGGCCATGCGGTCCGCCACGGCGGCGCCGGTATGGGAGGACGGAAGGGACCGGTCGGTGTCTCGAACGGAAAATGCGTCGGCAGTCATGCCGTGGAGTCTATCGGCTTCCGTCAGGTCTTCATGGGGATGGCGGACGGATGCCTGCCAGCTCCAGCTGCATGGCGATGTGCTGGACCAGGGCCGCCACGTTCTTGCCGCGCTCCGGCGAGATGACGAAATGGGCCGCCTCCCGGTAGAGCGGGTCCCTCTCGCGCTGCAGTTCGCGGAGCCGGTCCAGCGGCGAACCCACCTGCAGCAGGGGCCGCGTCTGGTCGTGGCGGATGTGCCGGAAGATTTCCTCCGGCGAAGCGTTGAGGTAAACGACCGTGCCCCGCTCACGCAGGCGTGTCCGGTTGCCGGGACGTATCACGACCCCGCCGCCCGTGGCCAGCACCTGGGGCGGCACGTTCGCCTCCGTCAGCTCGAGGATGACCTCCTCCTCCAGGTCACGGAAGGCGGCTTCGCCTTCACGATCGAAAAAACCACGGATCGAGCCGCCGATGCGCTGCTCGATCACGTGGTCCGAATCGATGAAGGGCAGGCCCAGCCGCCGGGCGAGATGTCGCCCGACGGTGGATTTACCCGAGCCTGGAAGGCCGATGAGGTGGATGCTCAGTTGGGGTCCGCGCAATTGTTGATGCTGCCGAAAGGACTGACCTGCGAGGCGGGAGGCACCTGCGCGTTCGTCATGTCGGAAGACGGTGCCCCCGTGAAGAAGCTGAAGAACGTGCTGGATTCCGTGCCCGCAACGATGGCCCTGGCAGCCAGCTCGATCTGCAGCCAATTGGCATATTGCTGCCCAAAGGTCAGCGTGAAGGTTGCGCTGCCGGTGGCATCCGTGGTCACGGAAGCCGGCGCAATGGCAGCCGGCAGCCCCGGGCTCAGGCGGCCGTTGCCGTCCCGGTCCTCGCCCGGATCGAGAATGCCGTTGCGATTGGCATCTTCATTGAAGCAGAAGGCCGGGGGATTGTCCCTGTAGGTCCAGACATTGTTGGTCTTGTCGAAGAGCAGAGTACCCTTGCCATACAGCGGAGCCCAGTACGACAGCGCCACATTCTGGTTGGCCACCGGCGCGCCGGTGGCATCCGTGACCTGCACGGAGAACGTATTGCGGTACGTGGTCGTCAGCTTCTCGATCTGGTTGTTGGCCGCGATGGAGATGAAGAGCGCCTGGTTGCTCACCGTCAGGGACGACACGGCACTGATGTTGGTGTTGGCCACGCTGGCGCGGATCTGCACGCCATTGGCAGCAGTCGAGGTGGCGCCGGCCACGAACACATCCGTCGCCAGTCCGTTGGCATCGGTGACTGCCGTGCCCGTCTTGATGGCGCCGCCGCTCAGGTCCTGCACCACGGTGAAGAACACGGTCTTGCCCTTGACGGCATTGCCGGCAGCGTCGCGCACGGTGGCGCGCAGTTGCACCTGGCTGGTGCTGCTGCCGGCCGGGTTGGGTGCCAGGGCTGCCGACGAAGTCTGCAGGACCAGGGTCGCGGGCGTGGAAGCCACGAAATTCAGCGGCAGGGTCGTGATGGCGTTGTCATCCACGCGGGCGCTCACCGTGGCGATGCCCACCGACGGGGAAGTCACCTGCACCGTGGCCGAACCATTCGCGTCGGTCACCGCCTGCGTGGGCGTCACGGTCCCGCGGGTCGTGCCGAACGAAATGACCTTGCCCGCCACTCCGGCATTGCCCGACAGGTAGCGCACTGTCACCGTGCGGGTGCTGTTGACCTCGACCTCCGTGTTGGCAGCGGGGGCCGAGAAGGCGAAATTCACGCTGCTGACATTGATCGTGAGCGCCTGCGACGCCCCAGCGCCCTGGATGGTCAGCGTGTCCGTGCCGCTGCGGGTGGCTGCATAGGCCAGCGTCACCGAACCATTGGTGTCCGTCGTGGCGCTGCTGGCAGTAACCGCATTGCCCAGCGACGATGAAGCAGTCACCGCAACGCCGGGAAGAGCGGCCCCGCCGCTGTCGCGCAAGGACACGGCGAAGTTGGTCGTTGCGCCCGTCAGCATGGACGTGGCACCCGATGCCGTCAGCGTGGTGCCCGAGACCGGAATGGTCGCCTTCTGCGTGACGGAGCCCGATGCCACCGTCACCACGATGTCGCGGTTGGAACGGTCCGTGCCGGCGGTGAGGGTGGCCGTGGCGCGGCCGTCCGCACCGGTGGAGGCCGCCGCGCTGGCCAGCGTGCCGCTGCTCGCACTGAAGGTCACCGGCTTGGACGCGATGGCGTTGTTGGCTGCGTCCTTCAGCACGGCCGTGACCGTCACGCCCGTGGCATCGGCGGATGCCAGCGTGGTCGCCGAGGTCAGGACCTCGATGGATGCCACGTTCGGCGTCGTGGTGCCGCCGCCGCTTCCGCCGCCGCTGCTCCCGCCGCTCCCGCCACCTCCTCCACACGCTGCAAGCGTGGCAGCCAGCGTCAACGCGATGGCTCTCATCAATGCTTTCATTCGTTCACCTTCATTTGCTTTTAACGGACCGGACCTTTGTCCGAAATCACCTTCGGCGTGATGAACACCAGCATTTCGCGCTTGGTGGACTCACGGGTCCTGTTTTTGAAGAGGTTGCCGACGACCGGCACGTCTCCCAGCAGGGGGATCTTGTTTTCCTGGTTGGTTTCCTCCAACCGGAAGATCCCGCCGATCACCACGGTACCGCCGTTCTCCACCAGAACCTGCGTCTTGACGTGGTTCGTGTCGATGGCGACGCCCTGCGTGGTCGTCTCTCCCTTGCTGTCCTTGTTCACATCCAGGTCGAGGATGATGTTGCCCTCGGGCGTGATCTGGGGCGTGACCTCCAGCTTCAGCACCGCCTTCTTGAAGGCGATGGTGGTCGCGCCGTTCGGGGCCGTCACCGAGTACGGGTATTCGGTACCCTGCTCGATCAGGGCCTTGGTCTGGTCCGCCGTGATGAGGCGCGGGCTCGATACCACCTTGCCCTGGCCGTCGGCTTCCATGGCGGACAGCTCCAGGGTCAGGAAGCGGTTCGCTGCGGAATTGAAGAGCGTCAGCGCGAAGTTGCCGAAGCTGGCGCCGGAAGAGAGCGCGGCCGGCAGGTTCACGAAGGTGGAGCCGGCGGCATCCGACCCCGTCGCCACCGTTCCGCCCGCGCCGCTCGATGCGACGGCGTTGTTGTAGCTGGTGCCGATCGCGAGGCGGTTGTTGCCGCCCACGCTGTAGCCGCCGTCTCCCCCGCGGTTGGCCCGCAGGTCGGCGCCACCCAGGCGCACGCCCAGGGAGCGGCCGAAGGTGTCGCGCGCCTCGACGATGCGCGCCTCGATCATCACCTGGCGCACGGCCACGTCCAGCGTGCTGAGCAGCTGGCGCACCTCTTCCAGCTTGGAAGGAGTGTCGGTGACGAAGAGCTGGTTGGTGCGAGGCTCGGCGATCGCGCTGCCACGCTCGGACAGGAAGCGGGTGGACGTGCCGGTGCTGCCGGTGCTGTTGTTGGCCAGCTGGGTCACCATGTCGGCCGCCTTGGCGTAGTTGAGCTGGAAGGCCTGCGTGCGCAGCGGTTCGAGCTTCTGGATGGCGAGCGCCGCTTCATAGTCCTTCTTCGTACGGGCGTCGATCTCGTCCTTCGGGGCGATCCACAGCACGGTGCCGGACTTGCGCATGCCCAGGCCCTTGGCATCCATGATGATCTGCAGCGCCTGGTCCCAGGGCACATCCTTGAGCCGGAGCGTGAGGGCGCCGGTCACCGTGTCGGACGTGACGATGTTGAAATTGGTGAAGTCCGCGATCACCTGCAGCAGCGAGCGCACCTCGATGTTCTGGAAGTTGAGCGACAGCTTCTCGCCGCTGAAGCCCGGTCCCTGGCTCAGCTTGTTCAGATCGACCTTCTTCTGCCGCACCTCGACCACGAACTGGTTGTCGCTCTGGTAGGCGCTGTGCTCCCACTCCCCGATGGGCTCGATCGTCATGCGCACGCGCTCGCCCTGGGTGGTGGTGGTCACGGTGCGCACGGGCGTGCCGAAGTCCGTGACGTCGAGGCGCCTGCGCAGCCCCTCGGGCAGCGAGGACTTGAGGAATTCCACCACGAGGTTGTTGCCCTGCTTGCGCAGGTCCACGCCCACCTGGTTGTTGGCCAGGCCAACGATGACCCGGCCGGCGCCGTCGGTGCCGCGGCGGAAATCCACGTCGCGCAGCGGAAGCACGTCGGTATTGCGGTTTTCAGCGAACACCGCGGGGGCGGCCGCATTGGACACAGCCCCGCCGGACACGGGCTCCAGCGACACCATGAGGGCGGAACCCTGCACTTCCGCCTTGTAGGACGTGGGTTGCTTGAGATTGAGGACCACCCGTGAACGGTCGCCTGCCTGGACGATGTTCACCGACTTCAGGTTGCCCTGGTTCACCTCGACCAGCGACTTGCCCGTCCCGTTGGTGGTGTTGGGGAAGTCCAGCGCGATGCGGGCGGGTGCCTGGATCGCGAAGCCCGAAGGCACGGCGCCGAGCGGCTGCGACAGCTCGATGCGGACCATTTCCGTTCCGCCCTGCACTGCACCCGTGACCGACTCGATCGCGGCCTGCGCATGGGCCCAGGTACTGCACAACGTGGCTGCGGCAGCCAGCAAGGCCGCCCGGCAGCGAAAACCAAACCATTTCGTTCGAATCATTTCTTCCCCTCTTGGAGATCCAGCGTCGCAGGACGCTCCATCCAGTCACCCGTGGCGTCCTGGACTATTTCACGCAGCTGAACGGCCGTCTCGGTGATCCGGGTGATCTTTCCGTAGTTCTGGCCCAGGTAATTGCCCACGCGCACCTGGTAGATCAGGTTGTCCACCTTCAGAAGGGCCGTCGGAACACCGTTCTTGTTCAGGCTGCCGACCATGGCCATGGCATCCAGCGGATAGGCCTCCAGCGGCTCCTTGCGGCGGGCCATCTCGGGCGCGATCAGCGTCGCGTTGGAGGCCACCTGGGCGGAATCGCGGCGCAGCGCCTGCGTCAGCTTGGTCTGATTGAACGGATCGGCGCTTCCATCGACGAGATAGTTCTCCGGCTGGAACCGCTTGGGCTCGCTCAGGGGTGTGACGTGCGGGCGGGTGGTCGCACGCAACTGCGCCATCCACTCGCGCAGCTCGTCCTCGTTGGAGGAGCCGCAGCCCTGCAGGGCCGCCACCGCGAGCACGGCCAGCGCATACGGAAGGTGCCGCTTCATTTCTTTCCTCCGGCAGCCTTGCGCTGGGCCTGGATCTCGTCGGGGTCCAGGTAGCGGAACGTGCGCGCCGTGGCGTCCATGGACAGCGAGCCCGCCGGCGCATCCTTCGCATTCGCGGGCGACAGCGCAATGTTGTTCAGCGTGACGATGCGGGAGAGATTGGCGATGTCCGCCGCGAACGCGCCGATGTCGTGGTACTTGCCCGTGACCCTGATGGCGATGGGCAGCTCGGCATAGTAATCGCGCACCACCACCTGCCCCGGACGGAACAGTTCGAACTGCAGGCTGCGCCCCAGGCCGGCCTGGTTGATGTCCGACAGCAGCGCGGCCATCTCGGCCTTGCTGGGCAGTTGCTTCTCGAGCTGGATCACGTACTGCTGCACCTGCTCGCGCTGCTTCTTCAGGGCGTCCAGGCTCACGGCCTTGACGAGCTTGCGCTGGTAGTCCTCCCGCAGGCTGACTTCCTTCGCGCGCTCGGCGTCGAGCTCGTCCTGGTACTCGTTGATCTTGAAGAACCAGAGGAACGCCGCCACCGCCACGGCGATGAAGACGCACAGCAGCAGCCGGGGCAGGGGCGGCCAGAGGGAGGGGTCCTTCGGATCCAGGTTCCTGAATTGCCGCTGCAGACTGTCCTGCAGCGCGCCGAAATCCACGGATGTCTTTTTTCTCGTCGCCATGCTCATCCCCCCGCCGCGCGCGGCGCGCTCGCGCCGTCCATGGCCTTCTGCGCCTCGCTGGTCCGCATGAGCCGGAAACGCACGTTGAACGAAGCCACCCGGCGCTGGTCGCGCGGCGTCAGGGCCACGTTCGTGGCCACGATCTCCACCAGCTCGGGCTTGGAGAACCACGGGGTGTTGTCCGCCAGGTTGCGCAGCATCTCCGAGACGCGCTCGTTGGATTGCGCCATGCCCTGCATGGTGATGACCTGGTCCGCCTGCTTCAGACTCGTGATGTAGACACCGTCAGGCAGCTGCCGCACCAGTTCCGAAAGCAGATGGACGGGCAGGTTGCGGTCGGACTGGAGATCCTCCACCGCCTTCTGGCGCGCACGCAGGGCAGCGATTTCCTCTTCGATCGTGGCGATTTCCTTGATCTGCCCCTCCAGGACCTGGATCTCGGACTGCAGGAAGGCATTGCGCCCCTGCTGCTCTCCGATCATCATCTGGAACCACCAATAGACGACGGCGGCGATCGCGAGGCCCATCAGGAACGACGCGAACATCGCCACCTGGAAGGCTTCCTTGCGGCGTTTCCGGGCTGCCTCGCGGTGGGGCAGCAGGTTGATGAGAATCACTGGAGGAACCTCCGCATGGCGAGCCCGCACGAAGTCAGGTAGGAAGGCGCCTCTCGCACCATCTTCTTGAGACGGACGGAACTTCCGATCTCCATGCCCTCAAAGGGATTGATGGCCGTGCAGGCGCAGCCCGAGTGCTGCGTGACGGCTTCCGTCAGGCCGGGCAGCGGCGCGGAGCCGCCGGCCAGCATGATGTGATCCACCCGGTTGTAGGGCGTACTGGTGAAGAAGAACTGCAATGCACGGCCGATTTCCTGAGCCATGCTCTCCACGAACGGGCGGAGGACGGCGGAGGCGTAGTCCTCCGGCAGGTCGCCGCTGCGCTTCTTGCTCTCCGCTTCCTCGGCGGAAAAACCGTATTGGCGGACGATGAGCTGGGTGAGCTGCGCGCCGCCGAAGGCCTGGTCCCGGTCGTAGAGGACCTCTTCATTGCGTATGACCTGCATGCTCGTCGTGAGCGCGCCCACCTCGAACAGCGCCACCAGCGCGTCCTTGCCCTGCTGCGGCAGGGCCTCGATGAGCCGGCCCGCGGCGAGCCGGGATGCATGGGATTCGATATCGACGATGACCGGCTTCAGGCCGGCGGCCTCGGCCAGCCCCTGCCGGTCCTGCACCTTCTCGCGCCGCGAGGCGGCGATCAGCACGTCCACGTCGCCCGGCGCGCTCTTGTTGGGGCCGATGACGCAGAAATCGAGGCTCACCTCGTCGAGGGAAAACGGAATGTACTGGTTGGCCTCGGACTCGACCTGGACCTCGAGCTCCTGCTCCGTCATGCCGCCCGGCAGGGTGATGCGCTTGGTGATCACCGCCGAAGGCGGCAGAGCGAGCGCCACGTTCCTGGTGCGCGTGCCGCTCTTCTTCACCAGCCGGCGCAGGGCCTCGGCGACCTCGTCGAATTTTTCGATGTTGCCGTCGCTGATCCAGCCCCGCTCCAGGGGCTCGATCGCGCAACGCTCCAGTACCAGCCCCCCTGCCTTGTCGCGCCCGAGCTCGACCAGCTTGACACTGGAGGAGCTGATGTCGATGCCCAGCAGCGGCGCAGCCTGGCGACTGAACAAAGATCCCAAAGAGATCAAGATTGGCCCCCTGTAACTCGCCTTATTGACGCAACAAAACTTAACATTTCACATGAATGCTAGCAGTAAGGTTGCGGGGCGGCAAAGCGTTTCCCGCCGCCGAAGCCGGCGGTACGTTGTCAAAAGCAGACGGTTTTCGAGCCGTTGCGGGGCGTTAAATGCATGCGGGCGCAGGCGCTGCCGCGTCGGGCGCGGGCTCCGGGGGACGACCCTGAAAAAACGTGATGCAACGTTCGATTTTTTATAATGCCCGGTTGATTTGCACTGGACAGATATGCCGCCTCCCCCGACCGACAAGACCGCTCGCGAGAGCGCTTCCGCCCGTCCCACGTGGCTCCGCTGGCTGCTCAGGAGCTTGGCCTGGCTCTTCGCGATCGCGGCCGCGGGCGCGCTGGGCCTCGCCCTGCTGATCGCCGTCGCGCTGGCGGTGGCGTACCCCAACCTGCCGGACATCTCCGACCTCGCCGACTACCGGCCCAAGCTGCCTCTGCGCGTCTATTCCGCCGAAGGGGCCCTGCTCGGCGAGTTCGGCGAGGAGCGCCGCAATCTCACGCCCATCCAGGACATCCCCAAGGTCATGACCAATGCGGTGCTGGCCATCGAGGATGCCCGCTTCTTCCAGCATGGCGGCGTGGACTACAAGGGCATGGTCCGCGCGGCCCTGGCCAATCTGGGCCGCGTGAAGAGTCAGGGAGCCTCCACCATCACCATGCAGGTGGCAAGAAACGTTTATCTGTCGTCCGAGAAAACAATTACTCGCAAAATTTACGAAATATTACTAACTTTCAAACTCGAGCATCTGTTGACCAAAAATCAGATTCTTGAGATTTACATGAACCAGATTTACCTGGGCAACCGGGCCTATGGTTTCGCTGCCGCATCGGAGGCGTATTTCGGAAAACCGCTGAAATCCATCAGCATCGCCGAGGCGGCGATGCTGGCGGGCCTGCCCAAGGCACCTTCCGCGTACAACCCCATCAGCAACCCCAAACGCGCCCGCGTGCGCCAGCTCTACATCATCGACCGCATGGTGGAGAACGGCTTCATCACGCCCGAGGAGGGCGCGGCCGCCAAGCAGGAAGACCTGAAGATCCGTTCCGGCGGCCCGGACAATACCCGCATCCATGCCGAATACGTGGCCGAGATGGCGCGCCAGCTCATCTTCGCGCAATATGGCAGCGAAGCCTATACGCGCGGCCTGAATGTCTATACCACCCTCACCGCGGGGGACCAGGAAGCGGCGTACCAGGCTTTGCGCAAGGGCATCATGGATTACGAGCGCCGCCAGCATTACCGCGGGCCGGAGAAATTCGTCGCCCTGCCCACCGATCCCCAGGAAGCCGAGGACGTCATCGACGACACGCTCGCGGGCCATCCCGACAATGGCGACGTGCTCTCGGCGGTGGTACTGGAAGCTTCTCCGAAGAAGATCGTGGCGGCGCGCGCGAACGGCGAGCCCATCGAGATCACCGGCGACGGCCTCAAGCCCGCGCAGTCCGGGCTCAGTGACAAGGCGCCGCCCAACATCCGCATCCGCCGCGGCGCGGTGATCCGCATCATCCAGACGCCCAAGAAGACCTGGGACATCACGCAACTGCCCGAGGTCGAAGGCGCTTTCGTGGCCGTCGACCCCCGCAACGGCGCGATCAAGGCGCTCGTGGGCGGCTTCGATTTCGACAAGAACAAGTTCAACCACGTCACCCAGGCGTGGCGGCAGCCGGGCTCGAGCTTCAAGCCCTTCATCTATTCCGCGGCGCTCGAGAAGGGGTTCACGCCTGCGACGGTGGTGAACGACGCCCCGCTGTTCTTCAGCGCAGGCACCACGGGCGGGCAGCCCTGGGAACCCAAGAACTACGACGGCAAGTACGACGGCCCCATGACCCTGCGCACCGCGCTGGCCAAGTCCAAAAACGTCGTGTCCATCCGCATCCTCCAGGCCGTGGGCCCGAAGACCGCGCAGGACTGGGTCACGCGATTCGGCTTCGACGCGGACAAGCACCCTGCCTACCTGACGATGGCGCTGGGCGCCGGCTCCGTGACGCCGATGCAGATGGTGTCCGCGTATTCGGTGTTCGCCAACGGCGGCTACCGCGTGAACCCCTATCTCATCACCCGGGTGACGGACCACAAGGGACGCATCCTGTCCAACTTCGAGCCGCCGGCGACCACCGACAATCCGCGCGCCATCGACGCGCGCAATGCGTTCATCATGGACAGCCTGTTGCAGGAGGTGACGCGTTCGGGCACGGCCGCCCGCGCGCAGGCGACGCTCAAGCGTCCGGACGTCTATGGCAAGACCGGCACCACCAACGATGCCATGGATGCGTGGTTCGCGGGCTTCCAGCCCACCATCGCGGCGGTCACCTGGATCGGCTATGACACCCCGCGCAACCTGGGCAGCCGAGAAACCGGCGGCGGCCTGAGCCTGCCGGTCTGGATCAGCTTCATGGAGCGCGCCCTGAAGGGGGTGCCCGTGGCCGAGCCCACGGTGCCACCCGGCGTGGTGAATGTCGGCGGCGAATGGTTCTACGAGGAATTCGCCCGCAATGCCGGCGTGGCGAGCGTGGGCATGGAAGACCATCCCGCCGCCGCGGTGCCGGGCGCCCCGCCGCAGGCCCCTCCCCCGGCGGAAGAGCGCAACCGCATCCTGGACCTGTTCAGGAACTGAACCCGCCCCCCGCCTTCCCGCCAGTGCAGTGCGGCGGGCGATCGAGGCACCCCGGCGCCTGCCGCGGTGCCTCTTCTTTTCTGGCGAGCAGCCCCTGGTTCAGGATGCGGAGAACACCAGGGGCATGCCCGACTGCCGGGACGCGTCGCGGGTCAGGGCCGCGAAGAACTCGCCGTCGCCCTTGGTGTCCTTCCAGGCGCCGTCCTCGAGCCGGTAGTGGTAGCCGCCCGACTGCGCCGCCATCCAGATCTCGTGCAGCGGCTTTTGCAGGTTGATGACGATCTGGCTGCGGTTGGGGAAGGTGATGGTGACCATGCCGCCCGACCGCTGGGCGTCCAGGTCGGCGTCGGTCGTGTCGTTGATGCGATCACAGCCCTGCTCCACCGCCAGCAGCAGTTTCTCGGCATGGTCCAGGAATTCGGTATCGGTCATTACTTCTACAATTTGCGGATGTTGAGAGCTTCCCAAATTCTAGTCAGCGTGTCCGTCCTTGCCGCTGGTACGGTTGCCGCGCTGACGGGCTGCGGGCAGCGCGGCCCGCTCTACCTGCCGGGCGATCCCGCGGCCAGCCAGCGGGCCACGCTGCCGCAGACGCTCGATCCCATGCGCGACGCGCCAACGCCGTCGCCGATTCCCGTGCCGTCCCTGACGCCGCCCGAGCCCGCCGTGCCGGCCGCCGCGCCCGCGTCCTCTCCCGCGTCCTCCCCCGCGTCCTCCCCCGCTTCCGCCACCACCACGCCATGACGCTGACCGCATTGCCCGGCCATCCTCACATCGCCTACCGGGGCGACGACCTCTTCATCGAATCCGTGCGGGCCGCCGACCTGGCGCAGGAGCACGGCACGCCGCTCTACGTCTATTCCAAGGCGTCCATGCTGTCGGCCCTGGAGGCCTACCAGCGGGGCTTCGCGGGCCGCAAGGTGCAGATCTGCTACGCCATGAAGGCCAATTCCTCCCTGGGCGTGCTGCAGCTGTTCGCGCGGGCGGGCTGCGGCTTCGACATCGTTTCCGCCGGCGAACTCCGGCGCGTGCTGGCGGCGGGGGGCGAGGCAGCCAAGGTGATCTTCTCCGGCGTGGGCAAGACGCGCCAGGAGATGCGCGAGGCCCTCGAAGCCGGCATCGGCTGCTTCAACGTGGAGAGCGAGCCCGAACTCGAGGTGCTGAACGAGGTCGCGATGGCCTGCGGCCGGCGCGCGCCCGTGAGCATCCGCGTGAATCCCAACGTGGATCCGAAGACCCATCCCTATATCTCGACCGGCCTCAAGGGCAACAAGTTCGGCGTGGCCCACGAGCGCACGGTCGCCACCTACCAGCGCGCCGCGGCCCTGCCGGGCCTGCAGGTGGTGGGCATCGACTGCCACATCGGCTCGCAGATCACCGAGGCCACGCCCTACCTCGACGCCGTGGACCGCATGCTCGACCTGGTCGCGCAGATCGAGTCGGCCGGCATTCCCATCCACCACATCGATTTCGGCGGCGGCCTGGGCATCGACTACAACGGCGACACGCCGCCCGCGGCGGATGCGCTGTGGAAGCAGCTGCTCGCGCGCCTGGACGCGCGCGGCTACGGCGACCGGCAGTTCATGATCGAGCCCGGACGCTCCCTCGTGGGCAATGCGGGCGTCTGCCTGACCGAGGTGCTCTACGTGAAGCCGGGCGAGCAGAAGAACTTCTGCATCGTCGATGCCGCGATGAACGACCTGCCCCGCCCCGCCATGTACCAGGCGTTCCACGGCATCGTGCCGGTGGCCGCGCCTGCCCGGGATGCGGCCACCGCCGTGTACGACGTGGTCGGCCCGGTGTGCGAGAGCGGCGACTGGATCGGCCGGGACCGCACGCTGGCCGTGCGTGCGGGCGACCGGCTGGCCGTGCTGTCCGCGGGGGCCTATTGCAGTTCCATGGGCAGCACCTACAACACCCGCGCGCGGCCCGCCGAAGTGCTGGTGGACGGCACCCACGCCCACCTGATCCGCACGCGCGAGCCGTTGGAAGACACGTTCCGCCACGAGAAACTGCCCGGCTGAACGTTCGCTTGATGCGCATCAAGCTCCCGCCGGGCCGGTGTCCGTACATTGGCCGTTTCACGACGGACGGGACGCCATGGCATCGGAACCTCTGGAACTGTATCGGGACAGGCACCACGCGTGCCTGATGTTCTCCGACCTCATCGAGGAGGACGGGCAGGCGGTGCAGGCCAACCAGTTCCTCATCGTGGACGGTGACACCGGGGCGATCATCGACCCGGGCGGGAACCTGGCGTTCAACGAGCTGTTCATGGGCATGAGCAAGCACTTCGCCCCGCACAAGCTCTCCTACCTCATCGCCTCGCACGCCGATCCGGACATCATCGCCTCGCTCGACCGGTGGATGACCAGCACCAAGGCCACGCTGGTGATCTCGCGCATCTGGGAGCGGTTCGCGCCGCATTTCACCAAGGTGGGCAAGACCGAGAACCGCGTGATCGGCGTGCCCGACGCCGGCGGCCACCTGCCCCTGGGCCGGCATGAGCTGGTGCTGCTGCCCGCGCACTTCATGCACTCCGAGGGCAACTTCCATTTCTACGACCCGGTGAGCAGGATTCTCTTCACGGGGGACCTGGGCGTATCGATGACCTCCGGGGCCGAGGCGCGCGAGCCGGTCACCGACCTGCGCCCGCACATCCCGCGCATGGAGGGCTTCCATCGGCGCTACATGGTTTCCAACAAAATCCTGCGCCTGTGGACGCGCATGGCGCGCCAGCTCGACATCGCCATGCTGGTGCCGCAGCACGGCGCGCCCATCATGGGCCGCCAGGCAATCGCGGACTTCTTCGACTGGATCGAGAACCTGCAGTGCGGTATCGACCTGTTCGACGACCGCGCTTACCAGTTGCCGACGGCGCTCATCGATCCGGCCACGCGGCAGGTGAGGCCGGCGCTGCAGGCGGTGCGGGCCTGAGGACCGGGAGGCTCATTCCCGGACAGAAAGCCGGCCCGGATTCGCACCCTTTCCTGCGGCCCGAGGCCGCGCCTGCCACTTGCTGCATTACAAGGGCTGCACCTGTGCAGGCGTGGCTTCAGCTCGACAGTTGCGCTTCGTAACCATGTGACTATCCATTTCGTGGCGCTGAGCGTATTTGCCCCCCCAGAATCAGGCCCGAAGAAGAAACACCGGAGGGAAGGGGCACATGAACGATATCGTACTTGTCGATACGGAGCGCCTGCATGCGCGCTTGGAAGAGAAACTGCCGCCGAAGGTCCGGCGGTTTCGGCTGGATGACATTCCAGGCGTGATGCGCTCTCGCCTGGGATGGCCAGTGGCGGCTGCGTTGATGGAGCGGTGGTTCAGGGAAGTAGGGTTTGAAATCACTTCTCCGATAAAACGCAGCGTTCCACCTCAACAACTGCACCAGCTACCAGCCTCGCAACTGGACGAAACCACAATCACCATGCAATGGGCGCTGGGTTTTTCGCGCGTGCAGGCTGCGGTGTCGAGGTTGCAGGCGGAATGGAACAGCCCTGCCGGCATAGTGGAGCTACAAAGGAAGGTGACACGACACGCACTAGGTCAGACTTTACCCTGGCGCTTCGGTAACCTGAACCGGCCGGCAAAGATCCTGGACACCACCTGCCAAGTGAATATCTTGCAAATAGGCAGGTTCAGCGACCCTATGGACGACTTCTACGGCGCGATGGGAGAGGCCACGCTCAAGGTCGCGGTGTCGGGCTTGGTGACGTCAAAGGGGACCGGCAAGACCGCCATCGCAATCGATGAGTTGGCCTTCTACCTGCGCGACTCCTACGACTTTAACGATGACTCTCTCATATCGCAGCCGCTGGGCTTCTGGGGACCGGATGGCGTGAAACGTTTTCTACCCTCCGCACTGGACATCCCAATGTCCGAGCAGTGGATGTTTGCAGACGCCGCCGAAGCGGCACGCCAGAACTATTTGGTGCAGAACCGGCATTTCAGAGAATGGCGCGCCCTGTACGGACGGGGCGGGGATTTCATGGTCGTCTCCGACGTGCACCGCGTGCGCCTGCCTTTTCCGATCAAGCTGGAGTGGTGATGAAGCTTGCCAACCTTAAGAGTGTGCCCTGCATCGTCTGGTGCTTGGCGCTGAATGCCTGCTTGGTGCTGGGCTGGTATGCA
Source organism: Paracidovorax citrulli (assembly GCF_900100305.1). Classification (GTDB taxonomy): domain Bacteria; phylum Pseudomonadota; class Gammaproteobacteria; order Burkholderiales; family Burkholderiaceae_C; genus Paracidovorax; species Paracidovorax citrulli. Next base: position 19,309 of record NZ_FNEY01000015.1, on the reverse strand, counting down.
ACGAGGCCGACACTCTTCATGACTTACAACAGCCCTCACTACGTGTATCGGCTGGAGATCTACGAAGCATCGCTGTGGCAACGCATCGTGCATCACGATCAAAGAGACCCAGGCATCTTCCGCCTGTACGAGGTAAACCACAAGAAACTGCTCGGCGAAAGCAAGGTGGTTGATCTTGAGCCTGGAATCGGTGCGATCGACTGGTATCTCGACCCCCCCATGCAGGCCAACAAAGTTTATGCAGGCCTCGGAGTCGTCTTCGAAAACATCCCCTCAGAGTGCCCGATAGTGGGTCAGGTACCAGGTTGCCTCAGCGCCAAGCCCTGACTCACGCCGCCGCCCTCGCAGCACGCGCACCGCGCAGTGCCTTCCAGATGCGCCATCCCAGCAGCGCGGCCAGGATGGCCGCGTAAATGGCGACTTCGCCGAAGAAGTTCTTTCCCGCACGCATCCAGAAGAAATGCAGCAGCGCCAGGGCCGAGGCCACGTAGACGGCGCGGTGCAGGGCCTGCCAGCGCTTGCCGCCGAGCCAGCGGATGGCCCGGTTGAACGAGGTGGCCGCGAGCACCAGCAGCAGCGCGAAGGCGAGCATGCCGACGAGGATGAAGGGCCGCTTGGCGATGTCGCGTGCGATCTCCGGCACGTCGAAGCCCATGTCCAGCCACGCGTAGCACAGCAGGTGCACCAGCGCGTAGAAGAACGCGAACAGCCCGATCATGCGGCGGAACCGCGCCAGTGCCGGCATGCCGGTGAGCATGCGCAGCGGCGTGACGGCGAGCGCGATCCACAGGCCGCGCAGGGCCCAGTCGCCGGAGGCGCGGATGAGCGCTTCGGCGGGGTTGGGGCCCAGGCGGTCGGTGACCACCCCATAGACGAGCCAGGCGAAGGGCAGCAGGCAGATCGTGAAGACCGCCGGCTTGGCGGCGGGGTGCAGCAATAGTTTTTTCATGGAGGTCTACAGGAAGCCAGCAGGCCGGCCGCATCCGGCCGAGGCACCGTGTGGATGGCGGCGCCCCACGGATCAGTAGAACTTCTTGAGATCCATGCCCGCGTAGAGCTGGCCGACCTGCGCTTCGTAGCCGTTGAACATCAGCGTCTTGCGCTTCTTGGCGAACAGGCCGTCCTCGCCGATGCGGCGTTCCGTCGCCTGGCTCCAGCGCGGATGGTCCACATTGGGGTTCACGTTGGAATAGAAACCATACTCCTGCTTCGCCGCCTTGTTCCAGGCCGTGCCGGGCTCCTTCTCGACGAAGCGGATCTTGACCAGGCTCTTGGCGCTCTTGAAACCGTACTTCCAGGGCACCACGAGGCGCACGGGCGCACCGTTCTGGTTGGGCAGGACTTCGCCGTACATGCCGAAGGCGAGCAGCGTGAGCGGATGCATGGCCTCGTCCATGCGCAGGCCTTCCGTGTAAGGCCAGTCCAGAACGGGCCGGCCCACGTAGGGCATGGTCTGCTTGTCGGCCAGGGTCACGAACTCGACGTACTTGGCGCTGCCCTGGGGCTCGACGCGCTTGATGAGTTCTGCGAGCGAGTAACCCACCCAGGGGATGACCATCGACCAGCCCTCGACGCAGCGCAGCCGGTAGATGCGCTCTTCCTGCGGGCTGAGCTTGAGCAGGTCCTCGATGGCGAACTTGCCGGGCTTGTTGACGAGGCCCTCGACCTCCACCGTCCATGGCGAAGTCCTCAGCGTGTGCGCGTTGCGCGCGGGATCGCTCTTGTCCACGCCGAATTCGTAGAAGTTGTTGTAGGTGCTGGCGTCCTTGTACTCTGTCAGCTTCTCGATGGTGGTGGCGCCCGCCACCTTGCTGGGAACCGCCGCCAGGGCGGCCAGCTTTCCCGGGCGGGCCGTCTGGGCCAGGGCTTCCCGGCCGGCCCAGGATGCCAGGGCGGCACCGGCCGCACCCGCGGCCATCAGCTTCATGAGGTCGCGGCGCCCCTCATAAACCGAGCGCGGGGTGATCTCGCTGCCGGTGGGGTGGAGAAAGCCGTCGTCGTGGTTGCGGATGAGCATGGATGGTCCTCGGTAGGGGCGCCCTGGGGGGAAGCCCCCGGTTATACGCGCCGAACCCTCCGAGAGACTCATCCCGCGCTACAACGTTCCGTAGCTGTGCAGCCCGGAGAGCCACATGTTGACCCCCAGGAACGCGAAGGTGGTCACCCCGAGGCCCACCAGCGCCCACCAGGCCGACACCGTGCCGCGCAACCCCTTCATCAGCCGCATGTGCAGCCAGGCCGCATAGTTGAGCCAGACGATGAGCGCCCAGGTCTCCTTCGGATCCCAGCTCCAGTAACCGCCCCAGGCCTCGGCCGCCCAGAGGGCACCCAGCACGGTGGCGATGGTGAAGAAGGCGAAGCCGACGGCGATGGCCTTGTACATCACGTCGTCGAGCACCTCGAAGGACGGCAGGCGCTCGGCGATGCGCCGGCGGCCCAGGAGGATGCCGGCGACGATGAGCGCGGAAATGCCGAAATACACCATCCAGTAGCTGCCGCCGTTCTCGGCCGCGCTCTGGCGGAACACGATGGGCTCGAAGCACAGCACCACACCCAGCATCCACAGCGGCGCGAGCTTCCACCACCGCGTCTCGCCGGCTTGTTGCTTGACGAGGTAAGCGAACGCGACCATGGCGGCCAGCGCGAACGTGCCGTAGCCGATGAAGTTGGCAGGCACGTGCAGCTTCATCCACCAGCTCTTCAAGGCCGGCACCAGGGGCTGGATCTCGTGGGCTTCCCGCACGACGGTGTACCAGAGCAGGAATCCCACGGCCGCGCTGACCACCAGCATGACGAAGCCGCCGAGCGCGCGCGTCGCGTACTGCTCCTCGTAATAGAGATAGAACGCGGCCGTCATCCAGCAGAAGAGCACGAAGACCTCGTAGAGGTTGCTCACGGGGATGTGGCCGATGTCCGGCCCGATGAGGTAGCTCTCGTACCAGCGCACCAGCGTGCCGATCAGCGCCATGGCGATCGCCACCCAGGCGATGCGCGAGCCCAGCAGGGAGAGCGTGCCGCGCTCGCCCCGGGCGAACATGCCCAGCCAGTAGAAGACCGTGCTGATGAAGAACAGCATGCTCATCCAGAGGATGGCGGACTGGCTGGAGAGGAAGTACTTGAGACCGAACACGGTATCCGCGCGCGCGAGGCTGCCCGCGCCGTCCTGCTGGTAGAGGCCGATGGCGAGCAACGCGAACGCCGCCACCGCCAGCATCAGCGTGCGCAGCGGACGCCAGAACCATCCCAGCCAGACCGTGCAGGGGATGGCACCGAGCAGGATGCCCTTCTCGTACACATCCATGAAGGCGCCGTAGCGCTGCAGGGCATAGAGGCCGCCCGCCGCCACGATGGCCGCGAACACCCAGTCGAACCAGTTGCGGCGCGCGAAATAGCCTTCGCTCAGGGTGATGGTGGTGGTCGCCGTGTTCATGCGGTGATGCCTCCGTGGTGGGGCCGGGCCCCGATGAGTTTCTCGGTGAGCCGGGCGAATTCGCGGTCGCCGTCCAGGGTCTTGCGGTTGGTGGACAGTGCCATGGTGGCGTCGGCCCCGTCGCCGTTCCCGGCCGGCGCCAGCCACACCCATACGCGCCGCTCGCGCACGTAGAGCATCGCGAACACGCCCAGGATCAGCAGCGCGCAGCCCAGGTACACCACGTTCTTTCCCGGGGCGCGCGCCACCTGGAACACGCTGGCCTGCACCTGCTTGAAATCCGCCAGTTCGAACGCCATCGGCGCGGGATAGGCCTGGGCATCGCTGAGCGACAGCACGGCCTGCGTCATGAAGGCGCGGGTGGCCTCGTCCTGCGGCAGGGGGGCGAGGCCCGCGCGCTCGCGCGTCAGCTGGGCGAGCTCGAACAGCGCGCCGTTCAGGATGCGGATCAGCACCTCGCCGGCCCGCTCGCGCTCGGCGGAAGGCACGTTCGCCTCCATGAATTCCGAGATGGCCTGCAGCCCGCCGCGCTGCGGGCTGCCCGCGGCAGTCTTGCCGGGCTCCGCGGCACCGGCGAAGATCGACAGTGCGCGCAGCGTGGACTGCGCCAGCTGATCGGCCAGTTCGGGCCGGGAGCCGTCCACCGCATGGGCCACGTAGCGCCGCACCGCCTGCTCGCGGAGTGCAGGGTCGGCCAGCGCCATGCGCATGCGCAGGAAGCCATCCATTCGGCCCTGGTCATCCACTGGCACGCGCAGGAACCGGAAGGGGTCGGCCGGGGTCTCCCGCACGCCCAGCAGGAACACCGGCTGGCCGTCGCCAGTGTCCACCGGCAGCATGTAGTTGTGGAATTCGCGCGCCTGGCCGGCGGCGTCGCGCAGCTTGTAGGTGACGCTCGGGCCGACGTTGCGCAGCTCTTTCGGCGTGGCGGTCTTGTTGCCAGCCCCGAGGCGCGACTCGATGGAATGCCGCAGGTCCACCTTGCGCACATCCGCGCCGGAACCGCCAGTCCCAGGTACAGCGCCGAAGTTCTCGACGTTGATGGTGCGCAGCCCCGTAAATTCCAGCGTGAGGGCCTGCCCGGCATCCGCACCCTTGTCCCCGGTGCCGGCGCGCTCGATGCGCGTGGAGCCGCCCACGGTTCCTTCCACCTCGAACGGCCGCACGCCCGGCGCCATGGGCACGGCCCGCAGCTTGAGCAGGGAGCCGCCGTCGTCGAAGCTCGACTGGTAGATCTCGATGCCGCGGTAGCTGGCGGGGTGGTTCACTTCCACGCGGGCGGGCACGGATTCGCCCGTGGCCTTGTCGTGGATGACGATCTCGCTCGCGAAGAGCTTGGGCATGCCGGTGGAGTAGTGCTCCACGATGAATTTCTTCAGTTCGATGGAAAACGGAAGCTCCTGCAGCAGCACGCCGTCGGACTGGTTCAGGATGGCGGTGCCGGACTGGGTGCCCTCGGCCACGAACAGATTGCCCCGGAAGGTGGGATTGCGTTCGGAGAGCCGGTGCTCCGCCCCCACCTCGGAAACCATCCCTCCGCCAGTGTACGGCGCCTTGCCCCCGAGCCACATCTGGGCGCGCACGATCAGGTCGCCGTCCAGCAGGCCCCCCAGGCAGATGAGCACGATGGCGCTGTGCGCGGCGATATAGCCGATCTTGTTGGCGGCCCCCGCCTTGGCGGCCACCATCCACCCCGTTCCCGGCCCGGCGGCGGTGTCACGCTGCTGCAGGCGGACCTTCCAGCCGCCGCCGGCCAGCAGCCCCCCGATGCGCCGTGCCGCGGCTTCCGGCGCCTCGGCGCCGAGCACCGCGTGCGCGCGGTGGTGGAAGGCCTTCAGGCTCTGCTCCCGGACGTTTTCCTTGTAGCTGCGCAGGTCGGCGAGATAGCGCGGCGCGTTGCGGGCAATGCACAGCGAAGTGCTGGTCACCAGAAAGGCGAGGATCAGCAGGAACCACCACGCGCTGTACACCGCATTCAGCCGCAGTGCCAGGAACAGCTCGGACCAGAAGGGCCCGAACTGGTTCACGTAGTTCGCCGCGGGCTCGTGCTGCTTGAGCACGGTGCCGATCACCGAGGCGATGCAGATCACCGTGAGCAGCGAGATCGCGAAACGCATGGACGACAGCAGCTCGACCAGGGCCCGCGCGGGTGCTGTGCGGGACGAATGCGGGTGGCCGTGGACGGTGTCGGACATGGAAACGGACAGGCGGAAAGCGTGCGGCTGGCGGGGAGGATGGGAGCGGCAGGGCCCTGAAAACGGAAAAGGCGGGCCATCCGTTCAGATGGGCCCGCCCGTCTTGGGTGTGATTATCGGCGGCAGGTTCCGGAAGGCCGGGGGGCCAACCGGGGGGATTTTGACGCAAATCAAGCGCCGGGGCTCCCGGGATTCCCGCAGGGTGCGCGGGGAGGAAGGAGTTCAGCGCAGGCCGGCGATGTAGTCCGCCACGGCGCGGATCTCGCGGTCGTTGAGCTTGGCGGCGACCTGGGTCATCTGCACGCTGTTGGCGCGCTTGCCGTCGCGGAACGCGGCCAGCTGCTTGGCCGTGTAGTCGGCATGCTGGCCCGACAGGCGCGGGTACTGGGCCGGGATGCCGGCTCCGTTGGGGCTGTGGCAGCCCGCGCAGGCGGCGATGTTGCGGTCGGCGATGCCGCCACGGTAGATGCGCTCGCCCAGCGCGACGAGGTCCTTGTCCTTGGCGAAGCCGGGCTTGGCCTGCTTGCCGGCCGCCCACCAGGCGATGTTGCGCATGTCGTCTTCCGACAACGTGGCGGCGATGCCCTGCATCACCGGGTCGCTGCGCTTGCCGGACTTGAACTCCTGCAGCTGCTTGACGAGGTATTCGGGGTGCTGCTGCGCCAGCTTGGGGTTGGCCACGATGGTGGAGTTGCCGTCGGCCGCATGGCAGGCCGCGCACACCGTGGCGAAGCCGGCCTCGCCCTTGACCAGGTCCGGCTTGCCCGCCTTCTGTCCCGCCGCGGGTGCCTGGGCCGAGGCCGGGAAGGCGGCCACCGCCAGCGCGGCAGCCATCAGCATGGGAGCAAGCAGTTTCTTCATATCGGGGGTTCTGTGTTGTAGAAGGGGGGCCGCAAAGCCCGTCAATCTTACAATGCGGCACTTCGCGGGCGTCTCCCTGCTAACCCCCATTTATGACGACTACATCACATGCGCCAGTTGCTGGCTCGCTTCCGCCCGCACCCGACGCCAAGGTCGCCGTGGGATGGATGCACACGGCCCGCTTCCTCACCACCGCCGCGCAGCTGCACCACCTGCCGGCCATCCACGTCCCCGAATTCGCCTTCGTCGGGCGCTCCAACGCGGGCAAGTCCACCTGCATCAACACGCTGACGCAGCAAAAGCAGCTCGCGTTCGCCTCCAAGAAGCCGGGGCGCACGCAGCACATCAACCTGTTCGCCCTGGGCCGCCAGGGCGTGACCGACGCGGTGCTGGCCGACCTGCCCGGCTACGGCTATGCGGCCGTGTCGCGATCGGACAAGCAGCGCTGGCAGCAGGTGATGGTGAACTACCTCGTGAGCCGCGAGAGCCTCACGGGCATCGTGCTGCTGTGCGACCCGCGCCTGGGCCTGACCGAGCTGGACGAGGCGCTGCTGGAGGCGGTGCGGCCCCGGGTGGAAGCCGGCCTGAAATTCCTGGTGCTGCTCACCAAGGCCGACAAGCTCACGCGCGCCGAGCAGGCCAAGGTGCTGTCCATCACGCGACTGCAGGCGGGCGGCGGGGAGGTGAAGATGTTCTCGGCCCTCAAGAAGCAGGGCGTGGACGAGGTCGCGCAACTGCTGTGGCAATGGTCGCACCCCCTGGACGGGACGCCGGCCGCAGCGGCCGGGCCGCAGGAGGGCCTGCAGCCGCCCGCCGACCCCGCGCCCGGCCCCGAGGATTCCGCAACCTCCTGACGACCCGCGCGGACGATCCGCGCGGGTGGCCCCACGGACCGCCGCGCACATGACCGACACCACGCTCCACCCGCTGCCCCACGGCATCACCCTGCACTGCCGCACCCGCGGCGATGCCGGGCGCCCCGTCCTGGTTTTCCTGCACGGTTTCCCCGAGGGCGCCTTCATCTGGGACGGGATGCTGGAGCATTTCGCACGCCCCGAGAACGGTGCCTACCGCTGCGTGGCGCCCTTCCTGCGCGGCTTCGCGCCCTCCAGCAGCCCGCAGGCCGTGGAGGCCTACCGGGCCAAACACCTCGTGCAGGATCTGGCAGCGCTCATCGAGGCGGAATGCGGTCCCGCCGCAGCCGGCGGCCGGCTCGCCGCCCTGGTCGCGCACGACTGGGGCGGAGCGGTGGCCTGGAACCTGGCGAACCAGCGGCCCGACCTGCTGGAGCGCCTGGTGATCGTGAACTCGCCCCATCCCGGCACCTTCCTGCGGGAACTGCAGCACAGCCCCGAGCAGCAAAAGGCCAGCGAATACATGCACTTCCTCTGCCGGCCCGACGCCGAGGCCCTGCTGGCGGAGGACGGCTACCGTCGGCTCTTCGGCTTTTTCGACCGCCCCGACGGGAGCGCCCCCGGATGGCTCACGCCCGAGCTGCGGGGCCGCTACCGCGCAACCTGGGACGAAGGCCTCACGGGCCCCTGCAACTACTACCGGGCCAGCCCGCTGCGGCCGCCGCGCGAGGGCGAGCCGCATGCGGCCGCCGTCGAGCTGCCGGATGGCATGCTCGGCATCACCCTGCCCACGCTGGTGCTGTGGGGCCTGGAAGACCCGGCGCTGCGCCCGGGCCTGCTCGACGGGCTGGAGCGCTGGGTGCCAGCGCTGCGGTTGCGCACGGTACCGGGCGCGTCGCACTGGATCGTGCACGAGCAGCCGGAACGCGTGGCGCGCGAGATCGGGGATTTCCTGAAGGAGACGCGCCAGCAGTAGCTGCCGCTGCCAGGCACGGCAGCGGTCGGCCGGCTTCAGCGATAGACGGACGGCTCGCCCGCAGGACGCGACTTGAAGCGCCGGTGCACCCAGTAATACTGGCCCGGCATGGTGTCGATCCACTGCTGCAGTTCGCGGTTCATGCGGGCGGTGTCGGCCTCGATGTCGTCGGTGGGGTAGTTCTGCCAGGCCGGCATCATTTCCGCGCTGTAGCCGCGCGGCGTGATGCGCCCGATGAGCGGCACCACCTTGGCCCGGCCCAGCCGCGCGAAGCGCGACAGCGAAGTGATGGTGGCGGCCGACATGCCGTAGAAGGGCACGAACACCGAGTCGTTGGGCCCGAAATCCATGTCCGGCAGCAGGTACAGCAGCCCCCCCTTGCGCAGCCCGCTCAGGATGGGCTTGACGCCGTCTCCCCGGTTGAGCATGCGCACGTTGCCGAAGCGCTGGCGGCCCGCGAACAGCCAGGCATCGATGTCCGGATCGGGATGCGGGGTGAAGATGGAGGTGAAGGCCCGGTCGGTCTGCAGCGTGAGCGCGGTTCCCGCGGCGTCCATGCCCAGGAAATGCGGCGCCAGGATGATCGTGGGTGTATCGCCTTCGAGTTCGTCGAGCGCGCCGTGGATTTCCAGGCGCTTTTCCACCACCGACCGTGGTGCCATCCAGAGCCAGCTGCGGTCCAGCCAGGCCTGGCAGAAGCGCACGAAGGTTTCGCGCGCCCACGCTCGCCGCTGCGCGGCGCTCGCCTCGGGAAAGCACAGCTCCAGGTTGCGCAGCGCTATCTTGCGACGCGGCTTGGCCAGCACGTAGATCACCTGCCCCAGCACCCAGCCCAGGGCCCGCAGCACGGGCAGGGGCAGGCGGGCGAGCACGCGCATGCAGGCGAGATTGAAGCGCCCCGCCGTCATGCGTCCGCTCCCGGCACGGCCGGCGTGGATGCCTCGGCCCGCGGTTGCTTGTAGCGCCCGTAGCCCCAGAGGTATTGGTCGGGAGAGTGTCGGATGATGCGTTCCATGGATTGGTTGATCTGCAGGACGGCGGTTTCGAGGGAAGGGGAAAGCGGCTCGGCCAGGGGCTCGAGGTGCAGCACGTAGCCGCGGCCGCGCGGCAGGCGCTCGCAGCGTGCCAGGACCACCGTGGCGCCTGTCTGCTGCACCAGGCGGGCGGCGAGCGTCATCGTATAGGCCGGCAGTCCGAAGAACGGCGCCCAAAGACCCTGCCCTTCGGGCGGCACCTGGTCGGGCAGCAGGCCCACGGCCTCGCCGCGGCGCAGCGCCTTGATCATCTGCCGCACGCCCGAGAGCGTGGTGGGCACTGCCCGGATCCCTGGCCGGTCGCGCGCCGTGCGCATGAGTTCCGCGAGCCAGGCCTGCCGGGCGGGCCGGTAGAGTACCGTAACGGGGCCGTGCTCCCCGGCCCAGCGCCGCGCCGCGATCTGCACCGACAGCTCGAAGCAGCCGATGTGCGGCGTGAGGAAGACGATGCCCCGGCCAGCCGCCCAGGCCTGTTCCACGCACTCCGCCCCCTCCATGCGGAACGGCGGCGCCTCGGCGCGCAGCCACAGGCGCGGCAGCTCGGCCGCCATGCGGCCCGCGTGGGCCACCGCGGCGCGCACGCGCACGAAGGGATAGCCGGCCAGGCGAGCATTGGCGAGGAAGCGGCGGCGGTAGGTGGGCGACGCGAGGAACGCGATCCAGCCCAGCACCGCGCCCAGCGCATGGAGCGCAGGCAATGGCCATCGGGCGAAGAAGCGGAACGCGGGGGGCATCGGTGACAGATCCGTGTCGGTAGAATGGCGGGGTCGCTGAGTTAAATGAGCAACTTGCAGGGCGACGTTAAACAACTCTGCTAAAGCGTTCGCCACGGCTCCACAAGGCTGAGGGCAACGCCCAAAATGCCAAAAAGCACAGGAGTTTATTCAAATGGCGAACGACTTTCTCTTCACGTCGGAATCGGTGTCCGAAGGCCACCCCGACAAGGTGGCGGACCAGATCTCCGACGCCATCCTCGACGCGATCTTCCGCGAGGATCCCCGCAGCCGCGTGGCCGCCGAAACGCTGACCAACACCGGCCTCGTCGTGCTGGCCGGCGAGATCACCACCAATGCCCACGTGGATTACATCCAGGTGGCGCGCGACACCATCAAGCGCATCGGCTACGACAACACCGACTACGGCATCGATTACAAGGGCTGCGCGGTGCTGGTGGCCTACGACAAGCAGAGCAACGACATCGCCCAGGGCGTGGACCATGCCAGCGACGACCACCTGAACACCGGCGCCGGCGACCAGGGCCTGATGTTCGGCTACGCCTGCGACGAAACGCCCGAGCTGATGCCCGCGCCCATCTACTACGCGCACCGCCTGGTCGAGCGCCAGGCCCAGTTGCGCAAGGACGGCCGCCTGCCCTTCCTGCGCCCGGACGCCAAGAGCCAGGTGACGATGCGCTACGTGGACGGCAAGCCCCACAGCATCGATACCGTGGTGCTGTCCACCCAGCACCATCCCGACCAGTCCGAGACCGCCACCAGGATGAAGGCCAGCTTCATCGAGGCGGTGATCGAGGAGATCATCAAGCCCGTGCTGCCCAAGGAGTGGCTGCAGGAGACGAAGTACCTGATCAACCCCACGGGCCGCTTCGTCATCGGCGGCCCGCAGGGCGACTGCGGCCTGACGGGCCGCAAGATCATCGTCGATACCTACGGCGGCGCCTGCCCCCACGGCGGCGGCGCCTTCAGCGGCAAGGACCCGACGAAGGTGGACCGCTCGGCCGCCTACGCCGCGCGCTACGTGGCCAAGAACATCGTGGCCGCGGGCCTGGCGCGCCAGTGCCAGATCCAGGTGAGCTATGCCATCGGCGTGGCCCGCCCGATCAACGTCACCGTCTACACCGAGGGCACGGGCGTGATCCCGGACGAGAAGATCGCCGCGCTGGTGCAGGAGCATTTCGACCTGCGGCCCAAGGGCATCATCCAGATGCTCGACCTGCTGCGCCCGATCTACGAAAAGACCGCCGCCTACGGCCACTTCGGCCGCGAGGAACCCGAGTTCACCTGGGAAAAGACGGACAAGGCGGCCGCGCTGCGCGCAGCGGCCGGGCTGTAAGCCCGGCAACCCGCGCAGCGGGTTCGGCCGCCTTGCGGCGCAGGCTCACATCGCGCCAGCGATGTGAAGGCCCATAGGGCCGTGCCGGAGCCGCAAGCCTTCCCCTGCCCTTCACCGCACTCCGCCAAGCCGCCGCCCCCGCACGGGTCGGCGGCTTTTTCGTTGCGCCCGCTCCTACACCGGCAGTCAGGGCATGCCGACGGCGCTCGCTTGAACCGCTCGCGATGATCGAGACACCCGGTGCAAAGAAGGCGGCACAGCCGCCCGGCAACGGCCCCACCGTCAACGGAGCGACACCATGCTGAAGTACGCCATCATTTTCGCCATCATCTCCCTCATCGCCGGCGCGCTCGGCTTCAGCGGCGTGGCCGCGGGCGCGGCGGGCATCGCCAAGATCCTGTTCTTCCTGTTCCTCGTGGTCGCGGTCATCTTCATCGTGCTGGCCGTGCTCGGCGTGGGCGCCGCGCGCAGTGTGATGAAGTAACCGCCTGGCGCTCCCGCAGCCGCACGACGGGCCCAGGTCCAGCCAGCCCGGCATGCCCGGTCCGCTTCGCCTTCTGCACATGCGGGGAGGCGAAGCGGGCCGGGCATGCTTGTTTGTGGCCCGGCGTCGTACGGAGCACGCTTCTTGCGCAGATGAGAAGGAGCGCGCGTTGCATCTTTTTACCGCCAACTTAGTTGCACAAATAAACTAACTAACTAGAATGGCCTCATCGCCCTTTCCCACGGACACCGCCATGACCAGTCCCTCCATCCCCCTGCATCTGCTGGCCATCGATCCCCAGAACGATTTCTGCGACCTGCCCGCGGACTGGTGCCCCGTCGATCCCGCCAGCGGCGCTCCTCTGGCCCCATCGCTGCCGGTGGCCGGTGCGCACGGCGACATGCAGCGGCTGGCTTCGTTCGTACGGCGCGTCGCCAGCCGTCTGGACGCAGTGACCGTCACGCTGGATTCGCACCAGCGCTACGACGTCGCCCATCCTCTCTTCTGGCGGGCGCGCGAAGGCGGAGACGTACAACCCTTCACGCCGATTACCGCCGCGCAGGTACGCGACGGCGCGTTCCTGCCGCGCGATGCCGGCGCCCTGCCCCGCGTGCTGGCGTATCTGGACGCGCTGGAAGCCCAGGGCCGCCATACCCTCATGGTGTGGCCGGTGCACTGCGAGATAGGAAGCTGGGGCCACGGCGTACATGCCGAGGTGCTGGCGGCCTGCGCGCAGTGGCAGGCCGTGCGTGGACGGGCCGTGCAGGCCGTGTTCAAGGGCATGAATCCATGGACCGAGCACTACAGCGCGATCGAGGCCGAGGTGCCCGACCCGCAGGATCCGGCGACCGCGCTGAACATGCCGCTGCTGCGGCGCGTGGGCGCGGCGGAGTGCCTGGTGATCGCCGGGGAGGCCGGCAGCCACTGCGTGCGCGCCACCACAGAGCACATCGTGCAACACCTGCCGCGCCTGCAGCCGGGCTGGACGCCGTCGCGCGTCGTGCTGCTGACCGACTGCATGAGCCCGGTACATGGTTTCGAGAGCCAGCAGGGCGCTTTCCTCGAAGCGATGCGCGCGCAGGGCGTGCGGCTCGCGGCCGCGGACGATTGGGCTGCCTAGCGCGGGCCGCCCGGCCTTTCCTTCTTCCAGCCTTCCAGGAGCACGCACGCATGGCACCGATCATCCAGAGCCTGCTGGACACCGACCTCTACAAGTTCACGATGTGGCAGGCGTTGCTGCACCGCCACCCGCAGACGCAGGCGGAGTATCGCTTCGTCTGCCGCAATGCGCCGGCTTTTCCGCTCGCGGAACTGCTGCCGCAGGTCAACGCGGAACTGGACGCACTGTGCGCCTTGCGCTTCTCCCCGGACGAGCTGGATTACCTCGGCGGGCTGCGCTACATCAAGAGCGATTTCGTGGATTTCCTGCGCATCTTCCAGTTCCAGCGCGCCTTCATCGAGGCGCGCGCGGAAGGGGAGCAGCTGTCGATCGTGGCACGCGGGCCGCAGGTGCATGTGATGGGCTTCGAGATCTTCGTGCTGGCCATCGTGAACGAGCTGTATTTCCGCCGGCTCGGCGGTGGCGCGGACGTGCTGCGGGAAGGCCGCCGCCGGCTGACCGCGAAGATCGCGCGGGTGCGGGCGCTGGCAGCGGAGGCGCCGCGTACCCATCCGTTCGAGATGTTCGACTTCGGCCTGCGCCGGCGCTACGGCGCCGCCTGGCAGCGCGAGGTGGTGCAGACCTTCGCCGCGCAGGCTCCGCAATGGTTCAAGGGCACATCGAACGTGCTGCTGGCCCGCGATCTGCAACTGGTGCCCATCGGCACCATGGCCCACGAGTACCTGCAGAGCTACCAGGCGCTGGGCGTGCGGCTGCGCGATTTCCAGAAGGCGGCACTGGAGGACTGGGTGCAGGAATACCGCGGCGACCTCGGCATCGCGCTCACCGACACGGTCGGCATGGACGCCTTCCTCGCGGATTTCGACCTGTACTTCGCCAAGCTCTTCGACGGCCTGCGGCACGACTCGGGCGACCCGGTCGCCTGGGGCGAAAAGGCCCTGGCGCACTATGCGCGGCTGCGCATCGACGCACACGGCAAGCGCCTGGTGTTCTCCGACGGGCTCGACGTGGAGCGCGCGCTGGCGCTCCACCGCCACTTCGGCGACCGTGTGCAGCTGGGCTTCGGCATCGGCACGCAGCTCAGCAACGACCTGGGGCCGCGCCCGCTCAACATCGTCATGAAAATCGTGCGTGCCAATGGCCAGCCGGTTGCGAAACTGTCCGACAGCCCGGGCAAGACGCTGTGCGACGATGAAACCTACCTCGCCTACCTGCGGCAGGTATTCGGCCTGCCGCCCGAGGCCTGAGCCTTTTCGCCTTGCCCCCAACAACCTCCAAGGAAACGACATGCTCCGGATCACCCTTGCCCAGCTCAACCTCACCGTGGGCGACATCGAAGGCAACGTGCAGCGGATGACCGACGCCGCCCGACAGGCGGCGCAGGCCGGTGCCGACCTGGTGGTGTTCACCGAGCTGGCGCTGTGCGGCTACTACCCCGGCGACATGCTGGAAGAGTCCGGTTTCATGGAGCGCGTGGACGCCGGCATCGCCGCGCTGCAGGACGCTTCGCGCGCCACGCCGGGGCTGCATTGGGTGGTGGGCACGCCCACGCGCGCGCAGGGCCCCGGCAAGCGCCTGCACAACAGCCTGCTGGTGCTGCGGGACGGAGCGATCCGCCTCACCTACGCCAAGCAATTGCTGCCCACCTACAACATCTTCGACGAACGCCGCCATTTCGAGCCCGGCCCCGACGTGGCGCGCGTGCTGCGCATCGGCCACGCGCAGATCGGCTTCATGGTCTGCGAGGACGGCTGGAACGACGCCGTGGCCGACTACGCCACCAACCCCTTCCAGCGCCTGGCCGATGCCGCGCCGGACCTGGTGGTGAGCATCAATGCCAGCCCCAGCCACATCGGCAAGCGCGAGGTCCGGCACCAAGTATTCGGCGACGCCGCGCGGCGCCACGGCCTGCCGGTGGTCTATGTGAACCAGGTCGGCGGCCAGGACCAGATCGTCTATGACGGTGCGTCGTTCGCGGCGGAGCCGGAGGCGGGCGTGGTCTTCGAGGCGCCGCGGTTCGCCGAAGACGTGCGCACCCTGTGCCTGGAGGGCGGGCGCTTCCGCTCCGCGGATGGCGGCCCCCTGCCGCCCGTGCCGCGGGAGGGCCTGCCCACCATGGACTTCTACCGCCAGCAGATCGTGCTCGGCCTGCGCGACTACGCGCGGCGCTGCGGCTTCGGGCAGGTGGTGGTCGGCAGTTCGGGCGGTATCGACAGCGCCCTGACCCTGGCGCTCGCCGCCGAGGCGATGGGCGCGGAGAATGTCATAGCGGTGACCATGCCCTCGCGCTTTTCCTCCAGCGGATCGGTGGACGATTCGGTGGCGCTCTGCCGCAACCTCGGCATCCGGCTGCACACGCACCCCATCGCGGACCTCGTGGCGGGCTATGCCGCGCAGTTCGAGGCCAGCTTCGGCCAGTCGCTCGAAGGACTGCCGCTGGAGAACCTGCAGGCACGCATCCGCGGCACCATCCTGATGGAGTATTCGAACGCCTTCGGGCACCTGCTGCTCACCACGGGCAACAAGTCGGAGATTTCGGTGGGCTATTGCACGCTCTACGGCGACACGAACGGCGGCCTGGGGCTGCTGGGCGATCTCTACAAGACCGAGGTGTTCGAGCTGTCCCGCCACGTCAACGCGCACGCCGGCCGCGAACTGATTCCCCAGGCCATCATCGAAAAGGAGCCGTCGGCCGAACTGGCTCCCGGCCAGCGGGACGTGGACAGCCTGCCGCCCTATCCGGTGCTGGACCAGGTGCTCAAGCTCCTCATCGAAGGCGAGGGCCTCTCGCATGCCGAGTATGCCGATGCGCGCGACTTCGCCGCCCGCCTGCAGCATGACGAGGCCGGCCGCGCGCTGGTGCACCGGGTGCGCCGGATGATCGCGCGCAACGAGTACAAGCGCCGCCAGGCGCCGCCCATACTGCGCGTGCGCGCCAAGGCCTTCGGCAACGGCCGGCAGATGCCGATCGCGGCGAAGTACGTCTGACCGCGCCGGCACGGCTACATTTGCCGCAGTGGCCCTGCAGCCCCGCCGGGCGCGTCCCGCCCGCGGGCTTCCCTCATCGCATCCGCATCCATGTACGACAACGCCATCCTCATCGGGCGCTTCGAGCCCGTCCACAACGGCCACCTGGCCCTGCTGCGCCGTGCGCTCGACAGCGCCCGCCATGCCATCGTCATCATGGGCTCGGCCTGGCAGGCGCGCTCGCCCAAGAACCCGTTCACCTGGCAGGAGCGCGAAGCCATGCTGCGCAATGCCCTGCCCGAGGCGGACCGCGCCCGCCTCACCGTGCTGCCCGTGCGCGACCACTACAACGAACTGGCCTGGGTGGCGGCCGTGCTGCAGGCGGTGTCGCGGCACGTGCGGCCCGATGCGCGCATCGGGCTGGTGGGCCACTTCAAGGACGCCACCAGCAGCTACCTGCGGCGCTTCCCGGGCTGGCAGCTCATCGCGGTGGAGCGGCAGGGCAGCATCGACGCCACCGCCATCAGGGATGCGTATTTCGGCGCCACGCCGGACACGCTGCTCGCCGCGCTGGGGCTGCTCGCGGAGCAGATGCCCGACAGCACCATCGACTTCCTGCGCGCCTTCGCCCAGGCCCCGCATTACGCGGCCCTGCAGGAGGAGTGGCGCATGCTGCGCGACTACCGCGAAGCCTGGGCGAAGGCGCCCTATCCGCCGGTGTTCGTGACCGTGGATGCCGTGCTGCGCTGCCAGGACCACGTGCTGCTCATCCGCCGCGCGCACGCGCCGGGCAAGGGGCAGCTGGCCGCACCTGGGGGCTTCATCGAGCAGCGAGAAACCGTCTGGCAGTCCTGCCTGCGCGAACTGGCCGAGGAGACGCATTGCGCGCTGCCCGAAGCGCGCATGCGCGCCGCGCTACGGGAGGTGGCCGTGTTCGACCACCCGGACCGCAGCCAGCGCGGACGCACCATCACGCACGCGCACTATTTCGACCTGGAGGGCGACCCCTTTCCCGACGTGCGCGCGGACGACGACGCGGCGCAGGTGGAGTGGTTTCCCATCACGCAGCTGGCCGCGCTGGAAGAGGCCTTTTTCGAGGACCACTTCCACATGCTGGACCATTTCCTCGGGCTGACGAGCGAGCCGGCGGCCGGCTGACGCGGCACGCCCCCCCCCCCGGCCATCCGCCTCAGCGGCCGCCGATGCGGTACCGCTGGTGCGTGAAGAAGGTATTGCGCCCCAGCGATCGGAAGGCCCGGTATTCTGGGGAAGGAGCGCCCCGCCCTTCGGTGCGCCAGCCGAAAAGCCCCGTGGGGCTGGGATCCGCCGGCAGCGGCTCGGTCGCGGCCGTGAGCGCCGCCTCGTAGAAGGCCGCGTACTTGGCATGCCAAGCGGCATTGGTGGCGTCGTTGACGATGGCCATGCGGGATTCGATCATCTTCTGCTTGGCGCCGGCGATGTTCGGATAGCTGTCGAAGCCCGCGAACTGCACGCTGCCGCCATCGCTCGCGGTGACGATGCCGCGGATGTCGCGCGCACCCGCCGCCATGAACTCCCGCGTGTTGCCGGATTGCAGCCGGTTGACGATCACCCGGCGCATCATGCGCATGATTTCCAGCGCCTCCTCCGGTCCGCCGATGCCAGCGGCCCGCCACTCCTGCGGCGCGGGCACCTCGACGAGAAAGAGGCGCACCAGCAAGCCCTCGTCCGAGTCCGGGTCGGGCAGTACCGTCTTGCGCTTCACGGAAATGCTCACCAGCGCGGGGGTGATGGTCAGGGCCGGGGCACCGGCGCCGCGCTGGACCTGCACCGCCAGCTTGGCATTGCCGGCGCTGCGGGCCGTCACGGTGAACGCCCAGGAATCCGCCCGCGCATTGTGCTGGGTGGCCGTGACTTCCAGCACGTTCGGAAAATCGCTCACCGCCACCAGCGTGTACCGCTTTTCGATGGATTCGAGCTTGACCCGCAGCGCATTGCCCTCCACCAGGGTGATGGATGCGGGCAGTGGCGCATCGTAGGCGTATTTCAGCAGGGCATTGGGCATGGGTGGCGGGAAAGGTGGCGGATGGAGGCGGCATGTCCCGTGCCGGAACAGGCACCAGGGACGAGCCATGACAGATGCAAGAGCGAAGGAGTGCGTTGCCGGACGGCGCGCGGAGTGCCCAGACTTACGGTGTGCGCCGCGGCGTGAAGGCCGGCACCCGGATCGTCGTGCCCAAGCGGCGGCACTGGGCCTTCAGGCGTTCGACCCAGGCACGGCTCACCAGGGTCGTGCTGGAGCCCACGTCGGCTTCGGTCGGGACGACGTCGGTCTTGAGGTCCACGCTGCCGCTGGAGGACGCCAGCGCACGGCCTTCGCCCGCGGAGTCTTCCACCGGCTGATAGCGCTGGCCCGGACGAACGAGATTGACGAGGTAGATGCGCTCGCCTTCATGCCAGAGCATCGACAGCACGCTCGTGCCGTCTTCGGCCGTTTCCGGGGGGGACAGGCGCTGCTGCACGAAGCAGAAGGTGTTCGCGTGGCGCGTCTGCCCCAGCTCCTCGAGAAAAGCCCGCAGCATGGGGCGGTCGGGCAGGCGGACGGGATCGGGCCGGGTGAATGCAGGATCTCCAGGCGGAGATGCGGCAAGGCAGGGTACGGCGGCGAGAATGCCGGCCAGTACCAGGGCAGAGCGCGACGTGCGGCAGACGCGCGTGACGGTGGTTCGCATTTTCGGGGGATCCTCCGGGCGCGGAGTGTAGCGCCACGCCCGGGAAGCCGTTGTGGCCCCGCTCAACGCGAGAGCGCGTCGGTCGTGGCCGCGTCCAGCCGCCCCGTCACCGGCAGGCCCTTGTCCTTCTGGAACGCCCGCAGCCCGTTCGCCGTCTTCGGGCCCATGCCCCCGTCCGGCGCGCCCACGTCGTAGCCCAGCGCGTTCAGCCGCGCCTGCGCCTCGCGCACCGACATCGCCGCGCCCGCCTTCGTCTGCGACGGCGCCATGCCCCCGTCCACGCCCAGCCGGCCGCCACCGCCCAGCCCCTGGCCCTGCACCTTCTGCGCCTTGTAGTTGCGCAGCGCCATGACCATTTGGTTGTACGCATCCATGAACGCCGCCGTCAGCACCTTGCCTTGCGAGGTGTTCTGATAGCCCCCGAGGCCGCCCCCGGCCGAGCCCCCGAACAGGCCGCCGAAGCCCGCGAAGTCGCTCTTGGACGCGCTGCCCTCCGACACCGACACCTGCACGCCCGAGCGGTTGTCCACCAGCGTCAGCATCGCGCTGGCCTCGCGCGTCTTCAGCGCTCCGCCCAGCGCGCCGATCGCCCGGCCGCCGCCGCCAC
>NZ_FNEY01000049.1 GCF_900100305.1 Paracidovorax citrulli | reverse complement strand
GGGCACGGCACGCCCTCGAACAGGCGCACGGGCCGCAGGTTGATGTACTGGTCGAACTCGCGGCGGAACTTCAGCAGCGAGCCCCACAGCGAGACGTGGTCGGGCACGGTGGCCGGCCAGCCCACGGCGCCGAAGAAGAGCGCGTCCATGCCCTTGAGCTGCTCCTTCCAGTCGTCGGGCATCATCTGCCCGTGCGCGAGGTAGTAGTCGCAGCTGGCCCACTCGAAGGTGTGCAGCTCCAGCGCGATGCCGAAGCGCTCGGCCGCCGCCTGGATCGCCCGCAGCCCCTCGGGCATGACTTCCTTGCCGATGCCGTCGCCGGGCAGCACCGCGATGCGGAAAATGGTTTCCATGTTCTTCCTCGGTTCGTTGGGTTATGCAGCCTGAGCCGCATGGGTGCGGCCCGGGACCGCCCTGTCCTGCTCCTCCAGCCAGCCCTGGCGCAGTTCGGGCACGGAGCGCGCGAGCAGCTCGAAGTACGGGTGGTGGGGACCGCGGTCGAAATCCGCGCGCGCCACCTGGTCCAGCTTGCGGCCGTGCTGCATGACGACGATCTCGTCGCACACCGCGCGCACCGTGTGCAGGTCGTGGCTGATGAAGAGATAGGAAACGCCCAGTTCCCGGCGCAGTTCCGCCATCAGGTCGAGCACCGCGGCACCCACCACGGTGTCGAGGGCCGATGTGACTTCGTCGCAAAGGATCAGGTCCGGATCGGCCGCGAGCGCGCGGGCGAGGTTGACGCGCTGCTTCTGCCCGCCCGAGAGGCCGCCGGGCAGGCGGTCCGCCACGGCGTGGGGCAGCTTGACGATGTCCAGCAGCTGGCGTATGCGCTGCTGCAGCGCCGGCCCGCGCAGGCCCTTGTAGAACTCCAGCGGCCGCGCCAGGATGCGGCCGATGGTGTGAGACGGGTTCAGCGCCGTATCCGCCATCTGGAACACGATCTGGATGCGGCGCAGTTCCTCGCGCTCGCGTTGCGCGAGCGTGGGCTTGAGTTCCCTGCCGTTGAACACCACGGAGCCGGCATGCGCTGGAATCAGGCCGGCGATGGTGCGCGCGAGCGTGGTCTTGCCCGAGCCGGATTCGCCGATCACGCCGATGGCCTGGCCGCGGCGCACGGTGAGGCTCACGTCATCCAGGATCAGTGCGGCCGGACGGCCCTGCGCATCCTTCGGGCCGTAGCCGGCCGACAGGTGGCGCACGTCGAGCAGCACGGCGCCTTCGTCGCCCGCCCCGCCCTCGCGCGCCGCGGGGCGCGCCGCGGCCAGCAGGCTGCGGGTGTAGGGGTGCTCCGGCGCCTCCAGGATGCGCGGCGTGGAATTCAGCTCCTGCATCTGCCCGCCGCGCAGCACCAGGATGTGGTCGGCCATCTGCGCCACCACGGCCAGGTCGTGGCTGACGTACACGGCCGTGGCGCGCCGCTCGCGTACCACGCGGCGGAAGGCGCGCAGCACCTCGATCTGCGTGGTCACGTCGAGCGCCGTGGTGGGCTCGTCGAGGATGACCAGGTCCGGGTCGGTGATGAGCGCCATGGCGGCCATGATGCGCTGCAGCTGGCCTCCGGACACCTGGTGCGGATAGCGGCTGCCGATGGTGTCGGGATCGGGCAGCGCCAGCTCGCGGAAGAGCTGCACGGCCTTCGCCTCGGCCTCGGCGCGCGGCAGGGTGCCGTGGATGCGCGCGGGCTCCACCACCTGGTCCATGAGGGTGCGCGACGGGTTGAACGAGGCGGCGGCGCTCTGCGCGATGTAGGCCACGGTGCGGCCCCGCAGCGCGCGCTGGCGGGCCGCTGAAAGCCCCAGCACGTCCACGTCGCCGATGCGCACGCTGCCGCCGGAGATGCTGCAGCCCTCGCGCGCATGGCCCATGAGGGCCAGCGCCGTGGTGGTCTTGCCCGAGCCGGATTCGCCGATGAGCGCGAGCACCTCGCCCGGCTCGATCGAGAAGCTCACGCGGTCCACCAGCGTCTGGCTGCCCGCGGTGATGTGCAGGTCCTGCACGGTAACGGATGCTCCCATCAGCGGGCTCCTCGTTCGCGGGCGGCACGGCCCGGCAGGTTGTCGATGACGAGATTGACGGCGATGGTCAGGCTCGCGATGGCGATGGCCGGGGCGATCACCGCGGCGCCGCCCTCGGGCAGCGCGCCGATGTTCTCGCGCACCAGCGACCCCCAGTCCGCCTCGGGCGGCTGTATTCCCAGGCCCAGGAAGCTGAGGCTCGCGAGCAGCAGCACCACATAGACGAAGCGCAGGCCCAGGTCCGAGAGCATGGGGCCCAGGATGTTGGGCAGGATCTCGCGCAGCATCACGTAGAGCGTGCCTTCGCCGCGGGTGCGCGCCACGGTGACGTAGTCGAGCGCATTGATGTTCACCGCCAGCGAGCGCGCGATGCGGTAGGCACCGGGCACGTAGATGATGGCGGCGGTCGCCACCAGCATCGCCACCGACGAACCGAAGCCGGCGACCATGATGAGCGCGAACATCTTGCTCGGGATGGCCGTCAGCGTGTCGAGCACCCGGCTCAACACCGAGTCGAGCCGCCCCCCCACGGCCGCCGCCAGCAGCGCGAGCACGGTGCCGGTGCTGCTGGCGATCAGCGTCGCCAGCAGCGCCACGCCCACGGTGTAGCGGGCGCCATGCACGACGCGGGCCAGCATGTCGCGGCCCAGATAGTCCGTTCCCAGCCAGTGCGCGGCGCTGATGGGCGCGAACACGTCCGTGCCCCCGCCCGAGGCCGAGGGCGGGCCGCCCAGCAGCAGGGGACCGACCAGCGCGGCCAGCATCCAGAACAGCAGCACGGTCAGTGCCAGAAGGCCCAGCGGACCGAGGCGGGCCAGCCAGCGCAGCGCGCGGGGCAGGCGCCCGTGCCGGGCCGCGGGCGCCGCAGGCGCGCCGGGCGAAGGAGATACGGTGTCCATCGGGGGGAGCTCCTTGGTCGGAATGCGGAATGTCAGCGGTGACGCAGGCGCGGATTGGCGACGATGCCGCACAGGTCCGCCAGCGTGACGAGGATCAGGTAGCCCGCGCAGAAGATCATGGCGCAGGCCTGCACCAGCGGCATGTCCCGCTGGGTCACGCCGTCCACCATCAGCTTGGCGATGCCGGGGTAGTTGAAGATGGTCTCGATGATGATCACGCCCCCCAGCAGGTACGACAGCGACAGCGCGACCGCGTTGGCGATGGGTCCCACGGCGTTGGGCAGCGCATGCGCCATCACGGTGCGCAAGGGCGAGGCGCCCTTGAGCCGGACCATTTCGATGTAGGGTGCCTGCAGCTGGTCGCTGACGGCCGCGCGGGTCATGCGCATCATCTGCGCCACGATCACGCAGCACAGGCTGAGCACGGGCATGGCGAAGGCGCGCAGCATCTGGCCCACGGACTCGATGTCGTTCACGTAGGACAGCGCGGGCAGCCAGCGCAACTGCACGGCGAACACCAGCACGGCGAGAGTGGCCACCAGGAATTCCGGCACGGAAACCACCGCCACCGCCCCGGTGGAGACCACGCGGTCGAACCACGAGCCCCGCCACACCGCGCAGGCAATGCCGAGCGCCAGCGCGATGGGCACCGAGAAAAGCGCCGTCACCGCGGCGAGCAGCAGCGAATTGGGCAGCCGGCTCGCGATCAGTTCGCGCACCGGCATCTGCGTGGTCGCCGAAGTGCCCAGGTCACCCCGGACCGCTCCGCCCAGCCAGCGCGCGTAGCGCAGGGGCGCGGGCACATCCAGCCCCATCTGCGCCCGCAGCGCGGCCAGCGCCTCGGGCGTGGCGTCCTGTCCGAGTTGTTCCTGCGCCGCATCGCCGGGCAGCACGGCCGTGATGGCGAACACCACGGCAGACACCGCGAGCAGCGACAGCAGCGCGAGCAGCACGCGCTGCACCAGGAGCTTGAGAATCACACGATTCATGAAGGGTCCGATCCGTATCCGTTTTCCATCGCATTGCGCGCCACCCGCAGCCCGTGCAACCGGCGCGGCGCCACCCGTCCGACGGCCGCGGAGCGGGCCACGCCAGCAGACGCCGTGGAACCGGCTTCGCCGGGCCAGTGGCGCCGCTCCCCTGCCTGCGCAGGCCCGGACGTGCCCGGGGAGCTGCCGGCTCTGACGGCCGCACGGAAGCGGCGAAGCCGCTCAGGGGGGAGTGTCTTATGTTTCAAGCCTCCAGCCAGACGTGCTCCGCGAACGCATAGCCCATCATGCCGCCCAGCGGGATCGGCGACAGTCCCTTGAGCTTGGACGAGTGGCCGTCGATGCTGGCGAGGAACAGCGGGATGCCGATGCCCGCTTCCTGATGGATCATGGTCTGCATGTCGGCATACATCTGCTTGCGCTTGGCCTGGTCGGTTTCGGCCCGTGCGGCCAGCAGCAACTGGTCGAACTGCGCGCTCTTCCAGCGCGACTCGTTCCATGCAGCGTCGGACTTGAAGAACTGCGTGAGCAGGGTGTCGGCGCTGGGGCGCGGGTTCACGTTGCCGAAACCCACGGGGTTGGTCAGCCAATGGTTGGACCAGTAGCCGTCGGCCGGCATGCGCTTGACGTCCAGCTCCAGGCCGATGCGCTGGCCCGCCTGCTGCAGCAGCAGCGCGATCTCGGTGGAGTACATGGCCGCGGGCGACGTGACCACCGGGACCTTGCCCGTCACGCCCGACTTCTGCAGGTGGAACTTGGCCTTGTCCAGATCGAAGGTGCGCTGCGGCAGGCCCGCGAAGTAGAAACGATTGGTCGGATCGATGGGCTGGTCGTTGCCCAGCACCGCGTAGTCGAGCGCGATGGTCTTCTTCATCTGCTCGCGGTCGAACAGATGCTTCATCGCCAGGACGAAGTCCGGGTTCGCGCCCGGGCCCATGTCCTTGCGCAGGATGAGGTCGGAATACTGCCCCGACTGCGTGGTGAAGATCGCGTAGCCGGGCGTGCCCTTGACGCGGGCCACCGCGCGGGGATTCACCGAGGCGACGAGGTCCATGCCGCCGGACAGCAGCGCGTTCACGCGCGCGGTCTCGTCGCCGATGCCGACGAACTCGATTTCGTCCAGGTAGGGCTTGCCGGGTTTCCAGTAGGCGTCGTTGCGCACCACCAGGGAGCGCACGCCGGGCTTGAATTCCCTGAGCTTGTAGGGGCCGGTACCGATGCCGGCATTGAAGTCCGTGGTGCCGTCCTTGACGATGTGGAAGTGGAAGGTGCCCAGGATCACGGGCAGGTCGGCGTTGGGCTGCGACAGCACCACCGTGACCTCGCCGGGGCCGGAGACCTTCACGCTTTCGATCTGGTCGGCCAGCACCTTGGCCTTGGAGGCCGTGGCGGGGTCCTTGTGCCGCATGAGCGAGAACACCACGTCCTCGGGGGCCAGGGCCTTGCCGTCATGGAAGACCACGCCCTTGCGCAGCTTGAACACCCAGGTCTTGGCATCGGCCGTGGAGTGCGACTCGGCCAGCACAGGCTGTGGCGTGAGGCTGCCATCCAGCGAGAACAGCCCGTTGTAGAGCATGTTGCCGCGCGAATAGTCGGTCTGGTTGGACTGCTTGGCGGGGTCCAGCGTGTCGGTGGCGGCCGCGGTCGCGCCCGCCACGCGGATGCGCCCTCCCCGCCGGGGCGTCTGGGCATGCGCGTTGGCGGCCATGGTGGCCAGGCCGCCCGCCAGGGACGCCTGCATGCCCCCCGCGAGGAACATGGCCAGCACGTCGCGGCGCGAGGCGCCGCGCGCCAGCGACTGCATCACGCGCTGGCTTTCGGCAGGGCCGACGAGGCGGTCGAACTCGGGGATTTTGTCGCTCATGGTGGACTCCTTGGGGCCTGGGAAAAAAAGGGAAGGGACGGTGGAGAAAACGGGTGGGTGGCGGCGGGCGTCAGCCGATCCGGTCCTTGAGGCGGTAGTACAGCCCCACGGCCGGCAGGAACCAGGGCGGCCCGAGATGCCCGGGAATGGCTGGCCACTCGCGGCCGCGCCATGGATTGGCCGCGGCATTGCCGGCCATCACCTCGGCCATGCACTGGCCCATGTGGACGGACATCTGCGTGCCATGCCCGCTGTAGCCCATCGAATGGAAGACGCCGTCGCGCTCGCCGGCATGGGGCAGGCGGTCCTGCGTCATGTCCACGAGGCCGCCCCAGCAGTGGTCGATGCGCACCTTCCCGAGGTGCGGAAAGGTCTCCGCGAGCCCCTGGCGCAGGATCTCGCCGCTGGCCGCATCCTGCTGCGGGCTGGAAACAGCGAACTTCGCGCGTCCGCCGAACACCAGGCGGTGGTCGGCAGTGAGCCGGAAGTAATGGTGGATGTTGGCGATGGTCACGTAGGTGCGGCGGCCGGCCAGCAGGGCCTGCGCGCGCTCCGCGCCCAGCGGCTCGGTCACCACGATGAAGCTGCCGATCGGCACGATGCGACGGCGCAGCCAGCCGAACGTGCCGTAGCCGCCGTGGCGCGAGGCACCGGTGGCCAGCAGCACCTGCTTCGCCTCGACCGTGCCGCGGGAGGTGTGCAGGCGGTGGGCCTGACCCTGCAGCCGCTCGAGGCGGTCCACGCGGGTATCCAGGTGGATCTGCGCGCCGCGGCGCACCGCGGCGCGGGCCAGGCCCTGGGCGAAGCGCCCCATGTGCATCTGGCCGCTGCGCTTGTAGAGCAGGCCGCCGATGAAGCGGTCGCTCTGCACTTCCGCGGCCACGAGGTCCGCGTCGAGCACCTCGACGTCGGTATCCACGCCATCGGCGATGAGCCGTTCCGCGCTGCGCCGCAGCGCGTCCAGGTGCTGCGGCCGGGTGGCGAGCTTGAGCTTGCCGTGCCGCAGGAAATCGCAGTCGATGGACTCCTCGCGCACCAGCCGCGCCACCGTGTCCACCGCGGCATCGTAGGCGTGGTACCAGGCGCGTGCCTGCTCCACTCCGACGCGGGCGGCCACGTCCGCGTAGTCCACGGCCAGCCCGTTGTTCACGTGGCCGCCATTGCGCCCCGAAGCCTCGGGCGCCACGGTGGCCCCCGCGTCCAGGACCGCCACGCTGGCGCCTTTGCCCGCCAGCGCGTGGGCAGCGGACAGTCCGGTGAAACCCGCTCCCACGATGGCCACGTCCACCCGGGCAGGCAGGCCGGGCGTGGGCACCGCCAGGGGCGGCAGTGAATCGAGCCAGTAGGAATCGAGCTTCATGGCGGGCAGGTGTGCGGACAGGGTTTCAAGGGGCGGAGGGGGAAAGGGCGCGTCAGAGCCCCACCACGCCGGGCAGGCCGCCGATGTCCTGGATCTCGGTGTAGCGGTAGGCAGGGTTGCCGGGGCCGTGGCCGCGGTTCACGAACACCTTGTGGACGATGCCGATGTCGTCGGCCGACATCAGGTCGTAGCGCAGGCTGGAAGACACGTGCAGCACGTCCTCGGGATTGCAGCCCAGCGAGTCGAGCATGTATTCGAAGGCCTTGAGCCGGGGCTTGTAGGCCTGGGCCTGCTGCGCGGTGTAGACGCGGTGGAACGGCGCGCCCAGCATGGCCACGTTCTTCTGGATCTGCTCGTCGGCAGCGTTCGAGAGGATGACCAGCGGAATCTCCTTGGCCACCTTGGCGAGGCCGGCCGGCACGTCGGCGTGGGGGTCCCAGGTGGGCACGGCGTCGTAGTAAGTCTGGCCGTCGGTGTCGAAGTACTGGATCTTCCACTTCTTGCACAGGCGGCGCACGGCATTCTTCAGCACCACCTCGTAGGGCTGCCAGTCGCCCAGCACTTCGTCGAAGCGGTAGGCGGTGAAATCGGCGATGAACTGCTCCATGCGCTCCGCCGGAATCCGATCGGCGAACAACTCGCGCGTCAGCTCACCCATGCGAAAGCGGGTGAGCGTGCCATAGCAGTCGAAAGTCACATACTTGGGACGAAAAGTCATGGTTTCTGTTCCTTCATGGGTTCGGTGGTCGAACGTCGCTGGCCGCACCGTTGCTTGCCGATTTGCGACAAAGTGATGTCGAAGACATTGGAGCACCGCGCTTCGCAGGAAGTGTTGGGAAATGGGGGGGCCGCACGCTACAAACCGATGCATTGCGGGGAAGGTTCGGCATCTCGTGTCGCGCGCACAGCCCGGGTGCCACGATGCACCATTGGTGCGCAGCAGCAAATTCCGGCGGCACGCTTTTGAGGCGCGGACGGACCGCGACCGCCATGGCCGCATGCACCGCGGCGGGCGCGCATGCCGCCGGTGCCCGCGTGCGGACACGGAAGGGGACGGCTGCGGCGCGACGGAAAAGGTGAGCGTGGTCTGGCATGGCGTGGATGCGCGGACGACCCGCGCAAGACAACGGCGATAGGAGTCCGATGCTAGGCATCCGGGCCGGTATTTGTGACCGTAAGCACCACACAGGCCGCAGCAAATTGCAAAGCCCCCCTTCCCGACAGACGATGCTTGCAAGTTGCGGGCAAACCCCAATCGGCCGCTGGTGCGATGCGGCGATGTCGCCGAAGATCGGTGCCAATTTCCTTGCTGCGAGGTGCCTTCCGATGTCCCGAACTCCCGCCGTCCTCCTCTCGCCCGCCGCCACGGTCGCCGATGACGGAGTCGTGCTGCGTCCCATGACCGCCGCCGACCTCCCGCAGACGCACGCCCTGTCTGCCGAACAGCGCTGGCCCCACCGCCCCGTGGACTGGGAGCAGATGTTTGCCCACAGCCAGGGCCTCGTGGCCGAGCGCGACGGCAAGATCGTGGGCACGGCGCAGCGCTGGCTGTGGGGCGAGCGGCACGGCACCATCGGCCTGGTGATCGTGTCTCCCGCATGCCAGGGCCGCCGCATCGGCCACCGCATGCTGACCGCCCTGCTCGAAGGAATGGACAACCGCACCTTGCTGCTCCAGGCCACGGCCGAGGGCCGGGGCCTCTACGAGCGGCTGGGCTTCGTGCGCACGGGAGAGATCCGGCAGCACCAGGGCACCGCCCAACCCACGCCCCTGATCGCGCTGCCCGCGGGCTGGCGCCTGCGGCCGGCGGGCCTGAACGAAGCGCATAGGCTGCACCAGCTCGACGAAGAGGCCTGCGGCATGCCCAGGGCCGCGCTCATCGACGACCTGCTGGCGCAGGCGAGCGCTTGCGTGGTGCTGGACCACGAAGGCACCCCGAAAGGCTTCGCCATGCTGCGCCGCTTCGGCCGCGGGCATGCGATCGGCCCCGTGGTCGCGCCCGATGCGGAAGGCGCCAAGGCCATGATCTCCCACCTGGCGGGCATGAACGCCGGACACTTCACCCGCATAGACATCGATTTCGCCTCCGGCCTGAGCGAGTGGCTGGAAAGCATCGGCCTGCTGCGCGTGGACGCGCCGACCACCATGGTGCGAGGCACCCCTGCGCAGCCATCCGGTGGCATCCGGCTCTTCGCCCTCGTCTCCCAGGCCCTCTGCTGACAGGCCACCGGGCTTGCCGCCGCATTGCGGCACCCCCTTCCGTTCCACCAACGCATCGAGCAACCAGCATGTCGATCCCGCAACACGCCGCGCCCATCGCGGCCCGCACGCCCACTTTCATCGATCTTCGCGAGTTCTCGCGGGACACGAGCCAAGGCATCGTCCCGGCAGCCGGCGCAGGAGACGATCCGTTCCTGTCCCGCCGGCGCATCCTGGACCGGGCGCCAGGCCCGGTCACGGCCGGCGTCATTGCGCTGGATGCCGGCAGCGGCTCGGTGGCGAGCCTGCCGGGCGATGAGTGCATCCTCGTCACGGAAGGGCAACTGACCCTGCGGCAGCCGCAGCAGGACGCTCCCCTGGTGCTGGGCCCCGGCCAAAGCGCCGTGATTCCGCACGGCGCGGCCTTTTCCTGGTCGGCGCAAGGACCGGTATCGCTGGTCTTCACACGCTACAACCGCAGCCAGCCGGGCGACGGCGCCATCGTGCCGGTCCGGCAGGCGCCGGAACTCAAGCCGTCCGGCTCGCCGCCGCCCGACCTGCTCACCACGCCTGCGCCCTCGTGCCGCAACTTCACCGACTACACCAGTGCCGACGGCGAATTCATGTGCGGCACCTGGGATTCCACGCCCTATGCGCGCCGCCCGCTCTTCTACCGCCACTACGAACTGATGTACCTGCTCGAAGGCAGCGTGACATTCGTGGATGGGCAGGGGCGCACCCGCACGTTCTCGAAGGGCGACATCTTCCTGGTCGAACAGGGCGCCAGCTGCAGCTGGGACAGCCGCGACCACGTGGCCAAGCTCTACGTGATCTATCGACCCAAGTGACACGCGCCACCCAGCGCCCAAGCCGCGAGTCACCATGAGCTTTCTCTACAAGTCCGACCCCGTGCGCGGCGCGGTGTGGGCGGAGCGCTTCGCGCTGGCGATGCCGGACCTGCCGTTCCGCATCTGGCCCGACGTGGGAGATGCACGCGACGTGCGCTACCTCGCCGCCTGGGAACCGCCCCAGGATCTGGCCGCGCGGTTCCCGAACCTCGAAGTGCTGTTCTCGACCGGTGCCGGCGTCGATCAGTTCGACTTCTCCGCCCTGCCCCCGGGCCTGCCCATCGTGCGCATGGTGGAGCCGGGCATCGTGCAGGGAATGGTCGAGTACGTGACGATGGCCGTGCTGTCCGTCCACCGCGACCTGCACACGTACCTCGGCCAGCAACGCGCGAAGAGCTGGCAGCCGCATCGCGTCCATCCCGCGTCCTCGCGGCGCGTCGGCGTGCTGGGCCTGGGCACGCTGGGCCGCGCCGTACTGGAACGCCTGCACGGTTTCGGTTTCGCATGCGCGGGCTGGAGCCGGTCGCCGCAGCGCATCGAGGGCATCGCATGCCACGCCGGCCCCGACGGACTGCGCGGCTTCCTCGCACGCACCGACATCCTCGTCTGCCTGCTGCCACTCACCGGCGACACCCGGGGCATCCTCTGCAGGCAGTTGTTCGACCAGCTGCCGCGCGGCGCCACCGTGATCAACGTGGGGCGCGGCGGCCACCTCGTGCAGGACGACCTGCTCCACGCGCTCGATGCCGGCCAGTTGGCCGGGGCCATCCTGGACGTGTGCGAGCCCGAGCCGCTGCCGCCGCAACACCCGTTCTGGACACACCCCAAGGTGGTGCTGACGCCGCACATCGCGAGCATGACCCAGCCGGAAACGGCCGTGGACGCGCTCATCGACAACCTGCGGCGGCACCGCGAGGGCCTGCCGATGGTCGGCCTCGTCGACCGGAGCCGGGGCTACTGACCCATGCCGGGCCCGTGCCGGCCCGCGAAACGATGTGCTGTCCAAACCCCAACAACCGCAGCCTGCTGTAAGCAGCGCCCCCAAACCAGCACCACGCGATCGGGCAATCGTCCTAACCTTGGAGACATAACGGCAGGTACCGCAGCGCCTGCACCTCTTCCCCGCCACCTACGGACCACCCCATGACCCACTCCGAAGCCCTTCCCCAGATCGCAGCGCTGGACGCACTGGACCGTGCCCATCTCATCCATCCGGTCGCTCCGTGGCGCACCCACGAGGAACGCGGCCCGAACATCCTCACCGGGGCGAAGGGCATCTGGCTCACCGACGGCAAGGGGCACCAGCTGCTCGACGCTTTCGCGGGCCTGTGGTGCGTGAACGTGGGCTACGGACAGGAGAGCGTGGTTCAGGCCGCCGCCGGGCAGATGCGCACGCTGCCCTACGCCACCGGCTACTTCCACTTCAGCAGCGAACCCGCCATCCGCCTGGCCGACAAGCTGGTGCAGATCACGCCCGCATCGCTGCAGCACGTGTACCTCACGCTGGGCGGGTCCGAGTCGGTCGATGCGGCCGTGCGGTTCATCGTGCAGTACAGCAACGCCATCGGCAAGCCGGGCAAGAAGCACTTCATCGCGCTGGAGCGCGGCTACCACGGCTCCTCGTCCACCGGCGCGGGCCTGACGGCGCTGCCCGTCTTCCACCGCGGGTTCGACCTGCCCCTGCCCACGCAGCACTACATTCCCTCGCCCAACCCCTACCGCGCCGCCGACCCGGCCGACGGGCAAGCCATCATCGACGCGTCCGTGGCGGCACTGCGGGCCAAGGTGGCCGAGCTGGGCGCCGAGAACGTGGCGGCTTTCTTCTGCGAGCCCATCCAGGGTTCGGGCGGGGTCATCGTGCCGCCCAGGGGCTGGCTCAAGGCCATGTGCGAGGCCGCGCATTCGCTGGACATCCTGTTCGTGGTGGACGAGGTCATCACCGGTTTCGGCCGCACGGGCCCCATGTTCGCCTGCCAGGCCGAAGGCGTCGAGCCCGACCTGATGACCGTCGCCAAGGGCCTGACCTCGGGCTACGTGCCCATGGGCGCCACGCTCATGAGCCACCGCATCTACTCCGCCATCGCCGACGGCGCCCCTAGGGGTGCCCCCATCGGCCACGGCGCCACCTACTCGGCCCATCCCGTGAGCGCGGCGGTGGCCCTGGAAGTCCTGCGCCTGTACGACGAAGGCGGAATACTGGCCAACGGCCAGCGTGTGGCAGCAGCGTTCGCGCAGGGCCTCGACGATCTTCTGGCCCACCCCCTGGTCGGCGACTCGCGCCACCGCGGCCTGCTGGGAGCGCTGGAACTGGTCAGCAGCAAGACCACCAAGGCGGGCTTCGACGCGGCACTGGACCTGCCGGCGCGCATGGCGGCCACCAGCTACCGCAACGGCATCGTGTTCCGAGCGTTCGGCGACAACATCCTGGGCTTCGCCCCGGCCCTGACCTTCACGGAATCGGACTTCGGCCTCATGTTCGAGCGCGTGAAGAAGACCCTGGACGACGTGCTGGCCGTACCCGAAGTGCGCGCGGCCCTGAAGGATTGATCCAGGGGCCGAACGGGTATAAATCCTGCTGCGCCCCTGCGGATCGCCATGTTGAATAGGCCATCCTTTCCCCTCTCTTTACGCGCCTGGAGCCCGCGATGACCGAAGCCTTCAAGATCGACCGACTGGACCTGCGCATCCTGGCGCAACTGCAGAAGAACGGGCGCATGACCAACGTGGACCTCGCGGACGCGGTCGGCCTCTCGCCCAGCCCCTGCCTGATCCGCGTCAAGCGCCTGGAACAGGCGGGCTACATCGCCGGCTACGGCGCCCACCTGCGCCTGGAGAAGCTCGGTGACACCCTCACCGTGTTCACCGAAGTCACCCTCTCGGACCACCGCCGCGAAGACTTCGCGCGCTTCGAGGCGGCGCTGCGCGAAGTGGACGAAGTGCTGGAATGCCACCTCGTGAGCGGCGGCTATGACTACCTGCTGCGCTTCATCACGCGGGGCGTGAACCATTACCAGGAAGTGATCGAAGAGCTGCTGCAGCGCAACATCGGTATTGCGAAGTACTTCAGCTACATCGTCATCAAGTCGCCGTTCACCAAGACGCACTGTCCGATCGAGAGGTTGTTTCCGCATCAGAGGTGAGTTTCTTTCGAGGGCGGGGGGCCGGGGCCACGCCCCGGCGGGCGCACATCCCGCCCCCCGGGAAGAAATCACCCCGACAACGCCCGCCTCGCCACCTCGCAGAACCACCGCACCCCCAACCCCAGCGCCTCGTCGTTGAAGTCATAGCAGGGATGGTGCAGCGGCCTCTCCCCCTCCGGCCCCGGATCCGCGCGCCCCTGCCCCAGCCAGAGGTACGCCCCTGGTCTGCGCTGCAGCATGAACGCGAAATCCTCCGAAGTGAACGCCGCGCGCGGCGCCACCTCGGCCTCCAGCCCGATGGCGGCCGCGGCCTCCAGCGCCAGCGCGGCCTCGGGAGCGGTATTGATGGTGGCCGGGTAATAGCGCACGTAGTCCACCTCCACCGCGGTGCCGCTCGCCAGCGCGATGCCCTCGCAGGCGGCACGCAGCGCCGCCTCGATCCCGTCCTGCGCGTGCGGATCGAAGCTGCGCACCGTCCCGGTGATGCGCACCTCGGCGGGCAGCACGTTGTGGCTCTGGCCACCCTCGATGCGCGTGACGGATAGCACGGCCGATTCGCCGGGGTCGATGCGCCGCGACACGATGGTGTTGAGTTGGGCGACGAGCTGGCTCGCCGCCAGGATGGCGTCGGGCGTGTGGTGCGGCTGCGCCGCGTGGCCGCCGCGGCCGCGCACGGCGATATCGAAGCGGTCCGCCGCCGCCATGATGGGACCGGGCCGCGTGCGCGCAGCGCCCAGGGGCAGGTCGGGCCAGTTGTGCAGCGCATAGACGCTGTCGCACGGAAAGCGCTCGAACAGGCCGTCCTCGATCATGCGGCGCGCGCCGCCCTGCCCCTCCTCCGCGGGCTGGAAGATGAAATGCACCGTGCCGTCCAGGCCACCCGCGCGAGCGAGCTGGCGCGCCGCGCCGATCAGCATGCTCGTGTGCCCGTCGTGCCCGCAGCCATGGTGGGCGCCCGCATGGCGGCTCGCATGGGGCGCACGCCCCAGTTCCACCATCGGCAGCGCATCCATGTCGGCCCGCAGGCCCACACGGCGCGAGCCCGTGCCCATCCGCAGCGTGCCCACCACTCCCGTGCCGCCGATACCTTCGTGCACCTCCAGGCCCAGCAGGCGCAGCGACTGCGCCACGATGCCGGCCGTGCGGCGCTCCTGGTAGGCCAGCTCGGGATGGGCATGCAAATCGCGGCGCAGGGTGACCAGATCGGGCAGCAGGTCGGCCACGGGCCGCGCAACGTCCTTCAGGCTCATTGCCCCGCCTCTACCGCGTCGGCCAGCTGCGCCAGCGTCAGAAAATGGTAGTCCGGCACGGTGTGCTCGGATTCGATGGTGCCGCCGGAGCCCTCCATGCCGTGGCGCCGCTCGATCCAGCAGCTGCGGATGCCCAGCCGCCGCGCGATGCCGATGTCATGGTACTGGCTCTGCGCCACGTGCAGATTGTCCGCCTGCCGGAAACCCCAGGCGGCTTCATAGCGGCCGCGCGCATAGGCGAAATAACGTGCGTCGGGCTTCTCGCACAGCGCATCGTCGGCGGACAGCAGCAGGTCGAAGGGCGAGCCGAGCGTGCGGTCGAAATGCGCCAGCGCCCACGCCTGCGCATTGGTCATCGTCACCAGCTTGAAATGCCGGCGCAGGCGCTGCAGCGCCTCGGGCGCGTCCGGGAACGCCGGCCAGCGCGGCACGGAATCGCGCAAACCCTGTGCGATCGCATCGCTGTCGGGCAGGCCCAGTTGCGGTGCGATCGCATGCCAGCAGCGCACGAGGTCATCGGGATACGCATCGGTATCGCCGCTCTTCCTGGCCGTGCGGTACGCCGCGAGGAACGCCTCGTCGGACACGGGCGAACCCGGCGCCGCCTCGCGCAGGTAAGCCAGCATGCCGCCCTCGAAATCGATGAGGGTGCCGACGACGTCGAAGGTGAGCACTTTGAAATCACGCAAGGCCATGGGTTGAACTCCTGGGTAATTGCCAACAACGGGGAGGGAACGGAACGGAAAGAGGGAACCAGGCGGCTCGCCATGAGCGGCGGTGCGGCCCATGCCATGGCGGCATGCCCTGAGCTTAGGATTTCCCTCCGTGCGGGGGCGGCCGAAACCGGCGCTGCAACCGCAGCGAATTGCGTTTTCGCGGCACTGTCCGCAGATTGTTTGCCTGCGCCAGGGACGGAGACTTCGCGCAGGCGCATGCGCGTTCGCCCGGGTCCGCCACCCCGGGGGACAGCCGTGCAGCATGGACCGGAAGGCACATCCTCCGTTCCACCCCCATCCACCGTACGACCATGAAAAACTCCATCGGCCGTCTATTCCACTACCGCAGTTCCACCTCCAGCAGCCAGGTTTCGCAGCCTCGCGCGCCGTCAGCGCCGCCCGCCGGTGCCGGCGGCGCGCGCAGCCGGCGCGCGGATGGCGCAGGGCTGCTGTCGTTCCTGCGCCCCCGGAGCACCGCGCGCGGCGCCGAAAGCCCGCCCTCCCCGTCCTGGTCGCCTGCTTCCCCGGATGCGCAGCTGCACCGCGAGCAGGACATCCAGGCAGCCGTCGCGCACATGACTACCCATGCGGCCCCCCGGCGCGTACGCATGACCCTGGCGGAGGCACTGCAAAGGACCGCCGAGGAGGAAGCCGCTGCCGCCCGGCGGCAAGACAGCGGTAGCGCAAGCTTCGATATCGACGCCATTGACGATGCGGACATCGAGGCCGTGATCGACTCGCTCCGGGTATCGGGCACCGCCGTCACGCCCGGACACGGTGCCACCAGCGCCGCCATGGAACAAACACCGCGCAGCGGCACCTTCGCACCGGGCCGCGACGTCACCGCCGAGGCGGCCAATGCAGCCGCCGCACGCAAGGCCGCGGCGGGCCGCTCCTACTTCGACTATGCACCGCACGAAGACCGCCTGACCCACCGGGAACGCAAGACGATCCATTCGCTGACGAAGAGCACCGCCCGCAAAGTCGGCCCGGCCGGGGTACCGGGCGAAAGGAGCCCGTCCATCGCCGATTACCGGCGCGGCGCGCTGCCCCCGCACAGGGAATCGCCGATCCCCAGCCTGGAGACCGTTCCCGAGGAGTCGTCCTCAGCCTCCACCGCGGCCCCGGCACCACCGAACTCGTCATCGTCATCGTCCCGGACCTTCTACGACGCGCGCAGCGCGTCACTTTCGGAAAACGAGGAAGAAGCCGCCGACACGCCAGCCACCAACGAGGCCGCAACCTCGGCCGCCACCGCCCTGCGGGACAGCCCCATGCTGCGCCGCTGGATCGACGAGCTTCCCCCGCCGCCGTACGTTTCGGAAGCCCGCCGCCGCCCCTGACGACGGCCGGCCGCAGCCGTGGCCCGGATCCATGGCGGGGCCGGACAGCACGATGTCAGAACAGGCTCCCCTGCCCTCTCGCCAGCCCCGGCCGGTACTGCGCCATGTCCAGCTCGGTGCGCTCACGGTTCAGCCCCAGCCGCCGGCACGCGGCCATGAACCGCTGGCGCAGCAGGTCGGCCCACAGGCCCGAGCCCTTCATGCGGGAGCCGAAGCGGCTGTCGTAGCTGCGGCCTGCGGCGCGCGCTTCGGCGTCCAGGCCGTGCAGGTCCTGGATGCGCGCCATCACGCGCCCGGCGCGCTGCGGGTAGTGCAGGCCCAGCCATTCGCGCATGAGGCCGTCCAGCTCCCAGGGCAGGCGGATGGCGGTGTAGAAGGCCGAGGTGGCGCCGGCATCGCGGGCGGCTTCCAGCACCTGCTCCATGTCCTCGGTAATGAACGGAATTTGCGGTGCCACGCTCACGCCGACGGGAATGCCCGCCTCCACCAGGGTGCGGAGGGTGCGCAGCCGGCGGTGCGGGGCCGCGGCGCGCGGCTCCAGCCGGCGCGCCAGCACGGGGTCGAGCGTGGTGATCGTCACGTACACGGCGGCCAGGCGGTCGCGCGCGAGCGGCGCGAGCAGGTCGATGTCGCGCTCCACACCGCTCGACTTGGTGATGAGCGAGAACGGATGGCGCACGTCGCGCAGCACCTCGATGACGGCCCGCGTGAGGCCCAGGTCCCGCTCCACGGGCTGGTAGCAGTCGGTCGCCGAACCCACGTTGAGCAGGTGCGGCACGTGGCCCGGGCGCGCGAGCTCGTCGCGCAGCACCTCGGCGATGTTGTGCTTGGCGATGATGCGGGTCTCGAAATCCAGCCCGGGCGACAGGTTGAGGTAGCTGTGCGTGGGCCGCGCGTAGCAATAGACGCAGCCGTGCTCGCAGCCGCGGTAAGGATTGACGGAATGGTCGAAGAAGATGTCGGGCGAATCGTTGGCGCAGATCGCGCTGCGCGCGGTTTCCAGGATGACCTCGGTGGAAGGCGGTGCCGCGGCGCCGCCCTCGCCTTCCTGGGCCGCGGGACCGCCCCAGCCGTCGTCGAACGCCGAGCGCGCGTCGCGCGCGAAGCGGTGGGGCGTACGTGCCGCCGTACCGCGGCCCTTGATGCTCTGCAGGGGGATGTGGACTTCGGTCATGGGCAGCTCCGGATGTACCAAAAAAAACTGTATGAATATACAGCCGTCGGATACACTGTGCGCAGCAAGAGATTTCCCGCCATGGCACAGTGGCGGATATCCCGGTGCTCCCCTGCCCCGTTTCACCTGTCCCCCTCTGTCATGAACCCGCCTTCTGCCGCATCCGCAGTGGACCCCCAGGTTCCGGCGCCCCTGCCGGAGGCCCTTCCGTCGTCCGGATTGCCGCACGAAGGCATGCCAGCGCCGGCATCCGGGCCGGCCCGCATGCGCCAGGTGGCCGAGACCGGCTGCGCCGCTACCCGGCGCTGGCTGCGCGGCGACTGGACCCCCGAGTGGTTCTGCGCCTTCCTGGCGGGCAACCGGCGCGAGCAGGGCCGCTTCCGTCAGGAACTGGCCACCATGCGCGGCTCCGTGGCCTGGCTGCTGCGGCAGCGCCGCCAGGGCCGCTGGAGCGCCGAAGAGCGCGAGCGCCTGCGCGGCCTGATGCGCTCGGCCTCGTCCGTCAGCCCCTATCTGCTGATCTGGGCGGTGCCGGGATCGATGCTGCTGCTGCCGTTCATGGCGTGGTTCATCGACTGGCGCCGTTCGGTGGCCGAAAAGGGACCGGCAGTAGCAATGCCACCCGGCGAAGAAGCGGCCACTCCTATCGAACGGGACTGACCGCCGGCCAGCGCTGCAGGTCAACCTATCAGGAGTAGCCAGTCCCGATGTCAGGAGACGGGGCTCAGCAGTAGCTCTTTGCGTACGAGATCGAGGCGAGCCTTCGCCTCCGAAGTCAGCCGGCCCAGCGACTGCTCGACGGCCCCTTCGTCCGCCGGATCGACACCTTCGAGCGTCAAGCGGACTCCGGCGTCAATCTCCGCATAACTGTGGGAAAAGACCTGGTGCGCATCCACCTCCTTCGGCGGCAGGCCTGCACCGGACCGCACCCGGTTCATACCGCGAGCCATGGTCACCGATGGACTCGACCCTTCGGTCCGGAAGAACTGCAGGGACAGATCGACCATCGCATCCATTCCAGCTTGCGAATCCAACCCGGGCGCCATCCAGGGCAACTTGGCCCGGTCGGCGGCATAAAGGGTGGTCAGAGCGACGTCGGACGACGAGCCGGAAGTTCCAGTCATCACGGGAATGCCGGCCTCATCCCTCAAGCGAGAGCCTGGGTCACGGGACAAATCGGTGCCCCCTGGCGTTTTCGTGGGATGGGTCTCGCTGCGCTTCGCGTCATGGCGGTGGGCAGAACGATGGGATTTCCGCTCCCCGATCTTCAAGCGTGATGCCAGCAGAAGAGACTCCTGCAGCGTCTCGAAGCCGGTTTTCGATTGCTCCCTGGTGAAGGGGCCTTCCTCGCCCCGAATCATCATGGCAAGGGCCGAGGCAGCCGTCGGCGACACCGTCCAGGCACGAGGACGGGCATAGGGCGAAGACGGTGCAGGCACCATGGAGCCTTCGGCTTCAGCCGCCAGACGCTCCCTGTCCGTGTTCGTGTCCTGCAAAGCAGTCTCTGCACGCCAGACCCCGCGCTCCAGATGGCACATCCAGGCGGATTGCCTGGATACCGCGGACAGTACGTTCTGCAAAGAAACGTCTGCCCGGTCTATCAGTGCTTTCTCGGCGTCGATATAGGCAAGATAATTTTCTGCGCGCGCCCGCAGGTGTTCTTCGGAGACATACCGGTTGTTGGACAGGGATTGGGAGAGAAATTGCCGGATTGCCGAAGAGGCATCCATGTCCATCTCGCGGCACCGGCCAGCCACATGGGCTTGGCTGAAGCTGGCGGGCCCGCTGGATGCGGATCCCGGTGCCTGGCCAGCCGGGCGCGGGCGGGAAGCCAGCCCTTCCGGTGCCAATAGAGCCGGTCGCGGCCTTGGAGTTGCCTCTGCGGCCACGTGCTGGCTGGTACCAGCCTGAAGGTCTTGCGCAGATCGGGCAATCAAGGAAGAGGCGGCGGGGGCGGCGTTCGATCCGTATGGACGCGGGATGGATTCAGGCAACATGCTGCACCTTGGAGGAAAGGAACAAACGCAGACCTTGCAAGATGTCTTCAGCCGAAAAATCCTGGCTACCGAGCGTTCGGATTCTGCTTCCCTGGTCCTGGAACCTGTATGTGCACAGGGAAATACCCTCGCGAAGCTGCTCGCATATGCCTTCCAGGATCTGCTGCCGCTCTCGCGCATCAATGTCCTGAAGACTCTCCAGCGTGGAATCCAGATCGCGCACGGCCCCGTCCGGCGACCAGGACATCTGGCGGGCAAGAAAGGCGTTCAGCGCGTGTCCGTCGATACCTTCGCTTTCGAGTTCGCGCGCCATGGCAGACATCTCCAGGTTGAACTCCACCATCGTGGCAATGGCGACAGCTGGAGACGCGCCAGCTTCCAGCGCACGGGCGTCCCATAACTCGAGCTTGGCGCAATACTCATTGTGGTGCAGGATTTCTCCGGGCCGCCCGGCCTGCAGCATGCGCATGTCCCTTGCCAGTTCCTGGGGTGAATGCGAAAACCCCTCCGAAGGCCTGTCCGGGATCTGCTTCATGAACGGGCGGGATTTGCGCTCCAACATCTCCAGCCGTGCTGCCTGGCTCAGTTGAGGTGCGGCTTTGGCGTATTCCTCGTCGAATCCCTTGTTGGAAGAAAAGGAATGGATGTCGCCAAAACCCGTGCGTCGATGCAGTTGAGGATGGTGCGAACCCCAGGACGCCTGCTCCGGAAGGTACACGAGCGATGGCAGACCTTTCCATTTGGGACGGTGTCGCCTTTCCATGATGGACACCATGCTGCCTTGGGCGTCTGGGGCAATCACGCACGATGGGGTCATGACGATGTCCCGCTCCAGCACCCGATTCGCCAGGGTATCGACTTCTCGCTTGGCGGGCGTCTTTCCCGATCCCCCGAAATGCTCGGTGGCCTCCTGATCGCAAGAGAACCGCAGCGTGCGAATCATTGCCGCTTCGCCATTGGCAAAACGCTCCTGCAACATCTCTGCCCCGCGTGTCACGCGGGGCAATACCGGATCTGCAGCGCGATGGACCGACACACCCTGCGCGGCCGCAGTGCTGGCTTTACTGTAGATTCGCGCCACATCCTGCACCTGCCTCTTTTTCTCCAGCATCTGCTCCAGCTGGATACGCGCTCTCGGGGCCAGCCGGTTGCACGCCCTGCCGCGTGCACGAAGGTGCGGATGTGTGGGCAACGTCTCTGGTGCTTCGCGAACATGGGGATCCGCCTGCGTGCCCGCCGAGGAATCCATATGCCATTGAAAAGGTAAGGACGGGAGTCGATGATTATTGGGTCCTTCAATCATTAATAGCTTTCTTCAATAGAACAATCCATCTAGTATCGGAAAATCTATCAAATGACAGCGCGGAAGCGCGAAGCTTCCACCAGCCAGCCGAATGGCGTGGTTGCAGTTGACCGAATGCGCCGAAGCCCCTGCAGCAGACAACTGCCGGGCCGGCCAAGCTCAAGAGCGGCACGGCGGTGAACGCCACCTTGGTCGCAACGTCCCGCCCGACCGGCTCACCCCAACCGGCCTGCAGCCAGCATCACCACGCCCGCCCCTACGACGCCAGCCTGCCAGCGCAGTGCAAGTGCCCACGACGGCATGTGGCGTTCGACCCGTTCGTAGAGTAGTTTCCCTGCCGCTACCGACAGCCCCATGGCGCCAGCCATGCCCAAGGCATTCATGGCAGGCGAACTGGGCCAAGCCGCGGTGACGGCCGCATTGACCAGCAAACACACAGGAAAGTGCACCAGGAATACCGAGTAGGAAATGCGGCCGAGCCGTGCCAATCCATAGCACCAGGCGGACTGCGCCCGATGCGCCGCGGGCACGCCGGCTCGCTGCAGCACCGCGCGACCCTCCTGCCAGCGCAGCAGCACCACCAGCCCGAGTCCCGTGCACCACGCCACCGCGATGCGCTCCCGGAAATCCAGCGCCAGCGCCACCGCGCCCCACAGGCCGATCAGCACCAGCCACGCGCCAGCGGCGCGGCTGCCGCGAGGTGCAGCCACGGCCCAGCGCGCCATCATGCCCAGGCCATAGGCACCGAAGAAATACACCGCCCAGGCATCGAGTGACGGATGGCGGTTGAGCTCCCAGAGCGACAGCGCCGTGGCCGCGGCCACGGCCACCCGGGCCGCCGGCTGGGTGCAGCCGCGGGCTCGCACCGGCAGCACGCGGGCACCGTGGCGCGCGGCGGCCACCAGCAGCGCCGAGAGCACGAAGAGCTGGAAGTCGATCGCCACGTACCAGACCCCGGCCGACAGCGCCTCCTGGCCCGCGATGTCCTGCAGCATCAGCGCGTTGGCCAGCAGTTGCGGCAGGCTCGGCTCCGCGGGCACGGAAGGATGTTTCAGCCAGGGCCGCACCGCCGCCGCGGCCAGCACGGCCAGCACCAGGGCCACGGCATACGGCACCGCGAGGCGCACGAAGCGCCGCCCGATCTCCGGTGCGGTGCCGTTCCAGCGTGGCCCTCCGGCCGCCGCCAGCCGCCCCGCCGCCAGATAGCCGCCCAGCACCAGGAAGACCTGCACGGCCATGCGGCCATAGTCGGCCAGCCAGGCGATGAGGCCCGGCATCAGAGGCTGGGCCACTTCGGACATGGGCCCGTAGAAGGCCAGGTGGTGTGCCACGATGGTGGCGCAGGCGATGCCCTTGACCGAATCGATCAGGGTGTTGCGGGACGGTGGGGACGGCATGCGGAAGGCGCGCGCACGGCAGCGCACCCGTACAGGGCAGCGCGATGTGCGAGGAGCGGTTCTTGGTGTTGTGTAGGGCCGGGGGGGAGGGGCATTATTTTGCCCCAGTACGGCGCCGAGGGATGCCGCTTCCGCCCGGAGCGCGGAAAGCGCCGCTGCCGTTCAGAGCGCCAGGCGTTCGCGGGCCGCAGTGTATTCGCGGCGCAGGCGCCCGACCAGCTCGGCCGCGCCCGTCACTTCGGTGATCGCGCCGATGCCCTGCCCGCAGCCCCAGATGTCCTTCCAGGCCTTCTTCGCATCGCCACCGAAGTTCATCTTGCTGGGATCCGATTCGGGCAGGTGGTCCGGATCGAGTCCTGCGGCACGGATGGAAGGCGCGAGGTAGTTGCCATGCACGCCCGTGAAGAGGTTGCTGTAGACGATGTCGTCGGAGTTGCCATCCACGATGGCCTGCTTGTAGGCCTCCTGCGCGCGCGCCTCGTGCGTGGCGATGAACGCCGAGCCGATATAGGCGAAGTCGGCGCCCATGGCCTGCGCGGCCAGGATGGCGCCGCCGGAGGCGATCGAGCCCGAGAGCGCCAGCGGCCCCTCGAACCACTGGCGGATTTCCTGGATGAGCGCGAACGGGCTCTTGATGCCCGCGTGGCCGCCCGCGCCCGCCGCCACGGCGATCAGGCCGTCGGCACCCTTCTCGATGGCCTTGTGGGCGAACTTGTTGTTGATGATGTCGTGCAGCACCACGCCGCCCCAGCCGTGCACGGCCTGGTTCACGTCCTCGCGCGCGCCCAGGGACGTGATGACGATCGGCACCTTGTACTTGGCGCAGACCTCCATGTCGTGCTCCAGCCGGTCGTTGCTCTTGTGCACGATCTGGTTGATGGCGAACGGTGCGGCGGGCGATTCCGGATGGGCGCGGTCCCA
Source organism: Paracidovorax citrulli (assembly GCF_900100305.1). GTDB lineage: Bacteria > Pseudomonadota > Gammaproteobacteria > Burkholderiales > Burkholderiaceae_C > Paracidovorax > Paracidovorax citrulli. The sequence continues at coordinate 2,844 of NZ_FNEY01000049.1, read as the reverse complement.
GGCCGCGAGCGCTTCGGTGATCTCGGCGAGCCATTCGTCCAGCAGTTCGGCAGGCCGGGCGTTGAGCGCCGGCATGGAGCCGACGATGCCGGCCTGGCACTGCGCGATCACCAGCTTCGGATTGCTGATGATGAACAGCGGCGAGCCGATGACCGGCAGCGAAAGTTTCTGGAAAACGGGCGGCAGGGTGCGCATGGGAAAGTCTCCGGTTTGTCGTTCTGGGGTGTCTGTCGATGGCAGCGGGTGCGGAAGCGGTTCGCTCAGAAAGCGTCCAGCGCGAGCGCCGTCACGCTGGCCGCGCCTTCGACGATGGCGTCCCGCTGCGCCTTCGTGCGCACCAGGATGTGTTCGGCATAGAAGCGCGCCGTGGCCACCTTGGCCTGCAGGAAGGCCGCGTCGCCCTGCCCCTCCGCGAGCAGCGCCCGGGCCTTGAGCAGCGCGCGGCCCATCTGCCAGCCCGCGACCAGGTTGCCGGCCAGCATCAGGTAGGGCACGCTGCCCGCGAAGGCGGCGTTGGGGTCGGACTTGGTGTTCGACGCGATGAAGCGCGCCACTTCCTCGAAGGCATCACAGGCCTCGGCCAGTCGCTTCGCCACGGCCCCGGCTTCGGGCGTACCGGCCGCGCGCAGTTCGTCGGCCGTTGCGCGGGCCTGCACGGCGACGCCGAGCGCCGTGGCCGCACCGTCGCGCGCCGTCTTGCGGCCCACGAGGTCGTTGGCCTGGATGGCCGTGGTGCCTTCGTAGATCGGCAGGATGCGCGCGTCGCGGTAGTGCTGCGCCGCGCCCGTCTCCTCGATGAAGCCCATGCCGCCGTGCACCTGCACGCCCAGGCTGGTCACTTCCAGGCTCATCTCGGTGCTGTAGCCCTTCACAAGCGGCACCATGAATTCGTAGAACGCCTGGTTCTGTTTGCGCACTTCCGCATCGGGATGGTGGTGCGCGGCGTCGTAGGCCGCGGCGGCCACGCTGGCCATGGCGCGGCAGCCTTCGGTGAGCGCGCGCATGGTCATGAGCATGCGGCGCACGTCGGGGTGGTGGATGATGGGCGCGCTGCCCGGCAGGCTGCCGTCCACGGGGCGGCTCTGCACGCGGTCGCGCGCGTACTGCACGGCCTGCTGGTAGGCGCGCTCGGCCACCGCGATGCCCTGCAGGCCCACGGCGTAGCGTGCCGCGTTCATCATGATGAACATGTATTCCAGCCCGCGGTTCTCCTCGCCGACGAGGTAGCCCACCGCCCCGCCCGCGTCGCCGAACTGCAGCACCGCCGTCGGAGAGGCCTTGATGCCGAGCTTGTGCTCGATGGAGACGCACTGCACATCGTTGCGCGCCCCCAGGGATCCGTCGGCGTTCACCAGGAACTTCGGCACCACGAACAGGCTGATGCCCTTCACGCCCTCCGGCGCGCCGGCCACGCGGGCCAGCACCAGGTGCACGATGTTCTCCGCCATGTCGTGCTCGCCGTAGGTGATGAAGATCTTCGTGCCGAAGACCTTGTAGGTGCCATCGCCCTGCGGCTCGGCGCGCGTGCGCACCAGGGCCAGGTCCGAGCCGGCCTGCGGCTCGGTCAGGTTCATGGTGCCGGTCCACTCGCCCGTCACCAGCTTTTCCAGGTAGGTGGTCTTGAGTGCGTCGCTGCCGGCGGTGATCAGCGCCTCGATGGCGCCGTCGGTCAGCAGCGGGCACAGCGCGAAGCTCATGTTGGCGCTGTTGAGCATCTCCGCGCAGGCCGCGCCGATGGTCTTGGGCAGGCCCTGGCCGCCGAAGTCCACCGGGTGCTGCAGGCCCTGCCAGCCGCCCTCCGCGAACTGCCGGAACGCGTCCTTGAAGCCCGGCGTGGTCGTCACCTGGCCGTCCTTCCAGGACGACGGGTTGCGGTCGCCCGCCACGTTGAGCGGCGCCACCACGCCCTCGTTGAAGCGCGCGCATTCCTCCAGCACCGCCTGCGCCGTGTCCAGGCCGGCCTCCTCGAAGCCCGGCAGCGCGGCGACCTGCGCGATGCCCGCGAGGTGCTCGATGGCGAACAGCATGTCCTTGACGGGGGCGGTGTAGCTCATGGGAATGTCTCCGGAATCGATGAAAACGGCCGCGGACCGGACGGGCCGGGCAAAAAAAAGGGCACCGCATGCGATGCCCTCGTGGGGGCCCTGCCGGCAGCCTGCGGCTCCGTCGGGGCCGCCAGGGTCAGAGGGACTTCACGAGTTCGGGCACGGCGGTGAACAGGTCCGCCTCCAGCCCGTAGTCGGCCACGCTGAAGATCGGCGCCTCGGCGTCCTTGTTGATCGCCACGATCACCTTGGAATCCTTCATGCCCGCCAGATGCTGGATCGCGCCCGAGATGCCCGCCGCGATGTAGAGCTGCGGCGCCACGATCTTGCCCGTCTGCCCCACCTGCAGGTCGTTCGGTGCATAGCCCGCATCCACCGCCGCGCGGCTCGCGCCGATCGCCGCGCCCAGCTTGTCCGCCAGCGGCGTCATCACCTCGTTGAACTTCTCCGCGCTGCCCAGCGCCCGGCCGCCCGAGACGATGATCTTGGCCGCCGTGAGCTCGGGCCGGTCGCTCTTGGTGACCTCGCGGCCCACGAACTGGCTCTTGCCGCTGTCCGCGGCCGCATCGGCCTTCTCCACCGCCGCCGAGCCGCCCGTCGCCGCCGCGGCGTCGAAGCCCGTGGTGCGCACCGTGATCACCTTCACGCTGTCGCTGCTTTGCACCGTGGCGATCGCGTTGCCCGCGTAGATCGGGCGCTCGAACGTGTCCGGGCCGTCCACCCTGGTGATGTCGCTGATCTGCGCGACATCGAGCTTCGCCGCCACCCGCGGCGCCACGTTCTTGCCGCCGGCCGTGGC
>NZ_FNEY01000057.1 GCF_900100305.1 Paracidovorax citrulli | reverse complement strand
CACCAGGGCACGGGGTCGCAGCGGGGGTATGGCTTCGAGCTGCGCACGGACCTGTGGGGCTCGATCCGCGCGGACAAGGGCCTGCTCATCACCACCTATCCGCAGGACTTCACGTCCATGGCGGCCAACTTCAACCCGGACGGCTTCGACCAGCTGGGCGCGGGCCTGGCCGGCACGGCATCGCTCATGCAGCAGGCCAGCCAGGCGGCGCAGACGCTGGACGCGAACCTCGGCGCACTCAACTCGCTCAAGACCTCGCACATGATGGAACTGGGCGCGGGCATCGCGGCCATGACCGGCGCGCAGGCGGCATCGGCATCGCTGTCCAAGGCCGCGGCGGCGCTCTCGGCCTTCCAGGGTGGTGGCGGCGGTGCGCCGGAAGCGGCCCTGCCGTCCGACACCGATCCGGCCATGCCGCAGTCGCAGGCGCTGCGCGAACTCTCGCGCGACATCACGCAGCCCATCGTCTCCATCGTGAGCCCGCAGGGCCACACGATGGTCAGCCCCAAGCCGATCGTCATCAGCTCCGGCCAGAGCGCGTCGATGCACGCCACGCAGCACATCACGGTTTCCAGCGGCGCGCAGCTCACGCAGCTCGCCAAGGCCGGCATGCTGACGCACGTCTCCGAAGGCGGGCAGCGCACCACGGTGGGCGCGGGCGACATCGCCACCGATGCGCAGACGGGCAACCTCAACCTCACCGCCGAGCAGAACGCGACCCTGGCCTCGCGCACGGACACCGCCACCGTCGTGGGCCAGCAGAACGTCAACCTGCAGGCCACCGAGGACTCGGTGCTCGTCAAGGCCGGCCAGCACATCCGCCTGCAGGCGGGCGCGACGATCACGCTCACGGCGGGCGAGGGCGCCTCCATCACGCTCACCAGCGACGGCAAGGTGGAGATCCGCGGAAAGAACGGGCTCATCGAGCTCAAGGACGTGCTCACCGTGCTGGGCAAGCCCGTCAACATCAACTGACCCTCTCGCGGCCTTGGCCGCGGAACGACCCATGCAGTACCACATCCAGGAAGCCACCTTCGACCTGCCCGAGGGCAGCTTCATCGACCGCAGCGTGAACGTGCTGGTCTTCGGCGATCCCGCGCTGCCTTTCAGCGTGGTTATCACGCGAGACTACTTCGACGAGGGTGGAAGCGTCGAACAACTGCTGCGCGAGCAGGTCAAGGCGTTGTCCACGTCGGGCAAGCAGTTCAAGGAGCTGGAGTTCGGCACGACCCACCTGCCTTTGAATGCGCCAGCGGGTACGCAGCCAACATCGGCATCTGCATCCGCCGCTGGTGGAGCGCCCAATGCTGCGGGCGCCTACGTTACTTACACGAAGCAGGGCCATCCGATCCACCAGAAGATCGTGCTCGCGGAGATGCCCGGGCGTCGCGCACTGGTCGTGACCGGCACTTACGCCGGTCCCTGGAAGGAGGAGCACGTCGCCCACTGGGCCTCGGTCCTGCACACGCTGCGCCTGCGCGCGTGAGGCCGCCGGTCTATATCTCATCTCACATCAGCTTTAGACGCACCACGTCATGCCCAAGGCCGCCCGACTGCACGATCCGATCGCCCATACCTATGCACGCGAGGGGCACGCTGCCGGCGCGGCCGCGGCGGTCGGCATCGAATTCGGGGCCGCGGTGGCGATCGGCGCCGTGGTGGGGACGATCGCCTGCCCGGGCCTCGGCACGGCCGCAGGGATCGCGATCGGCATCGGTGTGGCCGTGGCGTCGTTCGTGGTGGCGCATGCGTTCTCGCTGGTGGGCGACTTCGTTCAGTCGTTCGGCGAGGCCTTCGGGCGAAGTTTTACTTCCGACTGCGGCACGCTCACAGCGACCGGATCGACCACGGTTTTCATCAACGGCAAGCCGGCGATCCGCACCGGACTGGATGTGGCCACATGCGACAAGCACAGCATGCCCACCAGCCTGGTCATCTTCGGCAGCGAGAACGTTTTCATCGACAGCTACCGCGCCGCGCGTGAAGGCGACTGCGTGGACTGCGAGGCCAAGATCAGCAAGGGCTCGGAGGACGTCTTCATCGGCGGCGAGTCCGTGCCTGTCGCGAATTTCCGCGAGCGCGAAGTGCCGCAGTCCGACCGCGAATTCGCCAGCAAGGCGCGCTTCTGGGCGGGCATCCTCGGCGGCGCCGCTGGCGCGCTGAAGGCCGGCGTCAAATGTTTCGGGATGGCCGTGCTCTCCGGCGTGGTGGGCGCGAAGGTAATGGGCGAGATCCTGCCGTCCTTCGACGGTGGCCACTCTGCCGCGACCGGCGCTGGCGATAGTGCAGGCACAGCCCTCGGTAATTTCCTGCAAGGCAAGCCGGTGCACGTGGTGACCGGCGCCAAGGTGCTGCTGGGCGACGACGACACCGACTTCAGCCTGCCCGGGGCGCTGCCCATCGCATGGCGCCGCGCCTATGCATCCTGCGATGCGCGCACGGGTGCGCTGGGCACGGGCTGGAGCCTGCCTTTCAGCGTGGAGCTGGTCTTCGAGGGCGGCAAGGCGCACTTCATCGACGAGGCCGGCCGCGACATTCCCTTCGACGACCTGCCGCCCGGTGCCCAGATGTTCAGCGTGCCGGAAGGTGTGCAACTGAGCCGCGGGGAGGGCGGCGCCTACTTCATCGGCATGCCTGCGCTGGGCTGGATCTACTGCTTCGGCCAGCGCGCCGGCAGCAGCGATGGCGAACGCCTGGGGCTGCAGCAATGGGCGGATTTCAACGGCAACACCATCGACTTCCACCGCGATGCCGATGGCGTGGTGCGGCATGTGACCGACAGCGCGGGCCACCGGCTCGCGCTGCGCTACGCGCAGGCCGGCGGGTTGCGTCTCGTGCGCGTGGACCTCACGGCGGGCGGCCCGGCCGGCACGCTGGTCGAATACCGCTACGACGCCCAGGGCCAGCTCGCCCAGGTCATCGATCGCCTGGGCCGCTGCGTGCGGCGTTTCACCTGGGAGGGCACCACCCTTGTCTCGCAGACCTTCGCGAGCGGGCTGGTGGCCCGCTACCGGTGGGACCGGCCCGCGCCCGAAGGCCGCGTGGTGCAGCACTGGCTGGAGGACGCAGCCCCGGGCATGCCCGCCACCGCCTGGACCTTCGAATACGACCTGCCCGGCGAACGGCCCGGCGATCGGCGCACGCGCGTCACGGACCACCTCGGACGGGTGCAGCTCTTCGACCACGATGCGGACCAGAACGTCACGCGCATCGAGGATCCGCTGGGGCAGGTGCAGCGCATGGAGTGGAACGACCTGTGGCAACTGCTGGCCTGGACGCGTGCGGACGGCAGCCGGTTCACCTTCACCTACGACCGCCTGGGCAACCTCACCGGCGCCACCGACCCGCTGGGGCAGACCGCCCGCCTGGACTGGCACGAACGCCTGCAGCGCGTGCGCGCGGCCACCGCCGTGGACGGCACCCGCTGGCACTACACCTACGACGACCGCGGCAACCGCACGGAGGTGCTCGGACCGCCGCTGGACCCGGGCGCACCCCCGCATATTCCGGGCGATGAGGACGAGGCGCGCTGGCGTGAATCCACGCTGCACGACCCCCGCGGCCTGCCCGTGGTCACCATCGACGCGAACGGTGGACGCCAGCAATGGGCCTGGGACGAACGCGCCCTGCTGGTGCGCCACACCGATTGCTCGGGCAAGACCACGCGCTTCGAGTACGACGCCAACGGGTTCCTGAGCAAGCACATCGATGCGCTGGGGCAGACCACCCACTACGTGCATGATGCATTGGGCCGCCTGTTGAGCGTGACGCAGGCGGACGGAACAGCGGAACGATACACTTACGACGGCGCAGACCAGCTAGTTTCAGCGGGTGATTCGAGCAACCGGCTCACGCACTACCGCTACGACATCCACGGCAAGCTGCTGGCATTGCAGCGGCCTGATGGCATTACGATTCACCTGGGCTACGACGGGGCGCACCGCCTCGCGAGCCTCGTCAGCGAGAACGGCGCCACGTACCGCTTTGCCTACGACACGGCCAATCGGATGGTGCAGGAATTGCGGCCTGACGGTAGCCGGCGATCGTTCGCGCACGATGCGCTGGGGCGCGTGGTGGCGCTGCGGGAAGATCCCGGCGAGGACGATGTGACCGAGCACGCGATACCAGGCCACGCGCCAGCCGCATCGATCCAGAGCGCCTATGAGCGCGATGCCATTGGCCGGCTGATCGAGAAGCGCGTGCAGGCTGTGACGCGCGCATCGTCTCCGCAAGACACCATCGTGCAGCGCTTCGCCTACGACCGGATGAACCGGCTGGTGCGCGCGGAAACGCTCGATGATGCAGGCCAGTCGCCCGTGCAGGCGGCGGAATTCGGTTACAGCCTGCTGGGAGACCTGGACCTGGAGTCGGCGCGGGATGCCGATGCGGGCACGCATATCGTTTTACGCCATACGCACGATCCGCTGGGCAACCGTCTCGCCACCGAGCTGCCGGACGGGCGCGTGCTGCGCCACCTGCACTACGGCAGCGGCCATGTCCACCAGATCAGCCTGGACGGCGTCGTGGTGGCCGACATCGAGCGCGACGACCTGCACCGCGAGGTGCTGCGCACGCAGGGGCGCTGGGCGAGCCGCTGGGCCTACGACCCGCTGGGCCGCCGGCGGGCGCAGTGGACGCAGTCGGCGAGCCTGCGGGTGGGTGCGGACTGGGCGGGACAGATGCCGGATGCATCGGCCGCGTCGGGCATGGGAATGCCGTCGGACGGGCTGCGCAAGCAATGGGACTATGACGCCTCGGGCGAACTGGTGCGCACGCGACATAGCCGCAATGGAGAGACCCGCTACCGCTATGACCCGGCCGGCCACGTCCTGTCCGCCACGCTGCAGGCCGCAGGGGCCGTGGGCGGTGCGTCTCCGGCCCTGCAGCAGGCGCTGCACGAGGTCTTCCATTACGACCCGGCCGGCAACAGGCTCGACGCGCCCGTGCCGCAAGGCGCCGAGGGCAGCCGGGGCTGGGTGCGCCACAACCGGGTGAAGGTGCTGCAGGACAAGCGCTACGACTACGACGGCTTCGGCCGGCTGGTGCGCAAGCGCATCGGTGCGCACACCGAACTGCATTGCCGCTACGACGCGCTGCACCGCATGACCCATGCCTCGGTGATCCGCGCGGGCCGTGATGGCGAACCCCTCCGGCAGGTCTTCCGCTACCGGTACGACCCCCTGGGCCGGCGGATCGCCAAGGAGGACGATTTCGGCGCGACACGGTTCGTGTGGGAAGGCCTGCGGCTGCTGCAGGAGAGCCGCGGTGCGCAGACCAGTACCTATGTGTACGAACCGGCCAGCTACCGGCCGCTGGCGCGCATCGATGGTGCCGGCCTGTTGGAGCCGGAGCATCCGGTCTCCGTGCTGGCGCTGGCGGGGGAGGACCCGCGAGGTGATCCGGCCGCGGGCAAGGTCCGTTCCGTCCCGGTCACCAATGGGGACGCGAGCGATGCGCACCATGCGGTGGCTGGGCCGGTGGGAGCGACGGCGCGCTATCTGGCTGAGCTGGAGGCGGAGCGCAAGGGAACGGCAGAGAAGTCGACCAGCGTGCGGATGCCAGAGCCAGACTTGGCACAACAGACCGCCTCCGCATCTGCGCCGTCCGCGCGCATCTACTACTTCCACCTGCAGCCCAATGGATTGCCCGAAGAGATGAGCGATCGCGACGGCCATCTGGTGTGGCGTGCGCAATACCGCATATGGGGCAGTGCCGTTACCGAGGAGTGGCAAACGTTCGATGCGGGGCGGGCAGTGGATGCGACTGCCGGAGAAGCCGTTATCCGGACCCTGGCGGGGGCGGCGCCTATTGCGCAAAACCTCCGCATGCAGGGGCAGTACCTTGATCGGGAAACGGGGCTGCACTACAACACCTTCCGTTATTATGATCCCGATATCGGGCGATTCATCAGCCAGGACCCGATTGGGTTGGCTGGGGGTGTAAATCTTTATCAATATGCACCAAACCCTATTTATTGGGCCGATCCATTAGGTTTGTGTCGTTTTGGGAAATTTGGTCAATCCAAAACAAGAAGAATCAACAAGATCATCGAAAAAAATAAAAGTAATAAAGGAAATGCCAAGGTATTTGAGAATAGTGACGGAGTTCTTCCGAGGAGACGTGATGGAAAGTCAATTACCTATACGGAGCACGATTACAATACACCCCCTACCCCTGCTCAGCGCGCAAATGGCGCAGACAGAGGGAAACGTCGTGTTGTGATCGGTAGTGATAATCGTGTATATTATACCAATGATCACTATCGATCATTCGAAAGATTTAAATAAGTGACTCGCAATATTTGCCTCTTTTCGATGGTAGAAATTGGCGAGGTCGTTGATTAGATAATTCTCGCATCGAAGGTGGAAAAGGATTTTTTGGAAAATCAAATGGAAAAAATTGAGGTGACAATTGATCTGCTCAAATGTTTGAATAGGAATTTTTTCCTTCGTACCATGAGGAATGAATTTTCTTTCCCAAGTTATTTTGGGGAAAATATGGATGCAGTTGATGAATGCATGCGTGATTTAAGTTGGATAAAAGAAAAAAAAATACAAATAAATATAAAGAACTCGAAGAAGGCGTTAAAAGAAAATGCAGATGCCTCCCAAAAAATCATCAAAATGTTTGAGTCTTACAGCGTTTTTTGGAAAAATGAGAAGGAAGACAGAAAAGAATTTAAAGTATTAATAATAAGTTGAATTGAATTTCAAATAAACATAGAATAATTTTCCGAATATTGGGTATTGATAAATTACATTCGGAAAAAAGGGCGTCGTAGCGCATACCTTAGCGGCACTTACGCTAATACGCGCAGCACCGCATGACGCACGCGGCGGTGATCCGTGCCGGCCGCGATGGCGAACCCCTCCGGCAGGTCTTCCGCTACCGTTACGACGCCCTGGGCCGGCGGATCGCCAAGGAGGACGATTTCGGCCAGACGCGGTTCGTATGGGAAGGCCTGCGGCTGCTGCAGGAGAGCCGCGGCGCGCAGACCAGCACCTATGTGTACGAACCGGCCAGCTACCGGCCGCTGGCGCGCATCGATGGTGCCGGTCCATTGGAGCCGGAGCATCCGGTCGCGGTGCTGGCGCTGGGAGGGAGGACCCGCGAGGTGATCCGGCCACGGGCAAGGTCCGTTCCGTCCCGCTCACCAATGGGGACGCGAGCGATGCGCACCATGCGGTGGCGGGGCCGGTGGGGGCGACGGCGCGCTGGTTGGCTGCACTCGGAGCGCGGGAGACATCGGCGCAGGGCGCGAAGCCTGAACCGCCGGACAGAGAGCCGCCTCCGGCCAACGACTCGTCGCAGCCTTCGGCCCGCATCTACTATTTCCATCTGCAGCCCAACGGCCTGCCCGAGGAAATGAGTGACCGCGACGGTCACTTGGCGTGGCGGGCGCAGTACCGGGTGTGGGGCAGCGCGGTGGCGGAGGAATGGCAGGCGTTCGATGGTGTGGGGCGGCCGGTGGAGGCACCGAGGCACGAAACGGGCCAGCGACCGGACAACAGCGCCGCGCCGATGCCTCAGAACCTGCGTATGCAGGGGCAGTACCTGGACCGGGAGACGGGGCTGCACTACAACACGTTCCGGTACTACGGCCCGGACGTGGGGGCGTTCACGACGCCGGACCCGATCGGGCTGGCGGGTGGGGTGAATCTGCACCAATATGCGCCGAATCCGGTTTCTTGGATTGATCCGCTTGGATGGAATCCTGTATGCCGGATGAGCCAAACACCTCACGAAACTGCCAGCAGTCTTCCCTTGGTGCGCCCTGGTACATCTGCTTGGCAAAAGGCTGTCGAAGCTATTCGGCAAGGAGGTAAAGGGGATATACGAGTTAGCACGGCAGCAGAAGCCAAGGCATTACTTCAAGAGGCTCGCGGGGGTATGGATCGCAGAAAAATGTACTCCGATGATGGAGACTATTCAAAGGGATATCAGGTGCATAAACCGCAGCCGGGCACCAATCGAAGTGGAGATCGTTTATCTGCCAAAGAAAGATGGCAGCGCGGGGAGACAGATGTAGGCAACGATCTTCCACACATCAAATGGAAAGACCAGAGCGGGCGCGACCAAGGGCATATATTTTCGAGGACTAAATGATCAACACAACCATACCCGGCGAAAAGATCAATTCGGATATTTCTCGTCGAATACATCGGATATTTATTTATAAAATATTTCGCACCCATCATGCTTATAAGAAAGAATATTTCGACAAGCAAAAAAGACGATTTTCAGAGAAGAAGATATGGCAATTCTCTTACGCAGGCCCCTATGATCCCGGAGAGGATTTGGAGATCATTAGCACAAATAGAGAAATATTAAAAGCACCATTCTTCCACGAGACAGGTCGAGTAATTTGGATTGAAGGCGGGCGAAATAATAAAAGAGTTCCTCATGATATGTTTTGCGCTACATCCAAGGACATAACGGACTATTTCCTCGATGCCAACAGGGCATGCAACTACAGTAGTGGTTTAATTTATATATTTAATGAGTCCATGGACTGGGTAATAAGAATCCGCTCTTCCTTGAGAATAAATGCTGTTGATGATGCAGATTATATATATCAAGTTTATAGAAAGAAGTGAATTTATTGCAAAAAATCTGTAGCCTGTTGATTGTTAATATGACGGATTTCAATCGGTTTTGCTGAAACAACCTATCGTTGCGAGGTGCGCAGCGTGAGCAGTTCGCACAGCGTGCACAAGCATCCGGCCGACGATAAGCCGCAGCCTAGGGCGCGCATATACTACGTCCACCTGCAGCCCAACGGGTTGCCCGAGAAAATGAGCGGCCGTAACGATCACTTGGTGTGGCGCGCGCAGTACTGGGTGTGGGGCAGCGCGGTGGCGGAGGGCTGGCAGGCGTTCGATGGTGTGGGCGGCCGAGGGAGGCGCCGAGGCACCCCCCCGCGTCAGAATAGTTGTCGCCTCGATAGGACTCCGGTGTTCGGAGTTCATGAAGGTAGTAGGAGGCTGTGTAGTTGTGGTCGAAGGTCTGCGTGGTGGGCAACGCGAAGCGTTGTCCACGGCAAGCGGGCCGGTGCGCGCAGCGCATCGTCCACAAATGCACAGCCTTGCAGGTGCCTTCAGGCGCCGGCCCGCTGCCGTGTGTTTCACCCCGGGGGCGAAGAGCGAGAAGCCAGTTGGCACGATACGGACAAGCATTCAAAGACAGAGCGGTGGGCAGGTTGCTGCCACCGCACAGCGCCACGCCCGACGAGCTGGC
>NZ_FNEY01000042.1 GCF_900100305.1 Paracidovorax citrulli | reverse complement strand
CATGATCCCGGAAGAGAACCCCGTGGAGGTGGAAGCCACCATCCGCCGCGTGATCGACGAGGCCGCCGCCGGCTGCGAAGGCATCCGCGTGGAAGTGCGCCGCCTGCTGCTCGCCAACGCGATGACGCCGCTGGAAGGCAACCGCCCGCTGGTGGACGCGATCCAGCGCCATGCCGAGGCCGTGTTCGGCGAGCGCCCGCCCGCGGTGGGCACGCCGCTCTACACCGATGTGCGGCTCTACGTGGAGCGCGGCATTCCCGGCGTGATCTATGGCGCGGGGCCACGTACGGTGCTCGAATCGCACGCCAAGCGCGCGGACGAGCGTGTGGAGCTCGAGGACCTGCGCCGCGCCACCAAGGTGGTCGCGCGGGCGCTGCACGATCTGCTGGGTTGACAGGGACGGGTTTTGGTCAGGGCATGACAGCGGAGTCGGGCAGCCGCGGACAGTCCGTGCATTCGGGAGGCACGTTCTCGAACACCACATCTCGCCCGACCTGCACCGCATTTACTGGCGGATTCAGCCACCAGTAGATTTCGCCATTAAGCCAGAGATCCACGACGTCGCTTTCGCCCAACAGGGTTTCTGGTTCGATGCGATACAAGCGGATCACATGGGGATATTTCATATCCCAGTGCATGAGCCGCTGCAGCCATGAGGCTTCGTAATAATCGAGCCGGTACACATGCCGCGGGCTATAGTGGCTGCGATCGTACCTTGGGATTGCGGAATACCCGACCACGATCAGCAACGACACCGCAACGGGGGCCCATTTCACCAGCCGTTTTCTATTCATAATTCAACCATCAATTCGCCACTCCATTTTTACAGGGGACGGCAATCGCACCCTGTGCACATTGGACAACACCATGAAGTCGCCGCCCTTCTGGTTTTTCTCGCTCCATTCGCGGAAATGGGCGTTTCGGTCCATCGCTGCACGCACCCTGGCAAAACCAAGCGCCCATTGCATGGTGACCGTGGTGTCATCAAGATGGGCCGAAGGAAGCTGGCTAAGCCGGTACGGGGGCTCACTGAACTTCATTTCCTGGGCATCCGGAGTGGCGCTCCATTGAACCACCGCTCCATCAACGCACTTGCCACAGGCCAGCCCAACCGTGAGCGCATCACACCTGGAATGTCCCGCAGTTGAAAAAGCCGCGTGGAGTGCTTCGGCGCAAGTTTGCGGCTGTCAGGCGAAGGGTTATTGCAAATTCCAGGGAATGGGTGCCCCCTGAAGGTTGTGTCATCCGCTCTACACCGGCATGCGGCATACATTGAGCCGCAGGCAGGCCGCCGCTCCTGCGGTCCGACGCGCGAGCCGGTGCGTGCCCGAACCACCCCCGTTGGCTCAACCGTTTTTTTACCTGAGTGACTCCTAACCAGGGATTACCCGCATCCGGCCCGGCCATTTACTGTCTACATTTTTTGTATGCAAAATTGGCGCACAAGACATCGCGCCCATCCTCGGGGGTTTTCCATGCATTTCCTTTTCCGCACCCTGTTCGGCCGTGTCGTGCTGGCCCTCGTGGCCGGCGTCGCCGTGGGGCTTCTGTGGCCCCAGTGGGCCGTGCAGCTCAAACCCCTGGGCGACGGCTTCATCAAGCTCATCAAGATGCTGATCCCGCTGGTGGTGTTCTGCGTCGTGGTGCACGGCATCGCCGGCACGGGGGACCTGAAGCGCGTGGGCCGCGTGGGCGTCAAGGCGCTGATCTACTTCGAGGTGGTCACCACCATCGCGCTGGCGCTGGGCCTCGTTCTCGCCTTCGTGTTCGAGCCCGGCGTGGGCATGAACGTGGACCCGCGCGGGCTGGACGCCTCGGCGCTGAGTGCCTACACGGACAACGCCAGCAAGCTTTCGGGCGGCGGCTTCAGCGATTTCGCGCTCAAGCTCATTCCCGCCACGGCGGTGAGCGCCTTCTCCAGCGGCGACGTGCTGCAGGTGCTGTTGTTCTCGATCATCTTCGGCTGCGCGCTGGCGCTGGTGGGCGAACGTGGCGCACGCGTGGCCGGGCTCATCGAGGATTTCTCGGTGGTGCTGTTCCGCGCCATGGGCCTCATCATCCAGCTCGCGCCGCTCGGCGTGCTGGGCGCCATCGCCTTCACCGTGGGCAAGTACGGCATCGGCTCGCTCAAGCAGCTCGGCATGCTGGTGGGGCTGTTCTACATCGCCGTGGCGCTGTTCGTGGTGGTCGTGCTCGGGCTCATCATGCGCGTCTCGGGCTTCAGCCTGTTCAAGCTGCTGCGCTACCTGCGCGAAGAGCTGGCCGTGGTGTTCGCCACCACCTCGTCCGACAGCGTGCTGCCGCAGATCATGGCCAAGCTCAAGCACATGGGCGTGCGCGACTCCACCGTGGGCCTGGTGATCCCCACCGGCTACTCGTTCAACCTGGACGCGTTCTCCATCTACATCACGCTCGCGGCCGTGTTCATCGCCCAGGCGACCAACACGCCGATCAGCATGGCCGACCTGCTGACCATCCTCGCGATCTCGCTCGTCACCTCCAAGGGCGCGCACGGCGTGCCGGGCTCGGCCATCGTGGTGCTGGCCGCCACGCTGCACGCGATCCCGGCCATTCCGGCCATCGGCCTGGTACTGGTGCTCTCGGTGGACTGGTTCATGGGCATCGCCCGCGCGCTGGGCAATCTCGTGGGCAATTGCGTAGCCACCGTGGCGATTGCCGCGTGGGAAGGCGATATCGACCGGGAGCGCGCCCGGGCCGTGCTCGACGGCCAGGATGTGCCTCCCGTGGCCTGAACTGCCGGGCCGCTTTTTTGCAACAGCAACGCGTTTTACGTAAACAAAAGAAACCTTATGCGGTGTAATCAAGGCGCTTTCCCCGTCCGAAGGTTTCCCCCATGCTCCAGACACTGCGCTCCAAGATCCTTTTCATCAGCACCGCCACGGTCGTGTGCGCGCTGGCGGTCACCGGGGCCGCCACGTACACCATCACCCGGGCGAGCACGTTCGAGACCATCGAGCAGGACCTGAACGCGATCGCCGCCGGCAACGCCATGGCGGTGGACCAGTGGGTGGCCTCCAAGGGCACCGCCGTGGAGGCGACGGCGGCGGCCATCGAGCACGGCGACCCGCAGGGCTACGTGCCGCTGATGGGCAAGGCCAACGGCTTCCCCATCACCACCGTGGGCTGGGAAGACAAGACCTTCTTCTCCACCACCAAGACCGCCCCGGGCTACGACCCCACGGCACGCCCCTGGTACAAGACCGCGGTGCAGGCCGGCAAGCTGGCCGTCACCAAGCCCTACGGCGACTCGACCACCGGCGTGCCCTACGTGGCGTTCGTGGCGCCGATGCTGCGCGCCGGCAAGCTCGAGGGTGTGCTGAGCGGCGCGGTGCCGCTCGACGGCGTGCGCGAGGTGGTTGCGGCCATCCGCCCCACGCCCGGCAGCTTCGGTTTCGTGGTCAACAGCGACGGGCAGGTCATCGCGCATGCCGACGCCAAGCTGGCGCTCAAGCCGGTCACCGAGATTTCCGCCGTGCTGACGCCGGCCACCATGGGGTCCATCGCCACGTCGGACAAGCCGCTCGAGGTCGAGATGGACGGCGCCGACAAGCTGCTCAAGGGCCGCCCCGTGCACGGCACGGACTGGACGCTCGTGGTGGCGCTGGACAAGGCCGAGGCCACGGCCGGCCTGCGCAGCGTGCTGCACACCCTGGCCGTCGCGATCGTGCTGCTGGCCCTGGCCGCGGCCGGCGTCGCCGCCCTGCTCACCGCCACCTCCTTCCGCCGCCTCTCGCAGGTGCGCGACGCCATGGACCGCATCGGCTCCGGCGGCGGCGACCTGACCCAGCGCCTGCCCGTGTCCGGCCGCGACGAGGTCGCCCAGATCGCCTCCTCGTTCAATGCCTTCGTCGAACAGATCGGCACGGTGCTCAAGGATGTGCGCCACGGCGTGGAATCGATGAAGACGGCCACGGACGAGATCCGTGCCGGCAACCAGGACCTCTCCAACCGCACCGAGGGCTCGGCGAGCGCGCTGCAGGAAACCTCCGCGTCGCTGTCGCAGCTCACCGTCACCCTGCAGCAGTCGGCCGAATCCGCCGCGCAGGCCACGCGCCTGGCGAACTCGGCGAGCGCCTCCGCCCTCAAGGGCGGCGAGGTGGTGGCCAGCGCCGTCCACACCATGGACGACATCTCCAAGGCCTCGTCCAAGATCGGCGAGATCATCGGCGTGATCGACTCCATCGCATTCCAGACCAACATCCTGGCGCTGAACGCGGCCGTGGAGGCCGCCCGCGCGGGCGAGCAGGGCCGCGGCTTCGCCGTCGTGGCCGGCGAGGTGCGCAGCCTGGCGCAGCGCAGCGCGGAGGCCGCCAAGGAAATCAAGTCGCTGATCGACGCCTCGGGCGCCAGCGTGCTCACCGGAACCGAGCGTGTGCGCGCGGCCGGCGAGACCATGGGCGAGATCGTGGACGGCATCCAGCGCGTCACGCAGATCATCGGCGAGATCAACGGCTCCATGGCCGAGCAGAGCTCGGGCATCGCGCAGATCAACCAGGCCGTGGCCGAGATGGACCGCGCCACGCAGCAGAACGCGGCGCTGGTGGAGGAATCCACCGCCGCCTCCGGCGTGCTCAACGACCAGGCGCACAACCTGTCGCGCACCGTGGCGGGCTTCACGCTCGACGAGCGCTCCGCGCCGGAGTCCCACGCACTGGCCCTGCCGCGCTGAGCGCGGACGGCCTCCCCCGACGGCACCGATGGGCATCAGCCAGAGCCAGATCGCACAGCAGGTCGTCGAATCCATCCTGGCGCAGAAGCTGGCGCCCGGCGAACGGCTGGGCGAGCAGGACCTGGCCGACCTGTTCGGCGTCAGCCGCACCATGGTGCGGGAAGCGCTGATGCAACTGCAGGCCCGCGGTTTCGTCGAGGTGCGCGCGCGGCGCGGCTGGTACGTGGTGGAGCCGTCGGTGGAGGATGCGCGCGACGCCTTCTCCGCGCGCCGCATCATCGAATCCGGCATCCTGGCCGACGCCGGCCGGCCGCTGCAGCAGACCGTGGTGCCGCGCCTGCGCGCGCACATCGACGAGGAGCGGCGCGCGATCGAAGGCGCGGATGCCGCGACGCGCGCCTTCCTGCTGGCCGATTTCCACGTCTGCCTGGCCGAGGCGCTGGGCCACCGCACGCTCAGCGACCTGCTGCGCGACCTCACGGCCCGCACCACGCTGGCCGCGTCGCTCTACCAGTCGCAGCACGGCGCCAGCCAGTCCTGCGCGGAACACGCGGCCATCGTCGAGGCACTGGAATCCGGCGACACCGCCCTGGCCCGGGAGCGCATGCTGGCGCACATCGGCCACGTGGAGGACGCGCTCGACCCGGACCAGCCCCTGGTGCGCGACCGGCTGCGCGAATCGCTCGCCCCCCTGTCCGCGGCGGCCCGGCCCGCGGCGGACTGAACGCCCCGCCTGTCTCCTGCACCTTGCACCGCCCGTTGGCAAGCGGGTAAGCACCGAGCCGCACGGGCGCTCCTGGCCTTTGAATGCATCCATTTTTTGTATACAAATTCGCATGCATTCTGGGAAGCCAACACAAGGAGACAGCCCCATGCAATCCGCCACCAGCCCGGCGGGCACCGCAGGCCACGCCGCGATCGCCCAGCCCGCCACGTCCACGTCCACGTCCACGTCCACGCCTGCGCCCGCCGCCCCGGCCTCGCCCCACGCCGGCAATGCGCTCATCAAGCCCGGCTACGACCCGCGCCTCACCAACGAGGACCTCGCCCCGCTCAGGAAACAGACCTGGGGCCAGTACAACATCTTCGCGTTCTGGATGTCCGACGTGCACAGCGTGGGCGGCTATGTCACCGCCGGCAGCCTGTTCGCGCTGGGGCTGTCCAGCTGGCACGTGCTGGCCGCGCTGCTGATCGGCATCGTCATCGTGCAGATCTTCTGCAACCTGGTGGCCAAGCCCAGCCAGGTGACGGGCGTGCCCTACCCCGTGATCTGCCGCGCCTCGTTCGGCGTGCTGGGCGCCAACATCCCGGCCATCATCCGCGGGCTGATCGCGGTGGCCTGGTACGGCATCCAGACCTACCTGGCCTCCAGCGCCTTCATGATCCTGGCGCTGCATTTCTACCCCTCGCTCGACGCCTATGCCGATGTCACGCGGCACGGCTTCGCGGGCCTGTCCACGCTGGGCTGGGTGTCGTTCATGGTCATGTGGGTGCTGCAGGCGCTGGTGTTCTGGCACGGCATGGAGGCCATCCGCCGCTTCATCGACTGGGCCGGCCCGGGCGTCTATGTGGTGATGGCCATCCTCTGCGGCTGGCTGGTCTGGAAGGCCGGCTGGAAGAACATCAACCTGAACCTGGGCGGCGTGCGCTTCCAGGGCTGGGACGCGGTGCCGGTGATGCTCTCGGCCATCGCGCTGGTGGTGAGCTACTTCAGCGGCCCGATGCTCAACTTCGGCGACTTCTCCCGCTACGGTAAGAGCTTCGACGCGGTGAAGAAGGGCAATTTCTGGGGCCTGCCGGTCAACTTCGTGTTCTTCTCGCTGCTCACCGTGGTCACCACCGCCGCCACGCTGCCCGTGTTCGGCGAACTCATCACCGACCCGGTCCACACCGTGGGCCGCATCGACTCCACCACCGCCGTGGTGCTGGGCGCGCTCACCTTCATGATCGCCACCGTGGGCATCAACATCGTGGCCAACTTCGTGTCGCCGGCGTTCGACTTCTCCAACGTGGCGCCGCAGCACATCAGCTGGCGCACGGGCGGCATGATCGCCGCCGTGGGCTCGATCTTCATCACGCCCTGGAACCTCTACAACAACCCGCAGGTCATCCACTACACGCTGGACATCCTGGGCTCGTTCATCGGCCCGCTGTTCGGCATCCTGATCGCCGACTACTACTTCGTGCGCCGCCAACAGGTGGCGGTCGATGACCTCTACACCATGCAGCCCGAGGGGCGCTACTGGTACCGGGGCGGCTACAACCCCCGCGCCGTGATGACCATGGTGCCCGCCGCGCTGGTGCCCATCCTGTGCGTGGTCGTGCCGAGCTGGCGCGGCGCCGCCAACTATGCCTGGTTCATCGGCATGGGCCTGGGGCTGGTCATCTACCTCGCACTGAACCGCAAGCAGAACTGAAACCGAAGAAGGAACGGGCAACGCCCATGCGTATCAAGATCATCAATCCCAACACCACCTGGAGCATGACCGAGAAGATCGGGGCCTGCGCGCGCGCCGTGGCGCGGCCGGGCACCGAGGTCATCGCCGTCAGCCCCGCCATGGGCCCGGCATCCATCGAGAGCCACTACGACGAGGCGCTGGCCGTGCCCGGCCTGCTGCAGGAGATCGCCCGCGGCGAGGAGGGCGGCGTCGATGGCTACGTGATCGCCTGCTTCGGCGACCCCGGCCTGAAGGCCGCGCGCGAGCTGGCACGCGGCCCGGTGGTGGGCATCGCCGAGGCCGCGATGCACCTGGCGAGCATGGTGGGATCGCGCTTCTCGGTGGTGACCACGCTGGGCCGCACCATGGGGCAGGCCTGGCACCTGGCCGAGATCTACGGCATGGAGCGTTTCTGCGCCAACGTGCGCGCCTGCGAGCTGCCGGTGCTGGAACTGGAGGTGCCCGGCTCCGGCGCCCGCGAACGCATCACGCAAGAGTGCCGGCGCGCGCTGGCCGAGGACGGCTGCGACACCATCGTGCTGGGCTGCGCCGGCATGGCCGACCTGTGCGAGCACATCGGCGGCGTGCTGGGCGTGCCGGTGATCGACGGCGTGGCCGCCGCCACCACGCTGGTCGAATCGCTGGTGACGCTGCGCCTGGCCACCAGCAAGCACGGCGAGCTGGCCCGGCCGCTGCCCAAGGCCATGGCCGGGGCGCTGGCGGACTTCGCGCTGGGCGCGGCTCCCGCGGTCGCGGCGCCCGCTGCCGCGCCGGCACTGCGGCGCGCCTGATCGCGGCGGGGCCGCGGCCGATGCGCCCCGCGGCGGTGCCTTTGCGCGGGCAGCCACCGCTTGCCGCGACAATCCCGCCATGCCCCGCGCCGCCCAGACTCCTGTTCCCGCTCCAGCCTCCCCGCCCACGCCCCACCGCGCATCCACCGCCGCCCCCGCACCGGCACGCAAGGCGCGTGCGCCCCGGCCCCCCGCACCGGCGCAGCGCGCGGACGCGCCCGCCGCCCCGGAGGCCGCGCAGGTCTCCATCGAAGGCATCGCGCGCGACCTGGCGACCGCGATCGTCGAGAAACGCCTGCCACCCGGCACCTGGCTGCGCGAGGAAGCGCTGGGGCGCATCTACTCCGTGAGCCGCACCAAGGTGCGCGCCGCGCTGGTCATGCTGGCCAAGGACCGGCTGATCGAGACCATTCCCGACAAGGGCTCGTTCGTGAGCCGGCCCAGCGTGCAGGAGGCGCGCGAGGTCTTCGCCGTGCGCCGCATCCTGGAGAGCGAGGTCGTGCGGCTGTTCGTGGCCCGTGCGAAGCGGGCCGACTACCAGTTGCTGGAGCAGCACATCCGCTTCGAGCGCACGGCGCTCAAGGCCGGCCCCGCCACCGGCAGCGTGCAGGAAAAGCTGCTGGGCGACTTCCACGTCGCGCTGGCCGAGGCGGCGGGCAACCACACGCTGGCCCGGCTGGTCCAGGAGATGGTGGCGCGCAGCTCGCTCATCGCGATGCTCTACCACTCGTCCAACGACGCGCACTGCTCCTCCGGGGAGCATGCCGAGTTCCTGCGCGTGTGCCGCGGCGGCGATGCCGAGGCGGCGGTCGCCTGCATGGTGGACCACCTCGACCGCATCGAGGCCAGCCTGGAGCTGGACAGCGAACGCGCCGACCGGCAACTGGACCTGGTCAAGGCCCTGCTGTCCTGACCCTCGCGAGACATCCGTGGCCCGTCCGCGTGGGTCGAATCGCTGCCCACCGTGGGTGCGGTGGCGGCCACCGGCATCCGCATCCCGGGCGCGGTGATTTCGGCGTCCCGCATCCGCCAGTGGATGCCGCACGCCGTCCACCCGCCGATCGAATCCGGTATCCTGCTGGCCTCGATCACCGCCGTGCTCCTGAATGTCTTCTTCGATGGCACCAGCCGCGACACCTCCGCGGCCGTGGATGCCGCCCGGCAGGCCGAAGCGCACTGAGCCCGGCCTGCCCCGGCACCGCCCCGCTCCGCATCCGGCGCGGGCATTCGGACCCCATGCACATATCGCATGGGTCCAGCACTCCCCTGGCGCGGGCCCGGCGGTTAAGCTCGACAGGCATCGCCCCTGCGCCTTTTTTCCGGAACTCCCGTATGACCAAGCCACTGTCCGCCGCGGAAGCGGCACTGCGCGAAGCAGCGCTCGAATACCACCGCAACCCCAGCCGCGGCAAGATCTCCGTCACGCCGACCAAGCCCCTGTCCAACCAGCGCGACCTCTCCCTGGCCTACTCGCCCGGCGTGGCCTATCCGTGCCTGGACATCCAGGCCGACCCGTCCCTGGCGGCCGAGTACACCTCCCGGGGCAACCTCGTGGGCGTGATCACCAACGGCACGGCGGTGCTGGGCCTGGGCGACATCGGCCCGCTGGCCGGCAAGCCGGTGATGGAAGGCAAGGGGTGCCTGTTCAAGAAGTTCGCGGGTGTCGATGTGTTCGACATCGAGCTGGCCGAGCGCGACCCGGACAAGATCATCGACATCGTCGCGGCGCTGGAGCCCACGCTGGGCGGCATCAACCTGGAAGACATCAAGGCGCCGGAGTGCTTCTACATCGAGCGCGAACTCTCCAGGCGCATGAACATCCCGGTGTTCCATGACGACCAGCACGGCACGGCCATCATCTCCAGCGCCGCCCTGCTCAACGGGCTGGAACTGGTGGGCAAGGACATCGGCGCCGTGAAGGTGGCCGTCTCCGGCGCCGGCGCCGCCGCCATCGCCTGCCTGGACGTCATGGTCGGCCTGGGTGTCAAGCGCGAGAACATCTTCGTGTGCGACTCCAAGGGCGTGATCTACGAAGGCCGCGGCCCGCTGGACGAATCCAAGGCCCGCTACGCCCAGAAGACGGAGGCCCGGACCCTGGCCGACGTGGTCAACGGCGCCGACGTGTTCCTGGGCTGCTCCACCGCCGGCACGCTCACGGCGGACATGGTCAAGACCATGGCGGACAAGCCCATCATCCTGGCGCTGGCCAACCCGGAACCCGAGATCCGGCCCGAACTGGCCAAGGCCGTGCGCCCGGACTGCATCATCGCCACGGGCCGTTCGGACTACCCGAACCAGGTCAACAACGTGCTGTGCTTCCCCTACATCTTCCGCGGCGCGCTCGATTGCGGCGCCACGAAGATCACGCAGGAGATGAAGCTCGCCTGCGTGCGCGAGATCGCCGACCTCGCCAAGGCCGAGATGAGCGACGAGGTGGCCGCAGCCTACGCGGGCCAGGACCTCTCCTTCGGCCCGGACTACCTCATCCCCACGCCGTTCGACGTGCGCCTGATCCTGCGCATCGCGCCCGCCGTGGCGCGCGCGGCCGAGGCATCGGGCGTGGCCACCCGCCCGATCCAGGACTACGACGCCTACCGCGACAGCCTCACGCGCTTCGTGTACCAGACCAGCATGTTCATGCGCCCGGTCTTCACCGCCGCCAAGGCCAGCCTGCAGCGCGTGGCCTATGCCGAGGGCGAGGACGAACGCGTGCTGCGCGCCGCGCAGGTGGCCGTGGACGACGGTCTCGCCCGCCCCATCCTGATCGGCCGACCCGCCGTGATCGAGATGCGGATCAAGAAGGCCGGCCTGCGCATCCAGCTCGGCAAGGACGTGGAGGTCTGCGACCCCGAGGACGATCCGCGCTTCCGCCAGTACTGGGAGGCCTACCACCGCCTGATGGGCCGCGACGGCATCACGCCCGAGGCCGCCAAGGCCGCCGTGCGCCGCTCCAACACGCTCATCGGCGCGCTGATGGTGCGCCTGGGCGACGCGGACGCGCTGCTGTGCGGCCTGGTCGGCCGCTTCGACCACCACCTGGAGCACGTGCGCACGGTGATCGGCCTCAAGGACGGCGCCGCGGGCCTCGCGACGGTGAATGCCCTCACGCTGGACCAGCACACGCTGTTCATCGCCGACACCTACATCCACGAGGACCCGAGCGCCGAGCAGCTCGCGCACATCGCGCAGATGGCGGCCGAGGAAGTGCAGCGCTTCGGCCTGCCGCCCAAGGTCGCGTTCCTCTCGCACTCCAACTACGGCTCGTCCACGCGCCCCTCGGCCCGCAAGATGCGCGCGGCGCGCGACCTGTTCGCGAAGGCCGCGCCGCACATCGAGAGCGACGGCGAACTGCACGGCGACGCGGCCCTGTCGGAGAAGATCCGCCAGAACGCGCTGGAGGACAGCACGCTCACCGGCTCGGCCAACGTGCTGATCTGCCCGAACCTGGACGCCGCGAACATCCTGTTCAACGTGCTCAAGACCACCGGCAGCCACGGCACGACCATCGGCCCGATCCTGCTGGGCGCCGCCGCCTCGGCCCACGTGCTCACGCCCTCGTCCACCGTGCGCCGCGTGGTGAACATGACGGCACTGGCGGCCGCCAACGCCGTGGCCTCCAAGGCCCAGCGCTGACGCGCCGGGCGCCATCCCTTCGGCGCGCTGCTGGTCGCGCCGGACGGCGACACCGTGCTGGCCGAGCAGTTCGACACGGTGAACCACGCCGAATCCACCCTCGCGCGCGAGGCCGCGGCGCGCTGGCCCGCCGGCATCCTGCGCGGCTGCACCCTTGTCACCACTTTCGAGCCCTGCGCCATGTGCGCCGGCACCATCTACTGGGCCGGCATCGGGCGCGTGCTGTACGGCGCCGAGGAGACGGCCCTGCGCGCCCTCACGGGCGATCATCCCGGGAACCCCACGCTGGACCTGCCCTGTCGCGAGGTGTTCGCGCGCGGCCAGCGCGCGGTGGAGGTGGCCGGCCCGGTCCCCGAACTGCGCGATGCGCTCATCGCCGCGCACCGGGGCTTCTGGGAACGCCGCTGAACTCCCGGCGGGCACGGGCTGCACCATACTGGTGCAATCCGCGTGAGCGATGCCCCAGGGCCGTTGGCGGACAGGCATCGATCTTGCTGATACTCCCGGTATCGATCGACACGAATGGAGACCCCCATGACCAAGCGTTCCTTCCTGCAGTCCGCCGTGCTGCTCGCCGCCGCGGGCCTGCTGACGTCCGCCGCGCAGGCCCAGTCCGGCGCCCCCGCCCCCATCAAGTTCCAGCTCGACTGGCGCTTCGAAGGCCCCTCGGCCTTCTTCCTGCTGCCCGCGGCCAAGGGGTATTTCAAGGAGGCGGGCCTGAACGTGGCGGTGGATGCCGGCAACGGCTCGGGCGCCGCCGTGCAGCGCGTGGCCTCGGGCTCTTACGACATCGGCTTCGCGGACCTGGCCGCGGTGATGGAGTTCCACGGCAACAATCCCGACGCGCAGAACAAGCCCGTGGCCGTGATGATGGTCTACAACAACACGCCCGCCTCCGTCATGGCGCTGAAGAAAAGCGGCATCGCCAAACCCGCGGACCTGAACGGCAGGAAGCTCGGCGCGCCGGTGTTCGACGCCGGGCGCCGCGGCTTCCCGATCTTCGCCAAGGCCAACCAGATCGCCGGCGTGCAATGGACCGCCATGGATCCGCCGCTGCGCGAAACCATGCTCGTGCGCGGCGACGTGGACGCCATCACCGGGTTCACCTTCACCTCGCTGCTGAACCTGGAGGCGCGCGGCGCCAAGGCGTCGGACGTGGTCGTGCTGCCCTATGCCGATTACGGCGTGAAGCTCTACGGCAACGCCATCATCGCGAGCCCGAAGATCCTCAAGGAGAACCCCGAGGCGGTGAAGGCCTTCCTCAAGGCCTTCGCCCGCGGCGCGAAGGAAGTCATCGCCCATCCCGGCGCCGCCATCGCCTACGTGAAGGAACGCGACGGCATCGTGAACACCGCGCTCGAAACCCGCCGGCTGCAACTGGCCATCGACACGGTGGTCAACAGCCCGGATGCGCGCGCCGAAGGATTCGGCCAGGTCAAGCCGCAGCGGCTCGCGCTGATGGCCTCGCAGGTCTCCGACGCCTACAACACCAGGACGCGCGTGGATCCCGCCACCGTATGGAACGGCAGCTTCCTGCCCCCGGCCGCCGAGCTGAACATCCTGCCGAAGAAGTAGGCACTCCGCCCGGCCCGGCAGTCCCGCCCGCCCACGCAGCCGCGTGGAGGGCCGGCGCCCGCCGGTGCCGTACGCCGCCGGACTTCCGGCACCCCCCCCCGTTCCAGGACCTTTCCCATGCAGGCCACCGAAACCTTTTTCGTGGACTTCCGCGACGTCTGGCTCGCCTACAACGAAGAGCTGCTGCGCGCCAACCATTTCGCGGTGGAAGCCATCGACCTGCAGGTGCGGCGCGGCGAGTTCATCGCCATCGTCGGCCCGTCGGGCTGCGGCAAGTCCACCTTCATGAAGCTGGCCACGGGCCTGCGCATGCCCTCCATGGGCAAGATCCGCATCGCCGGCGAGCCGGTGACCGGTCCGCTCAAGATCTCGGGCATGGCCTTCCAGGCGCCTTCGCTGCTGCCCTGGCGCACCACGGTCGCCAACGTGCTGCTGCCGCTGGAGATCGTCGAGCCGCACCGCTCGCAGTTCAAGGCCCGCCGCAGGGAGTACGAGGCGCGCGCCCGTGCCCTGCTCCAGAAGGTGGGCCTGGCCGGCTACGAAGACAAATACCCCTGGCAGCTCTCGGGCGGCATGCAGCAGCGCGCCAGCATCTGCCGCGCGCTCATCCACGAGCCGCAGATGCTGCTGCTCGACGAACCCTTCGGCGCGCTCGACGCGTTCACGCGCGAGGAGCTCTGG
The DNA here is from genome assembly GCF_900100305.1 of Paracidovorax citrulli. GTDB lineage: Bacteria > Pseudomonadota > Gammaproteobacteria > Burkholderiales > Burkholderiaceae_C > Paracidovorax > Paracidovorax citrulli. The sequence continues at coordinate 19,510 of NZ_FNEY01000042.1, read as the reverse complement.
TGCATCCTGCGCGACCTGCAGGCCGAGCAGAAATTCAACGTCATCCTCGTCACGCACGACCTGCGCGAGAGCGTGTTCCTGGCCGACACGGTCTATGTGATGAGCAAGAGCCCGGGCCGCTTCGTGGTCCGCCGCGAGATCGACCTGCCGCGCCCGCGCGACCTGGAGCTCACCTACACCAAGGAATTCACCGACATCGTGCTGGAGCTGCGCGGCCACATCGGGGCGCTGCGCAAGGCCGGCGGGGAGATCACGCAATGAACGCACAGCACCGCAAGCGCGTCGAGCGCTGGTCGCCCTGGGTCCTGCTTTTCGCGGTGATCGTGCTCTGGCAGGTCGTCTGCTCGGGCCTGGGCGTCTCGGAATTCATCTTCCCCAGCCCGCTGGCCATCTGGAACCAGCTGGTGGAGTTCAAATGGGTCATCGCGGGCCACGCCTGGCGCACCTTCTGGGTCACCATGGCGGGCTTCGGCATCGCCATCGTGGTGGGCGTGCTGCTGGGCTTCGTGATCGGCTCCTCGCGCCTGGCCTATGCGGCCATCTACCCGCTCATGACCGCCTTCAACGCGCTGCCCAAGGCCGCGTTCGTGCCCATCCTCGTGGTGTGGTTCGGCATCGGCGCGGGGCCGGCCATCCTCACGGCCTTCCTGATCAGCTTCTTCCCGATCATGGTGAACATCGCCACCGGCCTCGCGACCCTGGAGCCGGAGCTGGAGGACGTACTGCGCGTGCTGGGCGCGCGGCGGTGGGACGTGCTCACCAAGGTCGGCCTGCCGCGCTCGCTGCCCTACTTCTACGGCTCGCTCAAGGTCGCCATCACGCTGGCCTTCGTGGGCACCACGGTGAGCGAGATGACCGCCGCCAACGAGGGCATCGGCTACCTGCTCATCTCGGCGGGCTCGTCGATGCAGATGGGCCTGGCCTTCGCGGGCCTGATGGTGGTCGGCGCCATGGCCATGGCCATGTACGAGCTCTTCAGCGTGCTGGAAAAGCACACCACCGGCTGGGCGCGGCGGGGATCTCAGGGTGAGTGACCGTCCGCCCCCGGACCCTCCTGGCGGGTAGGCGGCGGCGCCGGCCGCCGGGCCGGCACGTCGATCCGGTTGTCGATGTGGGACGCCTCGGCCGCCTCCAGGCTGGCCCACTGCACCACCAGGTCGATGCCGCGCGTCTGCTGGACCATGCGGCGCTCGTAGGAGCGCAGCGAATAGGGTTGCACCGCGGCCGGGTCCGTCCACTGGGATTCGATCCGGGCGGCCAGCGCCTGCGCCGCGTCCGGCAGGCCGCCCGGAAGCTGTGTGCAGAGCTGCAGGGCCGAGCGGTAGGCGTCGTCCCGCTGGCGCATGTCGGGCGTCACCGTGGAGCGCGCCGCGAAGCTGTGGATCGGCGCCGCATGCTGCCGCAAGGCCTGCAGCAGCGCGTCCAGCCGGGGCCGCTCGATGCCGGCATTCACCCAGTCCGCGGCCTGCGGCTCCATCGCCTCGAGGAACGCCTCCACGTTCTGGTATTCGGTTTCGACGAACGAGAGCGGATGCAGGCGTCCCGCCTCGTAAACCGCCTCCCGGCGGCGGGACAGGCCGGAGAAGACATGCTCCGCAGCCGCGCCGGCATGGAGCGCCGTGAGCGAGAGGTCCACGCCGCCGGACGCGGCGGTGGCCGACGCGAGCGCCGTACCGAAACCGGCGGAGACCCGCACCGCAGCCCCGGCCTTGTCCAGGTGCCCTTGGATCGAACGCTCGACGCGCATGTGGCCTGTCGCGTCGGCGTAGTGTTTGGTGACATTGCGCTGGGCCTCGACGAATCCGCCGACGCTGCCGCTGAGCTTGGCCCCCCAGCGGCCGGCCGAGGCCGCGGCGTCCACGCCCAGTGCATGGCGCCGCCTGCCGTCACCGGCCCGGCCGATGCGGTTCACCGTGAGTTCGGGAAACGCCTGCAGCAGGCGCTGCAGCAGCGGCGTCCCGTCGCCTGGTTGCGCACCGCCATGGCATCCGTCGAGGAGCGCGTCCACCAGGGCAGAGAACTCGGCCCGCAACTCCGCAACGGGCCGGCCGACGCGCGGCAGGCGCAGGGATATGCCACGCATGTCGGCACGCTCGCTGCCGTAGAGCAGGGTGTCCACGTTGACGCCTGCCCTGGCGAGGCCGATATCCGGCCCCACGAAGGCGCCGACGCCCACCTGCCGGGCCGCCTGGCGCTGGGTGCCCAGCACGATCTCCATGTCGTAGGGCGGCATCGCGATCTCGAAGACGGCCTGCCGGCCGCGCTGTACCCTGCCGTCGATCCGGCCGCGCAGGAAGAAAGCGCTCGCGATGGCGCTGACCGACGACGTGATCTGCCGCAACCCCACCCCCACCAGGCCCCCGCTGCTCAAGCGCAGGCGGCTCGATCCTTCGACGCGGGCGATGATCTCCTTGAGCGCCGCGCGCACGGTTTCGCGATCGACCACCGGCACGCGGGTATCGCGCCCCACGGCTTCCTCGCGCGCCCGCGCCAGCGCAGCGGCGGCGGCACGCAGGTCCTCCGGTCCGTCCCGGGCCGGCGGCGTGGCGGCGCCCGCCACCGCACGGGCCTCGCCGAGCCACCGCGCCATGGTCCGGTCGTCGAAGCGCAGCGCGGCCAGCGCCTGCAGCGCGGGCGCGCCGGCCAGCCGGTGGGCCAGGCCGGCCCGCCCGTCCGCGTCCAGGCCCGGCGACAGCATGGCGGCCAGGCGCTCGGCGATGTCGGCGCGGGCCGCCGCGTCGAAGCCCTCCCGTTCGAGCGGCTCCGGTGCCGGGGTCTGCAGGCAATGCGCCAGGACGGCGGCCCGCAGCAGCGCTTCGGGCACCTGCCCGGGGCCCGGCGTGCGCATGCACGGGGCCGCGTCGGCCAGATGCGCCTGCAGGCCCGCGGCGGCCTCGCGCAGCGCGGCTTCGCGGGCCCGGCGGTGGCGCGCGATGGCAGGCCCGCGCTCCACGCCCTGCGTGCCATGCCGCAAGGCCGTGAAAGGCGTCTTGCCGGCCAGGGGGTTGCGCAGCAGCCTGCCCTGCTGCGGCGCGGCCCGCTCGATCCAGCGCCCGGTTTTCACGAGGCGCGCGTCGATCGCGGCAAAGTCCGACCCGGGTCCGGTGTCGAACAGGTCGTTGCGCACCGCCGCCAGCGCCCACCGGTGGGGCTGGGCCGCCTGCGTATCGCCGGCCATCCTGGCGGCGGCGCAGGCGATCGCACGGCCCGGCAGGCAGTCCCGTGCCCCGGCCCGGGCCAGCATCGCGGCGGGGTCCGCTCCCCCGGCCAGGCCCTCGGAGGTTTCCGGCAAGGCGGACGCTGCCTTCAGCAACAGCGCGAAATCCTGCCGCAGCGCAGACTCCACCGGAACGGCGACCACGGCCTGCAGCACGTCCTGCCCCATGGGCGTGGCGGCCAGTGCCGCGGCCGTCCGCCACGCCGCCCGCCTGGCAGCGACAGCGCGGGCCGTCCCGTCCGCTTCCGCGCCGGCGGACGAGTGCAGCGGGGTGGAGAGGTCCGGACCATCGGACTCCAGGGAAGGCCGGGCCGTCCCGTATTCCGATCCATCTTCGCTGCCCTCCAGGGATGCCGCGGGTGTTCCATAGACCGATCCGGCATCGCCTTCGGAAGCGCCGGCCCGCCGCTGCCGCCAGGCCGCCACCACCTCCCGGGCCGGGTCCATCTCCTGCAGCACGGCGAGCGCGTCCAGGGCCGTGGTGGCGTCTCCCCCGGTGGCCGCGGCGATCGCCTGGGCCAGCAGCACGCGCGGCGCCCCGGGCAGGCCGGGGATCGGCGCCATGCGCGAGACATCCACCTGCGACAGGGCGCCGGCAAGGTCCGCCGCCGCGCCGAAGCGGCGGTCCGTTCGGCCGAACAGCGAACGGACGCACCGGGCCATATCGGGCTGCGCCTGCCCCATCGCATCGAGCAGGGCATGGGACGCCGGGCCGCCTACGCTGCCGGCGCGTGCCGAGCCGCGCGGCGCGACCGCCGGGCCACCGCCCGCGGCAGAGGCCGGCAGCGCGCCGCGCGGAGGGCGGGCCGAGTCCGCCCGCGGCTGGCGCCGCGGCCGGTGGGCCGGTGCATCCAGCGGCCGCACGGCGGTGCTGGCCAGCGGCGGCACCTGCTGTGCCTGGCCCGTCGGCGTGTCGAAGGCCACGCGGGAAATGCCGAAGCAGCGGGAAAGTTTGCCGAGCAGGGACATGGACCCCATCCTGCCGGCCCGCCACCGCCATGCACATCGTTCCCGCGAAGCAACCCGCGGAAACCCGACCCCGCAGCGCGCGCACGATGGCAGCACGTATCCCACCCGCGGGAGGGCCGCCGGACTACGCGCAGGCCTTTCCGCCCTCCCTACAGTGGCGGGATATCCACCGGTTCTTCAGGAAAGGCAACCCCATGGTCCAAGGACGCCTCGCAGGCCGCAAGGCCCTCGTCACCGGCAGCACACAGGGCATCGGCGCCGCCATCGCGCTGCGGCTCGCGCAGGACGGTGCGGACGTCGTTCTCAACGGGCGCGATCCCGATGGTGCGCCCGGCGGGCTCATCGAGTGCATCGCCGCGCTCGGGTGCCGCGCGGTGTACGTGGCCGCGGACCTGAGCAGCGGCGCGGCCGAAGCGGGCCGGCTGGTGGACGAGGCCGCGCAGGCGCTCGGCGGGCTGGACATCCTGGTGAACAATGCGGGCGTGGAACGTCGCGCCGATTTCTGGGACGTGACCGAGGAAGACTACGACCTCGTGATGGACACCAACGTGAAGGGCCTGTTCTTCGCCACGCAGGCCTTCGTGCGGCACCTGCGCGCGCGCAAGGACGAGGGCGCCATCGTCAACATCAGTTCGGTGCACGAGGAGATCGCCTTCCCGCATTTCGCTTCGTACTGCGCGAGCAAGGGCGCGCTGCGCATGCTGGCGCGCAACCTCGCGAGCGAACTCGCCCCGCTGGGCATCCGCGTCAACAACGTCGCGCCGGGTGCCATCGCCACCCCGATCAACGCACAACTGATGGACAACCCGGAGCAGTTGCGCGCGCTCAATGCGCAGATCCCCCTGGGCCGCATAGGCCAGCCCGAGGACGTGGCCGGCCTGGTGGCCTTCCTGTCGGGAGACGAGGCGCGCTACATCACGGGCGGCACCCACTTCGTGGACGGTGGCCTGACCTACCACTACACCGAGCAATAGGCGCCACGAGGCGGGGCCGCCGCGGCACGGAGCCGGGCGACACCCGCGCGGGGCTGGGGTGGAGGGCGCCCTGGCGCGCAAACGTTTGCGCGCGCCGTGATCAGCGGACCTGCATCTGGCGGCAGATGTTCTGGCCCGTGGCCGTCAGGCGCAGCGCGCCCGCGTTCCACTCCATCCAGGCGCATTGAACGAGTTCGTCGATCACATCCTCGCCGATTTCGCCCGCCTGGTTGCTGCGCAGCAACCTGTCGATGCGGGGCAATGCCTCGCGCAGTTCGCCCAGCCGGGCGGTGGAAGTGGACGCGGTAGCCATGCAACGTACCTTCGGTTGAAAAATCAAGACACAGGCTAGCACGGCAGCATGCAGGCGCGATGGCCATTGCCAGCAAGCAACACATGGCCATTGCCGCGCACGGCCGGCGCGCATGCGCTACACTGTGCCCCTCCCTGGCGACATGCCTGCCTTGCCGGGGCGCCACGGCGCACGCATCGTTTCCGCATGCCTCGCCCACCGGGCCCGCACCACGGTCCGCCTTCCTTCCGGCAAGCTCTCCTCTTTTTCACGACGCGCTCCGTTCCGGACTCCCGGCCCGCGTCGCTCCCGGCGGCTCCCGCCACCTGTGCTTCCACGCCGCCGGCCTCCCATCCGGCCGCGCCCGGCCTCCACCGGCGTCCTGTGTTCCCCGCGTGCGCGCGCCGCACGCCCCTTTTTTTCTTTCCGACATGCACACACCAGTCGCTCTGGCGGTGGGCCGCTATCTCGTCACGCCGCTGATCCGGCGCGTCGAGCCGGGCCGCTACACCGCTTCCGTTTCCGTCCGCCGCGGCATGCACGACCGCGTCTTCCGCTTCGTGCCGCATTTCGACAGCGATGCCGTGGCCTCGCTCTACGCCCTCGACCAGGGCCGGCACATCGCCCTGCACGGCGCGGGCTGACGCACGGCCCCGCGCCCGTACATCCCTTTCTTTCCCACCATCCGAAGGAGTTCCGTGTCCAAAGAAGACCTGATCGAAATGCAAGGCAAAGTGGAGGAAGTCCTGCCCGACTCCCGCTTCCGCGTGACCCTGGACAACGGGCACCAGCTCATCGCCTATGCGGGCGGCAAGATGCGCAAGCACCGCATCCGCGTGCTCGCCGGCGACCGCGTGTCGCTGGAACTGTCCCCCTATGACCTCAACAAGGGCCGGCTCACCTTCCGGCACATCGAAGGCCGCGGCCCGCGCGCTCCCCAGCGGGGCGCGCGCTGACCGCCCCCGCTGCCGTCAGTAGCGGTTGGAGAAGTTCGCGCTGATGCGCTGCTTCAGGTACTCGCCCGCCGTGATCGGCGGGTGCGTGCCCGCCGGGCCCGCGATCACCGCGTCCTCGTTGGCCTGGCAGAAGAACGCCAGGCTGTAGCGCGCTCCCTGGTACTCGTGCGGCAGCGGATTGCGCACCCGGTGGAAGTTGCTGGGCAGCACATCGTCGCTCCAGCGCGTGAGCATGTCGCCGATGTTGCAGGTGATCACGCCTTCCGCCGGCTCCACGGGCGTCCAGCGGCGGCCCTCCATCTCCTTGCCGGGCAGCACCTGCAGCCCGCCCTGCCCCGGCCGCTGGAACAGCAGCGTCAGGCAGTCGAAATCGGTGTGCGCGCCCGCGCGCCAGAGCCCCAGCTCGTCCTTCAGCGCCGGGTCCACCGCGAAGTAATGCAGCATGCGCAGCGTGCTCTGGTAGGCGGGCACGGACGGATCGTGCGCGCGGGTGAAGAACGCGTCGTCGAATCCCAGCTTCCACGCGAAGCACGAGAGCAGGCGCATGCCCACCTCCCAGCACTGGCGCTCGAAGGCCAGCGTCGCCGCGCGGAAGCCCGGCAGCTCCTCTTCCGTGGGCCAGAGGCCCTCCATGCGCGGGCGCGTGACCTGGTAGGACTCCTTCTGGTCCGGCGTGCGGGTGGAAGGGCGGATCTGCGCCTTGTGCTCCCAGCCCGCGTTGCGTGCGAGCGGCCACTGCGCCTTGGTCTCGCGCGGCAGCGCGAAGAAGGCCTCGGCCCGCGCGAAGGCCGCGCGGATGTCCTCGATGGGGATGCCGTGGCGGGAGACCTGGAAGAAGCCGATATCGACGGACGCGCTCCAGAGCTGTTCGGCGATCTCTTCCTTGCGGCGCTCGAAATCCGAGATGTCGATGCAGCGTACCTCGCGTTCGCGCGTCTCCTCGCCCAGGCCGCCCATGCGGGCCTCGCGGGAGAGCTCTTCCTGGACGCCGGAGTGGTCGGCCGCCGTGCCGGGGATGGTGGCAGAAGTCATGGTGGTTTCCTTGTCGTTGCAGCATGCAAGGGCCGTGAAGGCGCGGCCATGGTCACCGTCCATGGCGCGCGGCGCGGGCCCTTGAAGTGGGAAAAGGCGGCGGCCCCGCGCGGGCATGGGGCCGCCGCCGGCTTCAAGAGCAATGACCCGCCGACCGCCAGCCCCACGCAAGAGGGCCGCTGCCGTGCTGAACGCTTCTACTCTCGCCGGGGCCGGATGCAATCCGCGGGCCAGGCGAAACCGCCATCCCCCCCGCCGCACGGGGCACCGCCTGCCCCGTAGCGGTGACAGCACGCACCGGAACGAGGAATGCGGGCATGCCGCGCACCGCCCCGTGCACCAGGCGGGGTGCTTGCCCTCGGCGCCCGCGCAGGCCGTGCGGGCGGCGTCACCATGGGCACGCTTCATGCATTGACGCCGGCGAGTAGAAGCGTTCAGCACGGCGGGGCCAGCCTCCGCCGCCGCCCGGAAATTGCTCGATCCGCACCGGTCCTGCCCGGCGGTGCGCCGTGCCTTCGCGCGCGGTGCACGGCGCGCGGCGCACCGGCCTCTTTCGCAATGACCAACGAGGCACGGCCATGCAACGACGCCAGTTTCTCTCACGCTCCCTCGCCACCACCGCCGCGCTGGGCGCGCCGTTCGCACCCTTCGTCCATGCGCAGGGCACGCCCGTGCCGCTGAAGTTCACGCTCGACTTCCGCGTCACCAGCCAGACTTCGCCCTTCTTCCTCGCGCTCGCCAAGGGCTACTACAAAGAAGAGGGACTGGACGTGAGCATCGACGTGGGCTCGGGCTCCGTGGCGTCCATCACGCGCGTGGCCAGCGGCGCCTACGACCTGGGCCTCGGCGACCTCAGCTCCCTGGTCGAGTTCCAGGCCCAGAACCCCGGCACGCCCGTGCAGGCCATCTACCAGTACTACCAGCGCGCGCCCTTCGTCATCATCGGCCGCAAGGACCGCGGCATCACCACCGACTTTCTTTCGCTCAAGGGCAAGCGCGTGGCCGCGGCCGCCGTGGAGTCCACGCGCCGCTGCTGGCCCATGGTGGCGCGCGCGCTCAAGACCGGCCCCGACCTCTTCGAGTGGGTGACGACCGACTTCAGCGCCCGCGACAACGTGGTGGTGCGCGGCGACGTCGATGCAGCCACCTATTTCCACGACTCCGCCGTATCGCTGTTCGCGCGCATGCCGCCCAGGGACCTCGCCGTGCTCGAATACGGCAAGGCCGGGCTGCACCTGTACGGCAACGCACTGCTGGCGGGCCGGCTGCTGCGGGAAAAGCCCGAGGCGGCGCGCGGCTTCCTGCGCGCAACGCAGCGGGCACTGCGCGAAACCCTCGCCGGCCCCGAGGCGGCGCTGGCCGCCATCAAGGCGCGCGAGCCCATCCTCAACATGGATGTGGAGCGCGAGCGCTGGTCCATCACCCGGCAGTACCTGGCGCCGCCCGACCTGCCGGCCCAGGCGCTGGGCAGCGTGCAGCCCGGCGTGCTGGCGCGGCAGATCGACGAAGTGGCCACCGTGTTCCAGCTGGCCGCGAAGCCCGCGCCCGAGCGGGTGTACAACCCCGGCTTCCTGCCCGCGGGCCCGAAAGGCGCCGCATGAGCGCCATGCCCCTGCCCGAGGAAGTGCCGCTCGACGAGCGCGACGGCCGCTACCTGCGGCACGCCATCGCCCTGGCGGACAAGGCCCGCGCGCGCGGTAACCGGCCCTTCGGCGCGGTGATCGTGGGCGGCGACGGCACGGTGCTCGCGGAGGCCTGGAACGCCAACGGAGAAACCGGCGACTGCACGGCGCACGCGGAAACCTCCGCCATCCGCGTGGCGAGCCCGCAGCATGCGCGCGAGGTCCTGGCCCGCGCCACGCTGTACTCGTCGGGCGAGCCGTGCGTGATGTGCGCGGGCGCCATTTTCTGGGCCAACATCGGCCGCGTGGTGTATGGCATCGATGCGGTGCGCCTGCGCGGATTCCGCGGCGAGCGGCAGGACCAGCGCGATGCGGAACTCTCGTGCCGCGACGTATTCGACGCTTCGCCCCACCCGATCGAATGCATCGGCCCGGCCCTGGTCGCCGAAGCCTGCGCATCGCACGAAGGCGCCTGGAAAGCCTGACGCAGGTGTCCGCCGTCCGGCCCCGGGGCTCTGCGGGCCGCGGCTATCATGCGGCGCTCGCTCCAACCCACCAACGACCGCAAGGCACCCACGACCGATGACCTGGCACGCCCGCCTGCAACTGGACTACCGGCGGGAAGGCCCGCGCACCGTGGCCGGCTTCCTCCACGACGGCCCGCTGCGCATCCTGCAGAGCCTCTACCCCGAGGGCGACGGCATCTGCCACAACGTGCTCGTGCATCCACCGGGCGGACTGGTGGGCGGGGACACGCTGGACATCGCGGCCACGGTCGCGCCGGGAGCCCACGGCCTCGTGACCACGCCGGGCGCCACGCGCTTCTACCGCTCCACCGGCGCTCCCGCGCTACAGCGCACGCAGGCGACGCTGGCCGCCGGCGCACGCCTCGAATGGCTGCCGCTGGAGGCGCTGTGCTACAGCGCCTGCCAGGCCGAGAACCGGCTCACCCTCTCGCTCTCGCCGGGCGCCGAATGCATCGCCTGGGACGTGACGGCGCTGGGCCTGCCGCACTCCGGCCAGCCCTTCGCCACGGGTCGCTTCACGCAGCACATCGAGGTGCCCGGCATCTGGCTGGAACGCGGCACCATCGATGCCGCCGACGGGCTGCTGATGGACGGCCGCCTCGGGCTGGCCGGGCACCGCTGCCTGGCGTCGGTGTTTTTCGTGGCCGGCGAGGCCCTGCCGCGGGAACGCCGGGAGACGGCTTTGGACGCGGCCCGCGCCGTGATCGATGCCCATGCACTGCGGGAGACCGCGGGCGCGACCAGTCCGCACCCCCAGGTGGTGGTGGTGCGCGTGCTGGCGCCCGTGGTGGAGCCGGCCATGGAGCTGCTGCGACGGGCGTGGGGGGCCTGGCGCGAACACCTCTGGGGCCTGCAGCCACGCCAGCCGCGCATCTGGGCCATGTGAAACGCGGCAGCGACGGTGGAATGACCGGAAAAGCCGGAATCGGCAGAAACACTTGCGAATAACGCTGCACTATCGGTCATAGTTGCCGATAACGGATCAGGGCCCGGCCTGCAGCCGGGCAGCTCCCATCCGTATCCAACGTCCGAGGCTTTCCGTGAACCCCGCCCATTCGATCACGCTGAAATTCGGTGCCGCCTCCGGCGCGGCCCTGGTCCTGACCTTCCTGCTGCTCACCACGGTGGGGGTCTGGAACGTGCGCCAGCAGGCGGTGGACGATTTCGCGCATTCCAGCCAGACGCGCGTCGCCCAGGCGGACGAGTCGCTCGACGGCACGTTCAGGGAGGTGGAGCAGAACCTGAACTACCTGGCGCAGACCGCGCAGATCCGGTCCGCCGACGAAAGTCTCACCACCTACCTGGAGCGCGGCGGCATGATGACCCCCGACGCCAACGGCCCGGTGGAGCGGTCGATCTTCGCGCTGCTCAAGGAGTTCGGCGATACCCATCCGAACATGCGCTACCTCGACGTGGGAACGCGCTGGGGCGGCTACGTGCAGTGGCCCATCGAGCGCATCAACGACCACTACGACCCGCGCGTGCGGCCCTGGTACCAACTGGCGATGACGGCCCCCGACCGGGTGGTGCGGCCCGCGCCCTACCTCAGCGCCGCGGGGTCGGGCGGCGCCATCATTCCCTTCGCGCGGGCGATCAAGGGCCCGAACGGAGACATCATCGGCGCGCTCGAGGGCGACCTCTCCCTGGAAGGGTTCGCGCATCTCACGAAAGGCATCGTCTTCGGCGAGAGCGGCTACCTGCTCGTGGCGGACAACAACGGCAAGATCCTCATCGATCCCCGCGACAAGAAGAACGAATTCAAGGACCTGAAAAGCCTGGGGGGCGGCTACGAACAGCTGGCACAGGCGGCCGACGGCATCGCGACCGTGACGATGGACGGCATGGCCTATCGCGCGACGGCCTACACCTCGCCCCGCAATGGCTGGAAATACTACGCGCTCATTCCGGAAGCGGAAATGATGGCCGCTGCCAACCGCCTGGCCTGGATCCTCGTCGGCAGCGGGATCGCCGTGCTCGTGCTGGCCCTGGCGGGCATGGTGGCGCTCGTGCGCCGGATGACCGATCCGATCCGCAGCCTGACCCATTCGATGCAGGAAATCGCCTCCGGCGACGGCGACATGACGCGCCGCCTGCCGGTCGTGAGCCGCGACGAAGTCGGACAGCTCGCCGTGCAGTTCAACGCGTTCGTCGAGAAGCTGCACGGCGTGCTGCTCAACGTCATGAACAACAGCCGCCAGCTCGAGGTGGCGGCGCACGAGGTGTCGGCCGGCAACCATGACCTGTCGGCCCGGACCGAGCAGCAGGCCGCGTCGATCGAGCAGACCTCCGCGGCCATGAACGAGCTGTCGGAAACCGTGAGCGCCACGGCCGACCAGGCCGCGCACGCGACCCAGGTGGCGTCCGGCGCCGTGGAAGTGGCCCGGCGCGGCAACGATGCCGTATCGGGCGCCGCCAGGACCATGCACACGGCCGCCGAGCAGTCGGACCGCATCGTGGGCATCGTCGGCCTGATCGAAGGCATCGCCTTCCAGACCAACATCCTGGCGCTCAACGCGGCGGTGGAATCCGCGCGCGCGGGCGAGAGCGGGCGGGGGTTCGCGGTGGTGGCCTCCGAGGTGCGCAGCCTCGCGCACCGCTCCACCGAGGCGGCGCGGGAAATCAAGGCCCTGCTGGAAGCGTCGGTGGAGAACGTGCAGTCCGGTGCCCGGCAGATCGACCAGGCCGGCAAGACCATCGGCGAGCTGACGGAAGCCATCTCCGGCGTCGCCACCATCACGAGCGAGATCGCGGCCTCGGCGCGCGAGCAGAGCCGGTCCATCGCGGAGGTCAACCAGGCCGTCGCGGTGCTGGACCAGGCGACGCAGCAGAACGCCGCGCTGGTCGAGGAAATCTCCGCGGCGGCCCAGTCGCTCAATCACCAGGGCAAGGACCTCAACGCCACGGTCGGCTTCTTCAAGCTCGGGGCCTGACGGCGCGCGCGCGGCACGGCAGGCCGGAAAGCAGGCAAGCGGCCGCTCAGAACGCCCCGGGATAGGCGCCGCCGTCGGCCAGCACGTTCTGCCCGGTCAGGTAGGCCGCCTGCACGCTGCAGAGGAAGGCGCAGATCGCGCCGAACTCCTGCGGCGTGCCGTAGCGGCCCGCCGGAATGGCCGCCTGCTGGGCCCGGCGCACATCGTCCTCGCTCTTGCCCGACTTCTTCACGGCCGCCTGGATGGTGGCCGCCAGCCGGTCGGTGTCGAACTTGCCGGGCAGCAGGTTGTTGATGGTCACGCCCTTGGCGGCGATGCCGCTGCGCGCGGCGCCCGCCACGAACCCCGTGAGGCCGCTGCGCGCGCCGTTGGACAGGCCCAGGATGTCGATCGGCGCCTTCACCGCGCTCGACGTGATGTTCACGATGCGGCCGAAGCCGCGCGCCGCCATGCCGTCCACCGTCGCCTTGATCAGCTCGATCGGCGTGAGCATGTTGGCATCCACCGCGCGGATCCAGGCCTCGCGGTCCCACTCGCGGAAATCGCCGGGCGGCGGGCCGCCCGCGTTCGTCACCACGATGTCGAAATCGCGCCCCGGCCCGCCCGGCGCGGCGAACGCTGCCTCGCGCCCCTCCGGCGTGGTGATGTCGGCGGCCACGGCCACCACCTGCGGCGGTGGCCCCTTCTGGCCGGCGGCCGCCGTGATCTCCGCGCCCGCCGAAGCCAGCCGCGCGGCCGCCAGGCGCAGGTCCTCGGGATTGCGCGCGTTGATGACCACGTTCACGCCCTCGCGCACCAGCGCCTCGGCGCAGCCATAGCCCAGGCCCTTGCTCGCTCCGCAGACCAGTGCCCATTTGCCCGTGATACCCAGATCCATAGTGCGTGTCCTTTCTTTCCGCGCCGTGCCGCGCAATGCGGCAACGCAGTGGTTGGTGGTGGCGCGCCCGGCGCCGGAACCGCGATGGTACGGAAGCCCGGCATCCGCGTGGGGTGCCGGGGAATAGCCTCCCACGTTCGGGGCAAGGCGTCCGAATCCTAGCGGCGCTACCGTTCCAATGGCCGCGGAGCAGGCCATGCCAGCAGACGCCGCGGAACCGGCTTTGCCGGGCCGCTGGCGTCGTCCCCCTGGGGCTGAAGGCCGCGGCTCCGGGCCTGCCTGCGCAGGCCTGGACGTGCCTGAAGAGCAGCCGACTCCGGCGGCTGCACGGAGGCGCCGAAGGCGACTCAGGGGGGATCAATTTCTCATGCGCGTAAATACGAAGATGCCCGCCATCACCAGCACCGTGCCGGCCGCCACCCAGAGCGTGAACGGCTCGCCCAGCAGCCACACGCCCATGAGGATGGTGGAAAGCGGCCCGATCATGCCGGCCTGCGCCGCCGCGCCCGCGCCGATGCGCTCGATCGCCATCATCACCAGCAGCACCGGCACGGCGGTGCAGAACACCGCGTTGAGCACCGACAGGCCCAGCACCTCGGGCGCCACCAGCGCCGCCGAGAGCGGCCGCAACACCACGAACTGGGCGATGCAGCACACGCACGCCACCGTGGTGGCCAGGCCCACGAGCCGCAGCGAACCCACGCGCCGCACCATCTCGCCGCTGTAGACCAGATACACCGCATAGCTCACGGCCGAGAGGAAGACCAGCAGCACGCCCCAGGCCACATCCTTTCCCTGCAGGCTGGCCTCGTGGCCGAACACCAGCACCACGCCGCAGTAGCTGATCGCCATGCCCAGCACCTGCCCGCGGCGGATGCCGCGCCCGTAGAGCAGCCAGCCCAGCACCACCACCAGCGTGGGGTTGAGGTACAGGATGAGCCGCTCCAGGCTCGCCGTGATGTAGGCCAGCCCGGCGAAATCGAGAAAGCTCGCGAGGTAGTACCCCGTGACGCCCAGCCCCGCGATGCCCAGCCAATCACGGCGCGACAGCGGGGGCTTGCCGCGGCTCGCCCACCACCCCATGGCCGCGAAGACGGGCAGCGCGAACAGCATGCGGTACATCAGCAGCGTGACCGCATCCACCCCGTAGCGGTAGGCGAGCTTGACGATGATGGCCTTGCCGCTGAAGGCGATGGCACCGATGAGCGCAAGGGCGAGGCCGGTGGCGGCCTTGCCGGAAGAGGACGGGGAAGGCACAGCGGAGTCGGAAGAAGGCACGGAAGAGGAGCTCGGGCGGATCGTGGGGGAGCCGGCCAGTGTCGCACGCACGGCGCCGGCAGGCCCCCTGCAGTGCGGAATGCGGGCACCGTGAACCGCGATGCCGGCCGCGGCCTCGCTAGGTGCCGGACGACGGCCCCAGCGCCACGTGAATGGCCGAGGACGCGATGGCCGCGCCGCCCGCCGCCACGGCGATCTGGTTCAGCCCCTGCGCCACGTCGCCCGCCGCATAGAGACCCGGCACCGTGGTCGCGCCGTGGGCATCCACCACCACGTAGCCCGATGCGTCCAGCGCGGCGCCCAGCCCGGCGGCCAGGCCCGCATGGATCTGCAGGCCCAGCGCGCAGTAGAGCGTGTCGCACGCCGAACTGCCCCCCGCATGGTGCACCACCACGCGGTCCCCCTCGCGGCGGATCGCGTCCACGGGTGCCTGCACCCAGCGGATGCCGGCGCGCACCAGCCGCTCTCGGTCATCACCCGACAGCACCGTATCGCCGGGCGCGAGGAACAGCGTGACGTCGGCGCTGAAATGCCGCAGGTAGATCGCCTCGCCGACCCCGTGCGCCCCCTCGGCGATGACGCCGATCCCCTGGCCGATCGCTTCGTAGGCATCGCACACGGGGCAGTAGCGCAGCAGTCCGTCCTCCAGGGCCTGCCGCACGTGCGGCATCGGCGGCGGGATATCTTCCACACCCGTGGCCAGCAGCACGAACGGCGCGCGCACGCTGCCTCCGCCGCGCCAGTGCGCATGGAAGAACCCTTGCCCTTGTCCTTGCCCTTCCGCTGGGCCGGATGCGCCTTCGGCCGGCGCCACGCGCTCGATGCGTTCGATCGCGGCGCGCACGGTGCGGATCGGATAGCGCCGCATCTGCGCGCGCAGTGTCTCCAGCAGCGAATGGCCCGGAATTCCATCCACGAAACCGGGATAGTTGTGCGAGCGCGGAATCTTCGCGACGCGGCTGTCGCCGGCATCCACCAGCACCACCGAGCGCCGGAAGCGCGCGAGGTAGAGCGCCGCCGTCAGCCCGGCCGGGCCACCGCCGATGACGAGCACATCGCTGTCGAAGTCGCTTGTCCCGCCCTCGGGGCCTGTTCCGTCGCCTGCCGCCATGTCTGCTGCCATCTTCGCTCCGTGGATTCCGCACCGCATCCGCAACCCGCGGAACTGGACGGGCGCACCATCCGCGCCCATTCCGGAGACTTCGGCAATTGCCGTACCCGGGGTGCGAGGCGCACGTGAACAAGCCGCTCTCGAGCTGCCACCCACGCCATATCGGCGGGAGCAGCCCCGCTTTCGGTCATGGCGGTTTGCAAGATCCTGCCGGGCCCCTGATCCCCAACGCCGATGCGGTACAAATTACCTGCGCGCTCCGGCAGGCGCTGCGGCCTGCCGCCTTCGTGGCAGACCTCTGGATCAATGGGCAGATCGGTTGGTATCCGGATCCTCCCATGGACAAGATCCGCGTAGGCCGCGACGTGGTCTTCGTGAACATCCCGCCGGAATGCACGGGCTGCCCAACCCCTCCCGGATTCCGCCGTCATGCCCTGAGCGCCTCCCATCTGCGCTCCCGCCTCGCCCCACTGCAATAACCCACACGCACCCCAAGAAAAACGGCACCCGAAGGTGCCGTCTTTCCCAATCGTGGAGTGGTATCCGCCGCACCAGGATCGCGAGCAGGATTCCCAGGATCAGAGAGGAATAGCCCGGACCCATGCGCGCGCCGGTCCCGACGCTGTAGTTGGTGGCACCGATCGCGAAAGCGACCCCGACCCCATGAACATGAGGCCGGAGGGATTCAGGACGCGGACGGCGAGCCCGCCCGGTCACGTGACTCCAGCGGCGGCGTTGCGGCGATGACCTTCTCCAGGGTGGTCACGCCTTCGGCCACGCGCAGCGCACCGGCCAGCCGCAGCGGGCGCATGTCGCGAGGTAGTAGTCCGTCACGCCCAGCCCCGCGATGCCCAGCCGCTGAATGCAATGGCGCCCACGAGGGCGAGGACGAGGCCTGTAGCGTTTTTGCGGGGGAGGAGCGGCAGCGGTATCGGAGGCACGGGACGGGCGCGCGGGCGCGAAGGCGGGGAAAGCCGCAGTGGGGCATGCGCCGCGCCGCGCGGCCCGCGGCTTTGCGCGAGGCTGGCAGCGTGGGACGCGATGGGCGGGGAAAGCCGTACAGGCATGGGCGGCACAGGGCAGTCAAGCGGTGACGGCATGCGTTTCGGTGGATGGAACTGTTACGTCTCGCGACCTATTTGCGCCCTGCCGCGGAGGATTTAGCTATGGATCGCTTCGCATAATCCCGGCCAAACATCGCGATGCGCAGGTGCGGTGGAAAGTGAAAAAGAGATGAGAGATGATCGATCTGTCACCCAAAAGAATATGGTAACTGCAATATTTTCGGCTTTATGCAACAGTGCCGCAATAATTAATTTCTATCAAACATGAATGAAAACTCTTCCGCCAGATGGAATTTTGGTGCATGATTGAACTTTCCTACACGACAATGCAGTCGTAACGGTGACGCTGCGACCTCATTTCATCGCCTTATCATTCAATATTTACATTCGGGACCAGACATGATTGCCAAAAAAATGATTCTTTCCATGGTTTCTTTTTTTTCCATTTCGCTCAATGTGACCGCACAGCCCCTCGTGCCTAGTTCCGAAGAAGCCCCTGCGGTTTTTCATTTCACCAAAGAGCAGGCGTTGGCAGCTTCTGGCTTGGATGTTATTGCCACCGAGAAAAACCAAAAGATCGTGGAGGCGTTGGGAAAGAACACGGTTTCCATCAAGGAACTGGCGGGAGATACCTTTGCTGGCTCATGGATTCATTACGACGAGAACCATGAGGCGCAGCAGTTTTTCGCAACGACCGTGCCTTTGAATCTACATAAAAGCAGAATGGCAGGTTCTGAGGGAAAAATATTTTTCATTCAAGTCAAATACAGTTACAAGGAACTTGAAACCATTCGAGAAAAAATATTCGATGCATTCAAGGATTCCGCTAGACTTGGTGATCCTTTAGTGTACGGAATAGGAATAGACGAAGAAAAGAATAAACTAATGGTCGCAGGCCGCAAGGAAAATCATAGCCTCATCAGAGCCAGAATCCAACTGCTCGGCATCGAGCCGGACGCGTATCTACTGGAAGATCAAAACGGGCCTACCACATTGATGGGCACTCTCTTCGGTGGTTCAAAAATCGTCGCCTCAAATACCAATAGCCCGATGTATCGGTGTACTGCGGGATTTAACGTGGTGATAGACTCGATTTACCCAGGAACCATCACTTCCGCACATTGCATGCACTACAACGAGTATTGGAATAGAGTGTATTTCGACATCGGAACATCCTCTGGTTCGATCAAAGGCGAGGAAATAGGTCAATTCATGGCCGATGGCTATCCGAACAAATTGGATGCGATTATTTTCGGAAACACCAACTTTGTTCACACACTCTACGGAAAAATAATTACTACGCAAAATAGCTTGGTAGGCGTGAAACCGATGGCGCCCTTAGCGCAAAATACGCCTGTGTGCACATCGGGAGGCACCAATGGTTGGCGGTGCGGTACCCAGGGAGTAACAAACCGGCAAGCCTGGGTAGGGTCCGAGATATTTACCTTTGCCGAAGCTACATTTTGTGGTGCTGGTGGCGACTCCGGCGGTCCTGTGATAAATGACAAGAACAACGCATTGGGAGTATATACAGGAGCCAAAGGCAACTATCCGCAAGGAACCTGCGGGGCTGTATTCGGCGGAAACCCTGTCTCCTTTTTCCAACCCCTCGCCCCTTATTTGGATCGCCACCCCAATGTGGTCTTGATGACAGAGTAAATTTTGCCATTGGCCAAAATTGTGATCATGCGATTTGCGTTTTTGGCCAAGGCTTCAAATAATTGCTTTACACAGTTGCACTCTGTATTGAAATTTAAATCAATACTTCAGAGTTATTCCACATTAGGAAGACTTTATCTTTTGGTATCCCTGCATGCTAGCGCTGGTCGGTGTGAGCAGCTACTTTACTTTTTGGTCCATCCCAGAGCTGTTTGCGGATCTCGACCGAGCCACGCCTGTCGTTCGTATCTGGCCCGGCGTCATGCACGCTCCTGCCATGCTGCTGTTGGCACTTTTGACAGCAATTATTCTCCCGATGAAGGCGATCCCCTTTGGGGATAAATTAGTTGCCAAACAACTCGCTTGAGGAACATCTTTTTTGTGATTAATTTCGCTGCTTTGCTACTTATAAAATTTATTTCCAAAGTGCTGCAGCACCATTACCTTCCACAACGGGGCTATGTCAAGTGCCAGGAATTCAGGGGTCAACCTTCTCTCTTGTTCGCGGCTTAAATACGCAATTCGGCGTGATGCGTGCAGGGCAAGAGTCCGGAGTGGGTGACAGAGCAGGTGATTTCAAGATACCTGCATTCGTGAGGCTGTCCCGCATCCAGCCGAAGGCCTTGATCGGCGAAAGCAAGGTGGTCGATCTCTGGATGAATGGAGAGCTCTATTGGTACACGGAAGACCCCATGAACAAGGTCCGCGTGGGCCCCCCCGCGTCAGAATAGTTGTCGCCTCGATAGGACTCCGGTGTTCGGAGTTCATGAAGGTAGTAGGAGGCTGTGTAGTTGTGGTCGAAGGTCTGCGTGGTGGGCAACGCGAAGCGTTGTCCACGGCAAGCGGGCCGGTGCGCGCAGCGCATCGTCCACAAATGCACAGCCTTGCAGGTGCCTTCAGGCGCCGGCCCGCTGCCGTGTGTTTCACCCCGGGGGCGAAGAGCGAGAAGCCAGTTGGCACGATACGGACAAGCATTCAAAGACAGAGCGGTGGGCAGGTTGC
>NZ_FNEY01000036.1 GCF_900100305.1 Paracidovorax citrulli | reverse complement strand
TCGCTGCTGTGGCGGACTTCGGAGACGACCTGGGCGAGGTTGGCGCGCATGGCGCCCATGGCGGCGAGGACGGAGGAGGAGTCGCCGGGGCGCAGATCGACGTGGACGGCGAGGTTGCCGCGCGCGACCTCCTGGGCGATCTGAGCGGCGTAGGCGGGTTCGCCGCCGAGCTGGCCCTTCACGCGGCGCGTGATCGACCAGGCGAGCAGTGCGCCGAGAGCAGTCGAGATGGCGGCGAGGATCAGCATCAGCCGGCCGGCGCTGGCGGCCTGGTCCCGGGTTTCCGTACCGCTGTCGGTCATGAGCTGCTGCTGGTAGGCGCTCAGGTCCTCCATGGCCTGGAAATAGGTGCGCTGCAGGGGGCGGACTTCGTTCAGGAGCGTATCCCGCGCAGCCGTCGCCTCATTCTTCAGCCCCAGTTCGGCGGCCTTGTTGACCGCCGCGGTGTAGGGGGGGCGTGCCTGCAGGAGCTTCTGCAGCAGTTCGCGGCCCTCCTGGGACTGGATGGAGCGGCCCAGTTGGTCGATGATCTCCGAGTTGCGTGCCGTGGCCTTGTCGATCCGCTGCTTTTCTACCGCCATCTGCTGCGCATCTTCCAGCAGGGCCAGATTGCGCACGCTGCGGGCGACGATGTTGACGTTGTTCTTGAGCTCCTGGAGCTGGAGCATCTTGCCGACGCGGTCGGACGTCAGCCGTTCCACGTCTTCGGACACGTCGCCCAGCTGCAATCTGCCGAAGGACGCGAGGGCCAAGCCCAGGAGGATCAGGATGGAGAAGCCGGCACCGAGCATGGTGCCGAGCTTCATGTTGCGAAAGAGGGTCATGGTGTTACTTCCTGGCGGGTCGTTGGCAGCGGAGCCGGGCATCCGGCGCCGGTAGTAACGGATTGTTATGCAATTGTGAGTAAATTGCTGAAAATGGTGCTATTTCCAGACGAAAAATGCGAGATAGGCGAATTTTGCTTACAGCGTTGCCGCGAAGGTGTAGTGCCCGTCCTCCGGCCAGGGTTCATTCAGGGCGGATGTTCGCGCGCTGCGCGATGGCGCGCATGCGCGGAAGCTCGTCCTCGATGCGCGACAGCACCGCGTCGGCGGGTTCATAGGCCGGCTCCAGCCCGCTGGCGACCAGCTTGCCGCGGACCTCGGGCGTCGCCATCGCCTCGCCCAACGCCTTTTGCAGCCTGGCCCTGGCATCGGCCGGCAGGCCGCGCGGCGCCACGACGGCGAGCTAGGAATCCGCGGCGAACCCCGGAAAACCGCTTTCCGCCACGGTGGGCACATCGGGCAGTTGCGTCGCGCGCGTGGCGCCCATGACGGCGATGGCCTTGATCTTGCCCGCCTTCAACTGCGGCAGTGCGGCGGCTACCGTGTCGATGGTGAAGGGAATCTGCCCGCCCATCAGGTCCGCCATGGCCGGCGCGCTGCCGCGGTAGGGCACGTGCACCGGCCGGATGCCGGTGGCCGCCCACAGCAGCTCGCCCGCGAAGTGGCCCGTGGTGCCGTTGCCGAACGATCCGTAGGAAAACTTGTCTGGTGCGCGCTGCACCGCGGCGATCACCTCCGCCAAGTTGCGGGCCGGTACGTCGCGGTGGGCCAGCAGCACCAGCGGCACCCGCGCCACCATGCCGATGGGTTCGTAGCTCCGCACGGGGTCGTACGGCAGTTTGGCGTTGAGCGCAGGATTGCCGGTGAATGTCGATCCCGAACTGATCAGCAGCGTGTAGCCGTCGGCCGGCGCATTGGCCACGAAGGCCGCCCCCACGATGGTGCCGGCGCCGGCCTTGTTCTCGACCACCACCGGCTGGCCCAGGCCGTCGCCCAGCGGCTTGCCGATCAGCCGGCCGACGATGTCCACGGCCCCGCCGGGAGGGAAGGGGACGACGAGCTGCACGGGCCTGGCCGGGTAGCCCTCGGCGTGCGCCGCGGACCATGGGCCCGATACCGCGATGGCCATGAGGAGTGCGGCTCCGGTGCGCCGCAGCGCCGGCAGGTACTTCGTCATTTCGGGGCTCCTTCCGGTGGGGGAACGGTGGGACGGCGCGGGCTGCGGCAGGCGTTCAGCCGTTGCGGAACAGGAAGCTGTAGGCGTTGAGCGCCGGCACGCCGCCCAGGTGGGCGTAGAGCACGCGAGAGCCTGCCGGGAATTCGCCGTTGCGCACCATGTCGATCATCCCGTGCATGGATTTGCCCTCGTACACCGGATCGGTGAGCATGCCTTCCTGCCGCGCGCACAGGCGGATGGCTTCCAGCGTGCCCTCGTTGGGCAGTCCGTATTCGGGGCCGCCGTAGCGCGTGTCGAGCACGACATCCGCATCGGTGATCTCGCGGCCCAGCTCCACGAGTTCCGCCGTGTTGCGCGCGATGCGCAGGATCTGCTCGCGCGTCTGCTCCGGCTTGGCGGAGGCGTCGATGCCGATCACGCGGTCAGCCCGGCCGTCGGCCGCGAAGCCCACCACCATGCCGGCCTGCGTGCTGCCGGTGACCGAGCACACGACGATGTAGTCGAACTGGAAGCCCAGTTCCTTCTCCTGCTGGCGCACCTCCTCGGCGAAGGCCACGAAGCCCAGGCCGCCGCGCGGATGCTCGGAGCAGCCCGCGGGGATGGGGAAGGGCTTGCCGCCGGCGCGGCGCACGTCTTCCATGGCCTGCTCCCAGCTCGGGCGGATGCCGATGTCGAAGCCCGCGGCGTCCAGGCGCACGTCGGCGCCCATGATGCGCGACATCTCGATGTTGCCCACGCGGTCGTACACCGCATCGGAGTAGTTCACCCAGTTCTCCTGCACCAGCACGCACTTCATGCCCAGGTGCGCGGCCACCGCGGCCACCTGCCGCGTCTGGTTGGACTGGATGCCGCCGATGGACACCAGCGTGTCGTAGCCGCCCTCGATCGCCTCGGGGATCAGGTATTCCAGCTTGCGGGTCTTGTTGCCGCCGAAGGCGAGGCCGGAATTGCAGTCCTCGCGCTTGGCATACAGCTCCACCTTGCCGCCCAGGTGCGCGGACAGGCGCTTGAGGGGATGGATGGGCGTGGGGCCAAAGGTGAGGGCGTGGCGGGGGAATTTCTGCAGGTTCATGGATGCGGTGCCGGGGAGGGCGGAAAAAAGGCGGGAGAGGGCCGGGGCCCAGGTCCGGCGCGTGGCCTGCGAGGCCGTGCACCGTTGACTGCATCGTAGGAAAATGCGCGGGAAACAGGGTTGCAAATACGAGTGCCGAAGCATCCGTGGAATGCATGGATGGCTTCGGATTGCGGTTTTTCATTTTGTGGAAATGATCATGTGCGCAACAAAATTACGAAGGCCGAGTGCCGCCGCCGGGCTGCCTGCCGCTCCCCCGGCCCCGCCGCCAGCGGACATCGACCGCACGGACCGCGCCATCCTGCGGGCGCTGCAGCGCGACGCGTCCGTGTCGAACGTGGCGCTGGCCGCCAAGGTGCATCTCAGCCCGCCCGCCTGCCTGCGCCGCGTGGAGCGCCTGAAACGCCTGGGCCTGATCGACCGCACGGTCGCGCTGCTGCATCCGCGCGCGGTGGGCGCGGGCATGCTGGTGATGATCGGCGTGGTGCTGGACCGCTCCACGCCCGAGTCCTTCGCGGCGTTCGAGAAGGCCGCCGCGCAGATCTCGGGCTGCATGGAGTGCCACCTCGTGACGGGCGAGTTCGACTACTTCATGCTGGTGCGCACGCGCGACAGCGACAGCTTCAACCGCCTGCACGCGGAGCAGCTGCTCTACCTGCCGGGCGTGCGGCAGGTGCGTTCGTTCATGGCGCTGCGCAACGTGGTGTCCACCACGGAACTGCCGCTGGCCATCTGACGGCAGCGGCGGGCCGCCGCCGCGCCAGGGCTGGCGGACCATGTGCGGGTAGATCAGGCCGTAGCGGCCCGCCAGGCCCGCCGCGACGCCGGGATTGGTGAGCTTGATGAACGCGGCGCCGGTCACCGGCAGGCCGGCGGGATCGGGGATCTGCAGCGCGGCCCAGCCGGACTGGAAGCCGTTGCGCAGCGGGGCGCGCGCGACGCTGCTGGACAGCGGCGAGACGCCGTTGAACGCCGCCACCGACACCGCGCCGCACAGGCGCGGCACCAGGGGCAGCGCGGAGGGGATCGCGGCACCGTTCGTGGACACCGAGGCCTCGCGCGAGAACACCAGGAACGACCAGTTGCCGTTGGCGCTGCACACCTGGTTGCCGGACACCGTGGTGTTGTCGGAGTGGAAGAACTGGTCGCCCGTGCCGGCCGGCGGCACCACCGAGAACGTGCGCGCGCCGGCCGCGTAGTCCAGGGCCACGCTGTAGCGCTTGGTGGGCATGGCGAACACCCAGTCGGTCTGCGCGGTGATGGACGGTTCGAGCGCGTACTGGTTGCGCACTTCGCGCGCGTTGAGCAGCTCCGAGACCTCGGCGGCCGTCCGGCTGGCATTGGCCTCCGAGGCGGGCAGGTGGTAGGGCGTGGACAGGTCGGGCAGGTCGTAGGCGCGTGCCTGGATCACCGCGCTCAGGGTCGGCACGGTGGTCGTGCCGTCGATATCCTTCTGCCGCGACGCAAAGCCGGCCGACACCAGCAGCGGGTCTGCCGTGAAGCGCTCGGGCTGGGCGATCGCCTGGTCGGTGGGCGGGAAGAGCACGTAGTTGCCGCGACCGGGCTGTCCGGCCGCGTTCACGGCCTGCAGCGTGGTCATCGGGGAAGAGAACGTGGTCGCGCCGGGCACGTCGATGATGTACCAGGTACCCCCCACGCCGCCCGAAGGCGTGGCGAAGCCGCGGGCGGCGGCGGAGGCCTCGTCGCCGGCGTCCTGCTGCAGGGCGGCATCGATGGCCGGGCCCGTGCATGGCGCCACTTCCGACACCTGGCGGATCGCCGTGAAGAGCGCCGAGCGCTCCTGGCCGCTCGCGCCGTACACCGCCGCCGAGGGGATGTCGGCGGCGACGATGGCTTCGATGGAGCCTTCGCGCGTGTGGCTGGCGCGGTCGGATGCGCCCAGGGCAGGGTCGAGCCGGTCGGTGGCGAACGGCTGGGCAACCCCGGCCGCGAGCTGCGGCGACGTGCAGGAGCCGTCCGAGGTGGTGACCTGCGCGCGGCCGTCGGCCCCGGCCGTGATGGCCCCGGTCCACATGTCGCCGGGAGAGAGCAGCAGCGTCATGGTGAGCAGGCTGTCGCCGTTGGCGGCGCCGCGCACGCGCAGCTTGACGGCCTTGCCGTTGGAGAGATCCGTGTTCGTCAGGTGCAGCACGGTCATCTGGCCCTGCTGCACGGTGAAGTAGGGTACCAGCAGCACGTGCCCGAACTGGTTGGTGGCGGGCTGCAGGGCGACCGCATCCGTCGCGCCCAGCTGGGTGCGCGACGGTGCGCTGCCGGTGCCGGCCACCACGCCGGCCAGGGTGGGCGCGGCGAACCCGCAGCCGCAGAGCAATAAAACGCCCGCGGTGCGGGCGAAGTTCGATGCGGGCATGGACTCCTCCTTGGGTCTTGTCCTATGGGAAGGCTGCAGCCTAACCGATGGGATCGGGCTTGACCATGGCGCGGCCCACGCATCCGTTGCACCGGCTGGTCACCCGCAGGCCATGCCAGGTGCGACCAACGGATTGACGAGCTTTGTGAAGGCATCGCCGATGACCGGCATTCCTGTGGAATCCAGGAACCTCGGTCCCACCCATCCCGCGGTGGCCGTGAGTGCGGGCAGCTGTCCGGCATTGGCCGCGATGGGGTTCAGCACACTCGTGTACGTATCTCCCGTTGACTGCTATGCGAACATGACAAAGACCGCGCCGAGCCAGCACACCTGGGCTCTGTTTGTAGCGCAGGGTGGGCGTGGCCATTACCCGGTATCGCCTGGCGATACCAGCCGTCCGAGGCACCGCCACTGCACCGCTTCGTGAAGCCCGCCTGCCGGCGCGGTGGCCATGATGCCGCCCATGTTCCACCACGGGCCGCAAGCCCCCGCTTCCATGCCGCGTCCTTCCGCTTCTTCTCCCTCGTCTTCCACTTCGCTGGTCCAGCGCGACACGGCCGCCTGGCAGCTGCAGGTCTGGGTGTCGTTCGGCATCGCCGCGTTCTGCTGCGCCGTGGGCCTGGCCTGGCTGCCGGGCGAGCGGCTGGAGCAGATCTTCATGGTGATGGGCTATGTCTTCTGCCTCTCCGCGGTGTTCATGCTCGCCAAGTTCGTGCGCGACAACCAGGCCGCCACGCCGCGCGGAGCGGGCGATACGCCGCTCTTCAAGCTGGTGGTCTGGGGCGGCTTCGCCGTGGCGGTGGGACTGACCGGATGGGGCCTGTGGGGCATGGACATCTCTCCCACCTACAAGGCCTTCCTGGGCGTGAGCTGGCTCTACCTGCTGACGACGGCGTTCACGCTGGCCAAGATGCTGCGCGACCGCCACGAGGCCGACCTGGCCGAGGCGCGACTGCTGGGCCGCCGCGAAGCGATGCAGGCGCCGGCCGCGGCTTCTCCCCTGCAGGAAGCTCCCGCTACCGAAGTGCGCCCTGACCGCGCCATGAACTGAACCCGGGAGACCACTGCCATGTCACGTTTTTCATACCGGCCCTTGCTACGTCAGTTCACAACTTCCCCACATGGTGGAGGGCCGGGCGCTGGCTGGCGGGGCTGGCCCTCGCCAGCGCCGCCATCGCATTGGCGCCGCCAGCGCGGGCGCAGAGCGAGGCTTCCGCAGCGCTGTCGATGCTGCCCGTGGCGTCCGTCGTGGGAACCGCGTCTGTCGGATCCGCGGCAGTCGGCGCGGTGGCCACCGTGCCCGTGGCGCTCTCCGTGGCCGGTGCGGTGCTCACGGTGCGCGCCGTGGAGGCATCTGCCGCCGGCACGGTCTATGTGCTGGAGCGCGCTTCCGACGGTGCCCGCGTGAGCGTGGAGGTGGCGGGCCGCGCCGCTTCGGGCATCGTGGCGGGCGTGGGCACCGTCGTCACCTGCAGCGTCATCGGCACGGGCGTGGTGCTGTCGGCGGCGGGCGAGGTCCTGGCGTTCGTGCCCAATGCGCTGGGCCGGGCGCTGCTGCACAACGAGCGGTTGTGAGCGTGCCGGCCATGACCCATTCCCGCACCTCGCTGCGCCCTGCCGCCGTGGGCGCCGCCCGGCTGCTGCTGGCCGCTGCGCTGGCGATGGGGGCCACCGCGCACGCCGGCCGCTCCTGCGAGGCGCGCAAGCCGACGCCGCAGGCCCTCGAACGCGGCATGCAACTGGCCGAGCGCACCGCGCGGGCGCTCGATGCGGAGCACCAGCGCTCCGGCGCGCGCGTCGTGCTGCTGGCCCGCGCCGGGCAGGACCTGTCGAAATACGGCGTGCATTACTCGCACATGGGCTGGGCCTATCGCACGCCCGGGGGCCCATGGCGCGTGGCGCACAAGCTCAACGATTGCGGTACCGCCGCGGGTTCCCTCTACCGCCAGGGCCTGGGCGAATTCTTCCTGGACGACCTGTGGCGGCACGAGGCCGTGTGGCTGGTGCCCGCGCCCGACGTGCAGGCGCGGCTGGCCGCGGTGCTGGCCGGGCGCCCCCGCACGCTCGCGATGCACCGGCCGGCCTACAGCATGGTGAGTTACGCCTGGGGCACGCGCTACCAGCAATCGAACCAGTGGGCGCTGGAGACGCTGGCGCTGGCCATGGAGCCCGAGGCCGTCCGCACGCGCGCCCAGGCGCAGGCCTGGCTGCGCGCCCGGGGGTACGAGCCCGCCGTGCTGCGCATCGGGCCGCTCACCCGGCTGGGCGGGCGCGTCGCCGCAGCCAACGTGGCGTTCGACGACCATCCGCCCCGCGACCGATTCGCGGACCGCATCGCGACCGTCACCGTCGATTCCGTGCTGGCCTGGATGCCCCGCGCCGGGCTGGGATCGGAGGTGTCCACGCTCTCGCTGGACCGCTCTCCCTGAGCACCGCATGATCGGTGCCTGCTCGAAAGAATGGATCAACACAAGGAGTCCGACATGGGTAAATCCCTGCGCCTGTCCGAAAAGTGGTTCCGCCGCGGCCTGTGGCTGGTGTCGCTGGTGTTCGCCAGCTTCCTCATCGGGCTGGGCGGCACGCTGGTGGGCGACCTGCCGCGCGTGGAAGCGCCGCTGCAGCTCGATGATTTCCT
Organism: Paracidovorax citrulli; assembly: GCF_900100305.1. GTDB lineage: Bacteria > Pseudomonadota > Gammaproteobacteria > Burkholderiales > Burkholderiaceae_C > Paracidovorax > Paracidovorax citrulli. The sequence continues at coordinate 43,685 of NZ_FNEY01000036.1, read as the reverse complement.
GGACCGGCCCGCCGCGGAGGCGCTGCGCAACGAGGTGCGCGCGTCCGACGGGGCCGAGCGGCAGGCACGGGCCGCGCTGGAGCAGGCCCAGCTGCAGCGCAGCAAGGCGCGCAGCGAGAGCCAGGCGGCGCACGAGAGCTTCAACAACTGGATCGCCACGCGCAGCGCCACGCAGCAGTCTGAGCACAACCCCGAGGTGGTGGCGCGCACGCAGGCGCTGGATGCCTTGAAGGTCCGCGAGCAGCAGACGCAGCGGGCGGTGGAGGCCCAGCAGCAGGCCGCGCTCGATGCACGCCAGGCCGCGGCGGCTGCGCGCCAGCGCCTGGAACAGATGGAGGCGGCCGGCTATGAGCAGATGCGTGTGGCCCATCGCAAGGTGGAGCTGCGGGTGTTCCTCTACCGGCTCGCGCTCACGCTGCCGCTGCTGCTGGTCGCGGGCTGGCTGTTCGCGAAGAAGCGGCAGAGCACGTGGTGGCCGTTCGTCTGGGGCTTCATCTTTTTCGCGCTGTTCGCGTTCTTCGTCGAACTCGTGCCCTACCTGCCCAGCTACGGCGGCTACGTCCGCTATGCCGTGGGCATCGTGGTGACCGTGCTGGTGGGGCGCTACGCCATCCTGGCGCTGAACCGCTACCTCGAGCGCCAGCGGCAGGCGGAGGCGCTGCCCGACGCGCAACGGCGCGAGGAACTGAGCTACGACGTCGCCCTGACGCGCCTGGCCAAGGGCGTGTGCCCCGGCTGCGAGCGCCCGGTCGATCTGAAGAACGAATCCATCGATTTCTGTCCGCATTGCGGCATCGGCCTGTTCGACCGCTGTGGCCACTGCCGCACCCGCAAGAGTGCCTTCGCGCGGTTCTGCCACGCGTGCGGAACACCGGCAGGCAAGGCGCCGCCGGCGGGGCCGTTGCCGGAACGGGGCGCGGCACCCACGCAGGGGCAGGTCTCCGGCCCGGCATAGCCGCGGGGGGGGGGCGAGCAGGGTCCGACAGGCAGGCAGAACCTTTTCCTACGGGCTCGACGGGCGCGGGTTTTCCACACTGGGAGGCCGTTTACGACCTCGCTTGCAGGAGAAGCCATGCCCCTCGATCCCCGCACCGCCGGCCCCCGTCCGCCTTTCGAAGACCAGAAACCCCTCACACCGCCCGGCTCCGAAACCGACATGCACCCGCAGCCCGACTACGGCGCCACGTCGTACAAGGGCTCGGGCAAGCTCCAGGGGCGCCGCGCCGTCATCACGGGCGGCGACAGCGGCATCGGCCGCGCAGTGGCGCTGGCCTTCGCGCGCGAGGGCGCGGACGTGCTCATCGCCTATCTGCCCGAGGAAGAGGCCGATGCGCGCAAGACCCTCGACATCGTCACCGCCGAGGGCCGCCGCGCCGTGGGCGTGCCGGGCGACATCCGCGAAGAGGCCCACTGCAACGCCATCATCGAGCGCGCGGTGAAGGAGTTCGGCGGCATCGACATCCTCGTCAACAACGCCGCCTACCAGATGTCGCACGAGAGCATCGACGAGATCTCGGCCGAGGAGTTCGACCGCACCTTCCGCACCAACGTCTATGCCACGTTCTACCTGAGCAAGGCGGCGGCCAGGCACATGCCGCCGGGCAGCGCCATCATCAACACCGTCTCGGTGAACGCGGACAAGCCCAACAAGACGCTGCTGGCCTATGCCTCCACCAAGGGCGCGCTGCAGAACTTCACGGGCGGGCTGGCCCAACTGCTGGCCGACAAGGGCATCCGCGTGAACTGCGTGGCGCCCGGCCCGATCTGGACGCCGCTGATTCCGTCCACGATGCCGATCGAGCGCGCGCGCGAGTTCGGCAAGCAGGTACCGCTGCAGCGCCCCGGCCAGCCTGCCGAGGTGGCACCGGCCTATGTGATGCTGGCGTCCGACCAGGCGAGCTTCATCTCGGGTGCGACGGTGGCGGTGACGGGCGGCGTACCGATCATCTAGTGGTGTGAGTCAAAAGTTGGCACCACCCAAGTGCTGTGCCATGCAGTCCGCTCGACGCAGCCCAGGAGCACACCATGGCCCGGCCTCACGCAATGGCTATCGAGTTGAACGATGTGGATCGCACAGCGTTGCAAAGCTGGACGCGTCGGCGCAAGACCTCCTAGGCGCTGGCGCTGCGAGCGCGCATCGTGCTAGCCTGCGCCGAGCCCTCGACGACGAACAGGGCGGTGGCCGCTGCCCTGGGAGTCAGCCCGCTGACGGTGGCCAAGTGGCGCAGGCGCTTCGCAGAGATGGGTCTGGCAGGGCTTCAAGATGCTTTCCGTTGCGGGGCGCCTCGCACCATCTCGGATGAGCAGGTCGTGGCGGTGATCACTACGAGGTCGAGTGCTGGTTCTCGATCCTCACTGCCCGGCAGATCAAGCGCGGGCGCTTTCGCTCCACACGTGCGCTGGAGAATGCGATCCGGGCGTACGTCGCAATGAACAACGCCGCGCCAAAGCCATTCATCTGGACCAAGACAGCGGACGAGATCCTGCAATCTGTCGCAGAATTCTGCTTGCGTACTTCTGACTCACACCATTAGGTTTCGCAGGCTCCCTCGGGACCTTGTTTGCGGTGCTCATGTTGCCCGCCGCCGCACGGGTGCTCGCTGCGGCGGGAAGTTCATGACACGCTTTAGTCGAGAATAAACTGATCCCGTCTCTTAGTCGATTCTTAGCTTAACGTTGCTATATCTCGCGAGGTAAGGGCCGAGAGGTTGATAAACCGAATTAGGCCTCGCTCCTCCTCCGAAAATTGCACCACAGGTGCCAGTCAGGTCTTTTCCAAGAGCCGCTGTATAAATACCTAGTGCATTATTTTCCGCATTTACTACTGGGCCGCCGGAATCCCCTGGAGCGCCGCAAAAATTAGCTTCTGAGAGTGTGAAAGTTCTCCCATTAATTGACTGCTGTGAGTTCGTTGATTTCTGGACGCCGCACCTCCATCCACTTGTTCCTCCTGAGTGGCAAACTGCGGTGTTAGGTTTCATGATGGCTAGCGGCTGAACGCTAGCCACTGATCCAGGATAGATATTGTCAATGATTACATTAAAGCCTGTAGTACAGCGGTACATGGGGCCGTAGGATCTGCGCTTGATGAAGAACCGATCCTTGTTCCACCGAGTACGACTCCCATAAAACTCATGGGGCCATTCTGTTCTTCCAGTTTGATTGCGTCCAGATCAAAACCCGCCGACAGCAATTCTTTCTTAATAAATGGAAGATTATTCGAACTACCCCTAACTAGCAATCTGTTCCCTTCGTCGTCCAACGCTATGCTGAAAATGACAGATTGAGAGCCTCTCGCTAGGTTTTCGAAGTGGGAAAAAATCTTCTTCCGCATCGCTTCTAACGCTGCGTAGCTATTTTTCACCCCGACAATTTCTATGTCGGGGTCCGAGGACAAATTCTCGATCGCTTTTGCCCCTATTTGGCTGGAAGTAACGCCAACTACAAGTCGTGCACGTTTATTTCCATCATATTCTATCCAGCTCCCTCCAAAGCTATTTCCTAGATTGGCTTTCAGTTTTTCCAGTTTCTTGGAAGTTGATTCTATAATCTTTTGATTTTCAGGCGTTGCATAGAGATCAAGGTCCGAGGCGATCAAGGCCTCAGCTTTAGATTTGTAAATAGCGCCGGGCACAACGCCATCAATGCCCGCAGCAATAGCATTTGAACTTATTGACAACGTACCAATGATCCAAAAAATATTGCTCAAGCGCAGCATATATTCCTCTCTTTAACAATTTCAGCATATCGATGTTAGCTTGCTAAACGCTTATTTTCCGTGGCTTCAAGTTCTCCACCGACCCTCACTTCGTGGACAAGGTGCGCGACATCGTAGGGCTCTATCTGCATCCGCCCGAACGGGTGCGTGGACGAGAAGCCTCCCATCGCCGCGCACAGCGACACCGCACCGGCTATACCCATGCGCCAGGCCAGCCTGAGCGCCACACGCACGACTACATCCGCCACGGCATCACCGATCTCTTCGCGGCGCTCGACGTCAGAGGCTGGTACGGGCATCGCAGAAGTGCACAGGCGCCATCGCAGCGTGGAGTTCCGCCACTTCCTGCAGACGGTGGAGCGAACGGCTCACGCTCAGTTGGACCTGCACCTTGTGCTTGATAACGCCAGCACCCACAAGAGGGCGTACGTCGCTATGAACAACGCCGCGCCAAAGCCATTCATCTAGACCAAGACAGCGGACGAGATCCGCCGCGCTTCAATCCACCCGGATCCCCGCGGCGCGGATCACGGTGGCCAGTTCCTTCCGTTCGTTGGCCAGATAGTCCGCGAACCGGGCCGGCGTCATCTCCATGGGCAGCAGCAGGCCCTGCCAGGCCTCGATGTCCAGCGAACGGAATTCCGGTGTTTCGGACAGGCTGGGCACCTGGGGCAGCGTGGCGACGCGCCGCCGGGACGTCACGCCATAGGCCTGCACCTTGCCCTCGCGGATGAAGCTCCGGGCCAGCGCCACGGGCAGTACTGCCAGGTCGATCTGGCCCCCGGCCAGTTCGGTCAGCACCTGCGGGCCCGATTTGTAGGGAATATGGACGATGTCGAGCCCTGCCTGCTGCCTGATCATCTCGGCGGCGATGTGCAGGGCTGGTACCGACGCCGTCCGTGCCGAAGTTGATCCGGCCCGGCTGGCTGCGCACGAGGCGGATCAGTTCTGCCGTGTCCGCCGCCAGACCTGAGCCGACCCCGCATGGAGGATGCGGCGCCGGCCGGGCGGCGCCTGCGGGATCAGGCCCCCATCACCACCGGACCGCCCTGCGCGATCGCACGCTGGTACGCCGGCCGGGCGTTGATGCGGTCGCGGTACGCATGCAGGGCGGTGAACTCGACCGCACCGCTGGCGCGCGCGATCGCGGCCTCCACCGCGAAGCTCATCTGGAAGTCCGCGATGGTGAGCGCATCGCCCGCGAACCACGCATGGTGCGAGAGATGGTCCTCCATGAAGGCGAGGGCCGTGAGCAGGTTCGGATCCACCAGCTTCTTCTGCGCCTTGCCGCAGATGGAGTAGGCCACCGGCCGCGCGAAGAACGGCATGGGCTGCATGGGCAGGGTCTTGAAGACGAGCTTCATCACGAGCCAGTTCATGAGCGAGCCTTCGGCATAGTGCATCCAGAAGCGGCACTGCCGGTGTTCCGGCGTGCCCGGCCGGGGCACGAGATGGGCCAGCTCGCCCGTGGCCTGCGTGCCGTAGCGCTCGGCGATGTGCTCGATGATCGCGCCGGACTCGGCGATGATCTCGCCGCCGTCGTCGATCACGGGGGATTTGCCCAGCGGGTGGATGCGCTGGAGCTCCGGCGGTGCGAGACGGGTGCGCGGGTCTCGCGCATACCGGCGGATGTCGTAGGGCACGCCCAGCTCCTCCAGGAGCCAGAGCACGCGCTGGGAGCGGGAGGTTTCGAGGTGGTGGACGGTCAGCATGGGCGCATGGTAGGCCGCCCAGGTGTCCCAGGGCGTAGGCCGTGGCCGATCCCCCCGGCCGACTTCCCGGCCCGCGCGCGTCCCTACACGCCCTGCGCGCGGTCGGCAGCGAAGCGGGCGCGGAACTCGCCGAAGCGGCCCGCGTCGAGCGACTCGCGGATCTCCCGCATGAGGTTCAGGTAGTAGTGCAGGTTGTGCACCGTGGTGAGCATGGGGCCCAGCATCTCGCCGCAGCGGTCGAGGTGGTGCAGGTACGCGCGGCTGAACCCCCCGCGGCCGCCGTCGGCCCAGGCCACGCCCTCGGTGCCCGCGCAGGCGTGGCAGGTGCAGGTCGGGTCCAGCGGCTGGTGGTCGGCCTTGTGGCGTGCGTTGCGGATCTTCAGGTCGCCGAAGCGGGTGAAGATGGTGCCGTTGCGCGCATTGCGCGTGGGCATCACGCAGTCGAACATGTCCACGCCGTCGGCCACGCCCTGCACGAGGTCTTCCGGCGTGCCCACGCCCATCAGGTAGCGCGGCTTGTGGGCCGGCAGCCGGTGCGGCGTGTGGGCCATGATGTCCAGCATCTCGTCCTTGGGCTCGCCCACGCTCACGCCGCCCACGGCGTAGCCCGGGAAATCCATCTCCACCAGCCGCTCCAGCGATTCCTGGCGCAGGTTCTTGTACATGCCGCCCTGCACGATGCCGAAGAGCGCGTTGGGGTTGCCCAGGCGGTGGAACTCGTCCTGGCTGCGGCGCGCCCAGCGCAGGCTCATCTCCATCGACTTGCGCGCCTCGGCCTCCGTGGTCTTGTGGCCCTTGGTCTCGTAGGGCGTGCATTCGTCGAGCTGCATGACGATGTCGGAGTTGAGCACCGTCTGGATCTGCATGCTCACCTCGGGCGACATGAAGAGCTTGTCGCCGTTCACCGGGCTCGCGAAGTGCACCCCCTCCTCGGTGATCTTGCGCATGGCGCCCAGCGACCAGACCTGGAAGCCGCCCGAGTCGGTGAGGATGGGCTTGTTCCACTGCTCGAAGCCGTGCAGGCCGCCGAAGCTCTGCATCACGTCCAGGCCCGGTCGCATCCACAGGTGGAAGGTGTTGCTCAGGATGATCTGCGCGCCCATCTCGTGCAGGCTGCGCGGCATCACGCCCTTGACGGTGCCGTAGGTGCCCACCGGCATGAAGATGGGGGTCTGCACCACCCCGTGGTTGAGCGTGAGCGTGCCGCGCCGCGCGTGGCTGGCGGGATCGGTCGCGAGAAGTTCGAATTGAAGCATGATCGGGCGATTGTCCCAGACGGCCGCCCGCGCGCCGGCACTACACTGGTCCGCAGCGGCGCCGCGCTCCGCGGCCCTCCGGCCGGCCTCCAGAAGAAAGGACATTCCCGAACATGCTCAAGATCCTCGTCGCCGTCGATGGCTCCGAACTCTCGCTCGATGCCGTGCGCCATACGCTCGCGCTCACGCGCCAGGGCCTCGCGGCCTCCGTCGTGCTCGCGCACGTGCAGGAGCCCGCCACCCTCTACGAGATGGTGGTGTCCCGCGATCCCGACCTCATCGCCGCCGCGAGCCTGGAAGCCGGCCTGCACCTGATGGCCCCGGCGCGCGCCCTGGTCGATGCGGCCGGCGTGCCCTGCGAATCCGAAGTGGGCGTGGGCGACGTCGCTCCCACGCTGGCGGACATCGCCGAGCGCACGCAGTGCGGCCTGGTCGTGATCGGCGCCCGCGGCCAGGGCGCCATCGCCAGCGCGCTGCTGGGCTCCGTCTCCCAGGCCCTGGTGCATGCCAGCCCCGTGCCCGTGACCATCGTCAAGCATCCCGACACGACCGTCGTCACGCAGCCGGCGGACCTGCCCGGCGACGGTGGCGAGCCCGGCCCGGTGTGAGGGAGAAAAGCAGAAAGTGACGGGCTGGCCGTAGGAAGCGAAAGCCGCTGAACCCGGCTGGACCCGCAAGGTGGGGCCTTGCCATCAGCACCCTTCGTGCTGCCTGCGGCTTCACCCGTCAGAAGGCCGCGGAGCCGGCCATGCCAGCAGGCGCCGCGGGACTGGCTTCGCCAGACCGCTGGCGTCGTCCCACTTCCCGCCGGGCGCAGCACGGCGAGAGAAGGGGGAAGCGGCGGAGCCGCTCAGGGGGATGCCCCCTTTTTATGCCGCCTTGCGGAACGAATCCGAATGCGCGCTGCCGCCGCGCTGCAGCTTGCCGTGCGGCAGGCTCGCCAGGCGCGAGAACATGCGGCGGCAGTAGCCGGAGATCCAGAGGCACTTGTTGAGTTCGTCCACGGGCAGCGGGCCCGAGACGACGACGATGTCGTTGGCGGCCTGCAGCGCACCCGCGGCGCGCAGGCGGCGGCGGGTGTTGTTGGCCCAGGAAGTGATGCGCGAGGGGGTGCCGTGCTGGTGCACCTGACCGGTGTGCTGGTCGAACGCGATGGCCACGGTATCGGTCCTGAGCTTGAAGCGGCGCTCGCCGGTGACGGCGCTGGGTGCCTCGCGCATGTCGTACAGGTAGTACGCGCCGGCCTTGAGTTGGTATTGCATGTCCATGGTGACGACCTCCGAGCGGGCATTGTCGAGCGGCCCCGGACAGGCAATCGCGCGGAAAAGGGCCGGAATACCGTTCTTATCCGCACCGCGGAAGAGGGCCGGAAACGGCCTTCGGCGCGGGGGCTCGGGCTGCGGCGGAGAGGGGACACGAAAGGCCAGGAATGCCGTGCGCCGCGCGTGCCATTGTGTCGGCCCTCCCCGGGCGCTTCAACCCGAAACGTGGCAAACGGTAACGGGTTGTGAGAGCCTCAGAAATCCACGAGGCTCAGGCCCACGCTGAACACCGTGCGCCGGCGGTTGTAGTCGGTGATGGTGTCGCCGTAGCCGCTGAAGAGCGACGTGTGGAACCGCAGGTTGCTCTGGATGCCGCCCAGGTCATTGCCCACCGCGCGCAGCCATTCCAGCCGCACGGAGCCCCTGCCCGTGGAGCCGAACGCGCTGCGCGCCGTCAGCGACAGCGTGTTGTCGCGGTCGTAGTTCCAGCCGAGCTGCATCTCGCCCCGGCCCATGTAGTCGATGATGTCCGGGTTGTCGTCGTCGCCCGCGCTTTCCTTCAGGCGTTTCCAGACGCGCGCGTTCACGGTCCAGCGGTTGTCCAGTTCCAGGCCGGTCATCAGGTACACGCGGTTCCAGCTGCGCGACAGCGGCAGGTTCTGCCCGTTGGACTGGTGCACCAGCCCGACGCCGCTGTAGCGCCAGCGCCAGCCGAAGGGCAGCCTGGCGTCGGTGGGATAGACGTACATCACCTCCGGCTCGTGGTCGGTGGCGCGGAACGGCCGGGAGATGTCCGGGCTGAAGAGCTGCCAGTACGACTGCTGCGTGTAGCCGACCCAGAGCGAATCCTTGAGCGTCGGGTGGCCCTGCGTGAGCAGGCCTTGCGCGATCTTGGTGCGCACCGAGAGCTGGATGCGGGTTTCGGTGGTGCGGTAATCGACGGCCGAGGCCGCGGTGTGGTCCACCGCGGGCGAGGAGGGCTGGCGGTTCACGGTGTCGGAGGCCACGACCGAGAACGAGATCGGCCGGTAGCCGCGGAAGCGGAAGGTGCCGCAGTCGCTGCCCGACTCCAGTTCCCAGAAGCGCGAGAGCGTGCTGTACTGCCCGTCGCGGCAGCCATCCACCTGGGCCACGTCGATGACGCGCGTGGCCGGCAGCGTAGTGTCCACCGGCGGGGGCGGCGCATTCTCCGCCGCCGGGGCTGCGGCGGGTTTGCCGGCGCCCGCGCCGTCGCCCGTGGCCACGGCCGGCGCCTGCCGCCATGCCTGCTGCCCGGCCCACTGGTCGAAGCAGGCCAGGCGCGCCTCGCTGCTGCCCATGGCCGTGCAACTGCGCCATGCGTCGCCCGCGGTCCTGGAAGGCGCTGGCAGCTGTTGCGCCAGCGCGGCCCCCGCGGGAGCGCAGAGCGCGAGCGCCAGGGCGCCCAGGCGTGCCGGGTTGCCCGCGGCGCGAAGGGAAGGCTGGGGTTGTCGTGTGCGTTGGTCCATGTTCCGCGGATCTCCTTGCCGCAACTGCCGTCCGCCAACCGGCCCATCCGGGTGGCGTGGATGATGATGGGTTTCTGCGTGCCGCTCGCCGCGAGCCCGGGCGCGGAGCCGGCCCGGGGTGGATGGCGTGTCCGGCGGGTTCATGGTGCCGTCGGGGCAGGCTGGGCCTTGCGTGCCGCGAACTCGGCACGCAGCGCGCGCAGCTTCTCGCGCGGGTCTTCGCGGGCGGTGTTCTTGTCCAGGCCCATCTCGGCGATGAAGCGGCTGGGCTGGGCGGCGACCATCTCGCGGCCTTTCTTGCGGCGCTTGGTCCAGCTCACGGCCAGGCTGCGCTGCGCGCGGGTGATGCCCACGTACATCAGGCGGCGCTCTTCCTGCAGGCGCTGCAGGGTGTCTTCGCTCACCTTCTGCTGGCGGCCTTCGTCGTCGTCGAGCTTGAAGGGCAGCATGCCCTCGGTCACGCCCACCAGCATCACGTGCGGCCATTCCAGGCCCTTGGAGGCGTGCAGGGTCGAGAGGGTGACGAGGTCTTCGTCCTTCTCGCGCTCGCTGATGGTGGACAGCAGCGCGATGGTCTGCGCCACTTCCAGCAGGCTCTTGGTTTCCTTCGCGACCACGGCGCCGGCGGTGTCGTCGATCTGCCCGCCAGCGCGCTGGCTCATCCAGTCGCAGAATTCGAGCACGTTGGTCCAGCGTGCGCCGGCCACCGTTTCGCTGTCCTCGCTGTCGTAGAGGTACTGCTCGTAGCCGATCTCCTTCAGCCAGTCGGTCATGAAGGTGCGCGCGTCCTCGGCGCCATGGGTGTGCCGCGCCTTGTATTCCAGGTAGTTGATGTAGCGGCCGAACTCCATCACGCTCTCGTGCGCCTTGCGCGGCAGCACGGCCTCGAGCATGTGGTTGAAGAGCGCGCCGAACATGCTCACCTTGTGCTGCGTCGAGAACTCGCCGAGCTTGGCCAGCGTGGTGTGGCCGATGCCGCGCTTGGGCGTGGTGATGGCGCGCAGGAAGGCCGGGTCGTCGTCGTTGTTGATCCACAGGCGGAACCAGGCGCACAGGTCCTTGATTTCCGCGCGGTCGAAGAAACTGGTGCCGCCCGAGACCTTGTAGGGCACGTTGGCCTTGCGCAGCGCCTTCTCGAACGGCTTGGCCTGGTGGTTGGCGCGGTAGAGGATGGCGAAGCTCTTCCACGCCGGCTGCGGGTTCAGCGTGGCGCGCAGGCTCTGGATGCGGGCGACGGCGCGCTCGGCCTCGTGCTCCTCGTTGTCGGCGTCCACCACGCGCACCGGCTCGCCCTCGCCCAGCTCGGAGAACAGCGTTTTCGGAAAGAGCTTGGGGTTGGGCTGGATGACGTTGTTGGCCGCGCGCAGGATGGCGCTGGTGGAGCGGTAGTTCTGCTCCAGCTTGATGACCTTGAGCTGCGGGTAGTCCACCGGCAGCTTCTTGAGGTTGTCCAGCGTGGCGCCGCGCCAGCCGTAGATCGACTGGTCGTCGTCGCCCACGGCGGTGAAACGGCCGCGCTCTCCCACCAGCAGCTTGAGCAGTTCGTACTGCGTGGCGTTGGTGTCCTGGTATTCATCGACCAGCACGTGGCCCAGCGACTGCTGCCACTTCGCGCGCACCTCGGGGAAGTCGCGCAGCAGGCGCAGCGGCATGCCGATCAGGTCGTCGAAGTCCACGCTCTGGTAGGCCGTCAGGCGCTCCTCGTAGCGCTGCATGATGACGGCGATGCTGCGCTCGTTGTCGTCCTTCGCCTGCGCGAGGGCCTGGGCGCTGTCCAGGCCGGCGTTCTTCCAGGCGCTGATGGTCCATTGCCACTGGCGCGCGGTGGCGATGTCGGTGGTGCCGCCGGCCGCGTCCTTGATGATGCCGGTCACGTCGTCGGCGTCGAGGATGCTGAACTGGGGCTTGAGGCCCAGCACGTGCCCGTCTTCCCGCACCATGCGCACGCCCAGGGCATGGAAGGTGCAGACCAGAACATCTTTGGCCGCGCGGCCGATCAGGTGCTGCGCGCGCTCGCGCATTTCGGCGGCGGCCTTGTTCGTGAAGGTGATGGCCGCGATGCGGCGCGGCTCCAGGCCGGTCTCGATCAGCCGGCCGATCTTCATCGTGATCACGCGCGTCTTGCCCGAGCCGGCGCCGGCCAGCACGAGGCACGGCCCCTCCGTGTAGTGGACGGCCTGGAGCTGGGCGAGATTGAGACCGGCGGACATGCAGCGAGCGGAGCGGAAAAAAGGCGAGCGCGAAAGGGCGGGCAGGGGGACGCGTTCCACCAGCGGACGGCGGAAAGCGGCCCGGACCGGGGAAGGCGGGTGCCGATGATAACGGGCGGTTCGCAAACGCGGGCGGCGTTGCGGCGGCGTCCTACAGTCGGGCCGGGACCAGGACAGCGGCCCCCGGGCCCGGAGATCGATGCCGGGCTGCGAGAATGCCCCGTGCTCTCCGTGCTGGCCGTCACCTTTCCCTTCTTCGCGCTCGTGCTGTGCGGGTACCTGGCCACGCGCGCCGGCCGGCTGCCGCTGGCGGCCATCCCGGGGCTGAACGCCTTCGTGCTGTTCTTCGCGCTGCCGTGCATGCTGTTGCGCTTCGGCGCGCGCACGCCCATTGCCGAGCTGCTGGATCCCGCGGCGGCGGGTGTGTATCTGGCCTGCGGCCTGGCGCTGGTGGCCGCGGCCATCGCGCTCACGCACCGCCGGCTGGGCTGGAACGATGCGGCGTTCGGCGCGCTGGCGACGGCGTTCCCGAACACCGGCTTCATGGGCGTGCCGCTGCTCGTGGCGCTGCTCGGGCCGGCCGCCGCGGGGCCGGTCATCCTCACGATGCTGCTGGACATGGTGGTGACCACGGCGGTCTGCGTCGGCCTGTCGCGCCTGGGCGGAGGGGGCGAGCCGGGCGCCGAAGGCGCGCGGGCGGCACTGGGGCGGGCCCTGCGCGGCATCGCTGCCAATCCCATGCCCTGGTCGATCGCGCTGGGCGCGCTGGCTTCCGGGCTGCAGGTGGCCCTGCCGGGGCCCGTGGAACGCACCGTGGGGCTGCTGGCGGATGCGGCGGCGCCCGTGGCGCTGTTCACCATCGGCGCGGTGCTGGCGCGAGCGGCCATGGCCGCGCATCCCGAAGAGGCCCTGCGCCCCCGGGACGGCCTGGGCGCGGCGCTGGCCAAGCTGGTGGCGCATCCGGTGCTCGTCTGGGGCGTGGGCCATGCGGCGATCGCCGCGGGCGCGCCGCTGTCCGCGCCGGCGCACACCGCGCTGATCCTCGCGGCGGCGCTGCCGAGCGCCAGCAACGTCTCGCTGCTGGCAGAGCGCTTCGGCGCGCACACGGGGCGCATCGCCCGGGTGATCCTGGTGTCCACCGTGCTGGCTTTCCTGAGCTTTTCTGCGGCGGTGGCCCTCTGGGCCTGAGCGCTTCGCATTCCCGTGGCCGGCTTCGGCCCCGTCATCGGTGCGTTACGTGATTTCACGATATTGGCGGCGTTGCAAGGCGCCCCCCTGCGGCGCCTTCGTGAATCAGGAGTTCCACCATGACCGCCCCTTCCGCTGCCCTGGCGCAGCCCGACTCCGTGGCCGCACGGACGTATCTTTCTCAGATAGGGTCCCACCTGGGCATGCCGCCCGGCATCCTGGAGTCGCTGCGGTCCGGGGAGCCCTTCGTGGGGCCCTCGGGCCTGCTGTGCCGCATCCACGTCCGCCGGGACGGAGACCGCTGGGCCGCCTACCCCGAAGTCCTGCTGCCGCTGGCCGCCGCCGAGCTGGGCGGGCTGGACGTTCCGCGGCTGCTGGGCGTGCAGGAGCACCTGCTCGGCGGCGAAGGCTGGCTGCTGGGCCTGATGGAAGACGGCGGGCTGCTGGGCCTGAGGCCGCTGCAGGCCCGCCACGACGCCGCCCGCGTGGCAGCCGACATGGACCGCGGCCACCTGCTGGCACGTGCCGCCCTGGACGCGCTGGTGCCGCCCGATGACTCCCGGGCCTCCGGCGCTGCTCCCACCGCCGCTCCCGCAGCCGTTCCCGCCGCCGCGCCGGCCGCGGGAGCGGCGCCGTGATCCGAGGCTCCGAACAGGCGCTTCTGCGCGGCACGCAAAGCCGTTCCGACCGGCTCCAGGACGCCGGCGAGTCTTCGGCGCGCGCGCCGGGGCGGGAAGGCGGACCGCCGTCCCGCAGCCTGGTGCCGCCCCAGGCGCTGGCGGCGCTCTCCGCCGAGAGGCAGGCCCGCGCGGCCGGCCTCGACGGCTCGGCGTCCCTCCGGCGGGCGTCCCTGCCGTCGGAGACCGGTGGCAGTTCACGCTATTTTTCCGCGCGCCTGGAGTCGCTGGATTTCTCCGGTGAACCGGGCCTGTCGAACCTGCGCAGTTCGCAGCGCGAGCGGCCGAACGTCGAGGATTTTTCCCTCAGCAATTCGGGGTCATCCCTGGACCTGGACGCGGTGGAGCGGCGCGGCGTGGACCGCGAGGCCGCCGCCCAGGAGGCCAGCGGCGGCGAAGGCGACGGTACGCACCTGTCCGTCGTCCATCTGCGGATGCAGGTCATGGCCCACCTCGGGGCCATGCCGCTGGCCGAGGACGTGCGGGACCGCGCGGAGGTGCAGGCCCAGATGGAGGCGGAATACGTCCAGTGGGCCGCGGACCGCCTCCTGGAGCGCCACAAGGCCTATGGCGCCACCGGGGGCTACCACTTCCGCGAAGACATGCAGCCCGTGGGATGGCAGCGTGCCTCCGTGGCCATCGCCTACGAAAGCCTCAAGGGCTTCATGACCTCTGCCTCGCGCACGCCCTCGGGTGGCGCCATCTCGACGCTGCGCGACAACAAGGACGGGGACACCGCCTCCAAGATCTGGCCGGCCGTGTACGGCGGGCTGGTGGCCGGCATGGTGAACTACGTCACGGAATCCATTCTGGTGCCGGCCATGGACCGCCGTTCGCGCGTGGCGAACATGCCGGGCTTCAAGGCGGTGGATCCGAAGGTGCTGGTCCCCGACCCGGCGCCCGTGCAGCTGGAAGTGACCGCCGAGGGCGCCAAGCGCTTCTGGCGCCCCGCGCGGGATTCGGAAGTGGGCCGGGCCTCCACCACGGAAAGCGTGGACCGGCCCACCCGCAATGCCCTGCGCGGCGGCGCGTTCGACCGCCGCAAACTCGTGGAGACACGCCAGAAGCTCATGGACGGCAAGGCCGAGGCCGCGCTGCTCAAGCCGGTGCTCACGGCCGGCGCCAACGCCATACGCCGCAGCCTGAGCAACGAGCAGACGCTGGCATCGCCCCTGAGCGCCCTGGGCTTCGGCGCGGTGGCTTCGGGCACCGCGTCGGCGGTGAACAAGGTGGTGCTGGAAACGACGAAGGCCCTGCCGCGCACCGGTCAGGTGGCAGTGTCCGACCTCGTGGGCGGCACGCAGCGCGTCAACCTGTTCCGTCTGGCGCTGCCCGACGACACCCAGGCGCCTCTGCAGTGGCGGGATGCCCGGCGGCTACCCGGCTTCGCCTGGAACGTGGCGCAGGAATCCGTGCCGCTGCTGGGCGAGGCGCTTCGCACGAGCGCCGGCGCGTTCCATGCCGCGCGTGACTTCTTCGTGCGCAGCGTGGGCGGCAACGTGGTGATTGGCGCGGTGGCCTCCGCGGCCGGTCTGCAGTTCGCCTCGATCGTCCGCGGCCAGTACGGCGTGCCCGACGGCGATGAGCCGCCCAACTCCCCGGGCGGGGTGATGCAGCAGGCCGGGCAGAGCTTTTTCAGCGAACTGGGCTGGAGCGGCTGGAAGGCGCTGATGGGCGACATCAGCGGCGAGCTGACGTCGCGCCTGGACCGCCGGCGCGACCAGACGCAGGAACGCCTCTGGCGCGAGGCCCGCGGCGAAATGCGCGCGCTGGACCCGGTGCTGGAATCCCTGTTGAGCGCGTCGATGCGCTCCTTCGCTCCCCCCGCCCGCCGGCCCGCCACGGGGGCCGCACAGGGCGCGGAGACCGCGGAGTCCTCGTGGACCGCGCTGCGCCGTGCCGAGGAAGGCCGCGCCCCGGTGCCCCCCACCGGGGGCGAGCCGGCCGTGCGTGACCATGTGGCGCAGGCGCTCGCGCGCCTGGCGGATCTGATGCGGGCGAGCCCGCAGGGCATCATCGAGCACGGCGCCGTGGCATCGGCCGCAGACAGCCTGCGCCAGCTGACCAGCGCGCACGGCGAGGACGTCCTGTTCCTGCACGGCGTGGACCGCGCCCGGCTGCTGGACGCGCAGGCCCGCCTGGAGCGCGTGGTGCGCCACCTGGAGCAGCGCGAGGCGCTCATCGCCTGGCGGGAAGGGCCCCGGCCGCACGCCGACTGATCCTCGGCCGGCCGGCCGCGGCCCGCTCAGATCGCCAGCGGATCCACGTCCACCAGCCACCGCACCAGCCCCCGGTGCGCCGGGTCCGCGCGGCAGGCATGCAGCAGCGGCTGCCAGGCCGCCAGGAAGCGCTGCAGCGCCGCGCGGCTCGGGCTCTCCAGCAGCATCTGCGCGCGCTCCACGTTGGCCACGCGCTGGATCGCCAGGGGAACGGGCGGGAACACCGTCACCTGCTCCAGCCCCGGAAGGCCCGCCTGCCGGGCCGCCTCGGCGCAGGCGGCCAGGAAGGTCTGCGCCACCTCCTGCGTGCGCGCGTCGGCACGCACCAGCGCCTGGAATGCGAAGGGCGGCATGGCGGCCTCGGCGCGCTCGGCGAGCTGCCGCGCGGCGAAGGCCGGATAGTCGTGCCGGCGCAGCGCCGCGTACACCGCATGGTCGGGGTGGTAGGTCTGCACCCACATCTCGCAGGCGCCACCCTGGGCGGCCACGTAGCCCGCGTCCCGGCCCGCACGGCCCGCCGCCTGCATGAGCAGCGCGAACAGCCGCTCGGGCGCCCGGAAATCGCTGGAGAACAGCGCGCCGTCCGGCTGTACCGCCGCCACCAGCGTGATGCGCCGGAAATCGTGTCCCTTGGCGACCATCTGCGTGCCCACCAGCACGTCCACCTCGCCCGCATGCACCTGGGCGAGCTGTTCTTCCAGCGCGCCCTTGGCTTTCGTGGTGTCGGCGTCGATGCGGGCCACGCGCGCGGCGCGGCGCTCCGGCGTGATCACGTTGCGCAGCAGCGCGGCCAACTGCTCTTCCAGTTGCTCGGTGCCGCGCCCGATCGGCGCGATGTCCGGGTTGCCGCAGCCGGGGCAGGCGTAGGGCACGCGCTGCGCGAAGCCGCAGTGGTGGCAGCGCAGCGAGCGGTCGATCTTGTGGAACACCTGGTGGGCGCTGCAGTGCGGGCAGTCGCTCTTCCAGCCGCACTCCGTGCAGTGCAGCACCGGGGCGAAGCCGCGGCGGTTGAGCAGCACCAGGCACTGTTCGCCGCGCTCCACGCGCTCGGTGATGGCGGCCACGAGCGGCGGCGAGAACACGGCGCCGCGCGGCTGCTGCGCCATGTCCACCAGCCGCACGCGCGGTAGCGCGCCCGCGCCGATCCGGCTGGGCATGTGCAGCCGCAGGTAGCGCCCGCCGGGGTCACCGTCCGTGGGCGGGCGGCTCGCGTGCCAGCTCTCCAGTGACGGGGTGGCCGAGCCGAGGATCACCTTCGCGTCCTGCTCGCGCCCGCGCCAGATGGCCAGGTCGCGCGCCGAGTAGCGCGCGCCTTCCTGCTGCTTGTAGCTCGCGTCGTGCTCCTCGTCCACCACGATGAGCGCCAGGCCCGGCAGGCTCGCGAACACCGCCATGCGCGTGCCCAGCACGATGCGCGCCTGGCCGGCATGCGCGGCCAGCCAGCTTTTCAGCCGCTGCGGGTGGGTCATGCCGCTGTGCAGCGACACCACGCTGTCCGCCCCGTAGAGTGGCGCGAAGCGGGCGAGGAACCGCGCCTCCAGCTGCGGCGTGAGGTTGATCTCCGGCACCATCACCAGCACCTGGGCGGAGGGATCCGCGGCCAGGGCCTGCTGCACGCAGCGCAGGTACACCTCGGTCTTGCCGCTGCCCGTGCTGCCGTAGAGCAGGAAGGGTCCGGGCCGGGCGGCGATGGCGTCCGTGGCCGCCTGCTGTTCGGCGCTCAGGGCGTGGGGCTCGGGTGCATAGGGCGGCGCGGCTTCCCCGGCGGTGGCGGCCGGCGCGCGGCGCAGGCGCCGCGCGAGCTGCGCGGGCGTGAGGTCGCGCAACTGCGGCGGCAGGGCGGCGAGCGCCACCTCGCCCAACGCCCGCTGGTAGTAGCGCGCCGCGAAGGCCACCAGCCGCCGCCAGGCGGCGTCCAGCGGCGCCAGCCCCTCCAGCACGCCCGCCACCGGCCGCACCGCGGCGCCGCGCGGCAGCTCCGGCGCATCGGCCGGCGCATCCCACACCACGCCCAGCACTTCGCGCGTGCCCAGGGGCACCCGCACCAGCGTGCCCGGCTCCAGCGGATGCGCGCTCGCGTAGCTCAGCGGGCCGCCCACCGCGCTGTGCGCGGGCGTCTGGACGGCGACCGAGACGATCGCGCCGCCGTCGGTTGCGGCGGGTGGCGATGCATCGGACGGGACGCGGGACAGGGGTTGGGACACGGAAGGGACGGAGGCAAGTGCAGGGCGGCGCCCGAGTCTGCCGCAAGCGGCCGCCGGGTGCACGGAAGGTTTTCGGGCCGGGGTGTGGATAACTTTGTGGGCATCCCGGTACATCCAGGGGGCAGGCGGTGCACAGCTGCCGCGCGCGATGGTGTTCCGCTGTTCCCAGGGTGAAGAAAAAAGCCTTTTAAATCAATGCTGTTGGGCGAACTGTTTCAAGTTCCGTCTTCGGCTCCAGCCTGTGGATTGCTGCGCCGCCGCATGCGCCGGAGTGTGCATAAGTGGCCTTGTCAAGAGTTCCGCAGCCCTCTGGATTGTGGTAGGAGGGGGCTTCCTGGTGCGGTTCTGCCTTCGGTTCACCCGGCAAGTGCTTGATTTGACGAGGGTTTTGGAGAAATCCAGAGTTTCTGTGGATAACTTTGTTGATATCCACTGCGTACCGCGCGCAGGCCCTTGAAAACACGGGCTTCCGTCACGCTGCCCGGAAATTCGGCAGCGGCCCTGCTTCCCATATGAATCAACGACTTGGCGCCGTTTGAAGAAATCACCAGCGCCGCCACGCCGCGCAGTCGCAGGCAGCACGGCTGCACCGCCCTGGTGCCGGCGGTGTGCATAAGTCAGGGTGCGGTGGATGCCCGGCCGTGCACCGTACGGCCGGGCCGGCGCGCGGCTGCCCGCTTCAGGCGCGGCCCGTGCCCGCCGCCGCGCGCATCGCCCGCGAGTGGCCATGCACCGCCTCCACCAGGGCGGCGACGTGCTCCGGCGGCGTGTGCTGGCTGATGCCGTGGCCCAGGTTGAAGATGTGCGTGGGGCCGGTGGTGCCGCGGTCCGTATGCGGGGCGCCGAAACGGTCCAGCACCGCGCGCGCCTGGGCGGCGATCGCCTCCGGCGGCGCGAACAGCACGTTCGGGTCGATGTTGCCCTGCAGCGCCTTGCCGGGGCCGCCCACCGCGCCGCCCACGAGCGCGCGGGCGCGGGCCAGGTTGGCTGTCCAGTCCAGGCCCAGGACCTCGCAGTCCAGGCCCTTCATGTCTTCCAGCCACAGCGCACCGCCCTTGGTGAACACGATGCGCGGCACGTCGGTGCCGTCCACGCCGGTGCGCTTCAGCTGCGCCAGCACGCGCGTGGTGTAGGCCAGGCTGAACTCCTGGAAGGCGCCGTCGGCCAGCACGCCGCCCCAGCTGTCGAACACCATCACCGCCTGCGCGCCCGCGTCGATCTGCGCGTTCAGGTAGGCCGCCACGGCGTCGGCATTGATGGCCAGGATGCGGTGCATCAGGTCCGGCCGGGAATACATCAGCGTCTTCACCAGCCGGTAGTCGTCTGACCCAGAGCCTTCCACCATGTAGCAGGCCAGCGTCCAGGGGCTGCCGGAAAAACCGATCAGCGGCACCCGGCCGTCCAGCGCCCGGCGGATGGAGGTCACGGCGTCGAACACGTAGCGCAGCTTCTCCATGTCCGGCACGGCGAGTTCGGCCACGGCGGCCTCGTCGCGCACCACACGCGCGAAGCGCGGACCCTCGCCCTCGGCGAACGACAGGCCCAGGCCCATCGCGTCCGGCACCGTCAGGATGTCGGAGAACAGGATCGCCGCATCCAGCGGAAACCGCTCCAAAGGCTGCAGCGTGACCTCGGTCGCGTAATCCACGTTGGTGGCCAGCCCCATGAAACTGCCCGCGCGCGCGCGCGTGGCCTTGTATTCGGGCAGGTAGCGGCCGGCCTGGCGCATCAGCCACAGGGGCGTGTAGTCGGTGGCCTGGCGCCGGCAGGCGCGCAGGAAGGTGTCGTTCTGGAGCGGGGCGAAACTCATGGCGGGCATTGTCGCAGGGCCCGCCGCCGCCCTGCGCCCGCGGCCCGGCCGGTCTTGCCCCAGATCAAGCCGCGGGCCCGCCGCCCGGTGCCGCACCCCGCCGCCCGCCGGTCCGCGCGCCCCCGCTGCGCGGCGGAAACGGCGCCGCGCCCGCCGGCTGCCGCTCCAGCTGCGCGACCCGCTCCTGCAGCCGCGCCAGGCTGCGGTCCAGGGCCTCCAGGTGCTCCGCGTCCAGGCTCAGGGCCAGGTCCCGGTTGATGGCCCGCACCTCCGGCCACAGGGCGGCATGCAGCCGTGCCCCGGCCTCCGTCAGGTGCAGCGCTGCCGGCCGGCCGGCCGCCAGGGCCTTGCGCTGCACCAGGCCCTTGTCCTCCAGCGAGCCGATCGCCCGCGACACCCGGGCGCGGTCCAGCTCCAGCCGCACCGCCAGTACCGAGGGCTGCAGCCCCGGCTCCTGCGCCAGCCACATCACCACGCCCCATTCGCGGCGCGTGATGCCGTGGCTGCGCTCGCACAGCCGCGTGACGAGGCGGCCCGATGCCGCCGCCAGCTTCACCAGCCGGTACAGCAGCAGGTCGCCGGGCTGGGCCGGCGCCGCCAGCGGATTGCCTGCGGGAGGGCCCGACGGGGCGGACGGGGAGGAGGGAGCGGAACGGGCGGCAGGACGGGAGGTGCGCGTCGCCATGCGGGAATGTCCTCATCGGGGTTGATTTGAACAATTGTGAGGCCGCTGCGTACAGTGCCTGCCATCCCTGCCGATGGAGTGCTCCGCCATGACCCTGCGCCGCGAATTCCTCTTGAACACCCTGGCCCGCCCGGCCCTGCTGGGCGCAGCCGCCTCCCTGGGCGCGGGCGCCGCGCTGGCCCAGCCGCAGGACACCCCCCTGCGCATCGTCGTGGGCTACGCCCCGGGCGGATCGAGCGACCGCGTCGCCCGCATCGTCGGCGACAAGCTGCAGCGCGTGCTCGGCACCCCCGTCATCGTCGAGAACAAGGTCGGCGCGGGTGGCCGCATCTCCGCCCAGTACGTGAAGAACGCGCCGCCCAACCAGCCCATGCTGCTGCTGGCCAACCCCGCGGTGATGGTCGTCTCCCCCCTGGTGGTGAGCGACGCGGGCTACCAGCCCGACCAGGATTTCGTGCCCGTGAGCGAAGTGAACAACTACGTCTTCGGCGTGGCCGTGGGTGCCGCGGTGCCCGTGCGCGAGATGCAGCACCTGCTGGCCTGGATGCGCGCCAACCCGCGCTCGGCCAACATCGGCGTGCCCGCCACCGGCAGCCTGCCGCACTTCTTCGCGCTGATGCTGGGGGAGAAGGCCGGTATCGCCGCCGAGGCCGTGGGTTACCGCGGATCGGCCCCGCTCATCACCGACCTGATCGGCGGCCAGATCCCCGTGGCCGTGGACACGCTGGACGCCCTGCAGCCCCAGCACGAGGCCGGCAAATTGCGCCTGCTGGCCGTCTCCAGCGAGCAGCGCCTGCCCGAACTGCCCCAGGTGCCCACGCTGCGGCAGTCCGGCGTGGACCTGGCCGCCTCCGGCTGGAACACCCTGTTCGCGCCGCGCTCCATGCCCGCCGCGCAGGTGGACCGCTACGCCGCGGCCATCCACAAGGTGATGCAGGACAAGGAGGTCGTAAAGCAGTTCAAGGACAACCACCTGGACCCCGTCGCCAGCACCCCCGCGCAGACGCGCCAGAGCATCGCCGCCTACCGCAAGCAGTGGGAGCCCGTGATCCGCAACTCGGGATACCGCCCGTGAGCGCCGCACCGGTGAATACTCCCACGGGCCGCGCCGCACCGCGGCCCAATATCGTCTTCATCGTCGCCGACGATCTGGGCTACGCCGACCTGGGGTGCTACGGCGGGCGCGATGCCGCCTTCGGCCCCGTCTCGCCCGTGCTGGACCGTCTGGCCGCCGGCGGATTGAAGCTCACCCAGGGCTACTCCAACTCGCCCGTCTGCTCGCCCACGCGCTTCGCGCTCATGACGGCGCGCTACCAATACCGCCTGCGCGGCGCGGCCGAGGAACCGATCCGCACCGCCACCCGCGGCAACGACCGCCTGGGCCTGCCGCCCGCCCACCCCACGCTGCCCTCGCTGCTCAAGGACGCCGGCTACCGCACCGCCCTCATGGGCAAATGGCACCTGGGCTACCCGCCGCATTTCAGCCCCTTGACGTCGGGCTACGAAGAATTCTTCGGCCCCATGTCCGGCGGGGTGGACTACTTCACCCACTGCGGCGCCAACGGCACGCACGACCTCTGGTTCGGCGAAGAGGAAAAGGCCCAGGAGGGCTACCTGACCGACCTCATCACCGACCACTCGGTGGACTACATCGCGCGCATGGCCGGCGGCGCAAAAGAGCAGGGCACGCCGTTCTTCCTGAGCGTGCACTACACCGCCCCGCACTGGCCCTGGGAAACCCGCGACGACGAGGCCCTGGCCCACGAGTTGCGCGACAGCAAGCAGCCCATCTACCACCTGGCCGGCGGCAACGTGGAAACCTACCGCCGCATGATCCACCACATGGACGAGGGCATCGGCCGCATCATGGACACGCTGCGCGCCCACGGCCTGGAGCGCGACACCCTCGTCGTCTTCACCAGCGACAACGGCGGCGAGCGCTTCTCCGACAACTGGCCCCTGGTGGGCGGCAAGATGGACCTGACCGAGGGCGGCATCCGCGTGCCCTGGATCGCCCACTGGCCCGCCGCCATCGCCCCCGGCGGCACCAGTGCCCAGCCCTGCCTGACCATGGACTGGAGCGCCACCATGCTGGAGCTGGGCGGCGCGCAGCCGCATCCGGACTACCCGTGGGACGGCCAGACCCTGGCCCCGCTGCTGCACGCCGCGGCCTGGACCGCCGACCGCCCCCTGTTCTGGCGCATGAACCACCGCGGCCAGCGCGCCATGCGGCACGGCGACTGGAAATACCTGCGGGTGGATGGCGTGGATTACCTGTTCAACCTCGCCCAGGACGAGCGCGAGCGGGCCAACCTGGCGCCGCTGCAGCCTGGGCGGCTGGCGGAGATGGTGCAGGCCTGGGAAGCGTGGGAGGCGACCATGCCGGCGATTCCGGGGGATGCGACCGTGAGCCTCTGCTACACGGACAAGGACATGCCGGCGCGGTAGGCCCACTTTGCCGGGCCGCCGGGGTTAGACTGTACAGAATTCTGCTGACTCCCTAGCCGAGGTGCACCATGGGTTTTTCCGCAAGCGATGTCGTACCGTTCACCCAGGCACGCTCCCGCCTGTCCGAGCTGGCCGACCAGGCCAAGGCGGGCGCCGAGAAGATCATCACCAAGAACGGCGAGAGCTACGTCGCACTGATCGACGCCGACCGGCTCGACTACTACCATCGCCTGGAGCGCGAGCACATCCACCTGCTGCTGATCGACGATGCCAGGCGCGGCTTGGCCGACATCGAGGCAGGACGCACCTGCGGCGCGGACACCGCCATCGCCCAGATCCAGCAACGCCGCGCCGCCTTGACTGCCGGCAAGGCCTCCAAAAAGCGTGGCTGAGGCGAGCTACCGGGTCGAGCTGACCGCCAGTTTTCTGGAGCGGCTGGACGCCCTGGAAGCATTCTTGACGGAGGCAGACGCTGCCTTTGCCTTCGACGACTTGCTGGTTGAACTGCGTTCCACCGTCATTCCCAACCTTGCGCGCTTTCCCCGCATAGGCAGGCGTTACCTGGGCAACCCGCCGCAATCGACCGAGGCCCTGGCCCAGCTTGCCGCGCTGCCGATGGGCGCTGCCGGTGCGCTGCGGGAATACCTGCATGGTGATTACCTGATGTTGTATGTGGCCACGGATGCCGAAGAGGCGGTGTATCTGCTGTCCATCCGGCACCACCGTCAACTTTCGTTCGATTTCGCCCGGCTATGGCCGCTTGGCGACAAGTGACCTGATTCGGCGAACGCTTCTCCGACAACTGACCCCTGGTCGGCGGGAAGATGGACCTGACAGAAGGCGGCATCCGTGTTCCCTGGATCGCCTACTGGCCCGCTGCGGTCGCCTTGACGGCACCAGCCATGCCTAGCCATGGACTGGAACGCCAAGATGTAGGAACTGGGTGGTGCGCAGCCGCACCCAGGCCATCCGGAACCTTCAAGCCAACCGCCCCGCAGTACCGACATCAAGGACTACGACCTCTTCTACTTCGACGACCAGGACCTGAGCGAGTCGGGTGAAAAAGCCGCGCAGGCCCATGCGGATTCCGTGCTGTCCGACCTGGGCATCACCGTCGAAGTCGCGAACCAGGCGCGCGTGCATCTCTGGTACCCCCAGC
Source organism: Paracidovorax citrulli (assembly GCF_900100305.1). Taxonomy (GTDB): domain Bacteria; phylum Pseudomonadota; class Gammaproteobacteria; order Burkholderiales; family Burkholderiaceae_C; genus Paracidovorax; species Paracidovorax citrulli. The sequence goes on along the minus strand of NZ_FNEY01000036.1, from coordinate 19,650 downwards.
ATTTCGGGCGGCCCTGCCCACCGCTCACCTCGTCCGAAGACGGAATCCGGCGCTTTCTTTCCTTCGTTGTCTCGCGGGCGCGCTGGTTCTGTTATTCCGTCCTCTGCATCCCTCTCAATCCAGCGTCCCTCCCTCCACCAACCGCACCACCAACGGATGCATCACCTTCCTCGCACTGAAGATCAGGTGAAACTGCTCCTGCACGTCCGCCGTCGTCCCCACCGCCACCAGCCCGTGCGTGCGCCCCAGATGCTCCCCCATCGACTCCGGCGCGGGCATCACGCCCATGCCGGTGCTCGCAAAGGTAGCCAGTAGGGCGCTGTCCTCGAACTCCCCCGCAATCCGCGGCCGGATGCGTTCCCGCTCCAGCCAGTGGTCGATGCGGGCGCGGGCCGCGGCGTGTTCGGTCGGTAGCAGCACGGGCACGACGGCGAGGCTGTGGGGGAAGTCGCGGGCAGCGGCGTCGGCCCACTGCTGCGGGGCATACCAGGCGATGGGGCTGGTGCCCAGGAGCTGGCTGGTGGTCTTCAGGGCCGGGTTGGGCGGGGCGGGGCGGTCGGCCAGCACGGCGTCGAGCTTGTGCAGGGCGAGTTCCCCCAGCAGGGGCTGGAATTCGCCCTCGTGGCACAGCAGGCGCAGGTGGGGGGCGTCCAGCACGGGGGTGAGCAGGCGGTGCACGGCCACCTTGGCGATGCCGTCCGAGATCCCCAGGTTCAGCCGCAGCACGCGGCCGGTGGCGGCTTCGGCCACGCGGTGCTGCAGTTGCTCGCCCAGGGCGAAGATCTGGTCGGCCTCGTGCATGGCGGCCACGCCCGCGTCGGTGAGCACGAGGTTGCGGCCTTCGGCGCGCAGCAGGGCGGTGCCGAGGTCTTTCTCCAGCGAGCGCACCTGGGCGCTGATGGTCTGCACGGCCATGTCGAGCCGCTCGGCGGCGCGGGCCACGCCGCCTTCCTTGGCGACCACCGAGAAGTAGTAGAGGTGCCGATAGTTGAAGCTCTGGCTCATGTTTTGTAGGACAACGAAGCGAAACAGTTCGAAAAAACCGAAGTGATCTTACGGCCGGGCTATCTTCCTTTCCGCGCCTGCAGGCCTGACAGTCCGGACTCGTATTCCGTTTGTCCTGTCCCATCACCGTTCATTCCATTTCGATTCCAACCTGATTGACCGCCATGATGACCACCTACCCACTGTCCCTGGTGCCGCATGCCGCACCGCCGGGCGCCGAGCCAGCCGGGCGCGGCGCTTTTTCGTTGTCGTTCCTGTCGCTGACCACTGCAACGCGCCGCGGGCGCCGGGAGGGCTGACACCATGGTGGAAACGATCGGAACCCCCTGGATGTGGGCCGGCTTCGGCCTGTTCGTGGTCGTGGCGATCGCCATCGACCTGCTGGTCATGGAACGCCAGGGCGCGCACAAGGTGACCATGAAGGAAGCGCTGAGCTGGAGCCTGCTGTGGTTCTCGCTCGCGTTCGTGTTCGTCGCCATCCTCTGGTGGTACCTGGACGGCTCGCAGGGCCGGGAGGTGGCCAACACGGTATCGATGCAGTTCATCACCGGCTATCTGGTGGAGAAGAGCCTGTCGGTGGACAACATCTTCGTCTTCCTGATGATCTTCAGCTACTTCGCCGTGCCGGCGGAATACCAGAAGCGCGCGCTGATCATCGGCATCATCGGCGCGATCGTGCTGCGCACGGTGCTGATCCTGGCGGGCGCCTGGCTGCTGGCCACGTTCCACTGGCTGCTGTACGTGTTCGGCGCGTTCCTGGTCATTACGGGCGTGAAGATGTGGATCGCCGCGGGGCAGGAGCCGGACATCTCCACCAACCCGGTGTTGAAGTTCCTGCGCCGCCGCATCCGCATGTCGGACACGTTCGACGGCGAGAAGATGACCACGGTGGTGGGTGGCGTGAAGCTGTTCACCCCGCTGTTCGTGGTGCTGATCATGATCGGCGTGACGGACGTGATCTTCGCGGTGGACAGCATCCCGGCGATCTTCGCGATCACGAGCGATCCGTTCATCGTGCTCACGGCGAACATCTTCGCGATCCTGGGCCTGCGCGCGCTGTACTTCCTGCTGGCCGACCTGGCGGACCGCTTCCACCTGCTGGCCTACGGCCTGGCGATGGTGCTGGTGTTCATCGGCGCGAAGATGCTGCTGATCGACCTCTACAAGATCCCGATCGGCTATGCGCTGCTGGTGACGGGCGCGCTGATCGCCGGTTCGATCGTGGCCTCGCTCTGGACGTCGCGCGGCAAGGACGGCGGTGGCGGCGACGGCACCCCGCCTCCCGCCCTGCCGGGCAAGGGCGCCTGAGCGCGGCCTGATCCGGAAGAAAGACCGACACCATGGATCTGACGATGATCGAGGCCGTGATGGCCACCCTGCTCGCCGCGTTCGCGCTCACCACCTTGATGAGCTGGCGCGGCGGCAACGAGCACCGCGACGTGGGCCTGCTGGCCGCCCTGACCGGCGCCTGGGGCGCCGCCACCGCGGTGGCGGTGGCCCTGTGAGCACCGCCGGGGCGCTGGCCGGGCGGGTGGCGCAGCCGCTGGCGCGCGTGATGACCGGCGTGCGCCGCTGGCTGCGCCGGCAGGAGCCGGCCACCCGCGCGCTGATGGACCGGCCCTCGCTCGCACGGCTGCGCCCCTGGCTGGAGCGGCGCCAGCTGCTCTGCCTGCGGCGCGAAGCCCTGGCGCGCGGCGCGGCGGCGGGGCTGTTCTGCGGGCTGATCCCCGGGCCACTGCAGATCCCGGCCGCGGTCGCCACCTGCGCCGCATTGCGCGGCAACGCGGTGGCGGGCGCCGCGGCCACGCTCTACACGAACCCGCTGTCCACGCTGCCGCTCTACGCCCTCGCGTTCCAGGTGGGCGCCTGGGTGCTGCCGGGCGAGCAGCGGCTGCCGGCCTGGGAGGGCTGGTCCGCCACGGGCGGCGTGGAGGCCATGGCCACGTGGATGCACGCATTGGGCGCGCCGCTGGCCGTGGGCCTGCCCCTGCTGGCCCTGGCTTTTGCGGTGGCGGGGTATGCGGCGGTGCAGGCGCTTTGGCTGGTGCCGGTGTGGCACCGGGCGCAGAGGAGGCGGTGAGGGGGCGGCCAGACATCCCTACACTGGCGGATCTTCGCGAGGCGCCATTCGCCGCCGCGATTCGCCCGTTGCTGGAGAGCCCGCATGCCGCTAGCCATTCGCCGTCTGCGTCTGCCGTTGCCTTTGCCTGCCTTGCTGCCTGTGGCGTCGCCGTCGCCGATGCCGTTGCGGCCGTCGCGGTGGCCATCATCCGGGCGCGCCACCGCTGCCATTGCCCTGCTGTCACTGCCCGCACTGTCGCCCGCGGCCCTCGCTGCGGGCCCGGCGCCGGCCCCTTCGGCCGCTCCCGCCGTGTGGACCAATTCCCTGGGCATGCCATTCGTGCGCGTGCCCGCGGGCAGTTTCCGGATGGGCAGCGACGAGTCGGTGAAGCACCTCGCGCGTGACTACCCGGGCATGGAGGCGGGCCGGCTATCGGCCCTGGCCGACGAGGCGCCCGTGCACACCGTGCGCATCACCCGCGCGTTCTACCTGGGGCAGACGGAAGTCACGGTGGGGCAGTTCCGGCGGTTCGTCGAAGCCTCGGGCTACCGCGCCGAGTCCGATGCCGACGGCACGGGCGGCTACGGCTACAACCCTGCCTACGATCCCGACAAAAGCGCACGCGGCGATGCCTTCGAGGGGCGCAGCCCGCGCTATTCGTGGCGATACCCGGGCTTCGCGCAGGGCGACGACCATCCCGTGGTGAACATCACGTGGCACGACGCGCACGCCATGGCGGCCTGGCTGAGCGCCACCGAAGGCCACCGCTACCGGCTGCCGACCGAGGCCGAATGGGAATACGCCTGCCGCGCCGGCAAGGCCGCGCGCTACGGGCACGGGAACGACCCCGCGGCGCTCCCGCGCCACGCCAACACCTTCGACCAGGCCGCCGCTCCCTACTGGCCGCGCTGGCAGGCCCAGGCCGTGCCGGGCCATGACGGCCATGCGTTCACCGCGCCGGTGGCGGGCTACCCGGCCAATGCCTTCGGACTGCACGACATGTCTGGCAACGTATGGGAATGGGTGTCCGACTGGCATGCCGACGATGCCTACGCCCGGTCGGCGCGCGACGATCCGCAGGGCCCCGCCACGGGCACGGTGCGCGTGCGCCGCGGCGGCTCGTGGCACACGTGGCCGCTGTACGCGCGCTGCACGTACCGCAACTGGAACAGCCCGGAGACGCGGTACACGCTGGTGGGCATGCGTCTGGTCCGGGAGCTGGATGCCCCGCCCGGCGAACCCGGCTCCGGAGCGGTCAGGCGCGCCGCGCGGTGACCGCCGCCATGCCCGCCAGGGCGATCAGCAGCGCGCCATATCCCAGCGCCGTGGCGTGCAGCCCGTACAGGCCCGCGAGCAGGCCGGCCGCGATGGCGGGCAGGCTGAAGGCGAGGTAGCTCAACACGAAGAAGCTGGCCATCAGGCCGGCACGGTCCTGCGCGGAGGCCATGGGCACGAGGCAGCGCACGGCGGCGTTGAAGCCCGCGCCGAAGCCCAGGCCCGCCACCAGCGTGCCCCCGAAAAACGCCGCCGGGCTGTGCCAGGCCACACCCGCGAGCGTGATGGCAAGGCCCAGTGCGAGCGCCGCCGCGCTGCCCTGCAGCACGCCACGCGGCGGGCGTTGCCGCACGGCCCCGATCGCCAGGGCGCCGGGCAGCACGAGCGCGGTGATCAGCAGGCCGCCCACGAGCGGCGAGGCGCTGTGCGTGACCAGCCTGCCCAGCGACGGGCCGAGCGAGAGGTAGAAACCGCCGAGCGCCCAGCCGGCCGTGCTGAGCGGCAGGATGCGCAGCAGCGGCGCCCGCGCGGCCTGCGGCACGTGCATGCTCGGCACCAGCGAGCGCCAGGCGCCGGGGCGGCGCGCCACGGTCTCGGGCAGCCAGAAGGCGGCGGCGCACTGCAGCGCGATCACCCCCAGCAGCAGCTCGAACACCAGGTGCGTGGGCGAGGGCAGATACTGCACCAGCACGCTGGTGCCGAGCGCGCCGATCGCCATGCCGACCATGGGCGCCACGCTGTTCATGAGCGGGCCGCGCACGGGGTGCAGGTCCACCAGCAGGGCGCTGAGCGCGCTGGTGGCCATGCCCGTGGCGACGCCCTGCAGCACGCGCGCCGCGACCAGCCAGGCCACCGATTCGGCCTGCCAGAAGGCCAGCACCGAGACGAACTCCAGCGCCAGCGCCGCGATGATGACACTGCGCCGGCCCACGTGGTCCGACAGCGCGCCGAAGCACAGCAGCGCGGCGAGCAGCGCGAAGGCGTAGCTGGAGAAGATCACCGTGAGGCTGAAGGCCGAGAAACCCCACATCTCGCGGTAGATCGCGTACAGCGGCGACGGCGCGCTGGAGGCGGCGAGGAACATCATCAGCACGGACACCGCGAGCCACAGCGCGGCGTCGGGCCCGAGCCGGCGCATGGGCCAGGCCAGGGGCGGAGCAGAAGAGGCAGGGGCGATGGTGGTGGGCATGGCTTTAACGCTAAAAATTTGCGTTAGCGGATTCTCGCACTAAAGCAAAGTCTTTGCTTTACGGCATGGGCTGCTCGCGCCGCTCTTCTAGAATGGGTGTCCATGACGACGTCTGCAGCCACCTCCCGATTGCGCCCCGGCGGGCGCAGCGCCCGCGTGCAGGCCGCCGTGCACCAGGCCGTGCGCGACCTGACGGCGCTGCACGGCCGCGATGCGCTCACCATCCCGCAGATCGCGGCGCGGGCGGGCGTCACGCCGTCCACCATCTACCGCCGCTGGGGTGATCTGGTCGAACTGCTGGCGGACGTGTCGATCGAGCGCCTGCGCGACGAGGCCGACCCGCCGGACACCGGCAGCGTGCGCGGCGACCTGCTGGCCTGGGGCGAGCAGTTCCTGGAGGAGATGTCGTCCGAACTGGGCCGCCAGGTGCTGAAGGACGTGCTCACCGCCAGCGGCTATGGCGACGGCTCGGCGCCCTGCCAGTGCCTGCAGATCACCGCGGGGCAGATCACCATGCTGGTCGGGCGTGCGCGCTCGCGCGGGCAGGCGACGCCTTCGGTGGACTGCGTGCTGGACACGCTGGTGGCGCCCATCATCTACCGCCTGCTGATGGGGGCGGGCACGCCCACGGCGCAGCAGGTGGTGCAGTGGGTGGATGCGTGCATGGCGCAGGGGGGCCGGGCGGAAGCGGCGCCGTGCGGCGCGCATGCCGTCGAGGCGGCAGCCCCGTAGCGCGGCGGCGCGATCGCCGCGCCGCTCCCGGCGCAGCCGGCCCTGGCGCTGCCGGCGTCAGAGCGCCGCCAGCGCCGTGCGCAATTCGCGCTCGCCCAGGATTTCCGAGAACACCACCGGCCGCCGGCCCGGCGCCTGCAGCACATAAACCGGCACGCCGCTGCGCCCCAGTTGCGCCAGCGCGGCGGTGATGGCCGGGTCGCGGCGCGTCCAGTCGGCGCGCAGCAGGGCCACGTTGCGGCCTGCGAACTCGCGCAGCACGGCATCGCTGGAGAGGGTGGTCTTCTTGTTGAACTGGCAGGTGACGCACCAGGCGGCGGTGTAGTCCACGAACACGGGGCGGCCCTGGGCGAGCAGTTCTTCCGCGAGGCCCGGGCGCCATGCCTGCCAGGCCGCGGCGTTGGGAGCGGTGCCTGCCGCGCCGGATGTGCCGGGGGCTGCAAAGGCCATCGCAGGCGGGGCCATTTCGGTGATCTTCGGCACGGCCGCCATGGCCAGGGCGGCGAACACGACCAGCGAGAGCGGCGCCATCGCCATGCGGGCCCGGCCGGCGAGCGTGAAGGCCCACACGACCATGCCGAGCGCGACGAGCAGCGCGAGCAAAGCCGCCGCGCCGTCGATGCCGCTTTGCTGGCCGAGCACCCAGACCAGCCAGACGACGGTGGCGAACATCGGGAAGGCGAGGAAGCGGCGCAGCGTGTCCATCCAGGCGCCGGGGCGGGGCAGGGCGCGGGCGACGGCGGGCACCCAGCTCGCGGCGAGGTAGGGCAGGGCCAGGCCGACGCCGAGCGCGGCGAACACCGCCAGCGCCTGCGCGGCCGGCAGCGTGGCCGTGAGGCCGACCGAGGCGCCCATGAAGGGGGCGGTGCAGGGGGATGCCACGGCCACGGCCAGCACGCCGGTCAGGAAGGCGTCGGCCGCGGGGTGGCGCGCCTGCAGGCCGGCGAGGGAGGAGGGCAGCATGCGGCCGAACTCGAACATGCCGGAGAGGTTGAGGCCGATCAGCGTGAACAGCGCGGCCAGCACCGCCACCACGGCGGGCGACTGCAGCTGGAAGCCCCAGCCCACCGCTTCGCCGGCCGCGCGCAGCGCCAGCATGGCGCCGCCCAGGGCCAGGAAGGAGAGCACCACGCCGGCCGTGTAGGCGATGCCGCCCAGCCGGTGGGCGCGGCGGTCCTGCCCGTGGCGCGCGAACCCGGCCACCTTGATGGCGAGCACCGGGAACACGCAGGGCATGAGGTTGAGTACCAGCCCGCCGAGCAGGGCGCCCAACAGCGCGGCCGCCAGTGCGCCGGCCGGGGCCGGGGTGGCCGCGGCTGGGAGCGCCTGCGCGGCCTGCTGCGCATTCGCGCGCAGCGCGGCTTCCAGCGCGGGCGAGACGGTGGCGAGGGACGCCGGCCGGGGCCAGCCGCCTTCCACGGGGAGTTCGGCGCGCCAGCCCCGGCCGCCCTGCGCGAGCACGACGGGCAGGGACATGGGGCCTTCGCTGCGCTGGGCGGAAAGGGGCATGCGCGCGGTCCAGACGTCGCCCTGCCAGTCCTGCGTGCCGTCGTCGGCGGTTTCGATGATGCCGGGCGTTTCGGGGAAGAAGTCCATCGGCTTGCCGCGCACCGCCTCGGGCAGGCCGGCGACGGTGAGCACCAGCATGCCGCGTTCCACCCGCGCATGGCTGCGGGTGCCGCCGGCGGCCGCGGCGGCCGGAAGGGACAGCGGCTGCGGATGGGCCTGGCGCGCCGCCTCGAAATCCTGCGCCTGCATGGCGGTGGTGCTGGCGATGGGCACCTGCAGGGTGAAGGTGCCTTCTTCGGGGATGCACTCCTTGCGGCAGACCAGCCAGGAGGCATGGAGGGTGAAGGTGGCATTGCGCGCGAGCGGCCCGGGCGAGAACGCGCCCGAGACGGTCATGGGCACGGGCAGCAGCACCGTGCCTTCGTAGCCGTAGTTGGCCAGGGTGCCGATGGGGATCTTGCGCGGCACGGGCCAGGCGATCTCTCCGGCGTCGATGCCCGGCGGCAGCTGGCGCCATTCGATCTGCGTGGGCAGGCCGGAGTCGCCCGGGTTCTTCCAGTAGGTGTGCCACTCGGGCTGGTGCGTGATCGACAGGCCCAGCCAGAGCGGCTTGCCCGGACCCACGCCGTCGGGGGCGTGCGCCACCAGCTCGGCGCGCACGTGCGGCGTGGTGACGGTGCTGCTGCCGGCCGGCGTGCCGCCGGAGATGCCGGCAGCGGGCTCGGACAGCAGCTGGGCGGAAGCCGGCGCTCCCAGGGCGCAGGCGGCCAGGAGGGCGAAGGACGGCAGCAGGCGCTGCAGGAGGCGGACGGACATGGCGCGGTGTGGGAGCGGCGCGGGCGGCTTTGGTTCCGGGAAGGGCGGCGTGCAGCGGTGGCGCTCAGGCCGCGAAGCCGAGCACCACGCGCCGGGCCATCGCGCCTTTTTTCTCGATCTTGGTGACGACCACCGCGCCGATCTCGGCGGTGTTGGCGACGTGCGTGCCGCCGCAGGGCTGCAGGTCGATCTGGGTCTGGCCGTCGGTGCCCACGCGCACGGTGCGCACCTGGCCGCTGCCGCGCGGCGGCTGCACGCTCATGCTCTTGACGAGTTCGGGCTGCGCGTCCAGCTCGGCATCGGTGATCGCGCCGATCGCCACCGGGTGCGCCTCGGCCACGAGCCGGGCGATGCCGGCGTTCAGCGCGGCGGCATCCAGCGGGCCGTCCATGTGGAAATCCAGCCGCGCGGCGTCGGGCGTGACCGAGCAGCCGTTCACCGGCTGCGCCACCAGATGGCACAGCAGGTGGGTGGTGGTGTGGAAGCGCATCAGCCGGTGGCGGCGCTCCCAGTCGATGCGCGCGGTGACTTCCTCGCCCACGGCGGGCGGCTCGGCGCCGGGCGCCGGCACGTGCACGATGGCGGCCGTGGGCTTGCCTTCGGCATCCTTGCCCTTGCGCGTATCGGTGATCGGCACCTCGCGCCCGTCGGCCCGCACCAGCACCCCGGCATCGCCCGCCTGCCCGCCGCCCAGCGGATAGAACACCGTGCGGTCGAGCACGATGCCGCCGCCTTGCAGCACCGCGGCCACGGTGGCACGGCATTCGCGCAGGTAGGCGTCTTCACGGAACAGGTCGCGGGTGGGAGCGGAGAGGGCTTCGTCGTGGGTCATCCGGCGATGGTAGCGCCGTCCTCCTGCACGCCGCTGGGACGTCCTGCGGCCAGCCCTGTCCGAAGGCCGCGGAGCAGGCCATGCCAGCGGACGCCGTGGAACCGGCTTTGCCGGGCCACTGGCGGCGTCCCCTGGGGGATGGCGCGAAGCGCCTCAGGGGGCTACCAGCACCAGCTTGCCGATGGTCCGGCCGCTCTCGATGCGGGCGTGCGCCTCGCGCAGCGTGGCGGCCGAGAGCGGGCCCAGGGTGTCGGTGAGCGTGCTGCGCAGGCGGCCCGCGCGGGCGAGTTCCGCCACTTCGGCCAGCAGTCGGCCCTGCGCGGCCATGTCGGGCGTGCCGAACATCGGGCGCGTGAACATCATCTCCCAGTGCAGCGAGATGCTCTTGCGCTTGAGCGGCATCACGTCGAGCGAGGGCATGTCGTCGATCACCGCGATGCGGCCTTGCGGGCGCAGGCATTCGACGTACTGCGCCAGGTATTGCGGCGTGTGGGTGAGGCTGGCCACCGCATCGACGGCCCCGATGCCCAGGGCCGCGAGCTGCGGCGCGAAGGGCTCGCGGTGGTCGATGACCGCATGCGCGCCCAGGTCCAGGCACCACTGGCGGGTTTCCGGGCGCGAGGCGGTGGCGACCACGCGCAGGCCGGTGAGCTGGCGCGCGATCTGGATGAGCATCGAACCCACGCCGCCCGCGCCGCCCACCACCAGCAGCACCGGTGCGTCGGCCGCTGTCGGCACGGGGCCATCCACCGTCTGCGGGTGGCGGGGCACGCCCAGGCGGTCGAACAGCAGCTCCCAGGCCGTGATGGCGGTGAGCGGCACGGCGGCGGCTTCGGCATCGGTCCAGGTGGCCGGCGCATGGGCGGCGATGCGCGCATCCACCGCATGCAGCTCGGCATTCGTGCCGGGGCGGTCGATGGCGCCGGCATAGAACACGCGGTCGCCCACGGCGAAACCACGCACTTCGGCGCCCAGCGCCTCCACGGTGCCGACCGCATCCCAGCCGAGCACCTTGGGCTGGCCGGCCTCGGCGGGCGCGGCGCTCGCGCGCACCTTGGTGTCCACCGGGTTCACGGAGACGGCGCGCACGCGCACCAGCAGGTCGTGCGGGCGCGGCACGGGCGCGGGCAGATCGGAGAAGTCCTGCAGGCCCTGGCCGGTGGCGGCATCGAGGGCATGGGGGGTGAAATAGCCGACGGCTTTCATGGGGAGTCCTTTCTGAGGGTTAGTGGCAACGGCATGGCGCGGATCGCCCGGGATCGGTCGGGCGCCACGGAAGGGCTGCCCTGATTCTGGTGATTCAAAATGCGGTTGATAAGCCGCCAGAAACCGCTATCACCTGCAAATGAAATTTGAAAATCTCTCCGACCTGCGCGTGCTGGTGGAGGCGGCGCGCGGGGGCTCGCTCACCGCCGCGGCCCGGGCGCTGGACGTGACGCCTGCCGCGGCCAGCGCCATGCTCAAGCGGCTGGAGGCGCAGGTGGGCGTGCGCCTGTTCGAGCGCTCCACGCGCGCACTGCGCATCACCGCCCAGGGCGGCACGCTGCTGGAATACGCCGAACGCGCGCTGGAATTGCTGGACGAGGGCGCGGGCCTGGCCCAGAGCGAGACCGGCGCGCTGCGCGGCACCGTGCGCCTGGCCGCGCCCACCGATCTCTCGCGCGTGCTGCTGCCGCGCCTAGACCGGTTCATGGAGCGGCACCCGGGCGTGCAACTGGCGCTGTCGGCCAGCGACCGCCTGCACGACGTGCGCCGCGATGCGGTGGACCTCGCCCTGCGCTACAGCGCGGAACTGCCGGATTCGCAACTCGTGGCCCGCGCGCTGCACCACACCCGCCGCATCGCCTGCGCGGCACCGGAATACCTCGCGCGCCACGGCACCCCGCGGCACCCTTCGGAGCTGGCGACGCACCGCTGCATCGCCATGGCCATCGCGGGCCGCCGCGAGGTGCGCTGGACCTTCGAGCGCGCGCCGGGCCATCCGCCCGAGACCGTGGGCATCACCCTGCGCGCCGACCGCAGTGTGGACGACGGCGCCCTGGCCCACGCCTGGGCCCTGGCCGGCGGGGGCATCGTCTACAAGTCGCGGCTGGACGTGCAGGCGCATCTGGACAGCGGGCAACTGGTGGAACTGCTGCCCGGGTGGCTGGGGCAGGCATACACGGTGTACGCGGTGCTGCCGAGCCAGCGGTTCGTGCCCGCGCGGGTGCGGGCGCTGGTGGAGTTCCTGGCGGAGGAATGGCGCCCCGGATGATGCCGGCGCGCCCGCCGGGTCACGCCCGGGCTTCGGCGAGCCGGAGGGCTTCCCGCGCCTTCAGCGTTTTCTTCACGGTGCCCCAGATGGCCCATGCCAGCAGTGCCGCGGCCAGGGCCAGCAGGGTGGCGCTGATCGGCCGGGTGAAGAAGGTGGACGGGTCGCCGCGGGACAGCAGCATGGCGCGGCGCAGGTGCTCCTCGACCATGGGGCCCAGGATGTAGCCGAGCAGCAGCGGCGCGGGCTCGAAGCGCAGCACCATCAGCGCATAGCCGAGGATGCCCAGCAGGGCGACCATGTAGATGTCGAAGGTGTTGTTGTTCACGCTGTAAACGCCCAGCGCGACGAACACCAGGATGGCCGGATACATCCACGAGAACGGGATGCGCAGCAGGGCCACCCACAACCCGATGGTGGGGATGTTGAGCAGCACCAGCATGATGTTGCCGATGGCGAAACTGACGATCAGGCCCCAGAAGAGCTCCGGCTGCTCCGTCATCAGCATCGGCCCCGGGTTGATGCCGTGGATGATGAGCGCGCCCAGCATCACGGCCATCACCGCGTCGCCCGGAATGCCCAGCGAGAGCGAGGGCACGAAGGCGGTCTGCGCCGCCGCGTTGTTCGCCGATTCCGGCGCCGAGATGCCCTCGATGGCGCCCTGGCCGAAGCGGCTGGGGTCCCTGGCCACCCGCTTCTCGACGGCGTAGGACATGAAGGCCGCGATGGACGGCCCCACGCCGGGCAGCGCCCCCAGTGCCCCGCCGAGGGCGGAGCCGCGCATCATGGGCTTGACGGTTTCCTTCAGCTCCTGCCGGCTGGGCACCATGGAGCGCATGGTGATGTTCTCCGGCTGCTTCTCGGTGTCGGTGGAGTTGATGCAGCGCACGACTTCCGCCACGCCGAACAGGCCCATGGCCAGCGCGACCAGGTTGATGCCGTCCATCAGCTCGGGGATGTCGAAGCTGTAGCGCGCCACGCCCGTGTTGACGTCGGTGCCCACCATGCCCAGCAGGATGCCGAACACCACCATGGCCAGGCCCTTGGCGGCGGAGCCTCCGCTCATCGACGAGGCGGCCACCAGGCCCAGGACCATCATGGAGAAGAACTCGGCCGGCCCGAATTTCAGGCCGACCTCCGCGATCATCGGCGAGAACAGCACGAGCAGGGCGAGCCCGGACATCGCGCCGACCAGCGAGGCGATGGTGGTGACGAACAGCGCCAGGCCGGAGCGCCCCTTCCTGGCCATGGGGTAGCCGTCCAGGCAGGTCACCGCGGAGGACGGCGTGCCGGGCAGGTTCAGCAGGATCGCCGCGGTGGAGCCGCCGTACTGGGCGCCGTAGTAGACGCCGGCCAGCATGATGATCGCCGCCGTGGGAGGGATGTGGTAGGTGATGGGCAGCAGCAGCGAGATGGCCGCGAGCGCCCCGATGCCGGGCAGCACGCCCACCAGGGTGCCGAGGAACACCCCGAAGAAGCAGTACGCGAGGGTGCTGGGCTGCGAGGCGACCTGCAGTCCCAGCCAGAGGTTGTCGAGCAATTCCATGGGGTGCCTCCTAGATGCTCCAGGGCCAGGCCGGCAGGACCATCTGCAGCCCGACGACGAAAATCAGCACGGTGATGAGCGCGACCACCGCCGAGACGGTGAACCGCGTGCGCAGGCGCATCCGCGCGGGCACGAGGGCGACCAGCGAGGCGGTGAACGCGGCCAGGACGATGCCTCCCGTGCGCAGCAGGGCCGCGAAGACGAGCAGGCTGGCTATGGAAAAGGCGAGGTTCTTCCATTGCACGACGATGGGCGTGCCCTGGCGCCAGAGCGCCGGCAGGGCCACCAGCAGGCCCAGCACGGCCAGCAGCCATCCGAGGACGATCGGAAAGTACCCCGGCCCCATGCGGGCCGAGGTGCCCATGGCGTAGTGGACATGGCCATAGACCGCGAAGCCCGCGCCGATGACGCACATGGCGGCGCCGCCGATCACGTCGTGGATGTCTCTCAATTTCACTCGTTGTCTCCTTTCATGTTGAAAATGGCAAGGCTGCGCCCTGCCGTTGCCGGCATGCGGTTGAAAAAAGCGGATGGGGCTAGAGGAAGAGCAGAGCCGAAGCGGCGATCGCGGTGGGGACGAGGGCGCCGAGCAGCAGCGCCCCCACGCTGACGGTTTCATCCCGGAAGCCGCCCTTGAGCAGGGAGACCCCGGCGGGGTTGGGTGCGTTGGCGATCACGGTGAGCCCCCCGCCGGCCACGGCGCCGGCCACCAGCATGTACTTGGCGGGGTCCGTGATGCCATCGATGAGGGAGCCGAGGTAGGTCAGGGCGGCGTTGTCGGTGATGGCCGTCAGGCCCAGCGCGCCGAAGAACAGCACCACCGGTTCGAGCCCTTCCACGATGGGTCGCAGCCACCATTGCTGCATGCCGCCCAGCACCACGAGGCCCGCGAGGAAGAAGCCGACGAGCAGCGCCTCCTTCAGGATCAGGCGGTTCTGGTGCCGCGGGTATGCCTGCGCGATGCCGAGGAACAGCAGGAACAGGCCCAGGAAGATGACCGGATGGTGCGCGGCGGCGATCACCGCGGCCAGCAGCGCCACGTGCACCGCCACGAGCGGCCAGGGAACGGGCGTTGCGGACGTCTCGCCGTGTTCCGTTCCCGGGGAGCGGATGAGGTGCCTGCGCAGCACGAAGGCCGCGAGCGTGGCATTGGCGGCCACCGCCAGGGCGGACTTCCAGCCGAAGTGCGCCAGCATGAACCACGAGTCCCAGCCCCAGGTGGCCGCGACCATCAGGACCGGCGGGGCGGCGTAGGAGGTGAGCGTGCCCCCGATCGAGACGTTCACGAACAGCACGCCCAGGGCGAAGTACTTCGCGCCTTCCGGCACGTCCTTGCGGAACAGCTGGCCCGAAAGCATGAGGGCAGCGATGGTCATCGCCGCCGGTTCGGTGACGAGGGAGCCCAGCAGCGGGACCACGGCCAGCCCGAGCCATGCGGTCGCCAGCGGCGTGTCCACCGGCAGCGCGCGGGCCACGCGCCCCAGCAGGTCGTTGATCGTCTGCAGGATGGGCCGGGACGCCGCCATCACCATGACGACGAACACGAAAAGCGGCTCGGTGTAGTTGCGCGATTCCGCGTATTCCACGGCTTCGGAGCCGCCCGCCACGAGGGCCATCACGGCCACGAGGACGATCGCCCAGAAACCGAAGACGACCTCGACTTCGCCCAGGAAATGGAAGATGCCGGAGTGTCTGGGAAAGCGGTGGGACAGGCGCTCGAACTGCTTCGCGGTGAACGTGTGCAGCAATGCGATGCCGAAAAGGAGAGCCGCGATGGACTCCATGGACAGGTGCATGGTGGGTGGCCGGCAGTGATCCGCGAGGCGGCCCGACCTTCGCTACACCTGCCGCACCCCATGTGACGGCACCCTGGCACGGATTCTACCGGCGTGCTCCGGTTTCCGCGTACGCGATACCGCGTATCCGGCATGCCGCCGCATAATCCGCAGGCCGCCGGCGCTTCCCTTCTTCCCTCCCGTTGCTTCAGGTGACCACCTTCCTGCCCCGCCTTCGCCGCCTGGCCCCGCTGGTCCTGGCGTGGTGGATGCTCGCCTTCGGCATGGCCGCCGCTTCGCCGCTGCTGCACCCGCAGAGCCTGCAGGTGGTCTGCAATGCGGCGGGCAGTGCCAAGCTGGTGGTCGTGCAGGACGACGGCAGCGGGATGCGCGAGCTGGGCCAGCACGGTCTGGATTGCGCGCTGTGCCTGGCAGCGGGGGCGCCGCCGCCCGCGGTGGTGGCGCTGGCGGTGCCGATGGCGCAGCCGCTGGCGCATGCGCTGCGGCCGGTGGAGGCCGCGCGCATCGCGGCGCTGGCGGGCGCGCCGCTGCCGGCGCGCGGGCCGCCGGCACGCGCCTGACCGGCCTGCCGCCGGCAGGGCTGCCGCTTTTTCCGTTCCCCTGGCGGGCTGCATCGCGGCAGAGGTCTTTTCTTTCTCTCTTCCCGCTTTTTTTCCGTCGATTTTTTTCGCAAGAGGTTGGCTGGTTCGCCGCGCCGTGTGGTGCCGCGCCGGACGCCTGCGCCCGGCGCCGGCGCGGTTGCCTTCGCCGGGGTCGGTGTCGGTGCTGAACACACACCGCCCGAGGCCGCGCGCGGCCCGGCCAGCTTCTTCTTGCACGAGGTGGATATGGACCGGCTTCGTCGTCGTCATCTTCTTGTCTGTTCTTTTTCCTTCTTTCCGCCATCGGCCGCTGCGTTCGGCCGGGCCGCGCGCCGCACGGTGCCGCCGGCGCTGGCGATGCTTCCTGCGCTGGCGGCCTGGGCGCAGGACGTGCCCGGTGCCGCCCGCGGCGATGGCGCTGCGGCGCTCCACGCTCCCGTGCAGGCCGGCCCCGCGCTCACGCTGGGAACGGTGGAGGTGCGCGAGGGCCCCGGCGGCGCGCTGCCGGCGCGCAGCGTGTCCACATCGGTGGACATCGTGGGCGGCGAGGTGCTGCAGGATGCCCGCGTGGACCATTCCTGGGAACTGCTGGGCCGCGCGCCCGGGGTGCAGGTCACGCCGTTCCGACAGGGGACGGACGCGGGGCGGTTCTCCTTCCGCGGCTTCAATGGCGAGGGCCGGGTGAATGCCGTCAAGCTGCTGATCGACGGGATCCCGTCGAACGACAACGCGGGCGGTATGCCGTTCCTGGATGCGGTGTTCCCGCTCGATATCGAGGCGTTGGAGGTGGTGCGCGGCACGAACGACCCGCGCTACGGGCTCCACAACATCGCGGGCAACGTGAACGTGATCACGCGCACGGGCGGCAACGAGGGCCGCGCGACGCTGACGGCGGGCAGCTTCGGCACGCGCGACCTGCAGGTGGTCAAAGGCATCGAGTCGGGGCCGTGGAGCCAGAACTACGGCGTGTTCTGGCGCACGGGCGACGGCTGGCGCGACCATGCGGAAGGCACGCAGCGTGCGCTGTCGGGCAAGTGGTTTTACACCGATCCGGGCGGCGGCTGGCGCGCAGGCCTCACAGCGCGCTATTTCCGCAATGCGGCGGATGAGTCCGGCTACCTGACGCGCGAGCAGGCGGCGGCGCAGCCGCGCTGGTCGCCGCCGTGGTCGGCCTCGGACCGCAGCACGCGCGAGACCGGGCAACTGGGGCTGCACTGGGAGGCCGAGCTGGCCGAGCGGCTGTCTTGGACGGCGCGCGCGTACGCCAACCATTACGAGAACCAGCGCTGGGTGCGGTTCTCGCAGGCGGGCGTGCAGCAGGAGCGCGACAACGACGAGGACCAGCGCGGGCTGTCGGGCGTGCTGACGTGGCGGCCCGCGGTGGCCTGGGCGCACGCGTTCACGCTGGAAGGCGGGGTGGACGCGCAGTGGCAGGACAACGCCGCGCAGCGCTGGCGCACGGCCGGGCACGTGCACACTTCGCAGTTCCGGGACTGGGATTTCGACGTGCATACGCAGGGGGCGTACGTGCAGGCGGTGGTGCAGCCGGTGGCGTCGCTGCGCATCGTGCCGGCGCTGCGCGTGGACCGGCTGGGCGGAGATTTCTCGGACCGGCTGACGGGGCAGCGCTACGGCATGCACGATTACGGCACCATCCGCCAGCCCAAGCTGGGCGTGGCCTGGACGGCCCGCGAGGGCGTGACGCTGTATGCGAATGCGGGCCGCACCTTCCAGGTGGGCACGGGCATCGACGCCTACCGCACGCAGGCGCGCGACCTGGGCCCGTCGATCAACGACGGATGGGAGACGGGCGTGCGCTGGCAGCCCGCGCCGGGCTGGGAGGCGCGCGTGGCCACATGGCAGCAGCGCGCGTCGGGCGAGGTCGCGCGCGTGCTGGGCGTGGACGGGCTGCCCGATCCCGGCGGGCTGGGCAACGTGGGACGCACGCGGCGCAAGGGCTGGGACGCGCAGCTCAACGCCCGCCTGGGCGCGCGCTGGACGGGCTGGGTCGCCTATTCGCACCAGGTGGCGCGCATCACCGTGCCCGATCCGTCGGCGCCGGACACCGCCGGGCGGGAGGTGGAGAACGTGCCGCGCTACCTGGCGAGCGCGGGCGTGCAGGTGCGCGCCACGGAGGTGCTGCGCCTGTCGGCCACGGTGACGGCGCAGGGCGACTATTACCTGGACCGCACCAACACCCAGGGCCGCGCGGGGCGCTACGCGCTGCTGGATCTGGGCGCGACCTGGCAGCTCTCGCCCGTGGCGGATGTGAGCGTGCAGGTGCGCAACGCGACGAATCGCCGTTACGTCTATGCGTGGTATGACAGCGGCTCCTCGGGCTATTCGCCGGGCGACGGCCGCAGCGTCGCCGTCAGCCTGGGCTGGAGGTTCTGAACATGGCATCGACGACGACCACCGCCACCACGGCGGCAACCCCCGCGGCGGACACCGGCGGCGGCGCTTCCCCGCCCCTGCGCGCCGCGAGCTTCTACCGCGCGGTGTGGCGCTGGCATTTCTACGCCGGGCTGCTGGTGCTGCCGTTCCTCGCCTGGCTGGCGGTGACCGGCGGGGCCTACCTGTTCCAGCGCGAGATCGACGGCTGGGTCCACCGCGACCTGTTGCGCGTGGTGCAGCCGGTACCGCCCGGCGCGGCGCGGCCGCCCGGCGCGCTGGTGGCCGCTGCGCTGGCGGCGCAGCCGGGGCAGTGGTTCCGCTACACGCCGGCCGCGGGGCCGGGCGACAGCGCGAACGTGGGCATCGCCACCGCGGACGGGCGGCGCGTGGCGGTGTACGTGGATCCGGGCTCTGCGCGGGTGCTGGGGCAATTGCCGGAGCGCGGCACGCTGTCGTGGCAGATCCGGCGGCTGCACAGCCTGAAGGTGATCGGCCCGCTGGCGCGCGGCGTGATCGAGATGGCGGCGGGCTGGGCGGTGGTGCTGGTGGCGACGGGGCTCTACCTGTGGTGGCCGCGCGGCCGCCGCGGCGGCGTGGTGACGGTGCGCGGCTGCCCGGCAGAGCGCGTGTTCTGGCGCGACCTGCACGCGGTGCTGGGCCTGGGCGTGGGCGGCATCCTCGCGTTCCTGGCGCTGACGGGGATGCCCTGGTCGGTGTTCTGGGGGGCGCAGGTGAACACCTGGGCGAACGGCAGCCACTGGGGCTATCCGGCCGGCGTGCGCGTGCAGGTGCCGATGTCTGCCGTGCCGGTGGCGGACACGCTGGCCGTGCCGTGGAGCCTGCAGCAGGCGCGCGTGCCCGTGGCCTCGGCCGTGCCGGGCGCGGCGATGGCCGCCGGGCGCGGTGACCATGCCGGGCACGACGGGCACACAGGCCATGGGGGGCACGAGGGCCATGGCGGGGGCGGGGAACACGAAGGCCACGGCGGGGCGGTCGCAGCGTCCGCCGCCGGGGCGCGGTCCGTGCCGGCCGTGCCGCCGATCGGCCTGGACGCCGCGATGGCAGTGTTCACGCGCCTGGGCCTGGCGCCGGGCTTCAGCGTTGCCGCGCCGCAGGGCGCGGGCGGCGTCTATACCGCGTCGGCGTATCCGGCCGACCTCGGCGGGCAGCGCGTGGTGCACCTGGACCAGTACAGTGGCCGTCCGCTGCTCGACATGGGCTATGCCGACTACGGGCCGGTGGCGCGGGGACTGGAGTGGGGCATCAACGTCCACCTGGGCCAGCAGTACGGCGTGGCCAACCAGATCGTGCTGGCCGTGGCCTGTGCCGGCATCGTGCTGCTGTGCGCCGCGGGCGCGGTCACGTGGTGGAAGCGTCGCCCGGCAGGGGGGCTGGGCGTGCCGCCGCTGCCGGCGCAGCCGCGCGCGCTCTGGGTAGTGGGCGGGATGCTGGCCGTGGCCGGCGTGCTGCTGCCCCTGCTGGGTCTCTCGCTGCTGTGCATGCTGGCGGTGGATGCCGCATGGCAGATGCGGCAGCGGACCGCGACCCGGCGGGAGTGACTCCCGGGGTCAGAAGGTTTCCCAGTCGTCGTTGCCGGACCCGGCGGCCCTGGCGGGGGCGGGAGCGGCCGGCTGCTGGGCAGGAGCGAGTGCCGGGCGGGTG
>NZ_FNEY01000035.1 GCF_900100305.1 Paracidovorax citrulli | reverse complement strand
ACCGACCCATCCCCCTCGCCGAGCGCTGGCTGGCACTGGACACGCAGGCACTGTTGTCCCTGCTGGACCGCCCCAGCGATCCGACCCAGGCCCCGCTGGCAGCCGCGCTGCAGGCGCAGCGGCTGCAGCCCGAGGCCCGCGTGGCCCTGGCGCGCGATGCCTTCGGGCGTGTCTGTGGAGAGACCCAGACGCTGTACCGGCAGGCCACCCAGCCGCAAGCGCCCCATGCCGGCGGCGAGCCGCCCGTGGAGTTCGAGCACGCGATCACCCACACGCTGGGCCCGCTGGGCCAGCGCACGGCCACTCAGGCGCAGGGCCTGGGCACGCTGCAGTGGCTGGCCTACGGCTCGGGCCATGTGCACGGGCTGCTGCTGGACGGCCAGCCGCTGGTGGACTGGGAGCGCGATGCGCTGCACCGCGAGGTGGGGCGTACGCTGCACGTGCTCGAAGGCAAAGACAACGAAGACCTGCACGCCATCGTGCATGCGCGGCAGCTCGACCCGATGGGCCGCATGCTGCACCAGGACTGGCGCGGCCTGCGCCATGCGACGCCGGTGGTTCCTGCCGACCCGGCCAACGCCTTCGGAACGGGTCCTTCGTCCGCCGCGGGCCGCATCGCCCCGGCCCTGGGCCCGCTGTCCACGCTCGCGCAGCGCCGCTACTGGTACGACCCGCTGGGCCAACTGGTCGGCGTGCAGACCCCGGGCGAAGCCACGCGCTACGGCTACGACGCCTGGCAGCGCCTGAGCGGGCTGCACCGCGCGGGCCAGGGTACGCCGGAAGTGCAAGCGCACTGGGCGCTGGACGCGGCGGGCAACCGCCTGCCCGCGTCCCTGGATGCGCGCGCGGCCGGGTCTTCTGCGAGCGAGCGCCAGGGCTGGGCACGGCAGGTGCGCGAGAACCTGCACGATGCGGACTTCGACCTGCTGCGCGCGGGCGACGGGCCCGGCGAAGGTGCAGGCCCGGTCACGCGCTGGCCGGGCAACCGCATCGGGTGGAGCACCCCCGAACCGGATGCCGATGGCACCAGCATCGCTGGCAGCGACGGCAACGGCAACGGCAACGGCAACGGCAACGGCAACGGCATCCTGATCCGCTACCGCTACGACGCCTTCGGCAACCGGGTGCAGGCGCTGCACGCCGACGGCCGGGCGCAGCGGCTGCGCTACGACGCGCTGCACCAATTGCGCGAGGTCTGGCAGCGCGAGGCAGCGGGTGGCGCCTGGCAGCGGGTGGCCTGCTACCGCTACGACCCCTTCGGGCGGCGGCTGGCCAAGACCGTCTTCGGGCACGGCAACAGAAGCCGAAACGGCAACGCACCTGCATCGGGACCGGCGACCACCACCTATGCCGGCTGGGACGGCGACCGCCTCGTGCACAACGAAGGCCCGCAGGGGCTGCAGCACGTGCTCTACGAGCCCGGCTCCTTCGCGCCGCTGCTGCGCCTGGAGCGCGAGCAGGCCATTCCCACGGCCATGCAGGCCATGCTGGTGATGGAAGAAAACCGTGGAAGCATCGCCAATGATGGTCCGGATGGCGGTGAATTCCCCGCCGCAGCCCTGTTCGCGGGCCTGCCGCGAGCCCAGCGCGAACTGCTTGAGCGTGCCCTGCACGACGCCACGGGCCCCCAGGGGGATGCACTACTGGCGCGCCTGCGGGCAGGCCTACCCGATGAGGCCGGCGCATTGCTGGCTGCGGGGGTGCAGTCCGTGCGCCGGCAACAGCAGGTCGCCACGCAAGCCCACTCGACGCGTATCCGCCATTTCCTGTGCGATCACCTGGGCACGCCTATTGCCTTGGTGGACGCCAACGGCCCGCAGGCGGGCCTGGTCACCTGGGCCGCGACCTACCACGCCTGGGGTGCCGTGCGCGAGGAATACGACCCGCACGGCATCGGCCAGGACATCCGTTTCCAGGGCCAGCAGCTCGATGTGGAGACAGGGTTGCACTACAACCGGTTCCGGTACTACGACCCCCTGCTGGGGCAGTATGTGACGCAGGATCCGATTGGGCTGCTTGGCGGCTTGAATAAGTTCACCTATCCGGGAAACCCGATAAGCTGGATAGACCCCCTGGGATTGTCTGGAATATTGACCATCCAATCTTCAGGCAATGGAAATCCGTTGTCTGGCCATTCATGGATAACGTACGCTCCAGATGGCGGTTATCCGACTACCTATGGTACTTGGGGGAATAATCCCACGGGCCAAGGAAATGGGCTCTTCGAGAATTTAGAGATTGGCCGTAATGCAGATGCCACGCGATCTATGCGAATCAACGATGAACAAGAGAAGGAGTTGATGGCGAAAATTGAAGACTACAAGAATAGGAAAGAAAACGCCTGGAAGCTTGGTGCTCCATGCTCGAGCTTTGCAAGAGATGCTTGGCAGACTGCAACGGGTGAAAATTTGAACTCGAACCTTGGCCCCATCAGTAACCCGAGTACTCTAAAGAATTCGATTATTAATGCGAATGGAGGGAAGGTAAGTGAATTCGCAACCAAGCCCAACGGGACTTCAAGTGCGTCCTTCGGTTCTTTTGGTCGCTCTTCAGGTAGTGTTTCACTAAACTCACTTGGCAGTTCTTTATGAGATTTATACGCTTATTTTTTATGGGACTGATCTCTTTTATTTTATCGGCTTGCTCTGCGACTGTGCTTGAGTACAAGGACGTCGGAGATTTTGAGGTTCGTTTAATAGATGGTGACCCCGAAAGGTTGCGTTTGAGTGGGCTGGTTCTTCATAGTGCGTTGGGTGCAAAGACCTATGAGTCCAGAGTGGAAGGCGACAGAGCATATTTGAAGATTGTTCTGGCAATGGCTAGCAAAAAAGTGCCGGGAAGATTTTTGCACGATTTTGAAATTGATCGAAGTGTTAATTATGTTTACTTTGGTGATTCCAAGGTTTTGATATGGAGTAGAAGTACGCTGGAGAAGTAGTAAGTTGAGTTTTTAATATCGGTGACATGAGGAAATTGTTTAATGTTCCACTTCTGCTGTTGATGACTCTAATTTTTGGCTATGCGATGGCAGCATTTGCCTCGTGATGAGTTTCTTTTGATGAAGTCAAATTTCAGCGAATGGACGATCGAAATCTTCGGGCTGCTACTCCGTTTTTGTGGAATATATGCTGCATCGATATGCCTGTCTTACCTCGCTTACTCGCATGCTGTTTGGCTTGACCTGAGTGACAGGATTTTTTGGTCTTTGTGGTCGCCCTGCCATGTTGTTTGTTTGCAATGCGCGGATTCGAGATTGCATCAATAATCATCGCTTCTGCATTGTTCGTTCCAATGTTCTATTTGGTATATTTCATTATTGGCTGCTCACTTTTTTGGGATTGAATTTGAATATGTTCGAGATATGATTTTTGCGAGGTATTTGATTTTCATGCCGGTTCTGTAATGACAGGGACATCCAAAAATGCTGCGCTTTTGGTCCTGATGGACGGATTTTCTGGAAGCCTGCGTCCGCAGGCATTCAATGATTTCCTGAATGTCGATGAAGAATTCTGCGAGCACAACGCGCTATTGCAGTCCAGGGACCACCAGTCGCTGACCCGGGAGGATCTCGGCAGTGTGGGCTGGAATCCCATCGGTTGCATGAACGTGGCCGGCTGGAGGTACTGGCTTCCGGCACTGGGCAGAATCGCGCTGAGCACGGACACGGCTGGCCGGGGGTACTTCATGTGGGACCTGCTCGTTTACCTGAAAAATCCAGAATCCAATCCGGCGTTTCTTTCGCTAACCCAACAGGAAAGGGAAGCGGTGGCCCGGTTCCTCAAGGAAGCCACGCCCTTTGTCCGTGAAAACCTGGAGCCGGAAGTCGAGGTTGGATACGACCTGAAGCCGGTTCAACTGCAATGGGAAATGTTTTCAAGAGGGGAGGCCGTGCGATGACGAAATTTCCGAGCATGACGATCGCCGATAACGAGGCACTTCCGCGCCGTTGACCTGGGTCAATGGGCTCGCAGGCCTTTTGCGTACATTGCCCCAATCGTCGCAGAGGGCCATGGTGGGTATTCATCCCGTGCGGCTGCAACCCCTGGGCGCGACAGCGCGGCATACCGCGAGGCCGGGGAGCATTCCGCAAGCCTTGGTGGCCGCGCTGGCCTTCCTTTTCCTCTCTTTTCTTCCTTTCCTCAACCTGCCCACCCGGGAGTTCCCATGCCTTTACTGGACCTGCACGGCAAGCGCGGATTGGTCGTCGGCATCGCCAATGACCAGAGCATCGCCTGGGGCTGTGCCCGCGCCTTCCGCGATGCGGGGGCGGAACTGGCGGTCACCTGGCTCAACGACAAGGCCCGGGCGTATGTGGAGCCGCTGGCGCGGCAGGTGGATGCGCCGATCACGCTGCCGCTGGACGTGGAGCAGCCCGGCCAGATGGAGGCGGTATTCGGTGCCGTCGCCCGCGAATGGGGGCGCCTGGATTTCGTGCTGCATTCCATCGCCTTCGCGCCGCGCAGCGATCTTTCCGGGCGCGTGACCGACAGCTCGCGCGAGGGTTTCGCGCGGGCGATGGATATTTCCTGCCATTCCTTCCTGCGCATGGCCCGGCTGGCCGAGCCGCTGATGCCGCAGGGCGGCAGCCTGATGACGATGAGCTACGTCGGCGCGGCCGAGGTGATTCCCGGCTATGGCGTGATGGGGCCGGTGAAGGCAGCGCTGGAATCCGGCACGCGCTACCTGGCCGCGGAACTGGGGCCGAAGGGGATCCGCGTCAACGCGGTCTCCCCCGGGCCGCTGGCCACGCGGGCGGCCTCCGGCATTCCCGACTTCGACACGCTCATGGCGGATGCCGTGCGGCGGGCACCGCTGCGCCGCCTGGTGGAGCTGGAGGAGATCGGCGCGCTGTGCGCCTTCCTGGCCAGCGACGGTGCGCGGGCCATCACCGGCAATACGCTGTACGTGGATGCGGGCCACCATATCCTGGGCTGACAGGGCCGGCGGGCGGCCGGCTGGCGTGGCGTTCCAACGGTGCCGGGGGGGCCGGCGTGCCGGCCGCGGGCGCGCGCCGGGCGCGGATCAGCCCGGCTGCGCCAGCCGCTTGAGCTGGTAGAGCGCGTCCAGCGCCTCGCGCGGGCTCAGGCTGTCGGGGTGGATGCCCTGCAGCGCCGCTTCCACCGGGCTGATGCCCGGCGCCTCGGATTCCGGCGGCGGGGCGAACAGGTCCACCTGCGTCTCGCCTTCGTTGGCGCGCTCTTCCAGTGCCGAGAGCGCATGCCGGGCATGGTTCAGCACCGGCGCGGGCACGCCCGCGAGCCGCGCGACGTGGATGCCGTAGCTCCGGCTGGCCGGGCCGGGCTGGATCTCGTGCAGGAACACGATGTCCGAGCCGGATTCGGTGGCGCCCACGTGCACGTTCACTGCGTGCGCATGGCGCGCGGCCAGCTCCGTCAGTTCGAAATAGTGCGTGGCGAACAGCGTGAAGGCGCGCGTGCGGTCGTGCAGGTGGGTCGCGATGCCGCTGGCCAGCGCCAGCCCGTCGAAGGTGCTCGTGCCGCGGCCGATCTCGTCCATCAGCACCAGCGAATGCGGCGTGGCGGCGTGAAGGATCTGCGCGGCCTCGGTCATCTCCATCATGAAGGTGGACTGGGCGTTGGCGAGGTCGTCCGCCGCGCCGATGCGGGTATGGATCGCATCGATCGGGCCCAGCCGGCAGTGCGCGGCGGGCACGTGGCTGCCCATGCTCGCCAGCAGCACGATGAGCGCCACCTGCCGCATGTAGGTCGATTTACCGCCCATGTTGGGGCCGGTGATGATCTGCATGCGCGTGTTGGCGTTCAGGCGCGTGTGGTTCGGGATGAACGCGCCGGCCGAGGTCTCCGCCAGGCGTGCCTCCACCACCGGGTGGCGGCCGCCCTCGATCTCGATGCAGGGCTCGGCCGCGAACTGCGGCGCGCACCAGCCCAGCGTGAGCGAGCGCTCGGCCAGGGCGCACAGCGCGTCCAGCGCGGCGATGGCCTGGGCGGCGCGCGTGAGCGCCGGCACGTGCTGCTGCAACTGGTCCAGCACCTGCTCGTACAGCCACTTCTCGCGCGCCAGCGCGCGCTCCTGGGCCGACAGGGCCTTGTCCTCGAAGGCTTTGAGTTCGGGCGTGATGAAGCGCTCGGCGTTCTTCAGCGTCTGGCGGCGGCGGTAGTCGTCGGGAATGCGGTCGAGGTAGCTGCTCGTGACCTCGATGTAGAAGCCGTGCACCTTGTTGAACTGCACGCGCAGGTTGGGGATCAGGGTGCGGGCCTTCTCGCGCGTTTCCAGCGCGAGCAGGAAGTCGTCGCAATGGTTCTGGATGCCGCGCAGTTCGTCGAGTTCGGCGTCGAAGCCGTCGGCGATCACGCCGCCGTCGCGCACCAGGGCCGAGGGCTCCTCCAGGATCGCGCCGGCCAGCAGCGCGCCGCAGGCCGGCGGTGCGTGCAGGTCCCCGGAGATGCCGGCCAGCAGGGGGTCCTGCCAGCGGTGCTCCGCGGCGATCTGTTCGGCCTTGTGCAGGGTCTTGCAGAGCGCGACGAGTTCGCGCGGGCGCACCTGCCGCAGCGCGATGCGCGCGGTGATGCGCTCCACGTCGCTCACGCCGCGCAGCGCGGCGCGCAGGGCCTGCCAGCTGCCCGTGCCGCCGTGGTCGCCGCGCAGTTCCGCCGTGGCCGCCAGCCGTGCACGCGCCTCGGTGCGGTCGCGGCGCGGCTCCAGCAGCCAGGTCTTGAGCAGGCGGCTGCCCATGCCGGTCATGCAGGTGTCCAGCAGCGAGAAAAGGGTGGGCGCATCCTCGCCGCGCAGGGTGCGCGTGAGTTCCAGGTTGCGGCGCGTGGCAGGGGGCAGGGCGATCAGTTCGTCGTTCTTCTGCACGCGCACCGCGTGGATGTGCGTGAGCGCGCGGCCCTGCGTGTGCTCGGCATAGGAGAGCAGGGCGGCACTGGCGGCATGGGCATGGGCGAGGTCCTGCGCGTCCCAGGCGTTGAGGCTGGCGGCACCGAGCTGTTCCAGCAGCTTGCGCGCGCCCAGGGCGCCGTCGAACTGCCAGTCGGGCCGCAGGCTCAGGGGGCAGGACAGCACGCCGCCCTGGCGCAGTGCCTGCAACTGCTGCTCGAAGCGCTCGGTCACGCCGGCGCTGTAGATCACCTCGCTCGGGCCGATGCGCGCGATCCAGGTGCCGACTTCGTCGTGCGTGCATTCGGCCAGGTGCACCACGCCCTGGGTGACGCTGAGCCACGCCAGCCCGCAGCGCGCACGGGGCGCCTGGTGCACGGCCAGCAGCATGGATTCGGCCTTGTCGGGCAGCAGTTCGCTGTCGGTGAGCGTGCCGGGCGTGACCACGCGCACCACCTTGCGCTCCACCGGCCCCTTGGCCGCGCCCACCTCGCCCACCTGCTCGCAGATCGCCACCGACTCGCCCATGCGGATCAGCCGGCCCAGGTAGTTCTCCAGCGCGTGAAAGGGCACGCCCGCCATCACCACCGGCTGCCCCGCGGACTGGCCGCGCTGCGTGAGCGTGATGTCCAGCAGGCGCGCGGCCTTCTCCGCGTCGGCCCAGAACAGCTCGTAGAAATCGCCCATGCGGTAGAAGACCAGCGTGTCGGGGTAGCCTGCCTTGAGGGCAAGATACTGCTGCATCATGGGCGTATGGGCGGAGAAATCGGCGGGGTTCCCCTCGGCCATCGGCGATGGCTCTTTGTCGTTCTGCAAATTGATACCTTTGTCCATGGCGCTGGGCGGGCGGGCCGAAGCCGGGGCGTCCGCCGGATGAATCCGATGCGATGGGCGATTATCCTGCGTGAGCTTTTCCCTCTTCAGGAAGCCCCGCCGGTCGCCCCGGGGCGCGAGTCCCGCGGACGGGCGGGTTCGCTTCAGTCCCCTGGCCCAGGGGAAGGCCTCGCGGGCACCCGCGTTCGCCTGCCGCGCGACAGTGCGCGCCAGGCCAGCACGCAAGCGGTCACGCTCGTCAGGAAGCCCGCTGCCGACAGGCCGAGGACCAGGGCGTCGCGCAGCATCGGCCGGGCCAGCAGGGGGGCGAAGTCCAGGCTGTGCAGGCCGTTGTAGAGCACGCGCTGCCACTGCCGGCGTGGGTCCGCGCGCAGCAGGATGCGGCCGCTGCCCGGGTCGGCGTAGGCCGCGGTGCCATCGGCCCAGGTGGCGCGCCATACCGGCAATGGCCGCAGCCAGCGCGTCTCCGGTGCCAATGGATGGCGGGCGTAGTAGAGCCCGTCGTAAGAGGTGAGGCGTTCGAGCCGGACGGGCGGGTGCCGGCGCAGGCCGGACAGCGTGCTGGCCATCAGGGAGGCGGGCAGGCGCTCCACCACTTCGCCCGCGCCCGCGGCATCCGCGCGGATCAGCCAGCCGCGGCCGGCTTCGCGCAGCCTGTACCAGGACTGTCCGCCGACCACGACCAGTTCCAGTTCGACGGCCCGCAGGCCCTTGCGCCGGCTATCCGCCAAGGCGGAAGCCACAGGATGCACCGGCGTTGCGGCCGCCCCCTGCCAGCGCCGGCGCTCTTCGGTCTCCGGGGCCCCGTCGCCGAAGACGCCGAAGGGGTTCATGGACAGCAGCCCCGACAATATCCACGTGAGCGTGGCGACGCCGGCGCACAGGCCCAGCAGGTGGTGCCAGCGCATCCAGAACTTGCGGTAGGGAATCCAGCGCGAGCGGTGCGCGAAGAGCTGCCAGATGCCGAGCGCCAGCCCGGTGGCCGCGACCACGACGCCCGGGATCGACAGCCAGACCACCACCTGGTTCCAGGCCTGCGGGAACTGCCGGAGCGCCGTCGGATAGATCCAGTGCGGCACCGCGCCCAGCCAGTTCCAGAAGCGTTCGGATCGCCGCGTGTCGCGCACCACCTCCGCCGCGCGGGGGAGACGTACAGTTGCAGGCCGTCGTCGCCTCCGGGGCCCGCCCCGAGGCTGATCCTGTACAGGGGGCGGTAGGCATCCAGCCCCTGGGGCACGGTCCATTGGTCGCGGTCCAGCGGCTCGATGGCGGTGGCCACGCGTCCACTGAACCGTTCGGCCAGGCGCATGGCTTGCGCGGGATCCAGCGGCGCAAGGATCTCCCCGGTGGCGGCATCCAGGGCATGCCAGGCCGGCGGCCGGTGCGGATTGCCGGCCGGCGTGGCCAGGACGCGCCACACGGCCCGCTCTCCCCACATGCCCAGCCGGGCCTGCCGCACTTCCAGTTGCGCCCGCCGGGCGGCCTCGGCCACATCCAGGCAGCCATCGGGCAAGCTTCCAGCGCGGGCAGGGCGGCGAGGCGCTCGTGCTCGGTGAGCGTCGGGAACGGTACGAAGTACAGGACCACGCCGCTGGCGAACCACATGGAGAAGAGCAGCGCCAGCGGAATGCCGAGCCATTTGTGCAGCCAGGCCAGGCCTGGCTTGAGGGAGGCGGGTGCCACGGCGGGTCAGAACGTCGCGCGGAGGGTCAGTTGCACGGTCCTCGGCGCTCCCAGCAGCCAGGTCGAACCGGAGCCGGACACCGGATACGTGCGATCGGCCAGGTTCCGTACCGACAGCATGAGCCGCAGCGCGGAGGAATGCTCGTACGCCAGCGAAGCATCGGCCACGGTGTAGCCGGGCAACCGGCCCGAGTTCGCCGCGTTGGTGAACCGCGCACCGACATAGCGCAGTCCCGCGCCGGCACGCCATCGGGGGGCGAGGCGGTAGGTGGTCCAGAGATGGGCCGTGCGCTCCGGCACGCCGACCGGCACGTTCCCGCGTCGCGATACCGCCGTGCCGCCGCTCGCCTCGTCGAAGTCCTCATAGCGGGCCCGCAGCCATGCGGCATTGGCGTCCACGGTCCAGCCGGACACCGGTTCCGCGGCGAACGCCAGTTCGAGCCCGGTGGAGGACTGGTGCCCGACCTGCCGGACGACGCCCGGCTCGTCGGGATCGCGCGAGAGCAGGTGGCGTTTGTCGATCCGGTAAGCCGCGGCGGTCCACTCGCCGCGGATGGCGGGCAGCAGGCCTTTGGCGCCCACCTCGGCCTGCCGCCCGCGGGTCAGGTCGAAGACCGTGCCGCCGCCGGGCAGGGACAGCGCGCCGCTCAGCGGATCGGTGCCGGTGGCGTACTGGCCGTAGAAAGACAGGGTCTCGCTGGCCGTCCACACCAGGCCGATCCGGCCCGTCGTGGGGGCGTAGGATTTGCGCTGGCGCACGGCCGTTCGCAGGTTGTCGTCATCGAGCCTGGTGCGCTCGTGGCGCAGTCCGCCCACCAGCTTCCATCGCGGGGCCAGGTCCAGGGCGTTCTCGGCGTAGAGCGCGGTCGTCCGCAGCCGGGCCTGCCGCCCGGGCTTGGTGGGGTCGGGGCTGTCGAAGACGCCGGGGTCGAAGGCGTAGGGATCGACCGCACTGGCCCCGCGGTAGGGTGCATTGTTGGTGTGCAGGAGCCTGGTGCGGTGCCAGTCCACGCCGGCGACGAAGCGGTTCGGAAGGCCGGCGACCGAGCCGTCGATGCTCACGTCCAGCCGGTTGCCGGTCTGCTGCAGGTCGTGCAGGATCTCCAGGTAGTCCGAGCGGATGACGGAGCCGCCGGTGCGGTCGAAGCCATAGGATTCGGCGTTGCGCCAGTGGCGCTCCGAGGTCGCGTGGTAGGTCTCGTTGCGCAGCCGCACGTCCGGGCCGGCACGGTATTCCACCTTCGCGCGCCAGAGCCGGTCGTCGTAGCGCACGACCGCGTCCGAAACGTTGTAGTTGATGCGTCGTACCCGGTCGTCGAAGCTTCCGCCGCGCAGCGGTGTACCGAAGTAGCGCGCATCGTCGTTCATTCCGCCGTCCAGCGAGAAGGTGGCCGCCAGTCCGGACGCGGGCCTGACGGACAGTGCCAGCGCGTAGTTGCGGCGCTCCACTTCCTCCAGTGCCCGGTAGCCGTCGCCGCCGGCGGCGTCGAGATAGACCGAGTAGGCGGCGGCGTCGTTGACGGGGCCGCGCAAGCCGACGCCGCCCTGCCGTTGCCCATGCGAGCCCGCTGTCAGGAATGCCTCGCGGTGCGTCCGGTTCCAGGCGGGCTTGCGCGTGACGTAGTTCACCGCCGCGCCGATGGCCCCGTCGCCGTACAGCACCGACGCGGGCCCGCGCAGGACTTCGACCGAGGCCAGCGGCCAGGTGGAGAACGGGTAGGTCACGGTGCCCGCGGCGACGGCCAGACGCGTTCCGTCGATCAGCTGGGCGACGGAGTTGTGCCCCACGAAGCCCCGTGCGGACAGCGATGTGCCGCCATTGCCCGGCGCCGGCGATTCGGTGATGCCCGGCATGCGCGTGGCGACATCCTGGGCGCGGGTGAGGTCGCGGCCGGCGATGTCCTCCGCGTCCATGGCGCTGACGCTGGCGGGAGTCTCGCGGGGCGTGAGGCCCAGGCGGGAGCCCACGTCCTGCGGGATGTCCAGCCCCAGCGAGCTGCCGGGCGCCGCGCGCTCGGCCCGGACTTCCACCGTGCCCAGGGTGGGCGCGGGGGCAGGCCCTTCCTGCGCCGGGGCGCCCGTGCTGCCCAGCAGCAGCGCCAGACCGATGTTCCGCATGCCGTTTCCGCCGTCCCGCGGGGAATCAGACGAAGCCGATCCAGCGGCCGAGGACGACCACGCCCGTCCACAGCGCCATGGAGCTGAAGCCCGCCAGGCGCGCGGGGCCGGGGGGTGTCGGCGAGGTGTCCCACTCATGGATGCGGCGGTAGGCGCCCCCGTGGAAGATGCCCATGTTCACGCCCGCCAGCGCGATCACTCCCATCTTCCACCAGAAAAGCCGGTTTTCCACGTAGCCGGTGGCGTTGGAAATGAACATGAGCACGCCCGTGAGCACGCAGACCGCGAAGGCCATCCAGGTGTACGGCAGCAGTTCCTGGATGAGCCGATGCGCGCTCCGGCGGTGGGACGCGCGACCGAGGAGCCGCAGGTCCACGATCAGGATCGTGCCGAACACGAGGGCGATGCCGATCACGTGCAGCGATTCCAGGGCCGGGAAAGCCGAGCCGGATTCGCGGATCAGTGCGGCCAGGCGGGTGTCCTGGATGGCCTGCAGCGTCGATTGAAGTTCCATGGCGGGAGTGGGGAAAGCTTGGGGAGGACGGACTAGATCGTGTAGGCGATCCAGCGGCCGAAGAAGATCACGGTGCACCACAGCGCGATCGACAGCCACGCGAGCGGCCAGGCGGAGGAGGGCGCCGGCGCGCCCGGTACGCCCGCGGTGCGGTGCAGCAGGGGGCGCCGTACGAGCCAGGTCAGCGAGAACGCGCCCACGACCAGGGCCATCTTGAGCCAGAACGTCATGTTCCTGAGGACCCGGTCCGGCTCGCCGATGGTCATGATCAGTCCGGTCGCGAGCAGGACGATCAGCGCATTGCGCATCCACGGGACATACCGGCGCACGATGTCTCCCGCGGGCTCGTCCGTGGCCAGGAGGCCGGCCAGGCGCAGGTCGGAGACCAGCGCGGCGCCGAGGAGCACCGCGATGGCCAGGATGTGGATGCTCTGGACCAGTGGAACGATCCAGAGGACGTCCCTGATCGTCGTGCTCAACGCGGACTCGTAGAGCCAGGCGATGAAGTGTGCTGATGACATCGGATGGTCCTCCGCAAAGCGTGGCTAGAAATCACCGGGCGTCGCGACCGGCCGCAGGCGCGCCGCGTCCTCCGGAAGCAGATACCCTTCCCTGACCGACAGATGCCTGGCTTCGTTGAACTGCCGTTCATAGTTGCCGAAGTTCCCATAGCGCCTGCGCAGCTCTGCCTGCGGATACGGAAGCTTGGTGTCGTAGACCAGGCCGCAGCCCGTTTCCTGTTCGGTCAGGTAGGCGGCGCTCGGCACCCGGATCCAGGGCGGCCGCACGCCTCCCTGCATGTTGCCGGTCCCGGCATCGCGGGCCGCGGCCTTGCCTTCGCGCGCCACCCGTGGTGCCCTGGGCATGGGCCTGTCCTCGCGGACCCAGCGATCCATTCCGTCCAGGAGGGCCGAGGCGATCAGTTCCACCGGTTCGTCGTACAGCGTGCGGCAACGCGGATCGTCGCCTTTGCCGACGTCCGCCGGAAGCAATTCGGTATGTTCGGTGCCCAGGTCGGCCAGGCGCAGGTGGGGCATGCCGGTCACCTCGTAGTAGCGAAGCCGCGGGCGGTCCGTGTCCTGCGGCAGCGGGATCTGCTCGATCGCGTCGTGCATGAGCTCGGACTGGCTGTAGATGGTCACGAAAGGCGCGCGGTCGGGCATCTTCCGCGGCACCCGGACGGCATCGCCGCCCACCTCGCCGTAGGCCATGCGGCCGGTCATGTATGCATCGATGAGCGGACGCCCGTCGGGCATGCGCCATTGCTGGTGCCGGCCCTGGTCGAGGTAGTCCATCCAGACCTGCGCCGTCACGGCCCAGCTGTTGACGTAGATGCGGCGCACGTTCAGGCCACCCACCGGGCCCCGCGGAGCCCGGGTCTTCAGCAGGAGGGCGAGCTGGGCGGCGATGCCCTGCGATTGCGGAACGAACGGGTCGGGCGCGCCGCCGCGGGTGAAGCGCACCGGGTCGTAGTAGGTGCCCAGCGGCGCGTAGCGGGCATAGTCCATGCGGCGCATGAATTCGAAGTTCACGATCTTTCCGTACCTCGCGATGGCCTCGGCTTCGGCGGCGGGTGTCTCCGAGATGAACTTGGGATCGGCAGCGGGCTGGTTGATGTTCAGCGTATAGCCGACGTAGGCATACCCCCGGCGCAGCAGGTAGTCGCGCGTGAGGATCCATCCAGCGCCGCGCTCGCCGAACCAGCTGAACGGCTCGATGACCACGGTGCCGTTGAAGCGTGCCGGATCGGCCGGCTTGCGCACGAGGATGCGCGTGGTGTAGGGCGCCTGGAAAAGGGTTTCCCCGGCTGCCGTGATGGCCGGCGCGATGCCCTGGAGGTAATACTCCTCTTCGACGTAGCCGTGCCTGGCGAGGTCGCTGTACTCCGTTCCCTGCCGCTGCGCCGACGACAGGGCCGGCTTCCCGGAAGAGGGAATCTGCACCGCGGCGGGCATGCGCGGCACCTCCGCGGACGCGTTGGACACGAGGGCCAGCGCAAGAAGGAGTGGATGGATCCGCATGGCTTCAATCGCGGCTGAGGGACGCCTTGCCCTCCTTGTCGATCACGATCTGGTTGTTCTCGCAGACGTACTCCTGGATCTGGTAGTCCGACCGCTTGTATTCGAAGGTGAACCGGTACGGCGCAGCGAGCACTTCGGGGTCTTCGATCAGGACATGGTTCTGCAGGTGGTCCGGGCCGCGCAGCGTGAAGCGTTCCGTGATCTTCATGTCCTTGCCGTGCGGCACGTTGTAGAAGGTCACGTCCGTGCGGACGCCCCGGGTTTCCACGACGAGCTCGCCGCCTTCCCAGCGGCCGCGCGAGTAGCCTTGGTAGGTGGGGTCCATGTCCTCCACGGCGGGCATGGGCTGGTCCAGGAGAATCCGCCGCACCTGCTGGAGGTATTCGCCGAGGACGACGACCTGCCTGTCGTCATGGATGATCTGGATCGGAAAGAGCGCGGCCATCATGGTCGGCATGCCCTCGGGCAGGCATTTGGCGCTCGTGGTGGCCAGCGGCGTTCCCGCCGCGTTCGCCGCGGCCTGCTTCTGCTTCAACTCGGCGTAGGCCCGGGCATACGGCGCCTTGAGGTCCATCGGTCCACCCGGATGGACCGGATCGTCCGGGTTCTCGCCGAACCAGCCGTCGGGCGTCCTCTCCCAGGTGCCGCTGATGCCGGCGCGCGCCGCTTCTCCGTCCCGGCTGACCTTGAGGTACGTTCCGGTGGCGATCGCCAGCAGCGCCAGGACGGTCGCTGCCGCGATCACGCTTCGTTTCGGTTGCATATCGGGGGTTCTCCATCTTGGGGCGGGGCACGGCCTTGCCTCAGCCGCCGCCCGCCAGCGTGCCGGCGGCCACCTGGATCTCGATGAGCAGGCCGCCGGGGTCTCCGCTCTTGAGCGGGTGGAAGGAGACTTCGGCGCTCTCGCCTTCCTTGATCGAGTCCGATTTCCAGCCGACGCGTTTCAGCGCATTGACGCTGCCGGTTTCGATCTTGTATCGCCGGGGCGGCTGCCCGGGGACGTCGATGTAGAGGGTCACGTGGGGGTTGGTCCACGCGAACCGGGCGACGACACCCTTGATCTTCTTCGTCTGGGTCTGGTCGAAGATCGCGAACGAGTGGTGCGCGGCCGCCACCGACGGCAGGGCGCCGCAGGCGAAGAGCGTCAGAAGGCATAGCCTGCGGCGGGACGGCGACGAGGAAGGCGTATGGATCATGGCGGGCATGGGTGTCGTGATGCCTGGCGAGAATAGGAACTCGCTTCCGGCAGGCGTTAGCCCAAAACGGCAACCGCCATGGCGGGTTGGGGAACACCCTCGGGGGAGAGGGCCGGGCCCTTTGCAGTTGCTGATTCGGGCTACCGCATCCGTTGCGTGGGACGGAACACTCGCGCTCGCCCCATGGGCTGCCCGCATCGGCGAAGTGCCGTCGCATCGCATCGGTGCCGCATCGCATCGGCATCGCGCGGCAGCACGGGGCGTCCCCATCCCACTCAGGAGACCCCATGCGCTCGACCATCTGCTCCCCCTTGTTTTCCGTCGCCGCGCTGTGCGCACTGGCGCCCCAGGCGCAGGCATTGGAACTCTACAAGGAGGGTGAAAGCCACCTGAACGCGGAGTTGAAGGCCGGCTATGGGCTCTTCCATTCCGGGCGCAACTACATCGGCCGCCCTGGTGGATTCCAGTGGCAGGAGGGCTTCGCCAAATACGGCGTGAGCGGCGCCACCGGCCGGGTCGGCGGCGGCTCGCTGTACGGGGCCTTCGGCCTTCTCAGCTCCGCCACCTGGGGCGACGGCGATCCGGGGGGATTCACCACGGGGCATGAACGCCGCACCGCGGTGGAAGAGGCGTATGCCGGCTGGAAATCGGGGGACCTGTTTCCCGCGCTGGGGGCCGACGGCATCGACGTTTCCGCTGGCCGCCAGGTCGTGAAGGCGGGCTCGGGCTTCCTGATCAACGATGACGGCGTCAACCCCGGCCTGGGCCTGGAAGAAGGCCGCTACGACCGCGGCGGCGCCTACTATTTCGGCCAGCGCCTGTCATT
The DNA here is from genome assembly GCF_900100305.1 of Paracidovorax citrulli. Classification (GTDB taxonomy): domain Bacteria; phylum Pseudomonadota; class Gammaproteobacteria; order Burkholderiales; family Burkholderiaceae_C; genus Paracidovorax; species Paracidovorax citrulli. Next base: position 35,863 of record NZ_FNEY01000035.1, on the reverse strand, counting down.
CGCCCGCACGGCCGTGCTGCGACTGGGAGGAAGCGAGGGCCTGCACGGAAGCGCCATGTGGCTCCGGTCGGACACGCGGCTGCAGGCCAACACCGAACTGGCCGCGGCGACCCTGGACTACACGGGATCGGCGGGGACGACCGGCCTGACCCATGTGCATGTGCTGGATGTCGATGAGCGGTACGCCATCGCTCCCTCGCGGCTGGAGCGCAAGGGCATGAAGGTCTTCAGCCTCCGCGCGGAGGGTGGTGCCGGCATCGAAGGTGCCGACTTCGCTGTCGAGTATGCCTACCAGAAGAAGCGGTCCCGCACGGACAGCGCATGGTATGCCGAGGCCGCGTACACCTTCTCGCAGATGGCCTGGAAGCCGTCGCTGAGCTTTCGGCATACACGCTATTCCAAGGACTTCGACTCGCTGTTCCAGGGCGGCTTCCGCGGCCGGTACCAGGGCGAGGTCGCGTCGAACTACGCGTTCTCGTACAACTTCAACACCCGGATCAACGACGTGGCGCTGACGGTGCGGCCCGGCGAAGCGCTGACCGCCACGCTCATGTTCTTCGACTTCCGGACGTTGGCGGACCGGGCTGTCTCGAACCTCGACGCGCAGGAGCTGGCCCTCTACCTGGACTGGGCCATCACGGACCACCTCATGTTCTCCCCGATCGTCGGGCTCTACAAGCCCCGGAAGTACGAGGCGAACGGCGGCAACCAGAACCGGAGCGCATCGGCGAATCGCTATTTCAAGCTGATGCTCACGGCGACGTTCTGACACCCCCGCCCGCCGGCGAGGTTCGCGCTCAGAGCATGCGGCGCAGGACGTCGCTGCGCGGATCGCGGTCGAAGAGCCGGTGCTTGATGGCGCCCACGACATGCAGCGCGATCAGACCGAGCAGGGTATAGGCGAGCACCTTGTGCAGCCACTGGAAGACGAGGAACCAGTTGTCGTTCTTCGGAAGGAGTTCCGGAAGATTGACGCCGAAGAAGAACACGCCGTCGCTCATGGTGAACGTGCTCGACATCGAATAGCCCATCAGGGGCACGATGACCAGGAGGGCGTACAGCGCGCGGTGCACGAGTTTCGACAGCACCTGCTCGTACCCGGCCAGGGTTTCCGGCGGCTCCGGCAGCCGCGGCGTGCGCAGCCGGATGCCGATCTGCACCAGCACGACCAGGAGAGCCAGCAGTCCGAAGGACTTGTGCCACGGATAGTAGAACTCGAACTTCGGCATGGCCTCGTCATCGAGTCCTGTCATGTGCCAGCCTGCCCAGAGGAGGCCCAGGATCAGGATGGCGCGCACCCAGTGCAGCACCCGCAGGGATGCGGGATATCGGTCGATGTTCTCTTGGTTCGTTCGTTTCATTCAGTTCTCCTGTCGGGAGCATGGGGGTATGCAGGCGGGGCGCCGCGAACGCGCGGCGGCCTGCGAAAAAGCCGGGCCGGCGCGCGCATCCGGGGGATGCCGAGCAGCCGCCCACGGCGGTCGCAGCGAAGAGTGTCCAGTCACGTGGTGCCGGCGCAGTAGCCCAAATCAGCAAAGCCTGCGGCGGACTGCCTGGAAACAGGGGGGGTGCAAGGGTTTTCCCTGGTTCCGCCGCCAGTGATTCCATGGTGGACAAGTGTGGGCCGTGGCGGGACAGTACACGCGGCGGACCGGAACTCGACCGTGGATTATTGGCGAGGCCGGACCTCTGCCGCCGCAAAATCTGCCCACGGCAGCGCCCGCAGCACCTCGTCGCGCAGCGCCAGCAGCGGGGCATGCAGTTCCTCCGCCACAGTCGCCAGCGGCTTTGCGGTGGAAACGCTGACGTTGCGGAGCTGGACGGCAAATTCCCGGAACTGGCTTCCCCCCGTGCCGGGGGATGCCGGCGCACGGGCGCTGCCCGGGCTGTTCTGACTGAAGCTTCAGTCCGGCTGCCCGCCGGCGCCCGACAGCAGCGCGCGGGTCTGCGGCAGGCAGTCGGGGTATTCGCGCCGCATGAACGCCACCAGCGCCTCGCGTACGCGGCAGCGCAGGTCGAACGCCAGCCCCGATGAGCGCGCCGACACCAGCACGCGGATCTGGATGGTGCGCTCGGTCACATCGGTGAGCTGCAGCACCTTCACGCGCTGGTCCCACTCAGGTGCCGTGGCCAGGACGCGGTCGAGTTCCTCGCGCAGCGGATCCAGCGGCATGCGGTAGTCGGCATACAGGAACACCGTGCCGAGGATTTCCGAGCCGGTGCGCGTCCAGTTCTGGAACGGGTTCTCGATGAACCACTGCAATGGAATGATGAGCCGCCGTTCGTCCCAGATGCGCAGCACCACGTAGGTGCCGGTGATCTCTTCCACGCGCCCCCATTCGCCTTCCACGATGAGCACGTCGTCGATGCGGATGGGCTGCGCCAGCGCGATCTGCAGGCCGGCGATCATGTTGCTGAACACCGGCCGTGCGGCGATCCCGGCCACGATGCCGACGACGCCCGCGGAGGCCAGCAGGCTGGCCCCGACCTGCCGCGCGCCGGGAAACGTCATCAGCATCAGGGCCAGGGCGGCCATCACCACCCCCGTCATCGCGGTGCGCGACAGCACCCGTGCCTGGGTGGCGATGCGCCGCGCCGTGAGGTTGTCTTCCACGTCGGCCGGGTAGCGGGCGATCACGCCATCGGCCAGGCCGCCGATGCCGGCCACCAGCAGCCAGGCCACGGCGCCGATCAGCGCCAGCCCGCCCACGTGCCTCACCGTGCCGATGTAGGGCTGCGCATCGCTCGCAGCCACCCAGACGACCTGCAGCGCCGCCAGGGGCAGCAGCACGCGCGCCACCGGCACGCAGGCCTGCACCACCGCGTGCAGGACGGGGATCCCGCGCGTGGCGCGCAAGGCGACGGCGGCCGCGATGCGGTGTACCACCGCGGCGGCGGTGACCGCGATCAGCGCCGCGACCGCACTCGCCATCGAGGGAGACAGGAGTGTAAAAAAATCCATGCTTTGTTACCTTTTGCCATACTGTGGGCTCCATGTGCGCGTGGCGCATCCACGTGTGGTGTGTTTCCTGCCGTTTGCGAAGGTTCAAAGCGACCGTGCCAGCCGAAGCCTCTCCTGTTCCTGTAGCCGCCTTGCGGCCGGCCGGGCCGCGGCGCCACGGGCGTCCGCACGGCCCGCCGGGCAGTCCGGGGCCGGCCTCCGGGGGGTATCCGTGCGCATGAGCCCGCGGCTGGGCAGCCTGTCCGCCCTGTTCGACAAGGTGGCCCAGCGCGACGGCCAGTGGCTGCGGGGCTGGGCCGTGGTGCTGGCGCTGTCCGCCGTCGGGGCATGGCTGGCCGTGGCCGGCGTGGCCGAGTGGCGGGAGGCCAGCCGCGCGCAGGAGCGCGAAGGCCTGCTGGGCCATGCCGCCGAGGTGCTGATGAGCCAGACTGCCGGCAGCCCGCTGCTGGGCGCGGTGGCCTTGCTGGGCCTGAGCGAGCCCACGCTGAAGGCCGTCGCGCTCGGCACGCTGCCGCCCAACGCCCCGGAAGCGCTGGCCCGCCTGGCCGTGGCGCGCGGCCGCTTCCTGGTCAGCGGGGTGTACGTGCTGGACGCCAGCGGCCGCGTGGTGGCGCACGAGACGCCGGCCACTCCGGCCCTGGGGCTGGACCTGTCCCACCGACCGTACTTCCTGCAGGCGATGCGCGGCGCGGTGAACGTGTATCCCGCGCTCGGCACGAATTCGCAGGACCGCGGGCTGTACTACGCCGCGCCGCTCTACGAGGGCGATACGCCCGCGAGCGTGATCGTGGGCGTGGTGCTCGTGAAAATGTCCTTCGAGCCCGTGGAGACCCAGTTGCAGCGCTCCGGCTATCCGATGGCGCTGATGTCCCCGCAGGGCATCGCCTTCGCCGCCACCCGGCCGGAGTGGCGCTACGCCATCGCGCCGCCGCTGACGCAGGAGCGCATCGATGCGATCCGGCGGCAGCGCCAGTTCGGCGCGCTGTTCGACAACGGCGTGGCGCAGGCCCTGCCGTTCCGGCCGGATGCGCGCGAGGCCGTGGTGGGCGGGGTGCGCTATGCGCTGGAGCGCCGCAACCTCGAGTGGCACGATCCGGACGGGCCGTGGCAGATCGTGATGCTCGACGACCTGCAGGCGCTGCTGCCGGGGCCGCAGCGCTGGCAGATCGGCGTGGGCGTCTTCACCCTGCTGGTGGTGCTGGGCGGCATGCTGCTGGACATGATGCGCCACCGGGCCCGCATGGCGCTGGCCATGGAGCGCTTCCGCGTGCTGGGCGCGGCGCTGCAGTCCAGCCCCGTGGCCGTGGTCATCACCGATGCCGAGGGCCGCATCGACTGGGTGAACTCGCAGTACGAAGCCAACACCGGCTACAGCCTGGACGAGGTGCGTGGCCGCAGGCCCTCGCTGGTGGCCTCGGGGCAGACCCCGCCGGAGACCTACCGGCAGATGTGGTCGCGGCTGATCGCGGGCCTGCCCTGGCGCGGCGAGTTCATCAACCAGCGCCAGGACGGCACGATCTACCACGACGAGGCCACGCTCTCGCCGGTGTTCGACGACCATGGCCGGCGCATCGCCATCGTGGGCCTGCACGAGAACGTGACCGAGCGCATCACGGCCCACCAGGAACTGCAGCGGCGCGAACGTGAACTCAACGAGGCGCTCGCGCAGCAGACGGCCATCTTCGACAACGCGCCGCCGGTGCTGATCGTGGCCGACGGCCGCCTGCTGCGCTTCAACCCCGCCTGCCTGGAACTGCTGGGCGCGCAGCCGGGGCAACTGGAAGGGCGCGGGGTGGAGGTCATCTTCGGCGGCGAGGAGCTCCACCGGCGCTTCCTCGAGCGCGTCGAGGGCCGGCTGGAGGCCGGCGAATCCGTGCGGGAGGTCGCCCGGCTGGTGCGCCGGGACGGCACGGTCTTCGAGGCACGCCTCTCGGGCCGCCTGCTGCCGCTGCAGGGCTATGGGCTTGCCTGCATCTGGGTGGTCGAGGACGTCACCGAGGCGCGGCGCTCCGAGGCGGCCATGCGCGAGATGAACGAGCGCCTGATACTGGCGCAGGAGGCCGGCCGCGTCGGCGTCTTCGACCTCGACCTCGCGCGCGACCATCTCGTGTTCAGCGAAAAGCTCGCATCCCTCTACGGCCTGCCGCACCAGCCGCAGGGACTGCGGCTGATGGACTGGATGGACAGCCTGCACCTGGAGGACAGGCCGCGTGTGCAGGCCCGCCTCGATGCCGCCCTGGCGGGAGCGGCCACCGGGCTGCAGGATTCCTGGCGCGTGGTGCGTCCCGATGGAAGCGAGCGCTGGCTGCTGTGCTCGGCACGCATCGAGCGGGATGCCGAGGGGCGGGCGCGGCGGCTCATCGGCGTGCAGGTGGACGTGCATGAGCAGAAGCAACTGGAAGCCCGCCTCGCGGACCAGCTCGCGTTCCAGCAGGCGCTCGTGGACGCCATTCCGATCCCGCTCTTCCACAAGGACGGGGACGGGCGCTACCGGGGATTCAACCGGGCCTACGAGGAGGCCTTCGGCATCCGCCGGGAGGACTTCCTGGGCAAGACGGTGCACGAGGCGGACTTTCTCAACCAGGCCGAGCGCGCCGAATTCGAGGCCGACGCCCGCACCATCCGCGCCGGCGGGCCGCCGATCCACAAGGAGGTCGATCTCACCTATGCCGACGGGGAGATCCACCACACGCTGTTCTGGATGCACGGCTTCCAGCGGCCCGACGGCTCGCCCGGCGGCTCCATCGGGACGCTGGTGGACATCACCGACCGCCAGCGGGCCGAGCGCGAGCTGCGCCGGGCCAAGGAGCTGGCCGAGGAAACCACGGCGCTCAAGTCCAACTTCCTGGCCAACATGAGCCATGAGATCCGCACGCCGATGAACGCCATCATCGGGATGTCGCACCTCGCGCTCAAGTCGGGACTCACGCCGCGCCAGGCCGACTACGTCGCCAAGATCCAGCAGGCCGGCCAGCACCTGCTGGGTGTGATCAACGACATCCTGGACTTCTCCCGCATCGAGGCCGGCAAGCTGGTCGTGGAAAAGCAGCCCTTCATGCTCGACCGCGTGCTGGAGGGCATGGCCGACGTGGTGGGCTACAAGGCCGGCGTGAAAGGGCTGGAGCTGGTGCTCGACGTGGCGCCCGACGTGCCGCCCCACCTCGTGGGCGATGCCCTGCGGCTGGGCCAGATCCTCATCAATTTCGCCAACAACGCGATCAAGTTCACCGAGCGCGGCGAGATCCACGTGCGCGTGCGGGTGGTGGAGCGCCACGGCCGGCGCGTGCTGCTGCGCTTCGAGGTGCGCGATACCGGCATCGGCGTGGCGCCCGAGCAGATGGGCCGGCTCTTCCAGAGCTTCCAGCAGGCCGACGCCTCCACCACGCGGCGCTTCGGGGGCAGCGGCCTGGGGCTGGCCATCTCCAAGAACCTGGCCGAGCTCATGGGCGGCGAGGTCGGCGCCGAAAGCGTCCTGGGCGAGGGTTCGACCTTCTGGGTCATGCTGCCGCTCGAATGCGTCGAAGGCGCGCTGGCCGCGCCGCCCCTGCCGCCCGCCCTGCGCAACGGTCGCGTGCTCATCGTGGACGACAACCACACGGCCGCCGCCGTGCTCTCGGAAATGCTGCGCAGCATGGGCTTCGAAACCCGCGAATCCCATGCCGGCGCGCAGGCGCTGGACATGCTGCGAGATGCCGCGGCGGACGGCGAGCCCTACGGGCTGCTGCTCATCGACTGGCGCATGCCGGGCATGGATGGCATCGAGCTGGCCCGGCGCATCCACGAGCTGGGCCTGGACCAGGCACCGCAGATGCTCATGGTCACGGCCTACGGCCGCGACGAGATCATGCCGGCCGCGCGGGAGCAGGGCATCGAGACGGTGCTGGTCAAGCCGGTGAGCGCCTCGCTCCTCTACGACACGCTGGCGCAGCCCCTGGCCCATGGCTGGCTGCCGGCCCACGCGCACCTGGCGCGGCCCGACGACGACCAGCCGCCGCCGCAGCTGCGCGGCGCCTCCGTGCTGCTGGTGGAGGACAACGAACTGAACCAGCTCGTGGCCGTGGAACTGCTGCGCGGTGCCGGTTTCATCGTGGACGTGGCGGCCCACGGGCAGGCGGCGCTGGACTGCGTGGCCCACACCGAATACGACGTGGTGCTCATGGACATGCAGATGCCCGTGATGGACGGCGAGACGGCCACGCGCCGCCTGCGCGCCGATCCGCGGCACGCGCGCCTGCCCATCATCGCGATGACCGCGAACGCGATGGAGGCCGACCGGCGCCGCTGCTTCGACGCCGGCATGAACGACCACGTTCCCAAGCCGATCGAGCCGGGCGTGCTGTGGCGTGCGCTGGCCCGCTGGGTGCGCCCGCGGCCGGGCATCGGCATCGACGGCGCCCTGGGCGACCCGGCGCCGGCCGGTGCGGGGCAGGGCGGCGCGCAGGAGGCGCTGCCGCATGGCGTGGACGGCCTGGACATCTCCGCCGGCCTGCAGCGTGCCCTGGGCCGGCCCGCGCTCTACGGCGACCTCCTGCGGCGCTTCATGGACGGGCAGCGCGACACCGCGGCCGCCCTGCAGGCCGCGCTGCATGGAGGCGACCGCCCCCTGGCGGAGCGGCTCGCGCACACCCTCAAGTCGGTGGCGGGCAATATCGGCGCCGTTGCGCTGGCGCACGCCGCGCACCAGCTCGAGCAGGCCCTGCGCGGCGAAGGTGCCGAGGGCGATGTCTCCGCCCAGGCCCTGGTGGTTTGCGACCGGCTCGATACCCTGCTGCTCGGGCTGGCGCAATGGCGTCTCGCGGGCATGCCGCCGGTCGCGGCCCCGGCTGGCGCCGTGCCGTGGCGCGACGGGGGCGAAGGCGGTACGGAATCCGCCCAGCAGTCCGCGCTCGCGCAACTGCGCGTCCTGCTGCGTGCCGACGATCCCGGCGCCCTGGATTTCCTGCAGCAGCAGGCCCTGCTGCTGCGCCGCGCCCTCGGGCCCGGCTTCGCCGCCGTGGAGACGCACGTGCGCGACTTCGATTTCGAACACGCGCTGGCGATCATCGACGCGCCGCCGGAGCCCTCCACCGTTTCCGGCGCCGCGTGAGGCGGCCCGTCCCTCCGCGCCGCAGGCCATCCGAAAGACACAGGCACAGCAACACCATGGACACTTCGCTGCTCTCCGATGAACCCATGCTCAAGGACCGGACCATCGCCACGGTGCTGGTGGTGGACGACACCCCCGACAACCTCGCGCTCATGGCCACGCTGCTGCGCGACCATTACCTCGTCAAGGTGGCCAACCACGGCGAGAAGGCGCTGCGCATCGCCCAGTCGGACCCGCCGCCCGACCTGATCCTGCTGGACATCATGATGCCCGGCCTGGACGGCTACGAGGTCTGCCGGCAGCTCAAGGCGCACCCCGCCTCGCGCGACATTCCCATCATTTTCCTGACCGCCCGCAGCACGCCGGAGGACGAGCGGCGCGGCCTGGCCGCCGGGGCGGTGGACTACATCACCAAGCCCATCAGTCCGCCGATCCTGCTGGCGCGGGTGCACACCCACCTGACGCTGAAGGCCACGGCGGATTTCCTGCGCGACAAGAGCGCGTACCTGGAGCGCGAGGTGGCCCTGCGGACGCTGGAGGTGCAGGCCATCCAGGACGTGACCATCATGGCCATGACCTCGCTCGCGGAAACGCGCGACAACGAGACCGGCAACCACATCCGGCGCACGCAGCTCTACGTCAAGGCCCTGGCCGAGCGCCTCGCACGCCATCCGCGCTTCGAGGCGCTGCTCAACGAGCGCATGATCGATCTGCTCTACAAATCGGCGCCGCTGCACGACATCGGCAAGATCGGCATTCCCGACAGCATCCTCCTCAAGCCGGGCAAGCTCACCGCCGAGGAGTTCGAGGTCATGAAGACCCACACCACGCTCGGCCGCGACGCCATCGAGAACGCCGAGCGGCGGCTCGGCATGCGGGTGGCGTTCCTGAGCGTGTCCAAGGAGATCGCCTACAGCCACCAGGAGAAATGGGACGGCACCGGCTACCCGCTGGGGCTCGCGGGCGACGCGATTCCCGTTTCTGCGCGGCTGATGGCGGTGGCCGACGTGTACGACGCGCTCATCAGCAAGCGCGTGTACAAGCCCGCCTTCTCGCACGAGCAGGCCTGCACCACGATCCTGAAGGGCCGGGGATCGCATTTCGATCCCGACATGGTGGATGCCTTCATGGAACTGGCCGAGGATTTCCGCCAGATCGCGTTGAAATACCCGGACCCGGAGTGATGGCGCGCGGCCGCCGCGTCAGCCGGCGCGCCCGTGCAGGCCCGCATCGGCACCGGCACCGCCGGTTTCCCGGAATGCCTCGTACCAGGCGCGGCCCGCGGCGCCCAGGCGTTCCCGCAGCGCCGGATCGGCATGCAGCCGCAGCACGGCCTGCGCGAACTGCTCCGGCGTTTCGGCCGGCAGATACTGTTCTCCTGCCACCAGCGGAAAGCCGCGGACTGCCTGGGACGTCGCGACCATGGGCAGGCCGCGCGCCAGCGCCTCCAGCGTCTTGAGTTTGCTGCCTCCGCCAGCCATGACGGGCAGCAGAGCCACCGTGCAGCCCGCATAGAGGGGAGACAGGTCCGGCACGTCGGCCCGCAACCGCACCTCTCCCGCGGCTTCGAGCCGCAGGCGCAGCCAGGCGGGCGGGCGGGCGCCGGCGACGGTCAGCGACCACGGGCGCGGCAGCCGCTCGCGCAGCAGGGGCGCGAGCCGCCCGGCCAGCAGCAGCGCTGCTTCCTGGTTCGGCGGATAGTCCAGGCTGCCGACGAACAGCATGTGCAGCCCTTGCGGCGCCCGTGCGCCCGTGCCTGCCGGGGACGGGAAGGGGGAGGGGGAGGGGAGCCGGTTGGGGCGCACGGCCGCCGCCGGAAAGGCCGGGCGGTCCTCGTGCGCCGCCAGCCAGCACGTGCGGTAGCCCGCCGGTATGCGGCGCTCCAGCGCCCGGTACTGCAGGGACTCGCGCCACGCCAGCATCGCATCGAGCGGGCGGCCCATGCGCCACAGGGCGCCGGCCGTGCTGCCCATCGCGGCCGAGTCCCAGTCGTCCAGGTCCAGTTCCGCGCGCTGCACGTGCAGCCGGGCGCGCAGCCATTCGGCCACGCCGTGCAAGTAGAGCCGGAACACGACGAGGCGCGCGACCGGGCGGTCGCCGATCGCGGCGGCCATCGCCGACAGCGCCTGCGCCTGTTCGCGCGGGACCTGCCAGTGCGCGACCAGGGCTGGCCATCGCGCGCCGAGCGCGGGCACGAGCCAGCCCAGCCGGCGCGCCCACGGCGCAGCTGGCCGCAGGTCGGCCCCGCCGGCCCAGCAATGCACGCCCGGCGGCCAGTCCGTGGCCGCGGGGGCCTGCGGCGACCAGACGTGCAGTTCATGCCCGGCTGCCAGTTCCTGCATCCAGTCCCAGGCGCGCAGCGCGCGGCCGCTGCCGCCCGGCTGCGGCCATACCGGACTGAGCAGAACGGCCACGGGTCGCGTCATGCGTCCGTTTCCATGCGCCCGTCCTTCAGGCGCCACACCACCTGGGCGAACCGCAGCGAGGCTTCCCGGTGGGTGACGAAGACCACGGTGGCCTCCGGCAGCGCAGCGCGCAGTGCCTGGAACAGGGCCGCTTCGGTCGCTTCGTCCATCGCGGCCGTGGCCTCGTCCAGCAGCAGCAGGTCGGGCCGGCGATACACCGCCCTGGCGATCGCCAGCCGCTGCCGCTCTCCGCCGGACAGTTGCAGCGATCCTGTCGCCGGATCCCGCCCGGCCAGTTGCGCCGCTGCCAACGCTGCATGCACCGCGTCGTCCCGTCCGGTGTCCATTCCGAACACGACGTTCTCGCGCAGGCTCGCGTCCAGGATCGCCACATGCTGCGGCACGTAGGCGATGCGTGGCGGGCCGCCCGCGGGCGCCTGCCATACCACCCGCCCGCGGGATGGCTGCAGGCCGGCCATCACATCCAGCAGCGTGCTTTTGCCCGTACCCGACGGCCCGGACAGCGCGACCCATGCCGGCCGCGCCACCTGCGCGGACACATCGCGCAGCACCGGCGCCGCGTGGCCCTCATGGGCCACCTCGATACCCTCCAGCCGCAGCGCCGGCGCGCCCGGCGCCGTGTCCATGGCTCTCACCTCGCGGCGCTGCGCGGCGGCACGGTCCAGTTCTTCGCCCACCAGCCGGATATTGAGCGCCGCGCCGCGCAGCGACGTGCGGATGCTCAGCAACTGCATCATGGCCGGCAGCAGGCTGCGCGCCACCACCGCGTAGAACACCAGGTAGGGCAGAAGGCCGCCCAGCGGACGGCCGCTCCAGGACCACGCCAGCACGCAGCACAGCACCACGGTGAACGCCAGGTAGTCCAGCGCCACGCGCGGCAGGACGGGCATGAACGCCAGCCAGCGGTTGGCCCGCGCCAGCGAGTCCAGTTGCCGGTCGATGCCGCGGATCACGTAGCTTTCGGTGCCGTGGGCACGCAGTTCCTGGAACGCGTCGAGCGCCTCGCCCATGCCCAGGTGCCAGCGCCGCTGCGCCTGCTCGCGCGCTTCGGCCGCCTGCTTCTGCCGGTGGCCGGTGAAGCGGTGGACGGCGCCGTTGAGCGCCACGAAGGCCGATGCCAGCGCCAGCGACACCAGCGGGTTCACGGTCAGCATCAGGGCGGTGAGCACCAGCACGATGAGGCCGCAGGCGATCGCCGATACGGCCTGGTTGCAGGCGAAGGCCGCGTCCAGCGCCGTGGTCGCGCAGCGGCGGAAATAGTCGCGGCGGTTGCGCTGGCGGTACCCGTTCCAGCCCTGGGCGAGGTAGGCGGACAGCAGGCGCAGCACGGTGTGCCGCTGCACGTCCTGCTGGAAGCCCGCCACCCGCCACTGCAGCACCATGTCGGCCAGCATCTTGACCGACATGAGCGCGAGCAGCAGCAGCGAATACGCCATCACCGGATCGGCGCCCGCGGCGGCGCCGATGCGCCCGACCACGCCGCACCGGCGTGTACCCAGGCAATCCATGTAGGGCAGCGCCGCGGCCGCCACCAGCATCTCCAGCAGCGAAAACACCGCGCTCAGCATCCCGATGCGGTGCAGCGTGCGCCGGTGCGCGGGCACCAGGAAGCCCTGCACGTCGCGCTGCAGCGCGAACACGTCGGCGACCAGCGACCGCAGCGCGGTCCAGGCCCGGCCTACCATGCGCGGCTCCAGGCCTCGCGCACGGCGCGCAAGGGATGCCGGCCTTCTTCGATGAACGCGGCCCACTGCTGGCGCCGCCAGTCCGCGCGGTCCGGCACCGGATCGTGCGGCAGGAAAGGCCGCGCAAGCCGCGCGTAGGTGGTGCGTGCGAACGCCACGTACTCCGGCGTCAGCCGGCCCGCATGGAAGCGCGAGAAATCGCGCCGCCCGGGCGACCACCACAGGTGGTTCCACAGGTGCAGGCTGCGGGCGCCGGGGGGCAGGGGGCGGTTGCGCAGGAACAGGTCGTCGATGCGCTCCGGCCGCCAGTCGAACGCGTAGAACGAGGTCTCGGGCTCCACATGCAGCGTTCCCGGCATGCGTTGCGCGAGCTGGTAGGGCAGTAGCGTCGAATGCCCGCTCCAGCTGCCGTCGAAGCGTTCGGCCATGCCGGAGAGCCAGGCGCGGCAGTACGGATCGCCGGCCGGCGCCGCGATCCAGGCATTGCAGTACGAGGGCTGGGACGGATCGGGCGAGCGCTCCTCGCCGAGCACGCAGGTGCCGCGCTGCCACAGGGCTTCCGGCAACGGCTGCACGAACAGCGTGTCGATATCGGCATAGACGCCGCCCTCGGCGATCAGCGCCTGCAATCGCACGAAGTCGGCGGCGTGGGCGTAGCGGTAGCGCGCCACCTCGGGATCGGGGTACCGGAAGTTTTCCACCAGCTCGCAGCGCTCGGCCCGGCGCAGCTGCAGCGCGGGCCGGATGCGGTCCCACCACGGGCCCCAGGGTTCGTGTTCATAGTGCAGCACCACGGATTCAGGTCGCTCCACCGCCAGGCACGAGGCCAGGCACAGGTAGTACATCAGGTGGAACGGCTCGGTCTGCGGCTTGAGGCCGAACACGAAATGGAAGGTGCGCGGGATCATGCCGGCCGCTCCAGCGCCACCCGCAACGCGGCGAGCACCCGCTCGGCGGCGAACTCCGTGCGCACGTGGTTCGCGAGCCGCGCACCGCGCGCCCGTGCGGCCGCCGGGTCTGCGGCCAGCGCCCGCATGCAGCGCCCGGCCTGCGCCGCGTCGGGCTCGGCCCAGGCATCGCGGCGCGAATAGCCCCGGGCCCACAGCGGCTCGTGGGCCGGCACCATCCGGTGATCGAGCAGGCATGCCAGGGCCGGCGGCAGGAAGTCGGTCTGGCCGCCATGGCCCGTCATCACCACCGGACGGCCGCTCAACGCGGCGTCGAACGCGCCCAGCCCCCAGCCTTCGGTACGGGCCAGCGACACGAAGGCATCGCCGACGGCATGCAGCGCGCGCATCTCGCCGTCGGCCAGGTGGTCGTCGTCGATCACGTGCCAGGACGCGGGCGCGGAATACCCTGCCGCCAGTGCTGCCGCGCTGAGCGATGCCCGCGGATGCTGCCGCCGCCAGCCGGAGCGCCAGCGGCGGTTCCAGCGCGTCAGGTCCCTGGAGGACGTCTTGAGGACCAGCGCGACGGGATCGGCGCTCGTGAAGGTGTCGAGGTAGGTGCGCAGCAGGCGCTCCATGCCCTTGCGTTCGGTCCACATGCCGATGCCGTAGAACACGAAGCGGCCCTGCAGCACCTGCGGCCCGCCCAGGCGGCGCAGGAGCGCAGCGTGGCCCGCGGCGTCGGCCGCGCCAGCGGCGAACTGCGAAAGATGCGGGACGACGTGGATGGGCACGGTGACGCCGCCGTTCCGCAGCACCGGCACGTTCCAGCGGCAGGGCACGATCACCGCATCGAGCTGGTTGAGCAGCGCCGGCCAGTGCGCGGGCAGCCGTTGCAGTTCCCAGACCGTGTAGCCGACGACGCGCCGGCCGGCCGCCCGCTCGGGCGCGATCCACTCGGGGTAGTACTCGGGCACCGTGTGCAGCAGCACGGTGTCGTAGTCCAGCGGCCGGTGCGCGAGCGGGCGCAGGTCGTCCTCCGCCACCTGGTCGGCCGCCACGGGCTGGTAGCGCGCGCCGGGGCAGCGCAGCGGCGTCCACTGCAGCGGCATGCCTGCCCCGGCCAGCGCGCGCAGGTAGGCCTTGGCGGCAACCGCGTAGCCCGTCGTGTCGGCAGGCGAGATGTACCGGAGGCCGCGCATCAACGGCCGCTGCCTTTGCGCGCTGCCCAGGCATAGCGCCATGCGCCGACGCAGATGCCGGCGATGCGCGCCCCGTGCGCGACGCTGACCCAGCCGCGGAACACCAGCGTGCGCAACCCGGCCGAGCCCAGCGTGAGAATCACCCACCGCAGTGTGTGCCCGCCCAGGCGGTGCACGACGAAGGCGCCATCACCCTGGGCGTAGCGGTAGAAGCGCTGCATCGCCCAGCGGTTCCAGGGCGGAATCTTGTCGGGGTGCTCCACCTGGATGGCCGGGTCGAAGCGCGCGCGCCACCCGCTGCCTTCGCGCAGCAAGCGGTCCACCAGTTCCACCCCTTCGGCGGCGGGGAAGGGCGCACCCGGCCCGAAGCGGGAATCGAAGCCGCCCACGGAGAGGAACAGCGAGCGCTCCGCGAACAGCGTGGCTTCGGTCAGGCAGGCGAACATGCTCCAGCGGTCGAAGTCCTTGGCGGTGGCGTGCCAGCGCAGCACCGAAGGCTGCTGCGCGGCGGTCACCGTGCGGCCCGTGGCGATGCGCACGCCTTCCATCGACAGCACACGCCGGGCCACGGAGAGCGTGCCCGGCTGGTAGCGGCAATCGTCGTCCGGAAACCCGACCCACCGGCCCCGGGCCCGCGCCGCTCCCGCGTTGCGCGCCGCCGAGGCGCCGCGCGTGGGCAGGCTCAGGCGGTGCACGCAGAGCCGGCCGGCGAAGTCGTCCACCACCCGGGCGAGATGGTCACCTTGCGTCTGGTCGGCCACGATGACTTCGAAGCTGCGTTCGGTGCTGTCCGCCAGGCTGTCCAGCAGGGCGCGAAGGAGAGCGCCGTCGGGATCGATGGTGGCGACGACCAGGGAGAAGTCCGGAGCCGCGCTCAACGCGGTACGCCGGCGCCCCGGGGGCCGGACGGCACGGGAGCGCGCAGGGGTGTCGGGATGGCTGTCGCAGGGGCGGAAAATCTGGCGGGCATGGCTTGTCGGAGGAGGGTGGCGGCTTTCCGGATGCTGCCAGAAACCGCGAACTCAGCCGTGCCGGAGCCCCCGCCAGCGATGGGGCTGCCCGGGGGGCGAAGGCCGTTCAGAACGGCGCGCGCGGCGCCTCTTCGCTGCCTTCCGTGTCCGTTGCCTGCGATTCCACGGGCTCCGCGAGGGCCTCGCCGGCCGGCGTGTCGTTGCGCACGGCCTGCCGCACGGCGGCCTTGTCGCCCGCGCTGGCGAACTTGCTGTACCTGCAGAGGATCGGCACCAGCTGGCCGTAGATGCGCGGCGTGGCCGCCAGGCACTCGCGCTGCTCCAGGAAGTCGGCCTCGCCCGTGAAGTTGCCCACCAGGCCGCCGGCCTCGGTCACCAGCAGCGAGCCGGCCGCCACGTCCCAGATGGACAGGCCCGTCTCGAAGAAGCCTTCGGTGAAGCCGGCCGCCACGTAGGCGAGGTCCAGCGCGGCCGCGCCGGGGCGGCGCAGGCCGGCCGTGCGCTGCATCACGTCGGACATGATGTGCAGGTAGGTCTTGAAGTTGTCGCCCGGGCGGAACGGGAAGCCGGTGGACAGCAGGCTTTCCTTGAGCTGGGTGCGCTTGGACACCCGGATGCGGCGCTCGTTCAGGTAGGCGCCGCGACCCTTGGTGGCCGTGAAGAGGTCGTTGCGGGTGGGGTCGTAGATGACGGCCTGCTCGACCTTGCCGCGCACCATGAGCGCGATGCTCACGCAATAGACGGGAAAGCCGTGGATGAAGTTGGTCGTGCCGTCCAGCGGGTCGATGACCCAGATGAATTCCGAATCCTTCGCGCCGTACTGGCTGCCCGATTCCTCGGCGAGGATGCCGTGGCCCGGGTAGGCGGTGAGCAGGGTCTCGATGATGGCCTGTTCGCTCGCGTGGTCCACCTCGGTCACGAAGTCGTTGATCTGCTTCTGCGAAACGCGCACCGCCTCGACGTCGAGCGCCGCGCGGTTGATGATGGCGCCTGCGGCGCGAGCGGCCTTGATGGCCACGTTGAGCATGGGGTGCAGATTGGACGACATGAATTGTGAGGAAGGAGCTGGCGCCGCAGGGGGCGGCAAGGGGGATCGCCCGGCGATGCGGACGTGATGGCCGGGTATTTTAGCGCCCTTGCCGGATTTCAGCTGCCGGTCGATGCGTGGCGCCGCAGTCCGAGGCCCCAGGCGCCGAACGCCGCCGCGAGAAAGGCGAAGCCCGCGAGCGGCGAAACCCAGCCCACCCAGGCGGGTGCGCCGAGCGGATCGGCCCGCCCCAGGATGGGCAGCACGGGGTAGTACGCCACGCAGGCCAGCGGCACGGCGAACGTGAGCAGGCGCCGCAGCCATTGCGCATACAGCGCCAGCGGGTACTGGGCCGCCTCCACGCCTCCGTAGGTCAGCACGTTGGCGACCTCCAGGCTCTCGGTGGTCCAGAACGACACGGCCCCCTGCAGCACCAGGATGCCCAAAAACAGTGCCACGCCGCCGGCCACCGCGAACAGGGCCAGCGCCACCGTGTGCGCCGTCCAGGCCACCTCGGCATGGACGGTGCCGAACGCCAGCACGGCGAGACCCTGCAACAGGCGCCCCGCGCGGCTGATGCGCACGTCGTGCGCCATCAGCTGCAGCCACACCGGCCGCGGGCGCAGCAGCAGGCGGTCGAAGGCCCCCGTGCGCAGCAACTGCGTGCCCAGCGTATCGAATCCCCGGCCCAGGGCGTCGGCGATGGCGAACATGCAGTTCACCAGCCCGTAGAACACGGCCACCTCGCCGATGCGCCAGCCCTGCACGTCGCCGAACCGGTGGAACAGCGCCCAGACCGCCATCGCCTCGATGGCCGTCACCAGGCCCTGGCCCACGGTGAGCATCAGCGCCGACGCGGGGTAGCGCGCCTGCCCGCCCAGCGATGCCAGCGCGAGGCGCACGAACAGCGCCGCCGATCCCATGGGCCGTGGCTTCATCCGCCTTGCACCTCCAGGTTGCGCAGGGTGCGCTGCAGCAGGACGCGGCCCAGCCCCGTGGCCGCCAGCAACCAGAAGCACTGCAGGCCCAGCCCCGCCAGCGCCCCCGCGCCCGACAGCTGGCCGAAATAGATGCGCGCGGGAATGTCCACGATGCCCGCGAACGGCTGCAGCAGCAGCACGGTCTGCCAGCCGTCGGGCAGCAGCGCCAGGGGCAGCAGGTTGCCGGAGAACACGATCACGACCGGGCCGGCCAGGGTGTTGATGCCCCGCTCGTCGAGCGCCGCCGCGGTGACCACGTTGAGCAGCATCACGAATGCCGTGGACAGCCCCAGCGCCAGCAGCAGCGACAGGGCGAACGCCGCCGCCGCCATCCACCCGGCCGGGGGCTGCAGCGCCCAGGCGTCCAGGCCGGCCAACGGCAGGGCCACCCCGGTGAACGCGGCCATGAGCGCCGCCCGCGGCAGCACCCGCGCGGCGATCCATCCCGCGGAGCGGGCGAACCACAGCGCATAGGCGTCCACCGGCCGCAGCCGGTCGTAGGCCACGGCCCCGGTGCGCACCGACTGGGCCAGTTCCGGATCGGCGCTCCACGGCAGCAGGGCGAACAGCCCCTGCGCCAGCCAGATGTAGGCGATGGCCTGCTCCAGCGACAGCGGCGCCGCCGCGGCCGCCGCGCCGCCGTAGAACGCCGCCATCACCATGGCCTTCAGGCCGCCCCACCAGCACTGCGTGACGAAGCCGGCCCAGGCTGCGGCCCGGTACTGCAGCATCACGAGGAAGCGCGAAGCGAACGCCGCGCGGTAGGGGCGCAGGAGCGCGGCCGGGGCCATCGCCGTCATCCCTCGGCTGCGCCGTGCATCGCGTAGAAGCGCGCGATCACGGCCTCGATGGTCATGTCCTCGTCCTCGGGGCGCGCTGCCGCCACCTGGGCCCGCAGCGCGTCCACCCCGCAGTCGGCCAGCACCCGGCCGTGGCCGATCACGATGACCCGTTCGGCCAGCGCCTCGATATCGTGCATGTCGTGGGTCGTGAGCAGGACGGTGGTGCCGCGCTCGCGGTTGGCCCGCCGCACGAAGTCGCGCACCGCGAGTTTGGAGGGCGCATCCAGGCCGATGGTCGGCTCGTCCAGGAAGAGGATGTCCGGCTCGTGCAGCAGGGCCGCGGCGATCTCCGCGCGCATGCGCTGGCCCAAGGACAGCTGGCGCACGGGCTGGTCGAGCACGCGCTCCAGGTGCAGCAGGGCCACCAGCTCGTCGCGCATGCGGCAGAAGCGCCGCGGATCGACGCGGTAGATGTCGCGCAGCAGCGCGAAGCCGTCGCCCACCGGCAGGTCCCACCACAACTGGGTGCGCTGCCCGAACACCACGCCGATGCGCCCGACGTGCCGCTCGCGCTCGGCGAAGGGATCGCGCCCGTCGATCTCCACGCTGCCCCCGTCGGGCCGCAGGATGCCCGAGAGGATCTTGACGGTGGTGGACTTGCCGGCGCCATTCGGCCCGATGAAGCCCAGCATTTCGCCGCGCTGCAGGCTGAACGACACGTCCGACAGCGCCGCGACCGTGCGGTAGCGCGGGCGCGCCAGCGCCCGCAGCGCGCCGAGCACGCCGGGGTCGCGCTCATGGATGCGGTAGGACTTGTGCAGGTGGCGGACGGCGATGTGATCCATGGCGGGAGGGCGCGGATGCTACACGAACCGGTGCGGGGCCGCTGCGCACGTTCGGGGTGGCGGAACGCACGTCCCGGACACCGGGCCGGCCGGCGGGGCATCGGCGGTTCGGGTCAGGGCGTTCGGACCGCGGGGGTTCCCGGTCTTTTTTGGGAGGCGAACGGGATTATGGGGAAGCGAAATTATTTCGAGAAATATTGTTTCTGAATGATATTTTCAATGGTTTGCTTCCAGAGGGTGCATGCAATAAAAAATAAATAGACTGTGTTCAACGATTTCCGGGGCGCCATTCGGTCCGTTCTGCCCCCGGGCCGATATTCAGGGCTCCGCCAAGGAAATCCACAGGAAATGGCCCGTGCTCTCCATGGCCATCCGTGTTCCATATCCGGAAGCCGCGGGGGAGGCTGCATTTTCAATCAAGGGGCATTATCCAGAAATTAAGGAGTCCACCATGGTCCGACAGGTATCCGGAGCGCGCCGCAGCGCGTCCCCCCCAGCATTGCAGGCACAGGGCGAGGCCCGCCAGACGTCCTCCGCCCGTCCGCCGTCAGCCGGCAGGGCACTGGAGCGCACCGCGGTCCAGCCCCGCCGCAAGAGGCCGTTCGATGGTTCCGGCGCGGCCCAGCCGCAAGCCCGGCAGCGGCAGCGCCCTCCGCAGAACCGGCTGGTCGTCGTCTCCAACCGGATGGTGGACCCGTCGAAGCCCGCTGCCGGCGGCCTGGCCGTCGCTCTGGCCGAAACCATGCACGACAACCCGGGGCTCTGGATGGGCTGGAGCGGCGCCATCGGCGGGCGGCCTGGCACGCCCAGCGTGCGAACGCAGGCTTTCGGCCAGTCCACCCTGGTGGGAATGGACCTGAGTCGTACCCAGTTCCGGCAGTACTACGCGGGTTACAGCAATTCGGTGCTCTGGCCCGTGATGCACAGCAGTGCCGGCTGGGCCGACATCCGGCCGGGCCAGTACGGCGTCTATCGCCAAGTGAACCGGATATTCGCCGCCCAGCTCGCCCCGCTGCTGCAGCAGGACGACATGCTGTGGATCCACGACTACCACCTCATTCCCCTCGCGCAGGAGCTGCGCCGGCTCGGGTGCCGGCAGCGCATGGGCTTCTTCAACCACATCCCGTTCCCGGAACCGGGGGTCTTCCGGGCCATTCCGGAGCACAAGGAACTGGTGGAGTCGCTTTTCTCCTATGACCTGGTGGGCATGCAGATACCGCGGGACGTGGAGAACTTCCGGGACTATGTGCGCGAGGAGCGCATCGGGGAAGCCGCTGCGGACGCAAGCCTGCTGCGCGCTTTCGGGCGCCAGGTGCAGGTGCGGGATTTCCCGATCGGCATCGATGTCCAGGGCCTGATGGCGCAGGAGCCCGACACCGGCCCCAGCGGAGTCCTGGAGCGCATGCGCACCGAGAAGGCCGAAGGGCGGCTCCTCATGGTGGGGGTGGAGCGGCTGGATTACTCCAAGGGCGTGCCCGATCGGTTCGCCGCGCTCGGGCAGTTGCTGGAAGACCGCCCGGATCTCCGGGAGAAGGTGACCTTCGTGCAGATCGGTGCGCCGTCCCGTCCGCAGGTGCCGGCGTATGCCGCGCTGGCGCGCAGGACGCAGGAGATGGTGGACGGCATCAACAGCAAGTACGGGACGCCGTCGTGGACGCCCATCCTGTACTTCGCCGAGCCGGTCCGGCGGAGCGCGCTGCCGGAGATCTACCGCATGGGCCGGGTGGGCGTGGTGACTTCGGTGGCCGACGGCATGAACCTGGTGGCCAAGGAGTACGTCGCCTCGCAGGATGAGCGCGATCCCGGTGCGCTGGTCCTCTCCCGGGGCGCCGGCGCGGCCCACCAGCTCCAGGACGCGATCCTGGTGCCGCCAGCGGACCGGCCCGCCATCGCCCGGGCCTACGAGGCGGCGCTCTCCATGCCGCTGCAGGAGCGCAAGGAGCGCCATGCCCGGCTGCTGGACAACGTGAAGACGCAGGATCTGGCGAAGTGGCGCGAGGATTACCTGTCCGCCCTGCGCGCCGTGCCGCAATCCGCACGCCAGCACGACGGCGGGGTGTCCGGACGGAAGGCCGGGCGGCCGGCCGGCCCGCACTGAGGGCACGGCAGGCCGGCGGGAGCGGGCGGGAGCGGGCGGGAGCGGGCGGGAGCGGGCGGGAGCGGCGCAGCGGCGACAATCGCGCGTCCTTTCCGCTGTGCAGCTTTCCATGAAAACCCGCTTCATCCTCATCCAGACCAGCCATGCCGGCAACGTCGGCGCCGCCGCCCGCGCCATGAAGACCATGGGCTTCGGGGATCTGGTCCTGGTGGCCCCGCGCTGGTCCAACGTGCTGCGGCGCGAGGAAACCATCCAGCGCGCGAGCGGCGCGCTGGACGTGCTGGAGAACGCCCGCATCGTCGCCACGCTGGACGAGGCCCTGGACGGCATCAGCCACCTGTGCGCCACCGCGATGACGCCGCGTGATTTCGGCCCGCCCACGCGATCGCCGCGCGAGCATTTCGAGTGGCTGGCGCGCCGGCAGTCCGCCGATGCGGCCCATCCCCTGGCCGAACTGGCCCTGGAAGGGGGCATCGCCCCCGTGCCGCCCGCGGACGCCGATCCGGTCTCCGCGCCAGCGGCTGCGGCAGGGGAGGCGGGCGTGGCCTTCCTGTTCGGCTCCGAGCGTTTCGGCATGGCGAACGAGGACGTGTACCGCTGCCATGTCGCGCTTTCCATTCCCACGAATCCCGGCTTCGGCTCGCTGAATCTCGGGGCGGCCATCCAGGTGATCGCCTACGAGTGGCGGCTCGCGCTCGGCGGCTTCCCCGTGCGGGACGCCGCGCCCGCGTCCGTGCCGGCCGACGCCGCCCAGGTGGCCGGCATGCTCGCGCACTGGGAGCGCGCGCTGGTGGATGTCGGCTTCCTCGACCCGGCCGCGCCCAAGAAGCTCATGCCGCGGCTCAACCAGCTTTTCAACCGCGCGCAACCCACCCCCGAGGAAATCCACATCCTGCGCGGTGTCGCAAAAGCCATGTCGGAAGCGGCACGGGCGAAGCGATAGACTGCAAGGCCGATTCCCGCCCCGCGTCCCTTCCACGAGCCCCCTCCCCATGTTCGACCGCCTGCGCTCCGACATCCAGTGCATCCTCGACCGCGACCCCGCGGCCCGCAGCACCTGGGAGGTGGTCACCTGTTATCCGGGGCTGCACGCCATCTGGCTGCACCGGCCCGCGCACTGGTGCTGGACGCACGGCCTCAAGTGGCCCGGGCGCTTCATCTCGCATTTCGCGCGCTGGCTCACCGGCATCGAGATCCATCCCGGCGCGAAGATCGGCGAGCGCGTCTTCTTCGACCACGCCATGGGCGTGGTGGTGGGCGAGACCGCCGAGATCGGCGACGGCTGCACCATCTACCAGGGGGTGACCCTCGGCGGCACCTCGCTCTACAAGGGCACCAAGCGCCATCCCACGCTGGGCCGCGACGTGGTCGTCAGCGCGGGCGCGAAGGTGCTCGGTGGCTTCGAGGTGGGCGATGGCGCGAAGATCGGCAGCAATGCCGTGGTCATCAAGCCCGTGCCCGCCGGCGCCACGGCCGTGGGCATTCCCGCGCGCATCATCCCCTCCAGGGCGGGGCAGAGCGCCGACGTCACGGAAGCTGCCAGCCCGCAGCGGCCGGAGGCCCGCGCGTTCTCCGCCTACGGCGTCACGCAGGAAGACGATCCGCTCTCGCAGGCGATGCGCGGGCTGATCGACAACGCCTCGTCGCAGGAGCGCCAGATCGCGCTGCTCTGGGCGGCCATCGAAAAGCTCTCCCAGGCCGCGCCGCAGGCCAGCGACTGCGTGCCGTGCGACGCCAAGCGCAACGAACAGTTCGAGGCAGAGAAACTCAACGCGCTGGTGGGCAAGTAGGCGGGGCGCGTCCACCGGCCCGCCTCCCCCGGTGGCTTCGCGCTTGTTCCGCGCTGGTTCCAGGGTTCACTGCGGCCGTGCGGGCCTGCGTGCGTCCTTGGGCCTGAACGCATTGCACACCGCCTCGCGCGTCTCCAGGTAGGGGCCGCCGATCAGGTCGATGCAGTAGGGCACGGCCGCGAAGATGCCCGGGACGATCGTTGTTCCCTGTTCGTCCTTCAGCCCTTCGAGCGTCTCCGCGATGGCCTTGGGTTGCCCCGGCAGGTTGATGACCAGGCTGCCGTGGCGGATCACCGCCACCTGTCGCGAGAGGATGGCCGTGGGCACGAAGCGCAGGCTGATCTGCCGCATCTGCTCGCCGAAGCCTGGCATTTCGCGGTGCGCGATGGCCAGCGTGGCCTCGGGGGTCACGTCGCGCGGTGCGGGGCCCGTGCCGCCGGTGGTCAGCACCAGGTGGCAGCCCGCGCCGTCCACCAGATCGATGAGCGTGGCACTGATGCGCTCCTGCTCGTCGGGGATGAGCCGCTCCTCGAAATGCACCGGGTTGTGCAGCGCCCGCTCCAGCCACTGCCGCAGCGCGGGCAGGCCCTTGTCCTCATAGACGCCGCGGCTCGCGCGGTCGCTCACCGACACGATGCCGATGCGCACCGGCTCGGGCGCGGGAAGGGAAAATCCAGGTGCTTCGTTCATTGCATTGCTTCCAGGGCGCGGCATATCGCTCACCGCGGCCTCATCCGTCAGAGGGCCGCGGAGCAGGCCAGGCCAGCAGGCGCCGTGGAGCGGGCTTTGCCCGGCCACTGGCGTCGTCCTCCCGCCCGCCGTGCGCGGCATGGCGAGAGCGGGGGGAAGCGGCGCAGCCGCTCAGGGGGGTGTTCCCCATCATGCATCGCGTTCGGCTTCTTCGTGGCGGGCATGCAGGGCGGCTTCGTCCATCTGCGTGCGCACCAGCTGGAACAGCTCCCGGTAGGCGCGTCCCTTGCGCGGCGCGAGGCCCTGGGACGCCTGTACGTTGGCTTCCTTGCCCTCCGGCGCGTCCTTGCGGGCCTGCCGGATCAGCGCACGCAGTTGCTGGGTGTCGGTGCGCGGGAAGCGCTCCATCCAGAGCGGCAGGGCGCTGTCGTCGGCGATCAGGCGCTCTCGCCACTGCTCGGCTTCGTGCAGCGCGAGCTTTTCCGTGGCCGAGCCGTTGTGCTGCTCGTCCAGCGCGGCGCGCGCAGCCACCACCATCGAGGGATCGAGCTGGCGCATCAGCTTGCCCACGTACTGCATCTGCCGGCGCTTGCCCTCGAAGTTGGTGATGCGCCGCGCCTCGGCCAGCGCGTCCTGCAGCTTGTCGGGCAACTGCAGGCGCGCCTGCAGGTCGCTGCGCAGCGTCAGCAGGTCCTGGCCGAGCTGCTGCAGCGCGTCGCTCTCGCGCTTGAGGTCGGTGCGGCTGGCTTCGGTCGTGCCTTTGAGCTCGGCCTTGAGCTGCAGGTCCAGTTCGCTGCCTTCGGCGACGAAATGGCCCTTCACGAAATAGCCTTTTTTGGGTTTGCGGGACATGGGAGAGGGGACAAAAAGAGGCCCTGGGCGGGGGCGGAAGGCGGCAAGTATCATAGCCGGCGATATGAAGACCACCCGCCCCCGTACCGCAGCCACCGCCGCTGCCACCTCCTCCGCCCGCTCCTGCGCTTCCGCGTCCGCCCCTGCCGGCGGCGATGCCGGCAACGGCTTCAGCTACAGCCGCGGCGTGTTCGAGGAACTGGTGGACCGGGCCCTGGCCCACGCGCTGCGCCTGGGCGCCACCGATGCGGGCGCCGAGGCATCCGAGGGCTTCGGCCTGTCGGTGAGCGTGCGCAAGGGCGAACTGGAGACGGTGGAGCGCAACCGCGACAAGTCGCTGGGCATCACCGTGTACGTGGGCAACCGCCGGGGCAACGCCAGCACGTCCGACTTCTCCGAGCGCGCCATCGAGCAGACCGTGCAGGCCGCCTACGACATCGCCCGCTTCACCGCCGAAGACCCGGTGGCCGGCCTGCCCGACGTGGCGGACGTGGCCGCGCCCGGCACGCACCGCGAGCTGGACCTGTTCCATCCCTGGGCCATCACCAGCGAAGAGGCCGCCCGCATCGCGCTCGAGTGCGAGGACGCCGCCCTGCGCACGCACCGCCGCATCACCAACAGCGAAGGCGCCGCCGTCTCGGCCCAGCAGAGCCACTTCTTCAGCGCGCACACCCACGGCTTCCGCGGGGGGTACGCCAGCTCGCGCCACAGCATCTCGGTGGCGCCCATCGCCTCGCTGCCGGGCCGCAATGCCGAGATGCAGCGCGACGCGTGGTATTCGTCCATGCGCGACGCGGCCGAGCTGTCCTCGCCCGCCGCCGTGGGCCGCTACGCGGCCGAGCGCGCCCTGAGCCGCCTGGGCAGCCGCAAGATCCCCACCACCGAATGCCCGGTGCTGTTCGAATCACCGCTGGCCGCGGGCCTGCTCGGCGGCTTCACCCAGGCCGTGAGCGGCGGGGCGCTCTACCGCAAGAGCAGCTTCCTGCTCGACTCGCTGGGCCGCCGGGTCTTCCCGGACCACATCGACATCGACGAGGACCCGTTCGTCGCGCGCGGCAAGGGCAGCTCGCCCTTCGACGAGGAGGGCGTGCGCGTGGCCCCGCGCAAGGTGGTGGATGCCGGCGAGGTGCAGGGCTACTTCCTCAGCAGCTACTCCGCCCGCAAGCTCGGCATGAAGACCACCGGCAACGCCGGGGGCTCGCACAACCTCGCGCTCACCTCGCGCCTCACGCAGCCAGGCGACGACCTGGACGCCATGCTGAAGAAGCTCGGCACGGGCCTGTTCGTGATCGAGCTCATGGGTCAGGGCGTGAACTACGTGACCGGCGACTATTCCCGCGGCGCCAGCGGTTTCTGGGTGGAGAACGGCGAGATCGCCTTCCCCGTGCACGAGATCACCATCGCGGGCAACCTCAAGGACATGTTCCTCGGCATCGAGGCCGTGGGCGCGGACGCCTACAACTACGGTGCCAAGACCGTGGGTTCGGTGCTGGTCAATCGCATGAAGGTGGCGGGCAGCTGACACCGGGGCGCCGCAGGGTCGGCGCGAGATGGATGGCGGAAACGAGGAATTCCGCGTGATCAGCGTTGGTACTCCGGTGACGGCTGTATCCCGACCATGGCGCCTTTCGCAGGCCGGGCCATTCGTTCCAGGCTTCGATCAATAGGCCGCGTTGGGTTTTGCAGACACCGTATCACCCGCCCCGCTGAACTGAGCACGCAGCTTTCGCGCCGCGCCCACGAACATCAGCACATCCACACCCACCGCCACAAAAGTGCAGCCCAGATCCAGGTAGCGCTGTGCCAGGGCCGGGTCCGAGGTCAGCGTGCCCGCGGCCTTGCCGCTCGCGACGATGGTGCGCATGGCGTCCTCGATCGCGGCCTGCACTTCCGGGTGGCCGGGGTTGCCGCGGTGGCCCATGGAGGCCGCCAGATCCGCCGGCCCGATGAAGATGCCGTGCACGCCCTCCACCGCGCAGATCGCGGGCAGGTTGCGCAGTGCGGTCACCGTCTCGGCCTGCACCAGCAGGCAGACCTCGTCGTCGGCCACGGCCAGGTAGTCCGCCCGGCCGCTCCATTGCGACACGCGGCCGACGGCGCTGCCCACGCCCCGGATGCCATGCGGCGGGTACTGCGTGGCGGCGGCGATGGCGCGGGCCTGTTCGGGCGTGTCCACCATCGGCACCAGCAGCGTACGCGCACCGATGTCCAGCACCTGCTTGATGAGGGCCGTGCTGCCTTCGGCGATGCGCACCACGGGTTGCGAAGGGTAGGGCGCCACGGCCTGCAGCGCGCCGAGGGTGCTGCGCAGGTCGTTGGGCGCATGCTCGCCGTCGATCAGCAGCCAGTCGTAGCCAGTGGTCGCGGCCGCCTCGGCGAGGTAGGGATCGGCCATGGAGAGCCAGAGGCCGATCTGCGGCTGGCGGGCGGCGAGGGCCGCTTTGAAGGGGTTGTGTGCGGGCATCGGTGGGTTTCCGGTCGAATGCGGGGAGCGGGTGGGCATCAGTCGAGCCCGCCCTGGCAAAGGTACTTGGTGTGCAGGTAATCGTCCAGGCCGTGGGTGGAGCCCTCGCGGCCGTAGCCGGATTCCTTCACGCCGCCGAACGGTGCGGCCTCGGCCGCGAGCGCGCCTTCGTTGATGCCGACGATGCCGCTCTCCAGCGCATCGGCCACGCGCCAGATGCGGCGCACGTCGTTGCTGTAGAAGTACGCGGCCAGGCCGAAGGGCGTGTCGTTGGCGGCGGCGATCACTTCCTTTTCGCTGTCGAAGACCGTGAGCGGCGCCACCGGGCCGAAGGTTTCCTCGCAGGCGCAGGCCATGCTGGCATCCGCGCCCGTGAGCACGGTGGGCGCGTAGTAGTGGGCGCCCAGCGCATCCAGGCGCCTGCCGCCGGTGAGCACCGCCGCGCCGCGCGCGACGGCATCCTGCACATGGCGTTCGATCTTCTCGACGGCGCGCGCGTTGATCATCGGGCCGATCTGCGAGGCCGGGTCCGTCGCCGGGCCCACGTGCAGGGCCTGCACGCGCGCGGCGAGCTTCTGGGCGAATGCGTCGTGCACGGCGCGGTGCACGAACACGCGGTTGGGGCACACGCAGGTCTGCCCGCCGTTCCTGAACTTCGCGGCCATGAAGCCGTCCACCGCCGCATCCACGTCGGCATCCTCGAACACGATGAAGGGCGCGTTGCCGCCGAGTTCCAGCGAGAGCTTCTTGAGCGTATCGGCACTGCGCCGCGCCAGGTGCTTGCCCACGGGCGTGGAGCCTGTGAAGGTGATCTTGCGCACGCGGGAATCGTCGAGCCACGCATCCACCACCGCGGGCGTGTGCTCGCGCGAGGCGGTGACGATGTTCAGCACGCCGGGCGGAATGCCCGCTTCTTCGGCCAGCGCCACGAGCGCGAGCGAGGTGAGCGGCGTGTCTTCCGCGGGCTTGCAGACCACCGTGCAGCCGGCGGCGAGCGCGGGGGCGATCTTGCGCGCGATCATCGCGGCGGGAAAATTCCAGGGCGTGATCGCGGCCACCACGCCCACGGGCTCCTTGAGGGCGAACATGCGCCGGCCCGGCACGGGCGCGGGAATCACCTCGCCGTTCATGCGCGTGGCCTCTTCGCCGAACCACTCGATGTAGCTCGCGGCATAGGCCACCTCGCCCTTGCCCTCGGCCAGCGGCTTGCCCTGTTCCAGCGAGATGAGCGCGCCGAGCCCTTCCTGGTGGGCCAGGACGAGATCGTTCCAGCGCTTGATCAGGGCCGCGCGCTGCTTGGCCGGCACGTGGCGCCAGGTGGCGAAGGCCGCGTGGGCGGCATCGGTGGCGGCGCGCGCGTCCTCGGCGCCGCCGTCGGGCACGCGCGCGATCGTCTCGCCCGTGGCCGGATCGGTGACGGCGAAGGTGGCGCCGCTGGCGGCGGCCTGCCAACGGCCGGCAATGCAGAGCTGGCTTCGCACCAGCGGGCGGGCAGCGGAGAGGGAAGAAATGGGTGAAGAAGAGGAAATGGTCATGTCGCGCAAGGAAAACGAAAGGCAGCGGTGGCTGCCGGAAACCATAGCGGTGCCGCATCCGGCGGTAAAGGCCGGGTGTCGCGCTGGTGCCTGCATGGCAGCGCGTGCGGGCCGGAACGTCGGGCAGAACCGCACCGCACCGCCTCGGAACCGGGGCTCAGCTCACGATACCCAGGTGCCAGGGCACGAACTCGTGGTCGCCCAGGCCCAGCAGCTCGCTCTTGGTCGCCTCGCCGCTCGCGTGCCGCAGGATCTGCGCGAAGATGCGCTCGCCCATCTCGGGCACCGTCAGTTCGCCGTCCAGGATCACGCCGCAGTTGATGTCCATGTCCTCCTCCAGGCGCCGGTACATGGGCGTGTTGCTGGCCAGCTTGATGGTCGGTGCCGGCTTGCTGCCGAACATCGAGCCGCGCCCGGTGGTGAAGCAGATCAGCTGCGCGCCGCTCGCGATCTGTCCCGTGGCGGCGACCGGGTCGTAACCCGGCGAATCCATGAACACGAAACCGCTCTCGTCGATGCGCTCGGCGTATTCGTACACGGCGCGCAGCGGCGTGGTGCCACCTTTCATCGCGCTGCCCAGCGATTTCTCGAAGATGTTCGCCAGGCCGCCGGCCTGGTTGCCGTGGCCCACCACGCCGTTGAACTGCGCGTTCTGCCCGGCCGCGTAGCGCTCCCACCAGGCCAGGCGGTCCAGCAGCTTCTGGCCCACAGCGGGGCTGATGGCGCGGCGCGTGAGCATGAACTCCACGCCGTGGATTTCCGGCGTTTCCGACAGGATGGCGGTGCCGCCATGGCGCACGAGCACGTCCATCGCCGCGCCCAGCGCCGGGTTGGCCGTGATGCCGGAGAAGCCGTCCGATCCGCCGCATTCGAGCCCGATCTTCAGGTGGCTGGCGGGCACCGTGCTGCGGCGCGCCTCGTTGGCGGCCGGCAGCATCTCCTCGATCGCCGCGATGCCGGCAGCGATGGTCGCCCGCGTGCCGCCCACGTCCTGCATCACCAGCGTGCGCATCAGCCGGCCGCGCTCCAGGCCCTGGGATTCGACCAGCCCGTCCACCTGGTTGCGCTCGCAGCCCAGGCCCACGATCAGCACGCCGGCCAGGTTCGGGTGCCGGGCATAGCCCGCGATCGTGCGGCGCAGCACGTCGAAATGCTCGCTGGGCGAGGACATGCCGCAGCCGCTGGTCTGCGCGAACGCCACCACGCCATCCACGTGGGGGAATGCGCGCATCCGCTCCTGCGTGAAATGCGCGGCGATCTGCTTGATGACCGTGGCGGAGCAATTGACCGACGACAGGATGCCGATGAAGTTACGCGTGCCCACGGAGCCATCCGCGCGCACGAAACCCTGGAAGGTCGCGCGCTCGGCCTCGGGCACGTAATGGACCGGCCGGACATCCGCGCAGAACGCCGGGTCGCGGTAATGGTCCACGATCTCCAGGTTGTGGCTGTGCACGTACTCGCCCGGCTCCAGGTCGCGCGTCGCCACGCCGATCACCGTGTCGTACTTCTTCACCTGCTCGCCCCGCGCGATGCGCCGCGCTGCGATCTTGTGCCCCGGCGGCACCTGCGCGCGTACCCGCACCCCCAGTTCGGGAATCTCCTGCCCCAGCGCCAGCGCCGCCTTGGCGACGAACACGTTGTCATTGGGATGCAGGTGCAGCAGCGGACTGTCAAGGCTGGGCATGCGGGGCTTTCATCATGGGGTAGGGCGTGTGCGTGGGATGTGTGGGCATGCCTCGCCCGGACCTCGCGCAGCGGCGAGGCCGCGGACGCCGGCGCGGCCGGGCGGGGATTCACCCCTTCATCAGCTCTCGCAGTTTCAGCTTGTCGATGAGCACCGTTTCCTTGGCATAGACGGTGTTCACGTATTTTTCGTAGTCGGGGCCGTCCAGGTAGAGCACGGGGGCATCCAGCTTGTCGGCCACCGCCTTGAACTCGGGGCTGGCCACGGCCTGGCGGAACGCGTCGCGCAGTTTCGCCGCGACGGCCGGGTCCAGTCCTTTCGGCGCGCCGATGCCGTTGGGGGCATCCACCACCACGTCCCAGCCCAGCTCGCGCAGCGTCGGCACGTCCTTGAACCGTGCCGTGCGCTGTTCGCCCCAGGTGGCCAGCAGGCACAGCTTGCCGGCTTCCACATGCGGCGCCCACGAACTGGAGTCGGCCAGCGCATCCACATGGCCGCCCAGCACGCCCTGCAGCGCTTCGGCGCCGCCCTTGTAGGGCACGTGGTTCAACTGGATGCCCGCCACGCTGGCGAATTCCTCCATGCCCACGTGCGTGGCGCCGCCCACGCCCGCATGCGCATACGTCACCTTGCCCGGATGGGCCTTCGCGTAATCCACGAAGTCCTTGAGCGTCTTGAACGGCGAGTTCGCCGGCACCGCGATGCCGAAGGTCTGGCCCGAGGTGCGGGCGATGTACGTGAAGTCCTTGCGCGGATCGGCCTGCAAAGTGCCCAGCTGCGAGAAGCGCGTGACCGAGATCGGGATCTGCCCGATCGTGTAGCCGTCCGGCTTCGCGGTGGCCAGGGCCTTGGAGCCGATCATGCCGGAGGCGCCCGCGCGGTTCTCCACCGCGATCGGTTGGCCGAGCACGCGGCCCGCCACCGTGCACAGCGTGCGCATCGACTGGTCGGCCGTGCCGCCGGCGGGCCAGGGGCAGATGAACGTGATGGGGCGGTCGGGATACGCGCCCTGCGCCAGCAGGCGGGCGGGCGCGGAGGCGAGGGCGAGCGTGGCGGTGCCGAGGGCGCCCAGAACGAGCTGGCGCCGGCCGCAGCGTGGGGTCTGCATGGGATATGTCTCCTGTTTCTTTATCGTGGGTGAGGGCTGCCTCCATTGTTCAGAAGCGGGACATGCCAATCCAATGAAAATACGGACTGCCTTCATAACCTCCAAGGAATGTCCGGAAAATGCCCAGGATCGATCGCGTGCTGCGTTCCAACCTCAAGCTGAGGCACCTGCAGATGCTGGTCGCGCTCGACCAGTTCCGCCACGTCGGCCGCGCGGCGGAGTTCCTCTCCGTCACGCAGCCTGCCGTCTCCAAGACGCTGGCCGAGATCGAGCGCATGTTCGGCCTGCCCCTGTTCGAGCGCTCCACCCGCGGCACCGAGCCCACCGCCGCGGGCGCGAGCGTGGTGCGCTTCGCGCGTTCCGTGCTCGCCGGCTACGAGCGCACGCGCGACGAGATCGCCGCCGAGGCCAGCGGCGCCCGCGGCCGCACCAGCGTGGGCGCCATGGTGGCCGCCACCCCGGTGCTGCTCGCGCAGGCCGTGGAGCGGCTCAAGGCGCGCTCGCCCCACGTGACCGTCCTCATCGAGGAGGGCGACCTCACCCGCCTGCTGCCCAGGCTGCGGCTGGGCGAGCTCGACCTGTTCGTCGGCCGCCTGGAGCCCGGATATGCCTCGCCCGACCTGGAAACCGAGGCACTCTACGACGACCCCATGGTCGCCGTCGTGCGCCCCGGCCATCCCCTGGCCCGCAGGCGCCAGCCCCGCTGGTCCGACATCGCCGCACAGCCCTGCGTGCTGCCCCCGCCCTGGGCCTCGCTGCGCGTGAAGCTGGAGCAGCAGTTCTTTGCCCACGGCCTGCACCCGCCCGCCGACATCGTCGAATCGGCCTCGTTCCTGTCGCAGATCACCTTCGTCCACCAGCGCGGCGCCGTCGCCTTCATGGCGGGCACCGTGGCAAGGCATTTCGCGCAGCAGGGCCTGCTGGCGGTGCTCAGGCTGCCCGTGCCGGTGGAGCTGCCGCCGGTGGGGATCATCCGGATGCGGGGGCAGGAGGGCACGGCGGTGACGGAGGCGCTGGTGGAATGCCTGAGGGAGACGGGCAAGTGACTGCAGGGCAGGGCGGCCGGGGCGCGGAGACGGGAGTGCGCCGGCAACGACGCATCAACGGCGATTCAACGAATCACCGTTGCCGTCGCTTCCCAGCGGCGGCGCGATCTCTTCCAGCGATTTCCGCTCCGCATCCACCGCCCAGCGCCACGTCACGCCCGCCGCCAGCAGCACCAGCGCCGCGCCGAGCAGGTAACCCATGAACACGTTCTCCCGGCTGCCGGTATCGATCAGCGCGCCGAACAGGGCCGGGGCCGCGAAACCGCCCACGCCGGTGCCCACGGCGTAGAAGAGGGAAATCGCCAGCGCGCGCATCTCCAGCGGGAACACCTCGCTCACGGTGAGGTACGCGGAACTCGCGGCGGCCGAGGCCAGGAAGAACACCACCGACCAGGCCACGGTCTGCGTGGTCGCATCCAGCCAGCCGTTCATGAAGCCCAGGCCGGTGAGCGCAAGCGCGATGCCCGCGAGCGCATAGGTGGCGGTAATCATCACGCGCCGCCCGATGCGGTCGAAGAGGGGCCCCAGCAGCAGCGGGCCCAGCACGTTCCCGGCGGCGAAGGGGAAGATGTAGAGGCCCACCCGGCTGGCGTCCACGCCGTAGAAGCGCGTCAGCACCAGCGCGTAGGTGAAGAAGATCGCGTTGTAGAAGAACGCCTGCGACACCATCAGCGCCAGCACCACGGCGCTGCGCTCCGGGTAGCGGCGCAGCAGCACCTGGACCACCTGCGACGCGGAGGGCAGCGTGCGGCGGCCAGGCGGTTCTGCCGGGCCAGCCGCGCCGGCCGGGACTTCCGGGGTCGCGCGGGGCATGGCGGGGGCGGCCGCGGCCGCGGGCCCGGCTGGGCGCGGATTCGTTGTGCCATGCACGCCGCGCTCGATGTCCGCCACGATGCGTTCGGCCTCGTCGGCGCGGCCGTGGGTGATCAGCCAGCGCGGGCTTTCCGGCACGTGCCGTCGCACCAGCAGCACGGCGGCGCCCAGCAGAGCGCCCATGAGGAAGGCGGCCCGCCAGCCGTACTCCGGGCCCAGCACGCGCGCGTCCAGCAGCACCAGGCTCAGGGCGGCCCCCAGGGCCGCGCCCAGCCAGAAACTGCCGTTGATGGCCAGGTTCACGCGGCCGCGCACCCGTGCGGGAATGAGTTCGTCGATGGCGGAATTGATCGCCGCGTATTCACCGCCGATGCCGATGCCCGTCAGGAAGCGGCACACCGCGAACGCGGCGAAACTGCTGGTGAAGGCCGTGGCCACGGTCGCCACCATGTACACCGTCAGGGTCAGCATGAAGAGGCGCTTGCGCCCCAGCGCGTCCGCCATGCGGCCGAACACGAGGGCACCGATCACCGCGCCGGCCACGTACAGCGAGGCCGTCCAGCCCACCTGCGACGCCGTCAGCCCCAGCGTGTCGGGGCGCTCCAGCGCGCTGCCCAGGGAGCCGACGATGGTCACTTCCAGCCCGTCGAGCACCCAGGCGATGCCCAGCGCGATCACCACGCGCCAGTGCCAGGCGGACCAGGGAAGCCGATCGAGACGGGCGGGGATATCGCTGCCGGGGGACATGGCGGCACCATACGTGCGCGCCGATGGGGCCGCCGTAGGAGGCGGGCGCAAATGTCGGCGTCAGGGGGCCGCGGCGGGGCAGGAGCCGTCCAACCCCGCCAGCCCCGCGAGCTTCTGCAGGCGCGAGCGCTGCTCCAGGCAGGCCTGGTGCTGCGCCTCGGCGGCTTTCTGTTGCGCGAGCCGCGTGGCCTCGGCGCGCGCTGCCTGCAGCTGCGCCACGCGCTCGCGGATCTGCGGCATGGCGGCGAGGGCGGCTTTCTCGCCCTCCAGGATGGCGCCGGCGCGCTGCGTGAAGTCGGCCGCGCCGATGTCCAGCACCTGCGGGCGCACGACCACGTCGGCCCGCGCGAGTTCGGCCTGGCCGAGCTTCTGGCCCATGATCGCGATCGACTGGCCCAGGGTGCCCAGCATGTCGGCGGGCGCCTGGCCGCGCGCCTTGTTGGAGATGTCCACGGCGACCACGATGTCGGCCCCCAGCTGGCGCGCCGCGTCCACCGGCACCGGACTGACCACGCCGCCGTCCACGAAATGGTATTTGCCGGCCGCCACGGGCTGGAAGACGCCCGGTATGCTGCTGGAAGCGCGCACCGCCTGCCCGGTATTGCCGCGCGTGAACACCGTCCGCTCGCCGTCCTCCAGCCGCGTGGCCACGGCGGCGAAGGGCTTGGCCAGCTGCTCGATGGGCCGGTTGCGGACCTGCGCGTTCACATAGTCTTCGAGTTTCTGGCCGAGCACGAGTCCGCCGGAGGACAGCTGCAGGTCGCGGATCTTCGCCTCGTCGAGCGCCACGGCCTTTTCTTGCAGCTCGAAGGCGTTCATGCCGCTCGCATACAGCGCGCCCACCACGCTGCCCGCGCTGGTGCCGGCCACCACGGCGGGTGCCAGGCCGTTGGCCTCCAGCATCTTGATGACGCCGATGTGCGCGAAACCCTTGGCCGCACCGCCGCCCAGCGCGATGCCCACCTTGATGGGGGCCGGCGACGGAGC
Source organism: Paracidovorax citrulli (assembly GCF_900100305.1). Classification (GTDB taxonomy): domain Bacteria; phylum Pseudomonadota; class Gammaproteobacteria; order Burkholderiales; family Burkholderiaceae_C; genus Paracidovorax; species Paracidovorax citrulli. The sequence continues at coordinate 1,193 of NZ_FNEY01000035.1, read as the reverse complement.
GGCAGCGGCCTGGGCGGGCGCGGCGGAAGGGGCGGCAGGCGGCGCGCTGCCGCAGGCGGCCAGAGCCGCAGCACTCAGGAGGACCAGGGGGCGCAACAGGGCGTTCGATCGCATGCCGGCAGGGAGACACTGTGGGGAAGCGGCCAGTTTATCGGGCTGCCGCCCGCCTTGCGCGCGTGGGGTCGCGTGGCCGGCGCTCGGCCCCACTGGTCAGCTCCGGGCGATGGCCGCCGCGATGGCTTCGCCCACCTGCGTGGTGCTGGCCGTGCCGCCCAGGTCCGGCGTCTTCGGCCCGCTCTGGATCACCTGCTCGATGGCCGCCACGATCGCATCGTGCGCCTGCCGCCCCGCCCCCTGGCCCTGCGTCAGGAAGTCCAGCATCAGCGCCCCCGACCACACCATCGCGATCGGGTTGGCGATGTTCCTGCCGTAGATGTCCGGCGCCGAGCCGTGCACCGGCTCGAACAGGCTCGGGAACGTGCGCTCCGGGTTCAGGTTCGCCGACGGCGCCAGCCCGATCGTGCCCGTCGTCGCCGGCCCCAGGTCCGACAGGATGTCGCCGAACAGGTTCGTCGCCGCCACCACGTCGAAGCGCCCCGGCTGCAGCACGAAGCGCGCCGTCAGGATGTCGATGTGCTGCTTGTCCAGCGTGATGCCGGGATACTGTCTGGCCACCTCGTCGGCCCGCCGGTCCCACCACGGCATGCTGATGGCGATGCCGTTGCTCTTGGTGGCCAGCGTCACGTGCTTCTTCGGGCGGCTCTGCGCGAGATCGAACGCGAACTTCAGCAGCCGCTCGGCGCCCTTGCGCGAATACACCGACTCCTGGATCACGATCTCGCGGTCCGTGCCCTCGTACATGATGCCGCCCAGCGACGTGTACTCGCCCTCGGTGTTCTCGCGCACCACGTAGTAGTCGATGTCCCCGGGCTTGCGGCCCGCCAGCGGGCACGGCACGCCCTCGAACAGGCGCACGGGCCGCAGGTTGATGTACTGGTCGAACTCGCGGCGGAACTTCAGCAGCGAGCCCCACAGCGAGACGTGGTCGGGCACGGTGGCCGGCCAGCCCACGGCGCCGAAGAAGAGCGCGTCCATGCCCTTGAGCTGCTCCTTCCAGTCGTCGGGCATCATCTGCCCGTGCGCGAGGTAGTAGTCGCAGCTGGCCCACTCGAAGGTGTGCAGCTCCAGCGCGA
>NZ_FNEY01000034.1 GCF_900100305.1 Paracidovorax citrulli | reverse complement strand
GTCTCCGAAGTCCGCCACAGCAGCGAATCCATCGCCACCGGCGCTTCCCAGATCGCCACCGGCAACGCCGACCTCAGCCAGCGCACCGAGGAGCAGGCCTCCAACCTCCAGCAGACCGCCGCCTCCATGGAGGAGATGGCCTCCACCGTCAAGCAGAACGCCGACACCGTGCGCACCGCCTCCCAGCTCGCCTCCTCGGCCTCCGCCACCGCCGCGCGCGGCGGCGACGTCGTGGGCAACGTCGTGCGCACCATGGAGGACATCACCGCCTCCTCCCGCAAGATCGGCGACATCATCGGCGTCATCGACTCCATCGCCTTCCAGACCAACATCCTCGCGCTCAACGCCGCCGTCGAGGCCGCACGCGCCGGCGAGCAGGGCCGGGGCTTCGCCGTCGTCGCCGGCGAGGTGCGCACCCTCGCGCAGCGCTCCGCACAGGCCGCCAAGGAGATCAAGGCCCTCATCGGCGAGAGCGTCTCCAAGGTCGAGACCGGCTCGCAGCTCGTGGGCGAGGCCGGCACCACCATGGGAGAGATCGTCGAGCAGGCCCGCCGCGTCGCCGACCTCATCGCCGAGATCGGAGCGGCCACCCACGAGCAGGAGCAGGGCATCTCCCAGGTGAGCGACGCCGTCAACCAGCTCGACCAGGTCACCCAGCAGAACGCCGCGCTCGTGGAGGAATCCGCCGCCGCCGCCGACAGCCTCAACTCCCAGGCCGCGCGCCTCGTGCAGCTCGTCAGCGTCTTCCAGGTCGATGCCAGTGCCTCCCAGGCCGTCATCGCACAGGCGCAGTCGCGCAGCCGCGATACCGCCCGCGCCGCCTCCGCCGCGCTGCAGCATGCCAGGGCACCGGCTGCCGCGCAGCGCACGGCTCCCGGCATCGCCGCCGCACCGGCAAAGCCCGCCCGGGCATCTGCGCCGGCCGCCACCCGCCCGGCACTCGCTCCTGCCCAGCAGCCGGCCGCTCCCGCCCCCGCCAGGGCCGCCGGGTCCGGCAACGACGACTGGGAAACCTTCTGACGGACAGCCCGGCTCAGGGGCGCAGCCAGACCTGCATGCGCGGGTAAGGCTCGCCTCCCAGCGCCGCGGCCTGCGCGGGCGACAGCGCCATGCCCGCCGCGGCGAGCCCCGCCAGGCCGAGGTACACCCCCATGCCGAAGGTCAAGCGCAGGCTCTGCGCCTGCCCGTGGTAGCCGCCATCGTGGAACAGCACGGCGGCATCCAGCCCGAGGTGGCAGGAGGCGGCCCAGGCCCAGGCCGTGGCCTCGATCTCGCCGCCGTGCTCCACGGCCGGCAGATCCTGCAGCGCGTCGTCCATGCCTGCGCGCAGCGCGGCGGGCACCACCGCCAGATGGCCCGCTTCGTGCAGCAGGTCGCCCGGCCACGTCAGCCGCGCACGGTCCACGCAGAGGCCGCCGCGCTCGATGCGCACGCCGGGCAGGAAGGAGCCGTCCGGCAGCGGCGCCTCGCGCACCGGCAGGCCGATGCCGCGCAGGAAATCCATGATGCGCCGCGCCAGCGCGGCGCCCTCTTCGTCCCGCATCACCGGTCCAGCAATTGCGCCACGCGCGCCCGCAGCAGTTCGGGCTGCACCGCCTCCGCCGGCACGGGTGCTCCCACGTCCAGCCCCACGCGGTTGAACAGGCCGCGGCGGAACGGGCGCGCCATGGCGGTGCCGTCCACCCGGCTGAAGAACGAGCCCCAGAGGTTGCTGAGCGCCATCGGCACCACCGGAGGCCGCACGCCTTCGGCCGCCGCGCGCTCCAGGATCTTCATGATCCCGCCCTTGAAGGGCTGCAGCTGACCGTCGCGGGTGATGCCGCCCTCCGGGAAGATGGCCAGCAGGTCGCCACCCCGCAGCACCTGCGCCGCGCGCTCGAAGGCGGCCTCGTAAATGGCGGCGTCCTCCTTCTGGGGAGCGATGGGGATCGCCTTGGCGAGCCGGAACAGCCAGCCCAGCACGGGCACGCGGAAGATGCGGTGGTCCATCACGAAATAGATCGGGCGGGGGCTCGCGGCCATGAGCAGCACGGCATCGACGAAGCTCACGTGGTTGCAGACCAGCACCGCCGCGCCCTGCGCGGGGATGTGCGCGTCGCCCCGCACGCGGAAGCGGTACACCAGCCGCGACAGCACCCAGGCCACGAAGCGCAGCAGGTATTCCGGCACGATCAGGAAGATGTAGCCGGCCACCAGGGCATTGGCGATGCCGGTGAAGAGGAACACCTGCGGCACGCTCCAGCCGGCCGACAGCAGCGCCCCGGCGATCACCGAGCTGGCGATCATGAAGAGCGCGTTGAGGATGTTGTTGGCCGCGATGATGCGCGCGCGGTGCGTGGGCTGGCTGCGCATCTGGATGAGCGCGTACATCGGCACGCTGTAGAGGCCGGCGAACAGCGACAGCAGCAGCAGATCGGCCATCACGCGCCAGTGCGCGGGCTGCGCCAGGAACGCGCCCAGGCCCATCGCGGGCACCGCCGGCAGGCCGCGCGAGGCGAAGTACAGGTCGATGGCGAACACGCTCATGCCGATGGCGCCCAGGGGCACGAGGCCGACCTCCACCTGCCGGCGCGAGAGCACCTCGCACAGCAGCGAACCGATGCCGATGCCCACGGAGAACACGACCAGCAGCAGAGAGGCCACGTGCTCGTCGCCGTGCAGCACCTCCTTGGCGAAGCTGGGGAACTGCGAGAGGAACACCGCCCCGAAGAACCACATCCAGCTGATGCCCAGCAGGGAGCGGAACACCACCGGATTGCCGTGCGCCAGCTTCAGGTTGCGCCAGGTCTCGCTGACCGGGTTCCAGTTGATGACAAGGCCCGGATCGGTGGCCGGCGCGCTCGGAATGAACTGCGCCGTTGCCCGCCCCGCGAGCGCGACGAGCACGCAGGCGGCCGCCACCCAGGCATGGCCCACGCCGGGCACGGCCACCAGCAGCCCGCCGGCGACCTGCCCCAGCAGGATGGCGACGAAGGTGCCCATCTCCACCATGCCGTTGCCGCCCGTGAGCTCGCGCTCGGACAGCACCTGCGGCAGGTAGGCGAACTTCACCGGGCCGAACAGCGTGGAGTGCAGACCCATGAGGAAGGTGCAGCCCAGCAGCACCACGGGGCTGGCTGCCAGGAAGCCCCAGGCCGCCACCAGCATGATGGCGATCTCCAGGTTCTTCACGACGCGGATCATGCGCGTCTTGTCGATCTTGTCCGTCAGTTGGCCCGACGTGGCGGAAAACAGCAGGAACGGCAGGATGAAGAGCGCGCCGATCACCAGCCCCGCCATGGACGGCGGCATCCACGACACGCTCAGTTGGTAGGTGACCATCACGGTGAAGGCGAACTTGAAGAGGTTGTCGTTCGCCGCCCCCGCGAACTGCGTCCAGAAGAACGGAGCGAACCGCCGCTGGCGCAGCAGCGCGAACTGGTTGGGATGGCTCTCGTGCCCGCCGCCCGAAGGGAGGGCGGCCTCCGTGGCCGCCATGCGGGTCTGTTCCTGGCTCATGCCGTGCTCCTGGGGAGTGTGTGGAAATCGCGTCATTTCGACTTCGCGCCGGCGGGCATTGTGCCTTCGCGGCGGCCGCGCCAGGGCGTGCCGCGCTCGCAGCGCGCGAAATACCGGCCCGGCGCCAGCGCCGCCAGCAGCGGCCAGGCCGCCATCGCCGCGGCCAGGTGCTTGAGGCTGTGGCCGGACACCAGGTGCCCCGTGGCGGCGAACACCGCCGCATCGCCGGCCTCCAGCAGTTTCGCCAGGCCGTACCAGCCGATCACCGCGGCCAGGGAGACGCCCAGCCGCCCCGGCAGCGGCGCGCGCCCGGCCCGCCGGCACCGCCATGCGTCGGCCGCCAGGGCCAGCAGGAGCAGCATGCCGCCGCCCTGCAGCACCGCCCAGGGCCAGAGGTCGCCGGTGATGCCCCAGGTGCGCAGCGCGGCCGCGCCGCCGGCCAGCACCGTGGCGCACACGAGAGCGGCGGCCCGCGCGCCGATGCGCTCGTCCACCGCGAGCGCCAGCATGCCGGCGAACGCCACGAGCATGCCGGCGCGGTCCGCCAGCAGCGTGATGCCGTGGGGCTGCCAGTGGTAGAGCGCCGAGCCTCCGGCGGTCAGCAGCAGCCCCGCGAAGAACAGGCCCGCCGCCGCGGCGCCGGCCGCCCGCAGCGCCCCTTCGCGCACCCGGGCCGCCAGCCGCGCCAGCCCGAAAACTCCCATCAGCGCGAACGGCAGGTTGGTGAGCACGTCCATCGCATGCGGCAGGCCCCAGAGCGTGCGCTGGTCGGCATAGGCATGCGCCTGCGGCCCGGGCGGAACGACAGGGCCCGCCAGGGCCAGCGCCACGCCGGCCAGCAGGGCGGCGCAGAGCACGCCTTCGCGGCGGGACAGCGGCAGGGACGCGGTGCGGGAAGAGGATGCGGGAGGGTGCATGGCAGGTGCGTGCAGTGGATGTGCCGGTCAGTCTCGCGCCGCGCCCGGCCTTCAGCATCGCCCAGCGCCACCAGAACTGCCGCCGGCCACCCGCAGTATCCATAATCGATACCCATGAGCACCACCGCCGACCTCGTCGCTGCCCTCAAGAAGGAACTCAAGGCCGCGCACATGACGTATGCCGACCTCGCCCAGGCCCTCGGCATGGCCGAATCCAGCGTCAAGCGCATGCTGGCGCGCGGCGACATGCCGCTGTCGCGCATCGACGCCATCTGCCGCGCGCTGCGGCTGGATTTCGCCGACCTCGCGCGCCGCGTGGCCGACAGCCAGCCCCTGCTCGACCAGCTCTCGCTGGAACAGGAGCGCGCGGTGGTGGCCGACAAGAAGCTGCTGCTCATGGCCATCTGCGTGCTGAGCCAGTGGACGCTGGAGCAGATCCTCGGCACCTACCGGCTCTCGGACGCCGAAGGCGTCAAATACCTCGCGCAGCTCGACCGCATCGGCATCATCGAGCTGCGCCCGCTCAACCGCTACCGGCTCAAGCTCGCCAAGACCTTCCGCTGGCGCGCACATGGTCCGGTGATGCACTACTTCCGCGACCATGCCCTGCTCGATTACTTCTCGGGCGGCTTCGACGGCCCGGGCGAAGGCGTGCTGATGGTGCACGGCGCCATTGGCCGCAGCCTCGCGCCCGCCTTCCAGGAGCGCCTGCAGCGCGTGGCGCACGACTTCGCGCAGCAGCACCTCGCCGACCAGCGGCTGCCCGAGCGCGACCGCGAGGGCTACACCGTGCTGCTGGCGATGCGGCGCTGGGAGTTCGAGGCCTTCACCGCGATGCGGCGCTGAAGGCACGCAGTTCACAGCGTCTCGCTGTGCACGTGCACCACCCGCCCGACGAGCCGCGCCGAGGGTGCGGTCAATTGCTTGCGCGGAAACCGCAGCGCGTTCTCCGCGGCCAGCCACCATGCGCCGCTGTCGCGCACCACCCGCCGCACCAGGCAGGCGCCCTCGTAGTCCACCACGAACACCTGCCCGTCGGCCGGCGAGGGATCGCGGGTATCCACCGCCACCACATCCCCGGGATGCAATGACGGCTGCATGCTGTCGTCGCCCACCGCGATCGCGATCAGGTCGCGCGCACGCAGGCTGCGGCGCTCCAGCCACTCGTGGGTGAGCGCGAGGGTGCGCATGCCGCCGTCCGCCGTGCAGGCGGGCTCGGCGCCCTGCCGCTCGCCCAGGTCCTGCTGGCGCCGCACCTCCAGCACCAGCACGGCGTCCCGGCCCGCGCCGGCCTCCGCGTCCGGATAGGCCGGGTCCCGCTCCCCCGCCTGCAGGGGCGGCTCCCCGTCCGTCTGGAACCACGCGCGCATGCCGCGCAGCGTCTCGATCGCCCGCACCGTCTTGTCCGACACCGCCCGCGAACCCGACAGCATCTGCCGCACGAAAGCCCCGTCGCGGTACCCCAGCAGCCGCCCGAACGCAGTCACGTTACCCGCCGTGAGGTGGTTGATCGCCTCATCCAGGCGCTGGCGCCGGTACAGTTGCAACGCGGTTTCGTCCATGGGCCGGAAAGTAGCACACGCTACGGTTGCTTTTGCTACTTTGCAAAAATAGAATCCAGAGCAATTGCTACTTTCCACGGGGCGGGACATGACGTTGCACGAGTACCTCCAACAGCACGGCGCTCTGAGCGTCCGGCAGCTGCGGCTGCGCATGGCGCAGTACGGCTCGCCGATCAAGAGCGATGCGCAGATCCGGCAATGGCAGCACGGCTACGCGCGGCGCATTCCCTCTCCGCTGAATTGCGTGGCCATCGAACAGGCCACGGGCGGCCAGGTCACGCGCAAGGACCTGCGCCCGCACGACTGGGCCGCCATCTGGCCGGAACTGGGCACGGCGCGCTGACGCCCTGGCACGGGGGAGAGGGGCGGGAACACCTGCTCACACCGCTTCGCACGGCGGCGACACCGGGACGACACGGCGTTGACGCGCGGCGGCGACCATGGCGCCATGGATGACCGGGACCACCGGGGCCGACCGGGCCCGGCACCGGGATCCGCCCCTTTCAGGAGACTTCCATGACCCACCGCCAGGCCCTGTCCCTCTCCGCCGCCTCGCTCGCGCTGGCCGCCGCCATGGGCACGGTGACCACCTCCGCGCAGGCCGCCACCAGCGCCACGGTCATCGTGCAATCCGGCCCGCGGTACGTCGCGCCCGTGCCCGTGGTGCAGGAGCGCTGGCCCGGGCCGCCCCCGCCCCGCCATGAACGCGTGCCGCCGCCGCGTCGTGGCATGGTCTGGGAACAGGGCCACTGGGAATGGCGCGGCCGCGGGCACGTCTGGGTTCCGGGCCGTTGGCTGCACGCGCGGCCGGGCTACGTGTACCGCCAGCCGGGCTGGGTGCAGCAGGGTGGCCGCTGGGAGATGCGCCGCGGCGGCTGGGACCGGGACGGCGACGGCGTGCCCAACCGCTACGACCGCCGGCCCAACGACCCCTACCGGTACTGATCCACCTGCGGCGCGGCCGGGCCGCCGGGGCACCATAACCATATGGGCAGCCAGGCATGAAGCCTTGCCCACAATGGCGCATTCCCTGCTTCGCACAGGACCGACCCGCCCGGGCGGCCCCGTCCGCGCAGGGATCCTGTTCTTCCCTGGGACCCTTCGCATGCGCCGTCTTTCCGACTCCTTCTCCTGGCTGGGTGCCGCCGCGCTCGCCGCCGCGGCCTGGACCGCGTCTTCTCCCGCCCTCGCGGCGGATACGCACGCCGCCGCCGACTGGCCGCGCCAGCCCGTCACGCTCATCATGGGCTTCCCGGCCGGCTCCGGCGTGGACGTGGTGGCCCGCTCCGTGCAGGAACCCCTCGGCCAGAAGCTCGGCCAGCCGGTCATCATCGACTACAGGTCCGGCGCCGCGGGCAACATCGCCAGCGAATACGTCGCCCGCGCGAAGCCGGACGGCTACACGCTGGCCTTCGGCACCGCGGCCACGCACGGCAGCAATGCCGCGCTCTACAGAAAGCTGCCCTTCGACGTGGAGGCCGACTTCGTGCCCGTGGGCACGCTCATCGACGTGTCGAACGTGCTCACCGTGAACCCGGACGTGATCGACGCGAAGACGCTGCAGGAATTCGTCGAGATCGTGAAGGCGAACCCCGGCAAGTACAACTACGCCTCCACCGGCAACGGCGCCGGCACCCACATGGCGTTCGCCGAATTCAACGCGCGCCTGGGCCTGAACATGGTGCACGTGCCCTACAAGGGGGGCCCGGAGGCCATCACCTCGGTGGTGCGCGGCGAGACCTGCTGCATCATGAACCAGGTGCAGACCGTGCTGCCGCACTACAAGGCCGGCAAGGTGCGGCTGCTGGGCGTGACCACCGCGAAGCCGGTGGGCGCCGTGAAGGAGGTGCCCACCATCGCATCGAGCGGGCTGCCCGGCACCCAGGGCTTCGACAGCTCCATCTGGTTCGGCATCTTCGCGCCCAGGGGCACGGACCCGGCCATCGTGCGCAAGCTCAATACCGCGCTGCGCGAGGTGCTGGAGCAGCCCGAGGTGCGACAGCGCTTCGAATCGCAGGGCAACACGGTGCGCATCGAAACGCCGGAGCAGTTCGCCCGGACCGTGCGCAAGGACCGGGCCAAGTGGGCGCAGGTGGTGAAGGACGCGAAAATCAGCGTGGACTAGCGGCGTCAACCCCCTGAGCGGCTTGCGCCGCTCCCCCTTCTCTCGTGGCGCTGCGCGCCTCGGGAAGGGGGGCACCCCCGGTGGCCTGGCGGAACCAGTTCCACGGGGGTGGCTGGCTTTGGGCCGCGCCGGTTTCAGGCGCCATGACGAAGCCGGCCCGGCATTGCCATCGCATCCCATCGCACTACCTGCATCTGCTACAGCAACGATCTTTTCATGGCTATTTCCTCTCCCTTGGGCGCGGCCGGGCTGGCCGCTCTTGAACAGCGGCTGCAGCACGACCTGCTGACCCTCAACTGGCGCGCGAAGGCCTGGCTGCCGCAGCGCATGCATGCGGGCCGGCCGGTCATCGACGTGCTCATCATCGGCGCCGGCCAGGCGGGCCTGGCGGCCAGCATGGCGCTCGCGCAGCAGGGCATCCCTGCGGTGCTGCTGGACCGCGCGCCGGAAGACCACGAGGGGCCCTGGGCCACCACGGCGCGCATGGAAACACTGCGCTCGCCCAAGGAGCTGACGGGTCCGGCGCTGGGCGTGCCTTCGCTCACCTTCCGAGCGTGGTTCGAGGCCCAGTGGGGCGAAGACGTCTGGGCCGCGCTCGACAAGATCCCGCGGCTGCAGTGGATGGACTACCTGCGCTGGTACCGGCGCGTCACCCGGGCCGACGTGCGCAACGGCCATGCGGTCAGCGCCGTGCGGCCGCGTGGCGACGGGCTGGTGGAGGTGGACGTGCAGGCGCAGGGCCGCGCCACGACCTGGTTCGCACGCCGCGTGGTGCTGGCCACGGGCCGCGACGGCCTGGGCGGGCCGCAGATTCCGGCCTTCATGCAGGGGGTCGGCCGCGGCCGCTGGGCGCATTCGTCCGATGTGCTGGACTACGCCACGCTGCGCGGCCTGCGCGTGGGCGTGGTGGGCGCCGGCTCGTCGGCCATGGACAGCGCCGCCACGGCGCTGGAATGCGGCGCCGCCAGCGTGGACCTGCTGGTGCGCCGCCCCGACCTGCCCCGCATCAACAAATCCAAGGGCTCGGGCGTGCCCGGCCTCACGCACGGCCACCACGACCTGCCGGACGCCTGGAAGTGGCGCATCCGCCACTACATCAACACCACGCAGGTGCCCCCGCCGCACGGCAGCACGCTGCGCGTCTCGCGCCACCCCAACGCCTTCTTCCACCTGGGCTGCCCGGTGCAGGGCGTGCGGGAAAACCCGGCCGACGGCGCGCTGCACGTCGCCACGCCGCACGGCACCTTCGCCTTCGATTTCCTGATCGTCTCGACGGGCTTCGCCATCGACTGGACGCAGAAGCCCGAGTTCGCGGCCATCGCGCCCCACGTGCGCACCTGGGGCTCACGCTACACGCCGCCGCCGGGCGACGAAGACCAGGAACTGGCCGATTCGCCCGACCTGGGCCCCGTGTTCGAGTTCCGCGAGAAGTTGCCTGGCGACTGCCCCGGCCTGGAGCGCGTGCACTGCTTCTGCTACCCCGCGGCCCTCTCGCACGGCACGGTCTCGGGCGACATCCCCGCCATCAGCGACGGCGCTCGCCGGCTGGCCACCGGCCTCGCCAGCCTGTTCTACCGCGAGGACGTGGACCACCACTTCGGCGTGCTGCAGGCCTATGCCGAGCCCGAACTGCTGGGCGACGAATGGACGCCCGCGGACACCGCCCGGCGCGTCCTGCCCGGCTGACCGGCCGCCCCTCCCTCTTACTGCCCCGACGCAACGGATTGCCCATGACCGACACCGCCGCCACCACTGCCACCGCATCCCGCGACACCATCGACCACATCGCCGGCCTCGCGCCCGGCAGCACGGCCCACGCCGTGCGCCACCAGCGCGACAAGGTCGCCACGGCCACACAGGGCTGCGAGGACGCCCTCTTCGGCCCAGGCCTGCCCGGCGGCCTCACGCAGGCCGAGCGCCTGGCCGTGGCGCACGACATCGCCCGCGTGAGCGGCCTGCCCGCGCTAGCGGCCCACTACCGCGCGGCCCTCCAGCCCCTGCATCCCCCGCCGGCCGTGCAGGCGCTCGTCGATGCGCCCGACGCCGCGATCGCCGACGCACGCCTGCAGGCCATCGTGCATTTCGCGCGCACGCTCGCCACGCACCCCGCCGAAAGCGACCAGGCCGCCCTGCAGGCGCTGCCCGCCGCGGGCCTCTCGGTGCCGGACACGGTGCTGCTCGCGCAGCTGATCGGCTTCGTCACCTACCAGCTGCGCGTGGTGGCCGGCGTGGCCGCGCTGGCGCAACTGGGCGAGGCCGGTGCCGCGCCGGCCGCTGCAGCAGCAGCGCAGCCCGTAGATGCCGCCCCCTTCGTCCATCCCGCCAACCTGCCCGCGCCCGGCGAGCCGCTGCGCGTGAACGGCTACACCAGCGAGACGCTGGACTGGAAGGCCTGGCTGCCCGTGCTCGATCCCGCAGCGGCCACCCCCGAGCAGAACGCGGTGCTCGACCTCAGCCATCCCAAGGCCCGCACGTCGGACTTCTACCTGCTGCTGGCGCACCAGCCCCGCGTGCTCTCCGAGCGCTCCCAGGCCTTCAACGCCATCATGTACGCCCCGGGCGGCCTCGCCCGTGCCGAGCGCGAAGTCGCCAGCACCGTGGTCTCGCGCGTGAACGGCTGCGTGTACTGCGCCTCCGTGCATGCCCAGCGCTTCGAGCAACTGGCCAAGCGCAACGACGTGATGGCGCAGATCTTCCAGGAGCCCGACACCGCCGGCACCAATGCGCGCGAGCGCGCCATCGTGCAGGCCAGCGCCGCGCTCACGCGCACGCCCGGCACGTTCGGCGCGCAGCACCTGCAGCCGCTGCGCGATGCCGGCCTGTCCGACCTGGAGATCCTGGACGCGCTGCATGCCGCCGCCCTTTTCGCCTGGGCCAACCGGCTCATGCTGAACCTGGGCGAAGCCGTCTTCCCGCGGGCCGGCTGAACCCGCGGCCGCGCCGGGGCGCTTTGCGCGGCGCGGTTTCGCTGCTAGGATCCGCCCCGCAGGAGAGTGAACGGCCGCGGCACCGCCGGCGTTCCACCGAAGGCGCAAACTCCCATACACGCTCAGGTACCGTACTGCACACCATCGAACGCCGTCTGGAGAGCCGCCACAACCCGTGGCGCACCGAAGGAGCAAGCCCTGCGCCGTGTTGGCCGCGGGGTGAATCTCTCAGGTACCAAGGACAGGGGGAGCGGCAGCCGGGCCACGCGCCTGCTGCACGCTATTGAATCCATAGCTGCCTGCACGCGCACGCCCGGCGCTTCACCCTCGAAAGGTTTGAAGATGCGCGTGATCGTCCTCGGCGCAGGCTTGCTCGGCACCACCTCCGCCTATTTCCTCCAGCAGCTCGGCCACGAAGTGACCGTGATCGACCGCCAGGCCACGCCCGGCGCGGAAACCAGCTTCGCCAACGGCGGCCAGATCTCGGTGAGCCACGCCGAGCCCTGGGCCAACCCGAGCGCCCCGCTCAAGGTATTGCAATGGCTGGGCCGGGAGGACGCGCCGCTGCTCTTCCGGCTGCGCGCCGACATGCGCCAGTGGCTCTGGGGCCTGCAGTTCCTGCGCGAATGCACGCCGGCGCGCACGCGCCACAACATCGAGCAGATCGTGCGCCTGGGCACCTACAGCCGCGAAACGCTGCAGCAGCTGCGCCGCGACACCGGCATCCAGTACGACCAGCGCACGCAGGGCATCCTGCACTTCTACACCAGCCGCAAGGAATTCGACGGCGCCCTCGCACCGGCCGAACAGATGCGCCAGCTCGGCTGCGAGCGCCGCGTGGTGAGCGCCGACGAGGCCGTGCGCATCGAGCCGGCCCTGGCCTCCATCCGCTCGCAACTGGCGGGCGCCACCTACACCGATGCCGACGAATCCGGCGACGCCAACGCCTTCACGCGCGCACTCGCGCAGCGGGCCGAACAGGCCGGCGTGCGGTTCCGCATGGGCTGCCACATCACGGCGCTGCGCACCGCGGCCGGGGCCATCGACCACGTGGAGATCACCGATGCGGAAGGCCGCTTCGAGCGCGTGCGCGGCGATGCCTACGTGCTGGCCATGGGCTCGTTCAGCCCGCTGCTGGCCGAGCCGCTGGGGCTGCGCCTGCCCATCTATCCGGCCAAGGGATACTCGGTGACGCTGCCCGTGCGCGATGCGTCCGCCGCCTACGAGGTCAGCCTGACGGACGACGAATACAAGCTGGTCTTCTCGCGCTACACCCGCGCGGCCCAGGACGGCCAGCCGGCACGCGACGTGATGCGCATCGCCGGCACCGCGGAACTCAACGGCTACGGCCGCGACCTCAACCCGGTGCGCTGCGAGGCCATCGTGAAACGCGTGGAGCAGTTGTTCCCCGGCGCGGGCGACACCTCGCAGGCGCAGTTCTGGACGGGCCTGCGCCCGGCCACGCCGAGCAACGTGCCGCTCATCGGCCGCACGAAGCTGCCCAACCTGTTCCTCAACACCGGCCACGGCACGCTGGGCTGGACGCATGCCTGCGGCTCGGGCCGCGCCATCGCCAGCATCGTGAGCGGTATCGTGCCCGAGGTGGATTTCGCCTTCGCGGGCATGCCGCGCGGCCGCGCCGCCGTGCCGGCGCTGGCCTGAGAGCGGCAGGCAGTACCGTAGTACGACAAGATGCGGCAACGACGCCGGAAGGGTCGTGTTGGCCGCTCTAAGCTTCGCCCGGCCCGGCGCAGGTGAACACGGTCAGCACGCCGGTGTAGCCGTAGAGCCGGTGGTGGGCGATCTCGCCGCCCGCGAAGAACCCCACCAGCGGCACGTCACCCAGGGCGTGCCGCACGATCTGCATTTCGGCGCCGGGCCCGCCGAAGTGCGGCCCGCCCCGGCCCGAACAGCTCACATAGATGGCCCCCATGATCGTGCGCTCGGGCATGCCCTCGGTGGCATGGTCCAGCGCGCGCATCAGCGCCGCGCGTTCGCCGGCGTGCGACGGCGGCGGGGCGGCCGCGGGCTCCTGCGGCTCCGGCGCCAGTTCCTCGCGGATCTCGGCGCAGATGCGCATCAGGTCGGCGCGCGCCGCCGCCACGTTGCGCTGGCAGAACGCGAGCCGCATGCCCTCCTCCACCTTGTCGGCCAGGGCCACGCCATGCCGCATCGGATCGAGCCCCACGAGATGGCGCACGCGCACGTCCGTGCCGAAATGGCCCGTGCGCCCCATGGGCTGGGAGCCCTCGTCCACCAGCCCTGCCAGCGTCGCGCGCAGGGCACGCAGCGCGGGCTGCGGATCGCCTTCCAGGGTGATGCCCAGCGTGCCCAGCAGCACGTCCAGCGCGGGCTCGCCGTCGAGCGCGAGCACCACGTTGTCCTGCGCGCGCGTGATCTGCGCGAACGGGCCGACCGGCTGGCATCCCTGGGTCACGCGCGAGAGCATGCCCACGCCCCTGCCGAACGCCACGCCCGACAGGCCTCCGCCGAACACCCCCCGCGCCGCGCCCTGGCCCGCCATGTTGCCGTTGCCGCCCACCGCGAACTGCACGCTGCGCCCGCGGCTCGCCGCGATGCCGCCGAACAGGTAGCCCGACTCGGTGCGGTCCGACATCTCCGCGATCAGCTCGGCGAGGTCCGGCGTATCGCCATCGGCATGCACCAGCGCCGTGTGCGGCACGAAGCCGCCCGCGGCCGATCCCCCGCGCGACAGCGGCGCCACGCCCGAGAACACGCGGTACTGGTCCTGCGGCAGGTCCAGCAGCATCACCGACAGGGCCGGCTCGTCGAAATACTCGGCATTGTTCGCCGCCACGCCCACGCCCACCGTGCCGCTCCAGTCGGTCACCTCCGGGAGTTCGGCCGCGAGCATGTCGAGCAAGGCTTCCGCCTCCTGCGCGTAGTGGTCCGTGATGTAGAGCACGCCGAGCGCGGGCGCGCTGGCGTAGTGCGGCAGGGCCATCTGCGCGCGCAGTTGCGCCAGCACCAGCGCGGCGGCCATGCGCCATTGCGGGTGGGTGGCATGGCCATTGGGAAAGAGTTTCATGGTCGAAAAAATCGGTGGACCGCGATCGCAGGCGAGACTGCGCCCGTCAGGAACGGCCCTTCGGCCCGGGCTTGGGGCTGGCGGCGCGGCGTGCGCCCCCGGGCGGCGCCCCTGCCGGGGCCTTCGCGGAAGAGGCCTTCGCGGAAGGTGCTTTGGCGGCTGTGGCGCGCGGCGCAGGGGCCGCCGCGGAAGGCGGGCGCTTCGCTCCGCGCGCCGCCCCGCCGCCGTCCGTGGCGCGCCCCCCCCCGGTGCCGGCCTCCGCGGCCTGGCGCGCGGCGTCCTGCATGTCCTGCATACCTTGCATGCCCTGCGCGGCGAACTGCGTCGCCATGTCGGTGGCCGTCTTGAGCGCCTCCGCCGCCATGCCGCGCGTGGCGTCCATCGAAGGCAGCTTCGAGACGTCGCTCATCGCATTGGCGGCGATCTGCTGGAACTGGCCCGTGAGCGCGGACCACCATTGCATCGGGTCCACCACGCCCGGCGCGGCGAGGGGCGGCTCGGTGCCGGCGTCGCCGGTGGCGTCGCGGCCCGCTGCCGCCGGCGCCTGCGCGGCCGGCTCCGGAGCAGGTGCCGGCGCTGCAGGCCCGGGGCGCGGCGGCCGCGCGAAAGGATCGGGACGCGGCGCCGCCGGCCCGGACGCGGGGGGCGCCGCCTGCGGCGTGAAAGCCTTCGCGATGTCGCCCATCGCCACGTTCATGCCCTGCAGCGTGGACAGCGTCATCTTCTGCACTTCCAGCGCCTGCACGGTCGCCGTGAGCGCGCGGGAATTCTGGTCCAGCCAGAACTGCACCGCCTTCAGTTCGCTGATGCGCTTTTCCAGCTCTTCCACGCTGATCGTGGGCGCCACCCAGCCCGAAAGCGGCGGCATCTGCGGCATGCCCGCCGCCGCGCCCTTGGCGAGGTTCTGCAGGAAATCGAAGCCCGGCACGAAACGGCCGAAACCGAAGGGGGATGTATCGCTGCCGGCGGAATTGCTGTCGTTGCTGCTCATGGCCTGGGCTCCTTGCGTGGGGCGGAACATACCGCTGCGTTGCGCCGGGGCACCGGCCCCGTGGGTGGCAGCTTAACGCGATTGCGCGACTCCACCAACGCGGCCAGCCCCCGCATCCACGCAAGCGTCACAGGCTTTGCGGGCGCCCGGCCGGCAGGGCGCGCATGCCGAAAATACGAGGATCTGCGCACCCCGCAGCCGCAAAAGCGCGTGCAACCCGCGCCACAGGCGGGTAAACGCCCTAGAATCCGCCGACCAGCACGTCTGGAATCCTCAATACGTCAACACGAGAAAACCAACCATGGCAACTGCAAAGAAAGCCGCATCCGCCCCGGCAAAGAAGGCGGCCGCTCCCGCGGTGAAGAAGGCTGCGGCACCTGCGAAGAAGGCTGCTCCCGCGAAGAAGGCCGCGGCACCCAGGGCCGCAGCCGCGAAGGCCGCGCCCGCAGCGCTCAAGCCCCTGAAGACCACGTTCACCAAGACCTCGCTGATCGCGCACCTGGCCGAGCAGGCCGGCGTGGAGCCCAAGGCCGCCAAGGCCGTGATGGCCGCGCTGGAAGCCGCGATCCTGGGCTCGGTGCACAAGAAGGGCTCCGGCGAATTCACGCTGCCCGGCCTGATGAAGATCGGCCTGCAGCAAGTGCCCGCCAAGAAGAAGCGCTTCGGCAAGGACCCGTTCACGGGCGAAGAGCGCTGGTTCCCCGCCAAGCCCGCCTCGGTCAAGATCAAGACCCGCGCGCTGAAGAAGCTCAAGGACGCCACGGTCTGAGACCGGGCTCCCCGAGCATGAAGGAAAAAAGCCGGCGCATGCCGGCTTTTTTCATGGGGCCGCCGCCGCGCTCAACCGCCCGCCGGGTCCAGGTACATCTGCGCCAGCCGCGCCCGCTCCGCCGGGCCGACGCCCAGGCGCGCCGCCAGGTAGCGGTCCAGCCCGCCGTGGTCCTGGTCCACAGCGTCCAGCGCGGCATGCAGGAAGTCCTCCTGCACGCGCCAGAGCACATTCATCACCTCCGCCGGCGCGGTACCGGTGAAATGCGCCGGCGGCTGGTAGAGGCTGTTGGTCAGCAGGTAGTCCTGCATCACCACGTCGCGCGGCACGCCGAGCGCGAGCAGGATCAGCGCCGCTGCGAAGCCCGTCCGGTCCTTGCCCGCGGTGCAGTGGAAGACCAGCGGCGCGTCGCTCTGCAGCAGGTGCCCGAACAGCGCGGCGAACTGCGCCGCGTTGTCGGACACGAAGGCGCGGTACGTGTCCTGCATCAGCTCGACGGCGATGGCGGGCGTGATCTGCCGGTTGGCCAGCGCCATGTCCTTGGCGCGCTGTACCACGGTCGGCTCGATCGGCAGCGGGTGGTAGGCCACGCCGGGCAGGGCGTAGGCCAGCGCGGCGCTCTCGGCCTCGCCGCGGAAGTCGATCGCGCGCACCAGCCCCAGCGGCGCCAGCGTGTCGGCGTCCTGTGCGGTGAGCCATGCCAGGTGGTCGGAGCGGAACAGGCGGCGCCAGCGGACCGTGCGCCCGTCCTGCCCGGCATAGCCGCCCAGGTCACGGAAATTGGTGGCGCCCGCCAGGGGCAGTGAACGCGAGAAAGAAGCCATGCCGGCACTGTAGCGAAAGCGCCCGCGACTTCAAATCACCTGGGCGTCCCGTGCCCATTCATACGCGGGTCATGCGCGCACTCGCACTGCAGCAGGCATCGCCGTCACTTCATCACCAGCCCGCCATCGACGAACAGCACCTGCCCGGTCATGAAGCTGCTCCACTCCGAGGCCAGGAACAGCACCGGCCCCGCCACATCCTCGGGCCGGGCGATGCGCCGCAGCGGCGTGGCGGCGGTGATCGCGTCGCGCAGCGCCTCGGGCGTGGATCGGCTCGCCTGCGTGGGATAGACCAGCCCCGGCGCCACGCAATTGACGCGGATGCCCACGGGCCCCAGCTCGGCCGCCAGGTTGCGGCTGAAGGCCACCAGCGCGGCCTTGGCCGTGGTGTAGTCGTGGTACGGCACCACCGGATGCTCCACCAGGTTGGTGGCGATGTTCACGACGCTGCCCCGCGCGCGCTGGCGCAGGTGCGGCAGCACCGCCTGGCAGACATTGAAGGCCCCGCCCACGGCACCGTCGAACTGGGCCTGGTAGTCGCTCCACTGCAGGCCGTCGAACAGCGCGCGGCGCCGTGCATCGAAGGCATAGGGCCGGAAAGCGTTGTTGACCACCACGTCGATGCGGCCGGCCTCCAGCACCACCGCGTCCACCATGGCGCGCACCGCATCGGCATCGCCCACGTCGGCGCGCGCGGCCCAGGCATCGCCGCCGGCGGCGCGGCAGGCCGCCACCGTCTCGGCCGCCGCCGCGTCGTTGGACAAATGGTTCACCACCACCGTGGCGCCCTCCTGCGCGAAAGCCCGCGCGATGGCCGCGCCGATGCCCCGGCTCGCGCCCGTCACCAGAACGACCTGGCCCTTGAACTTCATGGGGTGCTCCTCGCTCCTCAAGGCCGGCGGACTCACGCGGCGGGCAGCAGGCTGGCGTCCACCACGTCGGCCACGCGGATGTCGCGCTGCACCAGGCCCAGCGCACGGTAGGCATCGGCCGCCTTCTGCAGCGATGCGAGATTGAACGCGCCCAGCGGCTGGCCCGGCACCGAGGGCTGCGCGGAGGCGTTGCGCAGACGGATCACCTCCAGGTTCGCATCCTGCTGCGTGCCGTCGATCGCGACCTTCACGGCCAGCGCGGCGGCTTCTTCGGGCCTGGCCATCATCCATGCGGCGCTGTCGCGGTAGCCCTGCAGGAAGGCGCGCAGCAGCGCCTTCTTCTGCGGCAGCACCTCGCTGCGCACCACGAAAAGGTCGCTGGAAACATTGAGGTAGTCGCGCACCTGCATCACGTTCACGGCGCCCAGGCCCTTGCGGCGGCCCACCGCCAGGCCCGTGTCGGTGGCCGCCGTGGCATCGACCCGGCCCTGCAGCAGCGGTGCGAAGTTGAGCAGGCCGGTGACCACGATGGTCACGTCCGACTCCTTCAGCCCCGCCTGGTGCAGCAGCACCAGCAGGTTCTGACGCGTGCCGCTGGAGAGGCTATAGACGCCGATGCGCTTGCCCTTCAGGTCGGCCGGCGTGCGGATGCCCGAGGACTGCAGCGACACCACGTTGAACACGTTCTGCGGATAGATGTCGTAGATGGCGGTGAGCTTCTCGCCCTTGTCCAGCGCCATGAAGAACGAGCCCGGATCGGTGAAGGCCACGTCGCCCTGGCCGCTCAGCGTATTGCGCAGCGCATCGCCGCCGCCCGCGCCGGGCAGGTAGCCCAGCTCCACGCCGCGCGCCTTGAAAAAGCCCTTCTCGGGCTCGGCCAGCAGGTTGGTGATCTCGCTGATGGGCTTGCTCCAGCCCGCGACGGTGATCTTGCCCAGGGCCGCCGCGGGTGGCGTGGCGGCACCCGCCCAGCGCGTGGCCGCCAGCCCGGCGGAAGCCGCCAGCAGCGTGCGGCGCGAGAGGAATTCAGGTCGTTGCATGTCGTCGAAAAAGAGGATGGGAAAAGCACGTTCAGGAACGATCGGCATAGGGCCGCAGCAGCCAGCGCTCCAGCCACAGCGTGGCCTGGTAGAGCAGCAGCCCGATGGCCGCGATGAGCACCAGCGCCGCGAACATCAGGGACGTGTCCATCATCCCCTGCGCGGCGATCACCACCGCGCCCAGGCCCCGGCTGGCGCCGATGAACTCGCCCACCACCGCCCCCACCAGCGCCAGCACCACGGCCATGCGCAGGCCCGCCAGGATGGCCGGCAGCGCCAGCGGCAATTTCAGGCGCAGCAGCGTCTGCCAGCGCGTGGCGCCCAGCATGCGAAAGAGCTGCAGGCGCTGCGCATCGGCCTGCCGCAGCCCGGTGAAGGTGTTTTCCATCAATGGGAAGAAACAGATCAGACCGGTGATGAGCGCGGTGGATGGAATGCCGAAGCCGAACCACAGCACGAACAACGGCGCCAGCGCCAGCTTGGGCACCACCTGGCTGACCACCACGTAGGGCCGCAGCACGCGCTCCAGCAGCGGCGATTCGGCCAGCGCGATGCCGATCGCCAGACCCGCCAGCCCCCCGCCCGCCAGCCCCAGCAGCAGCGCCGCCAGCGTGGCGCGCACATGGGGCACGAAATAGCCCGTGCACAGCCCCTGCCAGAGCGATGCCGCGATGGCCGAGGGCGCGGGCAGCACCAGCGCCGAGAGCCCCGAATGCCGGGCCACCCATTCCCACGCGCCCAGCAGCGCCAGCAGCAGCGCGGTGCCCAGGGCGCGGTACGGCCAGGCAGTCGAAGGGGCGCCCTGCTCGCGGGATGCACTCATGCGCCCACCCCGTCCAGGCCGGCGCGCACGCGCGCGCACAGGCGGTTGAAGGGCGCGTCGTGCCGCATGGCCTGGGTGCGCGGCGCGGGCAGGTCGATGCGGATGTCGTCCGCCACGCGGCCCGCCTGCAGCACGGCGATGCGGTCGCCCAGGTACACGGCCTCGGTGATGTCGTGCGTCACGAAAAGCACGGTGGTGCCCCGCTGCCGGCAGGTGCGCAGCAGGTCGTCCTGCAGCTCGGCGCGGGTGATGGCGTCCAGCGCCGCGAAAGGCTCGTCGAGCAGCAGCAGCGCGGGCTCCAGCACCAGCGCGCGCGCCAGCGCCACGCGGCTTTGCTGGCCGCCCGAGAGCTGGCGCGGATGCTGCCGCGCATGGGCGCCCAGCCCCAGCTGGTCCAGCAGCGCCTGCGCGCGCTCCACATCGGCCGCCTGCGGCCGGCGCTGCAGCGACACGGGCAGCAGCACGTTGTCGATGGCGCTGCGCCATTCGAGCAGCGTGGGCGCCTGGAACATGAAACCCAATTGCGGGCCGGGCGCCACCACATCCCGGCCCTGGACGCGCACATGGCCCGACCGCGGGCGCAGCAGGCCCGCGGCCAGCTGCAGCAGCGTGGTCTTGCCGCAGCCGCTGCGGCCCACCAGGCAATGCACCTCGCCCGCGGCTATGCGCCAGCTCACGCCATCCACCACCGGCGCGCGACCGGGGTAGGCGAACACGGCCTGCTCGATGTCGAGAAAGGCCTCGCCGCCCCCCAGCCCGGCGCCGTCCATCGCAGCGGTCTCAGTCGGCATACGGCGCGAAAGTCTCTGCGGCGCTTTCGGCGGATTGCTCGATCTCCACCATGCGCACCAGGTCCAGCAGGTTGAAACGGCCGTCGTGATGCCAGCCGGCCTCGGGCACGCTCATCGCGCCGATGGCACTGATGCGGGTGACGCCCGCCGCCCCCAGCAGCGCGGCCAGGTACCGCAGTTCTTCCGGCGTGGCCGCGACGCCCGCGGTCTGCAGCAAGGGGCCGTGGCCGGCGATGGCACGCGGCACCTCGTCCAGCGCATCCACGGCCACCACCTGCACGCTGCGCTGCAGCGCCGTGGGCGCGAGCGGCCGCAGGGCGTCGCAGTACGCCACGCTCCAGGGGTCATCGGGCGTGCCGATGAGTTCGTCGGCGGCGGCGCCTCCGGCCACCGAAAGGCCCCGCCATTCCAGCGCCTGCCGCCAGCTGGCCACGGCGGCGGATTCCTCCACATCCAGCGCCCGTCGCGGAAAGCGCCGGTGCAACTGCGCCAGCTCGCCCGCCAGGTAGCCCGCGAAGCCGCGCGGCGACACGGCGCCGCCGCGCTGCACGTAGAACACATGCGGCGAGTAGCAGCCCTGCTGGTCGTAGCGCATCACGTCCCACGCGGCCCGGCGCGCCACGGCCGGCGCATCGAGTGCATCCAGCGCGGCGGCCGAAACGATGCCGAAACCCAGCTTGTGCCCGTGCGGCAGGAAGCGCGTGGTCACGGGCAGGCGCCGCTGGATGGCATGCAGCGCATCGTTGCCGCCATAGGCCAGCACCGTATCGGCCCGGGCATAGAGCGCCGCGGCATCGTCGCCGCCCGCGCCCCTCCACCACACCACGGCGAAGCAGTCGGCCAGTGGCGGATGCACCTCGGCCAGCAATTGCGCGAACCAGCCCGCGAAGAGCGGCTCGGCACTGGGCAGCTTGCCGATGCTGCCGGCCTTGACCAGCAGGCCGCACACGAAGCTCCAGAGCGCCAGCGCCGGCACATTGCCCGCCCAGCTGTGCACCAGCAGGCCCGGCCCGAAGGCGCGCACCGCGCCGCCCTTAGGCGCTGGCTGGAAACCATCGAGCACCAGCGGATTGGCAAAGTCCTCGGCCACGAAACGGCGCAGCTGCGGCGCGCGGAAGGTCTTGAAAAAGCCCGTCAGCCCCAGCCGCACCATCTCGGCGTCGTAGCCGCTCACGATGGGCAGCAGCGCCTCGGCCTGCCGCCGCACCGGGTCGCTGCGGTCCAGCAGGCGGGCGATGGCACGGTCGATCACATCGATGACCTGCTCCACCGCCATGGGCTGCAGATGGCGGGCGGCCGCTTCGCGCACGCGGCGGGCCAGCGCGTCCATCTGCGCGGGCGTGAGCACGGGCACTTCCACCTCCAGCCGGGCGGCGCCCTGGACGAAGGGCAGCACCTGCCAGGCCACGTCCCGCGCGTCGATGCCGGGCAGGTAGCCCGCCCGCACCCGCTGCACCGCGGTGCCCGCGGGGGCCGCCTGGGGTGTCATTTCCCGGTGGCCCGCATGAAGTCCTGCACCGCCAGCGAACAGCCCTTGGCCTGCGCGCCTTCGGCCCGGCCCAGCAGCAGGAAGCCGCCCTCGGCCCACTCGCCCACGTCCTCGGTCAGGATGGTAGTCACGGAGTTGTAGTTGGCCAGGTCGCAATGCACGAGGATGCCGCGCTCGCCGGGCGGCACGTCACGTCCCGTGGCCGGGTCCACCAGCCGCGACCGGATCCAGTGCGGCCCGGACTTGACCGAGGGCACCACGGCATTGCCGTCGTCGTAGAACTGCGTGCTCAGCTCCGTCATGCCGTACATGTTGATGCACAGCTCGCGCGGCACGCCCAGCGTGTACGACAGCCCGGCGTAGAAATCCTCCGGCGGCACCTCGCGCGACAGGCCCTTGTAGCCGCCCGTGTCCAGCACGCGGCTGCCCGGCGGCAGCTGGAAGCGGCGGCCCTTCTCGTGCAGCGCCTCCATCAAATGGACGAAGCTGTAGCTCGCGCCCAGCAGCGCATACGGCGTGCCGGTGCGCTCCGCGGCCTCCAGCGCCGCGCACAGGCTCACCACGTGCATGCCGTGCGCGCCCACGAAATGCCGGCTGACCGGGCTGCCGAACACGGCCCGCGCCAGCGCCAGGTAGTGCGCCAGCGACGAATTCGGCATCAAATGCTCGTCGGGGAACAGGATGCCCATCGGCATGGGCCCGGCCCCGCGCATGAAACGCCGCTGGAAATTGCGCGCCATCGACAGGTCATACACATCGAGCCGCGGGTGGAAATGCCGCCCACGCGCCTCTGCACCCCGGGTCGTGCCGCTGGTCATGAACACGCGCTCGTCCGGCCGCGGCGGCTCGCTGCGCAGTTCCGTCGCCTTGAAGGCATCGATCGGCACCGCGGGGATATCGCTCCAGCGCTCCACGCTGCGCAGCGTCGCGCCGCGGCGCTGGCAGAAGGTGCGGTAGGCGGGGTTGGCGGAATACTGGTGGGCGAACAGCCGCAGGGCCAGCGTATCGAACTGTGCGTCGGTGCAGCCGCCTTCTTCCTCCATCGCGATGAATGCGAGGATGTCCGCGACCAGCGCAGCGACCTTGTCCATGGAGCTTCTTCCTTCGTGACCTGTGAACGATGCTCCGAAGGCCACGCCGGCCATGCCGTGCACGCCACGCGGCGCGCCTGCGGAGGCTGGAGGATGGTGGTGACAGCTCTTCTTCCGCCGGAATGACCCGGTTCAAGTTCTCGGGTGTGGATCTCAGCACAAGCGTGCACCCCGGAGCGTTGCGGTCATCTTAACCCGCCATCCAAACGCCCTGCTTCCGCTGCGGCTTCCGGGCCGCCTATATTCCCGGGCATGGAATCACCGGCGCCCGCCACGACGACAACCGCCCGGCCGGTGCGCGCCCTGGTGCTCGTGCTGGGCGACCAGCTCGATCCGGACGCAGCGGCCTTCGACGGCTTCGACCCGCGGCAGGACATGGCGTGGATGGCGGAAGTGGAAGAGGAATCCACGCACGTCTGGTCCTCCCGGCCGCGCATTGCCCTCTTTCTGGCGGCCATGCGGCATTTCGCGCAGGCGCTGCGGGCACTGGGCCGCCCCCTGGACTACCGGCGCCTGGACGACGACCGCGAGCCCGCCTGCCGAACCCTGGCCGATGCGCTGCGCGCGGCGATCCGCACGCACCGGCCGCGGCGCCTCGTGATGACCGCGCCCGGGGACTGGCGCGTCTGGAAGGCGCTGTCCGCCGTCGCGGCCGACGCCGGGCTGCCGCTGGAAACCCGGCCCGACCGCCACTTCTTCGCCACCGTGCGGGAATTCGCCGACTTCCGGCGCCAGCTGGCCGGACGGCCGCTGCGCCTGGAAACCTTCTACCGCGCCATGCGCCGCCGCCACGGCATCCTGATGGACGGCCGCCAGCCCGAAGGCGGCGCCTGGAACTACGACAAGGACAACCGGCGCCCCTTCGGTCCGCAGGGGCCGGGCATGGTGCCCGGGCGCTGCCGCTTCGAGCCCGACGCCATCACCCGCGAGGTGCTGCAAATGGTCGCCCGGCGCTTCGGCGACCATCCGGGGGCACTGGAGAGCTTCGCCTGGCCGGTCACCCGCGCCCAGGCCCTGCATGCGCTCGCAGACTTCGTGGACCACCGGCTGCCGGCGTTCGGCCCCTTCCAGGACGCCATGTGGCCGGGCGAGCCCTGGCTCTACCACTCGCACCTTTCCGCGGCGCTCAACCTGAAGCTGATCCATCCGCGCGAGGTGGTCGCGGCCACTGAGGCCGCCTACCGGAGCGGCCGTGTCCCGCTGGCCAGCGCCGAGGGCTTCATCCGCCAGATCCTGGGCTGGCGCGAATACGTGCGCGGCATCTACTGGACCGAAATGCCGTCCTACCGGGACCGCAACGCGCTCGGTGCCGACGCACCCCTGCCCGCCTGGTACTGGACCGGCGACACCCCCTTCGCATGCCTGCGCCAGGCCATCCGGCAAACGCTGGACCACGGCTACGCCCACCACATCCAGCGCCTCATGGTGACCGGCCTCTTCGCCCTGCTGCTGGGCGTGCGGCCCCAGGCCGTGCACGCGTGGTACCTCGCCGTCTATGTCGATGCCGTCGAATGGGTGGAACTGCCCAACACCCTCGGCATGTCCCAGTACGCCGACGGCGGCCTGATGGCCAGCAAGCCCTACATCGCCACGGGCAAGTACATCCAGCGCATGGGCGGCCCCTGCGCCACCTGCCGCCACGACCCGGATGCCTTCCTGGGCGACACGGCCTGCCCCTTCACCACGCTCTACAGGGACTTCCTGCTCAGGCACCGGGAACTGCTGGCAGACGTGCCCCGCATGGCGGCACAGCTGGCGCGGCTGGAGACGATGCGGCCGCAGGAGCGTGAGGCGATACGCAGCAGGGCCGAGGAATTGCGGAGGGAACACGGCCGGGACGCCTGGCCGGATTGAAGCCGCGGGGACGCACACCTCGGACGATCACTCGGTCCCCAGCTCCGCGATGAAGCGTTCCTGCAGCCCCAGGCTCGTGCGCCGTGGTCCGATGAATCGGTCACTCGCCAGACGAGGCATGAATTACTGGGCATCTCCAATAACCGCCATTCATACACCAAATCCAATATCTTGCAAAAACTGGCTTTGGTAGATATATTGGCACGAACCGATATAGATGCCCCATGGACTATCCCATTCACCTGACCAGCCAACTCCGTGAGCACCTGCGCGCGCTCCGAAAGGCGCGCGGCCTCACCCAGGCCGCGCTCGGGCGGCTGCTCGGCGTGGGACAGGCCCGCATCGCCGAGATCGAAGGCAATCCTGGCGCCGTCAGCGTCGATCAATTGATGAAAGTGCTCTCGGCGTTGCGCACCTCCCTGGTGGTGAGAGATGACGCCCCCGAAGTGATCGCAGGCCAGCCGGATACGCCCCCTCCCCCCAACGCTCCTGCAAACAAGCCCCGCAAGCCGGCCAGGCAATCGCCAGTCAACAGCACACCGGCTGGCCAGTGGCGCAAGCAGCCCTTGGCTGGCGGTGGCCGGTTCCAGGCGAAATCGGTTCTCGTCAGCCGCGCTGGCGCAAAGCCCCCGTCGGACGCGCAAGCGCTGCGAGACGCCAACCCGAACACCGATGTCACACCGACATCCGGGCGCAACTTTGTCATACGGCCCAAGAAGGGCTCTTGGTAATGGTGGCGCTCGACGCGTGGATGAATGGCGAATTCGTCGGCACCTGGCAGGTCCACAGAGGAGCCCACAGCTTCTCGTACGCCCCCTCATGGCTGGAGTCCGAAAAATCCCGGCCCCTGTCTTTGTCGCTACCCCTCACCCGCACCCTGGAGATCAAGGGAGAGGTCGTCGCGAACTACTTCGACAACCTCCTGCCTGACAACGAACGGATCCGAGAGCGCATCGCCCGGCGATTCAAGACCAGGGCACGCGATACGTTCACCTTGCTGGAGGCCATCGGCCGTGACTGCGTTGGTGCCGTGCAGCTGCTTCCGGAAGGAACGACCCCGGACGGGTGGAACCGTGTGGCAGGCGAGCCGCTGACCGACGAACAGGTCGCGGCAGCGCTCCGTGCAGTGCCCGATGACCCGGTCGCGCGGCATGCCAATGAAGCTCGGCCCTTCCGTATTTCCCTGGCCGGAGCCCAGGAAAAAACCGCCTTCGTGCAGGTCAACGGCCAGTGGTGCAGTCCCGTCGGCGCCACCCCGAGCACCCACATCTTCAAGCTCCCGCTCGGCGTGATCGCCAACACCACCCAGGTGGACATGTTCGACTCTGTCGAAAACGAATGGCTGTGCGCGCAGATCGTCCAGGCGCTCGGCCTGCCCATGGCGCGCACCGAAATGGCCACGTTCGGCGACCAGAAAGCCCTGATCGTGGAGCGCTTCGACCGCGAATGGATGGACGGCGGCAAGTGGATCGCCCGGCTTCCCCAGGAAGACTTCTGCCAGGCGCTGGGCCTGCCCTCACATTTGAAGTACGAAAGCGATGGCGGGCCGTCCGTCGCGACTGGCCTCACGCTGCTGGCCGGAAGCGCTGATGCGGACATGGACCGCATGGCTTTCCAGTTGGCCCAACTGGCCTTTTGGCTCATGGCAGCGCCCGACGGCCATGCGAAGAACTTTTCGATTTTCCTGCGCCAGGGCAATGCCTACGACATGGCGCCCCTGTACGACGTACTTTCCGTCTGGCCCTACGTGGGCAGGAAAAGGGGGCAACTGCATTTGCGCGATGTGCGCCTCGCCATGGCGCTGCGCTCGAAAAACACGCACTACGAGATACACACCATCCGGGCCCGGCACTGGCATGCCCTCGCCATGAAAAACGGCGGCCCTCCGATCTGGAAGGCGATGCAGGACCTGGTCGGTGGCGTCGGTCAGGCCCTCGAGTCCGTGGAAGCGCAACTGCCCCGGAGCTTTCCCGAGCGCATCTGGGACCCGATCGCGAAAGGCATGCGGGGCCAGGCAGAAAAATTTCTCTCGGAAGCCGCCAGCCTCCCTTGATCACAGGCGCATGGCTCGCTCACGATCTCCCGAGACCGAGCCAAGCCGCACCCACCAAGCAAAAAGCCCCCGGCTTTGCTGTCCATGCATTTCCGCGCCATACCGAGAGCCCCCGGCCATTTCATAGATGCTCCAAAAAGCTGGAGCGCAGCAACACATTCTCGCGATGGAATTCGAGGAAGCGCTTCTGCCCGCTTGAAAAGGCACCGACATTCCAAGGCTGCCGGGGATCAAGCCCCATGCGGACCAGCGAATCCTGGTCCGCCACAGGAGAAAAAATCACCTGCCCATCGTCGTCGAACGCAATGAACCCACGGTCGAACAGATGATCCATGCTTGGGGTAAGCAGCAGACCATTTTCACCATCGAGCCGCTCTTCGTTCGTGGCATCTCGCCAGGGTTTGCAGTGACTGGCGCGGAGGTGCTCTTCCCTTGTCACACCCGTGATCCGGCAGGCTCGCTCTATAGCCATGACATGCCTCTTAAAGGCGCCTTGGCCTCTGCGCGCCAGCACCAACGCCTGGCGGTCTGTTTCGGGCAAGCTGGCGTCGGTTTGGACCCGTTGAAGCTCGTGCTCTTCCCATTCAACAAGCCCCACCGCAGAGCCGACTATTTCGGATCTGTCTGCGACACGGAAGCCTTTCACCAAATCATGGGCTTCAGCACCCAGCAGATCGATCAAGGCCGCCGCCAGACGCTCAGGAAGGCGCGTCAGGTACACGCTCTGCAACCCCACTCCGTTGGGCCGCAAAGGGGCGTATCGCTCCGGTAGCAGTGGTGCCAGCACCGCCATGTGGGAGGCGGGCCGCACAGGCGCCCGAAGGGGATGGAAATGCACATCCAAGCGCCAGCCGATCCGATCCCAGTAGGCCCCGGTCTGTCCAAACTCCAACGGCTTCGGGGCCTCGTACGCATGCGATTGCGCGATGCCGATGGCTCGAATCACGGTGTCCGCAAATGAGAAGACCACATCGCCAGGAGCCACCTCGCGCATGAAGTCATAAAACGGGTTCCTTGCTTGGTTGGCCTTGCGCTTGGGCGACCAAAGATACCCGCCCCGCACCTCATGACGATATGTTTGGTTTTGATTGACCCACCAGTAACGCATGACAGCCTTCTATCCTCCCGGTGGTGCCATAGTTGAGCGTCCTCACGTACTCGCCTTGTGCCCCCACATATTGGTCTTGCCGCCATGGGCGCGGTAATACTTCTGCTGCAGCACACCGTTGCGATCCGCGAATTCGGCTTTCACCGCCACCATGCTGCAAATCTCCGTGCAGACATGCCAAGTGTATGCCCGCGTCAAGGTAGCCCGCACGGTCAGGCCTTTCGCCGTTGGAGTGCCGTCCGGCGGAGTGCCCCGATGGTGTAACCGAAGGCTTTAAGTTGCTTGAGTCCCTCGGTCATCCACGGGCTGACGCCTTCCGCCAGAAGCGGGCCGCTGAACGACTGCCCTATGGTTTCCTTGTTTTGCCGGGCATCTGAAGCAGGTGCGATATGCAGGACGCAAGGGCTGGCCTGAAAGGACCACGTGGTGCCCGCCTCGCTCTCGCTTGGGAAGAGCAGCAAGGCCGGTGATCCGCCTGCTTCTTTGATGCATGCAGGTACAGGCGCGGCAGTCCTACGCGACCTGGCCCGACACGCCTCGATAGTGGGCAGTCCACGACCGCCCACATATCTACGTCCAGGAGACACCCCCATGGCCACCGATCCCGCACACCACCCCTTGCACCAGGTCCCCGATGAACTGCCACGTCCGCCCGGAGACCTTCCTCCCGCGCCGCCCCCGTCACAGCCACCGGCACCGTCCAGCCCTGCCGCGGCAGACCACTGACAGGCTGTCGTTTCCTGCCAGCCGCTGACCGCTGTTACGAAAACGCGGGGGGAACGCAGCCGCTCCTACACAGCAGGAGGCTCCTTGCCGACCGACGGGCAATGGACAGGACTCGAAAAATGCGTGGGCAGACCTCCCCTCCGCCGCCCCCGTCCACTGCCCGGTGGGCCCTCCAGCGAGCCGCCCCATGCCCTCCCACACCTTCCCGCTCCGTGCCGCCGCCCTCCTCTCCCTCGCCGCCTGCAGCTTCGCCGCGCAGGCGCAGCTGCCGCCCGGCGACGGCCCCACCACGGTGACGGGCGGCGTGCTCGAACCCACGCCCGTGCGCTTCGACGAATCGCTGCTCGGGCAGCTGCGCGTACCCGCCGGCTTCAAGGTCTCGGTGTTCGCCAGGGACCTGCACAACGTGCGCTGGCTGGCCGTCGCGCCCAATGGCGACGTGTACGCCAGCCGCCGCGAGCAGGGCGACGTGCTGTGGCTGCGCGACAGCGATGGCGATGGCCGCGCGGACCAGCAGAAGGTGGTGCTGCAGAACGCGAAGTACGCGCACGGCCTCGCGCTGCGCGACGGCAGGCTCTACCTCGTGACCGACAAGAAGCTGATGGTGGCCGACGTGCAGCCGGACGGCACGCTCTCGGCCCCGCGCATCCTCGCCGACGACCTGCCCGATGCCGGCCAACACCCCAACCGCACGATCGCCTTCGGGCCTGATGGCTGGCTCTATCTCACCGTGGGCTCCACCTGCAACAACTGCCGCGAGACCAACGGCGAATCGGCCACGATGCTGCGCATGCGCCCGGACGGCTCGGGCCGCGAAGTGGTGGCGCAGGGGCTGCGCAACACCATCGGCTTCGGCTGGCATCCGCGCACCGGCGTGCTCTACGGCTTCGACCACGGCTCCGACTTCCAGGGCGACGACACGCCGCCCGAAGAGCTCAACGCCATCCTCCCCAACAAGCACTACGGCTGGCCCTACTGCTGGGGCGACCGCCAGGTGACGAAGTTCCAGGTCAACGAACCGCCGAACACCACCAAGGCGGATTTCTGCCCCACGACCGAGGTACCGCTGCTGCAGTACACCGCCCATGCCGCGCCGATCGGCTTCGTCTTCTACACGGGCGAGCAGTTCCCGCAGCAGTACCGCGGCGATGCCTTCGTCGCCTTCCGCGGCTCGTGGAACCGCTCGCAGCCCAGCGGCTACAACGTGGTGCGGGTGCGCTTCGATGCCGAAGGCCGCCCCACCGGCACGGAGGAATTCGCCGCGGGCTGGCTCATGTCCACGCCCGCCGCGGTGGCATCGCAGCCCGGCCCCGCGGCCGCACCCGCGGAGCAGGACAAGGCACGCCGGCCCGCGCAATTCGGGCGCCTCGCGGGCCTCGCCCAGGCGCGCGACGGCGCCCTGCTGCTCGCCGAGGACCAGAACGGCGTGATCTACCGCATCAGCCACGGCAGTCGCTGACCGGCGGCCCTCGCCCCTCCTCCACATTCCCTGCGTGCCGCCATGAACCACTCCTTCCGACTTTCCTCCCTCGCTGGTGCCTGCGCCACGGGCACCGCCGCCCTGCTGCTCGGAGGCTGCGCCGCCCTGCAGAACTACGACATGCCCCCCGCCCAGGGCGCCATCGGCATTCCCGGCAGCGCCGGCACGGCGACCGACATGGGCGCGCCCGACGCGACCTCGGCCGTCGTCCTGCTGAAAACCGCCGCGGGCGCCCCGGCCGGCCGCGCCCTGCTCACGGAGTTGCCGCAGGGCGGCGGCGTGGAGATCGCGATCGACGTGCAGGACATGGCCCCGGGCCTGCACGGCTTCCACATCCACGCGAACGGCGAATGCGCCCCCGGGCCCGATGCGGCCACGGGCCGCGTGGTCGATTTCGGCGCCGCGGGCGGCCATTTCGATCCCTACATGACGCGCAACCACGGCCGCCCGGCCCAGTCGCCGCACGAGGCGCATGCGGGCGAGGCGCCCAACATCCAGGTGGGCGCAGACGGCAAGGGATCGCTGCGCTTCACCAACCCCCACGTGACCCTGCTGGCGGGCAAGACCTCGGTGCTCGGCCGCACCCTCGTTGTCCACGAGAAGCAGGACGACTACGCCAGCGATCCGGCCGGCAATTCCGGCGGCCGCCTGGCCTGCGGCCTGGTCGAGCCGGCCGCGCCCAGCATGGTGCAGGGCCGCGCCACCATCGAAGGCGCCAACGCCTATCCCGAAGGCATCGCGGTCGATCCGCGCACGGGCATCGCCTACGTCGGCTCCAGCACCGAAGGCCACCTCTACCGCATCGCCCGGGGCACGCAGAAGGCCGAGCGCTTCCAGCTCGGCGGCTCGCCGGGCCGCCAGGCCGCCCTCGGCATGAAGGTGGACGGCAATGGCCGCCTGTGGGTGGCGGGCGGCGCCACCGACACCGTGGCCGTGGTGGACCTGCAGAGCGCCGCGACGCTCGCCGTCATCGAAGGCCCGAAGGATGGACAGGCGTTCCTCAACGACATCGCGCTCGCGCCGCAGCATGCCTACGTCACCGACTCCTTCCGGCCCGTGCTCTGGCGCATCGCCACGGCCCCCGGCGCGCCCGCCGCGCTGGAACCGTGGCTCGACCTGCGCAACACGCCGGTCCGCTACCGGCCGAACCAGATGAACCTGAATGGCATCGTGGCATCCGATGATGGCCGCCGCCTGCTCGCCGTGCAGCATGCGACAGGCCAGCTCTGGCGCATCGACACCGCCACGCGCGACGTGGCCGAGGTCCGCCTCGAAGGCGGCGACCTGCGCAACGGCGACGGGCTCGTGCTCGCAGGCCCGGGCGATCTCTACGTCATGCGCAATGCGAACAACGAGCTGGTGCGCGTCGCCCTCGCCGGCGACTGGAGCAGCGGCCGCATCGTGCAGCGCCTGCGCGATCCGCGCCTGAAGTACCCGACCACGGCCGCCCTGCACGGCTCCGCGCTGCTGGTGGTGAACGGGCAGCTCGACAAACAGAAGGCACCGCCCCCTCTGCTGCCTTTCGATGTGTTGCGCATCGCCCTGCCGCACTGAAGCCTGCCGGGCGACGGGTCAGGTCGCACGCACGTGCTGCCCCGGGCCCGGCAAGGCCGGGGGCGGCTTACAGCGCCAAAGCTGTAAAACCAATTTACCGCTTAGATTGCGTAAATTCGACATACAGCCTGCAGGTTGCATGCCCGGATTCACGGTACACGGCAGACCAGCTGCCCGTGCCCGCGCATGTCCGCGGCGTGACCGCCAACCGGGCGCAGATTCGCTAGGCTGGTATCTTCCCGCTCGAGGCATCCGGCCCGCTCCCGCCGCCGTCCGCCCAGCCCCCTTGCCGTGCCCCAACCCGCCACCCCCACCGCAGAACCCGCGGCAGACCCCGCCCCGCCCTCCCGCGCCCTGTGGGCCATGTTCCTGTGCCTGCTGTCGGGCTTCGCGCTGAGCCAGGCCTTCCGCACGGTCACCAGCATCATTGCCACGGGCCTGCAGGCCGACTTCGGCATCTCGCCCGATTCCCTGGGGGCGTTCGCCGGGCTGTTCGGCCTGTCGTTCGGCGTAGCCCAGCTGCTCATGGGCATCGGCATGGACCTGTACGGCTTGCGCCGCACGGTGCTGACGGCGTTCCCCATGGCGGTGATCGGCGCGGCGGTATCCGCCGCTGCGCCGGGCTATGGCTGGTTGATGCTCGGGCAGTTGCTGATCGGCGTGGGCTGTTCGCCGGCTTTCCTGGCCTGCACGGTGTTCATTGCCCGGCACTTTCCCGCCCAGCGTTTCGCGTTTTTCTCGGGCGTGGGAATGGGCGTGGGCGGCCTGGGCCTGATCTTCACGGGCACGCCGCTGGCCTGGCTGGTGCAGCACGGCGGCTGGCGCCTGGGATTCGGGGTGCTGGCGGCGCTCTCGCTGCTGTCGTGGCTGCTGATCTACCTGCGCGTGCATGAACCGGAACTGCCGCAATCCAACAGTCAGCCGAAAGAATCCTGGGGGCAGGCGGCCAGCCGTTTCGCAGACCTGTTCCGCATGCCGCACACCTGGGGCATCCTGGTCCTCGGCATGTGCTGCTACGCCGCCTTCCTGACGCTGCGCGGCCTGTGGCTGGGGCCGCTGCTGATGGGCCGGTTCGGGTTCTCGCTGGTCGAGAGCGGCAATGTGGCGCTGGTGCTGTCGCTGATCGCCCTCTTCGTTCCGGCGCTCTTCGGCCGCCTGGACCCGGGTGCGCAGCGCCGCCGCCGGTGGATCACCTTCTTCTCGCTGCTCATGGGCGGCCTGTTCCTGCTGATGGCGTTCCTGCACCATGCCGCGGCCACGGTCGTGCTGATCTTCGCGATGGGCCTGCTGTCGGGCTACAGCGTGCTCCAGTACGCCGACGTGCGTTCCTCCTACCCGGCCGGGATGACGGGCCGTGCGCTGTCGCTCTACACCATGTCGATGTTCCTCGGGGTGGCGCTGATGCAATGGCTGACCGGGCTGCTGGCCGCCTGGGCGCAGCACCACGGCCATGATCCTTACCGGGCGGTGATGCTCTGCATCGCCGGCATGCTGGCGGCGGCGTCCACGGCGTTCAGGTTCTTGCCGCGGTCGCCGTTGCTGCCGCAACGCGGCGCGGCATAAGCCGGGCCCGGGAGCAGGCAGGGTCTGGCAATAGAGACTTGCGGAAGGCATCTCGCCCCAAGCAAAAAGCCCCTGACCTCGTGAAAGATCAGGGACTTTGCGTTCTGGTGGCCTGGGACGGAATCGAACCATCGACACGCGGATTTTCAATCCGCTGCTCTACCAACTGAGCTACCGGGCCTGAGCCTTGAATTATAGCCAGAAAAAACGCCCCCTGGAACCCAGGCCGCGAATTTTCTGAAATCTTCGTCCGCCCCACCCCGTCACTGGCTGCGCTTGCTCCGCCCCAGGTCCACGCCCAGCTGCCGCAGCTTGCGGTACAGGTGGGTGCGCTCCAGCCCCGTCTTCTCGGCCACGCGCGTCATGGAGCCCCCTTCGCGGGCCAGGTGGAACTCGAAGTAGGCTTTCTCGAAGCCGTCGCGCGCCTCGCGCAGCGGACGGTCGAGGTCGAACCCCTGGTGGGAGCTGGGGCCGCTGGCGGCGAGCCCCGGCCCGCCCGCGCTGGCCGCTGCGGGGGCCTGGGGTGCGTCGGATGCGGGCACGGCGGCGGCGGCCGAGGCTGGCGTGGCGGAGGGCGCAGGCACCGCGGCCGGTGCGGCCGCCGCAGGCGCGGGCACCGTGCGGGCCAGGCCCTGCTCCACGGCCTTGAGCAGCTTCTGCAGCGTGATGGGCTTCTCGAGGAACGAGAAAGCCCCGATGCGCGTGGCCTCCACCGCGGTGTCGATGGTGGCGTGCCCGCTCATCATGATCACGGGCATGGTCAGCACCCCGGCGGTCGCCCATTCCTTGAGCAGGGAAACGCCGTCGGTATCGGGCATCCAGATGTCGAGCAGGACTAGGTCGTAGGTGTTCGCCGACCGGGCGGCCCGGGCCTGGGTGGCGTTCTCGGCCAGGTCCACGCTGTGCCCTTCGTCGTTCAGGATTTCGGACAGCAAGTCGCGGATACCGAGTTCGTCGTCAACCACCAATATATTTGCCATGGGTACGGATGCTGCTGCGGGCTGCGTGTAACTTGTTGTTAATAAACCACGGGGGTTTCAGGCGCGAATGATAGCGACACTTGTGCCCCCCGGACCACGCCGTCTTCCACGCGATTGGAAAGATCGATGCGCGCCCCATGTTCGTCGGCGATTTTTTTCACCACCGCCAGGCCCAGGCCGGTGCCACGCGGCTTGGTGGTGACATAGGGCTCGAAGGCCCTTTGCAGGATGTGAGCCGGGAAGCCCGTACCGGCATCGCTCACCGTCAGGCGCACCCGGCGCGAGGTCTCGCTCCAGCGCGTGGCGATGCGCACCGGGGCGGGCGCCACCCCCTCTTCACGGGCACGCTGCTCGCTCGCATCCTGTGCGTTCTGCAGCAGGTTGTGGATCACCTGCCGCAGTTGCTGGGCGTCGCCGGCGATCGCCGGGCACCGCGGGTCGAGCTCGGACTCCACCGGCACCGTGGCGGTCTCCGCTCCATACAGGTGCAGGATGTCGCCCACCAGCGCGTTCAGGTCCAGGCGCTGCAGTTCGGCAGCGGGCAACCGCGCATAGTCGCGGAACTCGTTGACCAGGCGCTTCATGGCATCCACCTGATCGACGATGGTCTTGACCGACTTGGCCAGCACCGCCTCCTCCGCGGCGCCCAGCTTGCCGGTCAGCTTCATCTCCAGCCGCTCGGCCGACAGCTGGATCGGCGTGAGCGGGTTCTTGATCTCGTGCGCCAGCCGGCGCGCGACCTCGCCCCACGCCTGGGCCCGCTGGGCGGAGACGATCTCGGAGATGTCGTCGAACACCAGCAGCCGCAGCGCGTCGGGCAGCTCCGCGCCCCGCGCCACCAGGCTCGTTCCGTTGCCGGCCGGCCCCGCATGGGTGGGATCCCCTCCCCCCACGTGCAGGTCGAACGGGTGCTGCCAGTGGTCCAGCCCGTGCTGCTGCTCGCGGTCGCCCAGGAAGGCGTCGAAATGTGCCTGCACGGCCGCCGCGAACGCCGCCAGCCCCGGCACCTCCGCCAGCGGCCGGCCCTCGAACGCCGCCATGGGCGCACGCAGGATGCGGGTGGCACCCGGGTTGGTGGACTGGATGCGGCCCTGCGCGTCCAGCACGATCACGCCGGCCGTCAGGTTGTCCAGGATGGTCTGCAGGCGCGCGCGCGCGGCATCCACCTCGCCCATGCTGCGCTCCACCGCGGACCGCGCATCGGCCAGCTGCTGCGTCATGACCGCGAAGGAGCGTGTCAGCCCGCCGAGTTCGTCGCCCGTCTGCAGTACCGCCTTGGGGCTCAGGTTGCCCGAGGCCACCTCGCGCACGCCCTCGGCGAGCACCAGCAGCGGCCTCGCCAGATGCCGGCCCAGCAGAACGGCCAGCAGCACGGCGCCGAACACCGCCAGGAACAGGCTGAGCGTGAGCGTGCCGATGTACATGCGCCGCAGCCCGCCGCGGGCCAGCGCGCGCTCCTGGTACTCACGGTTCGCCTCCTGCACGGCCAGGGCGTTGGCCACCACCACCTGCGGCAGGCGCATCGTGGCCTGCAGGTAGCGCGGCTCTTCCAGCAGGCCCACGCTCGTGGTGCCCACCATCACCAGCGTCTTCACCCGCGCGTTCTGCACGGCCTGCGGGTCGGCGGCTTCGTCCAGCCCCTCGATCTGGAAGGCGGAGCGCTGCTGCCGGGCATTGCGCAGCAGCTGCGGGGCCGGCCGCTCCGGATTGAGGTCGAAGCGGGACTGGCCGGCGCTCGCCACCGGCTGCCCCGCCGAGTTGAAAAGCACCACGTCCGTCGCGCCCAGCTGGTCGCGGATGCGTTCCAGCACCAGGCCCGCGGCGGCATCCGGCACCGGCGCCAGCTGGATGCTGGCCGTGCGCGCCTGCGCCGCCATGTCGCTGGCCAGCGTGTCCAGCGTGGCCCGGGCCAGGCTCACGCCGGCCGACAGGGCGCCCTCCACCTTCACGTCGAACCAGCTCTCGATGGACCGCGACACGAACTGGTAGGACACCACGTAGATCAGCAGCCCGGGCACCAGCCCCACCAGCCCGAAGATGCCCGCCAGCTTCACCAGCAGCCGGCTGCCGAAGCGGCCCTTGCGCAGCCGCACCGCCAGGCGCACGGCCACCCAGGCCAGCACCGCGAAGAGCAGCAGCGCCACCAGCACGTTCAGCCCGAAAAGCCACGCGTAGTTGCGTTCGTACATCGCCCGGTTGTTCGTCGAGACGGTGAGCAGGAACAGCAGCACGAGGCCGATGGCGCTCATCACGGCGACGGACACGCCCAGCGCCCAGCGCGCGGCGCGGGCCTGCCGGCCGCTGCGGACCGTCACGGGTTCCCGGGGCGAGGCGGGATCGGAAGGAGAGGGGCTCATGGCTGCGGCTCGATGACCAGGCGTTCGGTGCGGGAAATCGCGAGGTCCCATCCGGAGCGCCCCATGGCGCCGATCTGGAACGGCCTCGGCAGCTGCGACATGTCGAGCCGGAAGCGCAGGTGCACCAGGTGCGCGGCCTGGCGGTCGATGTCGTCGATATCGGCGATCTTCCAGCGGGCGATGCGCTGCATCGCCAACAGCGCCTCCTCCAGCTCGTCATAGCTCTGGCCCAGCGCCACGCCCAGCCCGCTCGCCGGAAACGGCATCGTGGACTGGTTGAGCCGCCAGCGGCGCGTGAGGGGCTGGTAACTCAGCCGCAGATAGCGCGTGGCGCGCGCGACGGTCTTGTCGGACCAGTACCAGCGCTCCCGCAGCACCTCGGCCTCCTCCACGAAATAGAGAGTGATGCCCTTGAGCAGCGCATCCTCCGCCAGGTCCGGCAACTCGAAATGCAGGGCGGCCGACAGGTACAGGCCGGTGTCCGCTGCCTCCAGCTTCAGGTCGGTGATCTCGCCGGCTCCGGCCTGCGCGGCGGCCGGCCCCGGCAGGGACAGCCAGAGCCCCAGGCACAGCAGGAGCGTCCAGCAGGCATGGCGCCAAGCCGAGCCCCATGCGGCCTGCAGGCGCGCGCGCCAACCCTGCGCCGGCATGGCTTCAGGCGGGCTGCCGGCCCAGGAGTGCGTAGAAGAAACCGTCATGCTCACGGGATGGATTCTCGCGGACGCTGCCGCCATCGCCGGGATCCCGGGGCAGCAAATGTCCGGGAGAAGGCAGCAAATGGGCATCATTGTTGTTCGCAAGAAACGACCGGACCATGTCATCGCCTTCCGCGCGGAACACGGAACAGGTGCAATACAGCATGCGCCCGCCCGGCCGCAGCAGCGGCCAGAGCGTGGACAGCAGCCGCGCCTGCTGGGCGGCCAGCTGCGCGATGTCCCCGGGGCGCCGCAGCCAGCGCACGTCCGGATGGCGCCGCACGATGCCCGACGCCGTGCAGGGCGCGTCCAGCAGGATGGCATCGAAGGGCTCTCCGCCGCAGGCCTGCTGCCACCAGTCCTCCGGGCGCCCGGCATCGGCCACCAGCACCTGCGCCCGCAGGCCCAGCCGCTGGAGCGTTTCACCGATGCGCGCGCTGCGCAGCGGGTCGATCTCCAGCGCGGTCACGTGGACCGGCGATCCGGCACCGGCATACTCGAGCAGGTGGGCGGTCTTGCCGCCCGGCGCCGCGCAGGCATCCAGCACCCGCAGCGGCCGGCCCAGGTCCAGGCCTGACAGCAGCAGGGGCGCGGCCTGCTGGGCCGCGAGATCCTGCACCGAAACCCGGCCGTCGGCGAACCCGGGAAGCCGCTGCACGGGCTGCGGAGACTCCAGGACCAGACCGGTATCGGTCGCCGGCCAGGCCTTCATGCCCACAGCCTCCAGCGCGGCCAGGTAGCCCGCCATGTCCACCTTGCCCCGGTGGATGCGCAATGCCATCGGGGCCTGCGCGTTGTTGGCCCGCAGGATCTGCTCCCAATGGCCGGGATGGTCCTTCCGCAGGCGCTCGATCCACCACGCGGGATGGTTCCACCGGGCGACGGGATCCGAATCGGTGGCGGCCACCAGCGCATCGCGCTCGCGGAGGAAGCGGCGCAGACAGGCGTTCACGAAAGCTGCCTGCCCGCGCGTGGCGGCATGGCGCTTGGCCGCCTCCACCGCCTGGTTCACGAGCGTGAACGGCTCATAGGGAGCAGCACCCGCTTGCCAACCCAGGGCCAGGGTCGAGCACAGCAGCGCATCCACGCGCGGCTTGGGCCGCCGCGGGGCCAGTTGCGCCCGCAACGCCTCCGCACGGCCCAGCTGGCGCAGCACCGCGAAGAACAGCGCCTGAACGCCCGCGCGCAGCACCGGGTCCACCGCCGCCAGGGCCGCGGTACCCGACTGGCCGCCGCGCACCGCCATCACGGCATCCACCACCGCGTCGAGCTGGCGCCACAGGGGAATCGCCCCTCCGGGCGAATCCGGGCGGGAAGGGGAAGGATGCGGGGAGGATGCAGGCATGTCAGGGGCGCCGTGAAAGCGCGAAGGATGGGAAACAACCACCCTGCGAAGACGCCCGTGGCGTCCGCTGCAGGGCGGGAACGTCGCTAAACGCCGTCAGAGCGCCTGCGCTGCATGGAAACCGAAAAGCCAGGCCAGCAGCCGGGCGGGGAATTGCCGGATGGCACCGTTGTAAGAGTCCACGGCATCATTGAACTGCCCGGTGGCCAGGGCAGCGTGGGCCCAGAGCTCCTGCCATCGCTGCTCCCACAGCGCCAGGGCGTCCTCGCCCGGGGCCATGGCCGGCGGCGGGGAATCCGGCATGCCCGCCCCGCCACCGCCAGGCCCGGCAGCGCCTTCCCGCGGTTCGCGCGCCGCCCGCGCCATCGCGGCCCAGGCCGTGCGCAGGACCTCGCGGGCAGCAGCCAGCGCCGCGGCGGCTCCGCCATCGAGCGGGCGCGCACGCGCCACGGCCAGGCATGCGCCGAATTGGGTGGTCGCGGCCCACAGGGCCGTGCGCACCTCCGACTGCGCGGGCAGCGCAGGACTCTGCGCCGCCTCGTACTCGCCGAGCATGCCCGTGATACGCACGAAATGCACGTCCAGGCCGCCGAACGCCTGAATGGCGGCGGAGCGCAGCCGGACCAGCCGGTTGTAGGCTCCCACCGCCCAGAACAGCAGCACCGCCAGAAAAATCCAGGTCGTCAGCATCGCAGCAATGGCAGGCGCCCCGCGGACCACCGCGAAGACGCGAAATCAAAAAGAAAAGGGCACGGCGGCCAGCAGCCTCCGCGCCTGAAAAAACGCTCCCGGCCTGCCACGAGCGACAGAGCGGGAGCGTTGCGGCAGGCCGTTCGGCTTGCAGGCAGGGCCGTGGGTTACTCGGCCGAACCGCTTTCCACGCCGGAGCCTTCGACTTCCGGAGCTTCGTCGGAGCCCGTGGTGGCCATCTCGGCAGCCTCGGCCTCGGCGATGGCGCGGCGCTCGGCGTCGTCCATGGCTTCCTTGGCCTTGCGTGCCTGGTGGTAGGCCAGGCCGGTACCCGCCGGGATCAGGCGGCCCACGATCACGTTCTCCTTCAGGCCACGCAGCTCGTCGCGCTTGCCCATGATGGCAGCCTCGGTGAGCACGCGGGTCGTTTCCTGGAAGGAAGCGGCCGAGATGAACGAATCGGTGGACAGCGATGCCTTCGTGATACCCAGCAGCACGTTGCTGTAGGTCGCGGGGATCTTGCCCTCGGACTGCAGCTGTTCGTTGGTGTTGAGGATCTCCGAACGCTCGACCTGCTCGCCGGCGATGTAGCCCGACTCGCCCGGGTTCTCGACCACGACGCGGCGCAGCATCTGGCGAACGATCACCTCGATGTGCTTGTCGTTGATCTTCACACCCTGGAGGCGATAGACGTCCTGCACTTCATCGACGATGTAGCGCGACAGTTCCTCGATGCCCAGCAGGCGCAGGATGTCCTGCGGATCGGCCGGACCATCGACGATCAGCTCGCCCTTGTTCACCACCTGGCCTTCGTGGACCAGCACGTTCTTTTCCTTGGGCACCAGCTCGTCCCAGACCTTGCCGTCCGGATCGGTGATCTGCAGGCGCACCTTGCCCTTGGTTTCCTTGCCGAAGGACACCGTGCCGGTGATCTCGGCCAGCATGCCCTTGTCCTTGGGCGAGCGGGCCTCGAACAGCTCGGCCACGCGCGGCAGACCCCCGGTGATGTCGCGGGTCTTCTGGCCTTCGACCGGAATACGCGCCAGCACTTCGCCGGGGCCCACGTCCTGGCCGTCGCGCACCTGGATCAGCGCGCCGACCTGGAAGCCGATCGTCACCGAGTGGTCGGTGCCGGGGATCTTCACCTCGGCGCCGTTCGCATCGACGAGCTTCACCTGCGGGCGCACCACCTTGGCGGAGCCGCGGCGCTTCGGATCGATCACGACCAGCGTGGACAGACCGGTCACATCGTCCACCTGCTTGGCGACGGTGAGGCCTTCCTCGATGTTCTCGAACTTCACCTGGCCGGCGAATTCCGTGATGATCGGTCGCGTCAGCGGGTCCCAGTTGGCCAGGATCGTGCCGGCCTTGACCTGCTGGTCGGCCTTCACCGTCAGCGTCGCGCCGTACGGCACCTTGTGGCGCTCGCGCTCGCGGCCGTGCTCGTCCTGGATGATGACCTCGCCCGAGCGCGCGATCACCACCAGCTCGCCCTTGCTGTTGGTCACGTAGCGCATCGTGGCGTTGAAGCCGATCACGCCGTTGGACTTCGCTTCCACGGTCGATGCGATGGCGGCGCGCGACGCGGCACCACCGATGTGGAACGTACGCATGGTCAACTGCGTGCCGGGTTCACCGATGGACTGGGCAGCGATCACACCCACGGCTTCGCCGAGGTTGATCAGGCCGCCACGGCCCAGATCGCGGCCGTAGCACTTGGCGCAGAGGCCGTAGCGGGTTTCGCAGGTCAGCGCGGTGCGCACCTTCACCTCGTCCACGCCGGCGGCTTCCAGCTCTTCGAGGGTGTCTTCGTCCAGCATCTGGCCGGCCGGCACCAGCACGGCGCGGGTTTCGGGGTGCAGCACCTCTTCGGCCGTGGAGCGGCCGAGCACGCGCTCGCGCAGCGACTCGATCACTTCACCGCCCTCGACGATGGCGCGCATCACCGAACCGTTGGTCGTGCCGCAGTCCTCTTCGGTCACCACGAGATCCTGCGTCACGTCCACCAGGCGGCGGGTGAGGTAGCCGGAGTTCGCGGTCTTCAGCGCCGTATCCGCCAGGCCCTTCCGGGCGCCGTGGGTGGAGATGAAGTACTGCAGCACGTTCAGGCCTTCACGGAAGTTCGCCGTGATGGGGGTCTCGATGATGGAGCCGTCCGGCTTGGCCATCAGGCCGCGCATGCCGGCCAGCTGGCGGATCTGCGCGGCGGAACCCCGGGCGCCCGAGTCGGCCATCATGTAGATGGCGTTGAAGGACTCCTGGTTCACTTCCTTGCCGTGGCGGTCGGTGGTCTTCTCGACCTTGAGCTGGTCCATCATCACCTTGGACACGTCGTCGCCGGCCTTGCCCCAGATGTCCACCACCTTGTTGTAGCGCTCGCCGGCGGTCACGAGACCGGAGACGTACTGCTGCTCGATCTCCTTCACCTCGGCTTCGGCACGGGCCAGGATCTCGGTCTTCTGCGGCGGCACGAGCATGTCGTCGATCGCCACGGAGAAGCCGGCGCGCGTGGCCAGGCGGAAACCGTTCTGCAGCAGCTTGTCCGCGAACACCACGGTTTCCTTCAGGCCGCACTTGCGGAAGCTCACGTTGATGAGCTTGGAGATTTCCTTCTTCTTCAGCGCCTTGTTGATGTTGCTGAAGGGCAGGCCCTTGGGCAGGATCTCCGACAGCAGCGCACGGCCCACGGTCGTATCGACCAGCGAGGTCGAGGGCACGAACTCGCCGGACGCCTTGTCCTTGGTCCATTCGGTCAGGCGCACGCTGATCTTGGCGTGCAGCTCGACCTGGCCGGCGTCCAGCGCGCGCTGGACTTCGCCCGTGTCGGCGAACACCAGGCCCTCGCCCTTGCCGTTGATCTTGTCGCGGGTGGCGTGGTAGAGGCCCAGCACCACGTCCTGCGAAGGCACGATGGAAGGCTCGCCGGAAGCGGGGAACAGCACGTTGTTGGAGGCCAGCATCAGCGTGCGGGCTTCCATCTGCGCTTCCACCGACAGCGGCACGTGGACGGCCATCTGGTCACCGTCGAAGTCGGCGTTGAAGGCCGCGCAGACGAGCGGGTGCAGCTGGATGGCCTTGCCTTCGATCAGGATCGGCTCGAAGGCCTGGATGCCCAGGCGGTGCAGCGTCGGAGCACGGTTCAGCATGACCGGATGCTCCTTGATGACCTCTTCCAGGATGTCCCAGACCACCGGCGTGCCGGATTCGACTTCCTTCTTCGCGGCCTTGATGGTCGTGGCGATGCCCATCTGCTCGAGGCGCGAGAAGATGAAGGGCTTGAACAGTTCCAGGGCCATCAGCTTCGGCAGGCCGCACTGGTGCAGCTTGAGCGTCGGGCCCACGGTGATCACGGAACGGCCGGAGTAGTCGACGCGCTTGCCCAGCAGGTTCTGGCGGAAGCGGCCGGACTTGCCCTTGATCATGTCGGCCAGCGACTTCAGCGCGCGCTTGTTCGCGCCCGTCATCGCCTTGCCGCGGCGGCCGTTGTCCAGCAGCGAATCGACGGCTTCCTGCAGCATCCGCTTCTCGTTGCGCGCGATGATCTCCGGAGCCTTCAGCTCCAGCAGGCGGCGCAGGCGCGAGTTGCGGTTGATGACGCGGCGATAGAGGTCGTTCAGGTCGGAGGTCGCGAAGCGGCCGCCGTCCAGCGGCACCAGCGGACGCAGGTCCGGCGGCAGCACGGGCAGCACGTCCAGCACCATCCACTCGGGCTTGATGCCGGACTTCTTGAACGCTTCCAGCACCTTCAGGCGCTTGGCGTTCTTCTTCACCTTGACTTCGGAGCCGGTCAGGTCGCCGCGCAGCTTCTCGATCTCCAGATCGATGTCGATGCCTTCGAGCAGGTCCTTGATGCCTTCGGCGCCCATCTTGGCGATGAACTCGTCGCCGTATTCCTTGCGCTTCGCGTCATGGTCGTCCTCGGACATGATCCCGAACTTCTTCAGCGGGGTCATGCCAGGGTCGGTCACCACGTAGGCTTCGA
Organism: Paracidovorax citrulli; assembly: GCF_900100305.1. Classification (GTDB taxonomy): domain Bacteria; phylum Pseudomonadota; class Gammaproteobacteria; order Burkholderiales; family Burkholderiaceae_C; genus Paracidovorax; species Paracidovorax citrulli. Next base: position 8,818 of record NZ_FNEY01000034.1, on the reverse strand, counting down.
AATACAGCACGCGCTCGATGTCGCGCAGCGTCATGTCGAGCACCAGGCCCAGACGCGACGGCAGCGACTTCAGGAACCAGATGTGCGCGCAGGGCGCGGCCAGGTCGATGTGGCCCATGCGCTCGCGGCGCACCTTGGTCTGGGTCACTTCCACGCCGCACTTCTCGCAGATCACGCCGCGGTGCTTCAGGCGCTTGTACTTGCCGCACAGGCACTCGTAGTCCTTGATCGGGCCGAAGATCTTGGCGCAGAACAGGCCGTCGCGCTCGGGCTTGAACGTGCGGTAGTTGATCGTCTCGGGCTTCTTCACCTCGCCGAAGGACCAGGAACGGATCTTCTCCGGCGACGCCATGCCGATGCGGATGGCATCGAAATGCTCGTCCGGCGTGAATTGCTTGAACAGGTCGAGTAGAGACTTCATAAACCCTATCTCCTAGTACTTCTTAAGAACGTTCCAGTTCGATGTCCAGGCCCAGGGAACGGATTTCCTTGACCAGCACATTGAACGACTCGGGCATGCCTGCCTCGATCGCATGTTCGCCCTTGACGATGGACTCGTACACCTTGGTACGGCCCTGCACGTCGTCGGACTTCACGGTGAGCATTTCCTGCAGCACGTACGAGGCGCCATAGGCTTCCAGCGCCCACACTTCCATCTCCCCGAAACGCTGGCCGCCGAACTGGGCCTTGCCGCCCAGCGGCTGCTGCGTGACGAGCGAGTACGGGCCGGTGGAACGGGCGTGCATCTTGTCGTCCACCAGGTGGTGCAGCTTCAGGTAATGCATGTAGCCGATGGTCGTCGGGCGCTCGAAGCGCTCGCCCGTGCGGCCGTCGTACAGGTAGGCCTGGGTACGGCTCTCGGTCAGGCCCTTGCGCTCCTTGATGTCGTCCGGATAGGCCAGCTTCAGCATGTCCTTGATCTCGGCTTCCGACGCGCCGTCGAACACCGGCGTCGCATAGGGCACGCCGTTGGTCAGGTTGGCGGCCATGGCCATCACCTCGTCGTCGCTCAGCACCGACAGGTCTTCCTTGCGGCCGCGCGAGTTGTAGACCTCTTCCAGGAACTTGCGCATCTCGGCCGCCTTGGCCTGGTCGCGCAGCATGTCGCCGATGCGCTGGCCGATGCCCTTGCCGGCCCAGCCCAGGTGGACTTCCAGCACCTGCCCGATGTTCATCCGCGAAGGCACGCCCAGCGGGTTCAGGACGATGTCGGCAGGCGTGCCGTCGGCCATGTAGGGCATGTCCTCGACCGGAACGATCTTGGACACCACGCCCTTGTTGCCGTGGCGGCCGGCCATCTTGTCGCCGGGCTGCAGGCGGCGCTTGACGGCCAGGTACACCTTCACCATCTTCAGCACGCCGGCAGGCAGCTCGTCGCCTTGCGTGAGCTTCTTGCGCTTCTCTTCGAAAGCCAGGTCGAAGCTGTGGCGCGTCTGCTCCAGGGCGTTCTTGATGGACTCGAGCTGCGTCGCCACTTCGTCTTCCGCCGGGCGGATGTCGAACCAGTGGAACTTCTCGACGGAAGCCAGGTAGGCCTTGTCGATCTTCGTGCCCTTGGCCAGCTTCTGCGGGCCGCCGTTGGCCACGCGGCCGTTCAGCAGCTTCTCGATACGGTCGAACGCGTCGGCCTCCACGATGCGCAGCTGGTCGTTCAGGTCCAGGCGGAAGCGCTTGAGCTCATCGTCGATGATCTGCTGGGCGCGCTTGTCGCGCTGGATGCCTTCGCGCGTGAACACCTGCACGTCGATCACGGTGCCCGAAGAGCCCTGGTCCACGCGCAGCGAGGTGTCCTTCACGTCGGAAGCCTTCTCGCCGAAGATCGCGCGCAGCAGCTTCTCTTCCGGCGTCAGCGTGGTCTCGCCCTTCGGCGTGACCTTGCCCACCAGCGTGTCGCCGGGCTGCACTTCCGCCCCCACGTAGATGATGCCGGACTCGTCCAGGCGGTTCAGCTGCTGTTCCGACAGGTTCGGGATGTCGCGCGTGATTTCCTCGGCGCCCAGCTTCGTGTCGCGGGCCATCACCACCAGTTCCTCGATGTGGATCGAGGTGTAGCGGTCTTCGGCCACCACGCGTTCGGAGATCAGGATCGAATCTTCGAAGTTGTAGCCGTTCCAGGGCATGAACGCGATCAGCATGTTCTGGCCGATGGCGATCTCGCCCAGGTCGGTGGAGGCACCGTCGGCGATCACGTCGCCCTTGGCCAGCACGTCGCCCTTCTTCACGATCGGGCGCTGGTGGATGTTCGTGTTCTGGTTGGAACGCTGGTACTTGATCAGGTTGTAGATGTCCACGCCGACTTCACCGGCCACGGCTTCGTCGTCGTTCACCCGCACCACGATGCGGGTGGCATCCACGTAGTCCACGATACCGCCGCGGTTGGCCGTCACCACCGTGCCGGAGTCCACGGCCGCCACGCGCTCGATGCCCGTGCCCACCATGGGCTTTTCCGGACGCAGCACGGGCACGGCCTGGCGCGACATGTTGGCGCCCATCAGTGCGCGGTTCGCATCATCGTGCTCCAGGAAGGGCACGAGCGAGGCAGCCACCGACACGATCTGCGCGGGCGACACGTCCATGTACTGCACGCGCTCGGCGGACAGCAGCGTGGATTCACCCTTCTCGCGGGCCGACACCAGGTCGCCGGTCAGGCGGCCTTCGGCATCCAGCGCGGCGTTGGCCTGGGCGATGACGTACTTGCCTTCCTCGATGGCCGACAGGTAGTCGATCTGGTCGGTCACCTTGCCGTCCACCACGCGGCGGTACGGCGTCTCGATGAAGCCGTACTCGTTCAGGCGGGCGTACAGGGCCAGCGAGTTGATCAGGCCGATGTTCGGGCCTTCAGGCGTTTCGATAGGGCAGACGCGGCCATAGTGCGTGACGTGCACGTCGCGCACTTCGAAGCCGGCGCGCTCGCGCGTCAGACCGCCCGGGCCCAGGGCCGAGACGCGGCGCTTGTGCGTGATTTCCGCCAGCGGGTTGGTCTGGTCCATGAACTGCGACAGCTGCGACGCACCGAAGAACTCCTTCAGGGCGGCCGAGATCGGCTTGCTGTTGATCAGGTCGTGCGGCATCAGCGGCTCTTGCTCCGCCTGGCCCAGACGCTCCTTCACGGCCTTCTCGATACGCGCCAGACCCGTGCGGTACTGGTTCTCGGCCAGCTCGCCCACGCAACGCACGCGGCGGTTGCCCAGGTGGTCGATGTCATCGACTTCGCCCTTGCCGTTGCGCAGGTCCACCAGGATCTTCACCACGGCCAGGATGTCGTCGTTGGACAGCACCATCGGGCCGGTGGATTCGTCGCGGCCGATCTTGGCGTTGAACTTCATGCGGCCCACGCGCGACAGGTCGTACGTGTCCGGGTTGTAGAACAGGCGCTGGAACAGGGCCTGCACGGCGTCTTCCGTCGGCGGCTCGCCGGGGCGCATCATGCGGTAGATGGCCACGCGGGCGGCGAACTCGTCCACCGTCTCGTCGATGCGCAGCGTCTGCGAGATGTACGCGCCCTGGTCCAGTTCGTTCGTGTAGATGACCTGCAGGTCCTGCACGCCGGCCGAACGCAGCTTCTTCAGCAGCGCTTCCGTGAGTTCCTCGTTGGCCTTGGCCACGATCTCGCCGGTGTCGCCGTCCACGATGTTGCGCGCGACCACGCGGCCGATCAGGAAATCTTCCGGCACGCTGATGTGGGTCGTGCCGGACTGCTCCAGTTCACGGGTGTGGCGGGCGGTGATCCGCTTGTCCTTGGCCACGACGACCTTGCCGGACTTGTCGGTGATGTCGAAGCGCGCCACTTCGCCCTTCAGGCGGTCGGCCACGAACTCCATCTGCGCGCCGCTGTCCATCAGGCGGAAGTTGTCGTTGACGAAGAAGTTCGCCAGGATCGATTCCGGGTTCAGGCCGATGGCCTTCAGCAGGATCGTGACCGGCATCTTGCGGCGACGGTCCACGCGGAAATACAGAATGTCCTTCGGGTCGAACTCGAAGTCCAGCCAGGAACCGCGGTAGGGAATGATGCGTGCGGAGAACAGCAGCTTGCCGGAGCTGTGCGTCTTGCCCTTGTCGTGCTCGAAGAACACGCCGGGCGAACGGTGCAGCTGCGACACGATCACGCGCTCGGTGCCGTTGATGATGAACGAGCCCTTGTCGGTCATCAGGGGCACCTCGCCCATGTAGACCTCCTGCTCCTTCACTTCCTTCACCACCTTGGACTGCGACGTCGAGGACTCGCGGTCGTAGATGATGAGCTGCACCTTGGCGCGCACGGCCGAGGCGAAGGTCAGGCCACGGGTCTGGCACTCGCGCACGTCGAACGCCGGCTTGGCCAGGTTGTATTCCACGAACTTCATCTCGACGAAGCCGTTGTGCGAGACGATCGGGAACGCTGCGTTGAATGCGGCCTGCAGGCCTTCGTTGGTGCGTTTCTGCGGTGCCATGTCCGCTTGGAGGAAAGCGGTGTACGCGTCCTTCTGCATCTGCAGCAGGTACGGCACTTTGAGCACGCTGTCGCGGCTACCGAAACTCTTGCGGATGCGTTTGCGTTCGGTATAGCTGTACGTGGATGTTGGGGCCATGAGATCTCCGGGCAAAGACATGGATGGGGGTCTTCGACGACTACTGCCCCACAAGGAGCGCGGCCTTGCGGGCTTGGCGGTTGGCCACTACCAACCATGGCGGACGGCGATGCGTTGCACATCGCCCGAACCAAGGCGTCTTCTGTTGTCGGGTTGTCAGAAGACACTAGGAAGCAGGGGGGTGGATGCCGAGGCGGCACCCGCTACCTGCTTTCTGGTGTGCTCTGCACACACGCGCTTCTCAGAAGCGCGGAAAGGCTGGAGGCCCTTTGCGGAGCCTCCAGCCTTGCCAAAGCAGCCGAATTACTTGAGTTCGGCCTTGGCGCCGGCTTCCACCAGCTTCTTGACAGCGGCTTCTGCGTCGGCCTTGGCGATGCCTTCCTTGACGTTCTTGGGAGCGCCGTCCACCAGGTCCTTGGCTTCCTTGAGGCCCAGGCCGGTGATTTCGCGCACGGCCTTGATGACCGCGACCTTGTTGGAACCGGCTTCGGCCAGCACCACGTTGAACTCGGTCTTCTCTTCGGCAGCAGCGCCGCCGGCAGCAGCGCCGCCGCCAGCTGCGGGAGCGGCCATGGCGGCAGCGCTCACGCCGAACTTCTCTTCAATGGCCTTCACCAGGTCATTGAGTTCCATCACGGACATGCTGTCCAGGGCGGTCAAGAATGCGTCTTTATCGAATGCCATAATTTTTCCTAACAATTGGTTTAAAGAGGGAACGACTGCAGCAAAGCCTCAAGCGGCTGCTGCTTCGCCTTCGCCTTTCTTTGCGGCCAGAGCACCCAGCACCACGGCGGTGCGGGAGATCGGCGACATCAGCAAGCCACACAGCTGGGCCAGCAGCACTTCCTTGGAAGGGATGTTGGCCAGTTGCTTCACGCCGTTCACGTCCAGGGCCTTGCCTGCGAAGGCGCCGCCGCGAATCACCAGCTTGTCGTTGGTCTTCGCGAAATCGGCCACCACCTTGGCGGCGGCCACAGCGTCTTCGGAGAAGCCATAGATCAGAGGACCGGTCATCTGGTCGGCCACCACGTCGAACTGGCTGCCAGCCACAGCACGGCGGGCCAGAGTGTTCTTCAGAACACTCAGGCTCACACCCTTGCTGCGGGCGTCAACGCGCAGTTTGGTCATGTCGGCCACCGTGATGCCACGGTATTCCGCGATCACGAGCGTTTGAGCTTTAGCGGCGAGGCTGGTCACTTCATTGATGACCGCTTCTTTCTCACTGCGATTAAGACTCAAGGTCTACTCCTTCATATGCACACTCGGGCAACCCCTCGTGCGCGCTCTTGTTGCAGCGACCAACTGTTTCGGAATCGAATTCCATCTGCAGCGGGATCGCCATCTGCGCTGGCTCCGTGGATTTAAATGCAGCCGGGACTGCACACCAGCGGTCTTGGATGGCCCGGCGCATCGCTGCGCCGGCCCACCACCGAGGCGCCTCGCGGCGCCTCAAGATTTCTTGGCGATCAGGCCGAGATGGATTGCGTATCGACGCGCACGCCGACACCCATGGTCGAGGACACAGCCACCTTGCGCAGGTACAGACCCTTGCTGGTTGCCGGCTTCGCCTTGTTCAGAGCTTCGATCAGCGCCACCAGGTTGCCCTGGAGCTTGTCGTTGTCGAACGAGCGGCGACCGATCGTGCTGTGGATGATCCCGGCCTTGTCGACGCGGAACTGCACCTGGCCGGCCTTGGCATTCTTCACGGCCGTGGCGACGTCGGGCGTCACCGTGCCCACCTTGGGGTTCGGCATCAGGCCGCGCGGGCCGAGGATCTGGCCCAGCGTACCGACGACACGCATGGCGTCGGGAGCAGCGATCACCACGTCGAAAGGCATGTCACCGGCCTTCACCTGTGCAGCCAGATCGTCCATGCCCACCACGTCCGCGCCGGCAGCCTTGGCTTCTTCAGCCTTGGCGCCCTGGGCGAACACGGCGACGCGGGTCGTCTTGCCGGTGCCGTTCGGCAGCACGACGGCACCACGCACCACCTGGTCCGACTTCTTGGCGTCGATGCCCAGCTGCACGGCCACGTCGATGGACTCGTCGAACTTGGCGGTTGCGGCTTCCTTCACCAGCACCACGGCGTCGGCGAACGCATACAGCTTCGTGCTGTCGACCTTGCCTTGCAGCGCCTTTTGCTTCTTGGTCAGCTTAGCCATTTACAGACCCTCCACCGTAACGCCCATGGAACGGGCAGAGCCAGCCAGCGTGCGGACGGCAGCGTCCACGTTGGCAGCATTCATGTCCTTCAGCTTGGTCTTGGCGATCTCTTCCAGCTGCGCGCGGGTGATCTTGCCGACCTTCGTGCTCAGGGCGTTCGAGGAACCCTTTTCCAGCTTGATCGCCTTCTTGATCAGGGTTGTCGCCGGAGGCGTCTTGATGATGAACGTGAAGCTCTTGTCCGCGAAAGCCGTGATAACCACGGGCAGCGGCAGACCCGGCTCGACGCCTTGGGTCTGGGCGTTGAACGCCTTGCAGAACTCCATGATGTTCAGGCCACGCTGACCCAGCGCGGGACCGATCGGAGGAGAGGGATTAGCCTTTCCTGCCGGCACTTGCAGCTTGATAAAGCCGACGATTTTCTTCGCCATAGCGACTCCTTGCGGGTAATGACGCCTTCATGGAAGGCTCCCCGGGGTTGGTTGACTCCATTTAGGTGCGCCGAGTCAAAAAGCGCGTGCAATCAGGGAGGAGGACGTCAGGTCTTCTCGACCTGCCCGAACTCCAGCTCCACCGGGGTGGAGCGACCGAAAATCATCACGGAGACGCGCACCCGGCTCTTCTCGTAGTTGACTTCCTCGACCGAGCCGTTGAAGTCCGCGAACGGACCTTCCTTGACCCGCACCAGCTCGCCCACCATGAATTCGATCTTGTGGCGGGGCTTGTCGGTGCCTTCCTGGATCTGGTTGACGATTTTCTGGACTTCGTCTTCGGAGATCGGAGCGGGACGGTTCTTGGCACCGCCCACGAAACCCGTCACCTTGCTGGTGTGCTTCACCAGGTGCCAGGTGTCGTCATCCATGACCATTTCGACGAACACGTAGCCCGGGAAGAGGCGCCGCTCGGTCGTCTTGCGCTGGCCGTTCTTCATTTCCACGACCTCTTCCGTCGGGACGAGAATCCGGCCGAACTTGTCCTGCATGCCCGCACGGTTGATGCGCTCCGTGATGTTGCGCTCTACCGCCTTCTCCATCCCGGAGTAGGCATGCACGATGTACCAGCGCAGATCCGGATTGGCAGACGATGCAGGAGCCTGGGCAGGCGAGAGGTTTTGATCGACGGCGTCATTCATGTTATTTCCTCCAGCCCAGAATCAGATCGTAGAGCACCCATTCCAGCGTTTTATCGGTGAACCAAAGGAACAGCGCCATCACCAGCACGAAGGCAAACACGTAGGCCGTCATCTGCAAGGTTTCCTTGCGGGTGGGCCACACGACCTTCTTGACCTCTTTCCAGGCATCCTTGGCGAAGCCGGTGAAGCGGCGGCCCGACTCGGACACCGCGAAGACGGCTGCGGCGGCGATGACCGCGACGATCAGAATAGCCCACTGGACCAGGGGCCCCTGCTTGGACAGAAGGTAGAAACCGGCAATACCCGCAATCAGCAACGCGACGACAGCGGCCAGCTTGGCCTTGTCCGCGCCTGTACTTACGGTTTCAATTTGCTGAGACGCTGCCATTCTTCATTCCGGTTGCAAAAATTGCGCTTTCACAAGACACCGAAGCCCGCCAGGTGTCTGGCGGGCTTTTTTATGCCAGGTGACTGGCAGGGGCAGTAGGAATCGAACCTACAACCTTCGGTTTTGGAGACCGACGCTCTGCCAATTGAGCTATACCCCTATGACTCCTGATCAGGCAATGATCTTGGCCACGACGCCGGCGCCGACCGTACGGCCGCCTTCGCGGATGGCGAAGCGCAGGCCTTCTTCCATGGCGATGGGGTTGATCAGCTTGACGGTGATCGACACGTTGTCGCCGGGCATGACCATTTCCTTGTCGGCCGGCAGCTCGATGGCGCCGGTCACGTCGGTCGTGCGGAAGTAGAACTGCGGACGGTAGTTGTTGAAGAAGGGCGTGTGGCGGCCGCCTTCGTCCTTCGACAGCACGTACACCTCGGCCGTGAAGTGGGTGTGCGGCTTGATGGAGCCGGGCTTGCACAGCACCTGGCCGCGCTCGACGTCTTCACGCTTCGTGCCGCGCAGCAGCAGGCCGACGTTGTCGCCGGCTTGGCCCTGGTCCAGCAGCTT
>NZ_FNEY01000031.1 GCF_900100305.1 Paracidovorax citrulli | reverse complement strand
CGGCGGCTTCGACGATCTGGACCAGGCACGCCAGTGGGCCAGCGGCTTCGTGCATTGGTACAACTGCGAGCACCGCCACAGCGCGATCGGCTACGTCACGCCGACGCAGCGCCATGCCGGGCAGGACCAGGCCATCCTGCAGGCTCGCCATCACCTTTACACCCAGGCCCGACAGCGCAACCCCGCGCGCTGGTCGGGCAGCACCCGCAACTGGGCGCCGGTCCAATCGGTCACGCTCAACCCTGAGCGCGACGGCATCTCCAATGCCGCGGCGACCGCATCGAATACGCAGCCTCGGGCTGCTTGATCGACGCGACAACTACCTTGACATGCTCCGACTCCGAGGACTAGCTGATCCAACCACTCTGCAATCAACGCTAAGGAGGTAGAACATGGCGAAGACGAATGCACCGCTCAATGGTGTTTTTCAACCATCGACAATGGAATTGCTACGCGCGTACGCGCTGTTCACGGAGGAAGTGGATGACCTCCATACGACTCTGGACTATCTGGCCGAAAGTCTCGTACTTGCTCATCTGGAAGAGCACGAACGTTTCCAGGATTGGATTGCAAGCCGTCAGAAGATTGCTGTAGTTGACCGTTGGCTAAAACGCATGGGAGAGGGTTTCATATGAAATCGCTGCTGGATCGAATTGGCCGTGAACGGGCGCATGCGCTCATGACGGAAGCCACGCACCGGGCTATTGCCAAGGCCCATGCACATGGGCTTGCGGTGACTATCAACACCGATGGCGAATTGCGCCGAATCGAGCCAGGCGACCGTACTCCCGGCATGACGACGCAGGACGACGCACAGAAGCCCCCCGGGGAACATGGTGACAGGAGCAACTGACCAGGTGCGCGTGACTGTCACCAAATCCCCCTGTCGTTGGTCAGATAGTTTTTTATCAGACCAATTGATGCTTTTTTATCTGATCAACCGATAAATTTTCATCAAGCCACTTGAAGGAGGAAAAATGCGCTTGTTGATTGCTTGGGCACACCCGCACCGGAAGGCACGTAGAACATGGTGACAGCAGCAGCTGACCAGGTACGCGTGACTGTCACCAAATCCCCTGTCGTTGGTCAGATAGTTTTTTATCAGACCAATTGATGCCTTTTTATCTGATCAACCGATAAATTTTCACCAGACCAAATCGAAAGAGAAAAACATGCGCTTGCTGATTGCTTTGATCCTCCCTTGGCTGACGTTCTTCACCATCGGACGCCCTATCGCCGGCATCATTTGCCTGATCCTCCAAATCACCTTGATCGGCTGGCTCCCGGCGACGATCTGGGCGGTGTACGCCTTGAGTCAGTACAAGACCGACAAGAAGATCGAGAAAGCGCTTTCTCAACGAGGGTAAGCGCTGATCTGCGGGAGCGCTCCAAAGCGTTCAGATGGACAAAGGGCATGCCTCGGGCATGCCCTTTGTCCTTGGGGCCCATGTAGGCCCGTCATGCGGCAATGGAAAAGGGCTACCGATCTTTCTCCCGCCCAAGGGGGGCGGCGGTCCATCGGCGAATCACTCGCCCCCCTCTGGGAGCCTCGATAGCAAAGGACGGGAGCCGGCTTCCGCAGCGGCACTCACGGCCGTAAGCCGACGTTCTGCATAGCACTGCCTGGCGCCGCCAGCCGATTTTTCCACTTCGCGTCGCCCCTACTACCGGCCAATATTTAGAGGAAATTCTTTAGAGGCATAACTACCGGGTTAGGGGGAGGCCAATTTCACGAACGAGAGGGGTCTGATTTCACGTGGATAACTGCCTTTGCAGGGGTCCGATTTCACCCTGTAGGGGGGGCCGATTTCACGTGGATACGTGCCGCCATCCACAGGGTTTTGCACCGTGCTCGATGGCGACATCTCGCTGACCTGGTCACGCCAATCTGTCGCCAATGCCAAGTGGGTTCCAGTGGGAATCGATAGGGGTCCGATTTCACGCACGTGGTGACACGATCGAGTTGGCCAGCTCGATGGGGTGTCACCACGGCAACCAGAGCGGCGAGGAAGCGGCCAGTGAGAGCGTTGACCCGGCATCACCAGGACGGTCCTACGACGTGAGCTTCTTGGGGATAGGGGGCGGCGATCCGAGCAACCGCAACCCGCCCTTCACCTGCTTGACATTGGCGGCCGGATAGACGGCCAGCACCTTGCATAAAGCAGGGACAAACTTCTTCTTGAAGTCCTTGTCGGCGTTCTTGCCTTTGTACTCTTGTGCGAACTGATCGCGTAACGAATGCCAATGCAGCATGACTGCCTTGCCCTCGATGCGGTGCAATCGATGGGCCAGCCAGCAATACACATCCAGGGCCAGCGCCGAACCTTTCAGCGCGTGCAGGGCGCGGTTATCGAGCGGCACGGCACTATCACGCAGCTCGTTGAAATAGTGCTCTGAGAGCGTCATGACGCCTGGCCATAGCGGCCTCTGCTTGCTCTCGCAGTTGGACACCCAGGCGTCGAACTGCTCGACGGGCTGACCGTTGAATGTGCGGCCCTTGAACCCGAGCTGCAAACGGCACGCGGCCAAGGCGTGCATTTGCTTGCGCAAGGTGAGATAGCGCCGCCCGTCCTTGTCCATGTCCATCAGGCGCAGGAAACCGGCCGCGCTATCGCCGATGGGAATTTCGCGCGTGCCATGGCGCACGGCGTAGGTCGAGACCCAGGCCAGGGCAAGGCGCGGCATCGGGCCGTAGGGGATGGGCTGCTGTACAGGCCCCCTTCCCTCGTCCAGCCATCCGGCTTGCACATTCACCCAGGCTGCGCCGGACTGGCGCATGAACTCGCGCCCTTCGACCTTCGCGCGGGGCAAGCCGACCTGGCAGAGCACGGAGTGGGTGAAAGCCATGTCCTCACCGGAGGGTGGCCTGTTTGCGATCTCGACGGCTCGCAAAAGGAGCTTCTCATGACCAGGAGGGCATGCTGTGGCCTTTTTCTCAGTCCGAGCTGCCACCTCTGCGTTTTTTTGACGAAGCCAAGCCAGTGAATCGCCAGTCGTGGATATCCGGCGCGGTTTAACCGCGCTTGTGGTTGCGCCCTCCACCGCTCAAGCGTTCGGTTGAGTTGCTGCCGTCGGCGCCAAGCGTTGTCTGGCGAGTTGCTCGCTTTTGGTAGGGCGACCCCGCCTGCGCTTGCGGGTAGCTTCCGTCCGGTTTGGGAGTTGCGCCAATGCCATTGGCACGCCAAGCGTCACAGGCGCTACAAATAGAGCCAGCCACGCGTCAACGTCAGGCCGCCGCCAAAGAAGGCGCTTCGTTCCTGGCAACCGACAAATAGGGGGAAGAGAAGCGGGTTTGCGGGACGCATCGCTACGGATGCTGGCCGGCGACTTGTGAAGGACAGCCGCGAGTTGTTCAACGGAGAGCAGGTGTTCCACGGAAGGACCCCAAAAGGGGCCGCGACCAGGCTTCGTCGCGGCAACCCGATCTCCCGCATAGATCGGAACCTTCACCGCTCTCGGCTGGGGTGCATTCAATTGCTTGCCTGCACGATGTTGCGTAGCCTTTGCGCAACTGTGGGCAATCCTATCAAACGCTGCACAGCAATGCCATCACCAAGTGGCTGCGACGAGGATCAGGGGGCTTGAGGCGTTGCGCCGCTGGCACAATTTTGGCACACCTGCAATGCAAAAATGTGCCAGAAAATGCTCAGCACTGCAACGCAGTGCATCAGCTAAGTGATTGATTTCACTGGAAATTCTGGTGCGGCTGGCGGGGATCGAACCCACGACCCTTGGCTTCGGAGGCCAATACTCTATCCACTGAGCTACAGCCGCATGCGGGCCCTTGCGGCCCGGACCGGGATTATGGCACGGCGTTGCGGCGCGGCTGGCAAATCTTCCAGGGGATGCCCGCGGAAAGCGGATCGAAACCGGCCGACACGTCGAAGCCCAGGCCGCGCAGGTAGGCATCCACGGTCGCGCGGCCGGTCTCCGCCAGGCCGAAGGTCGCGCCTCCCAGCATCCAGACCTGCATCAGGCCATCGAACAGCGCCTGCAGCCCTACGGCCGCCACGTCCGCCGAGGACGGCAGTTCCACGCCCTGGTCGTTCGCCGCGAGGGCCAGTTCGGCGGCGAACTGCCGGCGGAACTCCAGGCTGGCCTCGACATGGCGGTCCCGCACGACGGACAGCTCGCCCACGTACTCCACGCGGAACATCGCGATCTCGAACACACGGCGCACGGATTCGTCTTTCTCCAGACTGCGCAGCACGAAATCGATCACGGCCCGCAGGCGATGCAGCGGGGACATGCGGTTGTGCCCCGCGCACTCGTCGCTCGCGCACTCCAGCGGCAGCGTCACACGCTCCATCATGGCGTTGAACAGGTCCACCTTGTCCTTGAAATGCCAATAGATGGCGCCGCGCGTGGCGCCGGCGGCCTGGGCGATGTCGTTCAGGGAGGCGTTTGAAACCCCCTTCTGATAGAAAACGTGTTCTGCAGCATCCAACAGGCTGTTGCGGGTGGCGACCGCATCTTCCTTGGTACGTCGGGCCATGTGGGGTGTCTCCTTGATCTGCAGGGGCCGGGCGGCAGGCAGGCATTGCGGCCGCGCCTCCGCACCCGGCATTCCACAATTATACATTCATGTTTGTATGTATAATGCCCGCGAATTCAAGGGCTGCCGCATGGTTTTGACGTTGCTCAAGGTCCTGCGACAGCCTTTTCCCCTGCGCCGATCCGGAAGGACTTCCATGTACCGCTTGAGTGTCGAAACCGCCGTCTCCGCCGCCCCGCTCCGCCGCACAGCGCGGTCGGGGCTTTTCTGCCTGGCCCTGCTCGCAGCCGCCACTCTGGCGGCCTGCGGCAAGTCCGGCGGGTCCGACCAGCAGGGCCAGGGCGGCACCCCTCCGCCACCGCAGGTGGGCGTGGTGACCGTCTCGCCGGGGGACGTGGGCCTGGTGACGGAGCTTCCGGGCCGCCTGGAAGCATCGCGGGTGGCCCAGGTCCGCGCCCGAGCGGCCGGCATCCTGCAAAAGCGGCTCTTCACGGAAGGCAGCGACGTCAAGGCGGGCCAGCGCCTGTTCGCGATCGACGACGCGCCCTACCGCGCCTCGCTGGAAAGCGCCCAGGCGAGCGTCGCCCAGGCCGAAGCCAATGTGGCCCAGGCCCGGGCCCTGGCCGAGCGCTACAAGCCACTGGTGGCCGTGAATGCCGTGAGCCGGCAGGAGTACGACAACGCGGTCGCGTCCCAGAAGACGGCCGAGGCCAACCTGGCGGCAGCGCGTGCATCCGTCACCACGGCCCGCATCAACCTGGGCTACGCGGCCGTGACGGCGCCCATCTCCGGCCGCATCGGCCGTGCGCTCGTCACCGAGGGCGCGCTGGTGGGCCAGGGCGAGGCCACGCAGCTCGCGGTGATCCAGCAGATCGATCCGCTCTACGTCAACTTCACCCAGTCCGCCTCCGACGCCCTGAAGCTCAAGGCCGGCCTCGCGAGCGGCAAGTACAAGCAGGCTGCAAAGGGCGCCGCCTCGGTCAGCGTGGTCATGGAAGACGGCAGCGTGCATCCGCAGACGGGCAAGCTGCTGTTCACCGACCTGTCGGTGGATCCCACCAGCGGCCAGGTCACGCTGCGCGCCGAAGTGCCCAATCCCGAACGGCAGCTGCTGCCCGGCCTGTACGTGCGCGTGCGCCTGGAGCAGGCCCAGGTGGACAACGGTGTCCTGCTGCCCCAGCAGGCCGTGACGCGCTCCGCCAGGGGCGATACCGTCATGGTCGTGGGCCCGGACAACCACCTGGCGCCGCGCCCCGTGAAGCTCGGCCCGGCCCAGGGCACCAACTGGGTCGTGCTGGATGGCCTGAAGGCCGGCGAGAAGGTCATGGTGGACGGCTTCCAGAAGCTGCCCCGCGGCAAGCCCGGCGACCCGATCGTGGTGCAGCCCGTGCCCTGGCAGCCCGCCGGTGCCGCCCCCGCGGGCGGCGCATCGGCGCCCGCCGCCGGAGCTTCCGCCGCACAGGCTCCCGCCTCCAGCGCCTCCGCCCCCGCGAAGCAGTAACCCCCAGAACACGGAGCGCGGCACATGGCCAAGTTCTTCATCGAACGGCCCATCTTCGCATGGGTCATCACGATCTTCATCATGGTGATGGGGGGCCTCTCCATCACCAAACTGCCGATTGCGCAGTACCCGGCCGTGGCGCCGCCGACCATCCAGGTATCGGTGGCCTACCCCGGCGCCAACGCCCAGACGCTGGAGGACAGCGTGCTCGCCGTCATCGAGCGCGAGATGAACGGCGCCACCGGCCTGGCCTACGTCGAGACCACCAGCCAGGCCAACGGCACGGGCTCGATCACGCTGAGTTTCGAGCCCGGCACCAACGCCGACCTGGCGCAGGTGGACGTGCAGAACCGCCTCTCGCGCGCCACGCCGCGGCTGCCCGCCGCGGTGACGCAGCAGGGCGTACGCGTGGAGCAGTCGCGCTCGAACTTCCTGATGTTCGCCATGCTCACGACGGAAAACCCCGACGTGAGCATCGAGGCGCTGAACGACTACGCGGCGCGCAACGTGGTGCCCGAGCTGCAGCGCGTGTCCGGCGTGGGCACGCTCACGCAGTTCGGCGCCGAGCGCGCGATGCGCGTCTGGGTGGATCCGGCCAAGCTCAAGGGCTTCAACCTGTCGCTCGACCAGGTGAACGCCGCGATCCGCGCGCAGAACGTGCAGGTGTCGGCCGGCAACCTGGGCGACCTGCCCGCCGAGCAGGGCCAGCCCGTCTCGGCCACCATCGTCGTCAAGGGGCAACTCAACAATGCCGAGCAGTTCGGCAACGTGGTGCTGCGCGCCAACACCGACGGCTCCACCGTGCGACTGAAGGACGTGGCCCGCATCGAGCTGGGCTCGCAGAGCTACAGCACCAGCGCGCGCCTGAACGGCAAGCAGGCCGTGGGCCTGGGCGTGCAGCCCACGCCGTCGGCGAACGCCCTGGCCACCGCCAAGGCGGTGCGCGCCAAGCTGGAGGAACTCAAGAAGTTCTTCCCGCAGGGCGTGAACTACGTGGTGCCCTACGACACGTCGAAGTTCGTCTCGGTCTCGATCGAGAAGGTGGTGCACACGCTGATCGAGGCCGTGGTGCTGGTGTTCATCGTGATGTTCCTGTTCCTGCAGAACTTCCGCTACACCATCATCCCGACCATCGTGGTGCCCGTGGCCCTGCTAGGCACGTTCGGCGCACTGCTGGCGATGGGTTTCTCGATCAACGTGCTGACCATGTTCGGCATGGTGCTGGTGATCGGCATCGTGGTGGACGACGCCATCGTGGTGGTGGAGAACGTCGAGCGGATCATGGCCGAGGAAGGCCTGCCGCCGCTGCAGGCCACGCGCAAGGCCATGGGCCAGATCTCCGGCGCCGTGATCGGCGTGACCGTGGTGCTGATCTCGGTGTTCGTGCCGCTGGCGTTCTTCGCCGGCTCCACCGGCAACATCTACCGCCAGTTCGCGGCGACGATGGCCACTTCGATCGCGTTCTCCGCCTTCCTTGCGCTGTCGCTCACGCCCGCGCTGTGCGCCACGCTGCTCAAGCCGATCGACCCGGAGCACCATGCCGACAAGAAGGGCTTCTTCGGCTGGTTCAACCGCTCGTTCAAGAGCACCACGCACCGCTACGAGAGCTGGATGGGCAAGCTGCTGCGACGCGGCGGCCGCATGATGATCATCTATGCCGTGCTGCTGGGCGCCGTGGCGCTGGTGTACACGCGCCTGCCGACCTCGTTCCTGCCGAACGAAGACCAGGGCTACATCATCACCAACATCCAGTTGCCGGCCGGCGCCGCGCAATCGCGCACGAGCGACGTGCTGCACCAGGTCGAGGACTACATGCTGAAGCAGCCGGAGGTCGAGAACATCGTCACCGTGGCGGGCTTCTCCTTCTCCGGCCAGGGGCAGAACGCGGGCCTGGCGTTCGTCGTCCTCAAGGACTGGAGCGAGCGCTCGGGCGCCGAGCATTCGGCGGCGGCGATCTCGGGCAGGGCCTTCATGGCGCTGTCCGGCATCCGCGACGCCTTCATCTTCGCGCTCAGCCCGCCGCCCATTCCCGAACTGGGCACCGGAACCGGCTTCAGTTTCCGGCTGCAGGACCGTGCCGCGCAGGGCCATGACGCCCTGGTGGGCGCCCGCAACCAGCTGCTGGGCATGGCGTCGCAGAGCAAGGTGCTCTCGGGCGTGCGCCCCGACGGCATGGAAGACGCGCCGCAGATGCAGATCGACATCGACCGCGACAAGGCCAACGCGCTGGGCGTGGGCTTCGACAGCATCGGCAGCGCGCTGTCCACGGCGCTGGGCTCGGCCTACATCAACGACTTCCCGAACCAGGGCCGCCTGCAGCGCGTGGTGGTGCAGGCCGATGCCGCGGCGCGCATGCGCCCCGAGTCGGTGCTCGACCTGCCGGTGCTGAACAACCAGGGCCAGACGGTGCCGATGTCCGCCTTCGCATCGACCCGCTGGATCACGGGCGCCATGCAGACCGTGCGCTACAACGGCTACCCGGCGATGAAGATCGCCGGCGACGCCGCGCCGGGCTTCACCACGGGCGATGCGATGGCCGAGATGGAAAAGCTCGCCGGGCAACTGCCTCCGGGCTTCGGCTTCGAGTGGACGGGCCAGTCGCGCGAGGAAAAACTCGCGGGCTCGCAGGCGACGGTGCTGTACGCGTTCTCGCTGCTGGCGGTGTTCCTCTGCCTGGCGGCGCTGTACGAGAGCTGGTCGATCCCGTTCTCGGTGATGCTGGTGGTGCCGCTCGGCGTGCTGGGCGTGCTGCTCGCGACGCTGATGCGCGGCATGTCCAACGACGTGTACTTCCAGATCGGGCTGGTGACCATCATCGGGCTCTCGGCGAAGAACGCCATCCTGATCGTGGAGTTCGCCAAGGACCTGCAGGCCGAGGGCAGGAGCGTGCTGGAAGCGGCGCTGGAAGCCGCCCACCTGCGCTTCCGCCCCATCGTGATGACCTCGCTGGCCTTCACCCTGGGCGTGGTGCCGCTGTTCATCGCATCGGGCGCGAGCTCGGCGAGCCAGCGCGCCATCGGCACCGGCGTGATCGGCGGGATGATCACCGGCACCGTGCTGGCCGTGATCTTCGTGCCCGTGTTCTTCGTGCTGGTGCGTTCCTTCTTCAAGGGCAGCAAGCGCCAGCACGACCACGAGGCACGCCAGGCGCAGGCCCACCGGCATGCCACGGATGGGGAATAGGCCCGACCAAGAACGGCAGGAGAAGAACACCATGCAAGCACCCTCCCGCGCACGCCTCGGCGCGCGCCCCCTGCTCTGCGCAGCCGCCGCCGCGGCGCTGCTCGCCGGCTGCAGCTTCATCCCCACCTACGAACGCCCGGCGGCGCCGGTGCCCCAGGCCTACCCGGCCGCCGGCGCCGCCGCGGCGCCGCCCGGCGCACGGGCCGCGGCGGACATCGACTGGCGCGAGTATTTCGCCGATCCGCGGCTGCAGCGCCTGATCGCGCTGGCGCTGGAGAACAACCGCGACCTGCGCGTGGCCGCGCTCAACATCGAGCAGGCCCGTGCGCAGTTCCAGATCCAGCGCGCGGGGCAGTTCCCCACGGTGAACGCCGCGGTGAACGCATCGCGCCAGCCGAGCGCCACCACGGGCAGCTACGTCAACAACTACCAGGTGGGACTGGCGGTCTCTGCCTGGGAAATCGACTTCTTCGGCCGCATCGCGGCGCTCAAGGAGCAGGCCCTGGCGCAGTATTTCGCGACCGAGGAGGCCCGCCGCGCCACGCAGATCAGCCTGGTCGCCGCCGTGGCGTCGGGCTGGTTCAACCTGCTCGCAGACGAGGAACTGCTCGACATATCGCGCCGCACCCTGCAGACGCGCGACGAATCCGTGCAGCTCACCAGGCTGCGGCTCGAGAACGGCGTGAGCTCCGAACTCGATTACAGCCAGGCCCAGGGCCTGGCCCAGGCCGCGCGCGCCACCTTCGCGCAGCAGCAGCGCCAGCGCCTGCAGGACGAGAACGCGCTCGCTTTGCTGCTGGGCCAGCCGCTGCCGCAGGAGATCGCCGCCACGCTCGATGCGCGCACGCGCCTGGCCGACGCACCCGCCATGCCGTCGCTGCCCGCCGGCCTGCCTTCGGACCTGCTGGTACGCCGCCCCGACATCCGCCAGGCGGAGCAGCAGCTCGTGGCTGCCAACGCCAACATCGGCGCGGCCCGGGCCGCGTTCTTTCCGCGCATCTCGCTCACGGCCAGCGCCGGCACCGTCAGCAACGAACTGTCGGGTCTGTTCAAGGGCGGCTCCTGGGCCTTTTCGCTGGCACCGCAACTGGCGCTGCCGATCTTCGACGGCGGTCGCAACCAGGCCACGCTGGATTCCGCACGCGTGGGCCGCGACATCGCCGTGGCTCAGTACGAAAAATCGATCCAGACGGCCTTCCGCGAAGTGTCGGACGCGCTGGCGGGACAGGCCACGCTGGGCGAGCAGTTCGCGGCGCAGCGCGCACAGGCCGCGGCCGATGCCAAGCGCTTCGAGTTGTCCGACCTGCGCTACCGCAACGGCGTGGCGAGCTACCTCGACCTGCTGGACGCACAGCGCTCGCTGTTCACCTCCGAGCAACTGGTGGTGCAGACGCGGCTGCTGCAGCTGCAGAACCAGGTCGCACTCTACAAAGTGCTCGGCGGCGGCTGGACGGCAGCCCAGGAGCCCCCGGCGACGGGCGGCGGCGCCACCGCAGCGCCGCACTCCTGAGCCGGCCTTCCGCTCTTTTCCAGGCGCACTCGGGCGCCTTTTTCCGGTGCACCGGGTCTGCCTGCCGAAGCCATGCCCGGCACCTCCAACGGATGCGAATGCACTGCATGCCGGGCAGCCACTTGCAGCTTTCACGCGCGCCGTTACCGTCCTTCTCCCAACCACATCGGAAAAGCAGGGAGAAAGCCAGCCATGCCCACGCCATCGTCCCCCACTTCCGGCCACCCGGCTTCCGCCGCGCAGCGGACGAACCCCTGGCAGGTATCGCGCCGCAGGAGCCTTGTCGGGCTGGCCTGCGCGCTCGCGGCGTGCACTGCCGCAGCGGGACCGAAGCCTGGCCCCCAGGATGACGGGGTGTGGACGCGGCTGTCCAGCGAAGGCGCTCCGTCCGCGCGCAGCGCACCGGTTGCGGCAGCACTCCGGGGGTCCATCTACCTTTTCGGCGGCGTGAAGGACGACTTCCGCGCCGGCACCAACGATTTCCTCAACGACCTGCACCGCTACGACGTGCACGCCAACCGCTGGACAAGTCTGGTCCCCGCGGGCGATGCGCCTTCGCCCCGCGCCTTCACCGGCGGCGTAGCCATGCCGCACCGGGGATGGGTCGTGGTATTCGGCGGGGCCCGCTACTCCGCCGACCTGTCGGACTTCACGCCGCTGGGCGACGTCTGGGCCTACGACACCCGGGCCGGGCGCTGGGAAGCACTGTCGGGCGTGGCGCCCGGCGGTGCTCCGGCCCCCAGCCCGCGGGCGTGGCCCACGGTCTGGCGCGCGGGCGACCAGCTCTACGTGTTCGGCGGCGTGGAGGCGGGGTTGCGCACGCTCAACGACCTGTGGCGGTTCGATGTGTCCACGCGTACCTGGACGCAGCTCTCGCCCCATGGCGCGCCGGGCTCTCCCCCGCCCCGCTATTCGGGCGCGGTGACCGGCGAACCCTGGCGCGGGCAGATTGCACTCTACGGCGGCGAGGCCACCACCGGCCAGGGCGGCTTCGTCTTCCTGCGGGACACCTGGACGTTCGACCTGCGGACCCTGGCCTGGCGGCAGGCCACCCCCGCCCCGGGGGAGGATGTCGATCCGCCCCAGAACCACGGCGCGGACGCGCTGCTCGGCAACGGCCTGCTGATCGCCGGGGGGGACCAGCCGGGGGGCGCCACCGGCTGCGGCGCCCAGTTCAACCAGAACCCGACCAACGCATTGTGGCGCCTGGACCTGAACACGGCCGCATGGCGGCACCTCGCGCCGCAGGGCGACGTTTTCCCGCGCATCAAGCGCACCAGCGCGGCCACGGTGATGGGCGAGATGTACGTGTTCTCGGGCTTCGGGTTCAATTGCGAGGCCGGCAGCGGCGGCCAGGCCTGGAACACCGACGTGTGGCGCTACACGCCGCCGTACCGGTATTG
Source organism: Paracidovorax citrulli (assembly GCF_900100305.1). Classification (GTDB taxonomy): domain Bacteria; phylum Pseudomonadota; class Gammaproteobacteria; order Burkholderiales; family Burkholderiaceae_C; genus Paracidovorax; species Paracidovorax citrulli. The sequence continues at coordinate 46,844 of NZ_FNEY01000031.1, read as the reverse complement.
GGGCCATTGACAGGGCGCGCGCGGGCCCGGAATCCGCGGGGGCACGTCCGGGTGCGTGCTCCTTGACCCATCGCAAGGGTGTTGCGGCTGGCCGTTTTCCCTAACGGCCGGCCCGGGAGGCGCTTCCTATAATCGTCCGCTGGTTCCGCCAGACATACCCACAGAGGTCCCCCTCATGAGCGACACCCCCCACGAAGAAGCGCATACCGGCCCGATCAAGACCCCCCGCCAGCTGCTCTGGACGGTATTCGTCTGCTTCGTGGTGCCGGTCTTCGCCATCATCGGCCTCGTGATCTACGTCACCTCGGGCAACAAGCCGGCCCAGGGCTCGGGCAACCCGGAGCGTGCCCTGGCCGAGCGCATCCAGAAGGTGGGCATGGTGGAGGTACGCGACGCCAACCGGCCGCTGCGCAGCGGCGAGGAAGTCTTCAAGGGGCAGTGCGCCGCCTGCCACGCCACGGGCGCCGCCGGCGCACCGAAGTTAGGCGACGCCGCCGCCTGGGGCCCGCGGATCCAGACGGGCTTCGAGGCACTGGTGCATTCCGCGCTGGCCGGCAAGGGTGCCATGGCGCCCCAGGGCGGCGGCGACTTCAACGACACCGAGATCGCTCGCGGCGTGGCCTACATGGCGAACGCGGCCGGCGCCAAGTTCACCGAACCGGCAGCCCCCGCTGCCGGCAGTGCGTCCGCTCCCGCCGAGGCCCAGGCCGCGGCGGCGGGCGCATCCGGCGCCCCGGCCCCGGCGGCTCCCGCAGCGCCGGTCATGGCTGCAGCGCCACAGGCTCCTGCGGCCCCGGCCCCGGCCGCAGCCACGGCACCGGCCGCCGCGGTGGCCGCCGGTGCGGGCGAATCGCTCTACAAACAGGCCTGCCAGGTGTGCCATGCGGCCGGCGTGGCGGGTGCGCCCAAGTTCGGCGACAAGGCCGCCTGGGCCGAGCGGCTGAAGGACGGGATCGACGGCATGACGCGCATCGCCATCGCCGGCAAGGGCGCCATGCCCCCGCGCGGCGGCACCCAGGCGTCGGACGCGGAAATCCGCGCTGCCGTGGAATACATGGCCAACGCCGTCAAGTAGCCGGCGCCCGGTGTTCCGTCTGCGGTGAAAGCCGGTCCTCGCGACCGGCTTTTTCCTGGCCCCTCCGGCCGGGGTCAGTCCCGCAGTTCCGACGGACGCTGTACGTAGCCGTAGCGCCGGGGCAGCTCGTCCGCGCGCACGTCTGCAGGCGTCCAGAGCCCCTGCTCCACCGCACGGGCAGCCAGTTCCATGTCGAGCGTGTGCACGAGGCCGAGCACCCGGCCGTCGAACAGGTAGAGCCGCCCGGACTCGTCGAGCAGGCACTCCTGCACGGCCGAGCGCAGTCCGGTGTGCGCCACGATGGAGAAGCCGGCTTCACCGCTGCCTTCCGCCCCCGCCTCGACACGCCACACCACGGGTGTGGCCTCCAGCTCCACGTACACCCGCTGCGGTCCGTTCTGGAAGAACCAGCGGCCCCGGGCATCGGGCTCGTAATTGCGATGGATGAAATCGATCAGCTTGTCATGCTGCAGCACGGCGCCGCGCGCCTGGGGGAAGGAACCCTGCGCCTGCACGGCGTCGTCCCGCATGAACCAGCGCCCGCGCGCGTCCAGGCCCAGCCAGCCATAGCAATCGGGTACGTTGGGCCACTTGGCGATGGCCTGCCTGACGATGTCATCCATGGGGCCGATCCTAGCCCGCCGCGGCTTCCGATGGCGTAGGCGCGTGCCCCGGCGGATGTGCGGCCGGAAGCCCCGCCTGCCGGGCCAGCCACCCGGCGACGGCTTCGGGCATGGCCCGGACATGGCCGGGCAGGCGACCGAACGCGAAACCCACGTGCCCGCCATGCGGCGGCTGCCAGAGCGTCACGTGGGTGCCGGCCTGCCCGGGCCGGGGCAGGCTGTCCGCCGGAACGAAGGGATCGTTGAGCGCATTCACGGCCAGCGCCGGAATGCGCACGGCCCCCAGCAGGGGTTGGGCGGATGCGCGGCGCCAGTAGTCGTCCGCATCGCGGAAGCCGTGCAGGGGCGCGGTGAACAGGTCGTCGAAGGCGTGCAGGTCGCGCACCGTGCGCAGGGCATCGCGGTCGAAGAGGCCGGGGTGCTGGCGCCACTTGGCCAGGGCCTTGGGCACCATGGTGCGCAGGAACATGCGCGTATAGACGAGCCGGTTGAAGCCCTGTCCGATGGCCCGGCCGCCCGCGGCCAGGTCGAGCGGGGAGCAGACGGCCGCCACGGCATCGGCGCTGCGCGCGGCCGGCAGCCCCTGCTCGCCCGCCCAGCGCAGCAGCGCGTTGCCGCCGAGCGACACTCCGGCCACGAGCAGGGGCGCGCGGGGGCCGGCCGGCGCGCCGCCGGGCCGCTGCCGCTGCGCCATGCGCCGCAGGATCCAGTCGATTTCCTCGTGGTCGCCCGAGTGGTAGGCGCGCGGCGCGAGGTTGATCTCGCCGCTGCATCCCCGGAAGTGCGGCACGGCATAGTCCCACCCGCGCGCGCGCGCCACATCGGCGAACGCTTCGGCATAGTGGCTGCGCGACGAGCCCTCCAGCCCGTGGAAGAGCACCAGCAGCGGCCGCGGCGGCTCCGGCGCCGCGGCGGGCGCGTCCAGGAAGTCCACGTCCACGAAATCGCCGTCCGGAGCGGTCCAGCGCTCCCGCCGGTAGGCTGGCGCGCCTCCCTCGGCGCGGCGCGATGCCAGCGCGGGCCAGATGGTCTGCAGGTGGCCTCCGGGAAGCCACCGGGGCGCGACATAGTCCATGCCGGGGGCGCTCCGGGCCGGTCAGTGCAGCACCGGCGGCACCGGGCCGGCCACGGCCTCGTGGACGGTGCCCGGGCTGGCGTGGTGGGCGACCAGCCGCCAGCCCTGGGGGGTCTTGTGATAGACGTTGGTGGACTGCACCAGCGCCTCGCGCACGCCGCCTTCCATCCGCACCTCGACATGCTCGACCACGCTGTGCACGGCGCTGGCCAGGGCCTGAACGCGGTGGACCTGCGCGGGGCGGGCGCGCAGTCCGCCGTGCTCGAACATGGCGGTGAAGGCGGCCCGGATGGCGCCCGCGCCCAGCAGGCGCGGCCCGCCGGGGTTGACGCAGACGATGTCGTCCTCTTCCGCCCAGCAGGCCATCAGGCGGTCGATGTCGCCCGCCTGCAGCGCCTCATAGAACGCGGCCTCGGTTTCGTCGGCGGAGCCGCCCACCAGGGCGGCGCGGTAGGGAGTGCGTGTGCTCATCGTGGAGTGTCCTGGCATCGGGGCCCCGGCGGGGCCGGATCGGGAAGTGCGCCATTGTCGGAAATTCGGCCGCACCGCGCATCCTGCCCGTCGAGCGGCCGCTCTGCCACATGCGCCGCCCGCTGACGGGTCAGGCCCGGCGCCTGCGGCAGAATGACACGTCGCCGGAGCGGCCAGGGCACGTCGCCCCAACGTTCGCAATCCCCGCCCGGCGCCTGCACACCATGAAACGCCTCATCGCCACCCTCGCCGCCGCGCTGGCCCTCTCGGGCTGCGGCTACAACGACTTCCAGCGCCTGGACGAGCAGAGCAAGGCCGCCTGGAGCGAAGTGCTCAACCAGTACCAGCGCCGCGCCGACCTCGTGCCCAACATCGTCGCCACCGTCAAGGGCGAGGCCGCGTTCGAGCAGGACACGCTCACCAAGGTGGTGGAGGCACGCGCCAAGGCGACCTCGATCCAGGTGACGCCCGAGACGCTGAACAACCCCGAGGCGTTCAACAAGTTCCAGCAGGCGCAGGGCGAGCTCTCGTCCGCGCTCTCGCGCCTGATGGTGGTGGCCGAGCGCTATCCCCAGCTGCAGGCCAACCAGGCGTTCCGCGACCTGCGCGTGACGCTCGAAGGCACCGAGAACCGCATCACCGTGGCGCGCAACCGCTACATCCAGACCGTGCAGGAATACAACGTGCTCGCGCGCAGTTTTCCGACCAACCTGACGGCCAAGGTATTCAGCTACGAGCCCAAGCCGAGCTTCACGGTGCAGAACGAGGCGCAGATCAGCACGCCGCCGGCGGTGGACTTCTCCCGTCCCGCACCGGCCGCTCCCGGCGCGCCCGCGTCCCGCTGAAGCCCCTCGCGCATGCCCGCCATCACCGCGCCGCTCCGCACCCTGCTGGCCCTGCTGTGCATCGTGCTCGGGCTGGCGTTCGCGCTGCCGGCGCGGGCACTGCGCGCGGTGCCGCCGCTCTCGGCCCACCTGATCGACGAGACCGGCACGCTCAGCGCCGCGGAGCGCGAGCGGCTGGAGGCCCGCCTGGCAGGCATCGAACAGCGCCAGGGCACGCAGATCGCGGTGTTCATGGTGGCGTCCACGGCGCCGGAGGACATCGCCGCATTCGCCAACCGCGTGGCCAATACCTGGAAGATCGGCCGCAGGGACGTCGGCGACGGCGTGCTCGTCGTGGTCGCGAAGGACGACCGGAGGATGCGGATCGAGGTGGCCAAGGCGCTGGAGGGGGCGATTCCCGACATCGCCGCCGCACGCATCATCGACGGCGCCATGAAGCCCCGCTTCCGCGAAGGCGACTTCGCAGGCGGGATCGACGCCGCGCTCGGGCAGCTCAGCGCGCGCATCGCAGGAGAGAACCTGCCGGCGCCCACGGGCACTACCCAGGCGGCCCGCGCCGAACGCGGCGTGGACTGGAACGATCTCGCGATCTTCCTGTTCTTCGGGGTGATGGTCGGCGGCCCGGTGGTCCGCCGCCTTTTCGGCAACCGGGCGGGCGGGTTGCTCATGGGCGGCGCAGCGGGCCTCATCGCCTTCCTGTTCACGACCAGCGTGCTGCTGGCCGTCGGGGCGGGTGCCGTGGCGCTGCTCTATACATGGCTCTTCGGCGGACGCGGCGTGGCGGCCGGCCGCGGCGGCGGATTGCGGGACGGGTTCTCCACGGGCCTGGGTACCGGCATCGGCATGGGCGGCTGGAGCGGTGGCTCGGGCGGAGGCAGCAGCGGCGACAGCGGTGGCTTCAGTTCGGGCGGCGGTGGCGACTTCGGCGGCGGCGGTGCGTCGGGCGACTGGTAGGCCTTTCCGTCCCAGCCCCCTTCTTTCCCATCAACCTCCAGGACCGGATCCGCTCCATGCCCTCCACCTCCCGCCTCCCTGCACCGACGCCCCCTCCGGGATTGCCGGCCCGGATCGCGCGGTTGCTGCGCCATCGCTGGGCAGAAGGCGGCCTGCACCGCGCGCTGCCGCCCGATCTGCTCGAACGCCTGGCGCGCCGCGTGGCCGCCAGCGAGGCGCGGCATACGGGGCAGATACGCATTTGCGCCGAAGGCGGGCTGCCCGCAAGCTACCTGTGGCGCGGAGCATCTGCGCGCGAGCGTGCCGTCACGCTCTTCGGCAAGCTGCGCGTGTGGGACACGGAGCACAACAACGGGGTGCTCATCTACCTGCTGCTGGCCGAGCATGCGATCGAGATCGTGGCCGACCGTGCCCTCGCGCGGACCGTGCCGCCCGCGGCCTGGCACGAGATGGTTGCCCGCATGGGCGAAGCCTTCCGCTCCGGACACTACGAGGACGGCCTCACGCAGGCCCTGGAGGAAGTGTCGGCATTGCTGGCGGAGCATTTCCCGGCAGGCCGGGGGCCCCGCAGGGCCAATGAGCTGCCCGACATGCCGGTGCTGGGAAGCGGTGCGCCGGACGGGCCTTGAACGGCCCCCTGCCCCGCCCCCCCCTTCGGTTCGCGAATCGACCATCTGCTGCGCATGGACGCAGGACATGCCGCGCCGGCCGCGCGAGCATGGCGCCATCGCCCGTGCCAGCACGGCAGGACCTCACGTTCCCATGCAGCCTCCCACCCGCCCCCCAGGCCAGGCGAGCCCCCGCGCGCGCAGCCCCCGACATGACAGCGACACCGATGCGTCGCCGACGCGGCGCGTGAGAGCGCGCACCACGCAAGCCGGTTCCAGCCTGGCTGGACGGCTGCCGGCCCGCCAGGGCGCTGCTGCCCCCTCGGTGGAAGCGGGCCCTTCCAGCCGGCAGCCCCGCACCGCCGTGCCGCCGCCACGCGCGCCGGCCCCCACGCAGCCTTCCGGCAGTGCCGGCGCCAGCACCAGCACAGGGGCGGGCGGCGCTCCCCAGGCCACGCCCGCACGGACCGACGCAGCGCCGCAGGCCGCCGAATCCCTGCGCCAGGAACTTGCGGCCTTGGGCATCCAGGGGCCGCCGAGCCGGGCGCAATTCGTTCCCCTGGTCATGGCGGCCGTGGCGCGCCCGGATCTCGAGCCACGCATCCACCAGGCGGCGGCAGCCCTTCTCGCCCACCAGGAAGGCACCGGGCACGATGTCGGGGAAGCATTGCGCTCGCTCTGGCTTTTCCTGCAGCTGGGCAGCCCTGCCGCAGCCCGCGTGATCGAACGCATTCTGGTCCCGGGAGGCGCGCCCGAAGCCGGCCGCGCACCGTCCTCGGACAGCGAAGCCACCGGATCCGACGAGGACGACAGGGGCCTCGAAGGAGACCTGGCGCACCTGGGCGCACCGCTGGGCAGCCAGTTCCAGGCCTGGCTGGGCGATGCGGCCCGCACCTCCGCGGTGGATCTCCATGCCTTCGATGAGGAAGAAGCCTCCCCGGCTTTCGCCCGGATGCTCGAACGCCTGCACCAGGAAGCTTTGCCCGAACTCTCTGCCACCGCACGGCGCGAGATGGAAGCCCAGGTGAAGGTCGCGTTCGCTGCGATGGCCCAGGATGCGGAATTGCGCAACGAGGTGTTCCTGATTGCGCAGACCGCCCTCGGCAGTTGCCAGGACAACGTTCTGGAGGGTTTCTCCAAGGTGATGCTGGCGGTGCGGAAACTTCAGTTGGTGATGGCCGCGCGCCGCGGCCTGCTGAATGAAGCGAAACTCCACCAGTGGACCAGCCAGCAATTCCGGCTGGCCCTGCTGGAAACCGCCGTGGGCCACCTCATCAGCGAGATGCTGCAGCGCACCGACATGCCCTCATGGGAGAGGGACAAATTGCGCAGGGATCCCCTGGAGACGCTGGCCCATGCCAAGTCCGCGCTCAGGCGGGCCCTGGAACTCCCGAAGGACACCGTGCAGCACCTGACGAGCGTGGAAATGAGCGTGCTCGGCCCGGAACACCTCGAGGCACTGAAGGCCCGGGTTCAGCAGCAGGCGGCGGATCCACAGGCCTACCGCGCATTCATCCTGCAGCACGACACCTGGCGCACCTGCATGCAGGTGCTGCATCCCGAAATCTTCCAGCCGCTGGAGGCGGCCCGGGACGCCGACCCCTTCCACGAACTGGACATTCCCCAGGACTCCGAAAGCCCTGCCGCTTACGCCTATGCCGAGGCGGGTCGCCAGGTCTATGAACGTTGGCAGGCGTCGGTGCAGCATGCGCTGGAAACCCTTGCCGACCATGCCTGGCCCGTACCGCCGCAGCCCGGGCCCCAGGCCCCGGGCCCATCGGCCGGTGGGGGCAACGCCTGACCACTGTCTTTTGCCAATAACCCCCGGAATTCGCCCCATGAGCCCTCTGCGCCTCTCCAACAGGACGCGATCACGTGAACCCAGCCCTCCAGCCGATGCGCAGGCACGGCAGGTAAGGCCGCGAACCGCAGGCACCGGAGCATGCCCGTCGGCATCCGTAGCCGTCACTCCAGGTGCGGGGCCGTCTGCACGGCCCCAGCGGCCCGCGGCGACGCTGCACGCCATGGCGCCCCGCGCCCGCCTTCCGCTACCGGACCTGAACGCCGAGCCTGCGCATCCAGTGCCGCTGCCGGACCTGAACGCCGAGCCTGCGCAGCCAACGCTGCTGCCAGACCTGAACGCCGAGCCTGCGCCTCCAGCGCCGCTACCGGACCTGAACGCCGAGCCTGCGCATCCAGCGCCGCTACCGGACCTGAACGCCGAGCCTGCGCAGCCAACGCTGCTGCCGGACCTCAATGCCGTGCCAGCATTGCCCGTGCCGGCCGATGTCGAGATGCCGCTGGTCCCCGATCTGCTTCTCCTTCCGTATGCCGATCCGGCAGAGTTCGATATCCAGGGCGAGCCGGTGCCTGCCCACGTGTTCAGACTTCTGGACCAATTGGGACAGCACCCGGACCAGGCGCCGCGCATGCTGAGCGCGGCGTTCGACCTGCTGGCGGACATCGGCCCGGACCCGGAACTGCGTGAAGGCCTGGAGGAGCGGCATGAACGGGAAGCGGGGCGCAACCCCCGCCTGGCGGCGTTGATCTGGCAACTGATCCATCAAGTGAACAGGATGGAGGTCGAAGACGAAGAGGGGTCGGAAGGCGAACCCGAGGAGGTGGATGCGCCAGCAGCGCTGGCCCTCGATCTGGCAGTCCAGCAACACCCGCTGGGGGTGGAAATGGCCCGTTGGACGCACGGTGGCGGAGAAGCTCCACGGGACCTGGAGCTGGGGCGCTTCGATGACGAAACCCATGCTCCGGCTTTCGCCCGCCTCCTGGGGCGCCTGCGAGAGGCCCATGCACAAGAGGGATCCTCCGCGGCGGCGGCACAGCGGGCCGAGCAGGTCACTTCCGTGATCAACGCGATCTGCGCGAGCTCCACATTGCGCGAGCAGGTCTTTCTGATCGCACAGACCGCCCTGGGCAGCTGCCACGACAACGTGCTGGAGGGCTTCTCCAAAGTCCTGTTGGCCGTGCGGGACCACCGGATGGTGGATGACATCCGCGCAGGGCGGGTGGATGCCCCGCAGTTCCATCGCTGGGCCGGGCAGCAACTGCGCCTGGCGCTGCTGGAAAAGGAAGTCACTTGGTTCATCCACCGGCAGTTGCAGCGCCTGGACCTGGAAGACTCGCACCGCATGGACCTGGAGAGGGAGCCCCTGGAATACCTGTTGCGGGCCAAGCAGGCGTTAGGACCCCGCCTCGACCTTCCGGAGGGTGCGTTTTTCGACGTGGTCGGACGGTCAACCAGCCTGCTTACCCCCCGGACCCTGAGCGCCATGGAGCAGGCCGTGCTCCGGCAAGCCCGCGATCCAGCCGTGCATCGTGAATTCCTCATGGGCCACTCCACGTGGCGCGCCGGCATGCAGGCCCTGCATCCGCGGGAGTTCCAGGAGCACTTCCGCCTGCGTGATGCGGATCCGTTCTTCGATGCGGACATTCCGGAAGACCTGGAGGGGCAAGCCGACTATGCCGCACGCGCCCGGCAGGTGGAAGCGCACTGGCGTCGGCGGGAGGACCAGCTGCTGCTCCGGTTGGCGGGCATCAGTCCACCGCCAAGCCCGCCTCCGGGAGGGCCTGCGCCACGGCAGGCATGATCATGCCCGAAGCGATGCGTTGGTGGCAGCGCTCGGGACAGGCCATACCCGCCCACCGCCCACCGCAAACAGTCGCCGGCCGGCCATCGGCGCCAGTACCTGTCCGCCCGTGAACTCACCGAAGGCCGGCAGCAGGGTGGAGCCGGCATCGGAGCCTTCTGCGGCGTCCACCACGAAGCACGGCAGCCGGAGCGCATCGCGGCCCGGCCCCCGCAGCACCATGGCGGGATGCACATGGCCGGCGAGCACGTGCAGCGCGGCATGCCGCTGCGGATGGTGGCAGCAGGCGAACGGCCCGAGCGGCCAGGGCTCGTCCACGATCGCGATGCCCAGCTCCGCGGGCGGATCGCCCGCGTGGCTGTCGTGGTTGCCGCGCACCAGCACCACCTCCAGCGCCGCATGCATCGCACGCCAGGCCGCGAGCGATGCCAGCACGGTGGGCGAGCGGGCCTCCGCCGCGTGCAGGAAGTCGCCCAGCACCACGAGCCGCTGCGCGCCCTGTTCCGCCACGAGCGCGGAAAGCCGTGCGAGGTTGTCGCGCGTGGTCCCGGAGGGCACGGGCAGCCCGCGCGCGCGGAACGTGTCGGCCTTGCCCAGGTGCACGTCGGCGACGAAGAGCGTGCGCCCACCGGGCCACCAGAGGGCATGGCCGGCGAGCAGCCGCACTTCGGTGCCGGCGAGGTGAACGGTGGCGGAGGCGCCTGTCAATTGAAGGGGTCCATGCACGACGATGAGGGATGCGCCATTGTCCCGGACCGGCCGGCCGGGTGCCGGCATGGGGACTCACAGCCGCGGCAGGGGCCGCGACGGCTTGCGCTCGCGGCGCCGGCTGCGTCCGTCCCCTGCCGCGCCGGTGCCCCCGTCCTCGGCGGAAGTGAGTGAAAAGTCCAGCGTGCGGCGCACCGCGTCGGCGGCCTGCTGCATCGCGGTCTGGGCGGCAGGCGCAACCCCGCCCGCCGTGTCCTCTTCCTTGCCGGCCGCCTTCTTCGCCGCGGTGCGCCTGCGCTGCGGCCGCGCGGGCGGGTCCGGAGGCACCACATCCTGCGCCGACGGGCCGGGCGCAGCAGTACCTCCCTCGTCGGCGGCGGTGTCCAGCTGCGCCAGCATGCGCGCGATGCGGTCGGCCAGGTCCTCGTTGGTGAGCTTTTCCCGGAAGCGTTCCACCATGAGCGGGAAAGCGAACGGGCTGGGCCGCGCCAGCGGCTGCACCACCAGGGCCTGCGCCTGCATGCGGCGCAGCGCCGCCAGCAGCTGCGCCACGTCCAGCTCCTGGCTCAGCACTTCCTCGTCGGCCTGGCGCAGGAGCATGTTGCCGGCGTCGTACTTGCGGAAAACCTCGAAGAACAGCTGCGACGACGCCTGCAACTGCCGCGCGCTGCGGCGCTCGCCAGGATGGCTCTGAAAGATGAGCCCTGCGACCCGTGCGATTTCCCGGAACCGGCGCCGGGCCATTTCGGTGGCGTTGAGGCTGGCCAGCACCTCGTGCAGCAGCGCGTGGCGCGCCTCGTCCTGCGGGGCGCTGCCGGTCCCGATCACGCTGGCGCCGGACGAGTCCGCGGCCGCGGCCCGCGCGGCGTTCGCGGTATTGCGGATGGCCAGGGCTTCGCCGGCCGGCAGCCCCGGCGGGCCGGTATCGCTCCCCCCCTCAGGCACTGGCGCGGCATGTACCCGCAGCAACTCCGGCAGCAGGGCGGCCCAGTCGCGCTCGGTCGCCGACAGCAACTCCAGCCCGTAGTCGTTCACGGCGATGGAAAACGTGCCGGCCTCCCCCTGGGCGGCACGCCACGCGAAAAGGCTGGCCAGGCCGATGTGTGCGTGGCGGCCCGCGAACGGATACAGGAACAGGTGCCAGCCCTCGCGGGTGCGCAGGGTTTCGGCGAGCAGCGTACCGGGCGTCGGCAGTGCGGACCACCGCTGCTGCACCTCCAGCAGCGGCCGCACGCAGCGCAGCTCGGGCGATCCATAACGCCCCACGGCCGCCTGCGCGAGTTGCTGCACCACGAAATCCGCGAGCACCGTGGACAGCGGCATGCGCGATCCGGCCCAGCGCGGCACCGTGGGCCGTCCGCGCGCGGCGCGCCGCACGTAGGCGGTCATGTCCTCGATTTTCACCATCTCCAGCACCTGCCCCGCGAAAACGAAGCAATCGCCCGGCGACAGGCGCGACAGGAAGCTCTCTTCCATCGTCCCGAGCCGCGCGCCGTGCAGCACCTGCACGGCCATGCTGGCGTCGCTCACGATGGTGCCGATGTTGGCGCGGTGGCGGCGCGCCAGGCGGGCGCTCGGCATGCGCCAGATGCCCTCTTCGTCCGGCGCCACGCGCTGGTAGTCGGGATAGGCCGCGAGCGAGGGCCCTCCGCGGTGCACGAAATCCAGGCACCACTGCCAGACCGCGCGCGGCAGGTCGCGGTAGGCCACGGTGCGGCGCACCTCCGCGTACAGCGCCTCGGGCTCGAAACCGCCCCCGAGCGCCACGGTGACGAGGTGCTGCACCAGCACGTCCACCGGCCTGCGTGGACTGGCGCGCATCTCCACCTCGCCGGCCTGCACCGCCGCGCGCGCGGCGGCCGCCTCGACCAATTCCAGGCTGTGCGTGGGCACCAGCGTGATGCGCGACGGTCGCCCCGGGGCATGGCCCGAGCGCCCGGCGCGCTGCAGCAGCCGCGCGATGCCCTTGGCCGAACCGATCTGCAGCACGCGCTCCACGGGCAGGAAATCCACGCCCAGGTCCAGGCTGCTGGTGCACACCACCGCGCGCAGGCGCCCTTCCTTGAGGCCCGCTTCCACCCATTCGCGCACGCCGCGGTCCAGCGAGCCGTGGTGGATCGCCAGCTCGCCCGCCCAGTCGGGCCGCGCGTCGAGGATGGCCTTGTACCAGAGCTCCGCCTGTGACCGCACGTTCACGAACACCAGCGTGGTCGTGGTGGACTCCAGCTCGCGCACCACGGCGGGCAGCATGCGCAGCCCCAGGTGCCCGGCCCAGGAAAACCGCTCGGGATGGTCGGGCAGCAGCGTATCGACGACGAGCCGCTTGTCCACCTGGCCCTGCACCAGCACGCCCTCCCCTGCCCCCTCCGCGCCCAGGGGCGCCAGCAGCGCATCCCGCGCCTCGGGCAGGTTGCCGAGCGTGGCCGACATGCCCCAGACGCACACCCGCGGATTCCAGCCGGCCAGCCGCGCCAGCGCCAATTGCACCTGCACGCCGCGCTTGTTGCCGAGCAGCTCGTGCCACTCGTCGGCCACCACGAGGCGCACGGTGGACAGCAGCTCTCGCGCGTCCGCCCGCGCCAGCAACAGCGACAGGCTCTCCGGCGTGGTCACCAGCACCGTGGGCAGCCGGCGCGACTGCGCGCCGCGTTCGGAACTGCCCGTGTCGCCCGTGCGGGCACCACTGGTCCAGCGCGCGAGCGCGGGCTGCGTCGCCGCGAGTTCATCGAGCGGGGTTCGCAAGGCCTTCAGCGTGTCGGCGGCCAGGGCCCGCATCGGCGTGAGCCAGAGCACGGTCAGCGGCTCCGGCGGCGGGGCCTTGTGCCGCCTTCCGTCCGCCGGCCTTGCCGCTGCGGCCTCCAGGGCATCGGCCAGGTCGGCCCGCGCCTTGCCCGCGGTGCCGAAGGCCTGGAGCGCGCCCAGCCATACCGCATAGGTCTTGCCGGCCCCGGTGGTTGCATGCAGCAGCCCGCTGCGGCCCTGGGCAAGGGCACGCCAGACCTCGCGCTGGAAGGGGAAGGGGCGCCAGCCGCGCGCGGCGATCCAGGCTTCCGCCAGCGGGCGGGCGCGAGGAGCACGGGAAGAGGAGCTGGGCATGGAGGTGGAGGATGGTGGGCGGCGTCACCGCGGTGACCGGGCCGCTGGCGCCGTCTTCATGGTGGAACGGGCAGCGCTGCGGGCCATGCATTGGAAATCAAGGATCCGACCTCGGCAACAGCGCCTCCAGCGTCTCCAGCGAATCCGCCTCCTCCACCGGCTTGTCCTCCCGCCAGCGCAGCATCCGCGGAAACCGCACCGCGATGCCGCTCTTGTGCCGCGCACTGCGGGCGATGCCCTCGAAGCCGAGCTCGAATACCAGCGTGGGCTTCACGCTGCGTACCGGCCCGAAGGTTTCCACCGTGGTGCGGCGGATGACCGCGTCTACGCGCGCCATCTCGGCGTCGGTCAGGCCCGAATACGCTTTCGCGAACGGCACGAGAGAGCGGCCTTCCGCGCCGGGCGGCCCGTCCCAGACGGCGAAGGTGTAGTCGCTGTACAGGCTGGCGCGACGCCCGTGGCCGCGCTGCGCATAGATGAGCACCGCATCCACGCTCAGAGGGTCGATCTTCCATTTCCACCACGTTCCCACATCCTTGGTGCGGCCCACGCCGTACTGCGCGTCGCGGGCCTTGAGCATCATGCCTTCGACGCCCAGGGATCGGGCATGGGCCCGCCGGGCGGCCAGCTCGTCCCAGTCATGGCCGTGCAGCAGGGGGCTGGCGACCAGCGCCGGATGCGACACCCGGGCGAGCAGGGCATCGAGGCGCGCCCGGCGTTCATGCTGCGGCAGCGCCCGCAGATCCTTCCCGTCCTCTTCCAGCAGGTCGTAGGCCAGCAGCACCACGGGCAGCTCGCGCAGCAGCTTGGGGCCGAGCGTCTTGCGGCCGATGCGTTTCTGCAGGTCCGCGAACGGACGCACCCGTGCCGGCGCATCGCCCTCCGCATGCTGCCAGACGACGATCTCGCCATCGAGCACGGTACCGTCCGGCAGGGCCTCCTGGCCCAGGCGCTGCAGTTCGGGAAAGCGGTCGCTGACCAGCTCCTCGCCGCGCGACCAGACCCAGGTGGCACCCGCACGCCGCACCAGTTGGGCGCGGATGCCGTCCCACTTCCACTCCACGATCCAGCCGCCGGGCGGCCCGAGCGTGGCCGCGAACTGGTCCACGGGCAGCGACAGCGGGTGCGCCAGGAAGAAGGGATAGGGATGGCCGCTGGTTTCGCCGGACTGCGCCGCGTCGTCCGCCGCGCCCTGGCCGGTCTCGGCGAGCGGCGCCACGAGGCGTTCGTAATCCGCCGGCCCGGGCCGTGCGCCGATGTGCGTGTAGCCCATGAGCCGCTGGGCCACGCGCTTGGGATCCACGCCGCTCACGGCCGCCAGGGCCTGCGTGACCTGCAGCTTCGACACACCGACGCGGAAGGCCCCCGTGATGAGCTTGAAATAGACGAGCCGCTCCTCGGGCGCCAGCCGGTTCCACTGCGCCCGCAACATCGGCTCCAGCGCTTCGGGCGCCATGCCGCGCAGCGGCAGCAGGTGCTGCTCCACCCATTCGGCCAGGCCCAGCGCATGGGCCTCGGCGGGCGCCGGCAGCAGCAGTGCGATGGTTTCCGCGAGGTCTCCGACCGCTTCATAGCTTTCGTCGAACAGCCATTCCGGCAGGCCCGCCGCCTCGCGCGCGAACTGCCGCAGCAGCTTGGTCGGGACCAGCTGGCGCGGCTTGCCGCCTGCCAGGAAGTACACCGCCCAGGCCGCATCCGCAGGTGCCGCCGCGCGCAGGTAAGCCTGCAGCGCCGCCTGCTTGGCGAGGCTGGAGGTGCTCGCGTCCAGCGCGCGGTAGAGAGCGGCAAAGTCCTTCATGGCGCCGCTTCCCCGCCCTCTGGCGGGCCATCGTCTTCGACAGGCGACGCATCACCGCCCGGCGCGGCGACCGGCGGTGTAGCCGTGGAGGCATCCGGCGCCGCATCATCGTCCTCGTTGCCGTATTCCGTGCGGAACGACTGCGCATCCAGTCCCTGCTCCCGGAGCCAGCGCACCAGCACGGCCACGCTGCCATGCGTCACGAAGACGCGCTCCGCCCCGGTGGCGCCGATGGCCGACTGCAGGCCGGGCCAGTCCGCATGGTCCGACATCACGAAGCCCCGGTCCACGCCGCGCCGGCGCCGGGTGCCCCGCAGCTGCATCCAGCCGCTCGCGAACGCATCGGAATGCCGGGGGAAGCGGCGCATCCAGGGCGTGCCCTGGGCCGAAGGGGGGGCGACCACCAGGGCCGTCTGCAGCAGCTTCGCGTCCACGCCCGGATCCGTGGCCCGCAGCGTCGGGGGCAGCGCCACGCCGGCCGCACGGTACACGGCATTGAGCGGCTCCACCGCGCCATGGACCACGATGGGCCCGATCGAGGCGTCCACGCCGTGCAGGATGCGCTGTGCCTTGCCGAAGGCATAGCACAGCATCACCGACGGCCGCCCCTGCGCGGCGTTCGCGCGCCACCATGCGTCGATCTCGGCGAACAGCACCTCCTGCGAGGGCCAGCGGTAGATCGGCAGGCCGAAGGTGGACTCGGTGATGAAGGTGTCGCAGCGCACCGGCTCGAAGGGCACGCAGGTGCCGTCGGGTCCGGTCTTGTAGTCACCCGAGGCCACCCAGACGCGGCCGCCATGCTCCAGACGCACCTGGGCCGACCCGAGCACGTGGCCTGCGGGATGCAGCGAGATGCGCACGCCGTGGTGTTGGATGGCCTGCCCGTACGGCAGCGTCTGCAGCGTGATGTCGGCCCCGAGCCGGGCGCGCAAGGTCCCTTCGCTGTCGATGTGGGCCAGGTAATGGGAGTGGCCCCAGCGGGCGTGGTCCGAGTGCCCGTGCGTGATGACCGCCCGCTCCACGGGCTTCCAGGGATCGATGTAGAAATCGCCCGGAGGACAGTAGAGCCCCTCGGGCCGCGCGATCACCAGGTCATCGGAAGCAGCCGCCATGGGCAAGCCCTTCCATGGAATGGAGGAAAGCGCCAACCCGCCGCCCCGCTGACCCCGCCGCCCAATGCGACGTACGTAGAAGGAAGAAAGCCCTGGTGTGCGCTTGCATGAGGAATGCTAGCGCCCGTCCCGTTGCCCCTCCCGTACAGCCCGCCGCATGCCGATGTCGGAGTACGCCTACCCCACCATCCACTTTCCGGCAGCCGAAACATGCGGTGCCCGCACCACCGCATCGCCCGCGCCGGGGGAAAAAAAAACCGCCCTGTCGGGCGGCTTCGTGGGGAACGCGAGAGGCGAGGCCGGCCGGCACCGGCCGCCACCCGGGCTCAACGCTTCTGGCGGAACTTGCGCAGCGCGGCGATCTGGGCGGCCATCACGGCCAGCTCGGACTGCGCGCGAGCGAAATCGACGTCGCTCTTGGCGTTCTTCAGCGCTTCTTCGGCGGCGGCCTTGGCAGCGGCTGCCTTCTCGTCGTCCAGGTCCTTGCCGCGGATGGCGGTATCGGACAGCACGGTCACGCGCTCGGGCTGCACCTCGAGGATGCCACCGGCCACGAAGACGAACTCTTCGCCGCCGTCGGCCGTCTCGATGCGCACCGATCCCGGCTTGATGCGGGTGATCAGCGGCGTGTGGCGCGGGTAGATGCCGAGCTCGCCGGCCTCGCCGGGCAGCGCGACGAAGCGCGCCTCACCCGAGAAGATGGACTCTTCGGCGCTGACCACATCGACGTGGATGGTGTTCATGGTTTTCCTTCCAAAAGTCGGGGGGAAAGCAAGGAATCGGCCGCATCGCTAGGCGGCGCGCGGAAATGTGCATCGAGCACATTGAGCACGCCAACGACGCGAGGTGGCCGATTACGCCGCTTTACGCGACCTTCTTGGCCTTTTCGAAGGCTTCGTCGATCGTCCCGACCATGTAGAACGCCTGCTCCGGCAGGTGATCGCACTCGCCGGCCACGATCATCTTGAAGCCGCGAATGGTTTCCGCCAGCGGCACGTACTTGCCGGGCGAGCCCGTGAACACTTCGGCCACGTGGAACGGCTGCGACAGGAAACGCTGGATCTTCCGGGCGCGGGCCACGGCCAGCTTGTCCTCGGGAGCCAGTTCGTCCATGCCCAGGATGGCGATGATGTCGCGCAGTTCCTTGTAGCGCTGCAGGGTGCCCTGCACGCCGCGGGCCACCTGGTAGTGCTCTTCACCGACCACTTGCGGGTCCAGCTGGCGGCTGGTGGAGTCCAGCGGATCCACGGCGGGGTAGATACCCAGCGAGGCGATGTCGCGCGACAGCACCACGGTGGAGTCCAGGTGGGCGAAGGTCGTGGCGGGAGACGGGTCGGTCAAGTCATCGGCAGGCACGTACACGGCCTGGATGGAGGTGATCGAGCCGACCTTGGTGGAGGTGATGCGCTCCTGCAGGCGGCCCATTTCCTCGGCCAGCGTCGGCTGGTAGCCCACGGCGGAAGGCATGCGGCCCAGCAGTGCGGACACTTCGGTACCGGCCAGGGTGTAACGGTAGATGTTGTCCACGAAGAACAGCACGTCGCGGCCTTCGTCGCGGAACGATTCGGCGATCGTCAGGCCGGTCAGGGCCACGCGCAGGCGGTTGCCCGGGGGCTCGTTCATCTGGCCATAGACCATGGCGACCTTGGAGTCTTCGAGCTTCTCGAGGTTCACGACGCCGGAATCGGCCATTTCGTGATAGAAGTCGTTGCCTTCACGGGTACGCTCGCCCACACCAGCGAACACCGACAGACCGCTGTGGGCCTTGGCGATGTTGTTGATGAGCTCCATCATGTTCACGGTCTTGCCCACGCCGGCGCCGCCGAACAGGCCCACCTTGCCGCCCTTGGCGAACGGGCACACCAGGTCGATCACCTTGATGCCGGTTTCCAGCAGCTCCTGCGACGGCGACAGTTCGTCGTACGCAGGGGCCTTGCGGTGGATGGAGGCCGTCAGTTCCTGGCTGACAGGGCCGCGCTCGTCGATGGGCGAACCCAGCACGTCCATGATGCGGCCCAGCGTCGCCTTGCCCACGGGCACGGTGATCGGGTTGCCGGTGTTGGACACCATCAGGCCGCGGCGCAGGCCGTCGGACGAACCCAGGGCGATGGTACGCACCACGCCGTCGCCGAGCTGCTGCTGCACTTCCAGCGTCAGCGTGGAGCCTTCGAGCTTGAGCGCGTCATACACCTTGGGCATCTGGTCGCGCGGGAACTCGACGTCCACCACGGCGCCGATACATTGAACGATCTTGCCCTGAACGCCAGCGTTCACTTGGGTGTTCTCTTGAGCCATTGCATTTGCTCCAAAAATTTAAACTGCCGCGGCACCCGCGACGATCTCCGAAAGTTCCTTCGTGATCGCGGCCTGGCGCGTCTTGTTGTAGACCAGCTTGAGTTCGCCGATGACGTTGCCCGCGTTGTCCGTGGCGGCCTTCATGGCCACCATGCGCGCCGACTGCTCGGACGCCATGTTCTCGGCCACGGCCTGGTAGATCAGGGATTCCACGTAGCGCACGAGCAGGTCGTCGATGACGCTCTGGGCATCGGGCTCGTAGATGTAGTCCCAGCCGTGCTCGGTCTTCTCGGCCTGCATCTTCTCGGACGAGAGCGGCAGCAGCTGCTCCACGACCGATTCCTGCTTCATGGTGTTGATGAACTTCGTGTACGCGAGGTACACGCCGTTGATCTTGCCTTCGGCATAGGCGTCGAGCAGCACCTTCACGGGGCCGATCAGCTTGTCCAGGTGGGGGGTGTCCCCCAGGCCGGTCGCATGCGACACCACCTGGGCGCCGATGCGGTTCAGGAAGCCCAGGCCCTTGTTGCCGATCGCGACGGCCTGCGTGGACACGCCCTGCGACTGCAGTTCGCGCAGCTTGGCCGTCACGGCGCGCAGCACGTTGGTGTTCATGCCACCGCACAGGCCTTTGTCCGTCGTCACCACGATGAAGCCGGCCGTCTTGGCGTCGTTCGACTTCATGAAGGGATGGACGTACTCGGGATTGGCCTGGCCGAGATTCGCCGCGATGTTGCGGATCTTCTCGCTGTAAGGCCGTGCGGCACGCATGCGGTCCTGCGCCTTGCGCATCTTGGACGCGGCCACCATTTCCATGGCCTTGGTGATCTTCTTGGTGTTCTCCACCGATTTGATCTTGCCGCGTATTTCCTTGCCTGCTGCCATGATGGGTCCTCGTCCGGTTTAGGCGAACGACTTCTTGAAGGCCGTGATGGCTTGCGTCAGTTCGGCCTCGTCCTTGCCTTCCTTGTCGAAGGCACGGTTCTTCTCCAGGCGCTCCAGCAGGGCGCCGTGGCTGGTCTTGAGGAACTGGTGCAGGCCGGATTCGAAGGCGAGCACCTTCTTCACGTCCACGTCGTCCATGAAGCCCTTGTTCACCGCGAACAGCGTCGCACCCATCAGCGAGATGGGCAGCGGGGTGTACTGGGGCTGCTTGAGCAGTTCGGTCACGCGGGCACCGCGGTCGAGCTGCTTGCGGGTGGCTTCGTCCAGGTCGGAAGCGAACTGCGCGAACGCAGCCAGCTCACGGTACTGCGCCAGGTCGGTACGGATACCGCCGGACAGGCCCTTCACCAGCTTGGTCTGCGCGGCACCGCCCACGCGGGACACCGAGATACCGGCGTTGATGGCGGGACGGATACCGGCGTTGAACAGGCTGGTTTCCAGGAAGATCTGGCCGTCCGTGATCGAGATCACGTTCGTCGGGACGAAGGCGGACACGTCGCCGGCCTGCGTCTCGATGATCGGCAGGGCCGTCAGCGAACCGGTCTTGCCCTTGACTTCACCCTTGGTGAAGGCTTCGACGTAGTCGGCGTTCACGCGGGCTGCGCGCTCCAGCAGGCGGCTGTGGAGATAGAACACGTCGCCGGGGTAGGCTTCGCGGCCCGGCGGGCGGCGCAGCAGCAGCGAGACCTGGCGGTAGGCCACGGCCTGCTTGGACAGGTCGTCATAGACGATCAGCGCGTCTTCGCCGCGGTCGCGGAAGTACTCGCCCATCGTGCAGCCGGAGTAGGCCGACACGTACTGCATGGCAGCCGATTCGGAAGCGGATGCCGCCACCACGATCGTGTATTCCATGGCGCCGGCCTGTTCCAGGGCGCGCACCACGTTCTTGATCGACGAAGCCTTCTGGCCGATCGCGACGTAGATACACGTCACGCCCTGGCCCTTCTGGGCGATGATGGCGTCGATGGCCACGGCCGTCTTGCCGGTCTGGCGGTCGCCGATGATCAGCTCGCGCTGGCCACGGCCCACGGGCACCATCGCATCGATGGACTTGATGCCGGTCTGCAGCGGCTGGTCCACGGACTGGCGCGCGATCACGCCGGGAGCGACCTTCTCGATCACGTCCGTCAGCTTGGCGTTGATCGGGCCCTTGCCGTCGATGGGCTGGCCCAGGGCGTTCACCACGCGGCCGACCAGTTCGGGGCCCACGGGCACTTCCAGGATGCGGCCCGTGCACTTCACGGTGTCGCCTTCGGAGATGTGCTCGTACTCGCCCAGAATCACGGCGCCGACGGAGTCGCGCTCGAGGTTCAGTGCGAGGCCGTAGGAAGGCTGGCCGTCCTTGGTGGCCGGGAATTCGAGCATTTCGCCCTGCATCACTTCCGACAGGCCATGGATGCGCACGATGCCGTCGGTCACGGACACCACGGTGCCCTGGTTGCGGATGTCGCTGCTGGCTGCCAGACCTTCGATGCGGCTCTTGATCAGTTCAGAAATCTCTGCGGGATTGAGTTGCATGACTCTTTCCTTCTTTCTTGGGTTAGCCGAAACCTCGGGCGCTTACGCGACGAGGGCCGCTTTCATTTGTTCCAGACGGGCCTTGACGGAGGTGTCGAGCACCTCGTCGCCCACGGCCACGCGCACGCCGCCAATCAGCGACTCGTCGAGCTGCACGGAGAGGTTCAGCTTGCGGCCGAAGCGCTTCTCCAGCGAGGCACCGAGCTCCGCCAGCGCGGCGGCGTCGATCGGGAACGCGCTGTGGACCACCGCGTCGGACGAGCCGCTCTGCCGGTTGACCAGGGCGCGGAACTGCGCAGCCACCTCGGGCAGCGCTTCGAGGCGGCCGTTGTCGATGAGCACGCGCAGGAAGTTGCGGGCCGCATCGGAGAGCGGCGCGCGCACCACCCCGGCGATCAGGTCGAACAGCTGTCCGGACTCGATCTTGGGGTTGTCGGCCAGCTGCCGCACCTGCGGGTCGGCAGCGATCGCCGCCAGTTCGTCCACCCAGGCGACGGTGCTGCCCAGGTCGGCGCCCGGCTGGGCTGCGCAGGCCTTGAACAGGGCTTCCGCGTAAGGGCGGGCAATGGTGGCGAGTTCTGCCATGGTTGCGTCCCTTACTTACAGCTCGGTCTTGAGCCGGTTCAGCAGATCGGCGTGGACGCCGGCATTGACCTCCTTGCGGAGGATCTGCTCGGCACCCTTGACGGCCAGCGCGGCCACCTGCTCGCGCAGGGCTTCGCGGGCCTGGATCGTCTGCTGCTCGGCCTCGGCGCGGGCAGCGGCGACGATCTTGTTGCCTTCCTCGGTCGCACGGGCCTTGGCCTCTTCGATGATGGCCTGGGCACGGCGCTCGGCGTCCGCAAGACGCGATGCCGTCTCGTTGCGCGTCTGCGCGAGTTCCGTCTCGACGCGCTGGTTCACGGCGACGAGTTCGGACTTGGCGCGGTCGGCAGCAGCGAGGCCTTCGGCGATTTTCTGGGCTCGCTCGTCCAGCGCCTTCGCGATCGGGGGCCACACGAACTTCATCGTGAACAGCACCAGGATCAGGAAGACGATGGCCTGAACGAACAGGGTCGCGTTGATACTCACGGCAACACCTTTCTAGTTGGGCGTTGGACGGGGATCAGGCCAGGACGAAGGGGTTGGCGAAAGCGAACAGCAGGGCGATGGCAACGCCGATCAGGAAGGCGGCGTCGATCAGGCCGGCCAAGATGAACATCTTGGTTTGCAGTTCGTTGATCAGCTCGGGCTGGCGGGCGGAAGCTTCGAGGTACTTGCCACCCATCAGAGCGATACCGATCGATGCGCCGATGGCGCCCAGACCCACGATCAGACCACAAGCCAGAGCGACGAGACCGAGAATGTTTTCCATGATGACTCCTAGGATGAAAAGAAAGAAAGGTTGAGAAGGAAGGAAAGGGAAGGCTCAGTGAGCTTCATGCGCCTGGCCGAGGTAGATCAGCGCCAGCATCATGAAAATGAAGGCCTGCAGGGTGATCACCAGGATGTGGAAGATCGCCCAGATAGAGCCCGCAATGATGTGCCCCACGGGGAGCAACACACCGGAAAGCGACATGGCTGCCGCGCCGCCCATCAGGGCGATCAGCATGAACACCAACTCACCAGCGTACATGTTGCCGAACAGCCGCATGCCATGCGACACGGTCTTGGCAACGTATTCGATGATCTGCATCAGCAGGTTGACCACGCCCAGGATCAGGGCGAAGACGGGATTCTTGCTCGTGCCGAACGGAGCGGTCACGAGTTCGTGCGCCCAGCCGCCCAGGCCCTTGATCTTCACGCTGTAGTACAGGCAGAGGACCAGCACGGCCGTGGACAGGCCCAGCGTGGTGGAGAGGTCGGCCGTGGGCACGACGCGCAGGTAGGCGTGGTGCGGATCGTGGCCGGCGGCACCGTAGATCTGCGCCCAGATGGCGGGCAGCAGGTCCACGGGCAGCATGTCCATCGCGTTCATGAGGAAGATCCACACGAACACGGTGAGCGCCAGCGGGGCGATGAACTTGCGGCTCTCGGCATTGTGGATGTTGGCCTTGGCCTGGTTGTCCACCATCTCGACGAGGATCTCGACCGCGGCCTGGAAGCGGCCGGGCACGCCGGACGTGGCCTTGCGCGCGCACAGCCAGAAGGCGAACAGCGCGATCGCGCCGAGCACCAGGCCGACCACGACGGAGTCGATGTTCACCACGGAGAAATCGACGATGGACTTCTGCTTGATGTTCTGAAGATGCTGCAAGTGGTGAACGATGTATTCACTGGCAGTCGGGGCATGCGCTTCTGCGGCCATCGGACAACTCTTCTCTCAATCAATCGGTTTGCGGACACCGGGCCGCGCCATGAGCGCGATCCAGTACGTTTTCATCGTCACCACCATGCCGGCGAGCAGAGCCAGCCAGCTCAATCCCGGCACCAGCCGGGGCGCCGCCGCCAGCATGGCGACGGTCAAAGCAATCTTGACCAGCTCCCAGCCGAAGAGCCCCGCCAGGGCGCCCCCGGCGGAAGACCTCCTGCGTGCCATGCCCCGGGCGAAGAGCGCTGCGGGAAGGACCACCGCCAGCGCTCCGTAACCCGTGGACCAGGCGACATGGGAGCGTCCGGTCACCACCCAGGCCACCAGGGCCGCAACGAGCCCCACCGCCGCCTGGCCCGCAACGATGCGCCAGATGGACACGGGTGGATGTCGTTGCCGCCATTCCTGCGCCTCGGCTGCAGAAAGGGGCTTGAAACCGGAATCCTCGACCTCAGTTCCTGTGTCCGGAGCGTCTGTTTTCATGGTTGGTGAACGCCTGTTGGACGCCCGGCATCCGGGCTGGAACTTCTTACAAAGCCCTTGATTATAAGTAAAAACCCGTTGCATCCTGCAATGCCTTGGGGCGTGCGTGCGACAACGGCGCGCAACGATGCACCCGATGGGTGAACCAGGCCTCTTGCGGGCACCAGCATGGCGCATCGCCGCCCGGGCGTCTCCCCCCTGCTTCGCCGACAATCATCGCATGACACAGCCCCCCACCCCTTCCCCGGTGATCGGATCCGAGGGCGATCCGCGCAAGGAATCGCTCATCGAGTACCCCTCCCGCTTTCCCATCAAGGTCATGGGCCGCAAGGCCGACGGGTTCGTCCATGCGCTGACCGAGGTGGCCCGCCGCTTCGATCCATCGTTTGACGCCTCCACCATCGAGTTGCGTGACAGCCGCGAAGGCAATTACCTGGGCGTGACCCTCACCGTGACGGCGACCAGCCGCGAACAGCTCGACGACCTGTACCGCGCGCTTTCCTCGCACCCGATGGTGAAGGTGGTGCTCTGATCCGGGACGCGGCGATGCAGGTGCGGATGCTCGGGCGGGTGGACTTGCGCGAAACGGTGGAGGCCATGCAGGCGTTCACCGCGCAGCGCACCGGCGACACGCCCGATGTCCTGTGGGTGTGCGAGCACGCCCCCCATTTCACGCAGGGCCTCGCGGGCCGCGCGGACCACCTGCTGGCCCCTGGCGACATCCCCGTGGTCGCCACCAACCGCGGTGGGCAGGTCACCTTCCACGGCCCCGGGCAGGTGGTGGCCTATCCGCTCGTCGATCTGCGGCGTGCCGGCTACTACGTGAAGGAATACGTCCACCGCGTGGAAGAGGCCGCGATCCGCACGCTCGCGCATTTCGGCGTCACGGGCCACCGCGTGGCCGGCGCGCCGGGCATCTACGTGCGGCTGGACGATCCGCGCAGCCACGCCCTGCTGCCCCAGCGCCCGCGGAAGGCCGACCCGCTGGAGCCCGCGGCGGCCGTGCCCGACTTCACCGGGCTGGGCAAGATCGCCGCGCTCGGCATCAAGGTTTCGCGCCACTGCACCTACCACGGCGTGGCACTCAACGTGGACATGGACCTGGAACCCTTCTCGCGCATCAACCCTTGCGGCTACGCAGGGTTGCCGACCGTGGACCTTTCTACAATCGGCGTGCACACCACCTGGGACGAAGCGGCTTCCGTGCTGGCCAGCCAATTGGCCATCCGCCTCGCGCCCTGACCTCAGCACCAGCCATGAGCACTCCCGAAGTCGTGCGCGAAGCGCAATCCACCGTCGCCTACAACCCGCTCGCCAAGCAGAAGGCCGCCGCGAAGCTTTCGCGCATCCCCATCAAGGTGGAGCAGGGCGAGGTGCTGAAGAAACCCGAGTGGATCCGCGTCAAGGCCGGCTCGCCCACCACGCGTTTCTACGAGATCAAGGAGATCCTGCGCGAGCACAAGCTGCACACGGTGTGCGAGGAGGCCTCGTGCCCCAACATCGGCGAGTGCTTCGGCAAGGGCACGGCCACGTTCATGATCATGGGCGACAAGTGCACGCGCCGCTGCCCGTTCTGCGACGTGGGCCACGGCCGGCCGGACCCGCTGGACAAGGACGAACCGCTGAACCTCGCGCGCACCATCGCCGCGCTCAAGCTGAAGTACGTGGTGATCACCAGCGTGGACCGCGACGACCTGCGCGACGGCGGCAGCGGCCACTTCGTGGAGTGCATCCAGAACATCCGCGCGCTCTCGCCCGCCACGCAGATCGAGATCCTCGTGCCCGACTTCCGCGGCCGCGACGACCGCGCGCTGGAGATCCTCAAGGCCGCGCCGCCCGACGTGATGAACCACAACCTGGAGACCGCGCCGCGCCTGTACAAGGAAGCGCGCCCGGGATCGGACTACCAGTTCAGCCTGAACCTGCTCAAGAAGTTCAAGGCGCTGCACCCCGGCGTGCCCACCAAGAGCGGCATCATGGTGGGCCTGGGCGAGACCGATGAAGAGATCCTGCAGGTGATGCGCGACATGCGCGCGCACGACATCGACATGCTGACCATCGGCCAGTACCTCGCGCCGTCCAACAGCCACCTGCCGGTGCGCCGCTACGTGCACCCCGATACCTTCAAGATGTATGAAGAGGAAGCCTACAAGATGGGCTTCACCCACGCCGCGGTGGGTGCGATGGTGCGTTCGAGCTACCACGCGGACCAGCAGGCGCACGCGGCCGGCCTGCAGCCTGGCCCGCAGGGCTGAACCGCGGCGGCTGCGCGCTGGCGACGGGCCGGCGGGGGCCGCCGCCGCGATGGAAACGGAACGCGCGCCTCAGGAAGGCGCCGTGATCCTCACGTAGCAGGTTCCCCCCGCCGACAGCACGGTACCCACCTGGCATTGCGGAGTGCCGGACGGCGTGCGCACGGTGAACGAATCGGGCTTCATGATGCTCTTGATCTGCTGCGCCACTCCGCTGGTATTGTGATGATGGTTTCGCCGGTGGAAAGAAACACCGAACCGCCGGCCGGGTTGGCCACTGCGACAACGTCGGAACCGGCTGCGTTGCCGAAGCCGAGGGGGATGAACCAAGTCAGCATGGCCATGCCGGCTTGCCAGAGCGCCTGCACCTCATGCGCGCACATGAAGCACTTTTGGTGGCGATGGTTCCGCGGGCCGCGGTAAGTCATGGGCCACGCGGCCGATCCGGCCGAATTCCGCCATCGGCAGGGCGGCCATGAGCCGGTCCATGCATTCGCCGATGTCGGCCTCGCGCAGATGCAGATAGACCGTGCACACCGGCCGCACGGCATCCACCGACAGGCGGTAGGTGCCCAGCAATGGCCCCAGCGCGGCATGGAGGCGCTGGCGCACGCGCAGTGCCGGCTCCCGTGCCAGCCGGACCGGCAGGACCACGCCGGGCACCGCGGGGCGGGCACGGCGGGCGCAGGAACACACGGCGCCGGCATCAGCGCCCTCTTCGTCTCGAAATATCCGATGCAGCAGCATGCTCTGGGACTTCGTGCGGCGCGGAGCGCTTGTGCGAAGCAGGATGGAACAGGCCTTCAGTCTAGGAACGGGCGCATCAAAACGGCGTAAAAAGCACGGCGCGCCGCGTCAATCCGCCGCAAAGCGTCAGGCGGCCAGGCGGTACCCCACCCCGGTCTCGGTCAGCAGGTGGCGCGGCTGCGCGGGGTCGGCCTCCAGCTTCTGGCGCAGGTGGCCCATGTAGATGCGCAGGTAATGGCTCTGGTCGGAACGCGCGGGGCCCCAGACCTCGCGCAGCAGCTGGCGCTGGGTGATGACGCGGCCCGCGTTGGCCACCAGGACGGTGAGCATGCGGTACTCGGTGGGCGTGAGGTGAACGACCGTACCCGCGCGCCGCACGAGGCGCGCCCCCCGGTCCACCTCGATGTCGCCGAAGCGGAACACCGGCTCGGCGGCCTCGGCCTGCAGGCCCTGCCCGGTGGCGGGCCGCGGCCTGCGCAGATTGGCGCGCACGCGTGCGAGCAATTCGCCCGTGCCGAAAGGCTTGGTGAGGTAGTCGTCCGCGCCCGCGTCGAGGGCGGCGATCTTGTCCGCCTCGTCGGTGCGCGCGGAGAGCACGATGATGGGTACGGCCGACCAGCCGCGCACGTCGCGGATCAGTGCCACGCCGTCGCCGTCGGGTAGCCCCAGGTCCAGCACCAGCAGGTCGGGCTGGCGCGTGCCGGCAGCCGACAGCCCCTCGCGCAACGTGGCAGCCTCGTGCACCTGCCAGCCCTCCTCCTCCAGCGCGCCGCGCACGAAGCGGCGGATCTGGGGCTCGTCCTCGATCACGATCGCGGTGCGCGGGTGCTGGGTCATCGGCGGGCATTCATTCAGGAGAGGTTGCGATCGGCCCCGGGGAGTCGGAAGCGTCTTCATCCGGGAGCTCGGCGGCTTCCCCCACGGCAGGCGGGTTGCGCCGCGGCAGGGTGACGGTGAATTCTGCTCCCGGCCCGGCCCCGGCACCCGATGCCGCGATATCGCCGCCATGCGCCAGCACCACGGCGCGGCAAATCGCGAGCCCCAGCCCCACGCCGGGCGTGGGAGATTCGGACTGTCCGCGCGTGAACTTGTCGAACAGCGTGTGCTCGCGGCCCCGCAGCGCCGCAGGCAGTCCGGGGCCGTGGTCGCGCACGCGGATGCGCAGCGTGCCGGGCAGGGCCTCGGCGGCGATGTCGATGGGCGGGGCGCCGTACTTGGCGGCGTTCTCCAGCAGGTTCACGAGCACGCGCTCGATCAGCACCGCGTCGAACTCCACGAGCGGCAGGTCCGCAGGCAGCGCCGTGCGCACTTCCAGCGCACCGAGTGCGGGCCGTGCCGCGCGGATGGCCGAGCCCACCACCTCTTCCACCGACTGCCAGTCGCGCCGCAGGCGCACGCTGCCGCCCGCGAGGCCGCTCTCCAGCCGGGCCATGTCCAGCAGGTTGCTGACCAGGGCGTGCAGCTGGTGGGCCTGCTGCACGATGGCCTGCGATGCGGCGGGGAGGGCTTCATCGGGTTGCGCCGGCAGCGATTCCGCCAGGGCGATGAGCGCGGTGAGCGGCGTGCGCACGTCGTGCGAGATGGCGCCCAGCAGCGCGTTGCGCAGGCGCTCCGATTCCATGTCCAGCACGGCACGCTGCGCCACCTCGACGTAATGCACGCGCTCCAGCGCGATGGCGACTTGCCGCGCAAGGGTTTCCAGGTGCTGCGCCTGCTCGGGGATGAGCAGCCAGCGCGGCCGCGCGGGCGCGAGCGCGAGCACGCCGCGCACGCGCATGGGAGCCGTGAGCGGCACGTAGCGCCAGCCCTGCGCGGCCAGCGTGGCCGTCCCCAGGCCCGCGCTGCGACCGTGGCGCAGAGTCCAGTCCGCCACGCTCGGATCGAAGCCCGCGGGCGGCACGGCGGGCACCGCGAGGCGGTCGGTGTCGTCCAACGGCAGCACCACGGCCTGCCCTCCGAAATGCTGCTGCACTGCCCGGACGCCGATGTCCACCACTTGCGACGCTTCCAGCGCCGCCGAGAGCTCGCGCGTGAGCTCGAACAGCGAGCGCATGCGCTGCTCCCGCCCGGCCGATACCCCCGCAGAGAAGCGCAGGCCCGCGGTGAGCTGCCCCACGAGCAGACCCACGCCGAGCATCACGCCGAAGGTGACGAGGTATTGCACATCGCTCACGGCGAAGGACAGCTGCGGCGAGACGAAGACGAAATCGAAGGCCGCCACGTTGAGCAGTGCGGCCAGCGCGGCGGGAACCCGCCCGAAGCGCATCGCCACGCCGACCACGCCGAGCAGGTAGAGCATGACGATATTGGTCAGCTCCAGCACGCCGGACAGCGGCAGCGCGAGCAGCGTGACCGCCACGCTCGCGGCGACCGCCGCCCCGTAGCCGGGCCAGCGGACGGACGGCCGACCGCCGTCTTCCTGCGCGCCGGCACCTGCCGGGTCGCCCGCCGGGCGCCAGGGCGCTGCAGGCAGGCGGCGGCTGCTGCCGGGCTCGCCCGCTTCGACGATCTCCAGCGTGGGCGCGGCAGCACCGATCGCCTGCGCCGTGCCGGGCACAGGCCACCACCGCCCGAGCCCCGTGCGGCGGCGCGCGCGGCCCACCACGACGGTCGCGCAGTTGAGCTGGCGCGCATGCTCCGCGAGCGGGGGCGCCACGGCATCGCCGGTGAGCACGGCGGTTTCCGCGCCCAGCCCCTCGGCCAGCTGCAGCACGGCCAGGATGCGGTCGCGCTCACGCGCGGGCAGGCGCTGCAGCCGGGGGGTTTCCACATAGGCGGCATGCCAGCGCACGTTGAGCTGGCCGGCGAGGCGGGCGGCGGTGCGCACGGTGTGGGCGGCGTCCTCGTGCGGGCCGACGCAGGCCAGCAGGGCGCCGGAGGTGTTCCAGGCCGGAGGCACGCCATGGCCGCCGCCGGACTGCTCCACGCGCCAGCCGCGCACGTCGTCTTCGACGTGTTCGGCCGTGCGCCGCAGGGCGATCTCGCGCAATGCGATCAGGTTGCCCTTGCGGAAGAAATTCTGCGCCGCGCGCTCGGCCTGCTGCGGCAGATAGACCTTGCCCGCGGCCAGCCGCGCGGCCAGTTCGTCGGGCGTGGCATCGACGAGCACCACTTCGTCGGCCTCGTCGAGCACGGTGTCCGGCACGGTCTCGTGCACGCGCACCCCCGTGATCGCGCCGACGGTGCCGTTGAGGCTCTCCAGATGCTGTACGTTGAGCGCCGTCCAGACCTCGATGCCCGCGGCCACGAGTTCCTGCACGTCCTGCCAGCGCTTGGCGTGGCGCGAGCCCGGCACGTTCGAATGCGCGAGTTCGTCCACCAGCAGCACGGCCGGCCGGCGCTGCAGCGCGGCGTCGAGGTCGAATTCGGTGCGTTTGCGCCCGCTGTGCTCCAGTGTGCGCCGCGGCAGCACGGGCAGCCCCTCCAGCAGGGCCGCCGTCTCGGCGCGGCCATGGGTTTCCACCACGCCCACGAGCACGTCGCGGCCGGCCTGGCGCTCGCGCTGGGCGGCGCCGAGCATCGACCAGGTCTTGCCCACGCCCGCGTTCGCACCGAAGTAGATGCGCAGCTTGCCGCGCTGCACGCGCTGCTCTTCGGCGCGCATCTGCGCGATGAGGGCGTCGGGATCGGGTCGGAGGTCTGTCGGCATGCTGAACGGCAACGCGGGAGTCCGCAGTCTCCCGGATTCAGCGCACCGCGTCGAGCGCCAGATTGAGCGTGAGCACGTTCACGCCCGCCTCGCCCAGCCACGGCAGCAGCGGCGCCTCGGTGTGCGATCGCACCAGGGCGTCCACGCGTTCCTGCGGCAGGCCGCGCGCGCGCGCCACGCGGGCCGCCTGGTAGCGGGCCGCCGCCACGCTGATGTGGGGATCGAGCCCGCTGGCCGAGGCCGTGACGAGGTCCACCGGAACGGGCGCGGTGTTGCCGGGGTCGGCGGCCCGCAGGGCCTCGATGCGCGCCTTCACCGCGTCGGCGAGGGCCGGGTTCGCCGGCCCCTGGTTCGAGCCGCCGGAGGCGCCCGCGTGGTAGGGCATGGGCGCCGTCGCCGACGGGCGACCCCAGAAGTGTGCGGGATCGGTGAAGTTCTGCCCGATCAGGCGCGAGCCCACGGCGTGCCCCGCGCTGTCACGGACGAGGCTGCCCGCGGCCTGCTGCGGGAACACGGACTGCGCCACGCCGGTGACGGCCAGCGGATAGAGCACGCCGGTGGCCACCGACAGGCAAACGAACAGTGCCAGCGCCGGCCGCAGCAGCGGTCCGCGCAGGGAGGGCGCGGCGCCGTCGTCCGTGCCTGCGGCGGTGGGAGGGACGGCCGGGGTGGCCGGCGATGCGAGGGAAGAGGAAGCCATGGTGGTTCTCCGCAAAAAGGCGTTCAGACGAGGCCGACGGCCACGAGCGCCCAGTCGATGAGCTTGATGCCGATGAACGGCACGACGAGACCGCCCAGGCCGTACACGGCGAGGTTGCGCCGCAGCAGCGCGGCGGCGCCCACCGGCCGGTAGCGCACGCCCTTGAGCGCGAGCGGAATCAGGAAGACGATGATCAGCGCGTTGAAGATCACCGCCGACAGGATGGCCGACGACGGGCTCGCCAGCCGCATCACGTTCAGCGCGCCGAGCTGCGGATAGGTGGAAACGAACATCGCCGGGATGATCGCAAAGTACTTGGCCACGTCGTTGGCGATCGAGAACGTGGTGAGCGAGCCGCGCGTCATCAGGAGCGCCTTGCCCGTCTCCACCACTTCCAGCAGCTTGGTGGGGTTGGAGTCCAGGTCCACCATGTTGCCGGCCTCCTTGGCGGCCTGCGTGCCGCTGCCCATGGCCACGGCGACATCCGCCTGGGCCAGCGCGGGCGCGTCGTTCGTGCCGTCGCCGGTCATGGCGACCAGCCGCCCTTCGGACTGGTAGCGGCGGATGAGGGCGAGCTTGTCCTCGGGCGTGGCTTCGGCGAGGAAGTCGTCCACCCCGGCCTCGGCCGCGATGGCCGCCGCCGTGAGCCGGTTGTCGCCCGTGATCATCACGGTCTTGATGCCCATGCGCCGCAGCTCCGCGAACCGCGCCTGGATCCCGGCCTTGACGATGTCCTTGAGCTCCACCACGCCCAGGACACGGCTGCCCTCCGCCACGGCCAGCGGCGTGCTGCCGCGGCGGGCCACGTCGTCCGCGGCGCGGGTCACCTCCGCGGGCATGGAGCCGCCCAGGGCTTGCACATGCCGGGTCAGGGCCTGCACGGCACCCTTGCGCAGTGCCACGGGGGCGGCGCCGCCCGCGGCGGGCAGGTCCACGCCGCTCATGCGGGTCTGTGCGGTGAACGGCACCAGCACCAGGCCGGCGGGCGCGCCTGCTTCCGCCTCGACGCCCTCGCGGCGAGCCAGCTCCACGATGCTGCGGCCCTCGGGCGTCTCGTCGGCCAGCGAGGCCATGAGCGCCGCCCGGGCCAGGTGCGCGCGGGACACGCCCGGCGCCGGCATGAACGCGCTCGCCTGCCGGTTGCCATGGGTGATCGTGCCGGTCTTGTCCAGCAGCAGCACGTCCACGTCGCCCGCGGCCTCCACCGCGCGGCCCGAGGTGGCGATCACGTTCGCCTGCATCATCCGGCTCATGCCCGCCACGCCCACGGCCGACAGCAGGCCGCCGATGGTGGTGGGGATCAGGCACACCAGCAGCGCGATCAGCGCGGTGAGCGACACCACGGTGCCCGCGCCCGAGGCCTGCACGCTGAACAGGGAGAATGGCAGCAGCGTCACCGTCACCACGAGGAACACGATGGTGAGCGCCACCAGCAGGATGGTGAGCGCCACTTCGTTGGGCGTCTTCTGGCGCTTGGCGGCCTCCACCATGCCGATCATGCGGTCGAGGAACGACTCGCCCGGGTTCACCGTGATGCGCACCACCAGCCAGTCGGACAGCACGCGCGTGCCGCCCGTCACGGCGGAGAAGTCGCCGCCGGACTCACGCACCACCGGCGCGGATTCGCCCGTGATCGCGCTTTCATCCACCGAGGCCATGCCCTCGATCACCTCGCCGTCGAGCGGGATCACGTCGCCGGCGTCCACCTGCACCACGTCGCCGCGGCGCAGGTTGGTGGCCTGCTCGGGCAGGAAGCGCGCGCCATGGCGCGGCTCGGAGAGCTTCTTGGCCCAGGTGTCCTTGCGCAGTCCGCGCAGCGATGCGGCCTGCGCCTTGCTCCGGCCTTCGGCCAGCGCCTCGGCGAAGTTGGCGAACAGCACGGTGGACCACAGCCACACCGCCACCGCGAGGATGAACGCCGGGCGCATGCCCATGTCCTGCGCGGTGGTCAGCGCCTGCAGCCACAGCAGCGTCGTGAAGATGCTGCCGATGAAGACGATGAACATCACCGGATTGCGCCACTGCACGCGCGGGTCCAGCTTGGCGAAGGCCTGCCACACGGCCGGGCGCACGAGCGCGGCGTCGAACAGCGTGAGGTTCCGCGAGGGAACCGGGGCCGCGGCGGGTGCCGTGGCCGGGGATTGGGGGGTCGTCATGTCGTTCTTCTCCTCGCCCGCTCACCGGGCCTGCAGCACCAGGTGCTCCACCACCGGGCCGAGCGCCAGCGAAGGCACGTAATTCAGCAGCCCCACGAGCAGCACCGTGAACACCAGCAGCGCCACGAACAGCGGGCCATGCGTGGGCATGGTGCCGGTGCCGGGCGGCAGGCGCTTCTTGGCGGCCAGCGAACCGGCGATGGCCAGAACCGGCACGATCACGCCGAACCGGCCGAACCACATGGCCAGGGCCAGCAGCACGTTGTAGAACGGGGTGTTCGCGGACAGCCCGGCGAAGGCGCTGCCGTTGTTGTTGGCGGCCGAGGTGAGCGCATACAGCACCTCGGAAAAGCCGTGCGCCCCGGGGTTCGCGATGCCGGCCTGGCCCGCGGCCGCCAGCACGGCCACGGCGGTGCCCACCAGCACGAGGATGGGGGTGACGAGAATGGCCACGGAGGTCAGCTTCATCTCGCGCACCTCGATCTTCTTGCCCAGGTACTCCGGCGTTCGCCCGATCATCAGGCCGGCGATGAACACCGCGAGGATGGCGAAGACCAGCATGCCGTAAAGGCCCGTGCCTACGCCGCCGAACACCACCTCGCCGAGCTGCATGAGCACCATCGGCACCATCCCGCCCAGCGGCGTGAAGGAGTCGTGCATGCCGTTCACGGCGCCGCACGAAGCCGCGGTGGTCACCGCCGCGAACAGTGCGGAAGCGGAGATCCCGAAGCGCACCTCCTTGCCCTCCATGTTGCCGCCGGCTTGCGTGCCGGAGGCCACCTGGTCCGCTCCCAGCGCGGACAGCGCCGGGTTGCCCGCCTGCTCCGCGGCAGTCACCGCGACCACGGCCACGGCGAACATCAGCACCATCGCGGCCAGCAGCGCCGCGCCCTGGCGCCAGTCCCCTACCACGCGGCCGAACGCGAAGCACAGCGCCGCGGGGATCAGGAAGATCGCCAGCATCTGCGCGAAATTGGCGAGCGGCGTCGGGTTCTCATAGGGATGCGCCGAGTTGGCATTGAAGAATCCGCCGCCGTTCGTGCCCAGCATCTTGATCGCCTCCTGCGAGGCCACGGGTCCCATGGGAAGCGTCTGCGCACGCGTGCTGGCCTCTCGCGTGAGCGGGTTGCCGGACGTATCCTTCAAGGGCTGCCCCTGCGCATCGAGCTGCGGGTCCTGGTAGATGGTCGTCTCCACCGTGGCCACGTCCTGGTAGGGCGTGAAGTTCTGGATCACGCCCTGCCCGGCGAGGAAGATGGCGAGCACGAAGGACAGTGGCACCAGCACCCAGGCCGTGATGCGCACGATGTCCGCCCAGAAGTTGCCCACATGTCCGGCCCCATCGCCACCGCGCGCGGCGAATCCCCGCGCCAGCGCGAAGGCCACGGCAATGCCGGTCGCGGCAGACAGGAAGTTCTGTACCGACAGCCCGAGCATCTGCACGAGGTAACCCATCGTGGACTCGCCCGCGTACCCCTGCCAGTTGGTGTTCGACACGAAGCTCACGGCCGTGTTGAACGCGGAATCGCCCGATACTGCGGGCAGTCCCTGCGGATTCAGGGGCAGCACACCCTGCAGGCGCTGCAGGGCATACACGGCGAACACCCCCAGGGCATTGAAGGCCAGCAGCGCCAGCGCGTAATGGCGCCAGTGCATGCCCGCCTCCGGCCGCACGCCGGCCAGGCGATAGAGCGGTGCTTCCACGCGGTGCATCCAGCCCGGCAGCCGCCCATCGCACACCGCGGCCAGGGCCCGGCCCAGCGGCCACGCCAGCAAGCCCAGCACGCTCAGGAAAAGGGCCAGCAGGCCCCAGGCGGAGGCAGTCATCAGAACTCCTCCGCGCAGATCAGCGCGAACACCAGGTAGGCGAACAGCAGCACCGCGACGATGCCACCGAAACCGTAGAGCACGTCGATGCCGATCATCGCGCGTCTCCCCGCGGCCGGCCGTCGTGGCGGCCCAGGATCACCACGGCCTCGGCCATGGCCACCCACAACGCCGCGATCGCGGCAACCCACAGCACATCCATGTTCATGCACTCCAACAACCCTTGCGGGCGATGGAGGCATTCTGGAAAAGCCCGCGTAAAAAGTGTGCACAGCTTCCCAGGGCGCCCGTAAACGCGGCGTAAAAACGGGTGCGGCGCCGCCCACATTGATGCCGCCTTGACGCCGCGAGCATGCCTTTTGACACCGTTTTGACGGCGGCCTTCCTACGCTGGCGGTTTTCCTCACCGCGTCGCCCCGGGCGGCGCATTTCCCATGCAACGCACGCACCGCATCGCCCTCCCCGCCACGCTCCTCGCCGCCTGCCTCGCCGCGGCGCCCGGGGCCCGCGCACAACTCACCGGCAACCTGGCACTCACCACCAACTACAAGTTCCGCGGCCAGGACCAGGACATGCTCAAAAGCGACGGCTTCGCCCGCGGCAGCGCCTTCAAGCCTGCCGTGCAGGGCGGCCTGGACTACGCGTTCGGCGATACCGGCTGGTACGTGGGCACCTGGAATTCCAGCGTGCACTGGCAGCGCGGCAACCGCCTGGAGAGCGATCTCTACGGCGGCTGGCGCTTCAAGGCCGGGCCGATCGACGTGGATCTCGGTGCCATGGCCTACCTCTACCCCGGCAACCGGGCGGGCAACACGCGCGAGGTGTACACGAGCGCCGGCTACGGCAACGACACCCTCGGGCAGTTCACGCTGAAGTACGCCCACACCGTCTCCCGCGACTACTTCGGGTATGCCGGCGCCAGCGGCGGCTCCGGCCTCTCCGGCCGCGGCACCGGCTACACCAGCCTGGCCTACAGCCGGGAACTGGTGCCCCGGCTGACGCTCAAGGCGGCCGTCGGATATACCCGCATGTCCGGCGACATCCGATCGCTCGGCCTGCCGAGCTATGCGGACTACCAGTTCGGTGCGTCCTGGGATTTCGGCGACGGCCTGCTGCTCGCCGGCGCCGTGCAGGGCGCCACTCGCGGGGATGCCTACGCCGCCGCCACCGGCCCAGGCGACGCGGGCCGCACCTCGCCGAACCGGCGCCGCTTCATCGCCACGCTGACGAAGAACTTCTGAGACGGCCCCAGGTGCCCGCCGGCCGGCAGGTCAGCCGCCCAGCACGTCGGCCGGGCTGTCGGCGTCGATCACCGTGCGCGCCCAGGGCGCGAGCTTGCGCGTGTCCGAGCGCAGCACTTCCTGCTTCACGGCCAGGATCTGCGCGGGATGCATCGAAAAGCTGCGCAGCCCCAGGCCCAGCAGCAGTTTCGTCATGGACACGTCTCCCGCGGCCTCTCCGCACAGGCACACGCTCTTGCCCTGGCGGTGGCCTTCCGCGATCACGTCTGCCACCAGTTGCAGCACCGCCGGGTGCATCGGGTCGTAGAGATGCGCCACGCTCTCGTCGGCCCGGTCGATCGCGAGCGTGTACTGGATCAGGTCGTTCGTGCCGATGGAGAGGAAATCGAAGTACTGCAGGAAGCGGCGCACGATCAGCGCC
Organism: Paracidovorax citrulli; assembly: GCF_900100305.1. Classification (GTDB taxonomy): domain Bacteria; phylum Pseudomonadota; class Gammaproteobacteria; order Burkholderiales; family Burkholderiaceae_C; genus Paracidovorax; species Paracidovorax citrulli. The sequence continues at coordinate 10,353 of NZ_FNEY01000031.1, read as the reverse complement.
GCCGCGGGCACCTCGATCATCGCCCCCAGCCGCACCGGCCCGTAGGATGCACCGCGCGCATCCAGCTCGGCGCGTGCCATGTCCACCTGCGCCAGTGTCTGCCGGATCTCACCGACGTGCGCGAGCATCGGGAACAGCAGGTTCACCGGCCCGTGCGCGGCCGCGCGCAGCACGGCCCGCAACTGCGTGCGGAACATGGTCGGATCGGCCAGGCTCCAGCGGATCGCCCGCAGGCCCAGCGCCGGATTGAGGTGGCTGGCTGCCTCCTTGGCGGCCTTGTGGTCCAGCGGCTTGTCCGCGCCCACGTCGATGGTGCGCAGCGTGACGGGCAGGCCCTGCATTCCCTCCACCGCGGCGCGGTAGGCCTGGTACTGCTCCTCCTCGCCCGGCAGGTGGCCGCCCCGGCCCATGAACATGAATTCGCTGCGGAACAGCCCCACGCCCGCCGCGCCGGCACGCACGGCGGCCGCGGCATCGGCCGGCTGCTCGATGTTCGCCAGCAGTTCGATGCGCTCGCCGTCGAGCGTCACCGCCGGCGTGTGCCGCAGGCGCGACAGCCGTTCGCGCTCCAGTTCGGTCTGCCGCTGGCGGAAGCCGTACTCGGCCAGGATGATCGGCGACGGATCGACGATCATGATGCCCGCATCCCCGTCGATGATCACCCAGTCGTCCTGCCGCACCAGCTGGCTCGCGGCACGCGCGCCCACCACGGCGGGAATGTCCATGCTGCGCGCCACGATGGCCGTGTGCGAGGTCTTGCCGCCGACGTCGGTCACGAAGCCCGCGAACACGCTCTGCTTGAACTGCAGCATGTCGGCCGGCGAGAGATCGTGCGCCACCAGCACCAGCGGCACGTCCACCATGTCGCACGGCAGCAGGTCCTGCTGCAAGCCCAGCGCGGCGCTGCCGCGGCGCGGACTGCAGGGCGGCGGCGCGACGGGGCTTGCCACCCCCTTCATGTGCCGCAGGATGCGCTCGACCACCTGTTCCAGGTCGGCCTTGCGCTCGCGCAGGTATTCGTCCTCCATCTCGTCGAACTGGCGCGCGATGATCTCCAGTTGCGTGGTCAGCGCCCATTCGGCGTTGTAGAGGCGGTCCGTGATCCAGTGCTTGACGCCGCTCACCAGCGCCTCGTCCTGCAGCAGCATCAGGTGCACGTCCAGCAGCGCGGCGAGCTCGGGCGGAGCATCGGCCGGCAGCTCGGCCTGAAGGCGCTGCAGCTCCTCGACCACGGCATTGCGCCCGTTGCGCACGCGGATGATCTCCGCGCGCACCTGCTCGGGCTCGATGAAATAGTGCGCCACGTCCACCCGGCTCGACGCCACGAGCACCGCGCGCCCGATGGCGATGCCCCGGGCGACGGCCAGGCCGTGGACGGCGAATGTCATCGGGGGTCTCCGTAACGGGCTGCTGAACGGGTTGCTGAGGGGGTCATTCCCGGACTCACTCCCCCTCGCCGAACTTGCCGTCGATGAGCGCGCGCAGCGCGTCCATCGCTTCCTGCTCCTGAGGGCCGTCGGTCTCGATCGAGACTTCGGTGCCGATGCCCGCGGCCAGCATCATCACGCCCATGATGCTCTTGGCATTCACGCGGCGCTCGCCCCGGGCCATCCACACCTCGCAGGGAAAGCTGCCCGCCAGTTTGGTGAGTTTGGCGGATGCCCGGGCGTGCAGGCCCAGCTTATTGCTGATGGTGATATTCGTCTTGATCATGGTGGGACCGTCGTGTCTGGTTCTGTGGCGCGGCCACAGCGACCTGCATCACCCCCTGGGTGCCGCCCGCGATCGCGCGGGCGACGAGCGCCTCGGGCGGCTCGCGACGGTAGCTCACCGCGCGCAACAGCATAGGCAGGTTCACCCCGGTGACAAGCCGCGAGCGCTCCCCGTCCACGAGGCGCTGGGCCACGTTGCACGGTGTCGCGCCGAACACGTCCGTCAGCACGAGGATGGGAGCGTCCCCGCCCGCCCCGTCGAGCAGGATGCGCGCGGCAGCCAGCGTGTCCTCCGGAGGGGCATTCGGATGCACGTCGAGCGCCAGGATGTCGTCGGCGGTATCGGGGAACACGTGCAGGGCGCAGGCGCGCAGCGCATGGGCCAGCGGGGCGTGGGCGATGAGGAGGATGCGCGTGCTCATGGGGAATCGATGGGCCGCATTATCGCAATGCGAGCCCGGGGAAGAACGTGTCCGCCACCGCAGCCCGCGGTTGCGGGCTGTAGATCACCGCGTGGTAGAGCCGCATTCGCGGCCCATCCCCTGCGGCTTCGGCCCGGGCGAACCATGCGGCATCCATCGCCACATCGGCCCCCTGCCCGGGCGCCGCACCGTGCGCCTGCAGGCGCACGGACTGCGGCAACTGCAGCGCGCCGCGGGGCGTGAACGGGACGCCAGCGCCTGCCGTGTCCGCCGCAACGCCGATACGCGCCAGTGTCGCCGCGCGCCACTGCGCGAGCACCACGCCCGCTTCGGCGGCGCCAGCGCCCTGCGGCAACACCATGTGGGATACGGCGAAGGTGGCGCCATCGGCATCGCAACCGGCCATGGAAAGCTCCACGGAGCGCCCCTGCAACTCGACGGGCCGCACGGCACGCTCCGGTTTGCACGGAAGCAGCGCGGTCAGGCCGGCTTCGTCCATCCGGACGGAGCGCCAGTCCAGCGACGGGCTGCAGCCCCCCAGCGACAGGGTGCCGGCCAGCAGGATCCGGAGCATGCGGTTGCGCGACATCCGGACATTATGGGCGGCCACACCGACGACCCGGCGCATGGCAGGCCCCCTGCGGCATTGATGCGCATCAAGCCCGAACTTTTCTGCCGGCCGCATGCTCCACCAGCGGCATGCGCCGGGCGGCCCTGTCCGGCACAATGGCAGCCGTGCGCCGCGTTGCGCGCACCACGCGGCCAGAACGGACGGACGGAAGGAGGCATGATGGGCTTGAAGCATTGGATCGGCGCCGCCGCGGTCGCGGCCTTCGTGGGCGTGGGCGCTTTCGTCTTCCTGGGCGCGGGGCGCTCCCAGGCCCCGGATTCCACCTTCGTGCTGCTCGACGGCAGCCGCCAGACCACCGCGGACCTCCGCGGGAAGGTCACCCTCGTGAATTTCTGGGCGACCAGTTGCACCACCTGCGTGGCCGAGATGCCGCAGATCGTGTCCACCTACGGCAAGTACCGCGACCGCGGCTTCGAGACGCTGGCCGTGGCCATGAGCTACGACCCGCCGAGCTACGTAGTGAACTTCGCCCAGACGCGCCAGCTGCCCTTCAAGGTGGCCATCGACAACACCGGCACCGTGGCCAAGGCCTGGGGCGACGTGCGGCTCACTCCCTCGACCTTCATCGTGAACAAGCGCGGCGAGATCGTGAAAAGCTACGTGGGGGCCCCGGACTTCGCGGAACTCCACCAGTTGATCGAGCGGCTCCTGGCCGAGACCTGAAACGGCGCCGCACCTGCCGGCAACAGGGTCGGGGCGCCATGGGGGAACGTGATGCCCCGCGCGGCATGGACCCCGGGCCGGCAGCATGGCCGTCAGGGCATGCCGTTACACTGTTTCCCACCGCCACCCTCCCGACGCTTCCCGTGGACCAGCCCTCCATCGCGCTCCTCACGCCCTCCGAGCCCACCGAAATGGAGCCCGTGCGCGCCATCTTCCGGGAATACGGCGACAGCCTGGGTATCGATCTGCAGTTCCAGGATTTCGATGCCGAGCTGGCACACCTGCCCGGCGACTATGCCCCGCCGCGCGGGCAGATCCTGCTGGCCGAGGTGGGCGGTGCGATCGCGGGATGTTGCGCCCTCCGGCCGCTGGACACCGCCGACTACCCGAACGCAGCCGAGATGAAGCGACTGTACGTGCGCAAGGCGTTCCGCGGATTCGGCCTGGGGCGGCAACTGGCGGAAGCCATGCTGGACGTGGCGCGGCAGGCGGGATACGCCAGCGTGCTCCTGGACACGCTGGACGGCATGGAGTCCGCACGGGCCCTCTACGCCGACCTGGGCTTCGAGGAAATCCCGCCCTACTACCACAACCCCATCGCCGGCTCGCACTATCTCAAGGTCGATATCGACTGAGAGTGGCCCCCGGACAGCGCCTGGAGCGGTTCACGCGATCCGGCGAAGCGGTTCTGCCGAGGGGTGTGTGAGCTGTTCTCAGCCGCGGGCCTGGGCCAGCAGCGTGTCGGCGTCGCTCACCTCGAACTTGCCGGGCGCCTCGATGTTCAGCGAAGCCACCTTGCCGTCCTTGACCAGCATGGAATAGCGGTTGCTGCGCAGGCCCAGGCCCTTGCCGTTGAGGTCCAGCGTCAGGCCGGTGGCCTTCGCGAAGGCGGCATCGCCATCGGCCAGCATGCGCACCTTGCCGTCGGTCTTCTGGTCACGCGCCCAGGCGCCCATGACGAAGGCATCGTTGACGCTCAGGCACCAGATTTCGTCCACGCCCGCCGCCTTGAAGGCCTCGGCCTGCTCGACATAGCCCGGCACGTGCTTGGCGGAGCAGGTGGGCGTGAAAGCGCCCGGCACGGCGAACAGCGCGATCGTCTTGCCGGCCGAGGCCTTGGCGACGTCCACGGGGTTGGGGCCGATGCTGCAGCCTCCGCCCTCGACTTCCGAGTATTCCATCAGCGTCACGGCGGGCAGCGCTTCTCCGATCTTGATCATGCTTTCTTCTCCAGTTGGGTAGGTGGTGGATGGGCCAGCCGGCGCGCCGCGGACGCGGGCATCGGCGCCGGAAATAAAAAAACGGCCCACGATTGTGGGCCGTTTTTGGAGGGCGTGCCGCCTGGAGGGTGGAGAACCACTCAGACCAGGGCAGCCTTCTGGACCAGGCGGGTCGCAACCCAGTTCTTGGTCTTGGAGAGCGGGCGGCTTTCCGTGATCTCGATCGTGTCGCCCAGCTTGTACTCGCTGTTCTCGTCGTGCGCGTGGTACTTGCTCGACTTGATCACGATCTTGTCGTAGATCGGGTGCTTCACGCGGCGCTCGACGAGCACCGTCACGGTCTTTTCGCGCTTGTCGCTGACCACCTTGCCAACCAAGGTGCGCTTGAGGGATTTTTTAGCTTCCGTCATGTCGGCTCCTTACTTGGCGGCTTGCTTTTCAGCAAGGATGGTCTTGGCGCGGGCGATGTCGCGGCGCGTGGTGCGCAGCGTGCCCGTGTTGCCCAGTTGTTGCGTGGCCTTCTGCATGCGCAGGCCGAAATGGGCCTTCTGCAGCGACTTGATCTCGGCCTCCAGGCCGGCGACGTCCTTCTGGCGCAGTTCAGCAGCTTTCGTCATTTGTCGATTCTCCTGATCAGGCGCCGATCTGGCGGCTCACGAACGTGGTGCGCAGCGGCAGCTTGGCGGCAGCCAGGCGGAACGCTTCGCGCGCCAGCTCTTCAGGAACGCCCACGATTTCGAAGACGATCTTGCCGGGCTGGATCTCGGCCACGTAGTACTCGGGGTTGCCCTTGCCGTTACCCATCCGCACTTCTGCGGGCTTGGTGGAAATCGGCTTGTCGGGGAACACACGGATCCAGATGCGGCCGCCACGCTTCACGTGGCGGGAGATCGCACGGCGTGCGGCTTCGATCTGGCGGGCCGTCAGGCGGCCACGGTCCGTGCACTTCAGGCCGAAGTCACCGAACGCCACCGAGTTGCCCCGGGTGGCGACGCCGGTGTTACGGCCCTTCTGCTCTTTGCGGTATTTGCGACGAGCGGGTTGCAGCATCGTTATTCTCCTTTGCCGTCCGCTGCTGTAGCGGGCGCGTCAACCTTGCGAACGCGCTTAACGGCGGTTGCGTCGGTGCCACCGGCACCAGCGGGCTTGTCGCTGCCATCGGCCGGAGCGGCATTGCCACCCATGGGACGACGGGGACCACGGCCTGCACCGGCACGGTCGCCACCAGGGCGGCCGTCACGGCGGGGACCGCGGGGGCGGCGCTCTTCTTCCGGACGGGGCGTCTCGACCGCCGGCAGGTCGTTGCGGCCCAGCGTATCGCCCTTGTAGACCCACACCTTCAGACCGATCACCCCATAGGTGGTGAACGCTTCGGAAGTGCCGTAGTCGATGTCGGCGCGCAGGGTGTGCAGCGGCACACGGCCTTCGCGGTACCACTCGGTACGGGCGATTTCGATGCCGTTCAGGCGACCAGACGACATGATCTTGATGCCCTGGGCGCCCAGGCGCATCGCGTTCTGCATCGCACGCTTCATGGCGCGGCGGAACATGATGCGCTTTTCGAGCTGCTGGGTGATCGAGTCGGCGATCAGCTTGGCATCGATTTCGGGCTTGCGCACTTCCTCGATGTTCACTGCGACCGGCACGCCCAGGCGGGAGGCGAGTTCCTTCTTCAGGTTCTCGATGTCCTCGCCCTTCTTGCCGATCACTACGCCGGGGCGTGCCGAATAGATCGTGATGCGGGCGTTCTTGGCAGGACGCTCGATCAGGATGCGCGACACGGCGGCGTTCTTGAGCTTGGCCTTCAGGTACTCGCGCACCTTGATGTCTTCGGCCAGCATGCCGGCGAAGTCACGGTTGTTCGCGTACCAGCGGCTGGCCCAGTTGCGGCTCACGGCCAGGCGGAAGCCGGTAGGATGGATTTTCTGTCCCATATTCTTCCTTTGGCCTCAGTTGCCGACCGTCACGTACACGTGGCAGGTGGGCTTGCTGATGCGATTGCCGCGGCCCTTGGCACGGGCCGTGAAGCGCTTGAGCGTCGTGCCTTGTTCGACGTAGATGGTCTTGACCTTCAGTTCGTCGATGTCGGCGCCGTCGTTGTGCTCGGCGTTGGCGATGGCGGACTCCAGCACCTTCTTCACGATCACGGCAGCTTTTTTCTGCGTGAACGTCAGGATGTTCAGGGCCTGGTCAACCTTCTTGCCGCGGATCAGGTCCGCGACCAGACGGCCCTTGTCCACCGACAGGCGGACGCCACGGAGGACAGCACGTGTTTCAGACATGTTCTGCTCCTTACTTCTTCTGGACCTTCTTGTCCGCGGGGTGACCCTTGAAGGTGCGCGTCAGGGCGAATTCGCCCAGCTTGTGGCCCACCATCTGGTCGGTGATATAGACAGGCACGTGCTGCTTGCCGTTGTGGACGGCGATGGTCAGGCCGATGAACTCGGGCAGGACCATGGAGCGGCGCGACCAGGTCTTGACTGGCTTCTTGTCCTTGGTGGCGACGGCCTTCTCGACCTTGGCCAGCAAGTGGTGGTCAACAAACGGACCCTTTTTGAGAGAACGAGTCATTTGTTATCCCTTACTTCTTGCGGCGCGACACGATCATGACCTGTGTGCGCTTGTTGTTGCGGGTGCGATAACCCTTGGTCAGATTGCCCCAAGGATCGACAGCATGGCGGCCTTCGCCAGTACGGCCTTCACCACCACCGTGCGGGTGGTCGATCGGGTTCATGGCCACGCCGCGGACGGTCGGGCGGATACCCATCCAGCGCTTCACACCGGCCTTGCCCAGTTGGCGCAGGCTGTGCTCTTCGTTGGCGACTTCACCGATGGTGGCGCGGCACTCGATGTGGATCCGGCGCACTTCGCCGGAGCGCATGCGCACCTGGGCGTACGTGCCTTCGCGGGCCAGCAGCGTGGCGGACGTGCCGGCGGAACGGGCGATCTGGGCACCGGCACCGGGCTTGAGCTCGATGCAGTGGATCGTCGAACCCACGGGAATGTTGCGGATCGGCAGCGTGTTGCCCACGCGGATCGGGGCCTCGGAGCCGCTCACGATGGTGGCGCCGACTTCCAGATTGCGGGGAGCGATGATGTAGCGGCGCTCGCCGTCGGCATAGCACACCAGGGCGATGTGGGCCGTACGGTTCGGGTCGTACTCGATGCGCTCGACCTTGGCCGGGATCGCATCCTTGTTGCGCTTGAAGTCCACCACGCGGTAGTGGTGCTTGTGACCACCGCCCTTGTGGCGGGTGGTGATGTGACCGTTGTTGTTGCGGCCGGACTTCTGGTGCTGGGGTTCCAGCAGCGCAGCGAAAGCCTCGCCCTTGTACAGGTGGTCACGCGTCACCTTCACCACGGCACGTTGGCCGGGCGAGGTGGGTTTCATCTTGATGACTGCCATTTAAGCGGCCTCCCCGGACAGGTTCAGCTCCTGACCTTCCTTCAGCGTCACATAGGCCTTGCGCACGTTGTCGCGGCGGCCGATGGTCTTGCCAAAGCGCTTGGTCTTGCCTTTGGTGTTCACCACAGAAACGCCCTTGACCTCGACCTTGAACATCAATTCCACGGCGGCCTTGATTTCGGGCTTGGTTGCGTTCTGCAGCACCTTGAACGTCACAGCATTGGACTTCTCGGCAACCATGGTGGCCTTCTCGGACACGATGGGAGCGACCAGAACCTGCATCAGACGGCCTTCGTCAAACTTGGTCGTGCTCATGCGAACATCTCCTTGAGTTTGTCGATAGCGCCCTTGGTGACGAGCACTTTCTTGTAATGCACCAGCGACACCGGATCTGCATAGCGCGGTTCGACGACGAACACGTTCTTCAGGTTGCGGGAAGCGAGGTACAGGTTTTCGTCCACTTCATCGGAGATCACCATCACCGATTGCAGGTTCATGGCCTTGAACTTGTCGGCCAGCACCTTGGTCTTGGGCGTTTCCACCTTCAGCGAGTCCACCACGGCCAGGCGGCCTTCGCGGGCCAGCTGCGACAGGATGGACGCCATGCCGGCGCGGTACATCTTCTTGTTGATCTTCTGCGTGAAGTTTTCTTCAGGCAGGTTCGGGAAGATGCGACCGCCCCCACGCCACAGCGGCGAGGAGGTCATACCGGCACGTGCGTTGCCGGTGCCCTTTTGCTTGAAGGGCTTCTTGGTCGAGTGACGAACCTGTTCGCGGTCCTTCTGCGCGCGGGTGCCCTGGCGGGCGTTGGCGCGGTAGGCCACGACGATCTGGTGGATCAGGTCTTCGTTGTACTGGCGATCGAACACGGTTTCGGGCACGTCGATCTTGGACGCGGCCTGGCCTTGGTCATTCAGGAGTTCGAGCTGCATTAGTTCGCTCCTTGGGAAGCTTTGGCCTTGACGGCGGGACGCACGGTCACGAAGCCACCCTTCGAGCCCGGAATGGCGCCCTTGATCAGGAGGAGCTGGCGTGCCTCGTCGACGCGGATGACGTCGAGGTTCTGCGTGGTGGTGGTGGCGTCGCCGAGGTGGCCCGTCATGCGCTTGCCGGGGAACACGCGGCCGGGATCCTGCGCCATGCCGATCGAGCCGGGCACGTTGTGCGAGCGGCTGTTACCGTGCGACGCGCGTTGCGAGGCCATGTTGTGGCGCTTGATCGTGCCGGCGTAGCCCTTACCGATCGAGGTGCCTTGCACATCGACTTTCTGGCCCACGGAGAACACGTCCGCCACGGGCACTGCGGCACCGGTGGCGTACTTGCCAGCGGTTTCTGCGGTCACGCGGAATTCACGGATGATTTCACCGGCTTCCACACCTGCCTTGGCAAGGTGGCCGGCTTCGGGCTTGGTCACGCGAGATGCCTTGCGCGAACCGAACGTGACCTGCAGGGCCACGTAGCCATCGTTCTCTTGGGTTTTGACCTGGGTCACGCGGTTGTTGGACACATCCACCACCGTGACGGGCACTGCGTCCCCGTCATCGGTGAACAGACGCATCATGCCCACCTTGCGGCCCAGCAACCCGAGGGAGTTGCTCAGACTCATTGGTTGTTCTCCAAAGCTTCCGCCGCCCCGACTTCAATTGGCCAGGACGTTTGCACGACGGGCGCAGGCCTCGACGGCTTGGCACCAATGTGCGCGAAAGAAGGTTGATAAAACTCCGCAGCCCTGCACCCCGCTTTATTCGGAGCGCAAAAATGCGAAGCCTCAAAGTATAACGCGGACCGCCTTTGCAGGCAAGTCCGCGTTGGAAGCACGGCACGCTCCAGCCGGAGCGCGCCGCACGAATGGCCGCAGTGGGGGATTACTGCAGCTTGATCTCGACGTCCACGCCAGCCGGCAGGTCGAGCTTCATCAGCGCGTCAACCGTCTTGTCGGTGGGATCGACGATATCCATCAGGCGCTGGTGCGTGCGGATTTCGAACTGGTCGCGCGACGTCTTGTTGACGTGGGGCGAGCGCAGGATGTCGAAACGCTTCATGCGCGTCGGCAGGGGCACGGGGCCCTTGACGATGGCGCCGGTGCGCTTGGCGGTATCGACGATCTCGGCGGCGGACTGGTCGATCAGCTTGTAATCGAAAGCCTTCAGGCGGATACGGATCTTTTGCTTGGACATGGCAGATTCCTTATTGCTCGAATTTAAGCAATGATCTTGGCCACGACGCCGGCGCCGACCGTACGGCCGCCTTCGCGGATGGCGAAGCGCAGGCCTTCTTCCATGGCGATGGGGTTGATCAG
>NZ_FNEY01000011.1:28040-139901 GCF_900100305.1 Paracidovorax citrulli | reverse complement strand
CTACGCCAACATCGGCGTACGCATCGAGCGCGTCATGACCGACAACGGCTCTGGCTACAAAAACGCCTTCCGCGCGGCCTGCGAGGAATTGGGCATCCGCCACATCCGCACGCGGCCCTATACGCCCAAGACCAACGGCAAGGCCGAGCGATTCGTACAGACCAGCCTGCGGGAGTGGGCCTATGCCAGACCCTACGAAAGCTCAGCCCAACGCACGGCTGCCCTGCAGCCCTTCATTGACGGCTACAACTGGTGCCGGCCACACTCCGCGCTCGGCCATCAGCCTCCCATCACACGCATTCCGGGTGTGAACAACCTCGTGAGACTCAACAGCTAGCGCCGCCCGGCGGGGGCCGGCGCGCGCACCAGCGTGCTCTTGCCGAACAGGCTCTCCACCAGATCCACCACGAGTTCGGCGGTCTGGTTGCGGATGTCGAGCGCGGGGTTCAGCTCCACGATGTCGAGCGAGGCCAGGCGCCCCGTGTCCGCGATCATCTCCATGCACAGCTGGGCCTCGCGGTAGTTCGGCCCGCCGCGCACCGTGGTGCCCGTGCCGGGCGCGATCTCCGGGTCGAGGAAGTCCACGTCGAAGCTCAGGTGCAGGTGCGCGCCATCGTCGCCCTCCAGCCCGGCGAGCGCGCGGCGCATCACCTCGCGCATGCCGAGTTCGTCGATCGCGCGCATGTCGTACACCTCCAGCCCGAGCTCGTGGATCATGCGCTTCTCGGCCGCATCCACGCTGCGCAGCCCGATCTGGCACATCTGCGCGCCACGCAGCGCCGGCCCGGGGCCGCCGAGCGCCGCGAGCGCGGGAGGACCCAGCCCGCAGAGGCTGGCCACCGGCACGCCGTGCACGTTGCCGCTGGGCGAGATCTCCGGCGTGTTGCTGTCGGAATGCGCGTCCAGCCACAGCACGCGCAGCCGCTTGCCGGTATCGCGGCAGTGGCGCGCCACGGCACTGACCGAGCCGATGGCGAGGTTGTGGTCGCCACCCAGCATCACCGGCAGATGACCGGCCTGCAGCTGGGCGAACACCGCATCGTGCGTGGAGCGGTTCCATGCCTCGCATTCGGCGAGGTTGCGCAGGCCCTCGGCCGTGCGCTCGCCGCGCGGGTTCGGCGGGCCGTGCAGATTGCCCAGGTCCTCGACCTCCAGTCCCAGCCGTTCGAGCGCCGGACCGAGCTGGGCCACGCGCAGCGCGTCCGGGCCCATGGCCGCGCCCAGACGGGCGGCGCCGACGTCGGTGGGAACGCCGATCAGCGTGACCGGGCGTGGAAAGGGGGCGTTGACCATGGTGGGCGTTTCTCCTGCTGCGGCCATTGTGCGGTGCGGACCGGCGCGATGGCGTCGGAGATCAGGCCGCCCCGTGCGCGAAGGTGGGAGCGCGCGGCGCCGACGCGGCTGCGCCGGGGGCGCCTTCGGGCAACCAGGGCCGCAACTGCGCGTACAGGTCCTTCGGATCGGCCAGGTCCGGCACCAGGGCGATGCGGTCCAGCAGCCCGGCCGCCTGGCCCAGCGCACGCATGGTGCGCAGGGCGGAGTAGTCCTCCAGCGCGAAGCCCACCGAATCGAACACCGTCACCTGCCCGGGCGACACGCGCCCCGGCGCCGTACCCGCCAGCACGCGCCAGAGCTCGGTGACGGGAAAGTCCGCCGGCATCTGCTGCAGGTCGCCCTCGATGCGGGTCTGCGGCTCGTATTCCACGAAAACCGCACCTGCCCGCAGCACCTCCGGCGCCAGCTCGGTCTTGCCCGGACAGTCGCCGCCCACGGCGTTCAGGTGCATCCCCGGCTCCAGCATGTCGGCCTGGACGATGGCGGCGCGGGCCTTGTCGGCGGTCGCCGTGGTCACGATGTCGGCGCCGCGCACCGCTTCGCGCGCGCTCGCGCACGGCACGCAGCGCAGCCCATCGTAGGGGCCGAGGTTGCGCACGAGCTTGCGCGTGGCCGCGGGATCGGTGTCGTACAGCCGCAGTTCGCGCACGCCCAGCAGTCCGAAGAACGCCAGCGCCTGGAACTCGGCCTGCGAGCCGTTGCCGATCAGCGCCATGCAGCGGCTGTCCTGCCGAGTCAGCCGCCGGGCCGCCACGGCCGAGGTGGCGGCCGTGCGCAGCGCGGTGGTCAGGGTGAGCTCGCCCAGGAACACCGGCAGGCCCGTGTCCACGTCCGCCAGGGCGCCGAAGGCCATCACCGTGGGCAGCCCGTCCTGCGTGTTGGCCGGGTGGCCGTTGACATACTTGAAGGCATAGCCGCCGCCGGGCCGGGTATCGGCCACGGGCATGAGCTCGATCACGCCGCGCGGCGAATGGGCGGCCGTGCGGGCGGTCTTGTCGAAGTCGTTCCACCGGGCGAAGTCGGCCTCGATGGCCTGGGCGATGGCGCGCAGGCAGGCGATGACGCCCGTGCTTCCCACCAGTTCGGCGGCACGCGGTGCGTCCAGGAATTCGGTGGATCCGGTGCGGCGCAGGGCTGGGCGAAAGGTATGGGTGCGGTCCATGGCATGCCTCTTCGGTGCTGGTGTACGAGGTTCCCACAGGCGTGCATCAATCCAAATCGCCAGGATTGACCGCAATTGCGCAGAAAGCTGGCGTTATGGCAGCATTCGTTGACACTATGGACAACATCGACCGGCAACTCATCGCCGCCCTGCGCCACAACGCCCGCGCCAGCGTGGCGACGCTGGCGACGCGCCTGGGCGTGTCGCGCGGCACGGTCACCAACCGCATCCGCAAGCTGGAGGACGCGGGAACGATCGTCGGCTACACCGTGCGGTTGCGGCCGGAGGGGGAAACCGGTGGCCTGCAGGCCTGGATGAGCATTTCCATCGAGGGCAACGACGCGCGCCGCGTCACCGCCTCGCTGCTGGGCGAGCCGAGCGTGCTGTCCCTGCACGCCACCAACGGCCAGTGGGATCTCCTGGCCGAACTGCAGGTCGCGTCCCTGGCCGAGCTGGCCCAGGCGCTGGAGCGCATCCGGCTCATCAAGGGCATCCGCAACACGGAAACGAGCATCCACCTGGAAACCCTGCGCGCGTCGCCCCAGCAGGGTCCGGGCGCGCGCCGGTAGGACATACCTGACGAGGCCCGCGCCGGCCCCGTCCCATAATCGGCTGACGGCCCCGCGCCGCAGCATCCGCAGGAAACTGCCAGGAAGGAAAGACCGCCCATGACCCCGCAAGCCCCCAAGCGTTTTTCGATGATCCGCGAGTTCCACCTGGCCGACTGGTTCACGCTGGGCAACGCCGTGTGCGGCGTGGGGGCGCTGTTCTCCTCCATGACCTTCATGGAGACGGGCGACGTGCGCCACGTGTACTTCGCCGCCGCGCTGGTGCTCGCGGCGCTGGTCTTCGACGTGCTCGACGGCCGCGTCGCGCGCTGGCGGCAGAAATCCTCCGCCATGGGCCGCGAGCTGGATTCGCTGGCCGACGTGATTTCGTTCGGCGTGGCCCCGGCCATCATCGCCTACGCCTGCGGCATGCAGGGCCTCTACGACCGCATCGTGCTGGCCTTCTTCGTGGCCTGCGGCGTCTCGCGCCTCGCGCGCTACAATGTCACGGCGGAAACGCTCTCCGAAGGCTCGGGCAAGGTGAAGTACTTCGAAGGCACGCCGATCCCCACGTCCATCGTGCTCGTGGGACTCATGGCACTGGCCGCATCGCTCGGCGCCGTGCGCGAGAACCTGTGGTTCGGCAAGCTGCTGGTGGGAGGCTTCACGCTGCATCCCTTCGTGCTGCTGTTCGCGGTGTCCGGCTCGCTCATGATCAGCCGGATCCGCATTCCGAAGTTCTGATTGCCGCACCAGAGCGGGAGGCTACGGCCGTCGGCATCGCATGTGGGCGTAGCAAGGCGGTCACGGGATCAACCCGATCTTCTTCCCATTCTGGACAGCGTTGTCCGGATCTTCGTTGCCCTGAATGTCTCAATGGACGCACTGTAGCGGCGCTCATCCCGTTCGACGGCGAACTCTCTGATGCGCTCGCCCAGGGTTTCTGATTTCCTGTCCCGTACGCTGGTGCTCACATCTTTCTCCTCCGAGCCGGGCTGGTCTTTATCCAGATCCTGAAGCACCGAACGAGACTGTGTATGCTTGTAGAAAAGAGGGGGGAGTAGTTTGGTGCCACTGAACCTTTTGATTCCGGCTGTTTCCAATAGTACGTCGGGGGAGGCACAAAAATCCTCCGGATTTTCCTGCTCGCCTTCCAGAGTGCCGCGACGGTGCAGATTGTTATGCCAGTTGTCGAAGAGCTCCGATTTCTGGAATGCCCCCAGTGCGAAGCCCATCCCGAACATCACGCAGTCGGCGGGAGACTTCTGGGCCCCTACCTCGATGAATGCCAGTTGAACATCCCCGGGAAGTGTGCTCTTCGCTTCGCCCATGAATGCCCAGTAATCCGGCATGTATGTATGCATGGCGGCAGGCTCCATCACGATAACGCTCGGCGCAGCCCCGTACCGAGTGCGGACATCCACTGCGACATGATGCTGCCCATTGGCTGACAGCCTGACCACGGCCCGCCAGCTTCCCTCGCTGGAGCGATCGGACAAGGCATGAAAAAGCGCCGAAGGAGTATTTGCATGCCACATCCTGAGTTCGGGAAAGCGGTTGTTGTAAACCTCTTGGATCGTGCTGAAGTTGGCAATATCCATTTGGAGAATATCCTCGCCGGGCTGGTGATTGCAAGCCAGTGCATAGGCTACGTGTTCTCCGTAGTTGGTGAACCTTGGATTGATGCCTTGGTTATTAGCTGTTGAAATTGCACTCTGTAGAAGACGTGTCTTTTCTTCCATCCGGGGTGGCATGCTTCCTGATGAACCGGAGGAGCGGGGGCGCAAAGGCGAACTGTTCCCGCTTTGTCGGGAGTTGCGTGTGGACTGTTCCTGTACCCCGGATGCGCCGGTTCGTGACGTATTCCTGTGAGGTCTGAAACTATTGATGATTTTTTTGAAAGGCATGAGAAATTCATGTGGGAGATTTTGTGTAATCCAGTGTGTATGGAATATCCTGGTTTGCAAACAATTCGGCGAACCATTGCACAATCCCCCGAAATTTCAAAGTGGCCACGAGCATTGGGCGAGGCAGAGGCGTGGATACGTCTCGGGACGCCCGGCTTTCAAGCCCACGGTACACTTCCCGACTTTGACGAAGGCCTGCGTCCACGTACGTCGTGCGCCACATTCCTGCTCCAAACCTTTCTTCCATGGCCGTTGACACGGTGGGCCAGGCCCGCACCAGCTTTGACCTCAAGAGCGCCCAACTGCCCGTGGTGGCCGTGGCGTTGCGGACCACCGACGCCGACGCGTTCGCTGCCGACCTGGCCGCGCGCCTCGGGGAGGACCCGGGCTTCTTCGACAACGATCCGGTGCTGATCGACCTCGTCGCCGTGCGCGAGGAGGCTGCGCCCATCGATTTTCCCGCCCTCGTGGCCCTGCTGCGTCAGCACCGCACCCAGCCCGTGGCCGTGCGCGGCGGCAGCCCCGCGCAGATGGAGGCCGCGCTCGCCGCCGGGCTCGTGGCCGCGCCGGAGGCGGCGCCCGCCCGCGCCGCCCAGCCGCCCGCCGCGTCCGAATCGCCTGCGCGGGAGGTGGTCCGCGAAGTCGTGCGGGAGGTCGAGGTGGTGCGCGAAGTGCCCGCTCCCGCGCCCGGCACCGTCGTGGTGGACAAGCCGCTGCGCTCGGGCCAGCAGGTCTATGCGCGCGGCTCCGACCTCGTGGTGATGGCCGTGGTGAGCTTCGGTGCCGAAGTCATCGCCGACGGCAACATCCACGTCTATGCGCCGCTGCGCGGCCGGGCCATCGCCGGTGCGCGCGGCGACACCTCCGCCCGTATCTTCAGCACCTGCCTGGAACCGCAGCTCGTCTCGGTGGCCGGCATCTACCGCACCACCGATACCGAACTGCCCGACAACGTGCGCGGCAAGCCCGCGCAGGTGCGGCTCGACGGCGAGAAGCTCATCATCGAGCCGCTCGCCTGACCCAGAACACCAGACCAACGCCCCAAGGAATTTGCAGAAATGGCCAAAATCGTCGTCGTGACCTCCGGCAAGGGAGGCGTGGGAAAGACCACCACCAGCGCCAGCTTCGCATCGGGCCTCGCGCTGCGCGGCCACAAGACCGCCGTGATCGACTTCGACGTCGGCCTGCGCAACCTCGACCTCATCATGGGTTGCGAGCGCCGCGTCGTGTACGACCTCATCAACGTGATCCAGGGCGAGGCCAACCTGAACCAGGCCCTCATCAAGGACAAGCAGTGCGAGAACCTGTTCGTGCTGGCCGCCAGCCAGACGCGCGACAAGGACGCGCTCACGCAGGAGGGCGTCGAGAAGGTGCTGAACGACCTCGCCGCGATGGACTTCGAATACATCGTCTGCGACTCGCCCGCCGGCATCGAGAGCGGCGCGCTCATGGCCATGCACTTCGCCGACGAAGCGCTGCTGGTGACCAACCCGGAGGTGTCCTCGGTGCGCGATTCCGACCGCATCCTGGGCATGCTGGGCAGCAAGACCCGCCGCGCCATCGAAGGCAAGGAGCCCGTGAAGGAGCACCTGCTCATCACGCGCTACAACCCCGGCCGCGTGCAGGACGGGCAGATGCTGAGCCTGGAGGACATCCAGGACATCCTGCGCATCGAACTCATCGGCGTCGTGCCCGAGTCCGAAAGCGTGCTGCAGGCGTCCAACCAGGGCACGCCCGCCGTTCACCTGCAGGGCACGGACGTGTCCGAGGCCTACAAGGACGTGGTGGCGCGCTTCCTGGGCGAGGACAAGCCCCTGCGCTTCATCGACGCGCAGAAGCCCGGCTTCTTCAAGCGCATTTTCGGCGGGAGGTAACGCATGGCATCCTTTCTCTCATTCCTGCTCGGCGAAAAGAAGAAGACCGCCAGTGTCGCCAAGGAGCGGCTGCAGATCATCCTCGCGCACGAGCGCAATGGCCGCAATGCCTCGGAGCCGGACTACCTGCCCGCGCTGCAGCGCGAACTCGTCGCCGTGATTTCCAAATACGTGAAGATCAGCCCCGAGGACCTGAAGGTGCAGCTGGAGCGCCAGGACAACCTCGAGGTGCTCGAAGTCAAGATCGAGCTGCCCGACACGGTGCGCTGAGCGGCCAGGCGCGGCCGGCGGCCGCGGGCGGCTCAGAGAGGATGTTCCGTATAGAAGCGTCCGCCGTGGTAGAGCAGCGGCGGCACGCCCGGGCGGTGCGCGCAGCGCTCCACCTCTCCGACGAAGATGACGTGGTCGCCTTCGTCGTAGCGGCTGCGATTGAAGCATTCGAACGTGGCCACTGCCCCCTCGATCAGCGGCGCGCCCGCCACGCCCAGCGTGTACGCCACGCCCGCGAAGCGGTCCACGCCGCGGCTGGCGAAACGCTCGGCCAGGGCCTTCTGGTCGGCGGCCAGCACGTTGATCGCATAGTGCGAACCGGCGGCCAGCGCGTTCATCGAACCGGCGGTGCGGCCCAGGCTCCAGAGCACCAGCGGCGGCGCGAGCGACACCGAATTGAATGAACTCGCCGTGAGGCCCACGAGGCCGCCGGCGGCATCCTGCGCGGTGACGATGGTCACGCCCGTGGCGAACATGCCGAGCGCGTCGCGGAACTCGCGGGGGGAAAAGCTCGGCGGACTGGCCAGCGCGGGCCGGGGCAGGGGACGTGTCACGGAAGGCGGAGGCGCGGCGCGCGCCGGGCGGAAGGAATGGGTCGGCTATTATGGTCCGGTGCCCGCGCCCCCGCCGCCGACCGGGGCCGAATCCCCACCGGGCGCGTTGTCGTCGTCCCACCTTCCATGGCCCTGCTTCCCACTTTCACCACACTTGGCGCCGGCCCCACCGTGCTCATGCTGCACGATGCCGACGGCGGCCACCTGACTTTCGCTCCCCAGGTCGAAACCCTCGCGGGCTCCGGCTACCGTGCCGTGGCCTGGGACATGCCGGGTTACGGCCGCAGCGCGCCCATCGAGCCCTACAGCTTCAAGGGGCTGGCGCAGAGCTGCATCGCCCTGCTCGATGCCCTGCAGTGCACGCAGGGCACGACCCTCGTCGGCCACGGCCTGGGCGCCATGGTGGCGGTCGAGGTCGCCTTGCGGGCGCCCCGCCGCGTGGGCCGGCTCGTGCTGTGCGCTGGCGGCCCGGCCCTGGACGGCGAAGGCCTGGACACCTGGGTGGCGCCCCGCGTCGCCGCGCTGGAGGACGACCAGGCCATGGAGCGCGTGGCCGAACTGCTGGTGCCGCGCCAGACCGGTACCGGGGCGTTGCCCGAAGGCGCGCGCCTGGCCGGCCATGCGATGGGCCAGGTCCACCGTTCCGCCTTCCGCCGCGCGCTGGAATTGCTGCCGGCGTTCGCGCGCGATGCCGCGGACCTCGCACACCTCTCCATGCCCACCCTGCTCGTGAGCGGCGCCCAGGACCGCTGCATGCCGCCCGAGGCCCTGCAGGCCCTGGCCCACGTGCTGCCCGACGCGCGGCACCTGAGCCTGCCGAACGTGGGGCACTGGCCGCAGCTGGAGGATCCGGACGGTTTCGATGGCGCGCTGCTGGACTTCCTCGGCTCCTCCGCTCCGCGGACCATCCACTGATGGCGGCGCGCACGAACGGCACTTCCGGAGTGCCGGCCATCCCGCGCCGTCCGGGGTTCCTTTCCCCATGGCTGACGCCCCCGGCGGCCGCGCTGGCGCTGGCGCTGCTCGGCGTTTCCGTGTGGGATTCCCGCGCCTTCCAGGCCGGCGGACAGGCAGGCGCAGGCACGGCCTCCGATGCGGTGGTCGCCATCGGCCGGGGGCACCTGGGCACGGGGGAGGGCGGAGCGGGATACCACTCGGTGGTCGTGCTCGGCGCGCCCGCCGAACGTTCCGGGGACGCCGCGGCCTTCCCGGCGGCGCCCCGGGCGTCCAGCGGAGCCCAGCCCCGGACAGGCCCCGCATCCGCTCCGGGCCGCAGCGACGGCGCCGCGGCGTCCGCGTCGGGCGCCATGGCCACCCGTGCCCTGGCGCCCGCCCAGGTGCCCGTCCCCTTGCCTCCACCCGGCGCGGCGCAATCGGTGGCCGCCTGCAAGCTGCTGCTGCCGCGCCTGCCCACGGTGGACCGGCCGCTCTGCGAGTCCACGCGCCTGTCCGAAAGCGGGGCGCACTCCCGCAAGGGGCTGCCGATCTACTGGAGGGATGTCACTCCGGCACCGGCGGCAGGCGGTGCCGCGGGGCCGGAGCCCCTGCGCGTGCTGGTGCTCGGTGCCATTCACGGCGACGAGCCCACCTCCGCGTCGCTGGCCATGCGCTGGATCGGTTTCGCGGCCCAGCCGCAGCCGGCGTTGCGGCAGCCCGTGCACTGGCGCTTCATTCCGGCGCTCAACCCCGACGGCATGCTGGCCCGTCCGGCGACGCGCGTGAATGCACGGGGCGTGGACCTGAACCGCAACTTCCCCACGCCGAACTGGGAACGCGATGCCCCGGTGTACTGGGAAAAGCGCACCCGCCGCGATCCGCGCCGCTGGCCGGGGCCCAAGCCTTTGTCCGAGCCCGAGTCGCGCTTCCTGCACGAGCAGATGGAAGGCTTCCGGCCCGACCTGGTGGTGAGCATCCACGCTCCCTACGGAGTGCTCGACTACGACGGCCCGCTGCCGCCGCCCAGCCGCCTGGGCCGCCTGCGGCTCGACCAGCTCGGCATCTTCCCGGGCTCGCTCGGCCACTACGGCAGCGTGCGCCAGGGCATGCCCGTCGTCACCATCGAGCTGCAGCACGAACTGCGCATGCCCGAAGACAGCCAGGTGCGCCAGATGTGGGTGGACCTGCTGCGGTGGATGGATACCCACCTGGCCGCCACCGATACGCCGGCCGCCGGCACCCCTGCGCGGTAGATTCTCAGGAAAGGGGCGCCGCCAGGAAGCTCGCGGCCTCCCGCACGGCCGCCGCTTCCGCCTGCACCGCGCCCGGCGGCCCGCCCTTGCCCCAGAGCGCGCCCCGGTAGCGCATGCCCAGGAACTGGGCGCACAGCTGCACCGAATCGATCATCGGCTGTGCCTTGGCGCGGTCGCCGCTGGTCGTGACCAGGCTGAGCGCCTTGCCGGCCATGCGCTCCTTGAACTCCAGGCCCGGCACGCGCATCCAGGCGCTCCAGTGGTCCAGGTAGGTCTTGAGCGTCGAAGGAATGCTGAACCAGTAAACGGGCGACACGAAAACGATCTCGGACGCCGCGAGCGTGGCATCCAGCAGCGTGCGCAGATCGCCTTCGGGCGCGGGGTAGGTGCCCGTGGTGTGGCGCAGGTCCACGAACGGCGGCAGGTCGAGGCGGGCGAGGTGCAGCCAGGTCTGGGCCGTGCCTGCGGGCAGCGTGGCCGCGGCCTGCCGGGCCAGCCATTCGGTGTTGCCGATGTGGCCCGGCTCGCGGGTGGAGGCGTTCAGGAAAAGAAGGTGGGGGGAGGAGGACGGCATGCGCGCGATGGTAGCCTCGCGCGCCGCCGGCCGTGTCGCCCGGGTCAGGCGGTGACGGGCGTGCCGCTCGCCTGGCGGCCCTGCGTGCCGAAACCCAGGAAGCCGAAGTCCATCGCGGGCCGTTCGCCGCTCAACAGCTCGGCCATCGCCTTGCCCGAACCTGCGCCGTGCGTCCAGCCCAGCGTGCCATGCCCCGCGTTCACCCAGAGCTTGCCCACGCGGGTGCGGCCGATGAAGGGGATGTTGGTCGGCGTGGCGGGGCGCAGCCCGGTCCAGTACTGCGGATCGCCGCCTTCCTCGGGCGTGCGCGTGTCGCACACGCCGGGCAGGATCTCGGCGATGCGGCGCGAGAGCATGTGGCAGCGCGCGCGGGCCACCGGGCTGTCCAGGGAGAGGTCGAAGCCTCCCAGCTCGATCGTGCCGGCCACGCGCAGGAAATTGCCCAGGCGGCTCATCGCGATCTTCTTGCCGTCGTCGATGGTGGAGACCATCGGCGCGCCCTCGGGTTTGAGCAGCGGGAACGTGGCGCTGTAGCCCTTGCCGGGGTAGATGGGCAGATCCACGCCCACCGTGCGCAGCAGCGGCGCCGTGTAGGAGCCGCAGGCCACCACGAACGCGTCGGCTCGCAGTTCCTGCGTGGCCGAGCCGGGCTCGCGGGAGCGCACCGTCACGGCGTCGATGGCATCGCCCGTGCGCTGCAGCCGCAGCACGTCGTGCCCGAAGAGGAACTGCGCACCCCGCTCGGCGCAGCGGCGTGCCAGCGCCTGGGTGAACACCCGGGCGTCGCCGCTTTCGTCGGTGCTGGTGTAGGTGCCGCCGGTGATGCGGTCGCCATAGGCGCGGAACACCGGCTCGATCTGCAGCAGCTCGTCGCGGCTCACGAGCCGGCGCTGCACGCCGTACTGGCGCATCAGGTCCACGGCCTTGCCGGCCGCGTCGAAGGATTTCTGGTCGGTGTAGAAATGCGCGATGCCGCGCTCGAGCCGGTGGTATTCGATGCCGGTGGAGCGCACCATGTCTTTCAGCGCGGCGTGGCTGTACGCGCCCAGGGCCACGATCTGCTGCACGTTGCGGGCGAAGGCGGCGTCGTTGCACTGCGCGAGGAACTTCAGGCTCCAGCGCCACTGGTCCCAGTCCAGCTGGGGACGGAACAGCAGCGGGGCCTCCTTGTCGAACATCCACTTGAGCGCCTTCCAGGGCGCTTCGCGGTTCGCCCAGGGCTCGCAATAGCTCACCGAGATCTGCGCCGCATTGGCGTAGCTGGTCTCCAGCGACGCATCGGGCTGGCGATCGACGACGATGACGTCATGGCCGCGCTCGAGCAGGTGCCACGCGGTGCTGATGCCGATGATGCCGGCTCCGAGGACGATGGTTTTCATGGCTCCGCAGTGTGCTGCGGTGTCCGTTTTTTTTGAAGAGGAATTAAACTTCCTCCAAATTCATCAGTTCATCTAATGAGCCGGCCCCCATGAGCACCTTCGATCCCGCCGCCCTGGAATGCCTGGCCGCCATCGTGGAAGAGGGGGGCTTCGAACGCGCGGCGCAGCGCCTGAACGTCACCCAGTCGGCCGTCTCGCAGCGCCTGCGGGCGCTGGAGGCGCAGGTGGGCTCCGTGCTGATCGTGCGCAGCCGGCCCCTCAAGCCCACCAGCGCGGGCCAGCTGCTGCTCAAGCACACCAAGCAGTTGCGCCTGCTGCGCGCCGACCTGGAGCGCGACCTGCAGGAGCTCGCGCCCAGCGCACCCGGTGGCGCCCGCGAGGACGAGCGCATCGCCATCGCCATCAATGCCGACAGCATCGCCACCTGGGCGCTGGATGCGCTGCACGACCTGGCCCGCCAGCGCCTGCCCATCGAAATCATCGTGGACGACCAGGACTTCACCCAGGAATGGCTGCGCTCGGGCCAGGTGCTGGGCTGCGTGACGACGCTCAGGCAGGCGCTGAGGGGCTGCAAGGTCGTGCCGCTGGGCGCCATGCGCTACGTGGCCGTGGCCTCCCCGGGCCTGGCGGCGCACCACCTGCCCCAGGGCCTGACGCCGCACAACTTCCGCGATGTGCCCTTCCTGTCGTTCAACCGCAAGGACGACATGCAGTCGGAATTCATCATGCGTGCGTTCGGCCTCAAGCGCGTGGCGTTGCACCACCTTTTCGTGCCCAGTTCCGAAGGACAGGTGCGCGCGGCGATTGCCGGCTGGGGGGCCGGCGTGGTCCCCGAACTGCTCGCGCGTCCCGCCCTGGCCAGCGGCGCGCTGGTGGATCTCGCGCCCGGCCACGCCCTCCCGATCCAGCTCTACTGGCATTGCTGGAATCTGGAGTCCGAGGTGCTGGACTCCCTCACCGAGGCGCTGACGGCCACTGCGGCCCGCACGCTCGCCGCCGCCCCGTGACCACCAGCTCGACCGTGAGCGACGGCGTTCTGGGCGCAGGCCCTAAGATGGCTGCATGAATACGCCTTCCCCGCTACCCCGCCGCTCCTTCAGGGCACAGATGCACGAGGCCCGCGCCCAGGCCATCGTCGCCGCAGCAGGCCGGTTGCTGGGCGAAAAGGGCTTCGAGGCCATGACGCTCGACGAAGTCGCCGCCGAGGTGGGCGTGGCCAAGGCCAGCCTCTACAAGCATTTCGCCGGCAAGGAAGACCTCTGCGCCACGGCCATGGCGCGCGCCGTCGAGCGCCTGCGCGAGTTCCTCGAAGGGCTGCCCCAAGGCCTTCCGCCGCTCGATTGCCTCGAGCGGCTGCTGCGCTGGCTGCTGTCGCTGCAGCTCACCGACGAGCTGCCCCTGCTGCTCAGCCGCAACTCGGGCCTGCAGCGGCCACTCAAGGAATGCGCGGCCTACCAGAGCGCCCTGCAATGCGTGAGCGCGCGCGTCATGGAGTGGATCACCGCCGCGCAGGGCGAAGGCCTGCTGAGCCGGATGCTGCCGGCCGAGGTGATTCTCTACTCCATCTATGCCCGCAGTGCCGACCCGCTGCTGTCCATGCTGCGCGACCAGGGCGGCCACACCGATGAGCAGATCGTGGACTGGGCGGTGCAGACCTGCTTCGATGGCTTGAAGTCCAGGTAGGCATTCGTTCCCACGGATCGATGGTCACCCCGTGGGTTGGAAGTCCGCCGCGTTGCGCGTGACCACCGCCATGGTCAGGAGCCCCTCCTGCCGGTCCGTAGCCTCGTCCCTCAGCGCACCAGCAGCACCGGCACCCGGCTGCTGGCCAGCACCTGGGTGCTGACCGAACCCATGACGAGCTGGCCCAGGGCGCCGTGGCCGTGGGAACCCATGACCAGCAGGTCGAACTTGCCCGCATCGGCGGCCTTGGCGATGGTTTCGCCCACGGGGCCGGTCTTCACGAGGCGCTTGGCGGTGATGCCGTGGCGGGCCAGGAACTTGGCCACCGGACCGATGACCTTCTCGGCCTCGTCGGCGTAGTACTTCTCGACCACGTCCTTGCCCAGCGCGGCGCGGGCCCGGGGCGGCAGGGGCGACTGCACGGTGATCGCGGTCACGTCGTGCGTGCCGCCGGCGAGCAGTTCGTCGTGCGTGGCGAGGTAGGCCAGCATCTTCTTGGTATAGGCGCTGCCATCGACGGCAAGGAGGATCTTCATGGTGGAAAGGCTTTCACGAAAGGATGAAGGAAGACTAAAGCGCGCCTGTGCCTGTTGTCTTGACCTGGGTCATCTTTGTGCTGCCGTGCGCGTGCGGGCCGGGGCGGGGCCCCGTGGCGCCATCATACGGTCACGGTGAAATGCGGCCGGAAGGTCTCCTGCTCGCCCTTGCCGGCATAGCCCAGCGGATTCGCGACCACGCGGCAGGCCCAGGCGCTGCCGTCCGGGCGCGTGCCCTGCGCGGTGTAGTCGCTGGGGGCGTGCAGGTGGCCGTGCATCCAGACCCGTGCCAGAGGGAGCAGGTCGTCCAGCGCGTTGCAGAAGCCCGCCGTGCCGGGCACCAGCCCATAGCGGGGGTCGGCACTGCGCAGGCTGGGGGCGAAGTGGGTGACCGCTACCGTGGGTCCGTCGAACGGTGCCTGCAGGGCGCCGCGCAGCCAGTCCTGGCAGCGCAGGGCTTCCTCGCGCATCGTCTCGGCCAGGAACGGCTCGCCGTCGCGCGTGCCGCCGGTCTTGCGCAGGTAGAAATTGGCGGCGCGGAAGGCCTTTTCACGGTGGCGCAGCAGCCGGGCCATGTCGACGCCGCCGTCGCTCTTGCCCAGGGCCAGCGCGTCGAAGTCGCTCCACAGCGTGGTGCCCACGAAGCGCACGCCCTGCAGCACCACCGTCTCGCGATCGAGCCATTGCAGGCCCAGCCGGTCGCATGTGGCGCGCAGGCGGTCCCGCGCCGCGTCGAAGTCGTGCAGGTCGTATTCATGGTTGCCCGGCACGAACAGCACCGGCACCGGCCATCCCGCATGCTGCGGCAGCGGGGAAAAGCGCGCCAGGCCGAAGTCGTCGTCCGCGAGCCGGGAGCCGGTCTGGTAGGAGCCGATGTCCCCGGCCAGGACGAGCAGGTCGGCCTCCGGCGCGGGGCTGGGCTGGAATGCGGGATGGGCCTCCAGGTGCAGGTCGGACAGCAGTTGGATCTTCATGCCTCCGGATTCTCCGGTGCGGGCGCTGCCGCGGTTGCCGGAGGACGCGCCGCCGTGTGCTGGGCCGATCGCGCCATGGCACCCCGCAGCCAGACGTGGGCGGCGTCGTGGCGCTTGCGGCGGTGCCAGAGCGCATCGACGTGCACGGTGGGCAGCGGCATGGGCAGCGGGCGCCAGACGAGCTCCCCGCCGAGGCTGGCCACGCCCACGAAGTGGCGCGGCAGCACGGTGAGCAGGTCGGTGGTCGCCACCACCCGGCCGGCGGTGAAGAACTGGTTCACCGTGAGCACGATGCGCCGCTCGCGGCCGAGCGCGGTCAGGGCCTCGTCGATGAAGCCGTAGGGCTTGCCGGAAAAGCTCACCAGCAGGTGGCGCGCCGCGCAGTATTGGTCCAGCGTGAGCGGCTCGCGGGCCAGGGGATGGTCCTGGCGCATCACGCAGACATACTCGCCGTCGTAGAGCCGCAGGCTGTCATAGGCGATCACGCTGTCGGTCTGCGCCCGCGCGGTGAGGTCGGCCATCACGGCGGGAAAGTAGCCCACCGCCATGTCGGTGGATTCGTCGTCCAGCAGGCTGCGCGGGTCGCGCGTGGTGAGCGGCACCACGCGCAGCGACACGCCGGGCGCCTCGCGCTCCACGATCTCCACCAGCGGGGGGATGAGCGTGGCGCCGGTGGCATCGGCCAGCGCGAGCACGAAGGTGGAATTGGCCGAGGCCGGATCGAAAGCCCCTGGCGCCAGCGACTGCTGCAGTTGGGCCAGCGCCTGCCGTACCGGGGGCCAGAGGGCCAGGGCCCGGGGCGTGGGCTCCACGCCCTGCCCGCTGCGCACCACGAGATCGTCGCCCACCACCTCGCGCAGGCGTCGCAGGGCGTTGCTCACCGCGGGCTGCGTGAGCGCGAGCTTGGCGGCGGCGCGGGTGAGGTTGCGCTCGGCCATGACCTCGTCGAAGACGCGCAGGAGATTCAGGTCGAGCGAGCGGAAATTGATGGGCTGCATGCCTGAATCATCATGGCTGTGAATGTCTGGGATTCAAAATATAAAGTGGAACAGCTATGGGGTAAACCCTAAGATACCTGCATTCGCCCGGCAACTTCGCCACAAGCGTTTGAAAGGGTCTGCATCATGACGAACTTTGTACACATCGAATACCGTACCGAACATCCCGGCGTGGCACGTGCCGAACAGGCCGCCGCCACCCTGAAGAGCGCCTTCGAAGGCGCACGCGGCGCCTCCTCGCTGCTCCTGGCCGCCGTCGTGGCTGCCGTGCTGGTGGTGGCCAACCAGTTCATCGACACATGGGGCGAAGGCCACACCCTCGCTGCATGGATGGTGCTCTGGCTGATCGCCTTCGCCGCCCTGGCCCTGCTGGCCGGCCCCGTCCGCCGCGCTGCCGCCATGCTGCGCGCCGGCTTCCATGCCTGGAAGGAGGCCCGCCGCCGTGAAGCCGAAGACGAAAAGACCTGGAACGCCGCCCTGCACGATGCCCGCATCATGGCCGATCTGAGCCGCGCCATGAACGGTATCGCCGTGGACAACATCCGCCGCTACTACTGATCCGGACCGGGCCTGGCGCCCGGCCAGATCGCCGGGGTCTTGCCCTGGCACCTTCTTCGAGGGCACCGCGAGGTGCCCTTTTTTCGTGGGCGAACGAAAGATCCGAGGCGCGTCGCTGCCGCAACCGGGCCAGCCGTATGGCGCAGCCAGCAAAAAGCCCCGGCCACGGGCGTGGCGCGGGGCTTTCGCTGGGCTGGCGGACAATTGTCCGCACGTGGCGGGCGAGCCGGGGCCGCGAGGAAATCAGGCCGCCAGGCGCTTTTCCAGCGCTGCCTTGGTCTTGAGCATCTGCTCCGGGAGATGGTAGGCGAGTTGGTCGAAATGCGCCGTGTGCAGCTTCAGCTCTTCGGCCCAGGCGGCCTTGTCGATGCGGGTCACGGTGTCGAACTGCTCGCTCGAGAAGTCCAGGCCCGTCCAGTTGATCTCGCCGTATTGCGGCGCCACGCCGAAGGCGGTTTCCTGGCCGGTGGCGCGGCCTTCGATGCGGTCGATCATCCACTTGAGCACGCGCATGTTCTCGCCGTAGCCGGGCCAGACGAACTTGCCTTCGGCATCCTTGCGGAACCAGTTGGTCGTGTAGATGCGCGGCAGAGTGGCGCCCGAGGCGGAGAGCTTCTCGCCCAGGTTGAGCCAGTGCTGGAAGTAGTCGCTCATGTTGTAGCCCATGAAGGGCAGCATGGCGAACGGGTCGCGGCGCACCACGCCCTGCGCGCCGAAGGCGGCGGCGGTGGTTTCGGAGCCCATGGTGGCGGCCATGTACACGCCCTCGGTCCAGTCGCGCGCCTCGGTCACCAGCGGCACGGTGGTGGAGCGGCGGCCGCCGAAGATGAAGGCGTCGATCTTCACGCCCTTGGGATCGTCCCAGGCTTGGTCCAGCGCGGGGTTGTTGGTGGCGGCCACGGTGAAGCGGGCGTTGGGGTGGGCGGCCTTGGCGCCGGTTTCCTTGGCGATCTGGGGCGTCCAGTCCTTGCCCTGCCAGTCGATCAGGTGGTCCGGCAGCTTGCCGGTGTCCTTTTCCATGCCTTCCCACCACACGTCGCCGTCGTCGGTCAGCGCGACGTTCGTGAAGATCACGTCACGGTCGAGGCTGGCCATGCAGTTGGGGTTGGTGTGGTAGTTGGTGCCCGGGGCCACGCCGAAGTAGCCGGCTTCGGGGTTGATGGCGCGCAGGCTGCCGTCGGCCTGGGGCTTGATCCAGGCGATGTCGTCGCCGATCGTGGTGACCTTCCAGCCTTCGAAGGCCTTCGGGGGCACCAGCATGGAGAAGTTGGTCTTGCCGCAGGCGCTGGGGAATGCAGCGGCCACGTGGTACTTCTTGCCTTCGGGGCTGGAAACGCCCAGGATCAGCATGTGCTCGGCCAGCCAGCCCTGGTCACGGCCCATGGTGGAGGCGATGCGCAGCGCGAAGCACTTCTTGCCCAGCAGCGCGTTGCCGCCGTAGCCGGAGCCGTACGACCAGATCTCGCGCGTCTCGGGGTAATGCACGATGTACTTGGTCTTGTTGCAGGGCCAGGACACGTCCTGCTGGCCGGGCTGCAGGGGCGCGCCCACGGTGTGCACGCAGGGCACGAAGTCGCCTTCCACGCCCAGCACGTCGTACACGGCACGGCCCATGCGGGTCATGATCTTCATGTTGACGGCCACGTAGGGGCTGTCGGAGAGTTCGATGCCGATGTGGGCGATGGGCGAGCCCAGCGGGCCCATGCTGAAGGGCACGACGTACATCGTGCGGCCGGCCATGCAGCCGTCGAACAGCGGCTGCAGCGTGGCGCGCATCTCGGCCGGGGCCATCCAGTTGTTGGTCGGGCCGGCGTCTTCCTTCTTCTCGCAGCAGATGTAGGTGCGGTCTTCCACGCGGGCCACGTCCGACGGGTCGGACCAGGCCAGGTAGCTGCCGGGGCGCTTGGCGGGATTGAGCTTCTTGAAGGTGCCGGCATCCACCAGTTGCTGGCAGAGGCGGTCGTACTCTTCCTGCGAGCCGTCGCACCAATGGATCCTGGCGGGCTTGCAGAGGGCGGCCATGTCGGCCACCCAGGCCAGCAGGCGGGCGTTCTTGACGTATGCGGGGGCCTGGAGGTCGAGACCTTGCATGGTGGGTGCGTTCATCGCGGGCTTCCTGAAGTTGAAAAACGGTTTTTCAAAGGAAGCGGACGGGATGCGGCAAGGCCGCGCTGGATCCTGAGCGCTGTCTTTGAGAAAACGTCTTGCGGCTCAGTCGGCGGGCGGGTGGACGGCACCGGGCAGGCGGTTCGCCAGGGGGCGATTGCGTCATCCGCAGGTCGGCTGGGATGACGATTTTATGAATCCACCCCCTTCCTGTCTGTCAGATAGGGGGGAAACCCATGCAAAAGACGCATGAGGTTATGTATGGTTCATGCGGTGTGCTGTGCGGTCCAGCGCTCGTGTCCGGCGCGACGCAGGGCGCAGGCCGGGCATTCGCCGCAGCCGTGTCCCCAGGCGTGCAGGGCGCCGCGCACGCCGTGGTAGCAGGTGTGCGTGTCTTCCACGATGAGCTGCACCAGCTCGTCGCCCCCGAGCTGCCGGGCCATTTCCCAGGTTTCGGCCTTGTCGATCCACATGAGCGGCGTCTCGATGGTGAAGCGCTGGCCCATGCCGAGGGAGAGGGCCACCTGCAGCGCCTTGAGCGTGTCGTCGCGGCAGTCGGGGTAGCCGGAGAAGTCGGTCTCGCACATGCCGCCCACGAGGGTGTGCAGCCCGCGCCGGTAGCCCACGGCGGCGGCCAGCTGGAAGAACAGCAGGTTGCGGCCCGGCACGAAGGTGTTGGGCAGGCCGGCTTCCGTCATCTGGATGGCGGTGTCGCGGGTGAGCGCCGTGTCGCTGATCTGGCCGAGCACGGCCAGGTCGACCATGTGGTCGTCGCCCAGGCGCGCGCTCCAGGCGGGGAAACGGCCGCGCAGCGCCGCCAGCACGGCGGTACGCGCCTCCAGTTCCACATGGTGGCGCTGTCCGTAGTCGAAGCCGATGGTTTCCACCCGTTCGAAACGCTCGAGCGCCCAGGCGAGGCAGGTGGTGGAGTCCTGGCCACCGGAGAAGAGGACGAGGGCGTGGCCGGCTCGCATGGGATGGGTCCTTGGAAAAGAAGAAAGCGGGAGCGAAAAGAAAAAGCCCCGCATGCGCGGGGCCGGCTGGCAGGTGGGGGATGGCTTTCAGGCCATGTACACCGCGATGAAGGCCAGCAGCAGCATCAGCACGCCCCCGGCCACGGGCAGCACGATGGGCATGAAGGGCACCACGGCCTCCACGCCGTCGGGTGCGTGCTGCTCGCCGGCGTGCGGTGTGGTGGTGGTGTCGTGGGCCATGGCATTCTCCTCGGGACGGGGTTGCGGATGGAATGGCCCATTCTAGCCACAGCCCCGCGGCGCCCGGGCCGCGGTTTCCTCGGTAATAACCTCAGTATCCGTGCCGGGCGGCGTGTGGCCGGTCAGGAGAGCCGGCGGTCCGCCGGGGCGGGCGGCACCCACTGGTAGAGCCACGTCTCGGTGAGCGGCGCGCCGTTCTCGCCGCGCAGGAACATGCGGATGGTGATGGGCGCGGTGCTGTCGTCCTCGGGCTTGATGTCGAACATGGCGCGCCAGCCCTGGATGGCGTCCTGCGGCCGCGCGGAGGTGATCTCGATCTTGCCGCGGCTGGCGGTGATCACCGGCTCGACCTTGGCGCCGCGGCCCAGCGCCACGAGGTTCTCCCCGGCGAAATCGACCGCGAAGCGCCAGGAGAAGTACTTGCGCGGCTGGCCGACCACGCCGCCCAGGCCCGTCCAGGTGGCCACGCAGCGCGCCAGCGGGGACTGGGCCGGCGGGTGGGCGCCCCAGAACAGGCGGTAGCCGATCAGCAGTTCCTCGCCGGCCTGCGGCTTGCGGTCGGGGTTCCAGAAGGCGACGATGTTGTCGAAGGTTTCGTCGATGGTGGGGATCTCCACCAGCTGGATGGAGCCCGCGCCCCAGTCGGACTTCGGCTCCACCCAGAGCGAGGGCCGGCGCTCGTAGAAGACGCCGTCGTCCTGGTAGTGGTCGAAATTGCGGTCGCGCTGCACGAGGCCGAAGCCGCGCGGGCCCTGGTCGGCGAAGGCGTTGAACTGCAGCGCCGGCGGGTTGGTGAGCGGCCGCCAGACCCATTCGCCGTTGCCGCGCCACATCTGCAGGCCGTCGGAGTCATGGATCTCGGGGCGCCAGTCGTTGGCCATGCGGCGATCGTTCTCGCCGTGCTGGAACATGCTGGTGCAGGGCGCGATACCCAGGCGCTCGATGGCCTTGCGCGGATACAGGGCGGCATCGATCTCCATCACCTGCGTGTCGCCCGGCGTGATCGCGAAGCGGTAGGCGCCGGCGATGCTGGGCGAATCCAGCAGGGCCAGCACGACGACGGTATTGGAGCCGGGCGCGGGGCGCTCCAGGTAGAAGGCGGTGAAGTCCGGGAATTCCTCCGGGCGCTGCATGCCGGTATCGATGGCCAGGCCCCGGGCGGAGAGGCCGTACTGCCATTCCCCGCCCACCGCGCGGAAGTAGCTGGCGCCGAGGAAGGCGGCCACGTCGCGCACCGGGTCGGTGTGGAAGTTGAGGCGGAAGCCCGCGAAGCCCAGATCCGGCGGCAGGTCGCCGGGCTTCAGGCCGCTCTTGCCGTAGTTGAACATCTCGGGGTCGTAGGCCAGTTCCTGGGCCTTGCCGTCCGCGAGCTCGAACATGCGCACCGGCTTCTTGAAGAACAGGCCCAGGTGGAAGAACTTGGCCTGGAAGCGCAGCTTCTCGTCGGCCCATAGGGCGTGGTCGCCGCGGAACTGGATGGACTGGTACTGGTCCCAGTCGAGCTTGGACACCGAGGGGGGGATGGTGTCCTTCGGCGGCTCGTAGGCCTTGGCAGCCAGGGCGCGGGCCTGGCCCTTGAGCGCCGCGAAATCGAAGGCCTGGGGCTGGCCCAGGGGCTTGAGGGCCGCGAAGGCCTGGGTCCAGTTCAGGCCCAGGCCGCCTGCGGTGGCCAGCGCGGCGCCGTGGCCGAGGGTGCGGAGGAAATGGCGTCGTTGGGGTTTCTGCATGGGGCTGCAGTGTGCCGAAAACGACGCGGCGGTGATGCAACGCCGTGTGACTCTGTGGGCATTGGCCGCAAAAGCCGCTCCAGTCCTACAGCGCGGAAGGCCACCGGATCACAGGAGTTCGGCTTCCATGGACGCTTGGCGGAGGCAGGCCAGTACCTGCTGCACATGCTCGCGGCCCCGCGTCTGCAGCACGAGTTCGATCTCCACGTTCTGGGCGGCCAGCATGGTGAAGGCGCGCTGGTGGTGGACTTCCTCGATGTTGGCGCCCGCTTCGGCCACCGTGGCCGTGATGCGCGCGAGCACGCCCGGGATGTCGCGCGCACTCACCTTGACGCGCGCCAGGCGCCCGGAGCGCACCATGCCGCGCTCGATGATGGCCGCCAGCAGCAAGGGGTCGATGTTGCCGCCGCACAGCACCAGGCCCACCCGCTTGCCGCGGAAGCGCTCCGGGTGCCGAAGCAGCGCTGCCAGGCCGGCGGCGCCGGCGCCCTCGACGAGGGTCTTCTCGATTTCCAGCAGCATGAGCACGGCCTGCTCGATGTCGCCCTCGTCCACGAGCAGCAGGTCGTCCACGAGCCGCGCGATCACCTCGCGGGTCACCTGGCCGGGCGTGCCCACGGCGATGCCCTCGGCGATGGTGGAGGTGCCCTGCGGGTGCTGCGTGCCCTTGACCGCGTTGACCATGGCCGGGAAGCGCGAGGTCTGCACGCCGATGATCTCGATGCCCGGTTTCAGGGCCTTGGCCGCGGTGGCGATGCCCGCGATCAGGCCGCCTCCGCCCACGGCGATGGCCAGGCAGTCCAGGTCCGGCACCGCCTGCAGCATCTCCAGGCCGACGGTGCCCTGGCCTGCGGCGACGGCCTCGTCGTCGTAGGGATGCACGAAAGTGAGCCCCCGCTCCTCGGCCAGGGCATAGGCATGCGCGCGAGCCTCCTCCAGCGTGTCGCCGTGCAGCACGACCTCGGCGCCGAAGCCGCGCGTGCGCTCCACCTTCACGCCGGGCGTGAAGCGCGGCATCACGATCACGGCGGCCAGGCCCAGGCGCTGCGCGTGGTAGGCCACGCCCTGGGCATGGTTGCCGGCGCTCATGGCGATCACGCCGCGCCGCTGCTCCTCGGGCGAAAGCTGGCTCAGCTTGTTGCAGGCACCACGCTCCTTGAAGGAGGCGGTGAACTGCAGGTTCTCGAACTTGAGGAACACCTGCGCGCCCACGATCTGCGAGAGCGTGCGCGATTCGACGCAGGGGGTGTCGAGCACCTGGCCCTGGAGGCGGGCGGCGGCGGCCTGGATGTCGGGGAGGGTCAGCATGTGCGCCATTGTGGCGCGTGCGGTCCGCTGCGCGTCACGCGCCGTTCATCCCGATGGCATTCCTGTCGCTTCCCCGCGGTCCTTCGTTTCCTAGCGCCCGCGGCGCTGGCGCGTCTTCG
Organism: Paracidovorax citrulli; assembly: GCF_900100305.1. Taxonomy (GTDB): domain Bacteria; phylum Pseudomonadota; class Gammaproteobacteria; order Burkholderiales; family Burkholderiaceae_C; genus Paracidovorax; species Paracidovorax citrulli. Next base: position 116,886 of record NZ_FNEY01000011.1, on the reverse strand, counting down.
CGGGGCCCGGAGCCGGCGCCGTGCTGGAAGACCCCGTCGCTGCCGCGGCGGCGGGCGCCTGTTCGCGGGCGGCGATCGCCTCCTGGAACGCCTTGAGCCGCTGTATGCACTCCAGCGATACCTTGAGCATTTTCCTGACCAGATGCGCGTTGCCGTCATCGCGCAGCTGCCGCAGGGCGAACTGGTTCTGCGCGGAGAGGTCGCCTTGGAGGAACTGGATGAGCTCCGTGCAGGCGCTCAGGTCCGACGCCGTGCGCAGCGGCAGGTCGGGGCCCAGGAACCTGGCGAGCCAGTCCGCAGCCAGCATGGCCTGGACGATGGTGCTTTCGAATTTGCCGCGCCATATCAGCATGCCGAAGGCGCCGGCCATGTTGGCCTTTTCACCTTGCGCGATGTCCGCGTAGCCCGGAAGCCGGCTTTCCGCTTCCAGCCGCTGCTCCATGTGCTCGAGGCTGTCCTGGATTTTCTGGGTCGCGCGTTCATAGCGGTCTGCGATCGTCATCAGGCCGTCCCGGACGTCGCGGTGCCGGATGGCCGCCCGGGCGTGGACCCCGATCGCGATCGACCGGCATTCCAGGAGATGGCCCAGTCCATCGAGGCTCCGCTGCATCAGCGTCACCAGCCGTTCGCTCTGGCGGAGGTTCGCGCCGTCGATCATGGCCGCTCGGCGGGCGCTGCGGGATGACAGCCGCATGCTCGACTCCAGGTAGTCGCCCAGGGCGTTGGCCGCGTCCTGCTGGTAGGTCAGCGCTTTTCTGGCGAACTGCCGCGCCACCCGCGGCTGCTGGTCCGCCGGCGCCTGGGCGATGGCCTGCGAGGCTTCGTGGAAGAGCGGCAGCAGGCCGGAGGTGACCCGCGCGGCGTAGGCCGTCTCGCTGAGGCTGTTGCGGGAGGCCTGGTAGTCCTGCGCCATCTCCGGCAGGGTGCCCGGCGGCACCGGCAGCAGGCTCGCGCGCAGTTCAGCGGCGCGCTGCGCGATGGCGGCCGTGCACCTGGCCATCTCCAGGTCTTCGGATGGCACCACCGGTGGGGGAGATGCCTGTGTCGATGTCGCGATCGATCCATCGGCAGTGAAATGCAGCGGCAGGTCGAAGGCCAGTTCATGGATGGTCAGCATCCGGTCGCTGAGTTGGGAGGTCGCGGCGTTGAGGTCTGCCTCGCTGGCCTTGCAGAGGAAGTCGATGGCCTTCATGCCATGAAGCAACGCAAAGCTGATGGCATCCGTCCGGAGACCGTCGCACCAGCGCGCCCAATGCTGCAATGGGACCTTGAAGTCGGAATGCGCGGCTTCACGGGCCTGCCGGGCCGCTGTGTCCAGAACGTCGGCACGTGCCATGGCTTGCGCGGAGGTGTCCAGCGGCATGCGCAGGGCGTCGCTGGTCGTGGACAGGGGGGCGAATGCCCTGGCGATAGAGGCGATGCGTGCACGCTCCGGCAGCTCTTGCCCATCGATGCCATGGAGCGTCCGGTGGAATTCCCCGGCTGCGGCCAGCGCCTTGCCGGCCAGCGATCTGGCGCCGGAGGGCAATGACCGTTCCTCGGTATCGGCGGACAGCAGCGGGGCTGCGGCCCGCCAGATCTCCTTGAAGGATTGCTGCAGTGCCGAAATGGCGTTTTCCAGCGCGGCGGCACGCGCGGTGTCGAGACGTGCGCGCAGCGCGCCGACGGCCTCGCCGGATTCCTGGCGCTGCGCCACGGTCCATCCGGCGAGGTGCTCCTCGAGCGTGGACTGCGCCTGTTGCGCTGCCTGCAGTCCCTGGTGCAGTGCGGCGACGACGTCGCCAGGCCGTTGCCATGGCATCGGCGGCCGGTTCCGCCCGTCGTCCACACCTTCGGCAGGCCGGGGTGGCTGCTCCAGCGCTGCCTCCATTGCGGCCTGCAATGCGCCTTCCCGCTGGGCGCGGGCCTGGTCGGCCACCTGCGCTTCCATCTCCGCGGCGCCGCGCAGCGCGCCCTCGCAGGCCGTGCCGCAGAGGTCTGCCAACCGGTGCATGTCCGGGGCCAGTTCTTCCCAGGCCGCCGCCCGGGCCTGCCGTTCGGCGGCCTGCAGGCGTGCCGCGTGGTCTCTGGCCTCCGCCGCCGTGCGGGGCACGTGCGCCATGGCCTCGCATGCCTGGGCGATGGCGGTGCATACGGGGGCCATGCGCGCATGCAGTCCCGAGCGCTCCAGTGCTTCCCGGGCGTGCCGTGCTGCCTCGGCCGCGCCGGCCAGCGCGTGCCGCGCCGCGGACGGGTCGCTGCCGGGCATTTCCTGCGATGCGTGGATGCCTTGCCGGGCCAGATGGGCGAGCGATTGCACAAGCGCTTCCCGGCCCTGCTCCGATGCGTTCGCCTGGGCGGCGGCAAGGCGCGCCTGCACGCTGTCGATGGCATCGCGCGAGGCTTCGCGCTGCGCGGGGCTCCACGACGCGGAGTGGGCCTGGAGTGTGCGTCTGGCGTTCTCCACGCGCTGCAGGACGAGGTTCCATTCGCCGAACGCCTCCAGCGCGTGCAGCCAGGGCGCCTGCGGCGGTGCGCCTTGCCCTGCCTTTCGCCGTGTTGCAGCGCCGTCCGGCGGAGGCTGCAGCCCGGCCAGCAAGGGGGCCATGGTTTTGTGCAGTGCCGCGTTCCGCCGCAGGGTGGCGCGGCCTTCCCGGGCCTCGGGGTGTGTCAGGGCGCCTGCCTTCACGGCGGCCGCGGGGCTGGAGATTTCGGATGGATGCGACCGGGCCAGCAAGGCGCGCGCGGCGTCTTCCAGCGCGGCGCAGGAGTGCGCGTATGTTGCGAGCCATGCTTCTTCGATGGCTTCGGCCTGACGGGCATCGCTGCCCGGAGGCGGCATGCGGGAGGGCACGCCGGGCAATTTGCCATCAGGACCGATCGCGTCCAGAAGGCCCGCCATTCGGGGACTGATATCCGCCAGCTCCCGGTGGAGCGCGGCGTCGATGTCCGCGACGGCGGCTGGCAGCTCTGCCGGCAGTTCGTTCATCCGCAGGCTGCAGGCCTCGCGCAGGCGGGCCGCGGCCTCGTCGTGGATACGGCATTTGCCCGCCGCCCCCGCGTAGGGAAACTGCCGCAGCAGGAGCAGCGCTTCCAGGGTCTTTTCCTGGGCGCGCAGCCGGCGGGCCACGGTCTGCGACTGCCACAGCAGTTGGTCGAGCAGATCCGGGCCTGCCTGGGGCAGCAGCAGTTCGCGCGCGCACAGTGCGGCCTGTTGGTGTTCCGCCGCGGCCTCCCAGGCGTTCGCGGCTGCCTCGATGTGCCGCAAGGCCTGCTTCACTTCCATGAAGCCATCGGTCCGATGCCTGTACGTGGGCCGCAGGGCTTGGGACACCTCCTCCCCGCCGGGCAGCGTGCACTGGGACGCCTGCCAGCCCATTTCCGTGGCCCGGGCCACCATGGCATTCAGGGCCTCGGGCGTGCGCGTGTTGGCCAGCGCCTGGGTGATGTCCGCCATCCGTGCCTGGCGCGCGGCCCGGATCGCGCCGTCGTCCACGACGACATCGAAGCTGGCCTCGGAATCCGTGTCCGAGTCCTGTTCCATATCGGCTTGCTCCGCGCTGGCCGATCTGTCGGCCCGCTGCAGCAGCATCGCCTGCAGCCGTTCATGGGCGGTGGAGGCGGAAGGCGACGGGGGGCGCGGCGCCATCGGGCTGTCCGGCGCATGGGGTGAAGCGCGGGAGGCCAGGTCTCCTTGCGGCAGGCGGGGCGAGGGCGGGCGAGCAACCGCGCCGCCTGGTGGTCCCTGCGTTTCGGAGGTACCGGAAACATCCGGCTGTGCTGGAGAAGAGGAGGTTCGTGCGGAAATGGAATGCATGGAGCGCTGGGTGGACGCCTGGCGGTGCGGCCAACGGCTGGCTTGTCATCCATGGTGGGACCGTGCCGGCCATTCGGCGACCTGAGCCGCGAAGTCCCGCGCGCTGGCGCGAAGGGGAAGTCCCCGCTCGGGCTTACGCGGGGCAGGCCCGCTGCAGGATCGCGTCCACTGCGATGGCGCGCGCATCGATCGCTCCGGCCACGCGCCCGCCACCCGCATCGCCGAGACGGGTGGCGATGAACGCGTCGGCCACGGCCGCGGGGGCGTGCCGGCGCAGCAGGCAGGCCTGGGCGGCCAACACCAGGCGCTGGGCGGCGAGGCGGCCCATGCCTTCCAGCTCCTGTGGCGGCAGCGCCAGCAGTGCCTGCAGCTCGCGCAGCGTGGCTCCGATGCGCGGTTCGCCCTGCGCGGCGGGTGCGAACTCTTCCAGCAGGGCATGGGCGGCCTCGGTGTCGCGCGCCAGCGCCCGCAGCACATCCAGGCACATCACGTTGCCCGAGCCTTCCCAGATGGAGTTGACGGGCGCCTCGAGGAAGAGGCGGGCCATCACGCCCTCCTGCACGTAGCCGTTGCCGCCGAACACTTCCATCGCTTCGCCCGCCATCTCCACGCCGCGCTTGCAGACCCAGAACTTGGCGGCCGGTGTCATCACGCGCTTCCAGGCACGGTCGGCCGGGGTGGCGGTGCCGTCGGCATCGCGCTCGAAAGCCTCGGCCAGCCGCATCAGCAGGGCGAGCGCGGCCTCGCTCTCCAGCGCCAGGTCGGCGAGCACGGTGCGCATGAGGGGCTGCTCGGCCAGGGCCTTGCCGAAGGCGTGGCGCCGGCGCGCGTACGCGATGGCCTGCACTGTGGCCTGCCGCAGGATGGCGGCGCTGCCGGCCACGCAGTTGAGGCGGGTATAGGTGGCCATCTCGATGATGGTGGGAATGCCGCGGCCCTCCTCGCCCATGAGCACGCCCCAGGCATCGTGGAACTCGACCTCCGCGCTGGCGTTGCTGCGGTTGCCCACCTTGTCTTTCAGGCGCTGCACGTGCACGCCGTTGAGCGTGCCGTCCTGCAGGCGGCGCGGCACGTAGAAGCAGGCGAAGGGGCCGCCTTCGCCCGTGCGCGCCACCACCAGGTGTGCGTCGCTCTGCGGGGTGGAGAAGAACCACTTGTGGCCGCGCAGCCGGTATTCGCCGCCGCGCCCGCCCGCGCCGAGGGGCGTGGCCACGGTGGTGTTGGCGCGCACGTCGGAGCCGCCCTGTTTTTCCGTCATGCCCATGCCCAGCCAGATGCCGGCTTTTTCATGCGCGGGCGCCTCGCGCGGATCATGGGTGCGGCTGTGGAGCCTGTCTCCCAACCGTGCCCAGAGCGCGGGCTCCTTGCGCAGCAATGGGATGGCCGCCTGCGTCATCGTGGCCGGGCAGAGCGTGCCCTGCTCCACCTGCCCGTGCAGGTAGAAGCCGGCGGCCCAGGCGGACCAGCGGCCGGGCCGGTCGCTGTCGAAAGGCATGGAGACCAGCCCCTCGCCGCGGTAGAGCGCCATGAGCGCGTCCCAGGCAGGGTGGAACTCCACCCGGTCGGCGCGCCGGCCCCGGCTGTCGAAGCGGTGCAGGATGGGTGTGTGGCGGTTGGCCAGCTCGGCCAGGGCATGGGTGCCGGCGCTTCCGAGCCGGCGGGCGTAGTCGCCCAGCGCGGGCAGGGCATGGGCGGCGCCCGCGCGCTGCAATGCCTCCTGCAGCGCGGCGTCGGTGGCGAGCAGGTCGTAGTCGGCCAGCTCGGCGTATTGGTTGAAAACCTCGTGGGTGGCCTGGGCCATGGTGTGTCTCCTCCACAGGGATGCGGCGGCGTGCGCCGAAGCCTCCATGGTGCCCGCACTCGCCCGGGCCTGCACGCGCTTTCAGGACACCGGCCCGGAGACCTCGCGCAGGGCGCGCAGCATGGTGGCCACGGCCGTGCGGTCGGTGGTGTTCTCGCGCCAGTACATCGACACCGATCCGAAACCCGACAGCCGCACCGGCAGCACGCGCAGCGCACCCATGTGCGAGAAGCGCAGCGCTGCCCGGTGCGAGGCCAGGCCGATCATGTCGCTGTGTCCCAGCAGGGTGAGGTTGAGCGTGACGGAGTTGGATTCCACGCTGCCCGGCGGCAGCGCGTGGCCGGCGGCGACGAGGGCGTTTTCCAGCGCGTTGCGGATGGGCGTGCCGCGCGGCCAGACCAGCCAGCGCCAGGCCATCAGGTCGGGCCAGTCGATCGGGCCTTCCGTGCGCTGCAGCAGCGGGTGCTGGGGGCGCGCCACCAGGTGGATGGGCTCCATGTAGAGCGTCTCGGCGTGGATGTGGGTGTCGTGCAGTTCGGGGGCGGAGCGGCCCACCACCACGTCCAGCTCGCCCATGGCCAGCTGTTGCATGAGCACGTTCATGGTGCTCTCGGCGAGCCGGACCTGGGCGCGCGGCAGCCATTCCAGCAGGCGCAGCACGGCCATGGGCACCACGTCGGAGGCGGATGCGCCCGAGGTGCCCACGACGACCAGGCCGCTGCCGCCGTCGCGCAGGGCCTGCATGTCGTCGCGGGCGCTGTCCAGGTGGGCCTCGATGCGCCGGGCATGGGCGATCAGCGCCTCGCCCTGGGGCGTGGGCCGCAGGCCGCGTGCATGGCGCTCGAACAGCACCATCCCCAGATCGTCCTCCAGTTCCCTGAGCCATTTGGAGAGCGCGGGCTGCGCGGTGTGCAGCTGCTGCGCCGACTGGCTCATGTTGCCGGTCTGCGCGAGGCTGAGGAGCATCTGCAGCTGGCGCAGCCGCAGGCGGTGGGTCCAATCCATGGCGGCGGTCCTGGAAGAAGGTATATCCAAAAAATTATGAATAAGACCAATAAATGATTTTACGGACTATCGCTCGCCTCGAATAATGGACTCCATGGCACGGCCGAGCCTTCCCCCCGAGGGCACGACGCCGGGCCGCTGCCAAGGAGACAACCATGGACACCACCCTCGCCCGGCCCGCAGCACAGGGCGCCACCCCGGCCGCTGCTCCGGCATCGGCTCCGCCGCACCGGACGCCGTCACCGGAACGCCAGGCCTACTACGACCGCATCGCCGGCCACGACATGGCCCCCCTGTGGGAATCGCTGCACAGCCTCGTGCCGCGCGAGCCGCGTCCGCAGGCCGTGCCCGCCTTCTGGAAATACGACGACGTGCGCCCGCTGGTCATGCAGGCCGGCGAGGTCATCAGCGCCGAAGAGGCCGTGCGCCGCGTGCTCATCCTGGAGAACCCGGGCCTGCCGGGCCGCTCCAGCATCACGTCCACGCTGTACGCGGGGCTGCAGCTGATCCTGCCGGGCGAGGTGGCGCCCAGCCACCGCCACACGCAGTCGGCGCTGCGCTTCATCGTGGAAGGCAAGGGCGCCTACACGGCCGTCAACGGCGAGCGCACCACCATGCACCCGGGCGATTTCATCATCACCCCGTCGTGGACCTGGCACGACCACGGCAACCCCGCGGTGGACGAGGGTGGCGAGCCCGTGGTGTGGCTCGACGGCCTGGACATTCCCCTGATCGGCCACCTGGACGCCGGCTTCGCCGAGAACTACCCCGAGGCCGTGCAGCCGGTGAGCCGCGCCGAAGGCCACAGCTTCGCCGCCTTCGGCCACAACATGGCACCCGTGCGCCACCGCGCGGCCGGCCCGACCTCGCCGATCTTCAGCTACCCCTACGACCGCAGCCGCGAGGCGCTGGACCGGCTGTTCCGCCAGGGCGAACTCGATGCGTGGGACGGCGTGAAGCTGCGCTACGTGAACCCCGCCACCGGCGGCTGGCCCATGCCCACCATGGCCACCTTCCTGCAGTTGCTGCCCGCGGGCTTCCAGGGCCGCACCTACCGCGGCACCGACGCCACCGTGTTCAGCGTGGTCGAAGGCCAGGGCACGGCGCGCATCGGCGGCAGCACCTTCCAGTTCGGCCCGCGCGACACCTTCGTCGCGCCGTCGTGGGCGCCGGTGCAGCTGGCCGCCACGCAGGACGCGGTGCTGTTCAGCTATTCCGACCGGCCGGTGCAAGTAGCACTCAACCTCCACCGCGAACACCGCATGTGACGGGGCGCGGTCCACAGAGCCTCTCTGGCGGCGTTGCCGCATCTTGCCGTGGCGCTGCCACTGTCTGCGATGCGGCGCCTTGCCAGCAGGGCTCTGTGGACCGCTCACGAGCGTGACCCGCCTTCCTCTTTGAACGATCCATTTCCCCGAAAGAAAAAACACCATGGCTTTCGTGTTTCCTGTTCCTCCTACCGTGGCCGTGCCTGTCGTGGGCACATCGGATGCCTTCGCCGTGCGGCGCGTCTATTGCGTGGGGCGCAACTACGCGGCCCATGCGCGGGAGATGGGGTTCGATCCGGACCGCGAGCCGCCGTTCTTCTTCTGCAAGCCGGCCGATGCGGTGCTTCCCGTGGCCTATGGCGAGACGCTGCGGCTGCCGTATCCGGTGCGCACCGACAACTTCCATTACGAGGCGGAGCTGGTGGTCGCCATCGGCAAGGCGGGCAGCGACATCGCCCGCGAGAACGCGCTGGAGCATGCCTGGGGCTACGCCGTGGGCCTGGACATGACCCGCCGCGACCGGCAGATGGAGATGCGCCAGATGGGCCGCCCGTGGGAGATCGGCAAGGCCTTCGATGCCTCCGCGCCGATCGGCCCGATCCACCGCGCGAGCGACGTGGGCCACTTCGAGCAGGCCGGCCTCTGGCTCACCGTGAACGGCGCGGACCGACAGCGCAGCGACGTGTCGCACCTGATCTGGTCGGTGGCCGAGACCATCGCGGACCTCTCCACGTATTTCCGCCTGGAGCCCGGCGACCTGATCTACACCGGCACGCCCGAAGGCGTGGGCCCGGTGGTGCGCGGCGACCGCATGGTGGTGGGCGTGGAGCGCCTGGGCGAGCTGGCGGTGGACGTGGTCTGAGGCGACGGCGACGCCATGCAGCTCTACAGCTTTTTCAACAGCTCCACCTCGTACCGGGTGCGCATCGCGCTGGCGCTCAAGGGGCTGCCGGCCGACTACCACGGCGTGAACATCCGCACCGGCGAGCACCGCGCGGCGGACTATGCCGAACTGAACGCCGCGCGCGTGGTGCCCACGCTGGTGGACGGCGATTTCACGCTGGGCCAATCGATGGCCATCCTCGACTACCTGGACCAGCGCCATCCCGAGCCCCGGCTGATCCCGCTCGAACCCCGCCAGCGCGCCCGCGTGCTGGAGCTGGCGAATGTGATCGCCTGCGACATGCACCCGGTGAACAACCTGCGCATCCTGAAATACCTGCAGGGCCCGCTGGCCTTGAGCGCGGCGCAGAAGGACGCGTGGTACGCCCACTGGGCGGCCGAGGGTTTCGCTGCCGTGGAGCGGCTGCTGGTGCGGCATGGCGGCGAAGGCCCCTGGTGCTTCGGCGACCAGCCCACCCTGGCCGACGTGTGCCTGGTGCCCCAGGTGGCGAATGCGCTGCGCGCGGGCTGCGACCTCGCGCCCCATGCGCGCGTGATGGCCGTGCACCGGCATGCCGCGCAGCATCCGGCCTTCAGCGCCGCGCGGCCGCAGGCGCAGCCGGATTACCAGCCATGAGTTGACCGGCAGTCCCACGGGCCAGAGATCCGCGGGCCAGGGTGGGGCACACCACCCGGCACTGGCGGGCCGGGCCTTCCATCCATAAGAACGGAGCGAGACAAAATGACCCCATCCATGGCCGCCGGCATCCCGGCGGCAGACCGCGCCGCCTTCGGGCCGCTGCAATTGCGCGTGACGCTGCTGTGCGCCATCGTCGCCATGCTCGACGGCTTCGATACCCAGTCCATCGCCTACGTGGCGCCGCGCATCGCGGAAGACTGGGGCCTCAAGGCCTCCGAGTTCGGCCCCATCTTCGCGGCGGGCCTGTTCGGCCTGATGGCCGGCGCCTTCCTGCTCAGCCCGGCGGCCGACCGCTGGGGCCGCAAGAAGGTGATCCTGCTGTCCACCTGCATCTTCGGCCTGTTCGCGCTGCTCACGGCCTGGGCCACCAGCATGAACGAGCTGCTGGCGTACCGTTTCATCACCGGCGTGGGCCTGGGCGCGGCCATGCCCAACATCATCGCGCTCACCAGCGAATACGCGCCGCAGCGCCTGCGCGCCACGCTGGTCACGGTGATGTTCTGCGGATTCCCGCTGGGCTCCACGCTGGGCGGGCTCATTTCCAGCTGGCTCATCGCGCATTTCGACTGGCACTCGGTCTTCGTGCTGGGCGGCGTGCTGCCCCTGCTGCTGTTGCCCGTGCTGGCCCTGCTGCTGCCCGAATCGCTGCGCTACCTGGCCGCCAGCGGCGCCGCGCCCGCACGCTACGAGCCCATCGCGCGCAGTGCCTACCCGGGCGAAGACCCCGCCACGGTGATGGCCGGGCTGCGCGGCGAGGCCGCGGGCGTGCAGGGCGGCTTTTCGGTGTTCGAGCTGTTCCGCCACGGCCGCCTGCACACCACCGTGCTGCTCTGGCTCGCGTTCTTCCTGAACCTGCTGGTCATGTATTTCCTGGTGAACTGGCTGCCCACGCTGCTCAAGAGCGCCGGCCTGCCGCTGGAAAAAGCCATCCTCTCCACCGCCATGCTCAACCTGGGCGGCGTGGTGGGCGCGCTCGTGCTGGGCCGGCTCATCGACCGCTTCAGCGCCTACACCGTGCTGGGCGCGGCCTACGCCGCATCGGCCGGTTTCATCGCGCTGATCGCTTTCAGCGGGCAGAACCTCACGGGCCTGCTGGCCGGCGCCGCGCTCTCGGGCTTCGGCGTGGTGGGCGCGCAGATCGGCTGCAACGCACTGGCCGCCGCCATCTACCCCACCCATATCCGCGCCACCGGCGTGGGCTGGGCGCTGGGCGTGGGGCGCATCGGCGCCATCGTGGGCCCGCTGGCGGGCGGCTCGCTATTGGCCGCGGCCTGGACGCCGTCGTCCATCATCCTGGTGGCCGCCGTGCCGGCGGTGCTCGCAGCCGTGGCGGTGGTGCTGCTCGGGCAGGCGCGGCGCGGCGCCTGAGAAGGCATGCCATGCACGACGGCCTTCGCACCTGGACCACCGACGCCGTTCCCCCCGCGCAGCGGGCCGACTACTGGGTCGGCGCCGTCTGCGACTGCTTCCTCGACATGGAGGTCGAGCCGGGCCAGCGCCACGCGTTCTCGGCCACGCTCACGTCCGTGCCCTGCGGCGGCCTGCGCGTCAACCGCGTGAGCGGCAGCGGGCAGCGCGTGCGCCGCACGCAGCAGGCCATCCGCCGCGGGGACGGCGACAACTTCTACTACCTGCTCTGCAAGGACTCCGCCCCCTGCCACGTCGCGCAGGACGGTGCCGGTGCCGCGCGCCTGCTGCCCGGCGACCTGGCCCTGGTCGATTCGCGCCGCCGCTACCTGCTGGACTTTCCGGACGTGGTGGACACCGTCTCCATCCAGATCCCGATCGGCTGGCTGGACACCTGGCTGCCCGCCGCCGACCGCTGGCTGGGCCGCCGCGTGGACGGCGCCACGGGCTGGGGGAGGGTGCTGAGCGCCTACGTGGGCCAGCTGTGCGCCGAGCGGCCGGAACGGCTGGCCGCGCTGCAGGCCGAGCACCTGGGCGGCCTGCTGTCCCTGGCCTGCGGCCCCGTGCCCGAGGCGCCGCCGCGCACCGGCCTGCTGCCGCGCATCGAACAGTGCGTGCGCGAGCGCTTCTGCGAGCCCGGGCTCACCGCCGCCCACGTGGCCGATGATGTCGGCGTGTCGCTGCGCACGCTGCACCGCGTGCTGTCGTCGGGTGGCACCACCTTCGCGGTGCTGCTCATGCGCGAGCGCATGGCCGTGGCGCAGCGCATGCTGCACGCACCCTCGCACCGGCATGTGACGGTGGCCGAGATCGGACGGCGCGCGGGCTTCCTGGACCCGTCGCACTTCGCGCGCGCCTGCCGGCAGTGGTGCGGCAGGACGCCCGCGCAGGAGCGCGCCCGGGCTGCGTGAATGGAAGAGGCGATGCCTTGCGGGCCGTGAACGTCACCAGGGCCAGGCCACCGGCAGCCCGAGCCCGGCGGCACCCGCCTGCTCCTGCACCAGCCGGGCCACGGTCAGGTCCTGCAGGGCCAGGCCCGTCATGTCGAACAGCGTGATGTCTTCGGGCTGCCTGTCCACGGAGGCGCTCCCCCGCATCACATCGCCGATTTCCGTGCATGCGGCCCCGGGGGCCCATTGCATCTCGCCGATCTGGCGGGCCTGGGCCTCGTCATCGACGTAGATCCGGACCTTGTCCAGCAGGCCTTGCGGCGCTTCGCGCTTGCCGCGGGTGTCGGCGCCCACGCAGTTCAGGTGCGTGCCGGGGCGCACGGCGTCCAGGTCGAAGAGCGGGCCGCCGCCCGGCGTCGCGGTGATCACCACGTCGCTCGCGGCCACGTCCGCGTTGCGGTCCGTCGAATGGCGCAGCAGGCATTGCCCCGCGAACCGCTGCTCGAACGCCGGGTCGGGCCGGCCGTCGGCCGTCACGTACCGCACGTCCCGCAGATGCGGCAGCAGCCGCAGGGCGTAGGTGAGCTGCACGGCGGCCTGCACGCCCGTCCCGAACAGGCACAGCCGCCGGCTGTCCGGGCGCGCCAGCAGCGCCAGGCCGTGGCCGCCCGCGGCACCGGTGCGCGCCGTGGTGATGGCGTTGCCGTCGATCAGGCAGGTGGGCCGGCCGGTGGCGGGGTCGATCAACAGGATCGTGGCCTGGTGCGGCTCGCCGCCGAGCGCGCGGTTGGAAGGCCAGAACCCTGCCGCCTTGAAGCCGAGCAGCCCCTGCGAGGGCACGTCGCCGGACTTGATGCCGAAGATGCCGCCCGTCTCCAGGCGCTCGCGCACCACCGGGAACACCCGGCCGGCCCGCTCGCTGAGCAGGACGAAGGCCTCGCGCACGGCGGCCAGCACGCCTTCCGGCTGCAGCAGCTGTTCCACGTGGTCCTTGGTGAGCAGCAGCAGCCGCGCATCCCGTGTGGTGGAGGCCGTCATGCGAACATCTCCGCGATGGCATCGGCATTCTTGATGCCGGTGGCCGTCAGGATCACCACCGTCTCCTCGCTCTCGTGGACCGTTCCGGCCTGGATCAGGTGATCGAGCCCGGCGATCGCCGTGGCAGACGTGAGTTCGGGCAGCAGGCCCGTGCGCGCCGCCTTCCTGAACGCATCGACGATGGCCTGCTCCTGCAGCGCCACGGTGGCGCCGCCGGTGACCTGCACCGCCGAGACGAGCTCCCGCAGCCGCAGGGGGTGCGCAATCGCCGTTCCCTCGGCCACCGTCTTGCGCACCTCGCGCGCCACCGGGGTCGTCACGCCCGCCTGGAAGCTCGCGTCGATCGGCGAGCAGTTCAGCGGCTGGCAGACGAACAGGCGCGGCATCTTCGCGATCTGGCCCGCGCGCAGCAGCTCGGAAAACGCCATGAAGCACCCCAGCACGTTGCTGCCGGCCCCGGCGGGCATGACGATGTTGTCCGGCGCGCGGAAATTCAGGTCTTCCCAGATTTCGTAGCCGATCGCCTTCGTGCCTTCGAGGAAGAAGGGCTGCCAGTTGTGGCTCGAATAGAAGATGTGGGCCGATTGCCGCACCGCCTCGTCCTCGCAGGCCTGGCGCGGCCCATCGACCAGCTGCACTTCCGCCCCGTAGGCACGCATTTGCGCGATCTTCGGCTTCGAGGCATAGGCCGGCGCGAGGATCTTCACCCGCATGCCGCCCGCGGCACCGTACGCGGACACCGACGCACCCCCGTTGCCCGAGCTGTCCTCCAGCACCGCATCGACGCCCTGCTGGCGCAGCACGGAGAGCATCACCGTGGTGCCGCGGTCCTTGAAGCTGCCGGTCGGGTGGAACCATTCGAGCTTGAAATGTGGCCGGTGGGCACCCCATTCCTTCTGCACGAGGGGCGTGCAGCCCTCGCCCATGGAGATCGGGCGCGCGACATCCAGCGGCAGCGATGCCCGGTAGCGCCACTGGGAGCGGCACGTGCGGTCGATGTCGTCGCGCGACATGCCGGGCTGCGGCGTGATCAGCAGCGGCTTGCGGTCGTCGGAGCACCACCGCGGCACGTCCAGGGGGTAGGTCCGGCCGCTGGCCGGGTCGATGTAGAGCGAAGTCGTCATGTCTCGGTTCTCCTGCAATCGGATGTGGATGATAAATCCAAAATTAGACAATATGTTTGGTTTTGGACAGAAGCTGTCCATGACCTCCTGGAGCACTCCCGGCCAACTGACCAATGCTGGATAAAATGTCCAGATGAAAAAGAAGGCGCACACCGCGGAGCAGCAGGCCATCCTCGAGCAGGTCCAGCACATCGCCTCCGCGCTGGGAGAGACGTTCGCGCCGTTCACCGAGGTCGTGCTACACGACCTGCGGTCGCCCAAGCACGCGATCCTCGCCATCCACAACAACCTTTCCGGCCGGAAGGTCGGCGATCCTGCGACGGAACTGGGCCTGGCCCGCATCGCGGACGACCAGTATCCCCAGGTGCTGGCCAACTACGCCAACCAGTTCGCCGACGGCCGCCGCGCCAAGAGCACCTCGATCGGCATCAAGGACTCCGAAGGGCACTACTTCGCCGCGCTGTGCCTGAACGTGGACATGACCGTCTTCCGCGGGATCGCCACCATGATCGAGCAGTTCTCCGCCATCGGCGAAGACGGCCGCAAGGAGACACTGGACACGGGCAACGCCGAGGCCCTGCGCGACCGCATCGACCGCTTCGCGATGACGCTCGCCACCACGCCACGCGCGCTGCGCACCGAGCAGCGGCGCGAACTGCTGCAGACGCTCAAGGGCGAAGGCTTCCTGGAGATCAAGCGCTCCATGGACACGGTGGCCCAGCACCTGGGCGTGTCCCGGGCCACGGTGTACAACGACATCCGGTAGCCGCTGCCTGGCACCTTGCGTCCGCCGGCCTGGCACGCAGCGGCCATCCGCGGCCCTGCCGCCGGGCCACCATGGGTCTCCCACCACACAAGGAGACAACGACATGGCGGACACCTATGTACTGGTCCACGGCGCCTGGCACACGGGCGAAACCCTGGCGGCGACGGCGAAGTACCTGCGCGCGCGCGGCCACACCGTGCACTGCCCCACGCTGCCGGGCAACCGCCCCGGCGACGGCACGGCCCCGCTGGGCCTGCAGGACGCGATCGACGGGCTGGTGCAGTTCCTGGAATCGAATGACCTGAAGGACGTGCGCCTCGTCGGCCACAGCTATGGCGGCATGCTGCTCTCCGGCGCGGCCGACCGCGTGCCCGAACGCATCCGGCGGCTGGTGTACGTGAACGCCTTCGTGCCGCTGCCCGGCGAATCCCTGGCCGACATGGCGCCGCCCTACTACCGGGCGATGTTCGAAAGCATCGCTGCTGCGAACGGCGGCGGGGTGCAACTGCCCTACGAGGTCTGGCGCGAATCCTTCATCAACGACGCCGATGCGGAGCTGGCGCGCACCACCTATGCGCTGCTGCACCCGCAGCCGCTGCGCTGCCTGACCGACCCCATCACCCTCTCGCAGCCCACTGCCGCACTGGCGCTGGGCAAGTCGTACCTGAACTGCCGGGAGGACACCGCGCTCCCCCACAGCCTGCCCTGGCACCCGCGCCTGTCGGAGCGGCTGGGCCTGTTCCGATACGTGGAGGCCAGCGGCAGCCACGAAGCGCTGTTCACCGACCCCGAAGGCTTCGCGCGCGGCATCGAGCGCGCGGGGCGGGATTGATCCGCGGGCCCGCACACGGACGCCATTCAGGAGACGACACCATGCAAGCCATCGCACGCCATTCACGCGCCGCCACTGCCTTCGCAGCCGCTGTCGGCAGCCTCATCCCCGCACTGCCCGCCCAGGCGCAAGCACAGACGCAGACGCAACAATCCGCACAGGCCGCACAGGCCGCACAGGCCGCACAGGCCGCACAGGCCGCACAGGCCGCAGCAACGCGCACGCCATCGGCGGACCTGTCCGCGCCATCCCCCTGGCGCATCTACGCCGGTGCCGCGCACATCGGCTTCAGCACCTCGGCCGAAGTGCGTGCCGGCGGCCAGCTCGTTCCCGGCGCAAATGCCGAAGCGGATTCCAACAACAGCCTCGGCTTCGGCGCCATCTACGACTTCCACCCCGGCTGGAGCGCCGAAATCGCCCTGGGCCTGCCGCCCACCACCGCCCTCAAGGGCACCGGTACCCTGAGCAGCGCGGGCACGCTCGGCAAGGTGAAATACGGCCCCGCCGTGCTCTCCGTGCGCCGCCACCTGTGGGAAGACGGCCCCGTGCGCCCCTACATCGGCGCGGGTATCAACTACACCCTGGTGCTCGAATCCCGGGATGGCTTCGTGTCGAACCTGGATGTGAAGAACGGCGTCGGCCCGGTGCTGCAGGCCGGCTTCGAGGTGCCGATCGACCCGCGCTGGAGCTTCTTCGTCGATGCGAAGAAGATCTGGCTCAAGACGACGGCGACAGGCACGCTGCCGGCGCTGGGCGGGGCGCCTGCGCATGCGAAGGTGCGGCTGGATCCGCTGGTGGTGACGGCGGGGGTGAGTTATCGGTTTTGAGGGGCGCCTGGTTCGGTCGGGCGATGAAGGAAAGAGGCGCGTCGGATTAAAAGCCGGTGCGCTTTTGCCATCTTGGACGCTTATGTTGAGGTGCGATGCACGGTGCTGTTTGGTAGCGCCGGTAGTTTTGAAATGACTGCTTGGCAGCGATTGCTGCCACTGGCCTGCCGCGCGAGAACTCACGCTAAATGGCCCGTCGCGGACGTAAGTCTGAGTCGCCCCGGCTGCGCTGTAAGGAAACCTTCGACGACGCCAAGGGCATCATGCAGGTCGGGATGAGCACAAGATCAATCGGCGAAAGGCGACGCTAGGCGATGGACGAAAGGAACTGGCGCGTCGATTTCCAGTTGCCACGGCTAGTCTAGGATGTGTGACGCTCCTACCTCCAGTGAACAGGGTGCTGGGTCTGCGCTTACATTGAGCCCCCTCACCGGCGCGCTGGTCTTGCGCAGGCCATCAGATGCTGAACGGACCGCGACGGTTGTCGCGGGCTGGATCGCCAGGCTTCAAACGTCGGGGAAAGCGCGCGACGATTCGGGTGGTTTGCATCCTCTGGAAGCATACTCGGCCGCTCGAAGTCAAGGGGCTGAAGCCAGCCCCTGCTGATTGTGCGGCGTTGGTCTGCCTTGTACTCCCTTACACTGGCTTGTCCCTCCTGCATCCCCCTTATTGCCATGAACACCGCGACCGACAGCGTCATGACCGTGAAGGAAGTCGCCGACTACCTGCGCGTGAATCAGCGCACCGTCTACCGGCTGGCCGTGGACCGCAAGCTGCCTGGGTTCAAGGTGGGAACGACCTGGCGCTTCAAGCGTGCGGACATCGACCGTTGGATCGACGCTCAGGCAGCTTCTAGCCTGCCTGAGCCTGGTGCAGGGATCAGCTAGGGGGCTGAGACACAGGAGGGAGAGTTCATGAAGCTGGTGCAAAACAGCGGCTCAGACCGCGTGATCGACCTGCTGCTGCCGCACTTGGTGTCTGGCAGCAGGTTGGGCTGTGTCACGCCCTCGTTTTCGCTGCATGCCTTCGCAGAGCTTCGCGAAGCCTTGAATGGGCTGGGACAGGTGCAACTCGTCCTGCCTGCTGACAACGAGCAGCTGGAGCTGCTTGGCGGGGAGGGTGACCGCGCGCAGCGCAACCGCCTGCAAGCTCGATGGCTGGCGAACCAGTGCGCCCAATGGCTGACGCAGAAGGCAGAGGTGCGCCGCGCGCATGGCCGCGTGCCGCAAGGCGCCGCGGTGCTGACGGGCGCCGGCGACGAGCCTGCGCAAGTAGTCCTGGGCTCGTTTGCACTCAGCTCTGAAGGTTTGGGCTTGGCCCCAGGCAACCCCTTGAACCTGATCCAGGCCTCGGAATCGCCGGAGGAGGCTCGCACGCTGGCGCGTTGGTTCGACCAGCAATGGAGCGCGCTGCGGCACCAGCCTGACGGAGCGCAGAGCCTGGTCGATGCCCTCAAGGGCATGGCGGCGCACAGAGCACCCTTCGAGGTGTACGCGCTGATCCTGCATCACCTGCTCGGCAATCGCGACGAGGCGCTGGACGAGGACCGGATCGTCAAGGCGGCCACTGGCATCCGCAACACCGTCATCTGGAAGAAGCTCTTCAAGTTCCAGCGCGACGGCGTCGTGGGCGCCATTGACAAGCTGGCCCGCTTCGGCGGCTGCATCATTGCCGACTCAGTGGGGCTGGGTAAGACCTTCGAGGCGCTGGCCATCATCAAGTACCACGAGCTGCGGAATGACCGGGTTCTGGTGCTGGCGCCCAAGCGTCTGCGCGACAACTGGACGCTCTACAAGGCCAACGACCGCCGCAATATCCTGGCCGCCGACCGGCTCAACTACGACGTCCTGAACCACACCGACCTGTCGCGTGATGGGGGGCAGTCCGGCGACATCGACCTGGCACACGTGAACTGGGGCAACTACGACTTGGTCGTCATCGACGAGTCGCACAACTTCCGCAACAAGAAGTCCCCCAAGCAAGGGTCTGAGACCCGCTACCACCGGCTGATGCGCAAGATCATCCGCGAGGGAGTCAAGACCCGGGTGCTGATGCTCTCGGCCACGCCGGTTAACAACCGCTTGTCCGACCTGCGCAACCAGATCGCCTTCGCCACTGAGGGTGACGACACCGCCCTGCAAGACCACGGCATTGCGAGCATCGAGCAGACGACCCGTAAGGCCCAGATTCAGTTCAACCGCTGGTTGGAGTTGCCCGAGGAAGAACGTGTCCCTGGCCGCCTGGTCGAGATGCTGGGCTTCGATTACTTCACCCTGCTGGACCATCTGACCATTGCGCGGTCTCGCCGGCACATCGAACGCTACTACGGCACTGAGGAGACGGGGCGCTTCCCGGAGCGTCGCGCGCCCATCAACATCAAGGCCGATGTCGACACCGCAGGTCAGTTCCGGGCTATTCGCGACATCAACCTTGAGATTCGGCGGCTCAACCTGGCCTCCTATGCGCCGATGCGCTACGTCCTGCCCCACAAGGCCGAGGCCTACGATGCCAAGTACAGCACCGAAATCCGCGGGGGCGAGAGCATCTTCCGCCAGGCGGACCGTGAGGAGAGCCTGATCCACCTGCTGCGCGTCAATGTGCTGAAGCGCATGGAGAGCGCGGTCTCCTCGTTCGCGCTGACCATCCAGCGTCAACTCAAGGATGTAGAGACCACGCTGGCCCGGATCGAGGAGCATGCGTCGGATGCAGGCGAGGTGGAGGAGCTGGATATTGCCGACGTCGACATCGACGACCCGGTCTTCGAGCAATTGCTGGTCGGTCGCAAGGTCAAGGTGCTGCTGAGCGACGTGGACCTGCACCGCTGGAAGCAGGACCTCATCGAGGACCGCAATCGGCTGGACAACCTGCTTCAGGCTGCCCAGCAGGTGGACGCGGCCCGCGACGCCAAACTGGCCAAGCTGCGCGAGGTGATCGAGCGCAAATGCCGCGAGCCCATCAACGTGGTGGGCGGCAAAGCCAACCGCAAGATCATTGTCTTCACCGCGTTCTCTGACACGGCGCAGTACCTCTACGCCCAGCTAGCGCCGTGGGCCAAGGAAAAGTTGGGGCTCGACGCCGGCCTGGTGACAGGCTCAGCGGGCATCCAGTCCACACTGCCGGGTCTGCGGAAGAGTATGAGCAGCATCCTTTCCGCCTTCGCCCCACGCTCCAAGGAGCGCCCTGCCGAACTGGCCGATGAAGGAGAAATCGACCTGCTGATCGCCACCGATTGCATCAGCGAAGGCCAGAACCTGCAGGACTGCGACTGGCTCATCAACTACGACATCCATTGGAACCCGGTGCGCATCATCCAGCGCTTTGGGCGCGTGGACCGCATCGGTTCGCCGAACCAAAGCGTTCAGCTCGTCAACTTCTGGCCCAACATGGAGCTGGAGGAGTACATCGGCCTGGAGCAGCGTGTCAGCGGTCGCATGGTGCTGCTGGATGTTTCGGCCACCGGCGAAGAAAACCTGATCGAGCAGCAGTCAGGCAATCCGATGAACGACCTGGAGTACCGGCGCAAGCAGTTGCTGAAGCTGCAGGACACGGTCATCGACATCGAAGACCTCTCCAGCGGCGTCTCCATCACCGACCTCACGCTCACCGACTTCCGCATCGACCTGGCCGAGTTCCTGAAGGAGCACCCCGGCGTGCTGGAAGGGGCACCGCTCGGCACCTATGCCGTCACTTCCACCATAGACGCCGACATCCCGCCTGGCATCGTTTTCTGCTTGCGGGCGGAGGGTGCGGCTGCCGCCAAGTGCGAGGCGTCGGACTACCCGCTTGCGCCGACCTACCTCGTCCATGTTGGTGACGATGGCGCCGTCTTATTACCGTACCCGCAGGCCAAGCGCGTCATGGATCGGCTCAAGCGCGTGGCGCTCGGCCGTGAGCTGCCGGACGAGGGGACGTGTGCCCGCTTCGACCGGCAGACCCGCCAAGGCGAGGACATGCGCCATGCGCAAAAGCTGTTAGCGGCGGCGATAGCCTCGGTCGTCGGTAAGGCTGAAGAGCGCGCAGTAGCCAGCCTGTTCGCGCCGGGCGGCACGCATGCCATGAAGGGCGAGTTCGCGGGGGCCAACGACTTCGAGGTGCTGGCTTTCATGGTCATCCTGCCCGGCAGCACCCAGCCTCAAGGGGGCGCCGCGTGAGCGACGCCGTGAACGCTCTGCACGATGCCATCGTGGCTTCTCTGGCCCTGCCGGCGAGTTGCCGCGTGGACCAGCGCGTGCCCAAGAAGATGCTGGCGGAGCACGGCGGTGCTACTGCGGCCGACCGCCGGCTGTTGACGGACGGCATCGAAGAGGCCCACTGGCTAGCCGCCATCAAGCCTGCGACGACGACCATTCCGACGTGGCGGGACGAGGTGCGGGAGTATCTGGAGCTCGCCGTGCTGAGCATGGCGGCGCGCCCCACCTACGCCCAACCGGCTCAGTTGCAGCGCCTGGCCGAGCTCGTGCATCGGGCCGTGCCCTACCCGGTGCTCCTGATCGTCAGCACACCGGATGCGGTGGCCATGAGCCTCTCGCACAAGCGCACGGCGCAGAACGAGGCTGGACGAGTGGTCTTGGACGGCGATGTCGTGAGTTTCCAGTTCAGCGACGAATTGCCGGACGGGCTGCTGGATGCCCTGGCGCTTGGGCAGCAGCCCCAGCAAGACCTGAAGGCTCTCTACCAAGGCTGGATGGACACCCTGTTGGCCGCCCAGGTGGCACGGGTGACAGGGCACTTCAGTATGGACCCCACAACCGACCAGGCCGCCATGCGGCGGATCGCCTTGATCGAACACCAGCAACTGGAGGCAGAGGCCGCCCGCTTGCGGGCCCTGGCTGGCAAAGAAAGCCAGATCGCCAAGCGCGTCGATCAGAACCTGGCCTTGCAGCGGCTGCAGGCCGAGCTGGCTGCGGTGCGTGCCCGGCTTCAATGACACAACAAGAACAGACACATTTATGACGAACTCGAATATGCAGAAAATCGTCGCCACGGCGCCCGAGACGCAGTCCGCCGACTTGGTGGCTGGCAACATCGCCCAGCTCAAGGCCTTGTTCCCCGAGCTTGTCACCGAAGGCTCCAAGGGCGTCGCCATCAACTTGGACGTCCTCAAGGCCCTGGTGGGCGACGCCAAGGTCACCGATGCTGAAGAGAAGTATGGTCTGAACTGGCACGGCAAGCGCCGGGCGCGCCAACTGGCCTTGACGCCCAGCACCGGCACGCTGCGTCCTTGCCCAGAAGAGAGCGTGGACTGGGACAGCACTCAGAACCTGATGATCGAGGGTGACAACCTGGAAGTGCTGAAGCTGCTCCAGAAGAGCTATGCCGGCAAGGTCAAGCTCATCTACATCGACCCGCCGTACAACACGGGCAAGGATTTCGTGTACCCAGACAACTTCCAGAACGGTATTCAAAACTACTTGGAGTTGACCGGGCAGACGGAGAGTGGTGTAAAGGTGTCCAGCAACACCGAGGCCAGCGGTCGCTTTCATACCGACTGGCTTAATATGATGTATCCCCGCTTGAAGCTGGCCAGGCAACTATTGAAAGAAGATGGGGCTATTTTTGTCTCTATTGACGACATAGAACTGCCCCGGCTTAAAATTGCGCTCGACGAGCTATTTGGTGAAGATAATCTTATTGCGCAATTTGTCTGGCGCTCCGATGGAAATTTCGACAATCAGGCAAAGGTAAAGGTCTGTCATGAATATATTGTGGCATATGCCAAGTCTGCGCCGAACTTCGCGCACCCTCCTGTTGTCGATCCAAGCACGCCTACGGACAGCAAGATTTTTCGCCCACAGATTCGAAATACGATAGTGAAAAATGGGCCGAAAAATCCTCCTTCGGAGATTTTATTGCCTGCTGGTTTTCCTGCCGATTTTGACGATGGGGTAATCGAAGGGCGAACAGAGGGTTGGCCGATTTATAAGGGCGCCGCAGTTATCAGAGGCGGTCGCCTTATAGCGCCAGCTTTAGTTGAAAGTGGCTGGAGCTCCAAGGATTTGCTGCTTGAATTTGTCGCCAATGGGTGCCTTCCCATCTTCGACGGCAAAGGCCAGTCAACCTCTTTTGTCATATCCAGGACAGGAGCGATTGAGGTTATCAAAGAACGCACGGACACAAAAAGCCATGTCATATCTGTACTGACTGGCTTCGGCGGAACTCAAAAGGCTACCTCTCAGCTGGAAGAGCTAGGCGCTTTTTTCAATGGCTACCCAAAACCTCTTGAGTTGATTCGCTACCTAACCAAGATGGTTCCAGGCAACGATGGAATCTTCTTGGATTTCTTCGCGGGTTCAGCGCCACTTGGACATGTAATCTATGAGCAAAATGCGGAAGATGAAGGTACGCGGCGATTTGTATTAGTTCAGTTGCCCGAGCAGCTCAGCCCAGATTCAGATGTTCAAAAGGCCGCTGTCGCATACTGCGACAAATTGGGCAAGCCAAGGACGGTGGCCGAATTGACCAAAGAACGTTTGCGCCGCGCGGCAAAGAAGTTTTCAGCTAATAAGGGAGAGGCAACTGGGGACAACGGTTTTCGCGTCTTCAAGTTGGACACTTCAAACGTGAAGGGGTGGACAACTCAAGTCCCCGACCTAAATCAAGCGCTACTGGAGCACCAAGAGCACCTGTTGCCGAACAGAACCGAGCAGGACCTGCTCTACGAACTCCTGCTCAAGCTCGGCCTCGACCTCTGCGTCCCCATCCAGCAGCAGATGATCGCCAGCAAGTCCGTCCACGCGGTGGGCGCCGGTGTGCTGCTGGCCTGCCTGGCCGAGGGCATAACCGCTGCCGAGGTGGAGACGCTGGCTGAAGGCATCGTACAGTGGCACCAGCAACTCGCGCCGGTCGGCGACACCACGTGCGTATTCCGCGATAGCGCTTTCGCGGACGATGTGGCGAAGACCAACATGGCAGCCATCTTGCAGCAGCATGGCATCCAGAATGTGCGGAGCCTCTAACCATGGCCGTGCCCGACCGCCCGAAGCTGTACCACATCTGCCATGTAGACCGGCTACCGTCCATCATTGCCAGTGGCGGCCTGCTGTCCGACGCAGCCGTGGTGCAGGTGGCGGCGCCTGGGACTGTCATCGGCATGAACCACATCAAGCAGCGCCGGATGACAGAGCTGCAGCTGACCAGCCACCCGGGCTTGTATGTGGGGCAATGCGTGCCGTTCTACTTCTGCCCGCGCTCGGTCATGCTCTACCTGATCCACAGGCAGAACGCGGACCTGGCCTACAAGGGTGGGCAAGGGCCCATCGTTCACCTGGAGGCTGATTTGCACACCACCGTGGCCTGGGCAAATGAGCAAGGGCTGCGATGGGCGTTCACGCTCTCGAACGCTGGGGCGCGGTACTTTGAAGACCGTGCCGACCTTGGCCGGCTGGGCGAAGTGGACTGGGACGCGGTGGCTGCGCGCAACTGGAGTGCCCAGAAGGAAGGCAAGCAGGCGGAGTTCCTGCTGGAGCGGGGCTTCCCCTGGCAATTGATTGAACGCATTGGGGTGCTGTCGCAGCCCATTGCCACCCAGGTCGCGCATGCGCTGCCGGTGGGAGGCCATCGGCCCCCCGTGCAGCTCATGCCCGCCTGGTACTACTGAATTGGAGACTGACCATGATCGAACTCACCAGTGGTGACATCCTGAAGGACGACTCGGATGCCATTGTGAACACGGTGAACTGTGTCGGCATCATGGGCCGCGGCATTGCGCTGCAGTTCAAGAACGCTTGGCCCGAGAACTTCAAGGCCTACAAGGCGGCCTGCGACCGCGAGGAGGTGCAGCCGGGGCGCATGTTCATCTACGACACAGAGCAACTGGCCGCGCCGCGCTACATCGTCAACTTCCCGACCAAGCGCCACTGGAAGGGCAAGAGCCGCATGCAGGACATCGACGCCGGCCTGGAGGCGCTGGTGCGCGACGTTGCTCGCCTGGGCATCCGCTCAATAGCCATCCCGCCGCTGGGCAGTGGCTTGGGCGGGCTGGAGTGGGACGAGGTGCGCCCTCGCATCGAGGCCGCCATGCAGGCGCTGCCCGATGTGCGTGTCCGCATATACGAACCCAAGGGCGCCCCGGCGGCGGACAAGATGCAGCACAGCCGCGAGGTGCCCCGCATGACGGCCGGTCGGGCGGCGCTCGTCGAGTTGATGAACCGCTATGTACAAGGTTTGCTAGACCCGACTATTTCGCTGCTGGAAGTGCACAAGCTGATGTACTTCATGCAAGAGGCGGGCGAACCGCTGCGCCTCAGCTACGTGAAGGCACCGTATGGCCCGTACGCGGAGAACCTTCGCCATGTGCTGCAGAAGATCGAGGGGCACATGGTGGCGGGGTACGCCGATGGTGGCGATGACCCCACCAAGCCATTGACCGTGGTGCCCGGAGCCGTTGAGGAGGCCGGGGCTTTCCTGGGTGAGCATGTGGATACCCGCGCGCGTTTCGACCGCGTTGGTGATCTGGTTGAGGGGTTCGAGACGCCGTTCGGGCTGGAGCTTCTGGCGACCGTACATTGGGTGGCATCCCACACGGTCGCAGGTGGGGGCGTTGAAGACGTTGTCCGGGAGACGCATGCCTGGAACGACCGGAAGAAGCAGTTCACCCCGCGGCAGATCGGTATTGCATTGAACGTGCTCGATGCCAAGGGCTGGCTTCCTGCCGCAGAACAGGTGGGTGCATGAAGCTGCATTTCGAGCCCGATCTGGATTACCAGAAGCAGGCCATCGAGTCGGTCTGCGACTTGTTCCGAGGTCAGGAGGTCTGCCGGACGGAGTTCACCGTCACGATGCGCCTGCCTGAGCAACAGCTCACCTTGGGTGTAGCCGAAACCGACCTGGGCGTGGGCAACCGCCTGACCCTGCTCGATGACCAGTTGCTGAAGAATCTGCAGGACGTCCAGATGCGCAACGGCCTGGCGCCAGCCGGCACGCTGGCGTCAGGCGACTTCACTGTCGAGATGGAGACTGGTACCGGTAAGACCTACGTCTACCTGCGCACGATCTTCGAGTTGAACAAGCGCTACGGCTTCACCAAGTTCGTCATCGTCGTGCCCTCGGTGGCCATCAAGGAAGGGGTCTACAAGTCGCTGCAGATCACCGAGGAACACTTCAAGGCCCTGTACGCCGGCGTGCCGGTGGACTTCTTCCTGTACGACTCGGCCAAGCTGGGGCAGGTGCGCAACTTCGCCACCAGCTCGGCCATCCAGGTGATGGTCGTGACGGTCGGCGCCATCAACAAGAAGGACGTCAACAACCTCTACAAGGACAGTGAGAAGACCGGCGGCGAGAAGCCCATCGACCTGATCCGGGCCACGCACCCCATCGTCATCGTCGACGAGCCGCAGAGCGTGGACGGCGGCCTGAGCGGCGCGGGCAAGACCGCGCTGGATGCGATGAACCCGCTGTGCACCTTGCGCTACTCGGCCACTCATGCCGACAAGCACCACATGGTATTCCGGCTGGACGCAGTGGATGCCTACGAGCGCAAGCTGGTCAAGCAGATCGAGGTGGCGGCGGCTACCGTGGAGGACGCCTTCAACAAGCCCTACGTGCGGCTGGTAGCCGTCACCAACAAGCGCGGCCGCATCAGCGCGCAGCTGGAACTTTATGTGCAAGAGGCTGCGGGGCCCAAGCTGAGGGAGGAGTCCGTCAGCGACGGGGATGACCTGCAGCAGGTCACCAAGCGCGCGATCTATGCCGACTTCCGCGTCGGCGAAATCAACACCGCCAAGGGCTCCGAGTTCGTCGAGCTGCGATACCCCGGCGGTGAGGTGGCCCTGGCCATCGGCCAGGCGCACGGCGGCGTGGACGAGTTGGCCGTGCAGCGGGAGATGATCCGCCGCACGATCCGCGAGCATCTGGAGAAAGAGAAGCTGTTGCGGCCCAAGGGCATCAAGGTGCTGTCGCTGTTCTTCATCGAGTCAGTGGATCGCTACCGCAAGCTCGATGCACAAGGCCAGGCGGTGAAGGGCGACTACGCGCGCATCTTCGAGGAGGAGTATCGCCGCGCGGCCAAGCTGCCCAGCTACCAGAGCCTGTTCGCGGAGGTGGACCTGACGACCGCAGCCGAGGAGGTGCACAACGGCTATTTCTCCATCGACAAGAAGGGCGGCTGGACAGATACGGCCGACAACAACGCGGCCGGCCGCGAGAACGCCGAGCGGGCCTACAACCTCATCATGAAGGAGAAGGAGCGGCTGCTGGATTTTGCCACGCCGCTGAAGTTCATCTTCAGCCACTCCGCCCTCAAGGAAGGCTGGGACAACCCCAACGTCTTCCAGATTTGCGCGCTCCGCGAGATGGGCTCCGAGCGTGAACGGCGCCAGACCATCGGCCGCGGCTTGCGCCTGTGTGTGAACCAGGCCGGGGAGCGGGTGCGCGGCTTCGACGTCAACCGCCTGACCGTCATAGCGACCGAGTCGTACGAGGACTTCGCGGAGAACCTGCAGAAGGAAATCGAGGCCGACACGGGCATCCGCTTCGGCATCGTCGAGCCACACCAGTTCGCCGGCATTCCGGTGGCCGGCGCTGACGGGCAGGTGACGGCCTTCGGGGTAGAGCAGTCCAGGCTGTTGTGGGAACACTTGAAGGCTGCCGGCCAGATCGACGCCAAGGGCAAGGTGCAGGACTCGCTCAAGCAAGCCCTGAAGGACGGCACGCTTGCATTGCCCGATGCGTTCGCCGCACAGCGAACGCAGGTGCTGGAGCTGCTGCGCAAGGTGAGCGGTCGCCTGGAGGTGAAGAACGCGGACGAGCGCAAGACGGTGGCGCTGCGCAAGGACGCAGATGGCAAGGCGATCACGCTGGGTGAGGAGTTCAAGGCCCTGTGGGACCGCATCAAGCACAAGACTACCTACCGGGTTCAGTTCGACAACGCGAAGCTGCTTCAAGACTGCACGAAGGCGTTGCGCGATGCGCCGCCAATCCCCAAGGCGCGCCTGCAATGGCGCAAGGCCGACATAGCCATCGGCAAGGCAGGCGTCGAGACCAAGGAGCAAAAGGACGGTGCCTATACCGTGGGGCTGGACGAGTCGGGCATCGAGCTGCCAGACCTGTTGACGGACCTGCAGGACCGTACCCAATTAACGCGCCGCAGCCTGGTCTCCATCTTGACCGAGTCGGGGCGCTTGGATGACTTCCGCCGCAATCCGCAGCAGTTCATCGAGCAGACGGCCGAGCAGATCAACCGCTGCAAGCGCCTAGCGCTGGTCGATGGCATCAAGTATCAGAAGCTGGGTGACCAGCAGGTCTACGCGCAGGAGCTGTTCGAGCAGCAGGAGCTGACCGGCTACCTGAAGAGCATGCTTCTGGACACGGCCAAGTCCATCCACGAGCATGTGGTTTACGACTCTGCCACCGAGCGCGACTTTGCTCAGGCGCTGGAGTTCAACCAGGACGTGTTGCTGTATGCCAAGCTGCCGAACTGGTTCAAGGTGCCCACGCCGCTGGGCAACTACAATCCGGACTGGGCTGTGCTGCTGCAGAAGGATGGCGTGCAGCGCCTGTACTTCGTCGTGGAAACCAAGAGCAGCCTCTTTGCTGACGATCTACGTGACAAGGAGTGGGCCAAGATCGAGTGCGGCCGAGCGCACTTCGCAGCACTGGCGACCGGCGAGAACCCGGCGCGCTACTTAGTCGCGAGGTCCTTGGATGATGTGCTGCAGACGGTCAACTGACCGTCTGCCCTGGTCTGGTCAATGGGTAAGAGGACGGCGTCTCGAGAGAATGCCCCCAAGCTAGTGGCAATCGTCTCGACCCGACCGACTTCGTGCTTGTGACAGCAATGCGACAGACTTGCAGTAGCCCGTTACGCCGCACTGCCGCCGGGCAGGTCCCCAAGGCGATCGACAGTGACTGGCGCACTGCGGACCACGGAGCCTTTGAATCACGTCTGGCAGGTTTCAGAGACAGCGATCGTCCGTATTCAAAAATGAACGACCGCAACCAGCCTATAGGCGACATTGCTACGTGCCCCGTGCTTGATGGAAAAAGTAGCGCCGCAATAGCTTCCAAATCCCGAATTCCGAAGGCCGAACGACGGGGCCGCCGTGCCCCCTCACTCCCCCTCCGCAAACATCTCCACCACCACCCCCGCAACCACTGGTTCCCCGGATCCCGGTGGTACTTCGTGTGCCAGAACAGATTGATCGCCACCTGCGGCAATTTGACGGGGTGGGGCGCATACGCCAGGCCGAAGGGCCCGGCCATGCTCTGGGCCATCTTCTCGGGCACGGTGGCGATCATCCGGGTGGCCTGGAGGATGTGGCCGATGGCGACGAAGTGCGGCACGGTGAGGCGCACGTCGCGGGCCACGCCCATGCGCTCGAGCAGTTCGTCCACCTTGCCGTGGCCCGTGCCTTCGGACACGACCACCACGTGCTGCGCCTTCGCGAAATCCTCCAGCCCGATGCGGCGGCGCCTGTGCAGCGGGTGGCCCTGGCGGAAGAGGCACACGTAGGGCTGGCGGAACAGCCGGCGCTGGAAGAAGCCGGCCTTCAATTGCGGCAGCAGGCCGACGGCGAGGTCGATCTTGCCGGCTTCCATGGCGTCCTTCAGATCCGTCGCTGAATTGCGCACGGTGGCCAGGCGCACGCCGGGCGCCACCTGGGCCAGGCGCTCCAGCAGGCGGGGCAGGAAGTAGATCTCGCCGATGTCCGTCATGCCCACCTTGAACACGCGCCGGCTGGTGGCGGGGTCGAACCCCAGCTTGTGGTTCAGGGCGCCGTGGATCATCGCGAGCGCGTACGACACGGATTCCGCGAGCTGGTCGGCGTAGGGCGTGGGCTGCATGCCATGGGCCGTGCGCAGGAACAGTTCGTCGCCCAGCAGGCGCCGCAGCCGCGCGAGGGCATTGCTCACGGCCGGCTGCGTCAGGCCCAGGTTCTCGGCCGCCTGCGATACCTTGCGCGTGACCAGCAGTTGCTGGAAGACCACCAGCAGGTTGAGGTCGATGTCTTCCAGTTCCATGACGAACCTTTATTCAAGCCATTAATGCTGAGTATTCATGCCATTCTATTGGCTGATGAAACAATCGCGGGAATGATCGGGGCCATAACGAAAACCTGGAGACAGTCCCCGATGGAGTTGCATATCGAGCCGCTGGGCCGCGTGTTGCCCGTGGCGCCCGGCGCCAACCTGCTGGAAGTGCTGCGCGCCCACCAGATCCCCGTTTCGTACAGCTGCATGGCGGGCCGGTGCGGCACCTGCCGCTGCAAGGTCATCGCGGGCGAGGTGCTGGATTCCGGCCAGGCGCTGCGCATGCCGCCGCTGGGCGGCGATGGCGGGGCGCAGTACGTGATGGCCTGCCAGACGGTGCTGAGCGAGTCCTGCACCATCGAGATCCCCGAGCCCGACGAGGTGGTGGTGCACACCGCCCGCACGCTCAAGGCCACGGTGACGGCCGTGGAAACGCTCACGCACGACATCCGCCGCCTGCGTCTGAAGCCGGCCAAGCCGCTGGATTTCTCGCCGGGGCAGTACGCGCAGCTGCAGTTCGGGCCGGGCCTGGCGCGGCCCTATTCGATGGCCGGGCTGCCGCATGACGGCGAACTCGAATTCCATGTGCGGTTGGTCGAAGGCGGGCTCGTTTCGACGCACGTCGCGAGCGTGCTGGCGGTGGGCGATGCGGTGCGCGTGAGCGGGCCGCTGGGTTCGGCCTACCTGCGCCGCAAGTACGAGGGGCCGATGCTCTGCGTGGCGGGCGGCACGGGGCTGGCGCCGATCCTCTCCATCGTGCGCGGCGCGCTGGAGGCCGGCATGCCCAATCCGATCCACGTCTATGCCGGTGCGCGGTCTGCGCGCGACGTCTATGGCCTGCAGTGGCTGGCCGACCTGCAGCAGCGCCATCCGCGGTTGCAGGTGCATGCCGTGGTGGCCGCGGCCGATGCGGCGCCGGGCCAGCGCACGGGCCTCGTCACCGATGCGATCGCGCAGGACTGGCCCTCGCTGGAAGGCTGGCGCGCCTACCTGTGCGGATCGCCGCCGATGGTGGAGGCGGTGTCGCTGCTGGCGCGCCAGCGCGGCATCGCGCCCGAGCATCTCTATGCGGACGCTTTCTACGCCAGTACGCCCTGACACATCCCGAGGAGCCAACGACATGAGCACGCCCCACCCCGTCTTCCCATTGCAGCCCGTCTGGGAGAGCCCCGGCACCCATCGCGTGCCGTTCGCGGCCTACACCAGCGAAGAGATCTACCGCCGCGAGCTGGAACGATTTTTCTACCGCGGCCACTGGTGCTACGTGGGGCTGGAGGCCGAAGTGCCCAACCCCGGCGACTTCAAGCGCACGGCGATCGGCGAGCGCTCGGTGATCCTGGTGCGCGGCGAGGACATGCAGTTGCACGTGGTGGAGAACGTCTGCGCGCACCGCGGCATGCGGTTTTGCCGCGAGCGGCACGGCAACCGCAAGGAGTTCGTCTGCCCCTACCACCAGTGGAGCTACAGGCTCGATGGCGCGCTGCAGGGCGTGCCGTTCCGGCGCGGAGTGAAGCAGGACGGCAAGGTGCATGGCGGCATGCCGGCGGATTTCAAGCTCGAGGAGCACAGCCTCACGCGGCTCAAGGTGGCCGTGCGCGGCGGGGTGGTGTTCGCCTCTTTCGACCACGGCGTGGAATCGCTGGAGGACTTCATGGGCCCGGTGATCCTGGGCTATTTCGACCGCATGTTCAACGGCCGCAAGCTCAAGATCCTCGGCTACAACCGCCAGCGCATTCCGGGCAACTGGAAGCTGATGCAGGAGAACATCAAGGACCCGTACCACCCCGGCCTGCTGCACACCTGGTTCGTCACCTTCGGCCTCTGGCGGGCGGACAACAAGTCGGAATTGAAGATGGATGCGCGCCACCGCCATGCGGCCATGGTGTCCACGCGCGGCGAGGCCAAGAAGCAGTCGGACGTGTCGAACGTTTCCAGCTTCAAGGCCGGCATGCAGCTGGAAGACCCGCGCTTTCTCGACATCGTGCCCGAGCCCTGGTGGGGCGGCCCCACGGCGGTGATGACCACGCTGTTCCCGAGCGTGATCCTGCAGCAGCAGGTCAACAGCGTCTCCACGCGCCACATCCAGCCCGTGGGCCACGATGCCTTCGATTTCGTGTGGACGCATTTCGGCTACGAGGACGACACCGACGAGATGACCGAGCGCCGCCTGCGCCAGTCCAACCTGTTCGGGCCGGCGGGCTTCGTGTCGGCCGACGACGGCGAGGTGATCGAGTTCTCGCAGCAGGGCTTCGAGCAGAAGCCCTTCCACCGCGCGCTGGTGGAACTGGGCGGCCACGAAGTGGGCGACACCGACCACATGGTGACCGAGACGCTGATCCGCGGCATGTACGAATACTGGCGCGGCGTGATGGAGAAGGAGGACTGAGGCCATGAGCATGAAGACACCCATCGACTTCGCCGACTGGTTCGCGCTGCAGCAGCTCTATGCCGACTATGCCTCGGCGCTGGACGCCGCCGACTGGGACCGCTGGCCGGGCTTCTTCACCGAAGACTGCGTCTATCGCCTGCAGCCGCGCGAGAACCACGAGCGCGGCCTGCCGCTGGCCACGCTCTCGTTCGACAGCCAGGGCATGCTGAAGGACCGCGTCTATGGCATCCGCGAGACGCTGTTCCACGATCCGTACTACCAGCGCCACGTGATCGGCGCGCCGCGCGTGCGCGCGGCCGGCGAGGGCCGCTGGGAGTGCGAGGCGAACTACGCCGTGTTCCGCACCAAGCTGTCGGAGCCTTCCGCGGTGTTCAACGTGGGCCGCTACCTCGACGTGGTGGTGCGCACGCCCCAGGGGCTGCGCTTCGCCCGCAAGGAATGCATCTACGACAGCGAAATGATCCCGAACTCCATCATCTACCCCATCTGAGGAGACATTCCATGACCGCTATCGATACCGGATGGACCGAAGCCGCCGAACTGGGCGACGTGCCGGAAGACGACGTGATCGGCGTGACCGTCGGCGGGCGCGACGTGGCGCTCTATTCGGTGGAAGGCGAGGTGTTCGCCACCGACAACCTCTGCACCCACGGCAACGCGCGGCTGTGCGACGGCTTCCTGGAGGGGCACGAGATCGAATGCCCGCTGCACCAGGGCCGCTTCGACGTGCGGGACGGCAGCGCGCTGTGCGCGCCGCTCACGCGGGGCCTGCGCACCTACCCCGTGCGGATCGAGCAGGGCAAGGTGTACCTGCAGCTCGAAGGCGCGTGAGCCGGGCCGGGCCGGGGCTCCGGGCCTTCGGCGCCGGCTCCGGCATGAATTCAGCGCGCTGCGGCGAGCAGGCGTTCGGGCTGGAACTGGAAGCCGTCCACCACGCTCCTGAGCCGGCCGGCCTGCTCCAGCAGGCTGGCCGCCGCGGCCGAGGACTGCTCGACCAGCGCCGCGTTCTGCTGGGTCATGTGATCGAGTTCGGTCACCGAGGCGTTGACGCGGCCCAGTTCGCCCGATTGCCCTTCGACCGATGTGCTGATGGCGCCCACCACCTCGGAGGCACGGCGTGCGCAGTCCACCACGTTCTGCATGTGCTCGCCGGCATCCGTCGCCAGCCGGCTGCCGCGCTCGGCCTTCTGCACGGAGGCGGCGATGAGCGCGCGGACTTCGCGGGCGGCTTCGGCGCTGCGTCCGGCCAGCGAGCGCACCTCGCTCGCCACCACCGCGAAACCCCGGCCCTGTTCGCCGGCGCGGGCCGCCTCCACCGCGGCGTTCAGCGCCAGGATGTTCGTCTGGAAGGCGATGCCATCGATCACGCCCACGATGTCGGCAATGCGTCCGGCGCTGGAGTGGATGTCCTGCACGGTGGCGACGACCTCGGTCACCACGCCGCCGCAGTGCTCCGCCACCTGGGTGGCTTCCTGCGTCAGCCGGCGGGCGGCCACCGCCTCCTGCACGCTGTGCTGCACGGCGCCGTCCAGCTGGCCCATCGATGCCGCTGCGTCCTGCAGGTGGGAGGCGGTGCGTTCGGTGCGCTGGCTGAGGTCGCGGTTGCCCGTGGCGATCTCGCCCGCCGCCGCCGCCAGGCCCGCCGCGGCCTGGTGGACATCGGTCACCACCCCGTTGAGCCGCAGCAGCGCGGCCTGCAGGGCCCGGGCCGCGGCGCTGTCCACCGGCACGCCGCGCACGTCCAGCGACAGCTGGCCGTCCTGCTGGGGGCGGCACAGGTACTGGAGTTCCGCCGATTCGATCGCATCGGCGCGGGTGCGCAGGGTGATGGCCACCTCCACCGCGGTCTGCACGACCACGAACGCGGCGTGTACCAGGACGCGCCCGAAGTCGGGTTCGGTAAGGCAGTACACCGGGCCCCCGGCCAGCTGCAGGCGATCGAACGCGATGTGGTGCACGGCGATCAGCACTGCCGCGAAGACGACGGGCCGCCAGTCGCGGTAGGCCAGCACGAAGGCCAGGAAGACGAAGACGCCGAAATGCATCTCGGTGGCGCCCAGGCTGAGCTGGATGTGCAGGGCCACCAGCCCGATGCCGGCGGTCACGAGCGCCAGCCGGCCCAGCAGGCTGCCGCGCACCGCCAGGTAGGCCCATGCGGCCAGCGCCATCAGGGCACCACCCCAGATCGCTGCGGTACCGGGCCGGCCATATACGAAACCGATCCATAGCGCGACGATCGCGCCGAGGGCACAGATGGCCAGCAGAAGGGCATCCGCCCGGCAGGCTATGGTCTGCAGGGCCTGTTGCGCGCTGGGGGAGAGGTCGCGGCCTCGTTTCGCTTTGCCCATGGGCTGGCGGATGGTGGGTGGTATCTGTGGAGCGGGAGGGCCGGCAAAGCGTGGCGCCGATGCAGGACGCGGAACAGAACCAAAGGCAAAGAAGGATACATTTTGTAATACGGCGGGAACGACCAAGTCAACCCGGGCCGGGTCCCTTGGAGGACTGGTGTAGGGGATTGGCATCATCGAGCGCTGGGGCCGCGATGAACTGCGCGTCGTCGCCGCCCTGGCTCGAAGCGCCGAACACTGGCGGGGCATGTCCCGGGCCCCGGTACTGGTCGTTCCGGTCATGCCGCCACAGGTGGCCACGCGCACCTGCGTGCCCAGCTGGCGGTAGCCGCTTCCCCTAGGCGGGATGCGGTGCGGGATGCCGTTCGGCCTGCCGCTGCGCGAACCAGAAGACCGGCAGCGCCAGCATCGCGCAGCCCGCGAGCACGGCGAAGGCCAGCCCGAAATGCCCCTGCGCACCCACCACGCTGTTGGCGATGGCCGGACTCAGCGAGGCACCGACGCCCTGCAGTGTCATGACCAGCCCGAGGGCGGTGTTGTAGCGGCCGCTGCCGCGCACGTAGCGCTCCACCATCAGGGGAGTGGCCACGCCCAGGGCGCCGGCTGCGAGGCCGTCGAGGATCTGCACGGGAATGTTGGCCCAGGCATCGGGAATGGCCCAGGCCAGGATGCCGCGCACGGGCAGCGCCAGGATGGCGATGTAGATGAATACCTGCAGGTCGAGGCGGCGGCTGCGCGACACCCACAGCGCCACCGGCACCATGGTGAGCTGGGCGACGACGATGGCGATGCCGGTCCACAGGAGCGGCGCGGAGTCGGGCACGGTGGCCGCCAGCCGCTGGTTGAGCAGCGGCAGCATGGCCGCGTTGCCCAGGTGGAAGAGCGCGCAGGCCAGCCCGAAAAGCCAGAGCGCGCGGTGCGACAGGAAGGCGCGCCAGCCCTCGGGGGCGGCCGGGGCGCCGGCGGATGCGGCAGCCGGTGCCGCGTCCGTGCGTGCCTCCGGGGCCGGCTCGCCGCCGCGGGCCGCCACCTGGTCGATGTCGCGGTCGCGGATGGCCATCAGGCAGGCCAGGGCGCCCACGGCCATGGCCGTCATGACGACCAGCATCCAGGGCGCGCCCAGCCAGTGCGCGAAAGCCGCCGCGCCCAGCGCGGAAACGATGTTGCCGGCATGGCTGTAGGCCTCGTTGCGGCCGGTCTGGTGGCGCAGGCCCTGGCGGCGGGCCAGGCCCAGCGTGAGCGCGGCGAGGCCGGCGGCCAGCAGCGCGCCGGCCACGCCGGTGAGAACCTGCGACAGCACCAGCATGCCCGGCGACCGGGTGCCGAAGGCGACCGCGCTCGCGCCCAGGATGGCCAGCGCGGCGATCGCGACCAGCATCCGCTTGGCGCGGATGCGGTCCGCCCAGGCGCCGGCCACGGGGGTGGCCAGCATGCCGGCCAGGCCGCCGGCCGACATCACGATGCCGATCATGGTCTGGTCGATGCGCTGGGTCTGCAGGTAGGTGGCGAGGAACGGACCGAGCCCGTCGCGCACGTCCGCCATGAAGAACGCCATCCAGGCCAGGGCCGTGAGGGAGGCCCCGGCGGCCACCGGCGTGCTTGCGCCGGCAGGCCGTTTTTCCTGGGGGGCCGGGCCTCCGAACAGCGGGGAGGGCACGGTGTCTGCGATGGCGGGGTGCGCGGCGGTGGTCATGGTGTCACCCGTGGTGGGGCTGGGCGGGAAGGGGCTTGCCGTTGACGGTGCGGGCCTCGATCACGTGGCCCTGCGCGCCGCGCAGCGGGCGGGCGGGGCCGGCGGCCTCGACCGCGTCGCCGGGCTGCAGCTGCAGCGCCGCGTAGCCGTCGGGACGCAGGTGGATGAAGTCGCCCGTGTCCAGCACCACGCCGTTGGGCTCGCCATGGCGGGCGTGGTGGATGCGCGCCACGCGGCCTTCGGCGCGCCGCACGGCCTCTTCGGGCGCGGCGGGCTCGCCGTCGATCGACACCAGCCGCTCGAAGGCATAGACCTCGTGCGAGGCCTCGCCGTGCCGCGGGGGCGGCGCCACGCTGCCTTCGAGCACGAGAGCCTGTCCGGGCTTCAGCGCTTCGGCGGCGCGCACGGCGCACTCGTCATGCTTGCCGAAGGTGAACTGCGCGGTGACGCCGTCCACGTCGATGAGCACGCCTTCCACCTCGCCGCGCGGGCTGTGGAGCAGATGCTGGAAGCGGCCCTCGAGGGACCAGACTTCCACGGTTTCCTGGGGTTGGGACATGCGGTCTCCTGTGGAGGATGGCGAACCAGGGCCGCTCAGGGGCGGCGGGGAGGGCCGCCGGCCGGGCCGCGGAACACTTCCTGCAGCGTGCTGGCGGAGGAGCCCAACTGCGTGGCTTCCAGCGCCGTGCCCAGCGCGTTGCGCGTGCCCCAGCCGCGGGCCGACACGGTGGCGCCGGTCTGCAGCAGGTTGCCGATGGAGGCGGCCACATGGGGCGGGAAGCGGACGATCACGCCGTTGTCGAGCAGCAGGCCGTGGGCATCGCCGCGGGTGTTGAGCAGGACGGTAGCCACGCGCCCGTCGGTCTGCAGTTCGACCAGGGCAGGGCGCTGCGGCGGGGGCGGAGGCATCTGGCCCGGGGACGGGGGCGTGTCCTGGACGGTGCGGCCCTGCGAGCTGATCGCGCTGATGCGCAGCACGGGCACGCCGGAATAGTGCCAGCCGGCCACGTCCACGGCGTCGCCGGGGCGCAGCCAGGATGTCAGGGTATCGGACAGGTGCGGCGGGAAGGCCACCTGCGCGCCATCCTGCAGCAGCAGGCCGTCGGCTTCGCCGTTGGGGTTGAGCAGCCAGCGCTGCACGGCGCCGCTGTGCGAGGCCTGCTCCACGGCGGCAGGCTGGCCGATCGGGCCGGGCGGCTGGCCTGCCACGGGGGGCGGCGGAACGGCACCGGGGGGCGGCGGAACGGCACCGGGGGCCGGGGGGGCGGGCTGGGCCTGCGCTCCGGCACAGGCGAGCAGGAGGGCGGCGAGGCCGGCGCGGGTCAGGGTATTGAGTCGCATGGCAGAACTCCTTCAGGTTGTGGAGCTCTGGTATTTCAAGAGGCGTGCCAGCATGGAATGCCTTATGAATCAATGACTTGCGTTGCTGGCCATCGTCAATGCATGGATGGTGCGACGACACTGTGTCCGGATTCGCGACATCGCCGGTGCCTCCATCCGTTTCATTCCATGCCGTACTGGGCCAGCTTGCTGTAGAGCAGCTGGCGGTGGATGCCCAGCCGCCGGGCGGCGAGCGAACGATTGCCGCGGGCCTGTTCGAGCGCGTGGGCGATCAACTGCCGCTCCAGCCGCTCCACGGCCTCGGGCAGCGGCACGTCGAGCCAGTCCTGCGGCAGGGCGCCGTCGTCGGTGCCGGACGCCGCCGCCGATGCCGGGGGCGGGCCCAGGTCGAGGTCGGCCGCGCCCACCACGGGGCCGCGCTGCAGGGCCTGCACGCGCTCCATGGCGTTGCGCAGTTCGCGCACGTTGCCCGGCCAGCCGTGCGCGAGCAGGGCGCGCGCCGCGTCCGGCGCGAGGCGCTTGGCCGGCTGCGGCGCCGCGGCACGGCGCAGGAAATGCTCGGCCAGCGGCACGATGTCGGCGAGCCGCTCGCGCAGCGGGGGCAGGGCGATCTGCAGCACGTCGAGCCGGTAGCGCAGGTCCTCGCGGAAGCGCCCCTCGCGCACGGCGGCGGTCAGGTCGCGGTGCGTGGCGGCCACCACGCGCACGTCCACCTTCACCGGCCGGTGGCTGCCCAGGGGCGTGACCTCGCCTTCCTGCAGGGCGCGCAGCAGCTTGGCCTGCACGTCCGGCGCCATGTCGCCGATCTCGTCGAGCAGCAGCACGCCGCCATCGGCCGCGCGGAAGCACCCGGGCCGGTCGGTGGCGGCGCCGGTGAAGGCGCCCTTCACGTGGCCGAACAGCTCGCTTTCCAGCAGCTCCTTCGGGATGGCCGCGCAATTGAGCGCCACGAACGGGCCGGCGCTGCGGGCCGAGTGCCGGTGGAGCGCGCGCGCCACCAGCTCCTTGCCCGTGCCGGTCTCGCCCTGCACCAGCACGGGCGCTTCGCTCGCGGCGGCCAGCCCGATGCGCTTGTGGACCTCGCGCATGGCCTCGCTCACGCCGATGAGTTCGCCGTCCGCCTCGTCCGCGCCGGCACGCGCCGCGGGGGCGGGCGGGGCGGCGTCCGCTTCGGCGCGGGAGCGCAGGGCGCGCTCCAGCACCTCGATCACCGCGGCGCGGCCCACCGGCTTGGTCAGGTGGTCGAAGGCACCCAGGCGCATCGCCTCGATGGTGCCGGAGCCGCTGGCGTAGGCGGTGAGCACCACCACCGGGGGCAGCTCGGGCACGCGGGCGGCGAGCGCGGCGAGGGTCTCCAGCCCGTCCATGCCGGGCATGCGGTGGTCCAGGAAGATGGCGGCGTAGCGGTGGCGCCCGGCCTGCCGCAGCGCCTCGTCGCCGCTGGCGGCCTCGTGCACCTCGTGCCCCAGGCCCTGCAGGGTTTCGACCAGCGATTCGCGGAAGGCCGCGTCGTCATCGACGGCTAGGATGCGTGCCATGGCAGCTCCAGGAGGAAGCGGGCGCCGCCGCCTTCGCGCGGCGCGTAGTGCAGGTCGCCCCCGTGCGCCAGCGCCACCTCGCGCGCCAGGGCCAGGCCCAGGCCGTTGCCGTCGGTGCGGCCGGTGGCGAAGGGCTCGAAGAGCTGGGCGCGCAATGCTTCGGGCACGCCCGGGCCGTCGTCCTCCACCGCGATCACGCACAGGGAACGGGCGGCATCCACCTGGGCCGAGAGCACGGCCTCGCCTCCCCGCGGCGCATGGCGCACGGCGTTGTCCAGCAGGTTGTCGATGGCGCGGGCCGCGTGCACGGGGTCGAAGACGGCCGTGGCCGGTACATCGCCGCGCAGCGACAGGCGCACGCCCCGGGCCTCGGCCGCGGCCCGGGCGGTGTCCAGCCGCTCCTGCAGCCAGGCGGGCAGGTCCACCGGGTGGGGTTCGAGTTGCAGGGGCTGCACCAGGGTCAGCAGGCTCTGCACCAGGCCCTCCAGCCGGTCGATCTGCGTGCCGATGGCGGCCAGGGCGTCGGCATGGCGGGCGGGGGGCGCCGCCAGGGCGTTGTCGGCCTTCAGCCGCATGGCGGCGATGGGGTTGCGGATTTCGTGCGCCACCGAGGCCGTCATGCGGCCCAGGGCCGTGAGGCGCATGTCGCGATGCTGCTGGGCGAGCGCCTCGCGCAGGCGCTCGCGCGCTTCCTGCAGCCGGGCGCCGAAGCTGTTGAAGCCTTCCACGATCCGGTCGAGCTCGCGAATTCCGGTGCGCTGGAGCACGGGGACGGTGTCGCCGCCGGCCTGCGCCAGGGCGTCCTCCAGGCGCTGCACCTGCCGCAGGCCGCGCTGCAGCATCCATCCGAGCCATGCGCCCGACACCGCCACCAGCAGGGCCAGGATGGCGATGCCCGCGCGCAGGCTGTCCTGCGCGGCGATGGCGCCGGCATGCACGCGGGTCATGGTCCAGACGGCCGTGCCGGGGTGCGCGGCCAGCGGGCAGGCCGCCACGATGAGCACCTCGCGGCTGCCGCGCACCAGGTTCACCAGCGGCTGGCGCCCGGCGCTGGCCTGTCGCGCCATCTCCACGATCAGGGGTTCCTCGGCGGAGGGCACGTCGCTTTTCACGCCGCTGCCTTCGTAGGTGGGGTAGGCATAGGCCAGCATGCCGCCGCTGGCGCTCCAGGCGCCGCCTTCGACGCGCGGCGCCTCCAGCAGGACCATGTGCAGGAGCACCCGCAGCAGGTCCTCGCGCGGGGCGTCGGCCGCCACGCCGGGCGCGGACTGGGCGTAGCGCCCGGCGACGTCGGTGCAGGCCTGCGCCACGCGGGTGCGGCCGGCGGCCACCTGCGCGCCGGAGCCCGACTGGTAGAGCACCGTGAGGACGACCGCCACCAGGGCGCAGGCGCCCAGCAGCAGGGTCCAGAAGAGGGTGAGTTGGATACGCAGGGAGCGCACGGGGGGGATCCGGGTGGAAGACGTGCGCATCCTAAAGGGCCACGGATGAGCCGGCGGTAGGAGAGCAGCCCATCCGCCGGCTCCGGGGTGGGCCGGCCGGGCGGGATCAGGCCGCTTCGGGGTAGAACAGCTTGCGCGTGGGCACCGGCGCCACGGCGCGGCCGATGGCGGCGATGTGGTCCGGCGTGGTGCCGCAGCAGCCGCCCACGATGTTCACCAGGCCCTCGGCGGCGAACTCGTGCACCAGGCGGCTGGTGACCTCGGGCGTCTCGTCGAAGCCGGTGTCGCTCATGGGGTTGGGCAGGCCGGCGTTGGGGTAGCAGCTGATGAAGGTGTCTTCCGCCACCCGGTTCAGTTCCTGGATGTAGGGGCGCATCAGCGTGGCGCCCAGGGCGCAGTTCAGGCCGATGGCCAGCGGGCGCGCGTGGCGCACGCTGTGCCAGAAGGCCGTCACGGTCTGGCCCGAGAGGATGCGGCCGGAGGCATCGGTGACGGTGCCGCTGATGATGAGCGGCAGGCGCTCGCCGCTCGCCTCGAAGTATTCGTCGATGGCGAAGAGCGCGGCCTTGGCGTTGAGCGTGTCGAAGATGGTTTCCACCAGCAGCACGTCGGCACCGCCTTCGACCAGCGCCTGGGTCTGCTCGTAGTACGCGGCACGTAGTTGCTCGAAATCGACGTTGCGTGCGCCGGGGTCGTTCACGTCCGGGCTGATGCTCGCTGTCTTGGGCGTCGGCCCGAGGGCCCCGGCCACGAAACGCGGCTTGTCGGGCGTGGAGTATTTGTCGCAGGCGGCGCGCGCCAACCGGGCCGAGGCGAGGTTCATCTCCCGCGCCAGGTCGGCCATGTGGTAGTCCTCCTGCGCGATCGTGGTGGCGCCGAAGGTGTTGGTCTCGATCAGGTCGGCGCCTGCGGCCAGGTAGCGCTCGTGGATGTCGCGGATCACGTCGGGCCGCGTGAGCGAGAGCAGCTCGTTGTTGCCTTTCACGTCCCGCGGGAAATCCTTGAACCGGTCGCCTGCACCGTCGGGGCCGCTGTAGCCCTCGCCGCGGTACTGGGCCTCGCCCAGCTTGAAGCGCTGGATCATGGTGCCCATGGCGCCGTCGAGGATGGCGATGCGTTCGGCCAGGATGCCAGGCAATTGCCGGGCGCGGGTGTAGTGGAGCGGTTGCATAAGCCTCCATTGTAGAAAGTGCGTCCCGCACCCCGGCCTGTCCGTGCTGGTTCCGCCCCTTTGCTCCTGACTCCGCCATGGCTTTGCACAACCACCGGTTCAGGCGTGTCGGCAACTGCCGGTGATCCTGGCGCGGGGAGCGGACGCCGTCTGTCAGGAACCCTCGGAGGCCGGGCGGTGCTGCTGCGAAGCGGCAGATGCCACGTCCAGGAACGCCTGCAGCGCCGGATTCGTGCCCTCTTCATGCCAGGCCAGCACCCCCACCGTGGGGTGCTCCAGGTGGGCGATGGGCACGAAGCGCACGCCCTGCACGGCGGCCTGCGCCATCGAGGCCGGCACCAGTGCCACGCCCATGCGCATGGCGACCAGCGCCACCACCGTCAGCCACTGGCGCGCGGCGTGGCGCGTGTGCGGATGGATGCCGGCGCGGTGGAAGAGGGCGATGACGTTGTCGTGGTTGGCCGGCGCCACGTCGCGCGCGAACATCACGAAGGTTTCCCCGGCCAGGGCGTGCAGGTCCACCGGCGCCGTGCCGGCCAGGGCATGCCCCTGGGGCAGGCAGGCCACGAAGTGGTCGTGCGCCAGCGGCAGGCAGCGCAGGGGCGCGGGCACCACGCTGGCGTTGATGAAGCCGGCATGCAGCTGGCGGTGCAGCAATGCTTCGGTCTGCTCGCCCGAGGACATCTCGCGCAGGTGCACCTCGATGCCCGGGGCGCGTTCGCCGAAGGCCCGCACGATGGCCGGCATGTCGCGATAGACCATGGAGCCGGTGAAGCCGATGTCCAGCCGGCCGCGCCGGCCGGCGGCGACGGCCCGCGCCGTGTCGCCCGCCCGCGCCACGCGGTCCAGCACCACGCGCGCCTCCGCGAGGTAGGCCGCGCCCGCGGGCGTGAGCGCCACGTGCTTGCTGCTGCGGTCGAAGAGCTTCACGCCCAGCTCGTCCTCCAGCGCCTTGATGCCCGAGCTGAGCGGCGGCTGCGTGATGGCCAGCCGCTCCGCCGCACGGCCGAAATGCAGCTCCTCGGCCAGCACGGTGAAGTAGCGCAGCAGGTGCAGTTTCATGGGGGCGATGATGCCCCAGGCCGCGGTCAATAGGATTTCGGGAGGCCGAGTACTTTCTCCGCGATGAAACACAGGATCAGCTGCGGGCTCACGGGCGCGAGGCGCGGGATCCACGATTCGCGCAGGTAGCGCTCCACGTGGTATTCCCTGGCGTAGCCCATGCCGCCATGGGTCAGGATGGCGCGCTCGCAGGCGTGGTAGCAGGCCTCGGCCGCGAGGTATTTGGCGGCGTTGGCCTCGGCGCCGCAGGACTGGTGCCGGTCGTAGAGCCAGGCGGCCTTCTGCACCATGAGGTGCGCGGCCTCCAGCTCCATCCACGACTGCGCCAGCGGATGCTGGATGCCCTGGTTCTGCCCGATCGGGCGGCCGAACACTTCGCGTTCCTGCGCATAGCCGGCCGCGCGTGCCAGTGCCGCGCGGCCCAGGCCCACGGCCTCGCTCGCGATCAGGATGCGTTCGGGGTTGAGTCCGTGCAGGATGTACTGGAAGCCCTTGCCTTCCTCGCCCACGCGGTCTTCCACGGGAATGCGCAGGCCGTCGATGAACACCTGGTTGGAGTCCACGCACTTGCGGCCGAGCTTCTCGATCTCGCGCACTTCCACCGTGCTGCGGTCCAGGTCGGTGTAGAAGAGGCTCAGGCCCTCGGTGCCGCGGCATTCCTCCAGCGGCGTGGTGCGCGCGAGCAGCAGGATCTTGCTGGCCACCTGCGCGGTGCTGATCCACACTTTCTGGCCGTGCACCACGTAGTGGTCGCCCTCCCGCACGGCGCGGGTCTTGAGCCCCAGCGTGTTCAGGCCCGTGTTGGGCTCGGTCACGCCGAAGCAGGCCTTGTCGCGGCCCCGGATCAGCGGCGGCAGCCAGCGCGCCTTCTGTTCCTCGGTGCCGAACACCACCACCGGGTGCAGCCCGAAGATGTTCATGTGCACGGCCGAGGCGCCCGACAGGCCCGCGCCCGTGGCGGAGATGGCGTGCATCATCAGCGCGGCTTCGCTGATGCCCAGGCCCGCGCCGCCATAGGCCTCGGGCATGGCGATGCCCAGCCAGCCGGCATCTGCGAGCGCCTGGTGGAAGTCGTGCGGAAAGCCGCCTTCGCGGTCCTTCGCGAGCCAGTAGTCGGCATCGAACGGCGCGCAGACGCGCTCGATGGCGCCCCGGATCTGCTCCTGTTCCGGCGAAAGGGCGAAGTCCATCACGCGCCTTTCCCGGCCGGGCGGATCACCTTGTCGGGCGATTCGCCGTAGGGCGGGCTGTAGATCACCAGGAGCTTCACGGGCGTGTCGCTGGTCACGGTGAACACGTGCATGCGGTCGGCCGGGAAGAAGCACATGTCGCCCGGCACCATGTCGAAGGCCTCGCCCTCCACCTCGGCGCGGGCCGTGCCTTCCAGCAGATAGCAGGCCTGCTCGATGCCCGGGTGCGCGTGCGGCAGCGCGCCGCCGCCCTTGTGCAGCGTGCCGAGCAGCACTTCCATCTGCCGCGCGCCCACGGTCTCGGGGCCGATCAGGCGCTGGTTCACGGTGTGGTGGTGGTTGGCGGGCTGGTAGCCGGGCACCTGGGCGGCGCGCACCAGGTAGCGGGAGGGGGCGTCGGGAGTGGTCATGGCGGTCGTCGTGGGGACTGTCGTGGTGGGGGTCATGCGGTGTCTCCGGCAGCGAGGCACGCGCCCTGCGCCAGAAGGGCGTCGATCTGCGCGGGCGTGTAGCCGGCCCCGGCCAGCAGGCTGCGCGTGTGTTCGCCCAGGCGCGGCGCAGGGGGCAGGTCGCGCGCCGGGGGCGTGGCGGACCAGCGCGTGGGGTGCGCCATGGCGTGCATCGGTCCCTCGCTGGGATGCTCCGTGTCGTGCAGGAAGCCGGTCGCGCGCAGTTGCGCGTTGCCGAGCAGGTCGGCCGGGGAATTCATGGGCATGTTGGGCACGTCGGCCGCGTCCAGCACCGCCCGCCATGCGGCCGTGGTGCGCGTGCGCAGGATGCGCGCCACCTCGGCATACACGGCGTCGATGTGCGCGGCGCGCGCGCCATGCGTGGCGAAGCGCGGGTCGTGCGCCAGGCCTCCAT
Organism: Paracidovorax citrulli; assembly: GCF_900100305.1. Classification (GTDB taxonomy): domain Bacteria; phylum Pseudomonadota; class Gammaproteobacteria; order Burkholderiales; family Burkholderiaceae_C; genus Paracidovorax; species Paracidovorax citrulli. Next base: position 72,546 of record NZ_FNEY01000011.1, on the reverse strand, counting down.
CGCCGTCCTCGCCGATCGCCGCGAAAAAGCTTCGCCAGTGCTTGTCGTTGTAGATCAGCACGCAGAGCATGCCGTCGGCCGTGGCGTAGGGCTTGCGGTGGGCCGTGAGCAGGCGCGCGTAGCCGGGTTCGCCCAGCGGCGGCTCGAAGGTGAGGCCCGCCATGTGGTCGCCCAGCACGAACTGCGCCATGGCCTCGAACATCGGCACGACCACGGCCTGGCCCCGTCCCGTCTTCTCGCGGGCGTAGAGCGCCGCCGTCACGGCATACACCGCGTGCAGCCCGGTCACCCGGTCCGACAGCGTGGTGGGCGCATACGACGGCTCCGGCGCGCCGTAGCGCTGCATGAGCCAGGGAATGCCGGTGGCGCCCTGGATCAGGTCGTCGTAGGCAGGACGCGCGGCGTCCGGCCCGTCCTGGTCGAAGCCGCAGCAGCTCACGTGGATGATGCGGGGATTGCGCGCGCTCACCGCCCCGTGATCCAGCCCCAGCCGGGCCAGCGCCTGCGGCCGCACATTGCTGATGAGCACGTCGCAGCCCTCGGCCAGCCGCAGCGCCGCCTCGCGCCCGTCCGGGTGCTTCAGGTCCAGCGCGATGCTCTGCTTGCCCGCGTTCGCATGCAGAAAGATGTGCCCCATGCCCGCGTGCCGCATCGGTCCCACGTGCCGCATGTTGTCCCCCTCGGGCGTCTCCACCTTCACCACCTCCGCACCCAGCTGCGCGAGGATCTGCGTGGCGAACGGCCCCATGATCACCGAGGTGAGATCGAGCACCCGCACCCCCGCCAGCGGGCCGGTGCGTGGTGGGGAGGCAGCGAAAGAAGAAGCTTCTGTCATCTCGTGTTCCGTTGAACAGGTCCGTTCGGCAACGTCGCCCATGCCTATGCCCGAGCCCACGGCTTTTGCACTAGCGCGGCCCAGGCGAGCAGACGCCGTGGAACTGGCTCCGCCAGGCCACCGGCGTCGTCCCCCTTCCCGCCGCGCGCAGCGCGGCGAGAGAAGGGGGAAGCGGCGCAGCCGCTCAGGGGGTTGGTTCAATACCGGCTTGCCGGATCAAAGTGCGCCAGTGCGCCAGCTGCTGCGCCACGTACTGCGCGAATTCCTCCGGCGTCTTGCTGGGCCAGACCTGGAAGCCGATCTGCGCGAGCTTGTCCTGCGTGTCCCTGTCGGCCAGCACGGCCTGCAGCTCGGTGTTCAGGCGCTGCACCACGGCGGGCGGCATGCCGGCCGGGCCGAAGATGCCGTTCCACGACGTCAGGTCGAAACCCTGCACCGTCTGGCCGATGGGTGGCACGCCCGGCAGCAGGGGCGAGGGCTTGGCGGTGGTGATGCCCAGCGTGCGCACCTTGTCGCCCGTGAGCATGGTCTTGCCCGATCCCAGGTCCACCACGTAGGCCTGCACCTGCCCGCCCAGCAGGTCGGTGAGCGCCTGGGGACTGGACTTGTAGGGCACGCCCAGGATGTCCACCTTCGCGATGTGCTTGATGCTCTCCATCGCCACCAGCGATGTGCTGTTGGGCGTGGCGTAGCTCAGCGTGCCGGGGCGGGCGCGGGCATAGTCGAGGAACTCGGGCAGCGATTTCACCGGCAGGGCCGGGCTCACCACGAGCGCGAAGGGCAGTTCGCCCACGCGGGCCACGGGCGTGAAATCCTTGATGGGGTCGTACTTGAGGCTGGCGTAGAGCGCCGGATTGGCCGAATGCGAGGTGTTCGTCGTCATGAACAGCGTGTAGCCATCGGGCATGGCCCGGGCCGCCAGCTGGGCGCCCACCTGGGCGTTGGCGCCGGGTTTGTTGTCCACCAGCACCGGCTGCTTCAGGCGCTCGGCCAGCTTCTGGCCCACGGTGCGCGCCACGGCGTCCGTGCCGCTGCCGGCGGCGAAGGGCACGATGAGGGTGATGGGCGCATCGGGGTAGTCGGGCGCCTGGGCCAGCGCTGCCGTCGCGGCCAGCGCGGCCATGGCGCCGCAGGCCCGCCGCAGGGCGCGGGAAAGGGAAAAACGCATGGGGTTGTCTCCTGGAATGGCGGCCTCTGTAGCCGGGCCTGGAGGGCATCTTGGGGGGACCATCCATTCGCGTCCAATTCAATCGTTGAAGCGTGCGATAGCTTTTGCGAATGGTTGCCGCGCTTCCAGCCTGCGGGACGGAGCACAATAGGCACCTTGCCTGCGTGCAGCGCAGCGGCTCCGCCGGGACGCCGTCCTGCCCTGCACCCTGCCCTGCGCCACTGCCGCGCGGGCACCCCCGACGCCATCGACCAGAGAGTTCCACCGCCTTGTCCCCCGCGCATTTCGTCCTGCACGACGTCTTCGGCTACGAGCATTTCCGCGGCCCGCAGCAGGCCATCGTCGAGCACGTGATCGCCGGTGGCGACGCGCTGGTGCTCATGCCCACGGGTGGCGGCAAGTCGCTGTGCTACCAGGTGCCGGCCATCGTGCGGCGTGATGCGGGCAAGGGCGTGGCCATCGTCGTCTCGCCGCTGATCGCGCTCATGCACGACCAGGTGGGCGCGCTGCACGAGGCGGGGGTGGATGCGGCCTATCTCAATTCGACGCTCGACTGGCAGCAGACACAGGAACTGGAGCGGCGCGTGGCGCGCGGCGACATCACCATGCTGTATGCCGCGCCCGAGCGCCTGACCACGCCGCGCTTCCTGGAGCTGCTCGACGGCCTGCACCAGCGCGGGCAGCTCTCCATGTTCGCCATCGACGAGGCGCACTGCGTGAGCCAGTGGGGGCACGACTTCCGGCCCGAATACCGCGCGCTCACCGTGCTGCACGAGCGCTACCCGGGCGTGCCGCGCATCGCGCTCACCGCCACGGCCGACGCGCTCACGCGCGAGGACATCGTGGAGCGGCTGCAGCTCGAGGGCGCGCAGCACTTCGTCTCCAGCTTCGACCGGCCCAACATCCGCTACACCATCGTCGAGAAGAGGGAGCCGCTCGCGCAGCTGCTGCGCTTCATCGAGCGCGAGCACCCGGAGGACGCGGGCGTGGTCTATTGCCAGTCGCGCAAGCGCGTGGAGGAAATGTCCGCCGCGCTGGTCGATGCGGGCCTCAAATCGCTGCCCTACCACGCCGGCCTGCCGCCCGAGGTGCGCCAGGAGAACCAGGACCGCTTCCTGCGCGAGGAAGGCATCGTCATGGTGGCGACCATCGCCTTCGGCATGGGCATCGACAAGCCGGACGTGCGCTTCGTGGCCCACGTGGACATGCCCAAGAACATCGAGGGCTACTACCAGGAAACGGGCCGCGCGGGCCGCGACGGGCTGCCCGCCGATGCCTGGATGGCCTACGGCCTGCAGGACGTGGTGAACCAGCGCCGCATGATCGACGAGAGCCCCGCGGGCGAGGAATTCAAGCAGGTCATGCGCGGCAAGCTCGACGCGCTGCTGGGCCTGGCCGAGGCCACGGACTGCCGGCGCGTGCGGCTGCTGGGCTACTTCGGCGAAGTCTACGGCGAGCCATCGAGCGCCGCCGGGCCGCCCCAAGGCGCGAGCGGCCCCCTCGGGGGGCAGCGAGGACACGAAGTGCCGAGCGTGGGGGCGACATGCGGCAACTGCGACAACTGCCTGAACCCGCCGGCGGTCTGGGACGGCACCGACGCCGCGCGCAAGCTGCTGTCCACCATCTACCGCGTGCACGAGGCGAGCGGCCTCACATTCGGCACCGGGCACATCATGGACATCGTGCGCGGCAAGGACACCGAGAAGGTCAAGCAGTTCGGCCACGACAGGCTTTCCACCTTCGGCCTCGGCAAGGACTACACCGAGGCGCAGCTGCGCGGGGTGCTGCGGCAACTGCTGGCCACGGGGGCCGTGGGCCTGCACAAGGTGATGCTGGAAAGCGGCCACAGCTTCGACACGCTGAGCCTCACCGAAGGTTCGCGCCCGGTGCTCAAGGGCCAGGTGCCCGTGATGCTGCGCGAATCGGCCGCCGCGCCGCCTGCCCGGCGCACGCGGCGTACCGCGGCCCCGCCCGTGGCCGCGGCCAACCTCGATCCGGATGCGCAGGTGCGCTTCATCAACCTCAAGGCCTGGCGCGCCGAGGTGGCGCGCGAGCACAACCTGCCGGCCTACGTCATCTTCCACGACGCCACGCTGGCCGCCATCGCCGAGCGGCGCCCCGCGTCGCTGGCCGACCTGCAGGGCATCAGCGGCATGGGCGCCAAGAAGCTGGAAGCCTACGGCGAGGACGTGCTGCGCGTGTGCCGCCAGGGCGCCGCGGTGTCCTGACGCCGCACCGCGCGCTGCGCGCCGGCGTCAGCCGCTGGCCTGCGCCGCGCCCGGACCGGTGGCCGGGCGGTCCTTCAGCAGCGTGCGGGTGATCGCGCGCCCGAGCTGCTCGAACAGGCGGCCCGCCTGGCGCATCTCGTCCATGTCCTCGGCGCAGGTAGCCACTACGATCGCCTGCGCGCCCCCGTCCTGCGGATCGATCACACCCATGTGGCAGGCGCGGTGGTACTGCGTGCCGGTCTTGTGGATGAAGCGCACGGTGCGCGGCAGCCCGGCTTCCAGCCGGTAGGCGTCATAGGTGTCGAACTTCAGGTCCTTGTAGAGCATCTGCTGGTGCGGCGGCGTCAGCAACTGGCCGCGCACCAGCTTTTCCAGCATGCCGCCGTAGCCCGCCAGGGTGGCGGTGTTGGTGCCCCACGCGTAGTAGCGGTCGTAGGCCTCTTCCATCGTCTTCACCTTCAGGTCATCCTTCTGGACCTGCAGCGTGCGGGCCAAAGCCTGCACGCGCTGCGAGCCCATGGGGGCCGCGGCCACGCGCACCAGTTCCATCGGCGCGATCTCTCGCGCGCGGGGATGCAGCTCCGCGTACACATCCTGGCGCACCTGGGTGAAGTTGGTGAGCGGCCCCACGTTGCGCGCGCCCATCAGCGCCCGGGCGCGTGTATTGAACGTGTCCGGCCCGATGGTGCGGATCAGCAGGTTCGCCGCGGTGTTGTCGCTGTCCATCAGCATGCGGCGCAGCAGCGTCTCCACGCTGTGCTGCGTGCCCACGGGCTGCCAGACCAGCGCACCCGAGCCGTCGATCTTGTCGCGCTCTTCCACGCGCAGTTCCTGGTCCAGGCGCAGGCGGCCCTGCTGCACCTCCTGCAGCACCGCGATGGCCAGGGGCAGCTTCGCGGACGATGCCAGGTACCAGCGCCGGTCCGCCTGCCACGCGAAGGTCTCGCCGTTGTCCAGGCGTTTCACGTACAGGCCGAACTGGCCGGGCGTTTCGCGTTCGAGCTTCTCCACCTGGCTCCTCAGGGCCTCGGCCCATGCGGGCGCGGCCAGCGCCCGCTCAGGCGTCGTCGTCCCCAGCGCCGCCAGCAGCAGGGGCAGCACCGCCGCCAGCACCGTGCGGGCGAGCCGCCGGCGCCTCGCCGCCTGCGGGCGCGGCCGTGGCGCCGGAAGCCCGGGGGGGCAGGGTGGGGCAGCGTGGTTCATGCGATCTCCCGTCGGACAGCAGGCCCGACTGGCAAAGGGCGATGCCCACCTGCCGGAGCGCGCGATCGGACCGGGCCGTGGAAGGTTCGCCGCGCGTGCAGGCCACCACCAGCACCCGCCGCTCCGGAAGGGCGCGCGGCACGGTGACCAAGCCTGAATCGCATGTTCGTGCGCGCTGCGTGCCGGTCTTGTGGGCGAAGCGCGCACCCGGCGGTAGTCCCGCCTTGATGCGCTGGGGGCCGGTTTTCACGCGCTCCATCACGGACAGCAGGTAGGCCGTGTGCCGGGCATCGAGCGCGCGGCCCTCGACGAGTGCCTGCAGCAGGTCGGCGTAGGCGTCGAGCCGGCCGCTGTTGAGGCCCGTGGCGTAGTAGCTCTCGTAGGCGGAAGCCAGGTCGGCGGGCGCGAGGGAGCGCTCGGGCACGCGCAGCAGCGTCGCCAGCGCGGACCGTGCCGCGGCGTCGCCATGCAGCCGCTGCTGCTGCCGCAGCGCCAGGAAGTCGGTGCCGGACAGGTGCGATGCCGCGGGCGTGAGCACGCCGTACACGTGGCGGCGCACGTCGGCCAGCGTGGTGATGCGCCCGAAGCCCCGGGGCACCAGCGACTGCACCACCGCGTTCACCGTGCCGATGCCGACCAGGCCGATGAGCATGTCGCTGGCGGTGTTGTCGCTGTAGATGATCATCTGCTCCAGCAGGTAGCGCACGGTGAGGGGCGTGCCCACGGGGCGTCCGTTGGTGGGGCCCGCGCCGTCCACGTAGTCGGCGGCGCGCAGGGTGAGGGGCGTGTCCAGCGTGAAGTCGCCGCGCTCCGCCCCGCGCAGCACCGCGATCGCCACCGGCACCTTGATGGACGAGGCCAGGTACCACGGCTCCGTGCCATGCAGCGATGCGGAGGCGCCCGTCTCCAGATCGCGTACATGGACGCCGATGCGCACGCCGCTGTCCGCCTCCGCCCGCGCCAGCGCGCGCTCCAGCGGCTGCACCCAGGCCGGCGCGGAGGCGGGAGCCGGCAGCGCGGCGGGCGGTGCATCCGCGGCCTGGGCATGCGCCGTGCCCGTGGCGATGTGCCACAGCGCGGACGTGGCGCAGGCCAGGAGCCGGAGCGGGCGAAGGGGGCGATACGGGCGGAAGCGAAGGTGCGTGGTTGCGGGTAGCTGGGGCATGCGGACGGTCTCGGAACGGGCGCGAAGGTCCACCCTAGCGCCGGCGCGCGCGCGGCGCCGTAGGGCAATGTCCCTTGCGGCCCGCAGGGCGGCGCGGGGCGGGCCATGCACTGTATTTACAATCAGTGTTCCAATCGCGCCATGCCGGACATCGCCCTCCAACGCATCCATCGCACCCGCCTGCTGCAGATCTGGCGGTCCGCGGGCTGGCCTTGCCGCGATACGGTCGAGATCGACCTGCTCGCCGCCGGCATGCTGCGCCTGGTGCCGGAGCCGGGCGGGCACGAGGTGCTCCGCCTGACCGACGCAGGCATCGCCTGCCTGGCGCAGGCGCGGCAGCGCAGCGCGCGCGCCCTGAGCGCCCACGACCGGCTGGCGATGCGCTTCGCGGAGCAATTGCTCTCGGCGGGCCGCATCGTCTGGCGCGAGCTGTCGCTGCGCGCCGCCGTGGAAGCCCTTCCGCAGCCGTCTCCCGCGCCGCTGCCGCCGCTGTCTCCAGCGGCGCCCGGTCGCGGCGCCCCGGCCGGCCTGTGGGACGGGGAGGAGGCCCAGGACGGCGCCTGCCTGCCGCCGCCCGCGGTGGCGCGGGTGTGGCGCATGGCCCGGCCCGACCTGTTCTCGATCCGCCATACCAGCGTGCCCGCCTACCTGCAGCCCATGGTGCACGAGGTGAAGGCGAGCCGCGCCGACCTGCTCTCCGACCTGCGGCATGCGGCCAAGCGCGAGGCCTACCAGTGGCTGTGCGAGGAGTGCTACTACGTCTTCCCGGCGGGCATCGCCGAGCCAGAGGAGATTCCCGAACCCTTCGGCGTGTGGGTGCTGCACGGAGCGATCGAATCGGGCCGCTTCGAGCTGCTGCGCCCCGCGCGCCACGCCCGCTGCCCGCTGCCCTTCGCCGTCTGGATGGCGCTGTGCCGCGCCACGCCCCTGCACAGCGAAGGCGAGCCTGCCCAGGCGCTGCTGGGCGAGGAGGGCGGGGCGCCGGCCTCCGGTATGCCTGCCGATGTGCGGGCAGAGGCCGCTGCGCCGGCGCCCTCCGCCGCTCCCTGACGCGCCAGCCCATGCAGACGGCAACGGAACCGGCCACGGAGCCCGCGGACCCCGGAGCGTCCGGCGCGGACCGCGCGCAACCGTGGGGCTACACCATCGCCGTGCGCGAGCTGTGCGAGTTCACCGCCAAGCAGGGCGACCTCGATCTGCGCTTCACGCCGGCGCCCACGGCGCGGGAGGGCATGGCGGGCCATGCCGCGGTGGCGGCCCGGCGGGCGGCCGGGTCCCCCGGCTACGAGGCCGAGGTGCCGCTGGAAGGCGTGTGCGGCCTGCTGCGCGTGCGCGGCCGCGCCGACGGATTCGACGCCGTGGCGGGTCGCGTGGACGAGGTCAAGACCTTCAAGGGCCGGCTCGACCGCCAGCCGGCCGCCCACCGCGCGCTGCACTGGGCACAGGCCCGGGTGTACGGCTGGCTGCTGTGCGCCTCGCGCGGCCTGCCGGGGCTCACTGTCTCTCTGGTGTACCTGGACATCGGCACGCAGAAGGAAACCGTGCTGTCCGAAGACTGGACGGCGCAGGCGCTGCGAGCGCATTTCGAGGCGCTGTGCGGCCGCTTCGTGGACTGGGCCGCGCAGGAGGTGGCCCACCGCGCGGCGCGCGACGCCGCGTTGCGCACCCTGGCCTTCCCGTTCGCAGGGGGCTTCCGCGCAGGCCAGCGGCCCCTGTCCGAAGCCGTGTACCGGGCCGCCGCCGCCGGCCGCTGCCTGCTCGCGCAGGCGCCCACGGGCATCGGCAAGACGGTGGGCACGCTGTTCCCGCTGCTCAAGGCCGCGCCGGGCGCGGGCATCGACAAGGTCTTCTTCCTCGCGGCCAAGACCTCCGGGCGGCAGGTCGCCCTGGATGCGCTCGCCCGCATCGTCGCGGCACCGCAGGAGTCGCACCAGGCCCCTGCGGCGCCCCTGACCCTGCCCCTGCGCGTGCTGGAACTGGTGGCGCGCGAGAAGTCCTGCGAATACCCGGGCAGCGCCTGCCACGGCGACGCCTGCCCGCTCGCGCGCGGCTTCTACGACCGGCTGCCGGCCGCGCGGGCCGATGCGCTGCGCCCGCCGGCGTGCGGGGCGCCGGCACCGCTGGACCAGGCCCGCGTGCGCGATGCCGCCCTGCGCCACGGGGTGTGCCCCTACTACCTGGGCCAGGAACTCGGGCGCTGGGCCGACGTGGTGGTGGGCGATTACCACTACTACTTCGACATGGGCGGCCTGCTGCACGGCCTGGCGCAGGCCGGCCAGTGGCGCGTGGCCCTGCTGGTGGACGAAGCGCACAACCTTGTGGAGCGCGGCCGGCGCATGTACAGCGCGGAACTGCTGCCGGAATCGCTCTTGCAGGCCCGCCGCTCGGCCACCGCCGCCACCGTGCCGGCCGTGAAGAAGGCCCTGGACCGCGTGCGGCGCGGCTGGATGGCACTGGACAGGGAGCAGCCGGCCGACTACGCCGTGCTGGAGGCCTTCCCCGGCAAGCTGCTCGCGGCGCTGCAGCAGTGCTCTGTCGCGCTGGGCGAGCACTTCGCCGAGCATCCGGAGCAGATGGACGCCGCGCTGCAGACCTTCCACCTGGAAGTGCTGCAGCTGCTGCGCATGGCCGAACTGCTGGACGCGCATTCCATCGTGGACGTGAGCCGCCCCGCGCAGGGCGCGGCCCCCGTCGGTTCCGTGGTCTGCGTGCGCAACCTGGTGCCCGCGCCGTTCCTGGGGCCGCGCCTGCAGGCCGCGCAGTCGGGCACGCTGTTTTCCGCCACGCTGCAGCCCATGGACTACTACGCCGACCTGCTGGGCCTGCCGCAGGACCACGCCCGCGCCGACGTGGCCTCGCCCTTCCGTGCGGCGCAGCTGCAGGTGCACGTCGCGCGCCACATCTCCACGCGCTATGCCCACCGCGCGGCCTCGGTGCAGCCCATCGCCGACCTCATGGCGCGGCAGTTCGCGGAGCGGCCCGGCAACTACCTGGCCTTCTTCAGCAGCTACGACTACCTGCAGCAGGTGGCGCAGGTGTTCGCGCAGCGCCATCCCGGCGTGCCGCACTGGTGCCAGTCGCGCCGCATGCAGGAGGCCGGGCAGCGCGCGTTCCTGGAGCGTTTCACCGAGGATGGCGAGGGCATCGGCTTCGCGGTGCTGGGCGGCGCCTTCGCCGAGGGCATCGACCTGCCCGGCCGCCGGCTGATCGGGGCCTTCCTCTCCACCCTGGGGCTGCCGCAGGTGAACCCGGTGAACGAGCAGGTGCGCGAACGCATGGACCGGCTCTTCGGGGCGGGCTACGACTACGCCTATCTCTACCCGGGCCTGCAGAAGGTCGTGCAGGCCGCGGGCCGGGTGATCCGCACGCCGGAGGACGAGGGCGTGGTGCACCTCATCGACGACCGCTTCGCGCGCGCGCAGGTGCGGCGGCTGCTGCCCGCGTGGTGGAGCATCTGAAGCAGGGATGCCGCGGCTATTCCCCGGTGCTTACGCTCCGCTGACGAAGCACGTGACCGACCAGGGCTGGGGGTTAATGCATTACAAATATTCACGCTTTCTCCACGTTTGGGTATAACGGCGTGAACACTCGTGGAGGAGAGCGCTTTGGTTTTCAAGCAATGTGCAGCAGTCGCGCTGCTGGCATGCGCCGCGGGCGCGCACGCCTACGAGCCCCAGGCCGGTACCTGGGTCATGACATCGGAAGAGAACGGCAAACCCGGGCGGGGCCTGTCGGTGGACGTGCAGAACGGTACGCTCGTCCTGCAGATGTATGCCTACGAGAGCAGCGGCCAGCCCACTTTCTACCTCGCCGTCGGAGCCGTGGCGGACAACCGGGTCACGGCGCGCCTGAACCGGTACACCGGCGGGCGCTATTTCGGCGGCCCCGCGCTGTCCGGCACCGAGGCCGGCAGCCCGGGCGACGTGACCATCCGGTTCACGAGTGGCACGACGGGCTTCATCACTTTTCCGAACGAGCCGGAAAAGCCCATCTCCCGCTTCAACTTCGGTTACCCGCAGAAGCCTTCCAGCCTGGCCGGCATCTGGACCTTCACCTCGGTGGGCTCCGAAGGCACCCGCGCCGACGCCGTGCTGCTGGACACGCCGCTGCAGGGCTCCGTCAACGGCAATGGCCTGCTGGCGAGCAGCGACGGCCTGTTCGGCTGCGAGCACCAGGTGTCCGGTACCCTGGCGGGCAGTGTGGTGTGCGTGCGCGTCGGCAGCAGCGGCACGCTGCAGCGCGCCTACGTGATGAACTACAGCATCCACGACGGCGAGGGCTACTCGCAGGCGGCCGGCAGCAACGCGCAGCAGTTCCTGGTCGCACGCCGCGTGGCCACGGCCCGGGGCGACGGCACGGGCATCGCCCTGAAGTCGGCCGGATCCGCGGAAGGCAATGCGCCTGCCGCCTCCCTGCAGGCGGCGCTGCGCTCCCACGTGGAAGCCGTGGCCCTGCAGGCCCCCGCGCCCTGAGGCGGTGCGGCCTGGCTGGCGCGTTGCCGCTGGCATGCGCCGGCAGGCATGGCGCTCGCGGCCGCCAGGCCGCACAATCCGGTCAGGCTGCCGTGCGCGGCCGGCCTCCGGAAACGCCATGCCCTCTTCATCCATCGATCCCCTGCTCCCGCCGCAGGGCGCCCTGGCGCGCCTGTTCGCGGAAGCCGCGCTGCAGCGGCAGGGCATGCTGCTCGGCACCGACCGTGGCGGCGATACCGCCCCCTCGACCCCGGCCCCGCCACACGCGCCCGGGGCTGCCGCGCCGCCCCGACCCCTGCCGTCCACCGAACGCGTGAGCGTGTCGCCCGAGGCCCGCGCACGCGCGGATGCGGCGCTGGGCCCCGGCCCGGCCGCCGCCCCACGCCCCGGCGCTGCGGTGCCCGGCACCACAGGCCATGGCTCGCCGGGGGCGGGCCGCCCTCCGGCCGGGCTGCCCGGTCTGGCCATGCCTGCGCCGGCCGCCGGCACGGCCCCGGTGGACGGCGCGAGGGAGGCATGGCCCGCCCGCGGGGTCGGCAGCCCCATGCGCTCCCTGCTCGGCATGCTGGTGCACCGCATGGCGGAAGCCGGCGGTCCGGCCCTGCGCGTGGTGGCGGCCCAGCCCTGGACGGCGGACATGGCGCGGGCCTTGCGGGCCGCCATGTCGGCCCATGGCGGTCCGGCCGCACTGCAGACCTGGCGCGTGGGGCAGGGCCGCGTGCAGGCGGAAGGCGGCGAGCGGGGATTCGCCTTCACGCTCCAGGTGCCGTCGGCCTGGGCGGCGCGCGGCGCGGCCGCCGGGGCGGACGCGGGCCTGGCGGGTGCCGCGGCCTCCGCGGGCGCACAGGCCCTGGCCGTACCGTTCCCCGGGCGGCAGGTCCGGCTGGAATCTGGCGTGTTCGCGCTGGTGCTGCACCCGGCCCGGGACGGCCCGGGCACGCCGGGCAGGACGAGCGCGCTCCTGTCCCTGGAGTTCCAGCCGCCGCCCCAGCAGGGCCTGTACGGGCGCGAGTGGATGCAGCCCGCCCTGCGCGCCGATCCCTGGCTGCAGATGGCGGCGCTGGAGGCCAGCGGCTGGCGCCGCGAGGACGAGGAGGCCGAGGCCGCCGCGCACCGGGGCGCGGTGCCGCCCTGCGACCAGCCGGGCTGCCCCTACGAGGGTCGTGCGCCCTGCGAGCAGCCCTTCTGCCTGGCGCTGCGCGTGGAGCCCCGCCGCCCGGCCTGACCGGGCCGCGCTCCGGCAGGCGGCACGCCCCCGCAACGCGGCACATCGCCGTGCCATGGAAAAAAGCCGCCAGGCCGGGTAAGGCGCTGGCGGCTTCTTTCTGCCGTGCGTGCTCGGTGGGCGTGCACGGCGGGAGGGCCGTCGGTATTGCCGATGTCAATGCATCAGGGATACAGGCCGCGCATTTCGCGGGCGTGCAGGATGCGCTGGCAGGCCACGATGAAGGTGGCGGTGCGCAGTGTCACCTTGTGTTCCTGCGCGACGTGCCAGATGCCGGCGAAGGCTTCCTGCATGATGCGCACGAGGCGGGCGTTGATCTCGTCCTCGCTCCAGAAGAAGCTGGAGAAGTCCTGCACCCACTCGAAGTAGCTCACCGTCACGCCGCCGGCGTTGGCGATCACGTCGGGCAGCACCAGCACGCCCTTGTCGGCCAGGATGTCGTCGGCCTCGGTGGTGGTGGGGCCGTTGGCGCCCTCGATCACCAGCTTGGCCTTGATCTGGCCGGCGTTGTCCTTGGTGATCTGGTTTTCCAGCGCGGCGGGGATGAGGATCTCGCAGTCCACGCCCCAGAAGTCTTCCTTCGCCATCGCTTCGGCGCCGGCGAAGCCGCCCACGCCGCCGGTCTGCTTGACGTGTGCCAGCAGGGCGGGCACGTCCAGGCCGTTCTTGTTCAGGATGGTGCCCGTGTGGTCCTGCACGGCCACGACCTTGGCGCCCGCCTCGGCGAAGAGCTTGCCGGCGATGCCGCCCACGTTGCCGAAGCCCTGCACGGCCACGCGCGCGCCCTCGACGGGCAGGCCGGTGAGCTTGGCGGCTTCGACGCCCACGGTGTACACGCCGCGGCCGGTGGCTTCCACGCGGCCCAGCGAGCCGCCCAGGTCCACGGGCTTGCCGGTGACCACGCCGGTGGCGGTGGCGCCCACGTTCATCGAGTACGTGTCCATCATCCAGGCCATGATCTGGCCGTTGGTGTTCACGTCAGGTGCGGGGATGTCCTTGGAGGGGCCGATGAGCAGGCCGATCTCGCTGGTGTAGCGGCGGGTGAGGCGCTCGAGCTCGCCGCGCGAGAGCTTCTTGGGATCGACGCGGATGCCGCCCTTGGCGCCGCCGTAGGGCACGTTCACGGCCGCGTTCTTCACCGACATCCAGGCCGACAGGGCCATCACCTCGGACAGCGTCACGTCCTGGTGGAAGCGCACGCCGCCCTTGCCGGGGCCGCGGCTCAGGTTGTGCTGCACGCGGTAGCCCTCGAAGTGGGCGATGGTGCCGTTGTCCAGCTCGATGGGCACGTCCACGACCAGGATGCGCTTGGGACGCTTGAGCGTCTCCACCCAGCGCGCGAGGCCGCCGAGGTACGGCGTGACGCGGTCCACCTGTTGCAGGTAGTTGCCCCAGGGACCGAGATGGTCGGCCTGGAGATAGGAAGGCACGGGATGTTGGACGAGGGTGCCGGCGGTGTTCGACATGCGGATGTTTCCCTTGGGTATAGGAGGTAGGGTCAGGCCAGCGACTGTATGCCCGGCCCTCCGGGCTGTCCAAGGCCTGAGTGTTTCCGGGTTATGCGGCAGATGCATAACCGGGCTCCGCATCGCCTGCCCGGATCACTGCTTCACGAAGCTCTTGAGCCAATCCAGGGTGGGATTGAGTTCCCAGCCGCTGTTGCCGTACAGGTAGCCGGAGTCCACCAGCAGGCCGGTGCACTGGGTGCCGTAGTAACCCCCGTAGCCCATGAAGCAATGGTCGGCATACCCATCCTGCACTTCGCTGTCCTTGACGATGTACCAGCCGCTGCCGTTCCTGCCGCCGCAGGACTGCGCGCCGGGACAGGTCAAGCCGGTCACCAGCGTGGCCGAGTCGCGGGCGATGCTCTCGTTGCCGCCGACGAACATGTCGTGCTCGCCATTGATGATGCGCAACCGGTCGCTGGGCAGCGAGTGGTTGCCGTTGGCGATGCAGCTGCTGAGGTTGTAGTAGGGGCTGTAGGTCGCGCCGGTACCCTGGCCGAAGGATGCCACGACCCGGCTGTCATAGTCGTGCGCAAGCACCGAAATGATGGAGCCCTGGCTCAGGCCGCCGGTCACCACGCCCTTGGAGCAGTCTGCCTTGCCGCGCGAACAGACCTGGGCGATGGCGCTCTGGAGATTCCGGGCATCGAAGATCGCCCTGGCCCGGCTGCCGATCACGCTGCAGTCGCCGAAGCTGCTGTTGTCGTACTGGACGGAAGCGGCCACGAAACCCTTGGCGGCCGCCGTGTTCACCGCGGCGAGAGACCAATTGCTCTGGTAGGGCTCGCCGGTGCCGCTGATGTGGATGTACACCGGGTACCGGCCCGCGGCGGCGGGCTCCTGGCCGCTGATGCCATAGGTGGTGCCATAGCTGCTGTAGGACATGCTGAAACCGGTGGTGTCCGCCGCCGAGGCGGGGCCGCCGATCGAGCCTGCGATGAGCAGGCCCAGCCATGGCAGGAACGAGCGGAACAGGGTCTTGCGTGCACGACGTTGCATGGTGGATACCTCCGGTGTTGCCGATGCGTGGTTGGACGGATGGCGTGGGCCGTATGGATGAGTTACCTATGAAAATACCCAACAACAACGCGGCGGTGTGATTATTTTTGTTTATGCAAATATTTGCTTCCGGTTGCTCCTTGCCTGACCGTTCCCGGCGCAGCCTGCATGGCGGCCGAATCATTCGATCGTGAAACGCGCCAGCGCCGGATCGCCCGCGGGATAGCGCAGGTCGAGCTTGCGCAGCACCTCGCGCAGCACGGTGGCGATCATCAGGTTGCGGTGGGTCTTGGAGTCGGCCGGCACGATGGTCCATGGCGCCCAGGGCGTGTGCGTGGCGGCCAGCAGCGTGGCGTAGGCGCGCTGGTAGTCGTCCCACTGCCTGCGGGCCGCGATGTCGCCCATCTCGAATTTCCAGTGCTTGGCCGGGTCGTCCAGCCGGGCCTGCAGGCGTTCGCGCTGCTCTTCCTTGCTGATGTGCAGCATGAACTTGACGATCACCGTGCCGGTCTCGGCCAGCATGCGCTCGAAGTCGTTGATGTGCGCCAGGCGCTGGGCGTGCTGCTCCGGCGTGATCCAGCCCTGCACCACGGGCACCAGCACGTCCTCGTAGTGGCTGCGGTTGAAGACCACGGTCTCGCCGGCCGCCGGCACCTGGGCGTGGATGCGCCAGAGGTAGTCGTGCGCGCGCTCGGCCTCGGTGGGGGCCTTCCAGCCCACGGCGCGCACGCCCAGGGCGCTCATGCGGCCGAACACGCCGCGGACGGTGCCGTCCTTGCCCGAGGTGTCGGTGCCCTGCAGCAGCACCAGCAGCTTGTAGCGGCGGTCGGCGTAGAACAGGTTCTGCAGGCCGTCCAGCTCTTCGGCCAGGGCCTCCACGGCGGCCTTGTCCATGGCTTTCTCGCCGGAGGAAAACGGCTTGGCGCCGGGGTCGAAGCGCTCCAGGGGCAGTGGGGCGGGCAGGCCCTTGCGGAGGGCGGGGAGGCTGGCGAACTCCTTCGGCTGCCAGCCGGCCCATTGGCGGGCCAGGGCGGGGTCGATGCGGGAGAAGGGCGGGGCGAATTCCATCGGTGGGTGTCTCCTGGGCGATGGGCCACTGTACCCCGCTCCCCGCGTGCCCTGCCGTGGGAAAACGCGCCACTGCCGGGCTGTGCTTCCCTGCCGTTACTGCGGCTGCGCCACGTGCACCCCTGGCCGCCGGCCACCGTTCCAGCGCCCGTCCAGCGCGCGCTCGATCTGCGCTGCCAGCTGCAGCAGCAGGCCGTCGTGGCCCTGCCGCGCCTGGGCGTGGATGCCGAAGGGCAGGCCGTGGTCCTGCGTGCCCATGGGCAGCGAGATGGCCGGGATGCCGCAGAGGTTGGACAGCGGCGTGTACGCGAAGAACCGCCAGAGGTTGTCGAACCAGTCCAGCACGTCGGGGTTGCCGCTGGTGGTGAGGTATTCGGTGGTGCCCACGGGCGGCGTGGGCCGCGCGGTGATGGGCGTGAGGAGGATGTCCCAGTCCTCGAAGAACGCGCCGAAGCCGCGCGCCGTGGTGTTGAACACGGCCTGCATGCGGTGGCGCTCGGCGTAGGGCAGTCCGCGGCCCGCCTCCCAGATGCGGATGTTGATGGGCTCGATCAGGTCGGCGGGCAGGCGCTCCAGGCCGCGCCGCTCCAGCAGGCCGTTGATGACCTGGGCGAAGTTGCTGATGTAGCAGGTGGTCTGGGCGCGGAAGGCGGCGCGCAGGTCCACCTGCGGCAGCGCCCACTCCACCTGGTGGCCCAGGCCTTCGAGGAAGCGGCCCGCCTTTTCCAGTTCCGCCACGATGGCGGGCGTGGCGCGGTAGTCGCCCCATTCGTGCGAGAGGGCGATGCGCAGCCGGGCCGGGTCGCGCCGGATCAGTTCCGTGTAGGGCTCGGGCGCCGTCCAGTAGGGCATGAACTCGCCCGGCGCGCCGCCGCGGCAGGCATCGACGAAGGCCGCCGTGTCGCGCACCGTGCGGCTGTGGCAGCCCTGGGTGGAGACGTAGCCCGTGATGTCCGAGGCATGGGGCGCGATGGAGAACACGCCGCGCGAAGGCTTGAGGCCGATGTTGCCGTTGAAGCCCGCGGGGATGCGGATGGAGCCGCCGCCGTCGGTGGCATGCGACATCGGCACCACGCCCGCCGCCACGATGGCCGCCGTGCCGGCGGACGAGCCGCAGGTGGTGTAGCCGGTGTTCCAGGGGTTCCGCGTGACATAGACGGCCGGGTTCTCGGCCGAGCTGCACACGCCGAATTCCGGGGTGGTGGTGCGGCCCATCAGGTTCAGGCCCGCGCGGCGCATCTGCTGCGCGAGCCAGGCGTCTTCGGTGGGGCGGTGGCCGCGCATGAAGAGCGAGCCCTGTTCCTGCAGCCGCCCGGCCAGGGTGGGGCCGAGGTCCTTCATGAAGAAGGGTACGCCGGCCAGCGGGCCGCCGGCCTGCATGCCGGCCTGCTGCGGATCGGCCACCGCATCGGCGAAGACCTCGACCACCGCGCTCAGGGCGGGATTGACCTTCGCCACGCCGGCCGCCGCCTGGGCGGCCAGTTCGACGGGTGTCACCTCGCCCTGGCGCACCAGTCCGGCCAGCCCCACCGCGTCGTGCGCGGCCCATTCGTCCCAACCCATCGCCAAGCCCATGTGCAAGCCTTCCGTTCGCGTCGTACGCCGGCAAGGTTACCGCGCATCGCGCGCAGGGCCCCCACCGGCGCCGCCTGGGACGGCCGCCCTGCAGGCTGCCTGGGGCTCAGAACTTGACCTGCACCCCCGCCACCACCTGCCGCCCCATGCCCGGGATGACCGCGATCGCGTTCCACGAGGCGGCGGCGTAGTGCTTGTCGAACAGGTTGTGGATGTCCAGCGTGAGCCGGGTGCGCGGGTCGATCTGCCAGTAGCCCGTGAGGCGTGCCGTGGTGTAGGCGGGCAGCCGGTAGGTGTCGGTGGCGGTGCCGGTGCGCTCGCCCACGTGCACCAGGCCCGCGCCCACGCCGTAGCGTCCGCCCGAGGCCAGGCGGTCTTCGCGGATGGCGAACAGGCCGGCGCTCACGCGCGGGACGCCCAGCAGGCGCTTGCCCACGAGGGCAGGATTGTTGTCGCGCAGCACCTCGGTGTCGGTGAAGGCGGCATTGGCCGTCAGGCGCCAGTGCGCGTCCAGCTTGCCCGCCACGTCGGCCTCGATGCCGCGGCTGCGCACTTCGCCCGCCGCCACGCTGAAATTGCCGTTGGCGGGGTCGCGCGTGAGCACGTTGGTCTTGCGGATGTCGAACACGGCCATCGAGGCGTTCAGGCGCTGGTCGGGCGATTGCCACTTGGCGCCGGCCTCCCAGGCCTTGCCCTCCTGCGGATCGAAGGAATTGCCTGCGGCGTCGGTGCCGGCATTGGGCCGGAACGAACGGCCGTAGGACACGTACACCGAGCTGTCCGGCGTCACCATGTAGCTCAGGCCCACGCGCGGCGTGGCCGAGGAATGCTGCTGGTTCTGGCGCGCATTCGTCATCCAGTTGACGAAATCCTCGTGGAAGCGGTCGAAGCGCAGGCCGGCCATCAGCTTCCAGCGCGGCGTCAGGTCGATCTGGTCCTGCAGGAACAGGCCGGTGGCGCGCAGGCGGTCGTCCTGCAGGTAGCCCTGCACCAGCGGGCCGCGCGGCACGGTGCCATAGACCGGATCGTAGATGTCGATCGGGTATTTCTGCGCGGAATAGCGGATGTCCTGCCCCATGTAGAGGCGCCAGGACTCCAGGCCGGCCAGCACGGTGTGGCGCAGGCTGCCGGTGCTGAACTTGCCTTCCAGCTCGGCCTGCACCGACACGTCGCGCGAGGGCAGGGTGCGCCAGCTGTCGGTGCGCGACAGCGTGCGGCCGTTGGCCGCGAGCAGCCCGATCTGGCCCGTGCCGAAGTCCACGGCATTGCCGTGGAACTCGGTTTCGCGATAAGTGCCGCCCAGGCGCGTGCGCCAGCCGCCGCCCAGGTCGTGGTCCAGCGTGACCTGGTGCGTGTCGCCGTTCACGTGCAGGTTGCCGCGGTCGGGCTCCTGCAGGAAGCGGTCGGCGGGCAGGGCCAGGGCGTTGCCGTTCACCTGCACCACGCCCCGGTCCAGCGGGGTGCGGATGCGGATGATCTCCGCCTCGTACTGCAGCACCGTATCGGCGCCCAGCGTCCAGGCGAAGGCGGGGGCGACCACGTACTTGCGGTTGTCCACGAGGCCCGTGCGGCTGGCGCCGTCCTCGGCCGCCACGTTCAGCCGGTAGGCCAGGTTCTGCGTGGCCGGGCCGGTCAGGTCCAGCGTGGCGCGGCGCATGCCCAGCGTGCCGATCTGCAGGCCGGCGGTGCGCGCGGCGGTGAACTGCGGCTTCTTGGTGACCACGTTGAGCGTGCCGCCGGGCTCGCTGCTGCCGTAGAGCGCGGCGGCCGGGCCCTTGAGGAACTCCACCCGCTCGATGGTGGCCGCGTCGCGTTGCGGGCCGTAGCCGCGGCCGGAGGCGAAGCCGTTCAGCAGCGAGCCGCCTTCGGTGTTGCTGAAGCCGCGGATCGCATAGTTGTCCCAGGTACCGCCGAAGTCGTTCATGCGGGTCACGCCGCTCACGAAGTCCACCGTATCGGCCAGGCGCCTGGCCCCCAGGTCTTCGATCAACTGGCGCGGCACCACGCGCACGGCCTGCGGCGTCTCGATCAGGGGCGTGTCGGTGCGCGTGGCCGCGGTCTGGCGCTGCGCGCCCTGGTAGCCGGAGCCGTCGGTGGCATCCTGCACGCGCACTTCCTGCAGCGTGGCGGTGGGGGCCGCAGGGGCCGTGGCGGCCTCCTGCGCGTGGGCCACGTGCTGGGCGGAAAGGCTGGCGGCGAGTGCCAGCACGGCCCGCGCCAGCGGGGCGCGGCGGGGCATGGCGGGGCGCGAATTGGCCGCGGCCACGGCGGCCGGTGTGGAAAGCGACGAGAAAGCGGGCATGTGCAGCAGGGCCGGAGGGAGCTCCGGCGCGGGAAGTGACGAGAAAGGACGGAGCGGATCAGCGCGCAACGGTGCGCGGCTCGGCCTTGAAGGCGCCGAACTGTAACATCAAGTTGAGAACCACTCTCATTCTCTGTCGCATTACCGCGACGCTGCCCCGGGGCTGCACGCCCGGGCCGCCGGACTCACTTGAGGGGGTTCTCGGGTTCCTTGCCCGTCAGCGCCTTGTCCTTGCGGCAGACCGACAGGGGCTGCGCACGTGCCGAGAAAATGTGGGTCACTTCCCGCGTATCGGCGCGGGCGCTCAGTTTCAGGCAGGCGCAGCCGTAGCCCGCGCTGCCGGCGCCGGTCGCCACCCAGCGCGCCTTGGGAAACGTCGGCCAGTCGCCTTCGGCCTGGTGGCCTCCCTGCATGCCGATGGTCCATTCCCCGTCCTTGTCCGCCAGGGTCGCGTTGCCCGGCGTCGGGTTGTCGAACCAGCCGCAGCGCGTGGTCGTATCGGGCGGCATCGCGGCGGTGGCGATCTGGCAGGCACCCAGCCACAGCAGGGCATGGAGGACGCGGGCCGTCACCGGGCCGCGCAGGGTCGTCGGGGGATTGCAGCGTGTCATGGCGTGGCGGTGGCTGGTGTGGGTGTGGACGTGGTGGCGGCACCGCCGTCCCTGGTCCCCATCTTGGCACCCTTGGTGAGCGGGGAGACGTCCCCGGCCGCCGTGACCGAGAACTGGTCGCCGTCCTGCCCGGTGATGCGCGCCCCGCCATCCGGCAGCAGCTTGACCTTGACGGGCTCGTGGTACTGCCGCCCCTTGCCGTGGCCGATCTCGGCCACGGGTGCCATGGTCATCAGCCAATTCTTCTGCTTGAGGACGACGGGCTGCCGGTTCTTGTCCGGCAGCGGCTGCCCTTTCTTGTGGGTCGCCACCTTGGTGACCGTGACCGGCGACGTGGTCTCCCACATCACGGTGGCGAGCATGTAGGCGGCCTGGCGCACGTCGTTGATGTTCGTGTCGCGTTCGATCATGCCGAGCAGGGTCAGCATGTCGGGAATGGCTGCTGCGTTGTACCCGCCGCTGGTGCCGAACTGGCGGGTGAACTCCTCCTGGAAAACGACCCGGTCATAGGGGCCTGTATGGTGGTAGTTGATTTTCTGCGGCGCAGGCATGACCCATCCGTGGAATGGAAACGCCCCAGTCTAGGGTGCTGGTCCGTGCCTTTGTTTTGCCGGATGTAATTTCTGCAAACCGGTACCACCTCCACCTCCACCGCCGCGGCCCGCGGGGGCCTGCGCGGCCTGCCGCAACCACTCCACGAAGCGCCGTGCGCCCAGGCCCTGCGGCCGCTCCTTGGACCACACCACGTCCACCCACAGCTCCACGCCGTTGCTGAGGTTGTCGAACGGCATTTCCATCAGCGTGCCGGCCTGGATGCCGGGCTCCACCAGTTCGCGCGGCTGCCAGCCCCAGCCCAGCCCGGCCTCGATCAGGCGGAGCGCGGCCAGGTGGTTGTCGGTGCGCCAGTGGTGGCGCGCGAAGACGAAGCGCGGATCGGTCTGGGCCAGGTCGCGCCCGGCCACGACGATCTGGCGCGTGGTGGTCAGGTGGGCCTCGCTGAGCGGTGCGCCCGCGGCGGCCTGCATCACGGGGTGCTGCG
Source organism: Paracidovorax citrulli (assembly GCF_900100305.1). Taxonomy (GTDB): domain Bacteria; phylum Pseudomonadota; class Gammaproteobacteria; order Burkholderiales; family Burkholderiaceae_C; genus Paracidovorax; species Paracidovorax citrulli. The sequence continues at coordinate 51,151 of NZ_FNEY01000011.1, read as the reverse complement.
GCGCGATGACCGCCACCAGCGTTTCACTGCCCACTTCCTGGAAGCCCTCGCGCCCGTCCAGGCTGGACCGCTCGAACACCAGCGCCAGCTGCGCCCGGCCGGCGTGCAGCAAAGCCATGGCGTCGGCCTGCGGGGCGGCCAGCACTTCCGCCTGCAGTTGGGGATATTCCGCGGTCAGCGCGGCCAGCGCATCGGTCCAGGGGCCGGTGAGCAGCTCGGGTGCGATGGCGATGGTCAGGCGCTCTTCCAGTCCCTGCGTGAGCGCCAGGGCCTGCGCATTGAGCTGCCGCAGCTGCGCGGCCAGCAGCCGCGCCTGCGGCTCCAGGGCCCGCGCGGCGGCCGTGGGCTGCGGCTCGCGTCCACCGCGATCGAAGAGCCGCACGTCCAGCTCCGCCTCCAGGTGGGCGATGGTCATGCTGACGGCCGAGGGCACGCGCGAAAGTGCCCGCGCCGCGGCGGAGAAAGAGCCGTGGTCCAGCACGGCGAGGAACACATTCACGCTGTCGGAAGAAAACGCCATGGCTCCGATGTATCAGAAAAACTGAAAGAAGCTGACTTTATATATCAGCCTCTGGAACATAAAGTGGCCCGCATGCTGTCCACTTCCGCCCCTTCCGTTGCCCGTTCCTCCGGCCTGCAGGGCCCCCTGCGCCGCGTGGTCTATGTCACGCTCTACGAACTCATCGCCATCGCGTTCGCCACGTTCGGGATGATGTGGGCCACCGGCCAGGGCGCGGGCCATTCGGGCGCCGTGGCCGCGATCGCCTCGGGCATCGCCATCGTGTGGAACGTGGCGTTCAACTGGGCGTTCGAGCGCTGGGAATCTCGCCAGGCAGTGCGCGGGCGCAGCATGGCGCGGCGCGTGGCGCACGCGATCGGCTTCGAGGGCGGCCTGGCGATGGTCCTCGTGCCCGTGCTGGCCTGGTGGTTCGGCATCGGGCTGTGGGAAGCCTTCGTGATGGACATGGGCCTGCTGCTGTTCTTCCTGGGCTACACCTTCGTCTTCAACTGGGTGTTCGACCGCGTGTTCGGCCTGCCGGCCTCGGCGCGCCACTGAGCGGCTGCGTCTCGCGCCCGGGTTCGGGTTCGGGGTGGCCTGCGGCGGCGGCATGCCACCACCGCAGGCAGCCGGCGCCGCCGCGGCTTTGCGAAGTCTGGCACGGCAGAGCGGTGAACTGGTCGGGAGCACCGGGTGGCCCCTGCAGCGAAATCAAGGAGGAGGCGAAGCCGGGGGACATTCGCGGAAGGGGCTGCCCGGGACTCCCGACCCGCGCGCAACTCCGGTGCCGGCAGCTACGGCCCGCCCTGCCACCCTGGGGCATCGGTGCCGTCAGCGCCCGCTCGACGAATAATCGCTCTCGACCCACGCCAGCGCGCTGCCCTGGCTGAGCTTGAAGTTCGCCTCCACGCGCGCCTCGCCCAGCAGCTGGCCGGAAGCGTCATGCGCCGTCAGCATCGCGTACGGATATTCCTCGTCCGGCACGATGCGCAGCGCCACCCGGACGAGGTCCGCGCCGGAACCCACGGTCACCTCCTTGTGCAGCTGCGCATGCAACTGCTGCTCGTGGCGGCGCAGCACTTCGGAGGCGGTCTTGACCAGCGTGTGGAAGGCGGTCACGTCCAGCGGCTTGGGATTCTTCTTGTCGCGGCCCATCGTCCACGGGCCCACCAGCGCCGGCTCCGATTCGCCGCGCAGCGTCATGGACACGGCCCAGCCGTCGTCGTCTTCGTTCTTGATCACCTCGGCCGTCCAGCGTCCGTCGCTCCACAGGCGCGCTTCCTGGATGGGCGCTTCGGAGGTATCGGGAGATGCCTCTGCGGTCTTCTGCATGGGGGAGTCGTTCATCACCGCATTGTCCGGCACGCTGCCGGACGGCGGGCAGCGGTGGCCGTGGCGCCCACGATGGGCCGCAGCCGCGCCACGAACTCCCGCGCTGCCGCGCTGCGCGACGCATCCCGGCGCCACAGCACGCCCGCGCGGCGCACGGTGGCGGGCTCGGTCAGCGTGATCGCGCGCATGTCCGGCCCGGCCTGGCCGGCCGCGCGCTCGGCCGCGATGGTGGCCAGCGGCCCGCCGCGGCAGGCGTGCAGCAGCGCGTCCACCGATTCCATCTCCACCCGCACCACGGGCACCACGCCGGCCTGGGCGAAGGCCGCGTCGATCATGCGGCGCGTGGCGAAGCTCCGGGGCAGCAGCGCCAGCGGCACGCCGGCCAGCTCGCGCGTGCGCAAGGTGCGGCGGCGCGCCAGCGCGTGGCCCGCGTGCACCACCAGTTGCAGGCGCTCCTCGAACAGCGGCTCGGCCTCGATCTCCTCGCGGTGCGCGGGGTGGAAGGAGATGCCCACGTCCAGCCGGCCGGCAATGAGCTGCTCTTCGATCGGGCCGCCGCGCAGGTCGCGCACCACCACCTGCACGCCGGGGTAGTCCGCGCTGAAGGCGGCCACCACGTCCGGCACCAGGTGGGTCAGGAAGGTGGGGATCACGCCCACCGTGAGCGTGCCCGCCTGCAGCCCTGCCATGTCGGCCAGCGCCATGCGGCCGGCCTCCAGTTCCTGCAGCGCACGCGCCGCGTGGCTGCGGAAGGCCATGCCTGCCTGCGAGAGCTTCAGCCCCCGTCCCAGCCGGTCGAACAGGGGCAGCCCCAGTTCGGCCTCCAGCTGCCGCAGGCCGTGCGACAGGGTGGACTGGGTGACGAAGAGCGCGTCGGCCGATTGCGTGAGGTGCTCGGTCTCGGCCACGCTCAGGAAGTAGCGCAACTGGCGCAATTCCATGGCGGCTCCTGGGGAATGGGTGGAACGGGTGAATGGCAGGTGTGCATTATCGTTCGATGGCATCGAATGAATCGTGTCATATATACCATTGGATCGCAGGCTTTCTCCGGGATAAGGTGCAGCCATGACCGCAATCCCCTCCGCCGGCCTGCGCATCGAGCGCATCGAGGCGAGCATCCTCGACATCCCCACCATCCGGCCGCACAAGTTCTCGTTCGGAGCGATCCACCGCCAGAGCCCGGTGGTGGTGCAGCTGTGGCTGGCGGACGGCGCCTGCGGCTTCGGCGAGGCCGCCACCATCGGCGGCCCCTCGTGGAACGAGGAATCGCCCGAGACCATCCTGCACGCCATCACGCAGTACCTCGGCCCCGCCGTGGCCGGGCAGGACGCGGGCCGCTTCGAGCAACTGCTGGCGCGCATGGACGCCGTCTGCAAGGGCAATCGCTTCGCCAAGAGCGCCGTGGAAATGGCCGCCATCGACGCCGTGGCCCGCTCCCTGGGCCTGCCCGCCTGGCAGCTGCTGGGCGGCAAGCAGCACGAAAGCCTGCCCCTGGCCTGGACGCTCGCCAGCGGCGATTCCGCCCGCGACGTGGAAGAGGCCGAGCGCATGCTGGAGGCCCGCCGCCACCGCATCTTCAAGCTCAAGATCGGCGCGCGCGCCCCGCAGGACGACGTGGCCCATGTCACCCGCATCGCCCGCGGCCTGGACGGGCGCGCCGGCATGACCGTGGACATCAACCAGGCCTGGGACGGCAACACCGCGCGCCGCTACGTGCCGCAGCTCATCGATGCGGGCGTGAGCCTGATCGAGCAGCCCGTCGCGCAATGGAACGTGGAGGCCCTGCGCCAGCTCACCGCCGGCCTGCCCGCCGGCGCGCTGGTGATGGCCGACGAAACCGTCTGCACGCCGCAGGACGCCATGCTGCTGGCGCGGCAGGGCGCCTGCCATGTCTTCTCCCTGAAAGTCGCCAAGCACGGCGGCCTGCTGCGCACCCGCGCAGTCGCCGCCGTGGCCGAGGCCGCGGACATCGGCTGGTACGGCGGCACCATGCTGGAAACGTCGCTGGGCAGTGCCGCATCGGCCCACGTTTTCGCCACGCTGCCCGGCACGCACCACAACTGCGAGCTGTTCGGCCCGCAACTGCTGGTGGACGACATCGTCGCCACGCCCATGACCGTGCGCGACTTCGCGCTGCAATTGCCCGATGGCCCCGGCTTCGGCGTGGAGGTGCTGCCCGAAGCACTGCGCCGTTTCGACCGCGCCCGCGAAGGCCTCGCGCCCGTGCACGTGGACATGGGCCGCCAGGCCGCCGCCCCGGCCGCGGAGCCGGCGCCTGCCGCCCCCTCTGCCTGACGCCTGCGCCACCCCTTCATCCATCCAACCCTCATCGAACCTCAGAATCCGGAGACAAGCACCATGCCATCCATCCGCGCCCACGCACTGCCGTCCGCCCATGCCCCCACGCGCCGCCGCGTCCTGGCCCTTGCGGCCGGTGGCGCGGTCGCTGCCGCGGCCGCCCTGGCGGGCGTGCTGCCCGCGCCGGCCCATGCGCAGCAGGCCGACGCCGCCGCCTGGCCCGCCAAGCCCGTCCGCTGGGTCGTCCCGTTCCCGCCCGGCGGCGCCATGGACGTCATCGCCCGCACCCTGGGCGAGCGCGCCGGCCGCACCCTGGGCCAGCCCTTCGTGATCGAGAACCGCCCCGGCGCGGGCGGCAACATCGGCGCGGACGCCGTGGCCAAGTCGCCGGCCGACGGATACACGATCATGATCACCTCCATCGGCATGGCCACCAACAAGGCGCTCTACGCCAGGCTGAGCTACGACCCGGTGAAGGACTTCGCGCCCGTCAGCCTGCTGGCCATCGTGCCCAACGTGCTCGTCGTCAACGCCAACAGCCCCGACAGGACGGTGGCCGACGTGATCGCGCACGCCAAGCGCGAGCCCGGCAAGCTCACCTACGCCTCGGCCGGCAACGGCACCTCCATCCACCTGGCCGGCGAGGTGTTCGCCTCCATGGCCAAACTCAACCTGCTGCACGTGCCCTACAAGGGCAGCGGCCCGGCCATGACCGACATGCTGGGCGGGCAGGTGGACCTGATGTTCGACAGCATCACCTCCGCCGCCCCGCACATCCAGTCCGGCAAGCTGCGCGCCCTGGGCGTCACCAGCGCCAGGCGCTCGGCCACGCTGCCGGGCGTGCCCACCATCGCCGAGGCCGGCGTGCCCGGCTACGAGGTCTCGCCCTGGTTCGCCGTGTTCGCCCCGGCCGGCACGCCCGCGCCCATCGTGCAGAAGCTCAACGCCGCCCTGCTGGACGCCATGAAGCAGCCGGAAACCAGAGCCCGCTTCGACGCCATCGGCGCCGAGCCCATCGGCAGCACGCCCGCGCAGCTGGCGACGCACCTGGACAAGGAAATGGCGCGGTGGGGCGCGCTGATCAAGGACCGCAACATCCGGATGGATTGAGGCGGCAGGTCTGGAGGAGGTTGTGCTCGCCAACCCGGGCGAAGCACTCGCCCGTCAGCCGAATGGTTGCATTTCACAGTCCGTGCCGCGCTGCGTAGAGTCGCCGCAATTTTGTATCTGGACGATGAAATGCATATCACCCATGCGGTGGCCCACCACAGGAACATGAACGCTGCCCGCGAGGGCGGAGCTGCCGTGCAGGCGCCCGCTGCCCGTGCAAAGAGCGCGTCCCACGGCAACGCCATGCCGTTGACACCTGGCAGGAAGAACCTGGCCGAGGCCCAGGCGCCCGGCATCCGCCCGAGGAAAGGCATCCTGGACATCGCGGCGGGCAAGCCGAGGACGTTGGGCGGAGGGCATTTTCAAAGTGCCGGGTCCAGCTCCTCGTCGGGAGGCTGCAAGCTTGTAGTTCCCTATATTCCCCAGAATGGGACGAGAGGGTGCTGGGAAGCCACCATGAACATGCTGCGGGCTTACTTCGGGCAACCGCCTCTCGACAAGGGACAACTTGCCTACCTGTACGATGCGGAAGGCGTGCCCAAGGAGCTGAATGGGCCACTGGATTACGCGACGAGAAACCGCAAGGCCAAGCTCAAGAACATCCCTGTTCCTGCAGGCAAGTCCTGGGATGCCGACAAGATCAGGGCCCTGCTCGATCAGCATGGCCCGCTGGAGGCCCGCATCGAGTCTCCCAACGATGAACTGGTTGCCCATGCCATCGTGCTCACGGGCATCGACGAAGACGGAGACGTCATCTGCCATGACCCGGAACTGGGCCCGGGGCAGAAGGTGTCCATTGCAATGCTCAATGCGGCCTTTGACTGGTCGAGCCACCGGATGGCGTTGACGGCGTACGGCGGGTAAACACTGCGCTTCTTGGCGGCCACTGCAAGACCGGACGCGGACCTCTATCCACGCCCGGTCTTTGCCCTCAAGGCAGGCTCAGGTCCATCCCGAGATGCCTGGCCAGCGCGAACGTCAACCACAGCACCACGGCAAGCGCCAGCAGGAAGGCGGCACCGAGCTTGCAGGTGGCCAGCAGCAGCGCGCGCCTGTCCATCTTCCTCCCGCTCTGGTCGTAATGCCACTTGATGGCGAAGAACATGCACGTGCCGAACACGAGCACCTTGAACACAATGAAGACTACGGGGATCCAATCGATCATCTGGGGAGCTTCCGGGCGGGTGGCCTGACACGGTGCATGGGGGGAGGCGGCAGGGCGAGAATGCGGGGATGCCGCCGCCGCCCGCTCCGGGAGGATGGTACGCAGAAGCAATATCCCATGCATCCACGGCCGACACCGCCATTCATTCCAGCCATGCAAGATGCGCAGGGCCGGCAACCTGCTCCAGCCATCCCGCGGGCAGCGGGCCCGGCGTGAGGTGGACCTGCCAGCGTCCGGCGCGCGCGGCGGCGATGGCTTCAGGGCCGACCGGGGCGGACCATTCGCAGCTCTGCGCGGCCTGGCGGTCCCAGGCGGCCTGGTCGTGGGCGAGGATGTCGATGGGGTGGCCATCGTTGGCATGGGGCAGGGCAGGAAGCGCTTTCAGAAGGTTGTCACGCGCTCGCACCGCGGCCCTGCCGGAATGGTCCTGGTCGAGATTCCATGCGACCGGGCTCTGCACTGGCCACATCCACCCCCGCCTGGAACACCCGCGTGAAGTCGCAGCACGACTGCGCCAGCATGATCACCGACGCCACCAGGGCGCTGCGCTGCTCCCCTCGCACCATCGCCACATAGGGCACGGGCGGCAGCGGTGGCTGCACCTCGATCTCGGCCAGCATGCCGGCGGCGACCAGGGGGGCGAGGCAGTGGCGGGGCAGGTAGCTCACGCCCAGGCCGGAGATGGTGAGGCCGGCCAGGGCGATCAGGTTGCTGACCACCAGGGTGTCCGCGGGCTCCACGCCGCGCTCGCGCATCCAGCCGTCGTAGATGCGGCCGGTGCCGGAGGCATTGCCCTGCACCAGCAGGCGGTGGGCGGCCAGGTCGTGCAGGCGCACGGGGCGGCCGGGGGCGGGGGACTGCACGAGGCCGGGGCGGCACATCCAGGCGCTCTCGACCTGGCCCACGGGCTTGGCGGGCAGGCGGCTGTCGGTGAAGGCGTCGGGCACGATGACGAGGTCCAGCGCGTCGGCCAGCAGCTTGTCGCGCAGGGGCAGGCTGCCGTCCACGTCGGGCTCCAGCGTGACCTTGGGGTAGTGGGCGCGCACCAGGCCCACCAGGCGCGGCAGCCAGGTCATGGCGGTGAGCTCCGTCACGCCGATGCGCAGGCGCCGTTCGATCACCCCGGGCTTGCCGAACTGCTCCACCGCCGCATCGCGCTCGCGCAGCAGCTTGCGCGCCAGCATGAACATCTCCTCGCCTTTTTCCGTCAGGCGCGCGCTGCGCTGGCTCCGGTCGAACAGGGCGGTGTCGAAGACCTGTTCCAGCTCGTGCACCCGCTTGGAGATGGCGGACTGCGTGGTGTGCAGCTTGCGGGCGGCGGGCGCGAAGCCGCCGAGCTGGCCGATCCAGTACAGGGCTTCCAGTTGCTTGAAGGTCATCATGGCGGGTGTCGATTCATCGCTTTTATTCATGCGATTCGAGCACAAAAAATCGCTTTTCGGGAAATAACGCGGCTTTCACAATGGGATGCATCCCGGCCGTGGCGCTGACCGCCCACGGCTTTTCCTCCGTCCGCAGCCGCCTTCATCCAGGAGTGCCCGCCATGACCTCTCGCCGCCTTTTCTCGTCCTCCTCCCTGGTCGCCGTGCTGGGCGCCTGCCTGCTGGCCCACGGCGCCGCCGCCAGCGCGCAGGAGATCGACACGCTGGCACGCATCAAGCAGACCGGTGTGATCCACATCGGCAACCGCGACAGCTCGATTCCGTTCTCCTACAGCCCCAAGGGCGGCGGCGATCCGGTGGGCTTTTCCAACGACATCTGCCTGAAGATCGTCGAGGCGGTGAAAGCGAAGCTGGGCCTGCCGGCGCTGCGCGTGCAATACACGCTGCTCAATTCGCTCAACCGCATCCCGCTGATGCAGAACGGCACGGTGGACCTGGATTGCGCCACCACCACCAATTCCGTGGTGCGCCAGCAGATGGTGGCGTTCGCGCCCAGCCATTTCGTGGCGGGCATCACCGTGGCGGTGAAAAAGAATTCGGGCATCAATTCCCTGTCGGATCTCGCGGGCAAGACGGTGGCCACCGTGGCCGGCAGCACCTCGGTGCAACTGCTGCGCACCTACAAGCGGGCCGAAGCGCTGGACGTGCGTGAACTGAGCGGCAAGGACACGGCCGATGCCTTCCTGCTGCTGGCCAACGGCCGGGCCGACGCCTATGTGCTGGACGACGTGCAACTGGCCGGCCTCATCGCCTCCTCGCCCAACCCGGGCGAGTACCGCATGCTGCGCGACGTGGTGCTGCGCCAGGAGCCCTACGGCATCATGTTCCGCAAGAACGATCCGCAGTTCGAGGCACTGGTGGACGAGACCGTCACCCAGCTCATGAAGAGCGGCGAGATGGAGCGCCTCTACGCCCGCTGGTTCACCCAGCCGATTCCGCCCAACAACGTGAACCTGAACTTCCCGATGACGGACGCCGTGCGCGAGGCCTACCGCAACCCCAGCAAGAAGGGCGTGTGATGGCTGGCCACGACGCGATTTCGGCCCGCTACCCGCAGGGCCTGCTGTTCCCGGAGGCGGTGATGCGCGAGGTGCGCGGCCGCTTCCTGCAGGTGGACCACGACCACGCGGGGCGCCCGCGGCTGTATTTCGACAACGCGGGCGGCTCCTTCCGCCTGAAGGCGGCGGTGGAGCGCTTCGCGCAGATCGACGCCGTGCCCGACAACACCGAGCGCATCCACCCCGTCGCGCGCGAGCTGCAGGCCATCCAGGCCACGGGCACCGACGACCTGCGCATGATGCTCAATGCCGAGGGCGGCAGCGTGCATGCCGCGCTCACCGCATCGGGCGCCATGTTCGAGATGGTGCGTGCCATCGCGCTGAACGTGCCGGGCACCAACATGGTCACCACGGTGCTGGAGCACCCCTCGTCCTACGACGCCATGGAGCGCTATGCGCGCGAGACCGGCCGCGAACTGCGCGTGGCGCCCAGCAATCCGGCCACGGGCGGGGTGGACGTGGACGCCATCGTGCGGCTGGTGGACGAAGGCACGACGCTGCTGAACGTGATCTACGCCTCCAACATCTCCGGCGCCAAGCTGGACCTGGAGCGCATCGTGGCCGCGGCCCGCGCCGTGAAGCCCGACCTCTACATCGTGGTGGATGCCGTGCAGCACGCCCCCCACGGCCTGATCGACCTGCAGAAGACGCCGGTGGACGGCATCAATCTCGCGCCCTACAAGTTCTTCGGCTGCCGGGGATCGGGCCTGGCCTGGCTGTCGGACCGCGCGGCCGCGCTGCCGCACCACAAGCTCTCGGCCAAGCCGGAGGGCTTCTGGGACCTGGGCAGTTCCTCGCCCTGGCAGTTCGCCGTGGTGACCGAGATCGCCGACTACGTCTGCTGGCTGGGCTGCCAGGCCCTGAAGGAACTGCCGGAGCTGGCCGCCGTGCTGGACGCGGGCGCGGATGCCGGCGAGCCGCCGCGCCGGGCCCTGTTCGCGGCCGGCATCGAACGCATCATGCTGCACGAGCGCGGCCTGCTGGCGCGCCTGCTGGACGGCGACGGCGCGGCCCGCCCCGGCCTGCGCGGCATGCCCGGCGTGCAGGTGTTCCTGGACCACCCGGACCTCACCCTGCGCGACCTCATCATCGCCATCGGCATCGACGGGGTGGACTGCACCCGGGCCGTGCACGAATACGGCCTGCGCGGCGTGACGGTCTATGAGCGCAGCGTGGCGAGCCTGTATTCGCGGCGCATGCTCGAATCCTTCGGCCTCGCCGGCGCGGTGCGCGTATCGCCGCTGCACTGCCATACGGCACAGGACGTGGATGCGTTCCTGCGGGTGACGGAAGACATCGTGCGGGTGCATGCGGCGCTCGCCACCCGCGAGGCCGCGGCCCTGTAGCGCGCGGCCCTACAGCCCGCAGTCCACGCCCCAGGCGTGGATGCGCACCACGTCGCAATCCACCTCCGCCGCGATGCGGTCGGCCACCAGCCAGAGGCCGGCCTGCAGCGACAGCAGCGGGTGGTGCCACACGCCGGGGGCCAGTTGCAGCCCCTGCCGGCCGTCGGTGACGAAGGCGCGCAGGTGTTCCGGGCCCAGCGCTTCGGGCGCGATGCCCGCATCGGCCACCACGGCCAACAGCTGCAGCGCGGCGCCGAAGGGCGCGAAGGACTGGCTGCCCAGCCGGTGCCGCTCCATCAGCGTGAGCCGCGCGGGCAGCGCGGTGGCTGCGGCATCGAACAGGCTGAAGGCCACGGTGCCGGGGCCGGCGGCGAAGGGCCGGGCCAGGTCGTGGTGGCGCATGCAGCGGCCGTCGTTGATGGGGATCTGCCGGGTGCCGTTGCCGCCCGGTGCGATCACCTGGCCGTAGGGCGCGAAGGCTTCGGCGGTGAGGGGCCGCACCGGCAGCACTACTGCCCCGCTCATTGCACCGCGCCGATGAAGCCGGCCAGCTCCGGGGTGCGCGGCTGGGCGAACAACTCCCTGGCGGGCCCGCATTCATGCACGCGGCCCTGGTGCATGAACACCAGCTGGTCGCCCACGTCGCGGGCGAAGCGCATTTCGTGGGTGACCATGATGAGCGTCATGCCCTCGGTGGCCAGTTGCCTGACCACCGCCAGCACCTCGTTGACCAGCTCCGGGTCCAGCGCGGAGGTGATCTCGTCGCACAGCAGCACCTTGGGCTGCATGGCCAGGGCGCGGGCGATGGCCACGCGCTGCTGCTGGCCGCCGCTGAGCTGGTCGGGGTAGGCGTCGTACTTCTCGGCCAGGCCCACCTTGGCGAGCATCTCGCGGGCCAGCTGCCGGGCCTCGGCTTTCTTCGTGCCCTTGACCACCACGGGCGAAAGCGCCACGTTTTCCCCCGCCGTGAGGTGCGGAAACAGGTTGAACTGCTGGAACACCATGCCCACGTTCAGCCGCAGCGCGCGCAGCTGCGCGGGCGTGGCCTGCGATCCCTTGAGCACGGCGTCATCGACGACGATCTGGCCGTCGTTGATCGACTCCAGCCCGTTGATGGAACGCAGCAGCGTGCTCTTGCCCGAGCCGCTGCGGCCGATGATGGCCACGACCTGGCCGCTTTCGACGCGCAGATCGACGCCCTTGAGCACATGGTTGTCGCCGTAGTACTTGTGCACGGCGCAGACGTCAACGAGCGGCATAGAGTTTCTTCTCCAGATGGGATGCACAGGCGGACAGCGGCCAGCACAGCAGGAAGTAGCCGGCGGCGACGAGCCCGTAGATGAGGAAGGGCTGGAAGGTGGCGTTGGCCAGCATGGAGCCGAGCTTGGTGAGATCCTCGAAGCCGATGATCGAGGCCACGGCCGTGCCCTTGACGATCTGCACCGAGAAACCCACGGTGGGCGCGACGGCCAGGCGCACGGCCTGCGGCAGCACCACGTGGCGCATCTGCTGGAAGTAGCCCATGGCGAGGCTGGACGACGCCTCCCACTGCCCGCGCGGGATGGCCTGCACGCAGCCGCGCCAGACTTCGGCCAGGTAGGCGCTGGTGTAGAGCGTGAGGCCGATGGCGGCGGCCGCCCAGGGCGATACGTCGAAGCCCGCCATGGACGCACCGAAGAACACCAGGAACATCTGCATGAGCAGCGGCGTGTTCTGGAACACCTGGATATAGGTGCGGCTCACGCGCTGCAGGCCGGGGTGCCGGCCCACGCGGGCGAACAGCACCACCAGGCCGGCCGCGCCGCCCAGCGCGAAAGCCATGAGCGACAGCAGCAGGGTGGCCCAAAGGCCTTCGGCCAGCTTGAGCAGGATGGGCAGCAGGGGAATGTCGGCGATCATGCGGCGTCTCCGGCCGGCGCGCGGCGCGCCACGATGACGTGCTGCCCGATCCAGGCCAGCGCCTGGCGCAGCAGCAGGGCCAGCGCGAAGTAGAGCGCCGTCACCACGATGTAGGTCTCGAACGCGCGGAAATTGCGCGACTGGATGAAATTGGCGGCGAAGGTCAGGTCCTGCGCCGCGATCTGCGACACCACCGAGGTGCCCAGCATCACGATGACGATCTGGCTGCTGAGCGCGGGCCACACCTTCTGCAGCGCGGGCCGCAGCACCACGTGCCGGAAGCAGGCCCAGCGGCCCATGCCCAGCGCGCTCGCGGCCTCCAGCTGGCCGCGCGGCGTTTCCTGGATGCCGGCCCGCACGATCTCCGTGAGGTAGGCGCCCAGGTTGACCACGGTGGTCAGCAGGCAGGCCTGCCATTCATTGAGCTGCAGGCCCAGCGACGGCAGGCCGAAGAACACGAACATCAGCTGCACCAGGAAGGGCGTGTTGCGGATGGCCTCCACATACAGCTTGAACAGCCAGTTCAGCGGCGCGATGCGCCAGGCGCGGCAGACGCCGCCGGCCACGCCGATCACGCCGCCCAGCACGGCACCGGCCGCCGTCAGCCCCAGCGTGAAGGCGGCGCCCTGCGCCAGCTGGCCGCTGTAGTCGAAGACGGCGCCGAAGTCGAATGCATATGCCATGGAGGAGGTCTCTTCCGGTCAACGTGGCCCTGTGCGGACGGTGCGGTCCCGGCCGCTTACAGCGTGGCGGGCAGCGGCATCTTCATCCAGCGCTGCGACATGTCGTTCAGGCGGCCGTCGGACCTGGCCTTGGTGATGATCGCGTCCACCTTCCGCAGCAGCGCGTCCTCGCCCTTGGCGACACCCACGTAGCAGGGCGTGTCTTCCACGGCGAACTTGGCATCCAGCTGGCGCAGCCTGGTGCGCTCGTTCACGGCGTTGGCGACGATGTTGCCCAGCGTCACCAGCTGCACCTGGCCGGTGAGGTAGCTCTGCGCCGTGGCGTTGTTGTCTTCATAGCGCTTGATGGTGGCAGAGGCCGGGGCCAGCTTGGTGAGCGACAGGTCTTCGGTGGAGCCGCGCGTCACGCCGATGGTCTTGCCTGCCAGGTCGGCAGGGCCCTTGATGGCGGCCTCCTTGGGGCCATAGACGCTCTTGGGGAAGGGCGCGTAGGCCTGGGTGAAATCGATCACCTTGGCGCGCTCGGCGTTCTTGCCCAGGCTGGAGATCACCAGGTCGGCCTTGCCGGTGGTCAGGTAGGGGATGCGGTTGGTGCTGGTGACGGGCACCAGTTCGACCTTCACGCCCAGCTCCTTGGCCACCAGGTTGGCCATGTCGATGTCGTAGCCCTGCAGCTTCAGGTCGGTGCCCAGCGAGCCGAAGGGCGGGAAGTCCTGCGGAATGGCCACGCGGACCACGCCGGCCTTCTGGATGTTGGCCAGCACGTCGGCACGGGCGGACGCCGCGCCGCCCAGGGCTGCGGCCGCGAAGGCCGTGGCGGCCAGCAGGGCGTGGAGGGCGCCGCGGCGGGCGGTCGAGGGGAAAGTGGCGGTGCGGGTCATTGGAAAACTCCTTCAGGGAAAGGGGGAGAGGGGGGAACGAGGCGAAAGGAAGCCGGCGCGCCGGCCGCGGGGGCCTCCGGCGCATCCATGTCGATGCCGCCGCGGCGCGCCGCCGACAGCAGGTGGGCGTGCATGGCCTGGGCGCTGGCCGCGGCATCGCCCGCGCGCAGCGCCTGCACGATCGCGCCGTGCTCGCGCGCGGGCTCGTCGTCGGCACCCGTGCGGGCGAAAGGCAGGCGCAGGCTGTGGGCGATGGCCGGCTCCAGCTGCCGCGCCATGGCGATCAGGCCGGGGTTGCCCGACCATTGCGCCAGCAGCAGGTGGAAATGCAGGTCCGCCTCGGCGGCGCTCAGCAGGTCGTTGCGCCGCAGCGCTTCGGATTGCTGCTGTTGCAGCCACTGCAACTGGTGGTGCGCGCCCGCGTCGGCGCGGCCGGCGGCCAGGGCTGTCCATCCGGGCTCCAGCACCAGCCGCAGCTCGATCAGCTGGCGCGGCGAGAGGGTGCCCATCTCGGGCGTGGCGAAGGCGCGGTGCGTGCGCTCGCCGCTGGCATGCGGGCCCCGCACCATCACGCCCCGGCCGGGCAGGATGTCCACCAGGCCCAGCGTCTCCAGCACCGACAGCGCCTCGCGCAGCGAGGCCCGGCTGATGCCCAGGCGCTGCGCCAGTTCGCGCTGCGCGGGCAGCGGGCTGCCGCTGGCGTAGTGGCCGCTCAGGATCTGCTGCTGCAGCGTCTGCGCGACGGAGGAGGGAATGCGGTGCATGGGCTCGGTGGATCGGTGGCCTGACAGGTCGGACCAGTGCCCAGCCAAAAGCGATTTGCGTGCCAGTATCAAAAAGAGGAGCAACCCACCGAGGGTGGATAAGTTCGCTGGCCGGATCGTGGAAGAAACTTGCCGGAACGCGCGGGCATGGTGCATCTCTGCTCCGGCCTGCCGCGCTGCCTGCATTTGGTGCGCTGCAGCACCGCGCCCGGGATGGAGCGCACCCGGCGCCTGCCCATAATCCGCGTGTGATGACGAAGGCCGATTCCCTCCTTTCCCGCCGCTGCCTGCTGGGGCAGGGCTGCGCGCTGGCCGGCGCCCTGCTGGCCGGTTGCGGAACGCCCGCCCATACCGAGCGCGGCGAGGTGCAGGCCGCCGACATCGAGCCCACCGAACTGGCGCAGTCCGACGTGAACCGCATGGCCACGCTGGGCATGCGCGCCAACCTGGACAGCCTCTACCGGCTGATGGACAAGCTCTACCGCCGCAACCCGGCCGAGTGGCGCAAGGGCCAGGCACCGGACCAGCTGCCGGGCCGCATCCTGGCCGCCCAGCGCGTGCGCGACGCCATCGAGCAGCGCCAGCCCTGGGCGCCGCTGCAGGGGCGCCGCGACATCGCCGCGCTGGCCTACTCGCTCAGCCCCGGGTTCACGGGCGACCGGGTGGCCGCGGTCATCCACGCCACGGCCGACATGATCGTCACCGCCCACGGCGGCAAGACCCGCTTCTTCCTGATCGACGGGCTGGATGCGCAGCACCTCTACAACGCCGCGCGCAACGTGGAAATCGCCGTCTGGCTCATCGCCCAGCGGCAGGGCCCCGACGGCCGGCCGCTGCTGCTGGCCGACGAGATCGGCCCGGACGTGCGCAACGTGAGCTTCGAGCGCGAGTTCGGCAAGATCATCGCGCGGCTCGACCTGCTGGCCGGCGTGGTGGCCGAGAAGTACCGCCGCGCCGCCATCAGCTACGTGCAGAACCTGGTGGGCGGCACCTTCCTGCAGTTCCTGCCCGTGCGCTAGGCGAAGAGGCCTCCCCCGGCGGCGCACCGCCGTCCCCGTTTAAAATCCGCCCGCCCTCCGAGGAGCGTTGCAGCGGCCCGTCCGCCGGCGTCGGTCACGACCGCCGCGGGTGCGCCGTCAGGCTCGGAGCCCGTGCCGAAGAATCGATGCCAACGACGCTCACCTGTCCTTTCCCACCGTCCGCGCAGGTGAGCCCCATGTCCGCCCCCCATTCCCTTCCTCCCATGAAGCTGTCCGGCCTGGAGCCGGTTTCCATCGGCGAGGGCACGCTGTTCGTCAACATCGGCGAGCGCACCAACGTGACGGGCTCCAAGGCCTTCGCGCGCATGATCCTCAACGGCCAGTACGAAGAGGCCCTGGCCGTGGCGCGCCAGCAGGTGGAGAACGGCGCCCAGGTCATCGACATCAACATGGACGAGGCCATGCTCGACAGCAAGGCCGCCATGGTGCGCTTCCTGCAGCTCATCGCCTCCGAGCCCGACATCGCCCGCGTGCCCATCATGGTGGACTCCTCCAAGTGGGAGGTGATCGAGGCCGGCCTGCGCTGCATCCAGGGCAAGGGCATCGTCAACTCCATCAGCATGAAAGAGGGCGTGGAGAAGTTCAAGCACGAGGCGCGCCTCGTCAAGCGCTACGGCGCCGCCGCCGTGGTCATGGCCTTCGACGAGGTGGGGCAGGCCGACACCTACGCGCGCAAGATCGAGATCTGCGAGCGCGCCTACCGCGTGCTGGTCGATGAAGTCGGCTTCCCGCCCGAGGACATCATCTTCGACCCCAACATCTTCGCGGTGGCCACGGGCATCGAGGAGCACAACAACTACGCGGTGGATTTCATCGAGGCCACGCGCTGGATCAAGCAGAACCTGCCGGGCGCCAAGGTGTCGGGCGGCGTCTCCAACGTGTCCTTCAGCTTCCGCGGCAACGACCCGGTGCGCGAGGCCATCCACACCGTGTTCCTCTACCACGCCATCAAGGCCGGCATGGACATGGGCATCGTCAACGCCGGCATGGTGGGCGTCTATGACGACCTGGAGCCCACCTTGCGCGAGCGCGTGGAAGACGTGGTGCTCAACCGCCGCCCCGACGCGGGCGAGCGCCTGGTCGAGATCGCCGAGACCGCCAAGAGCGGCGCCAAGGACGAGAGCAGGAAGCTCGAATGGCGCAACGCCCCGGTGCGCGAGCGGCTCGCCCATGCGCTGGTGCACGGCATCACCGACTTCATCGTGGAGGACACGGAAGAGGCCTACCGGGAGATCCTGGCCGGGGGCGGCCGCCCGCTGCACGTGATCGAAGGCCCGCTCATGGACGGCATGAACATCGTGGGCGACCTGTTCGGCGCCGGCAAGATGTTCCTGCCCCAGGTGGTGAAAAGCGCGCGCGTGATGAAGTCCGCCGTGGCCCACCTGATCCCCTACATCGAGGAAGAAAAGCGCCAGGACGAACTCGCCGGCCGCGACGTGCGCAGCAAGGGAAAGATCGTCATCGCCACCGTGAAGGGCGACGTGCACGACATCGGCAAGAACATCGTCACCGTGGTCCTGCAGTGCAACAACTTCGAGGTGGTGAACATGGGCGTGATGGTCCCGTGCCACGAGATCCTCGCCAGGGCCAAGGTCGAGGGCGCGGACATCGTGGGCCTGTCGGGCCTCATCACGCCCAGCCTCGAAGAGATGCAGTACGTGGCCGGCGAGATGCAGAAGGACGACCACTTCCGCGTCCGGAAGATCCCGCTCCTGATCGGCGGCGCCACCTGCTCGCGCGTGCACACCGCCGTCAAGATCGCGCCGCACTACGAAGGCCCCGTGGTGTATGTGCCCGACGCCTCGCGCAGCGTGAGCGTGGCGCAGAGCCTGCTGGGCGACGGCGCGCAGAGCTACGTCGATGAGCTGAACGCCGACTACGACAAGGTGCGCCAGCAGCACGCCAACAGGAAGCAGACGCCGATGTGGCCGCTGGCCAAGGCACGCGCCAACCGCACGCCCGTCAACTTCAGCACCTACCAGCCGCAGCCGCCCCGCCTGCTGGGCCGCCGCGTGTTCAAGAACTTCGACCTGGGCGAGCTGGCCAGATACATCGACTGGGGCCCCTTCTTCCAGACCTGGGACCTGGCCGGCCCGTACCCCGCCATCCTCGACGACGAGGTGGTGGGCGAGCAGGCCCGCCGCGTCTTCGCCGACGGCCAGGCCATGCTCAGGAAGATCATCGAAGGCCGCTGGCTCAGCGCGAGCGGCGTGCTGGCGCTCTACCCCGCCAACAGCGTGGGCGACGACATCGAGTTCTACACCGACGCATCGCGCACCGAAGTCGCCATGACCTGGTACGGCCTGCGCCAGCAGACCGAAAAGCAGGTGATCGACGGCGTGATGCGCCCCAGCCGGTGCCTGGCCGACTTCGTCGCGCCCAAGGAGAGCGGCATCGCCGACTACGCCGGCCTTTTCGCCGTGACGGCCGGCCTGGGCGTGGAGAAGAAGGAACAGGCCTTCATCGACGCGCTGGACGACTACTCCGCCATCATGCTCAAGGGCCTGGCCGACCGCCTCGCCGAAGCCTTCGCCGAATGCCTGCACCAGCGCGTGCGCACCGACCTCTGGGGCTATGCGGCCGGCGAGCAGCTGACCAACGAAGAGATGATCGCCGAGAAGTACCAGGGCATCCGCCCAGCGCCCGGCTACCCCGCCTGCCCGGACCACAGCGCCAAGACCGACCTCTTCCGCGTGCTGCAGTGCGAGGAGATCGGCATGGGCCTGACGGAAAGCCTGGCCATGACCCCCGCCGCCAGCGTGAGCGGCTTCTACATCGGCCACCCCGAGAGCACGTACTTCAACGTCGGCAAGATCGGGGAGGACCAGCTGCACGACATGGCCGAGCGGCGCGGGATGGACGAGAAGGTGCTGGAGCGGCTGCTGGCGCCGAATCTCTGATTTGCGTCCTGCCCCGGAAAAGACGAAGGCCCCGCATGCGGGGCCTTCCATTTGGTGCATCTTTCAGCTTGTTAGCGTCCAGAGCGCATATCCCAGTGATCTGAGTGTTTGCGAATCTACCCGAATCCGCTACAAACGGCAAATAGCAGAGCAGAGGGGGAACGCATGCAGAAAGAAAAACCGCTGGCCTATCGGCTGGCATTGGACCTGGGCTCCACGTCGCTGGGCTGGGCCGTGCTTCGTCTGAGCGCGCCGGGTGAGCCTTCGGCCATCATCAAGGCCGGCGTACGCATCTTCAGCGATGGCCGTAACCCAAAGGACGGTTCGTCCCTGGCAGTCACCCGCCGCGCGGCACGTGCGATGCGAAGGCGGCGCGACCGGCTCCTCAAGCGCAAGGCCCGCATGCTGGCCGCGCTGGAGCGGCATGGTTTCTTTCCGCAGGACGAGGCAGCCCGCAAGGCGCTGGAAAAGCTCAATCCCTACGAGTTGCGCGCCCGAGGGCTGGAGTCCACTCTCAAGCCGGAAGAATTCGGCCGCGCGCTGTTCCACCTGAACCAGAGACGGGGTTTCCAGAGCAACCGCAAGACCGACCGCAAGGACAACGACAGCGGTGCGCTCAAGCAGGCCATCGGCACGTTGCGGGCACAGATGCAGGAATCCGGCTGCCGCACGGTGGGTGAGTGGTTCTGGAAAGCGCGCATGGAGCAAAAGCCCGAAGGCGTGAAAGGCCAGGGCGTACGTGCCCGCTATCGCGAAAACCGCTACACCAACGATGAAGGCAAGCCGCGCATCGACAAGCGCTACGACCTGTACGTGGATCGTGCCATGGTGGCGCAGGAGTTCGATGCGCTGTGGGCCGCGCAGGCGGCCTTCAACCCCGTGCTGTTCAACGAGACCGCCCGCTTCGAACTGCGCGACACCCTGCTGCACCAGCGCAAGCTGCGTCCCGTCCAGCCCGGCCGCTGCACGCTGGTACCCGACGAGCCCCGCGCCCTGCTGGCGCTACCCAGCACGCAGCGCTTCCGCATCTACCAGGAGGTCAACAATCTGCGCCTGCTGGAGGGTGAACTGCGCGAAGAGCCGCTAACCCTGACGCAGCGCGACCAGATCGTGGCGCTGCTGGAGAAGCAGGCGAAAGTGACCTTCACCGCGATGCGCAAGGCGCTGGGCTTTTCGGCTCTCTTCAACCTGGAAGACGCCAAGCGCGATGGCCTCAAAGGCAATGCCACGGCGGCAGCGCTGGGCAAGAAGCACTTGTTCGGCCCGCGTTGGACGGACTTCGATGCGGCCCTGCAGGACGAGATCGTCACGCAGCTGATGACCGAGGAAAGCGAGCCGCGCCTGATCGCCTGGCTGCAGGAACACACGGGCGTGGACGAGGCGCGGGCGCAGGCCATCGCCAATGCCGGCCTGCCGGAAGGCTACGGCAGTCTGGGACGCACGGCACTGGCCCGCATCGTGCCGGAGCTGCGGCGCGACGTCATCACCTACGACAAGGCCGTGCAGGCGGCCGGCTTCGCGCACCATAGCGACTTGGGTTTCAGCTTCGGCCACGGTGATGACGAGGTGGAATGCATCGGCGAACGCACCATTGCCTCTACCGGAGAGATCAAGCCGGTCCCCATCTTCAGGCAATTGCCGTACTACGGGCGGGCGCTGCAGCGCCATGTGGCCTTCGGCAGCGGCAAACCCGAGGACGCAGAAGAAAAGCGCTACGGCAAGATCGCCAACCCCACCGTTCACATCGGCCTGAACCAGATGCGCACGGTGGTCAACGCACTGATCCGTCGCTATGGCCGGCCGGCCGAAGTGGTGATCGAGCTGGCGCGCGATCTCAAGCAGAGCCGCGAGCAGAAGCTGGAAGCGCAGCAGCGGCAGGCGGACAACCAGCGCCGCAACGCGCGCATCCGCCGCTCCATCGCCGAGGTGCTGGGCATCAGCGAGGAACGGGTGCGCGCTCTGGACATCCAGAAATGGATCCTGTGGGAAGAGCTGAGCCGCGACGCGGCCGACCGCCGCTGTCCCTACAGCGGCGTGCAGATCAGCGCGAACATGCTGCTGGGCGATCGCGTCGAGATAGAGCACATCCTGCCGTTCTCGGTGACCCTGGACGACAGTCTGAACAACCGCACGGTGGCCCTGCGCGAAGCCAATCGCATCAAACGCAACCGCACGCCGTGGGATGCCCGCGCAGACTTCGAGGCGCACGGATGGATCTATGACGGCATCCTGCAGCGTGCCGAGCGGATGCCGCTGCGCAAGCGCTACCGCTTCGCGCCCGACGGCTATGAACGCTGGCTGGGCGAGGACAAGGACTTCCTGGCCCGTGCGCTCAACGACACGCGCTATCTGTCGCGCGTGGCGGCGGAATACCTGCGGCTGGTGTGCCCCGGCAGCGCCACGCGGGTGATCCCAGGCCAGATGACGGCGCTACTGCGCGGCAAGTTCGGCCTGAACGACGTGCTGGGCCTGGACGGCGAGAAGAACCGCAACGACCACCGCCACCATGCGGTGGATGCCTGCGTGATCGGCGTGACCGACCAGCGCATGATGCAGCGCTTCGCCCAGGCCAACGCGCAGGCGCGTGAAGATGGTTTGACACGCCTCGTCGAAGACATGCCGCTGCCCTGGCCCACCTACCGCGCCCACGTGGAGCGCGCCGTGCGCCACATCTGGGTCAGCCACAAGCCCGACCACGGCTTCGAAGGCGCCATGATGGAGGAGACCAGCTACGGCATCCTGCGCGACGGCAGCATCAAGCAGCGCCGCAAGGTCGACGGCAGTGCGGGGCGCGAGATCAGCAACCTGATCCGCATTGCCGAGCCCCGCCAACCCATGCGTCATGGCGTCGATGCCGAAGGCCGGCCGCTGCCCTACAAGGGCTATGTGGGCGGCAGCAACTACTGTATCGAGATCACCGTCAACGACGAGGGCAAGTGGGAAGGGCGGGTGATCTCCACCTTCGATGCGTATCGCATCGTGCGGGAAGGCGGCCTACAGCAGTTGCGGCATCCAACCCAAGGCCAGAATGGGCGGGCATTGGCCATGCGGCTGGTGATTGGCGATAGCGTGCGGCTGGAGACAGGTGATGGGAACCTGCAAACTTTGCGCATCGCGAAGATGTCTGCGGCGGGACAGGTCTTCATGTCAGAGGTAAATCAAGCTAACGTGGATGCCCGCAACAGAAGCGGCGATTTGCCCTATGTCTCCAAGATGGCTGGTTCTTTCCAAAAAGCCAGGGCCCGCCAAGTCACCATCTCTCCCATCGGCGAACTCCGCGATCCGGGTTTCAAGGGCTGACGCACCATGGTCGGCCGCATCGTCGAAATCGCGGACGACAGGCGGCACCTTTTTGTGCATCGCGGCTTTCTCGTCGTGCGCGACACCGAGGGAGAGCGCAAGGAACTCGGCCAGATCCCCCTGGACGACATCGCCGCCGTCATCGCCAATGCCCACGGCCTGAGCTACACCAACAACCTGTTGGTGGCACTGGCCGAACGCGGGGCGCCCTTCGTGCTCTGCGGAGCCAACCACAACGCGGTCGGCATGCTGCTGCCCGTCGACGGCCACCATGTGCAGGCCAAGCGCATCGAAGCGCAACTGGCCGCCGGACTGCCGCTGCTCAAGCGCCTCTGGGCCACCGTAGTCAAGGCCAAGCTGGAACAGCAGGCCGCTGCGCTGGAAGCCGCAGGCGCCGCCACGGCCCCGCTGCTGGCCCTGGTGGGCAAGGTGCGCAGCGGTGACCCCGAGAACATCGAAGGGCAGGGGGCCAAGCGCTACTGGAACCTGCTGTTCGGTGCGGATTTCCGGCGCGACCAGGATGGCGACGGCCTGAATGCGCTGCTCAACTACGGCTACACCGTGCTGCGCTCCGCCACCGCCCGCGCCGTGGTGGCGGCCGGCCTACACCCCAGCCTGGGCCTGCACCACAGCAACGATGCCAATCCCATGCGGCTGGTGGACGATCTGATGGAGCCCTTCCGGCCGGTGGTGGACCTCAAGGTCTGGCAACTGCATCGGGTGGGCGAAGCCCACGTCACGCCCGAGACCAAGCGCGCCCTGGTGCGTGTGCTGTACGACGACATGCAGACCCTGCAGGGCGTGACGCCCGTCATGGTGTGCATGCAGCGCATGGCGACTTCGTTGGCCCAGGTGTATCTGGGGGAAAGGCTCCGGCTGGACCTGCCTCTGCCCGGGCTGCCGCTGTCGCTGGCAGGGAACTTCGATCCCGATTGATGCCGACCGACAGGATTGCAAACCATGCTGACGGGGTACCGACTGATGTGGATGGTGGTGATGTTCGATCTGCCCGTGATCACCAAGGCCGAACGCAAGGCGGCCACGGGGTTTCGCAATGCCTTGCTGGACGCGGGCTTCCAGATGAGCCAGTTCAGCGTTTACCTGCGCTTTTGCACCAGCCAGGCCCAGGTGGACACGCTCTGCAGGCAGGTGGAACAGGCCTTGCCGCCCGGCGGCAAAGTGCATATCTTCCAGTTCACCGACAAGCAGTACGAACGCGCCATTTCCTTCCATGGCCGCAGCCGGCAACCAGCGCAAAAAGCACCCGACCAGTTCGATCTTTTCTAGCCAGACGCCATGTTTTCCTGGACCGCAAAAGCGAAAAACCCCTTGACGAATCAAGGGGTTATCGCGATCAGAGTCTAGATCACTGGGATATGCGCACTGGCCGGAAC
>NZ_FNEY01000011.1:0-25167 GCF_900100305.1 Paracidovorax citrulli | reverse complement strand
TGTCAGTCTAGATCACTGGGATATGCGCACTGGCCGTGCTCACCAACACTGCGCTGGCCCGTAACCGCCGTGTTACCCAAACGTCACTCCCGCGCAATAGTCGGAGAGAAGAATGCCCAGCCTCTCCATTCCTCTCCCCACGACATGACCTCGCATCCACGGCCCACCGTGCCGTCCCTCCTCGGCCGCTTCCTGCTGGCCGCCTGCACGCTCGCGTTCGGCCTGCTGCTGGCCGGCTGCGGCGGCTCCGGCTCCGACGCCTCCAACGGCTTCATCGCCCACTGCGGCAACCCTGACACGCACTGCGCGCCCAAGCCCTGAGCCGGGCCCGCGGGCGCTCCGGCGCCTGTCCTGCCCTGCGCCTGCCGCGACGCCGCGCGCGCGGTGCATGCCCCGTGCCTTTCTTCGTACAACAAACACTCCTCCAACATGACCGTCGATTCCTCCAAACGCAAGTTCCTCTCCGGCGTGCTCGGCACCGGAGCGGCCGCGGCCACGCTCACGGCCTTCCCGCCCGCCATCCGGCGCGCGCTCGCCATCGAGGCGAACAACGCCACCGGCACCATCCAGGACGTGCAGCACGTGGTGCTGCTGATGATGGAAAACCGCTCGTTCGACAGCTATTTCGGCACCTTCAAGGGCGTGCGCGGTTTCGGCGACCGCTTCGCCGTGCCCACGCCGAATGGCCGCAATGTCTTCTACCAGACCTACACCAAGACCACGCCCGCCAGCACCTACGTGCCCTTCCGGCTGGACGAGGCCCAGGGCAACGCCCAGCGCGCCGGCAGCACGCCGCACACCTGGGTGGATTCGCAGGCGGCCTGGGACCATGGCCGCATGTCGCGCTGGCCCGATGCGAAACTGCCCCTCTCGATGGGCTACTACGAGACGGCCGAGGTCTCGTTCCAGCGCGCCCTGGCCGATGCCTTCACGCTGTGCGACCACTACCACTGCGGCATGCACACGGGCACCATCGCCAACCGGCTCTTCTACTGGACGGGCACCAACGGCCCCAACGGCATCAGCCCGCTCGACGGCTCCCGCGTGCGCGTGGCGGGCCTGAACAACCAGTTCAACGGAGGCAACGACGTCGGCGCCTCCACCGAAGGCTGGACGTGGACGACCTATGCCGACCGCCTGGAGAAGGCCGGCGTGAAGTGGAAGGTCTACCAGAGCCTGATCGACAACTTCGGCTGCAACGAGATGATGGGCTTTCGCCACTGGCGCGCCGAGATCGAGAAGATGCCCGCGGACCGCAAGCCGCTCTACGTGGCCAAGACCGACATCACGCAGCCGCAGGATCTGGCCGGCCCCACCTACGACCCGGCCATCGACGACGCCCTGAGCCCGCTCGCCAAGGGCTTCGGCAACACCATGCCGCAGGGCTTCCTGGAGACCTTCCGCGAGGACATCCGCCAGGGCAAGCTGCCGGCGGTGTCGTGGATCATCGCGCCCTCGGTCTATAGCGAGCACCCCGGCCCGTCGAGCCCCGCGCAGGGTGGCTGGTACGTGCAGGAAGTGCTGGACGCGCTCACCGCCAATCCGGAGGTGTGGAGCAAGACGGTGCTGCTCATCAACTACGACGAGAACGACGGCTTCTTCGACCACCTGCCGTCGCCCGCCGTGCCTTCGCGCAACGCCGACGGCAGCCTGGCCGGCGCCTGCACGCTGTCCGCCGCCGACGTGGCCGTGGAATACCACGACTTCCAGCCCGCCACCTCCAGCCAGCCTGCGGCCGACGGCAAGCCCTACGGCCCCGGCCCGCGCGTGCCGATGTGGGTCGTCTCGCCCTGGAGCCGCGGCGGCTGGGTGAATTCGCAGGTGTTCGACCACACCTCCACGCTCATGTTCCTGGAGAAGCGCTTCGGCGTGGCCGAGCCGCAGATCAGCGCCTACCGCCGCGCGGTCTGCGGCGACCTGACCAGCTGCTTCAACTTCGTCGACCCGAACACCGAGGCCCTGCCCACGCTGGCCGGCCGCACCAGCAAGACGGCCGTGGACGCGCGCATCGCCGCGCAGGTGCGTGCCGCCAAACTGCCCCAACCCGCCGCGGCCACGGATGCGGCCCTGCCGGTGCAGGCGCCGGGCGTGCGGCCTTCGCGCGCGCTGCCCTATGAACTGCACGCCACGGCCCAGGCGAATGCCGGCGCGGGCACGGTGACGCTGCTCTTCGCCAACACGGCCAAGACCGGCAGCCCCGCCGCGGTGTTCCACGTCTATGACAGGAAGCACCTGGACGCGATCCCGCGCCGCTACGTGGTCGAGGCCGGCAAGACGCTGAACGGCGTCTGGAACGTGGCGGCCGACGGCGGCGCCTACGACCTGTGGGTGCTGGGTCCCAACGGCTTCCACCGCGCCTTCGCGGGCGACCTCGCGCAGCAGGCCTCCGCAGGCATGCCCGAGGTGCAGGTCTGCTACGAACTGTGCGACCCGCCGCAGGTGCGCGTGAAGCTCTACAACCGCGGCACCGCGGCCATCGGCTTCACCGCCGAGGCCCGCGCCTACCGCTCGGACGGCCCCTGGACGCGCACCGTGCAGCCCGGCGCGGTGGAGGAACTGGCCTGGGCCCTGGGCGACAGCGGCAACTGGTACGACTTCACCGTGCGCTGCAGCGCGGCCCCTGCCTTCGTGCGCCGCTTCGCGGGCCGCGTCGAGACGGGCCGGCATTCCGTGTCCGATCCGGCGATGGGGCAGGGGGCCTGAGCCGGAGCGGAGCGGTCACCGTTGCGACGCGATGTCCAGCGATGCCTCCGCCGCCGATTTCGCGCTCTCCGCCATGGCGAACCCGCCCCCGCGCCGCTTGGCCGTGTACATCGCCTGGTCGGCCCAATGCACCACCTCGGCGCCGCGCCGGGAGTGCGCGGGGGCGAAGGCGATGCCGATGCTGGTGCCCACTTCGGCCGCCAGGCCGGGCTGCAGGGGAATGGGCTGGCGCACCACCTCGACGATGGCGGTGGCGATGTGGGACAGCGTCTGCGGGTCGTCGGTGCGCACGAGGATCGCGAACTCGTCGCCGCCCAGCCGGGCCAGCGTGTCGGACGAGCGGATGATCTTCTGGATGCGGGCCGCGGCTTCCTTGAGCACCACGTCGCCCGCGTCATGCCCGTAGGTGTCGTTGACGGACTTGAACTTGTCGAGGTCCATCAGCATCACAGCGAAGCCCGTGCCCGACCTCTGCAGATCCTGTTCGGCACGCAGCAGCCGGGCATCGAAAGTGCGGCGGTTGGCGAGCCCGGTGAGCGCATCCTTCTGCGCCACGTCCTCCAGGGGCGTCACCACACGGCTGGCCACCACCTTGACCGCGACGATGGAGATGACCGCGCTCATCAGCACGCTGAAGGCGAACAGCGCCTCCAGCTTGAGAAACGGCGACATGACCGGCGCGAAGGGCTTGGCCACCACGGCGCTGACGGGAAGGGGGCCGGAGTCGTCCAGCGTGATGACCTTGACCCGGTAGCCGGCGCCGTCGGGGTCGCTGGCGGAGAAAGGCCTCTGGTCCTTGGCGTGCCGGCCGATGCCGTCCATGGGGATGGACACGGGCAGGGTACTCGCGTGGACGATGTAGTGGGCTTCGGCATCGTGGGAGAGGAAAGCCATCTGCAGCTGCGTCATGCGCGCGAACTGCTGGGCGCCGGCGTGCGTGATCCGGAAGGCCAGGTAGATGTGCGCCACGGGCACGGGTGCCCGTACCGTCACCTTGACCCAGTTGTGCAGCACGGGCTTGCCGTCTTCCCCGTCCATGGTGCGCATGTTGCGGCTCGCTTCGCGGACGCTTGCCACCAGCAGCTCCAGCCGGTGGTCCAGCGCCGCGTCCCGCTCGCGCAGGAACCCGGACACGGACGAGCGCGCCCGCAGCGTGCCGTCCAGGTCCGTGAGCACGATCAGTTCGGCGCCGGTCCGCGCCAGCTGGTTGTAGAGCGCCGACTCCACCGTGTCCCGGTTGGTCTCGTTGAAGATGATGTTCTGCAGGCCGTAGTCCCGGGAGATCAGCTCGGAGGCCACCCGCCGGGATTCGCGCCGCATCGCGGCCGTGTACTCGAAGGTCTGCGCGCCCGCCTCCAGTGCGGCATCCACGCTGTTCATGGCGATCCGCCGGTTGGAAAAATGCAGGAAGACGAAGGCCACCACCTGGGCGGCGATCATCGTCAGTGCAAGCAGGGCCAGGAAGCGGCCCGTCGAATCGGATGGCAGGAAATCCCTCTTCATGCGTGCTCTTCTTGTGCAATGCGCGGGCAAGCGCGTTCCCTCGGCAGGGCGGGTGCCCGCCGATGGTGCCCTGCCTGATCTCTTTCTATTCCCCTGCGCCCCATAATGCCCGCCTTTGGCCCATCCGTGCAATGGCCTGCGGTTATCCCGGCGGTGGGGAATGGCATAGGGAGGGCCGGTGTCCCCCCTGCGGGTGTGCAATGGCGAAGTGCTCCGACACCCGGCGGCTCGACGATGCGTTGCAATGGCCGCATGCCGTCCCCGTTCCTCACCCGCTGCCTGGAGGGCGCCAAGCGCGTCATCCAGCCCATCATGCCGCTCGTGCGGGCCGTCAATCTCTGGCTCGACGCCGACGGCCTGCGGATGAGCGCGGCCATGTCGTTCTACGGCATGCTGAGCCTGGCGCCTTTGCTGCTGCTGCTGGTGGGGGTGCTGGGCTGGTGGATCGACAAGTCCTACCTCGAAACCAACCTGATCGCCCAGGTGCAGTCCGTGATGGGCGAGCGCGGCGCGGAGGTCGTGAAGCTCGCACTGTCCAGCGCCCGGGAGCCCTCCGAAGGCCGGCTGGCCTCCATCGCGGGCTTCGTGCTGCTGCTGTCGGGCGCGACCGGGGTGTTCGTGGAACTGCAATCCGCCCTGGAGCGGCTCTGGACGTCCGGCCACCCCCCCGCGACCGACAACAAGGCCTGGTGGCGCATGGCCTCGCTGCGGCTGCGCGGCCTGGCGTACGTGCTGGCCATCGGTTTCCTGCTGCTGATCTCGCTGGTCGTCTCCACGGCGATCCACGTGGTGGCCAACTGGGCGAGCGCGCGCCTGCCCTTCGCCTCCGGGCCCCTCCTGCAACTGGTCAACGAACTGGTCGCCTTCGGCATCGCGGTGCTGCTGTTCGTGGGGCTGATGCGCATCGGGACCGGGCCCAAGCCGCCGATGGCCTGCCTGGTGTTCGGCGCCGTGGTGGGGGCGATCCTGTTCACGGTGGGAAAACAACTGCTGGCACTCTACCTGGCCACGGCGGCCGTGGTGTCGGCCTACGGGGCCGCGGGCTCGCTCGTCGTGCTGCTCATGTGGATCTATTTCTCGTCGGCGGTGCTGCTGTTCTCCGCCAGCTGCGCCCGTGCCCTGCAGGAAGCGCGGGCCGAGCATATGGGGCAGCGTGTGGACGCCGCCCATGCCGAGAACGTGCCCGCCTCCACCTCGCCGAAGCCACCGGCACCCGCCGCGGCGGCCGGCGCGCGCTGAACACGGGCCGGCCGCCGGCGGTCAGCGCGCCGCCGGCCGCAGCGTGTCCGGGGAAAGGCGAAGGACCCGCGCCAGTTCCAGCGCGTTGCGGGGCGCATGGAGCTTGGCCGTGTTGTCGAAGAAGCAGAACACGTCCCGACCGCCCGCGGGCGGTGCGGGCGCTCCTGCGGCAGGGCCGGCCAGTGCGACGTCGCGCGGCGCCGCGCCCCGGTGCCATGCCCGGATGCGGCGGGCCCATGCGGCGATCCGGTCGTCGCTGTAGCCGCTGACGTACAGCGCTTCGGCGCCGTGCAGGCGCAGGTACATGAAGTCGGCGGTGACGTCGCCCAGCTCCGGCCAGCGGCCACCGGTGTCGGCCACCACCAGCGCCACGCCATGGCGGCGCAGCAGGGCGATGCATTCGGGCGTGGCGAAGCTGGAATGGCGCACCTCCAATGCATGGCGCATGCGCCAATGCGGCCCTTCCGCCTCCAGCCACTCCCGGCCGCGCATGCGGGGCTCGCGTTCGCGGGCCAGTTCCAGCCCCTGCCGGGTGTCGCGGGGCAGCAGGCTCAGGAAATCTTCCAGCAGGCCGGCATCGAAGGGCAGGCTGGGCGGCAACTGCCACAGGATGGGGCCGAGCCGGGGCCCGAGCGAGAGCAGGCCGGACGCCAGAAAATTCGCGATCGCCGCGCGTGGCGAGCGCAGCCGCAGGATGTGGGTGATGAACCGTGGCGCCTTCACGGTGAAGACGAAGCCTTCCGGCGTATCCCGCGACCACGCCGCGTAGCTGGAAGGGCGCTGCAGGGCATAGAAGGAGCCGTTGAGCTCGATGGCGGGAAACTGCCGGGAGGCGAACGCCAGTTCCCGGGCCTGGGCCAGGTCGTCCGGATAAAAGGTGCCGCGCCATGGGGCGTAGCGCCACCCGGAAACGCCGATGCGGATCTGTGCGGCCGGTGCCGCCCGGGATGCCATGGGGCCACTGTGCGCAGCGCCGGTCGCGGCGTTTGCGGGAAGGCTTCGGCA
The DNA here is from genome assembly GCF_900100305.1 of Paracidovorax citrulli. GTDB lineage: Bacteria > Pseudomonadota > Gammaproteobacteria > Burkholderiales > Burkholderiaceae_C > Paracidovorax > Paracidovorax citrulli. The sequence continues at coordinate 18,717 of NZ_FNEY01000011.1, read as the reverse complement.
GGCCGTGTCGGACGTTGCCGGGCGGCTCTACAGCTGCTTACGGTGTTTACAGAGCCCGGCGGTATGTGAAGCACCTGCGCGGGTAATCTGCCAGCACAACACCCATAGAAAGGGAAATCGTATGAGTCTCGTTGTCCGTTCCAATTCTTCCGCTGCGGGTCCCTTCGTGGCCGGCGGCTCGGCGAAGTGGCTCTGGGCTGCGATCGGCGCGCTGGGAGTCAGCGTGCTGGCCCTGGGCGCCACGCTGGTGGTCCAGAACCGCGACCGCGCCCCGGATGTCGCCTCCGCAGCGCAGCCTGCCGCCGCCCTCGCTCCGGACGCACAGTCCGCGGCGGCCGCCAATCCATCCGCCGATCCTGCCGTGGCCCAGCGGTCCCAAGGACGTCCTGCCGCCGTGGCCCAGGCCCCGGCCCAGCAGTTCGCGCAGCGTGCGCCTTCCCCAGGCTATGCGCCGCAGCCCGCCTACAGCGGTGCCCCGCAGGGCCAGCAGCAGGTGGCCATGCAGCGTGCCGCGGCGCCGGCCTGCATGACCTGTGGCCGCGTCGAATCCGTCCAGGCCTTCCAGCAGGCCGCGCCCGCCACCGGCATCGGTGCCGTGGCCGGCGGCGTGATCGGCGGCGTGCTGGGCAACCAGGTGGGCAAGGGCTCGGGCCGCACGGTGGCCACGGTGCTCGGCGCCGTGGGCGGCGGCTACCTGGGCCACACGGTGGAACAGCGCACCCGCACCACCACGGCCTACCAGATCCGCGTGCGCATGGACGACGGCTCGGTGCGCACCTTCACGCGCTCGCAGCCGGTGGCCGAAGGCACGGCGGTGCGGGTGGAAGGCCGCAGCTTCCGCGTGGACAACGGCCAGTACGGCAGCGGCTATGGCGGCGGCTACTCCGCCCAGGCACCGCATTCGGTGCGCGTGGCCGACAACGGCTACTGACATCCAGGCTGGCCGGCATGTTCCGGCCGGTTCTCCCCGGCTTTGCGACGGGCGGCTTTCAGGCCGCCCGTCGTGCTTTTGCGCTACTGCGGTGTCACTTCTCGACGAAGGCGCGCTCGATCACGAAATCGCCGGGCTTGGTCGTGTTGCCTTCCTCGAAGTCGCGCTTTTCCAGGATGGCCTTGAGCGAGGCCAGCATCTCCGGGCTGCCGCAGAGCATGACGCGGTCCACCAGCGGGTCCAGCGGGGGCACGCCCAGGTCGGTGAAGAGCTTGCCGTTCTCGATCAGGTCGTTGATGCGGCCCTGGTTGCGGAACGGCTCGCGCGTCACGGTGGGGTAGTACTTGAGCTGCTTGGCCACCATCTCGCCCAGGAACTCGTGTTTCGGCAGCTCCTGCGTGATGAAGTCGTGGTAGGCCAGCTCGTTCACCTGGCGCACGCCATGCACCAGCACCACTTCCTCGAACTTCTCGTAGGTGTCCGGGTCGCGGATCACCGACAGGAACGGCGCGAGGCCGGTGCCGGTGGAGATGAGGTACAGGCGCTTGGCCGGCAGCAGGTAGTCGATGAGCAGCGTGCCCGTGGGCTTGCGGCCGACGACGATGCTGTCGCCCACCTGGATGTTCTGCAGGCGCGAGGTGAGGGGGCCGTCCGGCACCTTGATGGAGAGGAACTCCAGGTGCTCCTCGTAATTGGCGCTGGCGATGCTGTAGGCGCGCAGCAGCGGCTTGCCGTCCACCTTGAGGCCGATCATGGTGAAGTGGCCGTTGGAGAACCGCAGCGACGTGTCGCGGGTGGTCGTGAAGGAGAACAGGCGGTCGGTCCAGTGGTGGACGGAGAGGACTCGCTCTTCGTTGAATGCGCTCATGGATGGATGGCGGAAAGTGGAAACGACAAGGGGCGCGTGGCCTTCGAAGGCAGGGCCGGTGGCTCGTGCGGGCTGGCCGCGGAGGCGCCCTGGCTGCCCCCTGCCAAGCGGGCAAACCCCTGCATTGTCGGACAAACCCGGAGGGTGGATGGTTTCAGGCCTCAGGACATGTGCGCGAATCCCGTCTATCGTCACTTGGAAAACCTGCCGGCCGGTGGTCCGACGCAGGCATCTCACGGTGGCGCTGCTTCCCCGTTTGTCGCCGCCGCGTCCTGCCCCAGGTGCTCCCCCACCACCTCCGCCAGCCAATCCATCACCGCCCGCACGCGCCGCGGCAGATTGCGGCGGGTGGCGTACATCAGCGTGAGCGGCATCGGTGGCGCGGCGTGCTGCGGCAGCACCTCCACCAGTGCGCCCTGCGCCAGCAGGTCCACCACGCCCAGGCGCGGCACCTGGATGATTCCCAACCCCGCCAGGCAGCCGGCGATGTAGGCTTCGGCGTTGTTCACCGTGAGGGCGCCCTGCATGGGGATGGCCGCCAGGGTGCCGTCCACCATGGCCTCGAAGCCGCCGGAGCGCGCGCCGAGGGTGTTCACGAAATGCACCAGCCGGTGGTCGCCCAGGTCCTCCAGCGTTTGGGGCGTGCCGTGCGCGCGCAGGTAGGCGGGGCTGGCGCAGTTGACCAGCCGCGCGGGGCCCAGCGGTCGCGCGACGAGGCTGGCATCCACCACGGCGCCGGTGCGCAGCACGCAGTCGAAGCCCTCGCGCACCACGTCCACGCGGCGTTCGGTGCTGCTCAGTTCCACCTCCAGCCCCGGGTGGCGGGCCAGCAGTTCGGGCAGGCGCGGCACGACCACGTTGCGCGCCATGCCGGTGGACATGTCGATGCGCACGCGCCCGCGCAGGCCGCCGCCCCCCGCGCCCTCGCCGTCGGCGTGCTGGAACATGGACTGCAGTTCATCGACATCGGCCAGCAGGTCCTTGCAGCGCTCGTAGTAGGCCTGCCCGTCCTGCGTGAGTTGCACCCGCCGGGTGGTGCGGTGCAGCAGGCGCGTGCCGAGCTGGGTTTCCAGCTGCTGCACGGCGGTGGAAGCGCTGGCCTTGGGGATGCCGAGCGCTTCGGCCGCCTGGGTGAAGCTGGCGAGTTCGGCCACGCGGACGAAGGTATGCATGCGGTCGAAGGGATTCATTGTTCTTTTGATATGAACGATGTGATCGATTTTGCGTGATTTATGGCAAATGGGTCGATCAATAGACTGCAGTCCATCGCTTCTTCGTTCCCTCTTTCACTGCTTACCGAAAGGACTCCACCATGGCTGCCACCGCATCTTCTTCCTCTGCCGCCGTTACCGCACCCACCGCCAGCCCGGCCATCGCCCTCATCACCGGCGGCAGCCGGGGCCTGGGCCGCAATGCCGCGCTGCATGTGGCGCGTTCCGGTACCGACGTGATCCTCACCTACCGCAGCCAGGCGGCCGAGGCGCAGGCCGTGGCCGCCGAGATCGAGGCGCTGGGCCGCCGCGCGGTGGCGCTGCCGCTGGATGTGGCGGCCAGTTCCACGTTCGAGGCGTTCGCAGGCCAGGTGCGCGGCGTGCTCGCGCAGCACTGGCAGCGCGAGCGCTTCGATTTCCTCGTGAACAACGCGGGCTCCGGCGTGCATGCCGGCTTCATGGAGACGACCGAGGAGCAGTTCGACCAGATGGTCGCCATCCACCTGAAGGGCACGTTCTTCCTCACGCAGAAGCTGCTGCCGCTGATGAACGACGGCGGGCGCATCCTGAACGTGTCTCCTCGGGCCTCGCGCGGTTCGCGCTGCCGGGCTATGCCGCCTATGCGGCGATGAAGGGCGGGGTGGAAGTGCTGACCCGCTACATGGCCAAGGAACTGGGCGCGCGCGGCATCGCGGTGAACGTGGTGGCACCCGGCGCGATCGAGACGGATTTCGGGGGCGGCGCGGTGCGCGACAACGCGCAGCTCAATGCCTTCATCGCCGGGCAGACGGCGCTGGGCCGCGTGGGGCTGCCGGACGACATCGGCGGCGTGGTCGCGGCGCTGCTGCAGCCGGGCACGGGCTGGGTGAACGCGCAGCGCATCGAGGCGTCGGGCGGGATGTTCGTCTGAAGCGGGCCGTGTGTCAGGGCGCGGTCGCCGTCGGCCGGGCCCTCCATTCGGAGCGCAGCAGGGCGTAGATGAACTCGTCGCCCCACTCGCCCCCGAAGCGGTCGTTCTGCACGAGATGGGCCTTCGCCCACGAGTTCGAGCCTCGGGGTCTGGAGATGCGAAGGTGCCTGGGAGAGGTCCATGCCGGCGCGATGGTAGGCCAGCGGGGCGGCGGCGCGGAGCTAATCCCCGGCATCCTGTGCGGGTGGGGCAGGTCACCCGCCCGCCAGATCAGAACGTTTCCCAGTCGTCGTCGCTCCCGCGTGCGGCCGGGGAGGGAGCGGGTGCCGCGGTGCGCGGCAGCGCGGGCGCAGCGGCCGGGGCGCGGGCTGTTGCCGCGGCAGGGCGGGGCGCTGCCGCCGGGGGCATCGCGGCGGGGGCGGCACGGGGCGTCACTGCCGCCGCAGGCTGGCGCACGGGCCGGGGCATGGCCGCCGGTGCCGCTGCGGCGGCGGTTGCGGCTTGCGTACCCGCAGGAATCCGGAACACGCTCACCGCCTGCGAGAGCTGGCCCGCCTGCGCCTTCAGCGAACCCGTGGCGGCCGCTGCCTCTTCCACCAGCGCCGCGTTCTGCTGGGTCACCTGGTCCATCTGCGAGACGGCCTGGTGCACCTGGTCGATGCCCCGGCTCTGCTCCTCGCTCGCGGCGCTGATCTCGGCGACGAGGTCGTTCACGCGCTGCACGCTCTGCACGATCTCGTCCATGGTGCGACCGGCCTCTTCCACCTGGCTGGATCCTTCCGCCACCCGCGTGACGGAGTCGCCGATGAGTGCCTTGATGTCCTTGGCAGCGGCGGCGCTGCGGCTGGCCAGCGCGCGCACCTCGCCGGCCACGACGGCGAAGCCGCGGCCCTGCTCGCCCGCGCGGGCGGCTTCCACTGCCGCGTTGAGCGCCAGGATGTTCGTCTGGAACGCGATGCCGTCGATCACGCCGATGATGTCCGAGATCTTGCGGCTGCTCTCGTTGATGGCGCCCATCGTGTCCACCACGCCCGCCACCACCTGCCCACCGCGGGTGGCGGTGCCTGCCGCGGACGAGGCCAGCTGGCTGGCCTGGCGCGCGTTGTCGGCGTTGTGCCGCACGGTGCTGGTGAGTTGCTCCATGGCCGCGGCGGTCTGCTGCAGCGAACTGGCCTGCTCTTCCGTGCGCGAGGACAGGTCCTGGTTGCCGGCGTCGATCTCGTTCGACGCGGTGGCGATGCTGTCCGTGCCCGCGCGCACGCGGCCGACCACCTGCGCCAGGCTCGTGTTCATGTCCTTGAGCGCCTGCAGCAACTGTCCCGTCTCGTCCCCGGAGGTGACGGTGACGTGGCTGGTCAGGTCGCTGGCCGCGACGGCGCGCGCCACGCGCACGGCCTCCGACAGCGGCCGCACGATACCGCGCGTGAGCCACAGCGCGCAGGCCGCGCCCAGCGCGAGCGCCAGCAGGCCCAGCACGGTCAACAGCAGGCGGCTCTGCGCATGGATGTCCTGGATGTGGGCGGCCGTGGCGTCGATGTCCCGGCGCTGCAGGTCCAGCAGTTGCTGGATGAGCGCCACGTAGGCTTTCGTGGCCGGCAGATAGACCTGCGTGAGCAGGCGTTCCGCCTCTTCGGTCCGGCCTTCGGCCTTGGCCTTCACGGCCTGGTCGCGCGAGGCCAGGTAGGCCGAGCGGGCCTTGGCGATGTCGGCCCAGACCGCCTTCTCCTCGGTGCTGTCGAGCTGCGGCTCGATCTTCTCGACGAGCTGGGCGGACTCGCGCGTGGTCATGGCCGAGTCCTCGGCGAAGAACGCGGCCAGGGACGGATCGGAGCTTTTGACGATGGCGGTGGTGCGGCGCGCGGCACTGTCCACGTAGCGGTACCAGTCGCTGATCATGCGCTCGTTGGCGAGCGGCTGCTGGGTCATGTCGTGGGTGGCCTGGGCTACGCTATGCAGGCGCCAGAGGCCGAAGACGGTCATCAGCGCCATGAGGCCGAGGACCAGGGCAAAGCCACCCGCGAGGCGGGTGCCGATAGAGAGGTTTCGCATGGGGTTTCCTGAAGATGGATGCGCCGGCAGGAGCTGGCGTACGACGGGCGCAGGGGCGCCCGTGCAGGCCTTCAGGAGTATCGGCAGCACCTGCCGCACCTTGAACACGGCAGTGGGAAATCGGCGACGGGCGGCGCTCCGCCCGCCGGCTCAGTCGAGCTTGAGCTTCTGCTTGGCCACCACGCCTTTGTAGAGCTCGTACTCGGCCTTGGTCTGCGCCGTGAACTCCTCCGGCGTGTTCCCCACGACGAGCGAGCCCGTATCCTCGATGCGCTGGCGCACGGCCGGGTCTTCCAGGGTCTTCTTCACGGCCTGCGAGATCTTGTCCACCACTTCGCGCGGCAGGTTCTTCGGACCGTGGATGCCGTAGAACGCCATCCGGTTCACGGGCTCGAAGCCGACTTCCTTGAAGGTGGGCACGTCGGGCATCGAGGGCAGGCGCTGCGGCGCCGCCACCGCGATCGCGATGAGCCGCTTCTCCTTGATGAACGGCAGCGCGGACGGCAGGTTGTCGAAGATCATCGGCACCTGGCCGGCCACCGCGTCGTTGAGGGCCGGGCCGGCGCCCTTGTACCCGATGTGCTCCAGCCCCAGGCCGGACAGCGACTTGAACAGCTCCATCTGCAGGTGGCCGATTCCGCCGGTGCCGGAGGTGGCGAACGCGTACTTGCCGGGGTGGGCCTTGACCTCGGTCATGAACGACTTGAAGTCCTTCGCCGGGAAGCTCGGGTGCACGGCCAGCACGTTGGGCGTGGCCGCCATGTTGATGATCGAGGTGAAGTCCGTCAGCGGGTTGTATTTCACCGCCGGGTTGATCGCGGGCGCGGAGGCCACGGAGGACACCGTGGCCACGCCCAGCGTGTAGCCGTCCGGCGCTGCGCGGGCGATTTCCGTCGCGCCGACCACGCCGCCCGCGCCGGCCCTGTTGTCCACGACGACCGGCTGGCCGAGCGTGGTGCCCAGCGATTGCGAAACCACGCGCGCCACGATGTCGGTCGTGCCGCCGGGAGCGAACGGCACGATGAGGCGCACGGTCTTGGCGGGATAGTCCTGGGCCAGCGCGGGGGCCGCGGCGCAGGCGGCCAGGACCGTTGCGCCGAGCAGGGCGCGGCGCAGGGGGGACGGGGAATGCTTCATGTCGGATGTCTCCTGTGGATAAGGTGTTTTCGGTCTGCCGGCTGCGGCGACGGGGAATGCCATTTGCAGCTTGCGTGCCATGCCGCGGGCGGATGCCATGGATGAGCCGGACGGGCTCGCCATTGCTGGAAAGCGGGGGACTGCGCAGGGCGCGCCGCGGGCAGTCCGCGCACGTACCTCGCGGTGGTTTTCCGCACGTGGCCTGCCCGATTGTGCGGTTTTCCGCAATCGACGCCTTGTCAACGGGAGTAGCCCTCGGCGGCCCCGCTTTCGCCACCCACCACAATCCATGCCGAACACGCTGGCTCCGCTTGAAACCCGACCGCTCTCTCCTGATCCCCGGCCTTGCGGTGCTGGCCTGCGTGTGCGTCGGTGCCCTGGTGTACCGCGCCACGCTCGACACGCAGCTCTCCCTGCAGCAGCACGCGGCCGCGCAACGGCTCGATTTCGCCGCCCAGAGCCTGGAGTCCCTGCTGCACCGCAACGAGGCGCTGCCCGCCCTGCTGGCGCTGGACGGTGGCCTGGGCCGCGCGCTGCGCGATTCCCGGCCGGACAACCTGGCGACCGCCAATGCCTTCCTGGGGCAGGCGGCCGGCCTGGCCGATGTGGAGGCGGCCTACCTGATGGATGCCGGCGGCCAGACGGTGGCGGCCAGCAACTGGCGCCTGCCGAGCAGCTTCGTGGGGCAGAACTACCGGTTCCGCCCCTACTTCGAGGCGGCGATGCAGGGGCGGACGGGGCGCTTCTACGGCGTGGGCGCGACCACGGGCAAGCCCGGATATTTCATCGCGGCACCCCTGCCGGCCGCTGCGCTCGCCCGGGGTGTCGTGGCCGTCAAGATTTCGCTCGACGCCTTCGAGGCCTCGCTCGCCGCGAGCGGCGATACCGTCCTGCTGGCCGACCGCGATGGCGTCGTGTTCGTGAGCACGGAGGCGCAGTGGCGCTACCGCACGCTGGCACCGTTGGGCACCCAGGCCCTGGCCCGGCTGGAGAACGCCCAGCAGTACGGCCGCCATGCACTGCGGCCGATGGACCATGGCCTGGGCGCCTGGCCGGACGGCGGGGCTCCGATCCGCCTGCAGCATGCCGGCCTGGAGCGCGAATTCAGCGTGGCCACGCGCGGCGTCGGGCCGCTGGGCTGGCAGATGCTGCTGCTGGCGGACCGGTACCCGGTGCGCCAGGAGGCCCTGGTGGCCGGGCTGGCCGGCGGGCTCTGCGCCGCGCTGCTGCTGGGCATGCTGTTCTACCAGCGGCTGGACCAGCAGGGCCAGGCGGAGCGCCGCGCGAGCGCCGCGCGCCTGCAGGCCGCGCACGACATGCTGGAGACCCAGATCGCGCAGCGCACCACCGACCTGACGGCCGCCAACGCGGCCCTGCAGCTCCGGGTGAGCGAACTGCAGCACGCGGAAACCATTCTGCGCGGCACGCGCGATGCGGCCGTGCAGGCCGGCAAGCTGGCGGTGCTCGGCCAGATGGCCGCCGGCATGAGCCATGAACTGAACCAGCCCCTGGCCGCGCTCCAGACGCTCTCGGACAACGCCGTCGCGCTCGACCGGCAGGGCCGCCGCGAGGACGTGGCCGAAAACCTGCAGCTCATCGGCCAGCTCGCCGCCCGCATGGGCCGGATCGTGCGCCAGCTCAAGAGCTTCGTGCGCAAGGAAACGCCCGTGCTCCAGCCCTGCCGCGTGCGCGATGCGCTGGACCATGCCTTGCTGCTGCTGGCGCAGCGTTGCACGGCCGTGCAGGCGCGCATCGACGTGCAGCCTTTCGACGCCGGGCTGCGCGTGATGGCGGATCCCACCCGGCTGGAGCAGGTGCTGGTGAACCTGCTGCGCAATGGCCTCGACGCGGTGCAGGACCGGCCCGTGCGCGAGGTGCGCTTCGCCCCGGCCTCCGATGACGGATGGGTGCGCCTGCGCGTGTCCGATACGGGGGGCGGCATCGCGCCCGAGGTCCGCGGCAGGCTCTTCGAGCCGTTCTTCACGACCAAGGCGGGCGAGGGGCTCGGGCTGGGGCTCGCGGTTTCGCGCATCATCGTGGAAGGCATGGGCGGCACCCTCACCGTGGAAGACATTCCCGAGGGAGGCGGCGCCGGGTTCACCGTCACCCTTGCGCTCGCCCGGCCCGACGCCTGAATCCCCTCCGCTCCAAGGACCTTTCTGCCGATGACCGACGCGCCCCTCCCGGCCGCACCCGCCGGGACCACCCGCCCCGTCTATCTGATCGAGGACGACGCCATGGTGCGCCGCGCCTATGGCCAGGCCCTCGAACTGGCCCACATCCCCGTGCGCGCGTTTCCCCACGGCCAGGCCGCGCTCGACGCCTTCGGGCAGGACCCGCCCGCCGTCGTGGTGACCGACATCTGCATGCCGGGCCTGGACGGCATGGAACTGCTGCGTCTGCTGCGCCAGCGGGATGCCGACCTGCCCGTGGTGCTGGTCACCGGCCACGGCGACGTGGCGATGGCGGTGGAAGCCATGCGCGACGGCGCCTACGACTTCATCGAAAAGCCGTTCTCGTCCGAGCGCCTGCTGCTGACCGTGCGCCGGGCGCTGGAGCGGCGCGCGCTGTCCGACGAACTGCAGCGGCTGCGCGCGCGTGGCGGGGCCGACGCGCTTGCCGGGCTGGTAGGCCAGTCCGCCGGCATGGCGGAGGTGCGCCGGCTGGTGTCGGCGCTCGCCCCGCTGGACGTGGACGTGCTGCTCCACGGCGAGACTGGCGCCGGCAAGGAAGTGGTGGCCCGCGCCCTGCACGCCGCCAGCGGCCGCACCGGCCCGTTCGTGGCCATCAACTGCGGAGCGCTGCCCGAAGCCATCATCGAGAGCGAACTCTTCGGCCACGAGCCGGGCGCGTTCACGGGCGCAACGCGCCGGCGCATCGGCAAGATCGAGTACGCCAACGGGGGCACGCTGCTGCTCGACGAGATCGAATCCATGCCGCCCTCGCTGCAGCTGCGCCTGCTGCGCGTGCTGCAGGAGCGCGAGATCGAACGCCTGGGCAGCAACCAGCCGGTGCCCGTCACCGCGCGCTTCGTGGCCGCCGCCAAGGCGGACCTGAAGCAGCTCGCCGAGCGCGGTCAGTTCCGTGCCGACCTGTACTACCGCCTGCACGTGGTCGCGATCGACATTCCGCCGCTGCGCGACCGGCCGCAGGACATTCCGCTGCTCATGGCCCACTTCCTCGCGCAGTCGGCCGCGCGCCACGGCCGCCCGGTGCCCGGCTGGAGCGACCGCGACCTCGCGGGATGGCTGGCCCACGGCTGGCCCGGCAACGTGCGCGAGCTGCGCAACGCCGCCGAGCGCCTGTGCCTGGGCCTGCCGGTGCAGCCGCTCGAGGCGGGGGGTGAATCCGCCCCGTCGCTCGCGGGCCGGGTGGAGGCCTTCGAGCGCAAGCTGCTGCGCGACACCCTGGCCTTGACCCAGGGCAATGTGGCGCGCGCCGCCGAACTGCTGCAGATGCCCCGCAAGACGGTGTACGACAAGCTGCAGCGCCACGGGCTCGCGCCCGGCAGCGCCGGCATCGCGCCGCGCGACGGCGAACGGTAGGCCGCAACGGCCGAGGCCGGGCCGGTCACGCGGCCTGGCGCAGCACGCGCCGGTACTGCACCGCCTCGGCCACGTGCGCTGGCCCGACGGATGTCTCGCCCGCCAGGTCGGCGATGGTGCGGGCCACCTTGAGCGTACGGTGGGTGCTGCGCGCCGACCATCCCAGCCGGGCGGCTGCGGACTGCAGGAACCGGGCGGCATCGTCCTGCAGTCCGGCCTGCACATCGATCTCGCGCCCCTGCAGGGCCTGGTTGGGCTTGCCCTGCCGGACCAGGGCGCGCTCGCGCGCGGCGGCGACGCGCTCCCGCACGCTGGCCGACGGTTCGCCGGGCGCGGCGGCCAGCAACTGGTCCGTGGGCAGGGCGGGCACCTCCACATGCAGATCGATGCGGTCCAGCAGCGGGCCGCTCAACTTGGCCTGGTAGCGGTCGATCTGGTCGGGCGTGCAGCGGCAGGCGCGCTGGCCGGAGCCCAGGTAGCCGCAGGGGCAGGGGTTCATCGCCGCGACGAGCTGGAAGCGCGCCGGGAAATCCGCGCGGCGTGCGGCCCGCGCGATCGTGATGCGGCCCGTCTCCAGCGGCTCGCGCAGCGCTTCCAGGGCACTGCGGGCGTATTCGGGGAATTCGTCCAGGAAGAGCACTCCATGATGGGCGATCGAGATTTCTCCCGGGCGCGGGGGTGAGCCGCCTCCCACCAGGGCCACCGCACTGCAGGAGTGATGGGGCGCAGCCGTCGGCCTGGCTCCCCATGCGGTCGGCGTGAAGCGCCCCGCCAGGCTGGCCACCGCGGCGCTTTCCAGCGCCTCGTCCACGGACATCGCCGGCAGCAGGCCCGCGAACCGGTGCGCCAGCATCGACTTGCCCGAGCCCGGCGGGCCCACCATGAGCAGGCCGTGGCCGCCTGCTGCGGCGATCTCCAGCGCGCGCCGGGCGGCGGCCTGGCCCTTCACGTCGGCGAGGTCGTCGGCGGGCGCTGCGGCCATCGGCGGCATGCCCTCCACCCGGCACCAGCCGTCCCCGGTTCCGCTGTCGGGGCCGGCCCCGGCGCCGGCCGCGGCCTGGGGTGGAAGGAACCGCGCCACCACATCCAGCAGGTGCCGGGCCCGGTACACCTCGGTGCCGGGCACCAGGGCCGCCTCTTCGGCGCTGCCGGGCGGCAGCACCATGCGGGCGCGGCCGCCGGCGGAGCGCAGGGCGAGGCTGGTGGCGAGCGCGCCCCGCACCGGGCGGAGCTCACCGGAGAGCGACAGTTCGCCCGCGAACTCATGGCCGGCCAGCAGCGTGCCGTCGATCTGGCCGCTGGCGGCCAGGATGCCCAGGGCGATCGGCAGGTCGAAGCGGCCGGAGTCCTTGGGCAGGTCGGCCGGCGCCAGGTTGACGGTGATCTTCTTGTTGTGGGGGAACTCCAGCCCCGCGTTCTGCAGCGCCGAGCGCACGCGCTCGCGCGCCTCCTTCACTTCCACGTCCGCCAGGCCCACGAGCGTGAAGCTCGGCAGGCCATTGGCCAGATGCACTTCCACCGTGACGGCTGCGGCCTGCAGGCCCAGCAGCGCGCGGCTCTGCACCAAGGCAAGACTCATGAACTTTCCCCTCCCCACTTGGGTGCGTCGCCGGGTGCCGGCGCGTCGGGGGCGCATGGTACGCACCATTCGGGTGCGCCATGCTGCAAAACCGTCAGGGTTGTAACCATCCAAGACGCCGGGGACGCCGAGGCGCACCCATTCGGAGCGCCTGGGGCGCCACGGCAGGAGACATGGCACGGTCCATGCTTTGCGTCTGTCGAACCCCGATCCACCGTTGGCTTATTCCGAAGGAGCCCCCATGACCCGCGTCCTGAAGTCCCTGAGCATCGCCCTCCTGGCCGCCGCCCCCGTCTGGGCCAGCGCCCAGCTGACCGGCAATGTGAGCCTGACCACCAACTACAAGTTTCGCGGACAGGACCAGGACACGAGCAAGGTGAAGGCCGTCAAGCCCGCCATCCAGGGCGGCTTCGACTACACGTTCGGCGAAAGCGGCTTCTACCTGGGCAACTGGAACTCCAGCGTGGACTGGCTGCCCGGCAACTCCATCGAAATGGATTTTTATGGCGGCTATAAATTCAAGGCCGGGGGCATGGACCTGGACGTGGGGGCCCTGACCTATGTGTATCCCGGCAACACCACCGGCAACACGACCGAGCTCTATGGCGCCGCCACCTACGGCCCGGTGACGGCCAAGTACTCGCACACGGTTTCCAAGGACTATTTCGGCTGGGCGGGCGCCAAGACCTCCAGCAGCCGCGGCCGCAATACCGGCTACCTGAACGTCGCCTTCGCGCGGGAAGTCGCCCCGGGCACCACCTTCAAGGCGGCGGTGGGCTACACGCGTTTCGCGGGCGACATCAAGGACCTGGGCGTGCCCAACTATGTGGACTACAGCGTGGGCGGTGCCTACGATTTCGGCTCCGGCCTTTCGCTGTCGGCCGCGGTGGCAGGCGCCAACAAGAAGAACTTCTTCGGGCCGGTGAACAAGAACCGGCTCATCGTCACGCTCACGAAAACCCTTTGATCGACCATACCCACAACGGGGGTCTCGAGGCCCCCACTACGGAGATCCGAACATGAAAATGGTGACAGCCATCATCAAACCCTTCAAGCTCGACGAGGTGCGCGAAGCCCTCTCGGACATCGGCGTGCAGGGCATCACGGTGACCGAGGTCAAGGGCTTCGGGCGCCAGAAGGGCCATACCGAGCTCTACCGCGGTGCCGAGTATGTGGTGGACTTCCTGCCCAAGGTGAAGATCGAGGCCGCCGTCGCGGACGATCTCGTGGAGCGGGTCATCGAGGCGATCGAGGGCGCCGCCCGCACCGGCAAGATCGGTGACGGGAAGATCTTCGTGGGACACCTGGAGCAGGTCGTCCGCATCCGCACCGGCGAGACCGGCAAGGAAGCCCTCTGACGGCGGCCCGAGCGCACAGCCAACGGATCAACGCATTCCGAGAGACACAACCATGAAAAAACTGCTTGCTTCCTTCCTGCTGGGAATGGGCCTGCTGGCTGCCGGCTCCGCCGCGCTGGCGCAGGCCCCTGCCGCCTCCGAGCCGGCCGCCGCCACCGCACCGGCTCCCGAGGCCGCCCCCGCGCCGGCCGCTGCCGCAGCACCCGCTGCCGCGCCGGCTGCCGCCGCGGCCTCCGAAGCCGCTCCCGCAGCCCCCGCTCCGAAGCTCGATTCCGGCGACACCGCCTGGATGCTGACCTCCACGCTGCTGGTGATCCTCATGACCATCCCGGGCCTGGCCCTGTTCTACGGCGGCCTCGCCCGTTCCAAGAACATGCTGTCGGTCCTGGTGCAGGTGTTCGTGATCTTCTCGCTGATCTCCGTGCTCTGGGCGGTCTATGGCTACAGCCTGACGTTCGGCGGCGAAGGCACGTTCTTCGGCACGTTCGACAAGATCTTCCTGAAGGGCATCGCTCCGGACACCCTCTCGGCCATGCTGCCGACGATCCCCGAGTACGTGTTCGTGTCGTTCCAGGCCACCTTCGCGGCGATCACCGTCGCGCTGATCGTGGGCTCGTTCGCCGAGCGCATCAAGTTCTCGGCCGTGCTGATCTTCTCGGTGCTGTGGTTCACGTTCAGCTACATCCCGATGGCCCACATGGTGTGGGGCGGCGGCCTTTTGGCTAAGGACGGCGCGCTGGACTTCGCCGGCGGCACCGTGGTGCACATCAACGCCGGTATCGCGGGCCTGGTGGGCGCCTACATGGTGGGCAAGCGCATCGGCTTCGGCAAGGAGGCGCTCACGCCCCACAGCCTGACGCTGACCATGGTGGGCGCCTCGCTGCTGTGGGTGGGCTGGTTCGGCTTCAACGCCGGCTCCGCCGGTGCCGCCAACGGCGCCGCGGGCCTGGCCTTCGTGAACACCGTGCTCGCCACGGGCGCCGCCACCCTGAGCTGGCTGGCCGGTGAGTCCCTGCACAAGGGCAAGGCCTCCATGCTGGGCGCCGCCTCGGGTGCCGTGGCCGGCCTCGTGGCCGTCACCCCGGCCGCCGGTTTCGTGGGCCCGATGGGTGCCATCGTGCTCGGCCTGATCGCCGGCGTGGTCTGCCTCTGGGGCGTGGGTGGCCTCAAGAAGATGCTGGGCGCCGACGATGCGTTCGACGTGTTCGGCGTGCACGGCGTGGGCGGCATCCTGGGCGCCATCCTGACGGGCGTGTTCGCCTCCCGGGGCCTGGGCGGCACGGGGGGCCTGACGCCGGACACGTTCTCGATGGGCGGGCAGGTGTGGATCCAGGTCAAGAGCGTGGCGATCACGCTGGTCTGGTCCGGCGTGGTGGCCTTCATCTCCTACAAGATCGCCGATCTGCTGGTGGGCCTGCGCGTCAGCGAGGAAGCCGAGCGCGAAGGCCTGGACATCACTTCGCACGGCGAAACGGCCTACAACCGCTAGAGCAGGCGACACCCCACGGAGCGGCTTTCGCCGCTCCGTGCTGCCGCCGGAAGCGACTGCTCTTCGTGCACGTCCAAGCCTGCGCAGGCAGGCTCGGAGCCGCGGCACTCAGCCCCCGCTCTCGCCGCGCGAGCGCGGCGGGCAGGGGGACGACGCCAGTGGCCTGGCAAAGCCAGTTCCACGGCGTCTGCTGGTATGGCCTGCTCCGCGGCCGTTCGACGGTGAAGGTTTGTGGTCATGCGGGCGAGGAAACTAGGGTTTGTGCGCCGTTCCTTTGGATGCTGAAAAAAGGTACGGTGGCAGGTATCTGGACCGGGGCGGCGACTGGTGGCGCCACCCGGTCCGGACGACAACGAACGATCGAGTTGCTCCTTTTGGACATTCGGCCCGCCCGCAAGGCGGGCTTTTTTTTGGCCATGCGGCGCCGTGGCCGAATAATCGGTGCCGGGACCCGGGAAGGCGGCTGCGGCGGTCGCGCCGCCGAAGGGTTCCCTGACGAAAGAGGACACCGCATGCACCTGGACATGGACTGGCGCACGGGCAGCCTGGAGCCCGACGCGCTCGGCGAGTCGCCGTTCTGGCATCCGCTGGAAACCCGCCTCTACTGGGTCGATATCGCCGGCTGCGCGCTGGCCCGCTGGGAGCCCGACACCGGCCGCATCGACCGGTGGGCCATGCCCTGCGAGCCCGGCTGCATCGCCCCCGCGCGCACCGCGGGGGTGGCCAGCGGCCTGGTGATCGCGCTGCGCGACGGCATCTACCGGGCACGCGAATGGGGTGGTGCCCTGGTGCCCGTGGCCACGCTGCCCTACGACCCGGCCACGCAGCGCGCCAATGACGGCAAATGCGACGCGCTGGGCCGTTTCTGGGTGGGAACCCTGCACGAGCCGCCGGCCGGGCAGCCGCGGGAGGCGGTGGGCGCGCTGTACTGCATCGATGGCCGCGGCAGCGCCAGCGCGCCCGTGGTGCGCCGCATGCTGGATGGCGTGATGACCGCCAACGGCCTGGCCTGGTCGCCGGACGGCCGGCGGCTCTACTGGGCCGATACCCCGGCCCACACGGTGAGCGCCTGGGATTGCGACGCGCACGGCGAACTCCAGGGCAGCCCGCGCGTGTTCCATTCCTTCCCGCCCAAGCCCGCGCAGTGGCGCCCGGGCGATCCCGGCTACGCGGGCCGGCCCGACGGGGCCGTGGTGGATGCCGAGGGCCACTACTGGACGGCCATGTACGAAGGCGGCCGGCTCCTGCGGCTGGCCCCGTCCGGCGAGATCGTGGCCGAGGTGCCGGTGCCCGTGGTGTGCCCGACCATGCCCTGCCTGGGCGGGGTTGGCGGACGCGAGCTGTTCGCTACATCGGCCCGCAAGGGGCGCTCCGAGGAGGAGGTCACCCGGCTGCCGTGGACCGGCTTCCTGCTGCGCGCGGGCCGCCCGGCGCCGGCGCCGGGCCAGCCAGTGGCTTGGTACGAGGAGGCGGCGCTGCCCGTGGGAATGGATTGACCGGCGCTCCGGGGAGCCAGGCCTTACGGGGGCGCCGGCCGGGCCAGGGCCAGTGCGCGTTCGACGCTGGCATGCGCCAGGGCCATGTTGCCTCCGCGGGCCATGCGCACGCAGAAGTCGATCATCTCGCCCAGGTTGCCGTCGATGCCGCAGTGCATGGCGCGCAGCGCGTCGAACCCGGTCAGGATCAGGGCTGCGCCGTCCTCCAGTCCGGCCAGCCGCCCGGCCCGGTGCACCATGTAGAGACAGGCGGTGACCTGCTCGGGCGTGAGGGCTTCCTCGTCCGGAAACTCCTGCGCCTCCAGCCGGAACCAGCGCCGCGCCACCTGCACGATCCAGCGCTGCGCCTCTTCCAGGGCGGCATGCTCCATCTGCTCCGGGGTGAATGCCATCACCGTCATGGGCGGGCTCCTTCCCGCGTGCCGGCCACGTCGGCCCAATGGTGCTCCGTCACCCGCAAAGGTACCGTGGCCGGCACCAGGCCCCACAGCCCCTTGCGCGCGGGGCCATGGCGGACGGTGCGCGTGCGTGTCGCGTCCCCGCCGCTCACCCAGGTCAGCCCGTCCAGCCGGTCGCCCAGCATCCAGCGCAACTGCCCCTCGGTGCCGATGCGCATGAAGCGGTCGAACACCCGCGCGTCATAGAAGCGGAAATACGCCGACCGACCGTCCGGCAGCCGCACCAGACTGCTTTTCTTGAGCTGGATGCGCGTGGCCTCCACGCCGGCCGTGCCACGCACGACCATGCTCCAGGCCCCGCCCCAGGCATAGGGCACGAGCCGCTCCAGGTGCGGCGCCAACGCGGCCATAGGCACCAGGTAAGGAGCCACGCGCGCGAGCGTGAGCGCCTTCACGCCGGAAAACAGGCAGTGGTGTTCGATATTCGCCTGCCGCATCTGCGGCACCAGGGAATGGTCGCGGGCGGAGTCGATCAGGGCATAAAGGTTGGCGGCATCGCTGCGCAGGTGGGGGATGAAGCGGGGGAGACTGGGAGGTGACATGGCTGGGGGTTTTTCGGTCAGCGGGCAGCAGTGCGCTGCCGGGGCTCTGCCGGACGGACGCTGCGGCAGAAGATTTCGCATTCATCGCCGTCTTCCGTGTCGCTGGGGGGAGGTGCCATGTACACGGCGATGTCGCTGGAGAGTTGGATCAAGACCAGTTCCGTGCCAATGGTGCAGCAGTATTCGATGAGCTGATACCCCACGGATTCACCCCATCTCTGCCAAAAACCCCTGGAATTCGCGGCGGCAGCAAGAGGCATATGGCCATAATAGTTTCCGAGTTGCACTTCATCTGAATAGTAGTAATTGCCTTCAGCGATTTCCCACTTGTTTTCTTTATAGGTGAAGGCCCCGGCCGTCTTCTTGTCTTTGTTGAAGTTTGTCTTGACCACCAGAATCTGACTGGCTGGCCCGTCCATGGGGCGCCACTCGCACTCATTTTTCTCCGAGTCCGGGTAGCGGATGTCTCCCTTTCTGCAGAATCCCTCGAAGGCAGGGCGTTTGGCGTATTCCACTTGGAATTCACATTCTTCTATGCCATCCGTGTTGACGGTTCTTCTGGGTGATGTGATTTTCAGGTGGCGCGGAAGTTGGAAGCTGATGCCGCAGGAGGTGACTTGTCTTGGTTCTTTGGTGGTTTTTGGCCGGCTGGGCTCGGCGTGAGCGGTTTGCATTGCAAGGAATCCAATGAGTGAAATGGCTTTCACACAGGAAGTTGCAAGGTTGTCGTCGGAGCTGAAGTGCATTGGCTTCCCCCTTGTCAGTGATAGTGCAATAATCAGTCGGACTTTGGTAGGGTCACCCCCCGCGTCAGAATAGTTGTCGCCTCGATAGGACTCCGGTGTTCGGAGTTCATGAAGGTAGTAGGAGGCTGTGTAGTTGTGGTCGAAGGTCTGCGTGGTGGGCAACGCGAAGCGTTGTCCACGGCAAGCGGGCCGGTGCGCGCAGCGCATCGTCCACAAATGCACAGCCTTGCAGGTGCCTTCAGGCGCCGGCCCGCTGCCGTGTGTTTCACCCCGGGGGCGAAGAGCGAGAAGCCAGTTGGCACGATACGGACAAGCATTCAAAGACAGAGCGGTGGGCAGGTTGCTGCCACCGCACAGCGCCACGCCCGACGAGCTGGCGCGTGAGATCGGCGTGAGTG
>NZ_FNEY01000029.1 GCF_900100305.1 Paracidovorax citrulli | reverse complement strand
ACCTTCGACCACAACTACACAGCCTCCTACTACCTTCATGAACTCCGAACACCGGAGTCCTATCGAGGCGACAACTATTCTGACGCGGGGGGGAGTGCGTGAGGCGGATATTCACCCCGGCCTGGGGCGCGGCGTCATTCGGTATCTGTGGCGGCCTGACGCGCTGCAGATCCTGGAATGGGGCCTTGTCGCGGCCCAAGGTCGGGCCGCTTTTTCCCGCCTCTGGGGCGGGGGCGGATGACCCACCGCCAGATGATGCTGCTTTGTCCGTGGTCGAGGTGTTGCCCGCGCTGGTGTTCGTCGAAGACACGCCCGCGGCTGACGTACCGGCTCCGCCCGCGTCGCTCTCTGCGATCTTGGCGGAGGGTGGATACACCGTACTGCCGGAGTCCTGGCCTACCTGGCGTTGGGCTTCCGGTGTGGCAGCGGCCAGTGTCTGGGCGGGCACGCTACCCGAGCTACCTGCCTGCGCAGCATTCACGCCCGTTGCCGAGGTGTTGACCGCGCTGGTGTTCGCGGCGGCTACATTCGTGGCCGACGTGCCGACTCCGCCAGCGTTGCTCTCGGCAATCTTGGACGAGGGCGGCGCGACTACGTTGCCGTAATCATCGGCAACCTGCGGATGGCCTGCCATGGGTTTGGAGGCTCCGTGGAGCTCGTCAACGGGCCTACCGGTTGCGCCGGAGGGTGTCCCAGGCGGCGGAACTACAGGAGCGGCCGACGTGCTTTTGCTGTCGGCGCTACCGTTCTTCGCGCCATCGCTTTCGGCCGGCGCGCACGTGGCGCCTGCATCGCTTTCGCTGCTCTTGCTCATGCCGCCTGCGTCGGCCATCGCCGCGCGTTCTTCACGGATCTGAGCCGTCATGCCGTCACGGCGCTCAGCCGCGCGGCCACCCACTGTCGAACGCTCGGACGCCGTAGGTTTGGCAAGGCCTATGGCCTCGCCGGCACTCCGGCCGGCTTCGCGGCCCATGTCCACGGTGGATGTGCCGACCGCCTTGAGGGCGCTTGAAAGTGCGCTATTGCCGCCGGCTCGGTGATGGTCGTATCCCGCCCGCAGTGCCTGCATACCGCCTCTGGCGGACTGTAGCGCTGGGGATATGGCGGTGGCGCCTGCCGCGACCGTGCCGGCAGCAAGTGCGCCCGATGTCGCTGCTGCCGCGCCTGCCGTCAGCGACGGCGCGCCGGACAGCATGGAGGCCGCCATGTTCGGAATCTGGAAGCCCAGAAAGGCCAGCAGCATCGAGCCACCCATCACCGCGAAAATGTTGTTCCAGTCCGTCGTCAACAGCAGTGACGCCCAGGTCCTGGCCTGGGCCGTGCCCACGCCGATGATGAGGTAAAGGATGAACAGCTTGATCCCCGTGGCGAATGCGTAGCTGATGTATTTCTGCGTGAACTCGACCGTCCACCGCGAACCGCCGAAGCCCAGGAACAGCACGCCGCCGCTGATGGCGATGTAGCTCTCGATGAGCGCGATCAGCATTTGCCCAGCGATGACCAGGAACGAAATTACGATGACGAGTGCGGCGAGGCCGCCAACTACGACCGTAGCGAAATCCTCCCACAAGCTCAGCGCCTGGATGCCCTTCAACATCCCAACTGCCGTATCAATGCCCAAGTCGAAAACCTCGGACGGCGTGAGCGCCGGAAGGCCAGTCGCTTCGTTGCCTGCCTTTACCAGACTGTTCACGATGGCAGGAATCCAGTAGTCGGCGTTCTGCAGCAGGAAGTAGAAGAACCCGATGCCGATGAGCTTTTGCACGACTGCAGCCGTGAACGACTGCATTTCCTGGCTTTTCAGCACCCACAGGATGGAAGCCCAGGCGAATTCAATCGCCGCTAGCTTCCAGAACAGGGACTTGGCGATAACCAGGAGCTTGGGGAACCACTTGGCCGACTCGGTCTTGTAGCCGTTGCCAATGTCGTTCAGCACGTCTGCTAAGGCCGCATCCGCCGCAAAGAGGGTCAATGCGATGACGAGCAGCAAGAGCGCCGCGCGTCGCTGGGTGATGCACGACGTCATTTGAGCGTGCTCCTTTGACAGGGCGCATCGTCAACCCTCGCGGCGCGAGCGAGCGCGCCGCTGATGCCACCGACTGCGAGCGCAACCAGAGAAGCGAGGGGATAGTACCCAGCGAAGGCGACGGATGCTCCGATCGCCAGCAAGGCAACGGCTGCGAAGAACACGAAGCCAGGCCGGTTCGCCTGCAGGTGGATATAAGCGAGGTATCCACCTGCCCCGAGCACAAGCAAGAGCAGCATCGCAATGCGGCCGTCGATCAGCTCGAACCCTGCCGCGAGCATAAGCGCACAGCATGCTGCAGCCACTGTGCTGCCTGCGATACGTTGAATGGGTGAGGGCTGATAGCCCGTTGTGCAGACTTCTCGAAAATCCGCGTCAATGATCTCCGGCTGCTGCCGGTCTTGAAGCTCTGGCATGGCTCCGATCCTTTCCGTGCGTTGACACACGGCTTGCCGCAACTGAGCGCAGGTGCGAGCAAGCCCCATACGCCAGCACAAGGCTGGCTAAGGCTCGCTCCTGCTCCTGTGCCTAGTTCCTCCAAGGGAACATCCGCCAAAACGTTCAAAAGGCCCGCAGGGAACGATCACACCGATTCCTCGGCATCTCCCCTAAATTTCCGCGCGCGGAAATTTAGGGGCCGCGGGAGGGCTTTCGCTCCCGCTTCCGTCTCACAACAACTTGGTTGGAGGCCTGTTTGGCAACGACCAAACTACACCCGTTAACTGTTAGTAGTGGAACATAAAGGATGATATCAGTTTCGCTGATGTTGGGATAACATCTCGTCGATGTGAGAAGAATTTACTTGATATCAGGGTGGCAAGCTTTGGTATCTGGTGATACCAAGTAGGTGATTAATTTATGGGCAAACTTAACGCTGTCCGATGTGATGCTGACTTTCAGCGGGCCCTTGAAGAGCTGGCCAATGCGCGCGGCTGGTCAGTGCCGGCGCTGTTCCGTGAAGCGGCGCGGCAATACATGCAGGGAGAGGAGCTGCACCGGGCGATGGTGGACTTGGAGAAGCGCCAGGCCGGCAGCTTCAAGGCGCTGCACAAGGAGGTACGGCGTCTGCGACATGACATGCGGGTACTGATGGCCGTGCAAGAGCTGTTCATCAAGTCCTACTACATGCACACCCCTCACGTTCCCGAAGCTGCGCGGATAGTGTCGAAAGCTCACGCGGTAGAGCGTTGGGAGAAGCTTCTGAGGGCTATTGCCGGCACCATGCAAGACAGTGGTTCGTTGTCAAACATCACTGTCGCACCGGAGTCGACACGCTCTGATGAGTAGGGAGAATTTCCGCGCGCGGAAATTTTCATAGGCTTCTGTCGCGGACAGGTCGGCCTTGCAAGCGCAGGCGTGGCAACTTCTGGGACAATGAAGCCTTTCATCGCGTCCTTCCTGCCGAGTGAACAAGGAGCGTCCTCAGCGGCCTGTCTCGGAGGCTTTAGGGGCGCCTGCAAGTCCCGTCTCGCTCGCATGAGGAAGTGTGTACAACCGTACCTGCTGCCCCTGTCCGCAAGGCGGCATGAACATGACGTTCTACCTAGCACCGGGTAGGATGACTGTAGAAAAATTTACAATTGGTTGCACCTAGTGTCGGAGGGATTGGAGATGACTGGACAAGTCAAGGCGGCAACTTTGGACGCATTAACGCCCATGGTGCAACGCGCTGAAAAGCTGAGTTTGCTTCTTTTGCTTATCGAGCGAGCAACAAGCATTGCGGTCGTTCGTGACTTCCTAAAGAGTCGGGGGCTGCAGCACTCGGCAGGCTCATGGGAGGATCTACGTACGAAGCGGATTCTTCCCGCGTATGACGAGGGCAAAATTTCTCTCGCTGACTTGCAAGAACTACTTCGCCGCACCGAAGGCTACGGTCGCCAACACGTGTTTCTTTTCAGGTGTCCTGCAGATCGGGCGGCACTGCTGCTTGCGGACGATCGAATGCAACGGGTGCTGAATGAGAACAACATTTCGGATGTCGGCTTCGATCCGCTGGTAGTAGATTTGCCGGATCAGCCGACATTTGTTGACGTGCGAACTGCCGTAATCGGAGGTGTGAAGTCTGTATCTATTAAGGAGATTGAGAAGCGTACTTCTAAAAAGCTTACCTCGGAAGTCAACGATGCGGCGGCCATGACACTCACGAAAGTGTATAGCTACGAGCATCAAAGAGTTATCAATCTCGTAAGGCTATGGGCTAACGGTTTGCTTGAGGTTCGAATCGCTTCTCGCGATAACTCAACTAAGTACAAAGATGACTTGGGTCAGTTTTTCTACCGGTTGCGATCAATTTTTCCGCGCACCGAGTTCAAAGAGGTATCTTTAAGTAGCCTTAAGAAAAATCTCTGGGAGAAAAGAGTCGAACTGCAGAGTTTGGTGAAGTTCTCTACTTATACCCTCCGCGACGATGAAGGGATGACACTTCGTGCCAATACTGCTGTAAATGCTGATGATTTGGCGGATAGCGAACGCATTGCAAAGAGCTTGGCTGAATTCGACGCAGATACCACATATTGTGCTGATTCGAATGTGTACTTCAAGATTGCAGACGGAGAAGAGGTTTTGAAGGAAATTCATGTGCTTCTCAATGGTGAAGACAATGAATTTGCTGTTACCGCTGCGATAACTGAAGAGGAGTACGAATTTGTTCTCCACCAAGTTCTCGAAAATAACTGAACAAGTTCCTTCTGCTACCAAGGCACTGCGCTTGGTAGAAAGGTATTTGGAGGATGCCGCAACACAGCAGCGTTTGGGGAAAATTCGGCTGGAACCCCGGTACCTTCAAAAAATCAGCGAGATCGACTCAAGTCATGAGCTCGCTATGCTGATTTCGCTGCTACTGTCGGAGCATATTCTACGGAGAGTCATCGTTGTTGAGTCACCCGCAGGGGGCGGTGTCGCTGAATACTCGTCAATAGATGAGGTGCCAAACCGATTGCATGATCACCACCGCGATATGTGGATGGAGGTCACGCCGGATGTCCTCCGTACATATTATGTTGCCGAGTCGCCATGAAGCCAGAAGACTTACTTGGCAAGCTCAAGGAATTTCTTTCGGGCATCTCGGATAAAGAGATGTTGAGTGCTTTTCGAGGCTATAAGGCTGCGCATCCTAAAGAGCATCATGCGCTTCTTGAGGCGGGTTTTGATCTATATTGTTCAGGCTTGGATATTGCGGCAGCGGCGGCCAAATTAACTGTGGTCGCTCTACTTCACGGCATCCGTACCGCCGCAGGATGGCAAGAAAAGGCTCGTGCCGCCCTGGATGTGCCTGGTGCAATCAAGGTCGTGCCCATCGGATATCGATATAAAGATGTTATAAGATTTCTTGGCCCTTGTCGCGGTCATGCGGTAGATCGAGTTACTCGCGAACTTCGCGACTTGCAGAGGCTGAATCCAGGTTGTGAACTGGTCGTAATGGCCCACAGCTTTGGTACCTACGTCATATCAAAGATTCTCAAAGACGCCCCTGATATCCGAATTCAAAGACTATTGCTTTGTGGGTCAATTATTCCTGCAGCCTTTCGGTGGGATCAGTTGCCACACGAATTTACGGATAAAACATGTGTCAACGAAGTGGGGACGCGGGATATTTGGCCTGTTTTCGCGCGTGTGGCAACATGGGGGTACGGGGAAAGCGGGTCTTTTGGATTTAAAACGGCCCGTGTCACGGATCGTTTTTTTGATTACGGGCATAGCGACTTTTTTACAGACGAGCATTTTGAGAATTTCTGGAGGCCTTTCATAGCGCACGGGCTGGTAATTCCGTCGCCATGGGACTCAAAACGTCCAACTCCTTCATGGCTTGTGTCGGTACTTGGCGGATTGCCAATGATTAAAGGCGTGCTTTTATTCCTCGCCGTCGGAGTATTGCTTTTCGCCTTTTGGCTGCTCGGCTTCTATTGATTTTATCTCTCATATAACTGTTATTCAGATTCACCCTGTGCAGCTTGCAAGGCAGCGAGATTGACGGATGAGCCTTACCCCAGCCGCTTTGCCAAGTCCTCCGCTCTGAGATGGGTGTACCGCTTGAGCATCTCCAACGTCTTGTGTCCGGTGATAGCCGCCACCTCCATCATGCTCAACCCCTTCTCGAAGAAGCGGCTGGTTGCCTCGTGGCGCAGATCATGAAACCGTAGGTTGTGGATGTCCGCGCGATGCGCCTGGCAGGCACGCTCCAATGCCTGCTGCATGGACGCGGCCTGCATGGCGAACACTCGCCGGTCTTTTCCGATGACCTCGGTATGAGGGGGCAGCAGACGCTGCAAGGCTGCAACAGCCGTCGAAGAGAGCGGCACCGTACGCGGGGCATCTGTCTTCGTCAGGGGAATATGCGCAGTACGTTTGATCAGGTCCACATTGCTCCAGGTGAGCGCGGCCAGCTCGCCCCGGCGCATGCCTGTTTCGACTGCTACGGTGATAGCGACGGACAACTCGCTGGAGCTGCTGTGCGCAACGATGGCGGCAATTTCCTCTTGGCTAACGCGGCGCTCCCGTCCCTTTGGCTTCGCGGGCTTGCGGACGTTCGTAGTGGGAAGGCCATGAGGCAGGGCGATGCCCCAATCCATCACCGCAGCTTTCAGCACGCGATTGAGCAGGTTGATCTCGTGAATGACGGATTGGGGGCCGACTGCGGTCAATCGCTCATCTCTGAACTGAGCGATCAGCGTCGAGGTGAGGGCTGCGAGCTTGTAGCTTCCGAAGTACCTGAGCAGCGTTTTGAGCCGGGATTCGTCCGCGGCCTTGCCGCGCTTGGACGGCAGCACTTCCCGCCGATAGCGTTCCACCGCGTCGCTGACCAGGGTGGCTTCGGCCTCTGTGCGGGAGACGAACATGCCCCGTTCCATTTCCGATTCCACGATGGTGGCCCAGCGTTCGGCGTCGGCGCGGGTGGTGAAGGTGCGGGTCTGGCTGGGGTAGCCGCGCTTACGGATTTGCGCGTGCCATTGGTGATCGCCCTTTTTGCGAATGGTCGGCATCTTGGCTGGTCTGGTTGCTACTTTTTTTGTAGTGTGCCAAAACTGTGCCAAGAATTCAAAAAAATTCGCTATCTATTTGATTCATAAACCGATAGTTTGGGCCTCCGAAGCCAAGGGTCGTGGGTTCGATCCCCGCCAGCCGCGCCAGAATTCCCTTTTCCATTTCCCCTCGTCGTGAAGCGTCCGGACCATGGCCCGGATGGTGCTCCCGCGCCGGCAGGTGCCAGGGGCTCGGCCTGTGCCCGGGCGCTGTCACCGTTCGCCTGACCGGGTGTCTCGCGCTGCGGGTGGTGGAAGGTCCCGCGGGTCCGTGGCGGCGGCCTTGCCGGCGACCGCGCCGCCCACCGCGCCGGCGACTCCTCCCACGGCCACCCCGACCACCACGCCGATGGGGCCTGCCACGGCCCCGCCCACGGCTGCGCCCGTCGCGGCCCCGGCCATGACGCCGCCTCCGGCGAGGACCGATCCGGCCTCGCGCTCGGCTTCCTCGGGCGTGAGGGGGACCTGCGCCGCGGGCCGCGGATCCTGTGAAGGGACGCCGTAGCCCGGCCGGTGTTCCACGGGGATGCCGTCTGCGGAAGGGCCGACGCTGGCCGGCGGGGGCGTGGTCTTGTCGGGTTGCATGATGTTCTCCTTGGGTTTGGTGGATCGGGTGATCGCCGCGGGCCATCCGCCCGCTGGAACTGTTGTATTGCCCGTACCCGGCCCACCACGCCGGCCTGCGGAGCGAAGCCGTGTCAGCGAAGGCGCAGTGCCTGTCCTACAGGGGAAAAGCACCTTGACTTGCATCAATTGCCGCCGCGCCGCGGCGATGTTCCGGACGTTCGCCGCCCGGCACGGCAGACCGGGCCTGCGTGCATGAATGCCTCCCGGCCCCGATGGCGTCTGGATGGCACGGCCGTGGGCCCCGTCGGGTCGGCGGATGCGCCACCGTCCGACGGACGGGCGTCCGGCTCCGGTGCGCCAATGGGGTTCCAAGCTGAAAAGACGGAGGTCCCATGTCCAGGTCCCATCGCCATTGTTCCGACGCTGCTGCGGGCCGTGCCGCTGCCAAGCCCCGTGAGATCAAGCGGCGTCGGCAGCGCGAGGCCATGCTGCGGCCGGGAGGCCACGCGCCCTGCTTTCCCGATCCCGAACCGCCGGTGTGGAAGCCGCTGGGCTGAAGCGCGCGGGGCGCCGCCTGCCCAGGGTCAGAAGGCCTGGCAGGCGCCGTCCACGAACACCTTGAGTTCGCCGCTGCGGAACGGCGTCCAGACTTCGTCGCTGGTCAGGGGCGCCGTCACCACCACCGCCACGCGGTCGTGCGGCGTGGTGTGGGCCGAGAAGTCCACGCTCAGGTCCTCGTCGCACAGGCAGGCCTGCGAGAACGGATGCCGGCGCTCGATGTAGCAGAGGTGGGTGGATGCATGGGCCCAGAGGGCCTGCCCGTTGGACAGCAGGAAGTTGAAGGTGCCATGCGGCGCGATGCGCGCCGCCAGTTCTCGCAGGGTGAGGGTGAGTTCCTGCACGCTGGGCACGTCGGCATGGGATTTGGAGAGCTCCTGCATGATCCAGCAGAACGCGTGCTCGCTGTCGGTGGCGCCGACGGGATGGAAGTGCGAATGCAGGCGGGGACGAAAGTCCTTCAGGTCGCCGTTGTGCGCGAACACCCAGTAGCGGCCCCAGAGTTCGCGCACGAACGGGTGGCAGTTCTGCAGGGCCACGCTGCCCTGGGTGGCCTTGCGGATGTGCGCGATGACGTTGCGGCTGCGGATGGGATAGCGGCGTATCAGTTCCGCGATCGGCGAATCCGCGGCCCGTTCGTGGTCCACGAAATGCCGCAGGCCCTTGTCCTCGAAGAAGGCGATGCCCCAGCCGTCGGAGTGGTCGCCCGTCCTGCCGCCGCGCTGCGCGAACCCCGTGAAGCTGAAGGTCACGTCGGTGGGCGTGTTGGCGTTCATTCCGAGCAACTGGCACATGGTCGATGGAGGAGGCAGAGAAATATCGGAGGGGCTGCTGCCTGGCGGCGGGGCCCGCGGAGCGGGGGCCTTCGCCGTGGCGGCGGTCAGCCTTCGCGCGGCGGGCGCAACTGCCAGGCTGCCACCAGGGCCAGCAGGCACAGCCCGGTGAGCAGGAGGAAGGTATCACCGAAAGCGGCGATGCGTTCCGGGCTGCTGACCGCATTCTGCAGCGAATCGCCGTGCGCGGCGATGCGCCATTCGAGCACGATGCCGCACAGGCTCACCCCGGCCGCGCCGCCGAGCATGCGCACGAAGCTGATGGCGCTCGAGCCCTGCGCGATGAGCGGCTTGGGCAGCGGCCGCATCGCGCCCAGGTTGAGGGACGGCAGGATGAAGCCCAGGCCGATGCGGCCCAGCACCGCGAACGCCACCAGCAGCCACAGGGCGGTGTGCAGTTCCACGAACGCCATCAGGCCGAAGGACAGCGCCAGCAAAGCCAGTCCGGTGCCCACGAGCAGGTGCGTGGGCTGGCGGTCGGCCATGCGCCCGACCAGGGGAATGGTGATCGCCAGCACGATGCCCGCCGGCAGCATCAGCGTGCCGACGTGCGATGCCGACATTTGCAGGCCCAGTTGCAGGAACACCGGCAGCAGGTAGGTGGACCCGAAAAGCGCGGTGCCGTAGATGAACGCCACGATGCTGCCCATGGCGAACTGCCGCACCTCGAACAGCCGCAGGTCCATCAGCGGCCTGCCCTGGCGTGCCAGCATGCGGCGTTCCCAGGCGATGAACGCGGCCAGGGCAGCGAGCGCGGCCAGGAGCAGGGCGGCCGACGTGAATGCGGGGCCGTCGCGCAGCGATACCAGCCCGTTGAGCAGGCACAGCGTGCCCACCGCGCCGAGCAGCAGGCCGGCCGAGTCGAGCGAGGCGCCGGAGCGGTCCGCGGCCACGCCGCCCGGACTGCTGACCGGCACGTACCTGTACGCGAGGGCGAGGGAGGCGATGCAGAACGGCACCACCATGAAGAAGATGGAGCGCCAGCCGAACCAGTCCACGAGCAGGCCGCCGACGCTCGGGCCGATGGCGGGCGCCAGCACCACGCCCATGCCGAAGATGCCGCTGGCGCGGCCCTGCTCGTGCGGCTGGAACGCATGCAGGATGATCACCGCCGGGATGGGCTGCACCACCCCGGCCGCCAGGCCCTCGAGCACGCGGGCCAGCAGCACCCATTCGTACTGGCCGGCGACGCCGCCGCCGATGCCGCCCACCAGCAGCAGCACCATGGCGCCCACGTAGGTGGCCCGGTAGCCGTAGCGCGCCAGCAGCCAGGGCGTGGTGAGCATGGCCACGGTGGTGGCCACCATGAAGCCCGAGGTGACCCACTGGGCCCGCGCCTGCCCCAGCGTGAAGTGGTGGCTCATGTCCGGGATCGCCACGTTCACGATGGTGGAGGACATGATCGACGCCATGGTGCCGACCATGACCGAGAGCAGCAGCAGCCACCGGTAGCGTTCGCCGTAGCGCTCGCGCAGCAGCGCCGCGGAACCCGTCATGCCATGCCCCGGAACGGGGCTGGCCGGCGCACCACGCTGTGCGGCAGGCGCGGCCCCCGCCAGCAGACGCCGCGCCGGGGCCGCCCCGCCGCGCAGCCGCTCGGGGAGATGGTCACTGCCTCTCGGACCAGAGCTTGCCCCCCGTGGCCCAGTTCTCGCGCTTCACGTCGGTGATGAGGATGTCCACCGATTCGGGCGAGCCGCCGAGGATCTCGACGGAGACACGGGTGATTTCCTCCACGAGCTTCTTTTTCTGCTCGACGGTGCGGCCTTCCATCATTTCGATGTGGTACGTGGGCATGGGGGATTCCTTTGAATGGCGAAGAAAACAGCCTTCGATCATATCGGTGGCATGGCCCCGGCGGTGTCCGGTGAGGGCTGGACGCCGGCTGCGCAGCGAGGGCAGAGGCAGGCCATGCCGCGCGCTGGGTCCGGCACGGCGGCGAGGGCGGTGGGGCTCACCAGGGCACCCATGCACCAGCAGCTGGCGGCCGGCCGCCCGGCCTCGATGGCGCATTGGTTGCTCTGGCCGCACAGGGGGCAGCGGGCAGGGTCCGGAAGCGGGGCGGCGTCGGGCATGGGGCCAGTGTAGGCCCATGAAGGACAGCGCCCGCTGCTATCGATAGCGCAGCAATGGGGCTTTCAGGCGGCCAGCCGCGGCAGTGCCGTTCCCGCTTCGGCCAGGCGGAAGACCGCCACCGCCTGCACCAGTTGCGAAGCCTGTGCTTCCAGCGAACCCGTGGCGGCCGCCGCTTCTTCCACCAGCGCGGCGTTCTGCTGGGTGACCTGGTCCATCTGCGCGATGGCCCGGTTCACCTGTTCCAGCCCGCTGGTCTGTTCCTGGCTGGCGGCGCTGATTTCGGCCACGATGTCGGTCACGCGGCGCACGCCGGCCACCACGTCGCGGATCACCGTGCCGGCTTCTTCCACCAGCCGGTTGCCCGCGTCCACCTGGTTGACGGAATCGTCGATGAGGGCCTTGATCTCCTTCGCGGCGGTGGCGCTGCGCTGCGCCAGCGTGCGCACCTCGCTGGCCACCACGGCGAAGCCGCGGCCCTGCTCGCCGGCCCGCGCGGCCTCGACGGCGGCGTTGAGCGCCAGGATGTTGGTCTGGAACGCGATGGAGTCGATCACGCCGATGATGTCCACGATCTTGCGCGAAGCGCTGTGGATGCCGCCCATCGTCGTCACGACGTTGCCGACCACCTCGCCGCCGCGCACCGCCATCTCGGACGCGGAGCGCGCCAGCTGGTCGGCCTGCGCGGCGTTGTCCGCGTTCTGCCGGACCGTGGCGGTCATCTGTTCCATCGACGCGGCGGTCTGCTGCAGTGCGCTGGCCTGCTCTTCGGTGCGGCTGGACAGGTCCAGGTTGCCGGTGGCGATCTCGCTGGAGGCGAGGGCGATGCCGTCCGCGCCGCGGCGCACCTGGCCGACGGTGTCGCGCAATCGGGCGGCCATGGCGTCCAGGGCGCGCAGCAACTGGCCCATCTCGTCGCGCGCCGCGCTGCCGGAGCGCACCGTCAGGTCGCCGCCGGCCACGGACTCCGCCACCGACACGGCGCGGTGCAGGGGCCGTGTCACGCTGCGCGTGATGCCGATAGCCAGCGCCACGGCCGCCGCGGTGGCCAGCAGGCCCAGCAGGATCAGCGCGTCGCGGCCGCTTTCGTAGTTGCTGTGCACCGAGGCGGCGGCTTCGTTGATCTGCTTGCGCTGGAAGTCCAGCAAGGCCTGCAGCGCATCCAGGTAGCCCTTGCCGGACGGAGTGAACTCGGTGTCCAGGATACGCTGGGCGTCGTCCGACCGACCCTCGACCTTGGCCCGGTAGATCGCGTCGCGTGCGGTGACGAACTGCTTGCGCAGCACGCCGGCCCGGTCGAAGAGCGCCTGTTCTTCAGGGCCGGAGATGAGTTGGGCCAGTTGCTGCTGCTGCTCCGTCGATTGGCGGGAGGCCGCCGCGTTTTCCTGCGTGAACCGGCCGGCCAGGGCCGTGTCGCTGCTGCGTGCGACCAGGGCATGGCGCGATACGTTGGTGTAGATGGTGCGGTACCAATCCGAGATCAGCCGCTCCTTCGCCAGGGGCAGGTTCATCATCGCGGCGGTGTCCTGAGCGACGGACTGCAGCCGCCACGAGCCGACGGCCAGCATGCCCACGATGAAAAACGTCAGCAGGCCGAAGGCCAGCGCCAGACGCTTTCCAATGGATAAATCTTGGAATTTCATGGGTTGTTTCAGGGTAAACCCTGATTGTAACTTGATGTTTATTTTGCACCCTGCGAGGCCGCCAGGGTGACCGTGGTTGGCGAGGGTTTTTCGCCACGAAAAAAGGCACCCTCTCGGGTGCCTTCGGGCAGCGCGGAGGCGGATCAGCGTGCCGCGCCGGCCTTCACCTTCAGCCGCCAGGCGTGCAGCAGCGGCTCGGTATAGCCGCTGGGCTGCTCCACGCCCTTGAACACCAGGTCGCAGGCGGCCTGGTAAGCGGCAGACTCGGCAAAGCGGCCGGCCATCTTCCGGTAGGCCGGATCACCCGCGTTCTGCTGGTCCACCACGGCGGCCATGCGCTCGAAGGTTTTCCGCACCTGGTCCTCGGTCACCACGCCATGCAGCAGCCAGTTGGCGATGTGCTGGCTGCTGATGCGCAGCGTGGCGCGGTCTTCCATCAGGCCCACGTCGTGGATGTCGGGCACCTTGGAGCAGCCCACGCCCTGGTCGATCCAGCGCACCACGTAGCCGAGGATGCCCTGGGCGTTGTTGTCCAGCTCCTGCTGCTTCTCGGCGTCGGTCCATTGCGGGTTGGCGGCGACGGGAATGGTCAGCAGGCCGGTGAGCAGGTTGTCGCGTTCGGCATCGGCGCTGGTCTTTTCCAGCTCCTTCTGCACCTCGGCCACGTTGACCTGGTGGTAATGCAGGGCGTGCAGCGTGGCGCCCGTGGGGCTGGGCACCCAGGCGGTGTTGGCGCCGGCCCTGGGGTGGGCGATCTTCTGCTCCAGCATGGCCTTCATCATGTCGGGCATGGCCCACATGCCCTTGCCGATCTGCGCCTTGCCGCGCAGGCCGCACGACAGGCCCACCAGCACGTTGTTCTTCTCGTAGGCCTGGATCCAGGCGCTGGCCTTCATGTCGCCCTTGCGCACCATGGGCCCGGCCTGCATGGCGGTGTGCATCTCGTCGCCGGTGCGGTCCAGGAAGCCGGTGTTGATGAAGGCCACCCGGGCCGACGCGGCGGCGATGCAGGCCTTCAGGTTCACGCTGGTGCGGCGCTCTTCGTCCATGATGCCCAGCTTGACGGTGTTCTCCGGCAGGCCCAGCAGGCGTTCCACGCGGGCGAAGAGTTCGCTGGCGAAGGCCACTTCGGCCGGGCCGTGCATCTTGGGCTTGACGATATAGACGCTGCCCTTGCGCGAGTTGCGGATGCCGCCCTGGCCCTTGCCCTGCAGGTCGTGCAGCGCGATGGCGGTGGTGACCACCGCGTCCAGGATGCCTTCCGGGATCTCGCGCTGCGCGCCCTGCGCATCGGTCCACAGCACGGCCGGGTTGGTCATCAGGTGGCCCACGTTGCGCAGGAACATGAGCGAGCGGCCGTGCAGGCGCACTTCGCCGCTGCCCCCGGGCGCGGTGTAGATGCGGTCGGCGTTCAGGCCCCGCGTGACGGTCTGGCCGCCCTTGGCGAAGGATTCGGTCAGCGTGCCCTGCAGGATGCCCAGCCAGTTGGCATAGCCGGCCACCTTGTCCTCGGCATCGACGGCGGCGACGGAGTCTTCGAGGTCGA
Organism: Paracidovorax citrulli; assembly: GCF_900100305.1. Classification (GTDB taxonomy): domain Bacteria; phylum Pseudomonadota; class Gammaproteobacteria; order Burkholderiales; family Burkholderiaceae_C; genus Paracidovorax; species Paracidovorax citrulli. The sequence goes on along the minus strand of NZ_FNEY01000029.1, from coordinate 53,975 downwards.
GGATGGTGGAGAGGGCCGCTTCCAGCACCAGGTCGCTCACGCCGGCGGGATCGGTCTTGCCGATGGGCGTGGAGCGGTCGATCCGGATGTCCAGGTGCAGCCCGTTGTGGCGCAGCAGCACGGACGACGGTGCGGCGGCATCGCCCTGGTAGCCCACGAACTGGGCCGCGTCCTTCAGGCCCGTGGCCGAGCCGTCCTGCAGCTCCACGGCCAGGCGGCCGCCTTCGACGCGGTAGGCCTTCGCATCCTTGTGCGAGCCGGCGGCGAGCGGGGCGCTGGTGTCCAGCACGTTGCGCGCGAAGGCGATCACCCTGGCTCCGCGCACCGGGTTGTAGCCCTTGCCCTTTTCGGCGCCGCCCTCTTCGGAAATCACGTCGGTGCCATAGAGCGCGTCGTACAGGCTGCCCCAGCGCGCGTTGGCGGCGTTGAGCGCGTAGCGTGCGTTCAGGATCGGCACCACGAGCTGCGGGCCGGCCTGGATGGCGAGTTCGTCGTCCACGTTGGCGGTGGTGGCCTGCACGCCTGCGGGTTGCGGCACGAGGTAGCCGATCTTCTCCAGGAAGGCGCGGTAGCCCGCCATGTCGGTGACCGGGCCGGGGTGGGCCTTGTGCCAGGTGTCCAGTTCGGATTGCAGGCGGTCGCGCTCGGCCAGCAGGGCGATGTTGCGCGGAGCCAGGTCCCGCACGATGGCATCGAAGCCGGACCAGAACGCGGCGGCATCGACGCCCGTGCCGGGCAGCACGCGCTCTTCGATGAATCGGTGCAGAAGCGTGGCCACTTGCAGGCCGTGGACGGAGGTGCGATCGGTCATGGTGGGTGGATTGGGCGGGTGAAACAAGGAGGTACGCGGGGGGGAAATCCCCCGATGGAGCCACTGTATTTGAATTTTTTATCCGCATAAACCACCCGCGAATTGCAGAACCCGTGACTTTTTTGCATGAATCCGCGCAGGGTGGCCGGCTCCTTGGCGTGCAACATCCGTGTGTCCGGCGGTTACAGCTGCCCATAATTGCAGCCCATGGACAAGCTCAAGGCCTTCGAGTCGTTCGTGTCGGTGGCGACGCGCGGCAGCCTCACCGCCGCGGCGCGCGCCGAGGGCGTGGCGCCTGCCATCATGGGGCGGCGCCTGGATGCCCTGGAGGAGCATCTGGGCGTGAAGCTCATGGTGCGCACCACGCGGCGCATCAGCCTCACGCACGAGGGCAGCGCCTTCCTGGAGGATTGCCAGCGCCTGCTGGCCGACGTGGCAGAGGCAGAGGCCAGCGTGTCGGTCGGCGGGGCCCGGGCCACCGGGCATCTGCGCATCACCGCGCCCGCGGGGTTCGGGCGGCGCCACGTGGCGCCGCTGGTGCCGCTGTTCCGCGACCTGCATCCCGACGTGCGCATTTCCCTCAACCTCAGCGACCGCGTGGTGGACCTGGCGGGGGAGGGGTTCGATTGCGCCGTGCGCGTGGGCGACCTGCCCGATTCCTCGCTGGTGAGCGTGCGCATCGCCGACAACCGCAGGCTCTGCGTGGCCACGCCCGCCTACCTGGAGCGCCACGGCACGCCGAAGCACCCGTCCGAACTCGCGCGGCACGCCTGCCTGATGCTGTCGAGCGACGCGTCGCAGACGCGCGGCTGGGCCTTCCGCATGCCCGCTGCGGACCCGGGCGGCGTGCCCGGCGACGTGGTGCATGTCAAGCCCACCGGCCCCCTCGATTGTTCCGACGGGCAGGTGCTGCACGACTGGTGCCTGGGGGGCTGGGGCATCGCGTGGCGCAGCACCTGGGAGGTGGAGGCCGAGATCGCCGCCGGCCGGCTGGTGGCCGTGCTGGAGGATTTCGCCGCGCCGCCCAACGGTATCTACGTGGTCTTTCCCCATGCCCGCCACCTGCCGCTGCGCGTGCGGCTGTGGATCGACTACCTCAAGCACCACTATGCGCAGCCGGCGTTCTGGCGCCGCGCCGCGCATGCGCTCACCGCTCCCGTCCTCCCGTCTCCTCCTTCGCCATGACACACCGACTCCATGCCCCGCTTCCCGATGTTTTGCGCCGCCCCGCTCCGGGCCGGGTGTCCGCCGCCCTGGCGCTGGCCGGCCTGATGGCCGGCTGCGCGGGTGCGCCCGGCACTGCGCCGGCGCCCGCGCGGGACACCGCCGCGGCATCTTCCCGGGCCAAGGGCTCGCCGCCGCCCGGCATCGTCAGCGTGACCTATGCCGATCCGGCCGGTTTCAGCGACGCCCGCCGCGGGGTCCATGACACGGAGCAGGCCCGCCGTGCCTGGGTGGACGCGCTCTGCCTGTACCTGTCGGAAACCGCGGCCGCAGCGCTGCCCGAGGGCCAGCGGCTGGAAGTGCGGATCACCGATGTGCAGCGTGCCGGCGGTTTCGAACCCTGGCGCGGCCCGCAGGCAGGGCAGGTGCGCATCGTGCGCGACGTCTATCCGCCGCGTATCGTGCTCGAATTCAAGCGGCTGGCCGCCGACGGTTCGGTGTTGCAGTCGGGGCGCCGCGAGCTGCGCGACCCCGCGTTCATGGAGCGGGCCGCACGCGGTGGGACCGATCCGCTGCGGTACGAGAAAGGCCTCATCGACGACTGGGTGCGGCAGGAGTTCGGCGCGCGCTGAGCCTTGCAGCACGCGTGATGTAGGCCATGCCCCACAGGCGTGCAGGCCGCGCGCCGACGGAGCATGCACGGCGGGCCCGCCTAGATTCGTCCCTCCGGGCCGTTCCTTTTTTCCATCCGCTGCATTGCTGCGCCGATGGCCGGCCGGGCATGGACACAAGGAAAAACCACCATGGCAGGCCTCGCACGCATTACCGGCGTTCTCGTCGGCATCACAGGCGTTCTCGTTGCAGGTGCGGGCGGATGGCTCGTTTCGCTGGGCGGCAGTCCCTATTACCTCATCGCCGGGCTCGCGCTGCTGGCTTCGGGCGTGCTCCTCGCGCGTCGCTCCGCGGCGGGCCTCTGGGTGTACGCCGCGCTCCTGCTGGGCTCCACGGCCTGGGCGGTCTGGGAGGTGGGCGTGGACTGGTGGCCGCTGGCCGCGCGTCTGGATGTGCTCTTCGTGCTCGGCCTCTGGCTGGCGACGCCATGGATGCGCCGGTCCCTGCTGCGTGGGCCCGCGCCGATCCAGCCGGGCCTTCCCGGCGATGCACCGGCCCGGTCTTCCTCGCTGCGCATGCCGCGCATGGCGCTGGGGCTGGCTCTTCTCCTTTCCGCCGTGCTGGCGGTGGCATCCTGGTTCACCGCGCCGCATGAGCTGGCCGGCAGGCTGGCGGGCGAATCCGTGCCCGCCCCGGCCCAGGCCGCGCCCACGCTGCCCGACGGCGAATGGCATGCCTACGGCCGCACCGGCCATGGCCAGCGTTTCTCTCCCCTGGCACAGATCACGCCCGACAACGCCTCGCAGCTGAAGATGGCCTGGGAGTTCCGCACGGGCGACGTGCGCGGCAAGGAGGGTGACCCGGAAGAGACCACCTACGAGGTCACGCCGCTGAAGATCGGCAACCGCCTGTTCCTGTGCACGCCGCACCAGTCGGTGATCGCGCTCGACGCCACCACCGGCAGGCAGCTCTGGCGCTACGACCCGCAGATCGAGGGCAAGCTGGCCCTGCAGCACCTGACCTGCCGGGGGCTGTCGTACCAGCCGCCGCGCGACCCCGTCGCCGATGCGTCGCCCGCGGCGCTCAACGCCGTGGCGGGAGCCGCTGCGGGCGGCGAGCGCACCGAGCCGGCGCCCCATGCCTCTCCCACCACCACGCAGCCGGCCGCACCTGCCACGCAGGCGGCGGACCAGCGCCAGCCGCCCATCGCGGCCCGCAACGGCCCCACCGACGCCGCCTGCCGCGCCAAGCTCTTCATGCCCACGGCCGATGGGCGCGTGATCGCGCTCAACCCCGAAAGCGGTGCCGTATGCACCAACTTCGGCGGCGGCACGGGCCAGATCGACCTGTGGCAGCGCATGCCCAACCTGCGCCCCGGCGCCTACTATTCGACGTCTCCCGTGGTGGTCACGCAGCGCCTCGTGATCGTGGGCGGCACGGTGCTGGACAACGCCTCGGTGAAGGAGCAGTCGGGCGTGATCCGTGCCTTCGACATCGACTCCGGCGCGCTGGTGTGGAACTGGGATTCCGGCAACCCCGACGACACCGCGCCCCTGCCGCCCGGCCGCACCTACACGCCCAATTCCCCCAACAGCTGGTCGATCTCCAGCGTCGATGAAGCACTCGGCATGGTGTACGTGCCCATGGGCAACCAGCCACCCGACCAGTGGGGCGGCAACCGCAGCCCGGCGGTGGAGAAATATTCCTCTTCCGTCGTCGCGCTGGACCTGGACAGCGGCAAGGTGCGCTGGCACTTCCAGACCGTGCACCATGACCTGTGGGACTACGACGTGCCTTCGCAGCCCACGCTCATCGACCTGCAGGTGGGCGGGCAAACCGTGCCGGCGCTGGTGCAGCCCACCAAGCAGGGCGAGCTGTTCGTGCTCGACCGGCGCACCGGCACGCCGATCCTGCCGGTGACGGAGCATCCCGCGCCGCAGGGCGCCGCGAAGGGCGACCGCACGGCGCCCACGCAGCCGAAGTCGGCCCTGTCGTTCGACCCGCCGCCGCTCACCGAGCGCGACATGTGGGGCGGCACGATGTTCGACCAGCTCGCCTGCCGCATCGCCTTCCACCGGCTGCGCTACGAAGGCCGCTTCACGCCGCCGTCGGAGCAGGGCAGCATCATCTATCCGGGCAATTTCGGCGTCTTCAACTGGGGCGGCATCGCGGTCGATCCGCAGCGGCAGGTGGCCTTCACCACGCCGACCTACCTCGCGTTCGTCTCCAGACTGGTGCCGCGCAAGGACGACACCAGCCTGCTCGTGCAGGAGGGCGGGCCGCCAAAGGGCAGCCTGCCGGCGCTGAACGAGAACTTCGGCGCGCCTTTCGCCGCATCGATGAAGCCGTTCACGTCGCCCATCGGCCTGCCTTGCCAGGCGCCGCCCTGGGGCTATGTGGCCGGCGTGGACCTGCGCACGGGCGAAGTCGCCTGGAAGCACCGCAACGGCACGGTGCGGGATCTCTCGCCGCTGCCCCTGCCCTTCCGCATGGGCGTGCCGGGCATCGGCGGGCCGATGCTCACCGGAGGCGGCGTGGCTTTCTACTCGGGCGCGCTGGACAACTACGTGCGCGCCTACGACCTGAACGATGGCCGCATCCTCTGGCAGGACCGCCTGCCCGCGGGCGGGCAGGCCACGCCGATGAGCTATACGGGGGAAGACGGCCGGCAATATGTGGTCGTCGTGGCCGGGGGGCACGGCTCCACGGGCACCAAGCCCGGCGACAGCGTGCGCGCCTACGCGCTGCCTGCGCAGAAGTAGGCCCGCGCCGGGGTGGCGCAGGGCGGGGCGCGCTACCATGCGCCACCCCTTCGATGCAAAGGATCGCCGCGTGACCACCGAAGCCCTGCTGGCCTATGCCCATTTCCTGGCCATCCTGACCATGGCCGTCTTCCTCGCGAGCGAGGCCGCGCTCTGCCGCAAGGAGTGGATGAATGCCGCCGTCGTGGAGCGCCTCGCGCGCGTGGACCTGATCTACGGCCTCTCGGCCCTGGCCGTCCTGGCCACGGGCCTGGCCCGCGTGGCCTGGGGCATGAAGGGCGCGGGGTGGTACTGGTCGCAACCGCTGCTGCACGCCAAGGTCACCCTGTTCGTGGTGATCGGCCTGCTGTCCATCGCCCCCACGATGCGCTTCCTGCGCTGGCGCAAGGCCCTGCGCGCCACCGGCGCACTGCCCGACGACGCCGCCATCCGCAGCACGCGCCGCCTCGTCATGATCGAAGCCCACCTGCTGGCCGTGATCCCGCTCCTCGCCGTCTTCCTCGCCCGGGGCGTCGGCGCCCGATAAAAGAAATGCGCCCGGAGGCCATGATGGCTTCCGGGCGCGATCCAGGTGAGGCGGTCAGCGAACGGCCTAGCAGACGTTTGTGTATCCAATGCCGGCGCCAATCAGGCACAGAGCACAGGCATAAGGGGGCAAAACCTAACCTCTCCAGCATGCTTCGCCAGTGGCCTTCACCCCCAAAGATTCAGAAGGCCGCGGAGCAGGCCATGCCAGCAGATGCCGTGGAACCGGCTTTGCCGGGCCACCGGCATCGTCCCCCTTCCCGCCGCGCGCAGCGCGGCGAGAGAAGGGGGAAAGGCGGCGCAGCCGCCTCAGGGGGATGTCACTTATTACTCAGGCATTCCTTCATGAACGCCTTGCGCTCGTCACCCTTGAGCGCCTTGGTCTTCGCATCGGCGTTGCAGGTCTTCATCTTGTCCTGCTGGGTGGCGGGCTTCTTGGCCGAGAGGCACTCCTTCATGAAGGCCTTGCGCTCGTCGCCCTTCTTGTCCTTGGCCTCGGCGTTGCAGGTGGTCATCTTGCCCTGCTGCGCGGTGTGGGCCTTGGCGGATGCCGCGCCGGGTGTGGACGCCGGTGCGGACGCCATGGCCGCGGCGGGGGCGGACGCGGCGGGGGCGGACGCGGCGGGCGTGTCGGCGGCGTGGGCCGTCGCGAAGGAGAGGGCCAGGCCGGCTGCGGCCATCATCGAAAGCAGCTTCTTCATGTAATGCTCCTGCGGGTGATGTAGGGGTTGGCGCCCCGGCCTCCGTTGCCGAAGGACGGGACTGTCCAGCTTAACGCCGCTGGTCGCCGGGCGGATGACGGGCCGGCCCGTAGAATCCGCGCATGCTCTCCGTCAAACAGGAATTGCTCGCGGCGCTGGCCGGCGAGCTGGAAAAACTCTCGCCCGGCTCCGCCGGGCGCGCCGCTTTCGAATCCCCCAAGGTGGCCGCGCACGGTGATTTCGCATGCACCGCCGCCATGCAGCTGGCCAAGCCGCTCAAGCTCAATCCGCGCGCACTGGGCGAACAGCTCAAGGCCGCGCTGGAGGCCACGCCGGCCTTCGCGCGCTGGGTCGATGCCATCGAGATCGCCGGCCCCGGCTTCCTGAACATCCGCCTCAAAGCCGCCGCCAAGCAGGAGATCGTGCGCGAGGTGCTGTCCGCCGGCGACCGGTTCGGCTACCAGAAGGACAACGGCCAGCGCGTGCTGGTGGAGTTCGTCTCCGCCAATCCCACGGGGCCGCTGCACGTGGGCCACGGCCGCCAGGCCGCCCTGGGCGATGCGATCTGCAACCTCTTCAGCACCCAGGGCTGGAGCGTGCACCGCGAGTTCTACTACAACGACGCGGGCGTGCAGATCGACACGCTCACCAAGAGCACGCAGCTGCGCGCCAGGGGCTTCAAGCCCGGCGACGAGTGCTGGCCCACCGATCCGGAGAACCCGGCCTCCAAGGCGTTCTACAACGGCGACTACATCCAGGACATCGCGAACGACTTCCTGGCGAAGAAGACCGTGAAGGCGGACGACCGCGAATTCACCGCCAACGGCGACGTCGAGGATTACGACAACATCCGCCAGTTCGCCGTGGCCTACCTGCGCAACGAGCAGGACAAGGACCTGCAGGCGTTCAACCTGCATTTCGACCAGTACTACCTGGAGTCCAGCCTCTACACCTCGGGCCGCGTCGAGGCCACCGTGAACCGCCTGGTCGAGAAGGGCCACACCTACGAGCAGGACGGCGCGCTGTGGCTCAAGTCCACCGACTACGGGGACGACAAGGACCGCGTGATGCGCAAGAAGGACGGCACGTACACGTACTTCGTGCCCGACGTGGCCTACCACATCGCCAAATGGGAACGCGGCTTCGCCAAGGTCGTGAACATCCAGGGCACGGACCACCACGGCACCATCGCGCGCGTGCGCGCCGGCCTGCAGGCGGCCGACGTGGGCATTCCGCAGGGCTACCCCGACTACGTGCTGCACACCATGGTGCGCGTGGTCAAGGGCGGGGAAGAGGTCAAGATCAGCAAGCGCGCGGGCAGCTACGTGACGCTGCGCGACCTGATCGAATGGACCAGCAAGGACGCGGTGCGCTTCTTCCTGCTCTCGCGCAAGCCCGACACGGAGTACACCTTCGACGTCGATCTGGCGGTGGCGCAGAACAACGACAACCCGGTCTATTACGTGCAGTACGCGCATGCGCGCATCCAGTCGGTGCTGCGGGCTTGGGCAGAGGCCGGCGGCGGCGATGTCGCTTCGCTCAAGGACGTGGATCTGTCTGCCCTGGAGGGCCCGCAGGCCCAGGCCCTCATGCTGCAGCTCGCCAAGTACCCGGAGATGCTGACGGCCGCCGCCGAGGGCGAGGCCCCGCACGATGTGACCTTCTACCTGCGCGACCTGGCCGCCAGCTACCACAGCTATTACGACGCCGAGCGCATCCTCGTGGACGACGAGGCCGTCAAGCTCGCCCGCCTCGCGCTGGTCGCCGCCACGGCGCAGGTATTGCACAATGGCCTGAAGGTGCTGGGCGTGGACGCGCCCGCGAGAATGTGAACCATATGACCAAGAAGCAGCAACGCGGCGGCTCGGCCGTCGGCTTCATCCTGGGGATCGTCGTGGGGCTGGGCGTCGCGCTCGCCGTGGCGGTGTACGTGACCAAGGTGCCCGTGCCGTTCCTCAACAAGGGCGGGGCGCGCGGCTCCGACCAGGATGCCCTCGAGTCCCAGCGCAACAAGAACTGGGATCCGAATTCGCCCCTGTACGGCAAGAACCCGGCTCGCCCCGCCACGCCGGCGGCCAGCACGCCGGCCGTGGCGGGCGTCGTGCCGGCCCCGGCCAGCACCCCCGCATCCGCCGCGGTGGCGGCCGCTTCCACGCCGCGTGCCGGCGCGAGCAAGCCGACCGCCGGTGCCTCGTCGGCCGATCCGCTGGGCGACCTGGCGCGTGCGCGCGCCGCGGCCGGCGCCGAGCCTTTCGACTACTTCGTGCAGGCCGGCGCCTTCCGCACGCAGGCCGATGCCGACGCGCAACGCGCCAAGCTCGCCATGCTGGGCTGGGAGGCCCGCGTGAGCGAGCGCGAGCAGAACGGCCGGACGGTGTTCCGCGTGCGCGTGGGCCCGTTCACCAAGCGCGACGATGCCGAGATGCTCAAGGAGAAGCTGGACGGCGCCGGTGTGGAGTCCGCGCTGGTGCGCGTGCAGCACTGAGCCACTGAACTTTGCCGCCCTGCGCGGCTCCCAATCCTCCAGATACCGTAACCAGGAGTGCCCTTTTCCATGAAACGCCGCGAGTTCTCCCTCTCCGCCGCCACCGCCGTGGCCGCTTCCGCCGTCACGCTGCCGGTGGCCACGCCCGCCTTCGCGCAGGCGCGCCAGTTCAAGGAGGGCAAGGACTACACCCGCCTGGCCAAGCCGGCACCCACCGATGCACCCGCCGGCAAGGTCGAGGTCATCGAGTTCTTCTGGTACAGCTGCCCGCACTGCAACGCCTTCGAGCCCACGCTCGAGGCCTGGATCAAGTCCGCTCCGAAGGACCTGGTGGTCCGGCGCGTTCCGGTGGCCTTCAATTCCAGCTTCGCCGCGCAGCAGAAGCTGTATTTCGCCCTGGAAGGCATGGGCAAGCTGCCCGAGGTGCACGCCAAGGTGTTCCGCGCCGTGCACGTGGAGAAGGTGCCGCTCAACAAGGATGACCAGATCTTCGACTGGATCGGCAAGCAGGGCCTGGACGTGGCCAAGTTCAAGGAGGTGTACAACTCCTTCACCGTCTCCAACCAGCTGCGCAAGGCCGCCCAGCTGCAGGATGCGTACGGCGTCGAAGGCGTGCCCGCCATGGGGGTGGCCGGCCGGTTCTACACCGACGGCACCATGGCCGGCAGCATGCAGAACGTGCTGCAGGTCGTGGAATACCTGGCGGGCGTGGCTCGCAAGGGCTGACCATCCCTGCCGGGGCTCCGCCCTCCGCCCCGCACGAGCCCGCTCCGGCGGGCTTTTCCTTTCCGGCGGCTGCGCTGCCGCAGCGGAGGACTACAATCTTTGCAAGATTCGTGCCCTCTATGAGACCCAGACTCCTCCCCACCCTTCTTCTGCTGGCGTCCATGGCATTCGCCGTGGGGCCGGCCCAGGCCGAAAAAGCCGATCGCAACAAGCCGATGAACATCGAGGCCGACGCACTGCGCCACGATGAGCTCAAGCAGACAAGCGTGTTCACCGGACGCGTGGTGGTGACCAAGGGCACCATCGTGCTGCGCGGCACCCGGCTGGACGTGCGCCAGGACCCCGACGGGTTCCAGTACGGCACGATGACGGCCGAGCCCGGCAAGCGGGCTTTCTTCCGCCAGAAGCGCGACACCGCGCCGGGCGCCCCGGACGAGTTCGTCGAGGGCGAAGGCGAGGTGATCGAGTACGACGGACGGGCCGACCTGGTGCGGCTGATCCGGCGCGCGGAGCTGCGCCGCTACCGGGAGTCCACCCTCACCGACGAGATGGCCGGCGCGCTGATCGTCTACAACAACACCACCGACATCTTCACCGTGGACGGCCAGAAAACCGCGCCCGGGGGCGCCGCGTCGTCCGGCACGCCCGGCGGGCGCGTGCGCGCGGTGCTCTCGCCCAAGGAGTCCGCTTCGGCCCCCGCCGCGGCGCCCGCGCCGGGGGCCGCGCCCGCGCTGCGCCGCAGCAACGAACTGGGCAGCGGGGCGAAGTGAGCATGGCGGCTTCCCACCCACCGGGCGCCGCGGCGGCACCGGCGTCGGACGCGCCGAGCCGCCTGGAGGCGATGCATCTCGAGAAGTCCTACGGCACCCGCAAGGTGGTCAAGGACGTTTCCATGGTCGTGCAGAAGGGCGAGGTCGTCGGCCTGCTCGGCCCGAACGGCGCGGGCAAGACCACGTCGTTCTACATGATCGTGGGTCTGGTGCGCAGCGACGGCGGCGATATCCGCATCGACGGGCAGTCGGTGGCGAACATGCCGATCCACCGGCGCTCGCGCCTGGGGCTGTCGTACCTGCCGCAGGAGGCCTCGATCTTCCGCAAGCTTTCCGTGGAGGAGAACGTGCGCGCCGTGCTGGAGCTGCAGCGCGACGACGACGGCCGGCCGCTGTCACGCGCGGAGATCGAGGAGCGCCTCACCGCGCTGCTGCAGGAGCTGCGGGTGGACCACCTGCGCGCCTCGCCCGCGCTCGCGCTCTCGGGCGGCGAGCGCCGCCGCGTGGAGATCGCGCGCGCGCTGGCCACGCAGCCGCGGTTCATCCTGCTGGACGAGCCGTTCGCGGGCATCGACCCTATCGCGGTGATCGAGATCCAGCGCATCATCGGCTTCCTGAAGGCACGCGGCATCGGCGTGCTCATCACCGACCACAACGTGCGCGAGACGCTGGGCATCTGCGACCACGCCTTCATCATCAGCGACGGTCGGGTGCTCGCGCAGGGTACTCCCTCGGAGATCGTGGACAACGCAGAAGTGCGCCGCGTGTACCTCGGCGAACACTTCCGCATGTGATGAAGCCGGGACTGTCGCTGCGCATCTCGCAGCATCTGGCGCTGACGCCGCAACTGCAGCAATCGATCCGGCTGCTGCAGCTGTCCACGCTGGAGCTGTCGCAGGAAGTCGAGCAGATGCTCGACGAGAACCCCTTCCTGGAGCGCAACCCGGACGAGGCACCGCGCGAGGAGTTCGGGCTGCTGCAGGCGGATGCGCCGGTGAGCGACGCCGACCGCGGGGCGGAGGAGTCCCTCTATTCGCCGGCCAGCGGGGCGGTGGAGACGGCGGCCTCGGCGCCGGGCGAGGGCGCATCCGAAGGATCGGAGGCGCCGGAAGCTCCCGATGCGCCGGACTGGGAGGGCGACGGCACCGTCGAGATGGCGCCCGACGACGGCGAGTGGGGCGGCGAGGCGCCCGCGCGCACGCGCAACCAGCTGGGGGACGAAGACGACACGGACGCGACCGAACTCGCGCGCGAGCACGAGTCGCTCACCGATTACCTGCACCGGCAGGCGCTGTCGCTGCGCCTGTCGGAGGTGGACCGCGCGGCGCTGCGCTTCCTGATCGAATCGCTGAACGACGACGGCTACCTCGACGAATCGCTGGAGGCACTGGCCGTGGCCCTCGCGGGCGAGGAAGACCCCGAGCAGGTGGAGGAACTGGTGCATCGCTTCACGGTGGCGCTGCGGCTGCTGCAGAGCCTGGAGCCCGTGGGCGTGGGCGCGCGCGGCCTGAGCGAATGCCTGGCGCTGCAGCTGCGGGCCCTGCAGGAAGATGGCGACGCGGAGCCCGAAGTGCTGCAGGCGGCGCTGCGCATCTGCAATCAGCCGCTGGAGATGCTGGCGCGGCGCGACGTGCGCCGGCTCGCGCAGGGTTGCGGTGCCGGCGAGGAGTGCACGCGCGCGGCGATGGCGCTCATCGCGCGGCTGGAGCCCCGGCCGGGCCGGGCTTTCGCGCAGGTCGAGCGCAACATCATCGTGCCCGACGTGATCGTGAAGAAGAGCAGTGGCCGCGGGGCCGCGCATGCGTTCACCGTGCAGCTCAACCCGGATGTCATGCCGCGGCTGCGCGTGCACGACATCTATGCCGGGGCGCTGCGCGGCAACCGCGGCGGCGAGGGGCACCAGGCGCTGCAGCAGCGGCTGCAGGAAGCGCGTTGGTTCATCAAGAACATCCAGCAGCGGTTCGACACCATCCTGCGCGTCTCGCGCGCCATCGTGGACCGGCAGAAGAACTTCTTCGTGCATGGCGAGCTGGCCATGCGGCCGCTCGTGCTGCGCGACATCGCCGACGAGCTGGGGCTGCACGAATCGACGATCAGCCGGGTGACCACGGCCAAGTACATGGCCACGCCCCAGGGTACCTACGAGCTGAAGTATTTCTTCGGCTCGGGCCTGGGCACGGAAACGGGCGGCAATGCGTCGAGCACGGCCGTGCGTGCGCTGATCAAGCAGTTCGTCGCGTCGGAGAGCCCGGCCAAGCCGCTGTCGGACAGCCAGATCGCGGAGATGCTCAAGGAGCAGGGCATCGAATGCGCGCGCCGCACGGTGGCGAAATACCGCGAGGCGCTGAAGATCGCACCGGCCAACCTGCGCAAGGCGCTGTAAAGGCCGGCCGCCGAGGGGCGGCATTCAGCCGAGCAGGCCAGGATTCATGCGCCAGAGGGTGTAGTTGAGGGCTCCGGCGAAACTGATCCAGGCCAGGTAGGGCAGCAGCAGAAGCCCCGCCAGCGTCCGCAGGCGCAGGAAGGCCACGAACGTGGCGGCCACGCAGATACCCAGCAGGGCGATGTCCGCCAGGGCCCAGGCACCCCGGTGCCACTGGAAGAACAGCCAGCTCCAGAGCGCGTTGAGCGCCAGCTGGGCGCAGAACAGCGCGAGCGCCTGCCGCCGCGCCTTGCCCGCGGGCTCGCGCCAGACCAGCCAGGCGGCGATGCCCATGAGGGTGTAGAGCACGCTCCAGACGGGGCCGAAGACGCCGGGGGGCGGAGCCCACGGCGGCTGCACCAGCTGCGCATAGAACTGCGGTGCCTGCACCGAGGCCACGCTGCCGGTGCCTGCGGCGATGAAGCACAGCAGCAGCCAGCCCGCGAGGGCCAGCCAGGTGTGGAACGACAGGGGCGCGCGGCGCGCGCTGGCCGTGGCGGGGGAGGGTGGAGTGGATGGGGAGGTCATCATGCCTCCATCATCGCCGCCACGGCGCCTGCCGCGCCAGCCACGGCCGCGAGTACCTTTTCAGGCGCGTCCGGCAGGCGCGCCGAGCGCCGGATGGCGTGGCGCGTGGGTGGCGGAGCCATGGGCCTCGAGCCTGAAGCCGGCGACGGCATCGGCGAGCTGGTGGGCCTGCTGCTGCAGCGACTGGGCGGCGGCGGTGGCCTGCTCGACGAGAGCGGCGTTCTGCTGGGTGCTCTGGTCCATCTGGCTGACGGCGCTGCCGATCTCGGCGATGCCGGTGCTCTGCTCCTGGCTGGCGCTGCTGATCTCGGCGACGATGGCGGTGACGCGCTGCACGCTCTCGACGACCTCCTGCATGGTGGAGCCGGCGTCCTGCACGAGGCGGCTGCCGGCGTTGACCTGCTGCACGGAGTCGTCGATGAGGGACTTGATCTCCTTGGCGGCGGTGGCCGATCGCTGCGCGAGGGTGCGGACCTCGGAGGCGACGACGGCGAAACCCCGGCCCTGCTCGCCGGCGCGTGCGGCCTCGACGGCGGCGTTGAGGGCGAGGATGTTGGTCTGGAAGGCGATGGAATCGATGACGCCGATGATGTCCACGATCTTGCGCGAGGAGGCATCGATGCCGCCCATGGTCTGCACGACCTGGCCGACGACGGTGCCGCCGTGGGCGGCGATCTGCGAAGCGTTGGCGGCCAGGTGGTTGGCCTGGCGGGCGTTCTCGGCGTTCTGCTGGACGGTGGCGGTGAGCTGTTCCATGGCGGCGGCGGTCTCCTCCAGGGAGCTGGCCTGCTGCTCGGTGCGGCCGGAGAGGTCCTGGTTGCCGCTGGCGATCTCGCTGGTGGCCAGGCGCACGGCTTCGGAGGAGGCGCGGATGCGCACGAGGACGGCGGCGATCTTGTCCACGAAGTGGTTGAAGGCGCGGGAGATCTGGGTGAGCTCGTCGCTGCCGTGGGTGTCGAGGCGGCGGGTGAGGTCGCCTTCGCCGGAGGCGATGTCCTCCAGGGCGTCGCGCACGACGGCGAGGCGGCGCAGCTGGCGGCTGACGGCGTAGGTGAGCAGGCCGACGGCGGCGAGCATGCACAGCACGGTGATGGCGACGGCGACGTTGAGGAGTTCGCGCACGGGGCGGGTGGCTTCGGCGCGGTCGATGGCGATGGCCAGGATCCAGGGCGTGCCTTCCACCTTCGCGGCGTAAAGCATCTGGTCCGCGCCCTTGGCGGCCACTTCCGCATGGCCCCCGTCCGCCGCGAGCCGCTGCAGCAGCGCGGCGTCGATGCCGGAAGCGAGCGCGGAAACCGGGTTGAGGGCCAGCTGGGGATCCGCCTGTGCGAGCAGGCGGCCCTGCTCATCGACGAGCATGGCGAAGCTCCTGGATGTGGGCTGGATGGCGGTCACCATGCGGCCGACGGTCTCCAGCAGCATGTCGGCAGCCACGACGCCGGAGAGCTGCCCGGCCGGGCCCCAGGGCTCGGCGAAGGTGATGAGGAGCTTGCCGGAGCTGGCACCGATGTAGGCCGGCGTCACGATGGGGCCGCCGGCCTGCATGGCCTGCTTGTACCAGCCGCGGGACGTACCGTCGTAGCCGTCGGGCACCGGGTGCAGGAAGGCGATCCGCTTGTCCGCATGGACCAGGTAGGCATCGTCCAGCGCGCCGGCCTGTTTCGCGGCCTGCAGGAACGGGATCGGGTCCGGCTGCGTGGCCGCGATCCGGATGGAACTGGCGATGCGCTGCTTTTCCTTCACCCAAGTGGTGATCTCGCCGGCATGCAGGCGCGTGAGCTGGCCGATGCGTTCGTCCAGGCCTGAAAGCGTATTGCCGCGCACGACGAAGAAGGTGGCCAGCGCCAGCGCGATGAGCGACAGGGCGGTGATGGCGATGCAGATCCCGATGAGGCGGGCGCGAAGGCTATGGAACATCGACGGACTCCAGGGGGGACGGCCTGTGGCAGGGGGATCGCCGGTTATCGTTTATTGCTGAACTTTATCAACAGAATGAAACATTTGTTCTGCATGGTGGAAAAATAAAGGCGGGGGATTGCATTGGCGGCAAGGCGTATCCTCTCGCCTGCGTTATGAATTCATTGCAAATCTTTCTGCCTTGCGCCGCCGGCGTGGAAGGCTTCCTGGCCGACGAGGTCCATGGCATCACCGGCCTGACGGGCCACGACCTGCTCACGGGGCGCGGCGGCGTGATGGCCCGCGCGTCGTGGCGCGAGGCGCTGCGGCTGAACCTTCACAGCCGCCTCGCGCAACGGGTGCTGGTGCACCTGGCCGAGCGGATGTACCGCTCCGAGAACGATCTCTACGCCATCGCGTCCGGGATCGCCTGGGAGATCTGGTTCACTCCGCGCCAAAGCTTCCGTATCGATGTCACTGCCCAGCACAGCCCGCTCCAGAGCCTGAATTTCGCGGCACTGCGGGTGAAGGACGCGGTCGCCGACCGTTTCCGCGCGAAAGCCGGCGGCGTGCGGCCCGACGTGGACACGCAGCGGCCGGACGTGCGCATCCATCTGCACCTCACCACGGACCAGGCCACGGTCTATATCGACACCTCGGGCGAGCCGCTCTTCAAGCGCGGCTGGCGGGAGGACAAGGGGGATGCGCCGCTCAAGGAAACGCTCGCCGCGGCCATGATCGCCGCCAGCGGCTGGGACCCGCTGGGCGACGCGCCCGTGCCGCTGTACGACCCCTGCTGCGGCAGCGGCACGATCGCCATCGAGGCCGCGCAGATGGCCTGCCGCATTCCCCCCGGCCTGCGCCGGCGCTTCGCCTTCGAGAAACTGCTGCCCTTCCAGGCGCACGTCTGGAATGCGCTGCGAGAGGAAGCGCAGGACGGCATCGTGCCGGCCGCCGTGCCGGTGTTCGGCAGCGACGTGTCGCACCGCATGGTGGATTTCGCGCAGCGCAATGCCGAGCGCGCGGGCGTCGCCCAGGCGGTGCAGTTGCGTGGCGGAGACGCGCTGCAGCGCATGCCGCCCGGCGACCGGCCCGGCGTGATGCTGCTCAACCCGCCCTACGGCGAGCGCATCGCCGCGGCCGGCACGGCGGGGCGCAGCGCGCGGGAGCGCATGGGCGTGGTCGAGCGCGCCGGCCGGGAGACCGCGCAGACCGAGGATGGCGGGGATTTCTTCCTGCAGCTCGCCGCGCACTGGAAGAAGCACTACGCGGGCTGGCAGGCCTGGATGCTCACGCCCGACCTGAAGCTGCCCGGCAAGATGCGGCTGAAGGAGTCGCGCCGCGTACCGATGTGGAACGGGCCGATCGAATGCCGGCTGTTCCGCTTCGACATGGTGCAGGGCGCCGTGCGCCCCCGGGCGGAGGGCGCGGCGCCGCCGCCGGCGGATGCGCCTGCCGGCCCCGGAAGCGCGGCGGACGCGGGCCGGAACCATGCCGGTTGAACTGTGCCTGCCCGCGCGGGCCGCGGAGGGTGAACCGGTGCGCTGCGTGGTGGTGGACACCAACGTGGCCCTGGACCTGCTGATCTTTTCCGATCCGCGCACGGGGCCGCTGCGGCAATTGCTGGCCCAGGGCCGGCTGGCGTGGATCGCCACGCAGGTCATGCGCGACGAGCTCGAGCGCGTGCTGGCCTACGCGCACATCGTGGAGCGCATGGACTTCTACCGGGTGGACGCCGCGCGGGTGCTCGCGGCGTTCGATGCCCAGGCGCGCCTGGTGGAGATCGCGCCGCGCGTGGCCTATGTCTGCAAGGACGCGGACGACCAGAAGTTCATCGACCTGGCGGCGGCCCACCGCGCCATCCTGCTGTCGAAGGACAAGGCCGTGCTCTGCATGCGCAAGCGGCTCCTGAACATGGACGCGCACGTGGCCACGGCCCTGGTGCTGGAGGCCGTGCAGCCGGAAGCCGCCTGAACGCGGCACCGGCGTTTCAGCCCTCGTCGAACTGGAAACCCTCCGCGGGATGCAGGGACCAGCCGCCGTCGCCCGTGAGCACCAGCACGTGGGTATGGTGTGCCAGCACGGCCGGCCGGTGCGCGATGCTGATGACCGATGCCCCGCTGGCGCGCACGCGCTCGTAGAGGGCGGCCTCGTTGGCGCTGTCCAGCGCGCTGGTGGCCTCGTCGAGGATGACGGTGCGGGGCTGCCGCACCAGGACCCGCGCGAAGGCCAGCCGCTGCTGCTCGCCGATGGACAGCTCCTTTTCCCAGTCGCGCACGGCGTCCAGGCCCCCGACGCGGCCGGCGAGGTCGGGCAACTGCACGGCGTTGAGTACCTCCAGCAACTGCTCATCCGCAAGATCGGTGTCGCGGGCGGGGTAGATCATCTGGCTGCGCAGCGTGCCCGGCTGCATGTAGGGCCGCTGCGGCAGGAAGAACACGCTGTCCATCGGCGGGTGGTGCACCACGCCCCGGCCGTCGCGCCACAGGCCGGCCAGTGCGCGCAGCAGCGAGCTTTTGCCGCAGCCGCTGGCACCGGTGATGAGCAGCGCATCGCCCGGCTGCAGGTCCAGGGAGAGATCGCGCACCAGCAGGCGCGCGAAGCGGGGCGTGTAGAGGTCCAGCCCTTCGACGGCGAAACGCTCGCCCTCCCGGGCCTCGATTTCGCCGCACGCCTGCGGCGACAGCGCGGCCACCGGAGCCGCCGCGGTGGCGGACGGGACTCCGCCCCGCCGGCGCGCACGGCGCTGCTCGCGGCGTTGTTCGCGGAGCTGCCGGCGTGCGGCCGCGGCGGCCTCCGGCTCCATGGGCTCGGGCGTCCTGCGGTCCGCGGGCGCTTCCAGGGCCTGGCGCAGGGTGTCGAGCCGGCCGATGCCCGCGACGAAGCGGCTCAGGTTTTCGAAGTTGTCCACGATCAGCGACACCGAGGCCAGCACCGCCGCGAACGCGCCGCCGGCCTGTATGGCGCGGCCCACTTCCATGTCGCCAGAGAGCACGGCGTCGGCCAGGATGATGCTGGGAATGACCAGGGTGAGCTGGCTGAAGGCCCGCTGGAAGAGGTTCAGCGAGCGCTGGCGCTTGATGAGGCGGGCGTAGTTGTTGAATACGGCCTGGAAACTGTGATCGAGCTGGGCGCGCTCCTGCGCCTCGCCGCGGTAGAACGCGATGGATTCGGCGTTCTCCCGCAGGCGCATGAGCCCGAAGCGGAAGTCCGCCTCGCGCCGCAGCTGCCAGAAGTTCAGCCGGATGAGTGGGGCGCCGAACACGTAGAGCGCCACCACCGTGCCCACGAGCGCATAGACCGCCAGGAATGCGACCAGCGCCTGCGAGATGGACCACAGCACCGCGCTGAACGCCACCAGCTGCATCATGGCGCCGATGAAGATCAGCAGGAAATGCGTGGAGCGGCCGGTGAAGCTGTTGATGTCCTCGCTGATGCGCTGGTCGGGGTTGTCCACCGTGCCTTCTGCATTCAACTCGTAGTAGCGGCGGCGGCCGAGGTAGCCGTCCAGGAAGCGGTGTGTCAGCCACCGGCGCCAGTGGTTCGCGAATGCATCGCGCATGTAGTAGTAGAAGGCATACACCGGCACGGCGAAGGCCAGCACGATGAGGCAGGTGCGCACCGCGTCCCAGAAGCGGCCGCGGTCCTGTGCGGCCAGCGCGGAGGTCATCTCCCCCGTGCGGTCGATGAGGCGCACGGCCAGGTGCGTTTCCAGCAGCATGAGCAGGATCAGCAGGCCCAACAGCGACCAGGCCGCGACCTTGCGGTCGCCCAGCCAGTAGGGCTTGGCGACGGCCATGAATTGCCGCCAGGCGGCCAGGGAGAGGGTCGGAGCCCGTGCGCCGGCAGCGGCCTTCGGATCGGGTTCGGCCGCGGTGGGCAGCGGCGCAGCGGCGGTGGCGGATGAAGGCATGCGGGGCGATGGCGGAACGGGGCGGGAGCGCTTGCCCGCACGATATGCGGGGGCTTCGGCCGTGGCCTGTCGGACGCCGCCCACGGGACATTACGGAAACGCCCCCGACCTGCCGCGCCACCGCGCGCGATCGCGGTGCTACGGCGCGAGCAGGTCGTAGGCGGCGCGTATGCGCTGCACGTCGCGGCCCCAGCGGCGGTCCTGGGGGAGGCGGCGCAGCCAGGCGAGGCGGCGCAGCGCCTGGGCCATGGTTTGCCGGAATTCGGGGCCATGGGCGGCCGTCCATGCGGCGACTTCGGCACGTGCCGGGGCCAGCGCGTCCGATGCGCGCAGGTAGAGCGCGGTGGAATGGGCGTAGCACAGGAGATCGCGCGCCTGGCAGACGGGCAGTGGCAGCGTGGCGGCCGGGTCGTCCTCGAAGTCCAGGTAGCCCACCACGCCGTCCGGGCAGCGCACGAGGTTGCGCGCGAAGGCCTGGCTGAGGCAGGTGCCGCGCGCATGCACCTGCGCGATCGCCGCGAGGCCCTGGCGCCAGAGTGCGAGCACCGTCTCCGGGCCGTCCCCGAGGTGGTGTTCTATTTCGTTGCCCAGGGAATGCGTATCCACCTCCGGCCGGCCCAGGTCCAGGGTGAGCAGGCCTTCGGCGCTATAGGCCAGCACCTCGGGCACGCGCAGCCCCAGGGCCGAGAAGGCGCGCAGTCGCCGTACCTCGGTGGCGATGCCTTCGGCCCCGCCCGGCGTGGGCACGGGGCGCAGCACGGGCAGGCCCAGCATGCCGGCGAGCAGGGCCATGGCCCGGTGCCGGCCGGGCCCGCGCACGGGCGCTGCGCGCTTGAGCCACACGCGCGTTCCGTCGGCCGCGATGTGGCTCTCCACCGCATGCACCTGCGAGGGCAGCCGCTCGCGCAGGAAGGCGTCCCAGTCGGGGCGCGCGGAGCGGTGCGCAGGACATGCAGGGGCGGTCGGTGGCGCCGGATCTGGCGGAAAGGCGGGCATGGACTGGACGAGGGGAAACAGGGGCGTCAGGGGGCGCGGCTACACTCGCCGCCTTGGAATGCGCAAGGCGGGCAATCCTGTCCGCCGCGGCGGCATCATAGAGCGATGGGCCGGCCCGCCGCTGTCCGCCTTTTTCCCCATCTTCTTCAAAATACGGCCTGCCCGCGCGTGCGCGCCGGCCAGGAGCCCCCCGATGACCGATCCCCACGCCCCCGCCGCCGATGCCTCTGGCGCCGTTCCCGCGCTCAGCAACGACGACCTCGATGAGCTGGACGCACTGCTCGACGACCTGCGTTCGCGCGCCGAGGAAATCCCGCAGTGGGAATTCTGCGACGGCTTCCTCACGGCCCTCGTCTGCACGCGCCGCGCCATCGCGCCGGCCGAATACCTGCCCATGCTGCTGGACGACGGCG
Organism: Paracidovorax citrulli; assembly: GCF_900100305.1. GTDB lineage: Bacteria > Pseudomonadota > Gammaproteobacteria > Burkholderiales > Burkholderiaceae_C > Paracidovorax > Paracidovorax citrulli. Next base: position 33,251 of record NZ_FNEY01000029.1, on the reverse strand, counting down.
GTCCGATGGACATCGTGGCCGAAGGGGAGGCGCTGCCGCGACTGCCGGCCTTCCAGGACGATGCGCAGCAGGCCCGCTTCGTCGAGTTGTGGATGCGCCGCTGGAACGAGGTGGCGGGCCAGCTCGAGGACACGGTGGAGTCGCTGGAGGACGACCGGGCCTTCCAGCCCGAGGTGATGGACATGCGCGGCGCGATCGCCTGCCTGCCCGAGGAGGAGCGCGCCGAGATGGCTGGCCAGGACGTGCCTTCGTTCGGTCAGGTCTGGGCGCTGGGCTTCATGTTCGCCGTGGAGAACTGGCCCGAGGAGTGGGCCGCGCCGCGCGACAAGGAGGCCGCGCAGTGGCTGGACGGCGCGCTCGACCACATCGTCGCGCTGACCGAGGACGACACCGGGCGCCCCGAGCACAACATGTATGCGGAGGATGGTCCGCCCAGCGTGAGCGAGGACCGGCTGGAAGTGTTCGGCGAGGCGATCTGGGCGGTCTATGACCTGCGCCAGCTCTGGAAGAGCATGGGCCCGCGCGTCGAATCGGTGCGCCGCGCGGACACGCCGGGCCGCAACGATCCGTGCAGCTGCGGCAGCGGCAAGAAATACAAGAAGTGCTGCGGAAACTGAGCACAACCCCCTGAGGCGCTGCGCGCCTTCCCCCTTCTCTCGCATCGCGATGCGATGCGGGAAGGGGGACGCCACCGGCGCGGCGGGGCGGCCCTTGCGCGGTGGCCGCTGGCGGGGCCGCGCTCACTGGCATCGCTCTGGATTTACATGACTTCTTCTTTCCTGACCCGCCTGCGCGCGGAGTGGGCGCCCAGCATTCCGCGTGAACTGCTGGCGGGCGCGGTCGCCACGTTCGCGCTCATTCCCGAGGTGATCGCGTTTTCGTTCGTTGCGGGCGTCGATCCGTCCGTGGGGCTCTTCGCCTCGTTCGTCATCAGCATCGTGATCGCCTTCGCGGGCGGGCGTCCGGCCATGGTGTCGGCGGCGGCCGGGTCGGTGGCGCTGGTGGCCGCGCCGCTGGTGCAGTCCCATGGCGTGGGCTACCTGTTCGCCGCGGGGCTGCTGGCCGGGGCGGTGCAGGTGGCCTTCGGCCTGCTGCGCATGGGGGTGCTGGTGCGCTTCGTTTCCAGCTCGGTGCGCACGGGCTTCGTGAACGCGCTGGCCGTGCTGATCTTCTCGGCCCAGTTGCCGCACCTGCAGGATGCCGGTCCGGCCACCTGGGGCATGCTGGCGCTGGGCCTGGCCGTCATCTACGGCCTGCCGCGCCTGGGCGCGTGGCTGGGCTGGCGCGCGCTCACCGCCATTCCGTCGCCGCTGGTCTGCGTCGTGGCGCTCACGGCGCTGGCCTCCGCGGCGGGCCTGCCGCTGCCCACCGTGGCCGATCTCGGCACGCTGCCCGATGCTCTGCCCGCCTTCGCGTTGCCCGGCGTGCCGTTCACGCTGGAGACGCTGCGCATCATCGCGTTGCCGGCGCTTGCGATCGCCTTCGTGGGCCTGCTCGAATCCGTGCTCACGGCCGCGGTGGTGGACGAGATGACCGACACGCCCAGCGACAAGAACCGCGAATGCGCCGCGCTGGGGCTGGCGAACATCGCCGCCAGCCTGACGGGCGGCATCGCAGGCTGTGGAATGATCGGCCAGGCGGTGGGCAACGTGAAATATGGAGGCCGCGGGCGCCTGTCCACCCTGTTCGCGGGCGTGTTCCTGCTGGTGCTGATGGTGGCGCTCAAGGACTGGGTGTCGCGCGTGCCGGTGATCGCGCTGGTGGCGATCATGGTGATGGTGTCAGCTTCCACGTTCGACTGGGCCTCGCTGCGCACCCTGGTGCGCCACCCCCGGACTTCCAGCGCCGTGATGCTGGCCACCGTGGCGGTGACGCTCGGCACGCACAACCTGGCGGCCGGTGTGGCCGTGGGGGTGGTGCTGAGCGGCGTGTTCTTCGCCTTCAAGGTGGCGCGCCTGCTCGATGTCCGCGCAGAGGACGACCAGGCCACCGGCCTGCGCACCTGGCGCGTGGCGGGCCAGGTGTTCTTCGCTTCGGCCGATGCGTTCATCGACGCCTTCGACATCCTGGCCGCCGAAGGCCGCCCGGTGCGCATCGATGTCTCGCGCGCGCACTTCTGGGACGTGACCGCCGTGGCCGCGCTGGACAAGGTGGTGCAGCGGCTGCGGCACCACGGCTGCTCCGTGGAGGTGGCCGGTTTGAACGAGGCCAGCGCCGGCCTCGTGGAGCGCGTGGGCGGTCCCTGACCGTCAGAAGCTCGTCCAGTCGTCCTCGCCCGAGCTGCCCGCCAGGGCCAGCGAAGGCGCGGGGGCCTTCGTGGGCACGGGCGCGGGTCGGCGGGCTGCCAGGGCCGGTGCGCGCGGCGGGGCAGGCACCCGGGCCGGGGCCGGCCTGGCGGCAGGCAGGGTGCCCGCCGTCGCCGGTGCCGCGACGGCGCGCGGTGCGGCCACGGGGACCGGTGCCGGGGCTGGCAGGCCCTGGTCGTGGTGGAGGCGGAACTGGCTCACCGCATCCACGAGCCTGCCGGCCTGTGCCCGGAGGCTGTCCGCGGCGGCGGCGCTTTCCTCGACCAGCGCGGCGTTCTGCTGCGTCACCTGGTCGAGCTGGCTCACCGCTTCGCTCACCTGGCCGATGCCCTGCGTCTGTTCCTGGGTGGCGGCGCTGATTTCGCTGATCAGGTCGTTCACGCGCTTGACCTGGGTGACGATGTCGGACATGGTCCGGCCGGCCTCCTCGACCTGCTGGCTGCCGGCCTCCACCTTCTCCACGCTGGTGGAGATGAGGGCCTTGATTTCCTTGGCGGCATCGGCGCTGCGCTGGGCGAGGCCGCGCACCTCGCTCGCCACCACCGCGAAGCCGCGGCCCTGCTCGCCGGCACGTGCCGCCTCCACCGCCGCGTTGAGCGCGAGGATGTTGGTCTGGAACGCGATGCCGTCGATGACGCCGATGATGTCCGAAATCCTGCGGCTGGAATCGGTGATGGCGCCCATGGTGCTCACCACCTGGCCCATCACCGTGCCGCCGCGCTCCGCGACCTCGCTGGCGGAATTCGCCAGTTGCGTGGCCTGGCGGGCGGTGTCGCCGTTGTGCTTCACGGTGGCCGTCAACTGCTCCATGGAAGCGGCCGTCTGCTGGAGGTTGGACGCCTGTTCCTCGGTGCGCTGGCTCAGGTCGGCGTTGCCGGTGGCGATCTGCGTGCTGCCCGTGGCGATGGAATCGCTGCTCTGCCGCACCTGCCCGACCACGCGGGCCAACTGATCGCGCATGTCCTTCATGCCGGCCAGCAGGCTGGACCGGTCTCCGGCGCGGGTGTCCACTTCCACGGCCAGGTTGCCCTGGGCGATCTGCCGCACGATGCCGGTCGCGTAGTCCGGTTCGCCGCCGAGCTGGCGCGTGATGGAGCGCGTGACCCAGATGCCCAGTGCGCCGGCCAGTGCCACGGCCAGCGCCGACCCGGCCAGGATCACGGCGGTATTGATGCCGCGCATCCGGTCGGCTCCCGCCTTGCGTTCGGCCAGCAGGCCCGATTCCGCCTGGTCCAGTTCCTTCTGCAGCGCCCGGAAGGCGTCCATGGCGGCCTTGTCCTTGCCCTGGCCGAACTGGGGCAGTAAATCCTGCAGGGTCCTGCTGCCCGCGGTGACTTCACGCCGCGCCTGGATGAGCCCGGACAGCACGGATGCGAATTCGGTTTCCCGGGCCTTCATGGCCTCCAGGCGCTGCTGCTGCACGGGATTGTCGGCCGTCATGCCCTTGATGTCGGCAAACGCCTCGTTGAATTCCCGGGCGCCGCCGTTCCATGGCTCCAGGTGCTTTTCGTCCCCACTGAGCAGGAAGCCGCGCGCACCGGTTTCCATGTTGATCATGCTCCTGAGCAGCGCGTTGGAGCGGTCGAGCACCTGGTAGGTGTGTTCATTCCACGATTCGGCTTCCGCGAGGCTGCGGCTGCTGACGAGCGCGGTGGCGGCCACGGCGACGAAGATGGCGATCACCAGGCCGAAAGCGATAAGCAGGCGCTGTGAAACGGTCAGGGAGCGGGCGGCCATGGATACCTCCAGGGAAAGTAGTCGTCTTTGCTCTTTGAGTTTGGATCCTATCTGAAATATTTGCTCATTATTTTTCGGAATTCACGAATTTCGCGTTATTGGACTACAGACATGCGTCGCATTCATCATTTGCTGACGAGATAGACACGCATTCTTTGCGCAGGGCGCGCAGGCGTGCCCGGCCCGGCGTAGCCGCAGGCGGTTCGCCAAGGGAGATAGAAGGAAGCGTGCAGAAGGGCGACAGGCACCGGATGAACCCGGGCCGCGGGCGGTCAGCGCAGCAGCCTTGCGAGCCCCGCGATCGCATGGTCGCGGGCGGCCGAGCGCACGGCGGCCCGGTCGCCCGGGAAGCGGCGCATTTCACTGTGCGTCGTGCCGCCCACGTGCCAGCCGAACCAGACGGTGCCCACGGGCTTGGCGGTACTGCCGCCTTCAGGGCCGGCCACGCCGGTCACGGACAGCGCCGCCTGCGCGCGGGAGTGGCGCACGGCGCCTTCCGCCATGGCGCGGGCCACGGCTTCGCTCACGGCGCCGTGCGTGTCGATGAGCGCGGCGGCCACGCCCAGCAGTTCCGTCTTGGCGGCATTGGAGTAGGTGACGAAGCCGCGCTCGAACCATCGGCTCGAGCCGGCCAGGTCGGTGCATGCGCCGGCGATCATGCCGCCGGTGCAGCTTTCGGCCGTGGCCAGCATCCAGCCGCGGGCCGGGAGCGCCTGTGCGAGGAGGGCGATGTCGCCGCTCACCACAGCACCCTCCAGAGTGCAATCACGAACAGCGCGCAGAACGCTGCCACGAAGTCGTCGAAGAGGATGCCCCAGCCGCCGCGCCAGCCGAAGCCTTTGAACAGCTGGTCCGCCCAGGCCACGGGCCCGGGCTTGGCGGCATCGAAAAAGCGGAACAGCGCGAACGCCGCGCACTGGCCCCAGAAGCCCATGGGCATTGCCAGCCAGAGCACGCACCAGAACGCCACGATCTCGTCCCACACCACGCATCCCGGGTCGGCCACGCGCAGGTGGCGGGCGGTGGTGGTGCAGGCCCACCAGCCCACGAGCGTGCCGGCCAGGATGAGCCCGCCGATCTGCAGGGGGGACAGCCACTGCTGCAGCAGCAGATAGGCCAGCCACGCCCAGGCCGTACCCACGGTGCCGGGCGCGCGCGGCGAGAGGCCTGCGCCGAAGCCCAGGGCGATCCAGTGCGCCGGGTGGGACCGCATGAAGGCGGCGCTGGCCCTGCGGGGGGCCGCGGCCGCTCCGGCCGCGGGCTGGGGAGGCAAGGCGTTCATCGGCGGTTCTCGTTCAGTTCCACGTCCTTGCCGTGGCGCACCACGTGCTCCGCCGTGAAGCGCGCCCCGGCGCCCGGCGCCAGGGGCTGCTGCCAGGCGACGATGCCGGCCGTGCCCTCCCAGGCGGTGGTGAGCGGGGACGGCGCGTAGCGGGATTCGACCTCGATCTTCGCGTCGCGCGACACGGGGGCTGTGTCGATCACCTGGAGCGTGATCGGGGTGGTATGGCGGTTCTCGACGCGGTAGGCGAGCTGGGTGCGGCGCTCCACGGCGGCGCCCGTGAAGCCGGCGGTGCCCGTGGTTTCAAGGGGCGACTCGGCGTGCACTTGCACGAGATCGTCCGGGCCGAACCACAGCGGCACCGTGCGCCCGCCGGGGGCCCCCGCATCCGTGGCCGAGGCGAAGTCCAGCCGGCCCTGGCCCACGAAGGCGCCATCGCGGTACAGGCCGACGGCCCCGGCCGGCCACACGCCGGCGGGCGGCGCGATCTCCGCCACCAGGTAGGCGGTTTCGCGCTGCGCGGGCACGGTGCGCGTGACGAGGCGGGCCCCGGCGTCGTGCGTGCCCAGCAGCAGCGTGGTGCGCTGCCCGCTCGCGGGCACGCTCAGGCGCCGCGGCACCTCGAAGCGCGTCGCGTAGCTGCCGGCCAGGGCGACGACGTCGAAGCGGGGCAGGGGCTCTTCCCCGGCGTCGGCGGATTCCGCCATGGGGGCCGGCGCGGGCGCCGCCATCGCCATCGCGGCCGGCAGCCGGGCGAGGCGGTACTGCGGCTCCGGCGGCGGCGCCACGTCCACCGTCCAGGTGCCGGGCCGCGGCCCTGCCGTGGCCCGCGCGGGGGCCTGGGTGGTGAGCACGAGCCGCACGTCGTTCCAGTCTTCGCCACTGCGCTGGGCCACGACGGCCAGCCGCTCGAGCACCACCGCGCCCGTGGCGGTGTCCAGCCGCGCGCGGTAGGCCGGCTGCCAGCCCGGGCCGCGCACCTGGTAGGACAGGCGCAGGCCGGCATCCCGGTCGGTGGCGAGGTTCACGGCCACGGAGACCACCTTGGCGCGTGGCCCGCCCGCCGTGCGGTCGCGTTCGGCACGCAGCGGCTTCAGGTCGCGCTCCAGCGCTTCCTGCCTGCGCAGCAGCGGCTGCAGGCGCACGAGGGTGTCGGCCGATGTCTTGCGCAGCGCTTCGGCGGTGGCCGGTATCTGGGCGGGGAGAACGGCCGGCGCCACGGTGGCCGCGGCCGCCGGCGGGCCGCCCTGGCCGTCCCGCGGGGCGCCGTCGGCGCTGGTGCCGCCGGCCAGGTGGTCGAGGTACCGGTCCGCGCGCCGCAGCGCCGCGATCTCGGCCTGCACACCCGCGATCTGGTCTTCGAGCGCCCGGACGCGGTCGTCCAGCGGGCTCGCGCAGTCGGCCGCCACGTCGCGGTCTTCGGTGGTGACCTTGAATTCGCCCACGCGCACGCCGGCATCCGCGCTGATCTGCAGGCTGTCCGGATCCAGGCTGGCGGGCAGGCAGGCGAAGGTGGCGCTGCGCGCGCCCGCGGCGATGCGCGCGCTGCGCTCGATCGTGGCGACGCCCGGCGCCACCGTCACCTGCGTGATGCGCGAGGCCACCACGGAGGGGCGCTCCTGCGCGCTGGCCATGCCGGCCGCCGCAAGCCACAGGCAGGCGGCAGCCGCGCGGCGCGCGCGCCGCGGGGGCGGGACGGGTGGCGCGGAAAGCGTGGAAAGCGTGGAATGGGCCGTGCCCGGGCATGCAGAGGACATCCGCGCTCCTTCTCTCTGGGTAGGACTGGGGGAGGGCAATGCTAGCAGCGCCTCTGCCGCGCGCGTTCAGCGGAAGTGGTCGAAGGCCAGGTATTGCGCGTCCATTTGCTGGCCCTGCGCGTCGAGCAGCCGCAGGCCGGGCTCGGCCTCGATGGCGCCGATGCAGGTGGCGCGCGTTCCCCCCTGGCGGGCCGCGGCCTCGACCTGCGCGCGCCGGCCGGGGGGGGCTGTGAACAGCAGTTCGTAATCGTCGCCCCCGGCCAGCACGCAGCGCAGCAGGTTTTCCCGGCCGCAGGGCAGTTGCCCGGGGGCATGCCCGGCGCAGGCCGCCATGAGCTGCGGGGCGAGCGACGTGTTGATGCGCGCGCCCACGCCCGAGGCCTGCAGGATGTGGCCGAGGTCGCCCACGAGCCCGTCGCTCACGTCGATGGCGCTGCTGGCCACGCCGCGCAATGCCTGCCCCAGCGCCACCCGCGGCGTGGGGCGCTCCAGGCGTTCGCGCGCCTGCGCCAGCAGCTGCGGCGGCAACTGCACGGGCATTTCTCCCAGCAGCGCATCCAGTGCCAGCCGCGCATCGCCCAGGTGGCCGCTCACCCACAGGTCGTCGCCCGGGCGGGCGCCGCTGCGCAGCAGGGCCTGGCCCGCGGGCACTTCGCCGAACACCGTGATGCAGATGTTGAGCGGGCCTTGCGTGGTGTCCCCGCCCACCAGTTCGCAGCCATGTTCGCCTGCCAGGGCCAGCAGGCCTTCCGAGAAGCCCTGCAGCCAGGCCTCGTCGGCGCGGGGCAGCGCCAGCGCCAGCGTGAAGGCCAGAGGGCGCGCGCCGCAGGCCGCGAGATCCGACAGGTTCACCGCCAGGGCCTTGTGGCCCAGGTGCGCGGGGTAGACATCGGCGAAGAAGTGCCGGCCTTCCACCAGCATGTCGCTGGACACCGCGAGCTGCATGCCGGCGGCCGGCGCAAGCAGCGCGCAGTCGTCGCCCACGCCCAGGGCCGCGCGGCGCACGGGGCGGCGGAAATAGCGCGCGATCAGATCGAATTCACCCATGGGCCGAGCATACGCGCAGCCGCCGGGCGGCGCGGGCTTCGGTTTCCTGTCCGGATGTTCCTGTCCGTGCGCGCGCCCCTGCGGCGGGGGGCGGAAGCTTCGTGCCTTCTGCTCTTCATTCAACGTATGAGAGTACAAACACATGCCGCCCCGCCGTCCGTACCCCGGACCGATCGTCCTGGATCCCGCAGGGCTCCCATGCCGGAAAGACCGGCGAAAACCACTTCAGCGGGCTGGCCGCTGGGCCTGGCCTCCCTGCGGCAGGCCCGGAGCCTTCCAGGGCACGTGCCCGAACCGCAAGGCCACCCGGAGCTGGCATCCTTCGCGATCGTCGATGCGGAAGAGGCGGGGTCGAACCTCGTGGCTGCCGCCAAGTACTTCACCGACCCGCTGCATGGCGTGTCCGAAGAAGCCAGCGAGTTGGCGAATGGAGGAGGCAAGCCCGAGGGCGGCGCCGAAGCCCCCGGTGACGGCGCCTCTTCCGGCGGCGTGGAAGGCCATCCTCCCGCCCACGGGTCCGACCAGCCTGCCGCGGAGCATGGCGCCGGCACCGAATCCGCGACCCACCATGGCGAAGTCCACGGGGCAGGCGAGCACCATGGCCCGATGCATGCCTTCACCGAAGAGGGCACGCCCAGCGGTGTGAGCGACCTCGCGACCACGCTCGGCCTGGGCGGGGCGATGCTGCCGCTGTCGGCCATGGCGATCCATGCCGGCTACCGGGAGCTGCGCGAGGTCGCCGAGCAGCGCGAGGAGCTTCGCCACCAAAAGGAGGCGCTGCAGCAGCGCCGCGATACGCTGGCCCCCGTGCTGAACGATGACCCGGCGCATCCCGCGGGCCGCGCCCAGTCGCACGCGATCGACCAGGCCATCGACGACGTGTCCTACCAGCAGCATCTCAACCGCCACGACGGCCGCGTGGCCGCATCGACGCTCACATCGGCCAGCCTCATCTTCGCGAAGACGGCGGTGGAGACCTCGGTGCACGCGGGCCTGGCGATCGGCGCCGGCAGTGCCAACGCTGGCGGCCTGGTCGCCCACAGTGCGGCAGCCGCGGGCGCGGCGTCGGCGGCCACCATCGCGGGCGCCTATGTCCTGGGCCCGGCGGCGAGCGTGATGGCGTCGGTGGTGGGCGGGGTCTTCCTGCACCAGTCGCGCGCCGAGAAGAAACGGTTCCGCGCCGATTTCTCGCGCGTCAGCGAATTCCTCGCGGGCGTGGACGCCCAGCGTCTCGGCCCCGATGCACAGCGCTATCACGACTTCCTGAAGACCAAGTTCGACCAGCGCAAGCGCTTCGTGAGCGGCTTCAACAACTGGAACAAGGGTTTCGTCGCGGGCGGCGTGACCTACACGGCGAGCACGGCCGCCAAGGTGGGCGTGGGGATCGCGGCGATCGCGGGGGCCAGTGCCGCCGGGCCCGTGGGGCTCGCGCTGCTGATCAGCGCGGGGCTGGTGGGCGCCGTGACGATGGGCGTGGGATCTCACCAGTTCTTTCTCACGCATGGCAAGCTCAAGCGCTACCGCGACTATGAACGCGGAGACGCGGTGGGCATCGACCGAGCCTTTCTCGCGATGGCCGACCTCCTGCAGGCCGCGCCCGTGCCGGGCGAGCACCCGGCAGCCGCCGCGCAGGGGCCGGAACTGCAGGCCGATGGAGGGTCGGAGTTCCACTCCGCGCGGTCCAGCTTCGCATCCACGGTGTCCGAAGCTGCTTCCGATGCGGAGCCCGCCGAGCCGGCCGGATTCAAGCTGCGCAGCGCGCTCTATGCCGCCACCGATGGCCGGGAAAAGGTGCTGGGCGACTTTCTGCAGAAAGCCGCCACGGACCGGAAGAAACACTATCGTGACAAGGGCCGGTCCACCGACGAGGCCCCGCCCGCGGCCCCTTCGCGCAAACATTCCACCGCGCGCGAGGCCAGTGCCCTGGTGCGCGGCGGAATGGCCTATGGCAAGTCCCTGCTGACCGGCCACAAGCCCCGCGAGGCACGCCAGAAGGCGCGGCAGGCCTATGCGGACCGGACGGACCGCCTGACCTCGACGGCACTCGCCCAATGGCTCGATGACCCCGCGTCGAGGCAGGCGCAAGTGGATTTCATGCGTTCCGTGGCCGAACTCCAGGTGGACTACCTGCAGTGCAAGCTGGCTGCGCGCGAGCCGTTGAAGGCACTGGAAGATGCGCTGGCCGGAGCCGACGGCGCTGCGCGGGACGGTTCGTCTCCCATGACGCAGGCCGATCTGGCCGCCGAGCTCCGCAAGGCCCGCGCCGACGACGAAGCCCAATGGCTGCAGTGGAAATCGCTGCAGGCCAGCCTGGGCGGAAATGCGGCTTCCGCGCCGGGGGCATCGCTGATGATGCAGTCCCTGCGGCAGCAGTTCCTGCTGTGCGAGACCGGCACCGCCCATGCCCGCGAGGACACCTCCCTGCAGTTCGCCCGGTACTGCCTCAAGCATGCGCGTGCACGCGCCACCGCGGTGCGTGGCACGTTGCTGGCCACCGAAATGCAGGCGGCGCGCGTGCGCGAGAAAGCCGCCGGGATGCCCGCCGCCTCGGCGGGTTGAGCTCCCGCCGCCCGGCGGGCCGCCGGCGGGTACTACGCCGGCGCGCCCCGGAACCGCAGCGCGGCCTGGCGGCTCACTTCGCCCAGCAACTGTTCGTCGCGCTGGCGGTCGCGCAGCCAGCGTGCGTCGTTCTGGCCGGCCGCGGCTTCGCTGCGCAGCAGGTGCAGCGCGCCGGAGGCCCCGGTGACCGTGGCGTGGCGCGCGATGTGGTCGATGGTCTGCAGGATGTGGTCGCGCAGCGGCATGTGCTCGCCGGTGGCCGGATCGACGTACACCGCCTGCATGCCGAAGCGGCAGGCCTGGAAGCGGTTGTAGGTATAGACGAGGTAGTCGTCCTCGCTGGGCGTGAAGGGTTGCTCGGCCAGGAACCACGCTCCCAGCGACTGCACGAAGGCCGACAGCGCGGCGGCGCGCTCGATGGTGAGCGGCGTGTCGAACACGCGGATCTCGATCGTGCCGAACTCGGGCTTGGGCCGGATGTCCCAGTAGAAGTCCTTCATGCTCTTGACGACGCCGGTGCGCGTCATCTTGTCGAAGTAGGCCTCGAAGTCCTTCCAGGTCAGCACCATGGGGGCACGGCCCGACAGCGGAAAGGCGAACACGGAGTTCAGCCGCGCCGAATCGAAGGCCGTGTCCTGGCCCTGCACGTAGGGGCTGGAGGCCGACAGCGCGATGAAGTGCGGGATGTAGCGCGACATGCGGTGCAGCATGAGCAGCGCGGCATCCGCGTCCGGGCAGCCGATATGGACGTGCTGGCCGAAGATGGTGAACTGCTTGGAGAGGTAGCCGTAGAGCTGCGACAGTTCCTGGAAGCGGGGCTTGTCGTAGATGCGGCGCTCGTGCCATTGCTGGAACGGGTGGGTGCCGCCGCCCACGACGGCGATGTTGAGCTTGTCGGCGCTCCTGACCAGCGCGTCGCGGATCTGCGTGAGCTGGCCCAGCACTTCGCTGCCCGAATGGCAGATGCCCGTCGAGACCTCGATCATGCTGTTGGTCATCTCCGGCACCACGCTGCCGGGCAGGGGCTGCCTGGCCATGAGGCGCAGCATGTCCTCGGCGTAGGGCGCGAGATCGTAGTTGTGCGTGTTGACGAGCTGCAGCTCGAGCTCGACGCCGAGCGTCAGCGGCTCGGAATGGTGGAAGGCTTCGAGGCTCATGGCTGCTGCTCCCGCTCTGCGTTGGCGGCGCGTGTCTGGGGCGCCCAGGGTTTCGAACTCTCTCCGGCGCGGTAGATGGCCACCGTGGCGATCACGGCGCCCAGCACTTCCATGAGCAGGATGGTGGGCAGGGCGACGCGCGCGATGAGCTGCCCGGTGGAAGCGGAGGCCACCACGAACTGCGAGGCGATCAGCAGTGCGATCGACGACATCGGCGTCATCGCGCAGCCCACCCACAGGGCCTGGCGCCAGCTGGCGCCGCTGCCCACGTTGCCCAGGGCCACGCCCAGGGCCTTGGCCACCAGGCGCGCCACGATGAGGGCCAGCACCAGGCCGGCCACGGGACCGCTCCAGTCGGCCTGCGCGGCGACGGTGGACACCAGCACGAACATCAGCATGGTGAGCAGCGAGGCGGCGGTGCCGAGCTGGCGGGGCCAGGTCCACGGGCGCGGGTTGAGCTGCTTGAGCAGCATGCCGGCCAGCAGCGCGGCGAGCGGCGCGGAACCTCCCATGTGCGCGGCCACGGCGGTCCCGGCGGCGATCAGCGTGAGCAGCAGGAAGGCGGTGTTCTCGCTCGTCGGGCTCATGAAGCGCAGGGCCATGCGCAGGACCAGGGCGAGCACCGCGCCGACGATGATCGAGACGCCCAGCACCACCATGACGGGGTACACGGTGTCCATGAGGCGGGCGGCGGGACGGTTGATCAGTTCCGCGGTGGCGCTGCCCAGGGTGAGCGCGTAGAGGGTGGAGAGCGTGGCCAGGACGATGGCGCGGTCCGTCACCGGGCCGGCGGCGCGGGTGTCGGCCACCACGCGCGTGAGCACGGCGGGCGACGCCGCCAGGGCCACCAGCGCCAGCGGGCCCGCGGCGCGCTGGGGCACGTCCAGCCAGAGCATGGCGTAGTACACAGCGAAATAGGTCAGCGCCGATTCGATGATGCTCTGCACGAGCACCATCGGGTTGTGCCGGAACCACCGCAGCGGGATGCGCCCGCCCGCCTCGAACAGCACGATGGCGATGCCCAGCTCCAGCAGGAACAGGCTGATGCCCTGCAGGGGCCAGACGGCGCCGCTGAAGCCCAGCAGCCCGGCGATGGTGCCGACGAGCGTGTAGCCCACCACCTTGGGCAGGCCGATGTGGCGCTGGAAGAGATAGCCCGAAACCGCCGCGACGGCCAGCAGCAGGGACCACTGCACCGTCGGGAGCCCGGCCGATGGGCGCAGCCATTGCGCCCAAAAACCCATGATTTCATCCATCGTTCTGATCCTTGCATTCCCGCCCGATCCGCGCGGGGAGGCCGCGCGTCCCCCGGCCGGGGCCGACCGAATGTACCTGCTGATCCGGGAGGGCGCTGTAGGACGGGCACTCCCGGAAAAGGGGTACCCGGGCGGCCCCGGTCTCAGGCCCGCTGTGCCATGCGCCGGGGCACGAAGAACTGCAGCGGGGCGTGCCGCAGGCGCGCGCGCAGCGCGGTGGTGAGCCGGGCGCGGTCCACGCGGGTGACGTTGTGGGCGCGCAGCGCGAGCCGGAAGGCGAGATAGAAGCTCACACCCACGTTGAGCGCGCCGATGAAGGGCAGCGTCGCGGCCGCCCACCAGAAGGCGGGCTGGTGCAGTGCGGAAGTGCCCAGCGCGGTGAGCGCGGCGCCCAGTTGCCCGGTCGATAGCGTGACGTGGCGCACGTCCAGCCCCAGGCCGAAGAATGCCGAGAATGCCGGCACGAGCCCGAGCATGAAGCCCAGCGACACGTTCGCCGCGAAGCCCGAGAGGTTCTCGCGCCAGAACCGGGCCCAGCGCGCGGCGCGCTCGCGGCCCAGCAGCGCGGTGATGCGCGGGTTGTAGCGCAGGGCCGAATCGAGCCGGTGCAGCACGAACCAGTTCTCGGCCCAGCCCGCGATGATGCTGGAGGCGAACAGCAGCACCCCGGTGAAGGCCGCGTACAGCAGCGAAGGCCCCGCCAGTTGCAGCGACTGCAGCACGTGCCGCGCTTCCGCCCGGTCGATGGCCGGGCTGCCGGTCGCCCAGGCGATGGCGAGGGTCAGGCCCGCGACGGTGGGGAAGACCACGAGCACGTTGCCCAGGATGGCGGCCACCTGCGAGCGCACCAGGTGGGTGACCTCGTCCACGAAGGACTCCACGGCCTCGGTCGTCTGCAGTTCCTTGAGTTTCGCGGCCATGGCCGGCGCGGTCATCGCCGGCTGCTTGGTGGCGACCGTGCAGTGCAGCAGCATGACGAGCACGAAGCTCACCGCGTAGTTCATGCCGGCCCAGAAGCCGCTCCAGAAGGACGACAGGGCCAGCGCGACGATGCCGAACTTCATGAGCGTGGTGAACGCCATGACGAATCCGCCGCCCGCCGCCTTGGCCACCATCGCGCGGTATTCGGCGCCGGTGCGCGTGATGTAGTGCTCGCCGGTCTCCGCGCTGCGCTCGGCCACCTTGGCCGCGAGCAGCGAGGAGTTGGAAGCGATCAGCGCCCGCAGGCTGCGCCGCTCCCGGCCCACGGTCACGAGCCGCGCCATGAGGCGTGCGGCGCTGGCGGCCGGCTCGGGCGACAGCAGGCAATCGAGCAGGTCGCGCACCCGCAGGATGCGTTCGCGCAACTGCCGCAGGCGGAAGACCAGCCCCACCGAAATGCCGTTGTCCTCGAAATGCGAATACACCGTGGCCGCGGCGGCGCGGCAGGCTTCCAGGCGTTCGCGCAGGCGCAGCACCGCCTCGTCCAGCCGGTCGGTGGTGCGCAGCTGGTGCAGGACCTCGACCCGCAGGCTCTCCACGTCGCGGATCAACGCATGGAACGGCTGCGCGTCGCGGGCGGAGTCGCTCATGCGCAGCCGCAGCTCGGGCGCGAACCCGGTGGAGAGGATCTGGCCCGCGCAGTAGGTGATGGCGTCCAGCAGCGAGTGCTGCCAGCGCGTGGCGCCGCCACCGTCCGCGGCCGGCACCAGCAAGGCCAGCAGCCGCGCGAGCAGCGCCTCGTCCAGCAAGGCCAGCCACTGGGCGTCGAATTCGTGGGGCAGCGCCAGCATGAACAGCTCGGAGGCGTCGATCGTCTCCGGGCTGCCGGGCAGGAGCTTGTAGCGCAGCCGTTCCGCCACCTCGCTCGCGAGCGCGGTGCGCGGCGCGAACCCGAAATCGGCCAGGAGCGTGGTGATGTCCACCGTCCCGACCAGGGCGCTCCACCATGCCTGCAGCCGGGTCCGCGCGCCGGCGTCGCTTTCCGCGGCTTCCACGAGGCGCGCCAGGCGGGCGACGGCTTCCTCGGGGGAGCGGCAGTTGCCGCGCACCCAGGCCAGGCACTCGATGAGCCAGAGGTGCCGCCGCGCCAGCGGGGCGGAGGGATCCAGGTCGGCCAGCAGCGTCCCGGGCTGCGGCGCGGTCTGCCGGGTCAATGCAGCACCCGGCCGGACAGGGGCGTGCTTCCGGCGGGGCCGCCGGAGAGGGCTTCCAGCACGAACAGGGGGATGGCGCAATCGAAGCGCTCACCGTCCTCCGCCACGCAGAAGTAGCTGCCGTGCATGCTGCCGCTGGGCGTGCGCAGCCGGCATCCGCTGGTGTACTGGAACGCCTCGCCCGGGCGCAGCAGCGGCTGCTGGCCGACCACGCCCAGGCCCTTGACCTCCTCGGTGTGGCCGCGGGCGTCGCTGATCGTCCAGTGCCGCGCGATGAGCTGCGCTGGCACGTCGCCGGTGTTGGTCACGGTGACCGTGTAGGCGAAGCTGTAGACGCCGTCTTCGGGCGCGGACTGGTCGGGAAGGTATTCGGGCTGGACTTCGGCCCGGAACTGGTACTTCGGCATGGGCGCGATTATTAGGGCTTCCGGGGCCGGGCGGCTCGGCCGTTGCGTCGGCGGGCGCCGTGACCCGGCGCAGGAGCCCTGAGGAAGGCGTGCCGCGGCGCCTCTGCTGCGACAATCCGGGCCATGACCCGCCAATTCCGCATCGCCCCCTCGATCCTGTCCGCCGATTTCGCCCGCCTGGGCGAGGAAGTGAAGAATGTCATCGCCTCCGGCGCCGACTGGGTGCACTTCGACGTGATGGACAACCACTACGTGCCCAACCTCACCTTCGGCCCGATGGTGTGCCAGGCGCTCAAGCCCCATGCCGTCACGCCCGACGGCCGGCCCGCGCCGATCGACGTGCACCTGATGGTGCAGCCCGTGGACGCCCTGGCCGCGGCCTTCGCGGAGGCGGGAGCGGACTACATCAGCTTCCATCCGGATGCGTCCGCGCACGTGCACCGCAGCATCCAGGCGATCACCTCCAAGGGCATCAAGGCGGGCCTGGTGTTCAACCCGGCGGCCCCGCTCGACGTGCTGGACTGGGTGATCGACGACATCGACCTGATCCTCGTGATGAGCGTGAACCCGGGCTTCGGCGGCCAGAGCTTCATCGATTCGGCGCTGCGCAAGATCGAGGCCCTGCGCCGCCGCATCGACGCCTGCGGCAAGGACATCCGCCTGGAGGTGGACGGAGGGGTGAAGGTGGACAACATCCGCCGCGTGGCGGACGCCGGTGCCGATACGTTCGTTGCGGGCAGCGCGATCTTCGGCAAGCCCGACTATCGCGCCGTGATCGACGCGATGCGCGCCCAGCTCGGCTGAGGCGCGCTGGCACCCGGGCCGCAGGGCCGGCCCGGCGTGCGGTCCCTTATCGCTGGGGCATCGGCTGGGGCGCAGGTTGCGTCATCGGCTGGGGCATGGGAGCCGGCGGCGGGGCCTTGGGCGCGCCCGGCATCGGGTGCGCATGGGGCTTGCCGTGCGGGTGCGGGCGTCCCTGGGGCGCCATGGCGCCGGTGGCATCGCCCTGGGGCGCCGGCATGGCGGCTGCGCCGGATTGCGGGGCCGCGGGCACCTGGATGGTGGCTTCCCTCAGGATGCCGCCGCCGGCCACGGAGCCGTCCTGGGTGCCGGAGCGCACGCGTGCCGCGCAGGCTTCGCGGTCCACGGGATTCTTGAACACTTCGCAGCGCTGGAGTGCGTTGCGGCTGTAGCCATCCGTGGCGTCCTGGGCGCCGAGCTGGCCGGAGCGGGCCGCCTGCAGCGCGGCGCCGGCTTCCTTCAGGCAGGTTTCGCGGCTCTGCCCGGTATTGCCGCTCATGCAGGCCTGGCGGTCCTGCTGGTAGCGCTCACGGGCGCTGGCGGCATCCCCGGGAGCGGCCTGGGCGGCGGCGCAGGCCGCGATCAGGCAGGCGGCGGACAGGATGCGGGGTGCGATGGCAAAGCGATTCGGCATATCAAGAACCTCCATGTGTCGGTGGGGCCGGCCGCGGACGGACGGCGTGGGGTCACTGTTTCCGCACCGTGCGGCGGAAACGGTCGAGCCAGCGTAGCCGCTGCGGTGCACGGGCCTTGTCGGACGGACCAGACAATCGCTGTGGCCGTTGGCGCACGGCCTACACTCCCGGCAGCCCCGCCGGCGCCGGATCGCCGGACGGGACCTTATTCACGCACCGCCGCGGCGGGCTTGGCGGCACTTTGGAGGATGGGACATGCTGGAATGTTCCCCGGCGGCGCTGGTGGCGCGCGCCGATGCGGCGATCGTGGACCTGGACGGCACCATGGTGGACACCCTGGGCGATTTCGCGGAGGCGCTGCGGCGCATGCTCGGCGACCTGTCCCTGCCGGGCATCGACGCGGCGGAGATCGAGCGCATGGTGGGCAAGGGCACGGAGCACCTGCTGCGCTCGGTGCTGGACCATGTGCTGCAGCCGATGGAGCCGCAGCGCCGCGCCGCAGCGGTGGAAGCGCACTATCCGCAGGCATGGGAGGCCTACGGGCGGCACTACCTGGCGATCAACGGCAGCCATTCGCGCGTTTACGAGGGCGTGGCCGAGGGGCTGCAGGCCCTGCGCGCCGCGGGGCTGCGGCTGGCCTGCGTCACCAACAAGCCCGGAGCCTTCGCCGTGCCCCTGCTGCGGGCCAAGGGGCTGGACGGCTTCTTCGACCACGTCTTCGGCGGGGACGCGTTCGAGCGCAAGAAACCCGATCCGCTGCCGCTGCTCAAGGCCTGCGAGGCCCTGGGAACGGCGCCCGCCCGGACCCTGGCCATCGGGGACTCCGTCAACGATGCGCGCGCGGCCCGCGCCGCCGGCTGCCCCGTGGTGCTGGTGACCTATGGCTACAACCACGGCCAGCCCGCGCGGCAGGTGGACGCGGACGCGCACGTGGACAGCCTGCAGTCGCTGTGCGCGGGCTGAGGCCGCGCCGCGGCGGGCCGGTGTTCAGCCGGCCTTGCCGAGCAGCGCGTCCTTGAGCTTCCAGTCCGCGGGCTGCGGACCGAGCCAGATGGCCATCAGCGCCCCGAAGAATTCGGGCTCGTGGAAAGGTTCGCCCTGCGGCACGCCTTTCACGGTGATGACCGTGCCGGTGCCGGGCAGCCAGTCCACGGTGAAGCGGTCGCCGGCCGCCAGCCGGCGGTGCGCGGCGAAGATCTCGCCCATGCGCAGCACGCCCGGCGCGAGGCGGGAAAACGCCGCCTTGTCCAGGTTGTCCTCGATGCCGCGCGCGAACAGCTTGCCCAGCTCCGTCGAGTCGATGTCGCGCAGCATGGCGACGGACAGCCGCTTGGGGCCGGGCAGCGCCACCACGTCCCGCAGCGTGGCGGCGTGGCGCTCCAGGTACAGCCCGGCCGCATAGACCTTGAAGACGGCCTTGTAGCGCACGCCCGCGCCGTTGAGCGCCAGGGGAACGTCCGCCAGCGTGACCCGCGGCTCGAAGGCCACGCCGGCCACGGTGGCGGCGGTCTGCGCGCCCGCGGGCGCGGCGCCGCAGGCGATGAGCCCGGCGAGCGCCCAGGCGAGGCCGCGTTGCCGAAGTGTCATGGCGACTCCCTAAAAAAGCACGATCGTTCTTTTTATTCTCGGCGCCTTGCCGCGGGCAGCGCAACAGGGTTTTCGCGCAGGCCGCTTTGCTACACTTTGCGCCCATGTTCATTCACCACGTGGTCATCACAGGTCGCAGCGGCCGGGGAGCCTGGCCCTGGCGCAAGCCTGCCGCACCGAACCGCTGACCGCACCCGGGCCCCGCGATCCCGGCGTGTCCTCCGTGGCCCCTGCGGGGCCGAACGCAATGAACCTGGCGCGGCACCGGCCGCGGGCGCAACGACTGCCTGCGGCGGGCCGGCCGATCTGGAGCGATCTCCCGTGATCACCGAACTCGAATTCAAAAGCCTGGCCTGCGAAGGCTACAACCGCATTCCGCTCATCGCGGAGGCCTTCGCGGACCTGGAAACCCCCCTGTCCCTCTACCTCAAGCTGGCCCATGCCCGCGACGGCGGCCGCTACAGCTTCCTGCTGGAATCCGTGGTGGGCGGCGAGCGCTTCGGGCGCTACAGCTTCATCGGCCTGCCGGCACGCACGCTGCTGCGCGCCAGCGGCTTCGGCGCCCAGGCGCGCACGGAAGTGGTGACCGACGGGCAGGTGGTGGAAACCGGCCACGGCAATCCCCTGGATTTCATCGCCGACTACCAGAAGCGCTTCAAGGTGGCGCTGCGACCCGGCCTGCCGCGCTTCTGCGGCGGCCTGGCGGGCTATTTCGGCTACGACGCGGTGCGCTACATCGAGAAGAAGCTGGAAGCGAGCTGCCCGCCCGACACGCTGGGCATGCCGGACATCCTGCTGCTGCAGTGCGAGGAGGTAGCCGTCATCGACAATCTCTCTGGCAAGCTCTACCTGATCGTCTATGCGGACCCGGCGCAGCCCGAGGCCTACGCCCGCGGCAAGAAGCGCCTGCGCGAACTGAAGGAGCAGCTCAAGTACTCGGTGGCCGCCCCCGTGGTCAAGCCGACGGAGAGCCACCCGCCGCAGCGCGACTTCGCCAAGGCCGACTACCTGGCGGCCGTGGAGCGGGCCAAGGAGCTCATCGCCGCGGGCGACTTCATGCAGGTGCAGGTGGGCCAGCGCATCCACAAGCGCTACACCGAGTCGCCGCTGTCGCTCTACCGCGCGCTGCGCTCGCTCAATCCTTCGCCCTACATGTACTACTACCACTTCGGCGACTGCCACGTGGTGGGGGCGAGCCCGGAGATCCTGGTGCGCCAGGAGCGCACGGACGAGGGCCAGAAGATCACCATCCGCCCGCTGGCCGGCACGCGCCCGCGCGGCGCCACGCCCGAGAAGGACAAGGCGGCCGAAAACGAGCTGGTGAACGACCCCAAGGAGCGTGCCGAGCACGTGATGCTCATCGACCTGGCGCGCAACGACATCGGGCGCATCGCCCGCACCGGCACGGTGAAGGTGACGGAGGCCTTCGCGGTGGAGCGCTACAGCCACGTGATGCACATCGTGAGCAATGTGGAAGGCCTGCTGAACGAAGGCATGACGAGCATGGACGTGCTCAAGGCGACCTTCCCCGCCGGCACGCTCACCGGCGCGCCCAAGGTGCATGCGATGGAGCTCATCGACCGGCTCGAGCCCACCAAGCGGGGGCTGTACGGCGGCGCCTGCGGCTACCTCAGCTACGCAGGCGACATGGACGTGGCCATCGCCATCCGCACCGGGATCGTGAAGGACGGGACGCTCTACGTGCAGGCCGCGGCCGGCGTGGTGGCGGACTCGGTCCCCGAGCTGGAATGGAAGGAAACGGAGCACAAGGCCCGCGCCCTGCTGCGCGCGGCCGAACTCGTCGAAGAAGGACTGGAATGACCCGCGCCATCGAAAAGACCCGCAGTTGCAGCAGCATGGCGGAGGTGCGCGAGCGCATCGATGCGCTCGACGACATCCTCGTGCCGCTGCTGGTGGAGCGGGGCGGCTACATGACCCAGGCGGCGCGCAACAAGCGCGATGCCTCCCAGGTGCGCGACGAAGGGCGCATCGAATTCATCGTGCGGCGCGTGCGCGAGCGCGCGCTGGCCGAGGGCGGCGAGCCCGACGTGATCGAGGCGATCTACCGCGGCATGATGGAAGCCTACATCGCCTACGAGCACCGCGAGTTCGACCGGATGGTCGCCGCGGGCGAGAAGTCGGGCGACGGTGCGGACGGCAGGCCGGCCTGACCGCGCCTTCTGCCCGCCGGCACGCCCGGGCCGGGCGCGCGGCGCTCAGTGCCGCATCGACGACAGCTTGAAGGCATTCGCCAGGGTGGAGCGGTTGCTGATGCCCCAGCGGGAGGCGACGTCCAGCATGTGGACGCGGCCGCCCGTGGCGCTGGCCTCTTCCATCTCGCCCTCGATGCGCCGCACGCGTTCGCGCCGGATCAGTTCCGCGGGGGTCATGCCCAGGTGGTTGCGGAACGCCAGCTGCAGCGCGCGCTCGGTGACGCCGAGCCGGCCGGCGATCTCGCGCACCGAGAGGTTGGGGTCGTGCAGGTTCTCGATGATGTACCGGTAGGCGGCGCGGTAGCGCGGGGGCAGGCGCAGGCCCACGGTGTCCTGGGGGGCGTTGGCGGCGGGCGCGTCCATCCGCTGCAGGGCCGCGTGGTGCACCACGCGCATGGCCTGCGCCACATGGCGCTTGTACTGCCGCAGCGACTCGCCGAGGCGGCCTTCGCTCATGTGAATTTTCGACAGGCAGTACTGGATGTCCGAGGCCAGGGGGTGGTGCTCGATCTCGCGCTCGCCCCCGGCCAGCGGCATGATCGCTTCGCGGGCCGCGGGAACGGCGCGGCCCGCCAGCAGGGCGAGGCAGCCCTCGACCCGGGCTTCCGCGTCGATGCCGGCGAGGCCGTGCTGGCGCAGCCAGCGCCCGAAGGCGGCCACGGCTTCCTGGCGGGCGGCAGGATGGGCGGCGTGCATGCCTGCCAGGTATGCGAGGCGGGCGCGCATCAGTGCGGGTGTGTCCGGGCCGGACTCCAGTGCACGCAGTTCGGAGGCGAGCGTTTCGCCGGACATGCGCTCCCGGCCCAGTTCCTGGGCCGCTTCGGCGAAGGCGTGGTCCGACAGTTCTTCGCTGTGCAGCAGTTCGACGCGGGAGAGGACCTCGAGCCGGATGGCTGCGGCGTGGAGCGCAAGGCGGGAGGATTCCCCCGATTCGCACAGCGCCTGTGCCCGCTGGGCCGCCACCAGTGCCGAGGCATGCTGTCCCTGGGCCTGCAGCGACAGCGCGAGTCCGCAGCAGGCTTCCACGCGCAGCGGGGCGGGGGCGTCGTGGTCATTGGCCACGAGCGCCCAGCAGGCGGCTGCCCGGGCGGGCTTGCGCAGGTGCAGGAACATCCAGGCCTGGTCCAGCGCGGAATGCCAGCGCACCATGGCGCGCGATACCGCGTCGTAGGCCTTGAGCTGCTGGTGGAAAACGTCGCTGGCAAGCTCCTCCTGTCCGATCAGCAGCAGGGTGCGACCGAGCAGGGCGCCTTCTTCCACGGGGCTCGCATCGCGGGACTGGCCGCGCTCCAGCCGCCTGCGTCCCATGGCCGCGGCCTCCTTGACCTGCAGGTTCTGGAGCATTTGCGTGAGCGCCTGGGCGCCGTCGCCGATGCGTTGGGAGGAGAGAGAAAGCAGAGAGAGGAGCATTTCGATCGTCGCGGCCCCCGCCGCGCCCCATGTGGTTTGGATGACGACCGATGCTAGGAATCCTGCCGGGGGCAAATCTCACCTAGGTTTTCCAAATCCTCAAATTTGCCCACCTCAGGCATGCCGAACCGAAGCGAGCACCATCTCCCCGCATGCGGGGCATGGACGGCGTCCCCCCCCATGAGCCATATAGGAAAGTTATTGGTATCGGAAATTAAATATGCAAGTGCATCCTTGACAGGGTTCTGTCCTGGCATTAACAAAATGCAGTGTTGCCCGGGGCATTGATACAAAAACATGCAAGAAATTGCATATTCCTATCGACGTCTTACAGACGATAAATGACCCGGCGCCGTCTGGAATGAACTAAGCTTGCGTCTGTCGCCACTCACGCACAGGCATTTGCAATGAGGTGCAAAAATTGTGAATGTCTTGGTGGGGGACATACGGCTGTCACAGTCGTAGCTAGATCAACGAAAACGTTTGCGTATGGGGAAATCATGCGAGTCGCATTGCTGTCGCGCCGTTCGGCGGTGAATCAATTCCTTGTGGATT
Organism: Paracidovorax citrulli; assembly: GCF_900100305.1. Classification (GTDB taxonomy): domain Bacteria; phylum Pseudomonadota; class Gammaproteobacteria; order Burkholderiales; family Burkholderiaceae_C; genus Paracidovorax; species Paracidovorax citrulli. The sequence continues at coordinate 10,407 of NZ_FNEY01000029.1, read as the reverse complement.
TGTTGAATCGGGGAGGCATTCAAGCCATCTTGCAGGTCAGCATCGCTGCCTTCCGGATGCAGGCCCGCCGGCATCCGCCCGACGCGGTCATCCTGGAAGACTGCGGCGGTACGCTGGCCGAGGATCTGGGCCTGATCCGAAGCTGCATATCCACCCACGTGCCGGTGCTGGTGGCCGGATCGGAACTCCAGGCAGGCTTCGGCACGGCCCTGGCGTGCGGTGCCGTCGATTACATCAATCTTTCCCGGGTGGGGCACGACGAACTGAAGGCGCGGCTGCGCGGGCACGTGGAGGCCTATGCGCTGGAAACCGCGCGGTCCATCACGGTGGATGGCTGCGAGCTGGACCCGGCCCGCCAGTGCTTCGTCCACCGCGGCACGATGGTCGAGCTCACCCATCGCGAATGCGAACTCGCCTGGCTGCTGTTCTCGCGGCCCAACCAGGTGGTTTCCTCTCCCACCATCGTGGCCAGGGTCTGGGGCCGTTCGGTCGAATCCAACAAGCGCACGCTGGAGCAGCACATCTACAAGCTGCGCGTGAAGCTGCGCCAGTGCGGATGCGCCCTGCATGTCCAGGCCGCGTACGGCCGGGGCTATCGCCTCATCTCGTCCACCGCGGAGGGGGCCGGCCCCGTCGCGCAGCCGTCCAGCATGCAGGTGTCCCGCGTGCGTCCCGCGGTGACTGCTGCCATGTCCATGCCGGTGTCCCTTCCCGCCATGCATTCCATGCCGCCCCTGGGCAGTTGAGACCCTGCGGGGCACCGCGGCGCCGGGGCGCGAGCCCCTGGGGCTGCAGGCTCTTCAAAGGCTCACACCTTGATCCACAGGTAGTCGCCGGAGCAGATTCCCAGAAAGGCCTCGTCGGTGGAGGTCAGGATGTTGTCGCCCCAGTAGCGGCCGTGCTCTGCATAGTGCGTGAGCGTTTCGGCCAGCCAGGTGCCCGTGATGTCGGGCGTCATCGGCACGCGCACGATGAGGATGATGCCGCCGGTGTCCGGATTGATCCCGGCCTGCGCCTGGTCCTGCGCATAGACCGTGAGGTTGGCTTCCAGCAGGAGCCGGTAGACCGCCAGCGTGCGGCCGGCCGTGACGATGCCGAAATGGAAGTTGAGGTACATCGCTGCCACGTCGTTCTCGTAGTGCGCTATCTGGACCTCGAAGCCCTCCACCTCCACCCAGCCCCGGTCCAGCACGGCCTGCGGGTCGGGCAGGTCGATGACCCCGCAGAGGTCGGTGACGAGTTGTTCGTACTGCTGGAAGCTCATGATCGTTCGGGCATGCGCGGCAGAAGCCATGCCGGACCGCCCGCCAGCCGCTCCGTGGTCAGCCGGAGCTGGGACGTGGTCCGGGGCCGGCTGTAGTTGAGGAGCTGCAGGGGCAGCAGCGCGAAGCGGTCGGACGGTTTGCCCGCGACATCCAGGCCGGCGCGCAGCAGCGCTTCCCGGACTTCCGCGACCGTCGCGAGCGGCTTGCCTCCGTTCTGGCGGCGCAGGTGCTCTGCGATCCGCGCCAGCAGCATGGCCTGCACGGGATGGCCGTTCCCGTGCGATGCCCAGACGATCGATCCGAGCGCGGCCACCAGCGTATCGGCCTGCACCACGGGATCTTCGCTGGACATTCCCACCTCGAAGTCCGCCAGCATGGCCTGCATGCGCAGCTTCGCCGCGCTGCCGCCGGCCTGCGACTGACCGCCATGGCCCCGGCCTTCGCCGCCCTGGTGGCTGCCGCCGGACTGCCCGCCGGTGCCGGATCCGCTTTCGCGCCCGTCCTGCTGTGCCGTGCCGCTGCCCGGCTGCAGGAAGATGTCCTGCGAGTACTGCTCCAGTTCTTCCAGGTCGCGCCGGTGCTCGGCGACGCCTTCCATGCCGTGCTCGTGCGCCTCCCGGCTGCCTTCCTCATCCTGGCCCTTGCGCTCGCTGCGCACGGCTTCGCCGGTTTCGCTGGCCTGCTCGAAGTCCGCCTGGAAGTCCAGCACCGTGCGCTCCCCGTCGGGCGCGTGTTCGCTGCCCTGGCCGGGCAGGTGGCTCTGCCGGGGCGGTGGAGGCGGCGGAGGGCGCCCCAGCGTCTTGAAGACGTAATCGCCGTATCGGCCCTGCAGCACGGCACGCTGCCGCTTGTGCACGTCCTCTTCATGCAGCTGCTCGCGCAGGTTCTCGCGCTTGATGAGCTGCTGCTGCAGCTGCTGGCGGTTGCGCTGCTGCTTGAGGCGGAATACCGAGAACAGGTTCAGCATCATGGCGAAAAGACGGCCGTGAGAAGCCGCTGCGAGAACTGCAGCACGGTGCTGCCCACCCAGGGCGCGCTCACGGCGACGGTGACCGTCACGCAGATCAGCTTGATGCCCTGCGAGATCGCCTGGTCCTGCAGCGAGGTGACGGCCTGGACCAGCGCCACGAGCAGGCCCACGATCGCCGCGACGGCCACAGCCGGCAGCGACAGCAGCAGGCACAGCATGAGTGCTTCGGAGGTGAGCTGGACGATGTTGTCGTGGTTCATGGCGTGCCCTGCGTGTTCAGCGGTAGGTCATGACCAGTCCGTGCATCACCTGCGACCATCCGTCGAGCACGACGAACAGCAGCAGCTTGAAGGGAATGGCGACGTTGGTGGGGGAAACCTGGGACAGGCCCATGGCCAGCAGGACGTTGGCGATGACCAGCTCCACGATGATGAAGGCCAGGTACAGCAGGAAACCGATGCGGAAGGCGGCCGTGAGTTCGGTGAGCAGGAAGGCGGGCGCCAGCACGACGAGGTCGTCGGCCTGCAGCGACCGGGCGCGTTCCTCGGGCCAGAGCGCCTGGGCCGACTTGAGGAAGAACGCTTTCTCGGCGGCGTCGGCATGCTTGTCCAGGAACTTGCGGAACGGTTCACGGGCGGCGGAGGCGGCAGCGAGCATCTGCTGGGTGTTGGAGCTTTGGGCGGAAGGCGGCAGCATCTGCATGCGGTCGGAAGCCTCCATGGCGACCGGCGCCATCACGTACACCGAAATGATGATGGCGATGCCGTTGAGCACCATGTTGGGCGGCACCTGCTGCACGCCGAGCGCGTTGCGCAGCAGGCCCAGGACCACCACCACCTTGGTGTAGGACGTGACGATCATGGCGGCGAACGGCAGCACCGCCAGCAGCATCAGCGCCAGCGCCAGCGAGACGGGATCGAGTCCCGAGATCGGGGTCATGGCGCGCCTGTGGCCGTGGGCGACGCTGCGCCGGCCGCCGCCATGTGCGCGATGCGCACGCCCAGGTGATCGCCGATGACGACCAGGCGGCCGGTGCCCACGACCTGGCCGTGGCAGACCAGGCGGACTGTGGCGTCGCGGGCGGCGACGGCGAGCGGGACGATGGCGCCGGCATCGAGCGCGGCGAGTTCGTCCAGCCGGATGCGCGCGGTGTCGATCTCGATGGCGACGGGAACGCGGATGCCGCCGATGTCGGTCAGCGGCAGCGGCGTGGCCTCGGGTTCGGCATCGCTGCCGGAACACGGCGCGGCTTCCTCGGCGGCGCCGGCCGGGTCCGGCGCGCCGTATTCGTCCGGCGCGCCGTCTTCGTCCGCCGGCTCCGCGAAGGCATCGGCCTGCGGCGCGGCGTGGAGGGCGATTTCGGAATCGTCGAGATCGAGTTCTGCGGGTATGTGCATGGTGGTTCCCAGTCCGAAGGAAAGATGGCAAAGGCGCCGCCGGCCCGCGGAGAGCGTGCCGCACAGGACGACGTCGCCCGCAGCCAGGCTGGCGAGGTCGGCGGGCGCGAGGCGGCGGGTGGCGAGGCGGACGGTGCCCGGCAGCCGCAGCGCGGCCAGGGGCTCGCCGTCGGCCTGCGCGGAATGCGCCAGGTGGGCGCACAGCCGATCCGCCACGCCGCCGTCGATGGCGTGCAGGCCGATGCGCAGGGCGCCCTGGGTCCATTCCAGCGGCGCCTGCAGGGCGGTGCGCACGGACACGCCGGTCAGTGCGAGCCCCGGCAGCACTGGCGCCACGGCGGCAAGGGGGGCGGCGATCAGGGTTTCCGCCACTTCGCGGGCCAGCGCGGCATCCGCCAGGCGGGCCGCCATGCCGAGCGTCGGCCAGGCCGACAGGGGCACGGAAACCTGCAGGTGGCCATGCACGCACGAGAAATCCAGCGACACCGCGTCGTGGTGGCAGCCCGGCGCGGCGGCTGCCACGCGGCCAGGCGGCTGGCTGCAGAGCCGGGCCGCCCAGCGGGCGAAGCGGCGGTCGAAGGCGATGCGCGCCAGATGCGCCTCGCCGGGGGGCACGATCGGCAGGCGGTCGGCCAGTTCGGCGGTGATGGCGGAGTGGGGCGCAAGTGCGTTCACGGCGGTGATTCCAGGTCGATGTCGATGCCGCGCTGCCCGGGGCCCAATGCCTCGAGCTGCGCACGCAGTGGATCGCGATGGAGGGAGATTAGTCGTGCCGATTCGCAGGACCGGGTGCGGAACCGAAGGCTCATCGCGTAAGGCGAAAGGGTGAGGGCCACTTCGCTTTCCGGGAGCACGGCGGGGTCCATCGGCACCGTGACGGACCACGACTGGAAGGCCGGATCCGCCTGGGCGCACAGCCATGCGATGCGCTGCACGGTGTCCTGCAGCCAGGCGGGCGCATCGGCCGCCGCCGGTCGCGCCGGGGCGGAAGCCGCCGAGGGCCCGGCTCCGGAATCCTGCCCCCGTTGCCGGGATGCGTCGCCGTCCTGGCGTCCGCAGGCGGGCGGGGGCGGCGGCACCGGGTCGGGGGGCGGAGGGCACGTGGGCACCGCCGCGGCATCCGTTGCCGGACCGGCGGGCGGCGGCCATGCCTCGGGCCCGGCCTGGCAGGCGCCGTCGTCCGGTCGCGCGGCGGGGACGGCCGGCAGGCCTGCTTCCCCGGCCCGCGGCATGCCGAAGGCGGCTGGAGGGTCTGGCGTGGCGACGGGAGGGGGCGGGGCGGACGTGGCGGGCGGTGGCGCATCGCCGTCCGTGCCGGGCGCGGGATCGGCCGTGGCCCGCGACGGCGGCGGTGCGGCAGGAAGCGGGTCCCGCGGGTCCCGCGGGTCGCTCGCGAGCGCACGGCGCCCGGGCGCGAGAAAGCCGGTGGCCGGCGGGATGTCTTCGGCCGCATCGCCCAGCAGGTGGCGCTGGAACCTGAGCGCGGCGCCGGGCGCGGGCGGCAGGGCGCCCGCGGGCGTGCCGCGGCCGCTGGCCAGGCCCTGGCGCAATGGCGGGAGGTCGCGTTGCACGGCGTGCCTGCTATGCAACGCGGCCGATCGGCCGCAGCTCGATCAGGCTGCCCAGCTCCTGGAAGGAGTACACGCGCAGCCAGTCGATGCGTCCTTCGATCATTTTCTTGACGTAGCGCCGGATGTCCATGGACGTGACCAGGGCCACGCCGGTGGCGGGCGACGAGCGGGCGACGGCCGCGATGCGGTCGGTGATGTCGCGCGCATCGTCCGGCGACATGGCGAGGTAGTTGCCCGCGGGCGTGGGCTTGATGCAGCCGCGGATCGCCTGCTCGATTTCCGGGGCGAGCAGGATGGCCGAGATGTGCCGCTGGCCGCCGCCGGCCTCGTGCGCGAGGTAGCGGCCCAGGTCGGAGCGCACGTATTCGGTGAGCAGCAGCAGGTCTTTTTCCTTGGGGGCCCAGGTGATGAGGCTCTCGAAGATGCTGCGGATGTTGCGGATGGGCACCTGCTCTTCCAGCAGGCGGCGCAGCACCTCGGCCATGCGCTGCAGCGGCATGACCTTCTGCACTTCGGCCACCAGCCCCGGGTATTCCGGCGTGGCGCGCTCGATGATCCACTGCACTTCCTGCACGCCCATGAAGAGGTGCGCATGGCGCTGGAGCATCTCCACCACCTCGCGGGCGATCACCTGCTCGATCTCCAGGCACGCCCCGGCGCGCTGGGCGGGCGGGACGGCCGTCTGGGGCACCCAGAGCGATTCCTCCATGCCCAGCAGCGGGCCGTGCCGCTGGGCCTGCGCGGCCAGGGGGGACTGCGGGTCCAGCAGCAGGAGCATGTCGCCGGGCAACCGGGGCTGGGCCACGGGCACGTCGTTGATGAGGATGTCGAAGCGCAGGTCCTCGAGGCCGTCCCAGACCCACATCGCGGCGCCGGGGAAGGGCAGCCCCAGCCGCGTCTGCAGTCCCTCGCGTTCCTTGTTCAGGGCCTGGTCGAGCCGCTCGGCATTGAGCAGGCGGGCGAGCGGATCGGACAGGCGGATGGACAGCGGCTTGGCGAACTCGGGCGCGCGGTGCTGGATGGCCGTGCCCTCGCCCTTGCCGCCTTCGCGCAGCAGGGAGGCGATGGGTTTGGAGTGGGTCTTGGCGCTGCCCGGGGCGGCCGACTTGCGCCTGCGCGACAGCCACTGGCCGCCGCCCACGAGGCCCGCCGCCAGCAGGCAGAACGGAACGGCGGGAAAGCCCGGAATGGCCGCGAAGCCCAGGGTGAGGGCCCCCGCGAGGTACATGGAGCGGGTATTGCGCGTGAGCTGCTCCGTCATGTCCTCGCCCAGGGAGGTGGGCTTCTTGCGGTGCTCGTCGGCCACGCGGGTGGTCAGGATACCGGCGGCCATACAGATGAAGAGCGCGGGAATCTGCGAGACCATGGCATCGCCGATGGACAGCACGGCGAAGCGGTTGGCCGCCTCCCCGGCGGTCATGCTGTGGTACAGGATGCCCACCACGATGCCGGCGAGGATGTTGACCAGCGTGATGATGAGGCCCGCGATGGCGTCGCCCTTGACGAACTTCATCGCGCCGTCCATCCCACCGTGCAGCATGCTTTCCATGCTGAGCCGGGCGCGCTTGGCCTTGGCCTCGTCGGCGGTGAGCAGGCCGGCGCGCAGGTCGGCGTCGATGCTCATCTGCTTGCCGGGCAGCGCATCGAGCGTGAAGCGCGCGCCGACTTCGGCGACGCGCTCCGAGCCCTTGGCGATGACGATGAACTGCACGATGGTGATCACCAGGAACACCACGATGCCCACCACGAGGTTGCCGCCAACCACGAGCTGGCCGAAGCTCTCGATCAGGTGGCCCGCGTCGGCGTGCAGCAGGATGGCCTTGGTCGAGGCGATGTTCAGCGACAGCCGGAACAGCGTGGTGAACAGCAGCAGCGATGGGAAGGTGGAGAGCGAGACCGCGTCCGGTATGAACAGGGTGGTCATCAGCAGCAGCACGCTGATGCTGAGGTTGATCGCGAGCAGCGAGTCGATCAGCAGGGTGGGCAGCGGCAGGATCATCAGCGCGATCACGCCGACGAGAAAGCCGGCCATCGTCAGGTCGTTGACCAGGGTGGAATCGAATCGTTTGGCCATGGAATGATCCTCGGGGAGCGGGGCACGGAATGGAAAGCAGGGCGTCAGCGCGGGCTGCCGCCGCCGAGCCGGTCGAGTTCGGCCACCCAGCGCAGCACGACGGAGACGGCCTCGAACAGTTCCTCGGGAATGGGCTGGTCCAGCGGCAGCTTGTGCAGGGCACGCGCCAGCGGCGGATTGGCGATGAGCGGGATGTGGTGCAGCGCGGCCAGGCCGCGGATGACGGCCGCCTGTTCGTCCATGCCCTTGGCCACGACGATGGGCAGCGGGGTCGCACCGGCTTCGTAGCGCAGCGCCACGGCGTAGTGGGTGGGGTTGGTGACGACCACCGTGGCGCCCGGGACCCGTTCCTGCGGCGGCGATGTCGCCATTTCCTCGCGCAGCGATTTGAGGTGGCCCTTGAGGTGCGGATCGCCTTCGCTGTCCTTGTTCTCGCGCTTCACGTCGTCCTTGCTCATGCGCTGGTCCCGCATGAAGAGCCAGTGCTGCAGGCCGAAGTCGAGGGGGCCGACCACCAGGAAGACGAGGAACGCGAAGGAAAAGAGTTGCAGCAGAGCGCTCCAGGCGATCTTGCCGCTGGCCTCGGGCGTGAGATAGACGGAGCCCACGAGCAGGGGTATCAGCCCGGTCACGATGTGCCACAGGACGGCGCCGAGGATGACGGCCTTGAAGACGGACTTGGCGAATTCGACGAGCGCCCGCGCGTTGAACATCTTCTTGAGCCCTTCGGCGGGGTTCAGGCTCTCGAACTTGGGCGTGAGCGGCTCGAAGGTGATCATGAAGCCGACCTGCGGGAGCAGGGCCAGCACGGCCACCAGCACGGAGACGATCAGCATGCCGAAGGCCACGGCCATGCCGTCGAGCGCCATGGATGACAGCAGCGCCAGCAGCTCCTGCGTGCTGTGCACGCGCATGCCCTGCTCCAGCGCGGTGGTGACGATGCGGCGCACGTGGTCGTAGAGCAGTGGGCCCGCGCCGGTGAGCACGAGCAGGGCGGCGCCCAGGACGGCGCCCGCCACCAGGTCCTGGCTCTTGGCGGTCTGCCCTTTCTTGCGGGCGTCCTTGAGTTTCTTGGCTGTGGGCTCTTCGGTTTTTTCCGACATGGTGTGCCATCGATCCGGCGCGGAATGCGCGGCATGCGCCAATCTAGGTGTCCGGCGGCGGAGGCCCCCCGTGCCGGGCGAAGCGGTTCCGCCCCGCGCGAAGCGGTGGCGGCGCGCGTGGGCAGGCGCCGCGCGCTTTCGCATTCCGGTGCGCGGCTTCGGAGCGGCCGGCGCGGCGGAGGCCGCCATGCCCGAGGCTGCTGGCCAGCAGGCCGAGGTGGATCGGCCGATGGAGAACTCGTGAGCACGATCAAGGGCCTGCGCACGCTGGTGCGCCTCAAGGCACGCCGCACGGAGCAGGCCGAGGCGGACCTGCAGGAAAGCATCCAGGCGCTGAAGGGCGAAGAGGACGCGCTTGCGCACGCGCAGGCGGAAGAGGCGCAGGTGCGCGAGGCCGAGCGTGCGCGCCGCGAGCGGCTGGCGTCCGCCACGTCGGCGGGCAGCCGCTTCCTGGCCAACGATGCGATCACCCTGCAGATGCTGGTGTCCGAGGCGCAGGGCCGGAGCGCCGAGGCCGGGCGCCATACGGAGCAGGCGCAGGCGCGCGTGGAAGCGGCCCGCGAGCAGGTCCGGTTGCGCGAAGGCGCGGTGCGCCGCGCGCAGCGGCAACTGGAGGCCACGCGCGAGCGCCTCGAGCAGGCCCTTGCGGCCGCCGAGCGTGCGCAGGAAGACGCGCAGGACGAGGAAGCCGAGGAAACCGCCGTGGCCCGCATGCTGGCCGCTGCGCGGCAGGGGCGGCGCACCGGCGCGCGATCCGGGGTGGCCAGGGCGGTGGAGGCCTGACGCGATGGAAGAGTACCTGCAGAATGGATATGCGCTGGTCCGGCTGGGCGGGGACCTGCATGGCATGCTGGGATTGCTCGCGCTGTGCTGCGCACGTTTCTACGCGGCCATGCTGGTGCTGCCGGCAACCAACGACCAGTTGCTGCTGGGGCGCGTGCGCAATGGGACGGTGCTGCTGCTGGGGGCTTTCGTGGCATGGGGCCAGCCCTTGGGGCTGCTCGAGTCCACGAGTCCGCTGGTCTTCATCGCCCTGGTGGTCAAGGAGGCGCTGATCGGCATGCTGATCGGATTCGCCGTCTCCGTGGTGTTCTGGGCGGCCGAGGGCGTGGGCATGCTGATCGACAACCAGGCGGGCTACAACAACATCCAGCAGACCAACCCGCTCAGCGGGCAGCAGAGCACGCCGGTGGGCAACCTGCTCATGCAATTGGCGATCGTGGGCTTCTACATGCTGGGCGGCATGATGGTGTTCGTGGGGCTGCTGTTCGACAGCTACGACTGGTGGCCTCTGACGGGGATGATGCCCAGCTGGCCGGTGCTGGCGGAACGGTTCTTTCCCGACGAGGTCGCCGGTTACGCCCAGACCGTGCTCAAGATCGCGGGACCGGTGCTCATGACGCTGATGCTGATCGACCTTGGCATGGGGCTGCTCAGCAAGGCGGCGGAGAAGCTCGAGCCGGGCAGCCTGTCGCAGCCGCTCAAGGGTGCCGCCACCATGCTCCTGCTGGTGCTGCTGGTGGGGGTGTTCTTCCACCAGGTGCGCGAGCAGCTCACCCTGCGGCCCGTGGCGCAGCGCCTGGAGCGCGTCTTCGCTCCGCGCGATCCGGCGGATGCCGGCGCCCCCGCTTCGGCTCCGCCATCGGCGCCCGCGCAGCAGGCTCCGGCCGGGGCCGCGAGCTCTGCGGCGGGCCGCTAGCTGTGATGTCTCAATAGGTTGTTCATCCAGGCCCGACCTGGGAAGCTGTGGTTACCAGGCCCCAGCAACTCAGGACAGGACACCGGATGAACAGTCATAAGCATGCGCGATTGACCCGCGCAGGTCGAGCCCTTCTGGTCGACAGAGTGCTCCAGCAGAACTGGACGATGCGCCAAGCCAGCGAAGCCGCAGGCGTGAGCCTGCGCACCGGCTACAAGTGGATGGCCCGCTTTCGCAACGAAGGCCCCGATGGCTTGCTCGACCGCAGCTCCCGCCCGCACCGCAGCCCCCAGGCCTGCCCACCCGAGCAGGTCCAGCTGTTCGAACA
>NZ_FNEY01000002.1 GCF_900100305.1 Paracidovorax citrulli | reverse complement strand
TCCTTCTGGAACGCCCGCAGCCCGTTCGCCGTCTTCGGGCCCATGCCCCCGTCCGGCGCGCCCACGTCGTAGCCCAGCGCGTTCAGCCGCGCCTGCGCCTCGCGCACCGACATCGCCGCGCCCGCCTTCGTCTGCGACGGCGCCATGCCCCCGTCCACGCCCAGCCGGCCGCCACCGCCCAGCCCCTGGCCCTGCACCTTCTGCGCCTTGTAGTTGCGCAGCGCCATGACCATTTGGTTGTACGCATCCATGAACGCCGCCGTCAGCACCTTGCCTTGCGAGGTGTTCTGATAGCCCCCGAGGCCGCCCCCGGCCGAGCCCCCGAACAGGCCGCCGAAGCCCGCGAAGTCGCTCTTGGACGCGCTGCCCTCCGACACCGACACCTGCACGCCCGAGCGGTTGTCCACCAGCGTCAGCATCGCGCTGGCCTCGCGCGTCTTCAGCGCTCCGCCCAGCGCGCCGATCGCCCGGCCGCCGCCGCCACCGATGAGCGCGCCCAGCGCACCTCCGATGCCGCCCGCGTCGCTGTTGGAGAAGATGATCTCCGGCGACAGCCCGTAGTCCGACGCCACCATCTGGCCCTGCCCGAAGTTGCTGCCCCCGCGCATCTCGCCCGACTGCATGATCGCGCGCTCGCGGTTCATCGCCCCCATCCCCGCCATGCTGCGCTCGACCACCACGAAGCAGTTCGATTGCTGGATCAGGAGGCGCAGCAGGTTCGACGTCGGCGGCAGCCGGTACTCGTTGCGCAGGATCGTGTACCAGCCCGCGTCCTGGTTCTCCACCAGCGACACCGTGCCCAGCGGCGAGGCGCAGCGCTCCAGCTGCGTGTTCGCGTTCGCCGACGACTCCCCGGCCGCCGCGCCCGTCGCCACCGTCTTCGATTCCGCGCTGCCCATGCGCATGTTCGTGGTCTCGCAGCCGGCCAGCAGGGCGGCGGACAGGGTCGCGGCCAGCAGGGTGCCGGCGCGCAGGAAAGAGAAGGACGACGGGGTCGAGGACGGATTCATGATGGAAAAAGAAAAGGAAATGGCAAAGGGTCGGACGTTATGGGAGCCCCCACCCTTCGCCAACCCGACTACCGAGGGAAATATGTAACAACGTGCGTATGCATCGCCCCCCCCCCGGCACGGCGGCCCGCGAGGCATCAGGTGCCGGCCCGTTCCAGCATCGCGTGCAGCAGCACGTTGCAGCCGGCGGTGATGTGCCCGGGCTGGGCATCCTCGATCTCGTTGTGGCTGATGCCGTCCTTGCACGGGATGAAGATCATGCCGGCCGGCGCCAGGCGCGCCATGTACACGGCATCGTGGCCGGCGCCGGACACCGCGGGCATGTGGGAATAGCCCAGTCGCTCCGCTGCGCGGCCCACGGCCTCCACGCACTCGGCATGGAACGGCTGGGCGGGATAATTGGAAACCAGGTCGATCTGGATGGGCAGCCCCGTTTCCTGCGAGAGCCGGGCGGCCACGGCGCGGATGTCCTGGTCCATGCTGTCGCACTCGGCGTCGGTGGCGTTGCGCAGGTCGATGCTGAACTTGACCTGCCCCGGGATCACGTTGCGGCTGTTGGGGTGCACATGCACCATGCCCACCGTGCCGCGGCCATGCGGCGGATGGCGGTGCGCGCAGGCCACCACCTCCTGCATGAGCCGAGTGGCCACCTGCAGGGCATCGCGGCGCAGGGCCATGGGCGTCGGGCCGGCGTGCGCCTCCATGCCTGTCACGGTGCAGTCGTACCAGCGGATGCCGAGCACGCCCGTCACCACGCCGATGGTCTTGCCGTGGTCTTCCAGCACCGGGCCCTGCTCGATGTGGGTCTCGAAATACGCGCCGATGGGATGGTCGCCGGGCTCCTGGTCGCCGATGTAGCCGATGCGCTCCAGCTCGCCCTTCACGGTCTTGCCCTCGGTATCGGTGGCGGCGTAGGCGTGCTCCAGCGTGAAGGCCTTGGCGAACACGCCCGAGCCCATCATCACGGGCACGAAGCGGCTGCCTTCCTCGTTGGTCCAGAAGGCGACCTCGATGGGCGCCTCGGTCTCGATGCCATGGTCGTTGAGCGTGCGCACCACTTCGATGCCGGCCAGCACGCCGTAGTTGCCGTCGAACTTGCCGCCCGTGGGTTGGGTGTCGATGTGGCTGCCGGTCATGATGGGCGGCAGGCTGTCGTCGCGGCCCGGGCGGCGCATGAAGACGTTGCCGATCTTGTCGATGGTGACGGACATGCCCGCCTCGCGCGCCCAGCGCGTGACGAGGTCGCGGCCCTGCTTGTCCAGGTCGGTGAGCGTGAGGCGGCAGACGCCGCCCTTGGGCGTGGCGCCGATCTGCGCGAGTTCCATGAGCGAATCCCAGAGGCGCTCGCCATTCACGCGCAGCTGGTGGATGTCGGTCTTGTCGGTGGTGGTCGTGTCCATGGGTTTTCCTTGTCCGTTCTCAGGCGCGCGCGACGGCGCTGGGGGCCAGGTCCTGCGCACGCTTGTGCACGGCCTGGAAGTTCGCGCCGAAGGCCGGGCGGTGCACATAGCGGCCCGCGCCCTGCTCGGCGCGCAGGTCGCCCCGCGCGAACACCACGCGCCCCTGGCTGACGGTGTGGCTGGGAATGCCGCGCACGGTGCGGCCCTCGAAGATATTGAAATCGCCCTTGCTGTGCTGGGTCTTGGCCGAGAAGGTCTTGGTACCTTCCGGGTCCCACAGCACGAGGTCGGCGTCCGCGCCCGGGCCCACGAAGCCCTTGCGCGGATAGATGTTGAACAGCTTCGCAGCGTTGGCGGACGTGATCGCCACGAATTCGCTGGGTGTCAGGCGGCCGGTGTTCACTCCGCCGTCCCAGATCGCGGCCATGCGCTCCTCCACGCCGCCCGTGCCGTTCGGAATCTTCGCGAAATTGTCGCGCCCCATGGCCTTCTGGGCGGCGCAGAAGGTGCAGTGGTCGGTGGCCGTGGTGTGCAACTGGCCCGACTGCAGGCCGCGCCACAGCGCCTCCTGGTGGCCGCCCGCGCGTGGCCGGAAGGGCGGGCTCATCACGTGGGCCGCGGCAGTGGCGAAGTCCGGATCGCGATACACGCTGTCGTCCACCAGCAGGTGGCCCGCCAGCACTTCCCCGAACACGCGCTGGCCACGCGCGCGGGCCCGGGCGATCGCCTCGGCCGCCTCGGCGCAGCTCACGTGCACCACGTAGATCGGCACGCCCAGCACGTCGGCGATGGCGATGGCGCGGTTGGCGGCCTCGGCCTCCACCATGGGTGGGCGGGCCAGCGGATGGCCCTCGGGGCCGGTGATGCCCATCTTGGCCACCTCCTGCTGCAGCAGGTAGACCAGCTCCCCGTTCTCCGCATGCACGGTGGGCATGGCGCCCAGTTCCAGCGCGCGCTTGAAGCTGTTCACCAGCGTCTCGTCGTCGCACATGATCGCGTTCTTGTAGGCCATGAAGTGCTTGAAGCTGTTCACGCCTTCCTCGCGCACCAGGGTGCCCATGTCCGCATGCACCTGGTCGCTCCACCAGGTCACGGCCACATGGAAGGAATAGTCCGCGGCGGATTTCTCGGCCCATCCGCGCCACTTGCGGTAGGCATCCATCAGCGGCTCCTTCGGATCGGGGATCACGAAATCGATGATGGTGGTCGTCCCGCCGGCCAGCCCCGCTGCCGTGCCGGTGTAGAAGTCGTCCATCGTCACGGTGCCCATGAAGGGCAACTGCATGTGCGTGTGCGGATCGATGCCGCCGGGCAGCACGTACTGGCCGCCGGCATCGAGCGTCTGCGTGCCCGAGGGTGCGAGCCGGGCGGCGTCACCGCCCACGGCCTCGATGCGGCCGTCCACGCACAGCACGTCGGCACGCTCCTCGCGGTCGGCGTTCACCACGGTGCCGCCGCGGATCAGAAGGCTGGGGGTCATGGGTTCTCCTTGTCTCTGGAAGGAAAGTGCCCGGCCGCGGGCAGAGCGCTGCGCCGCGGCGGGCCGGCGGGGCCGCTACCGCGGCCTCCGGGCGGTCGCGAAGTAGTACAGGCCTGCCACGGCGAGGCTGAAGAACCAGCCCGAGTCGAACAGCGTGAGCCAGATGGCGGGCATGCCGGCCTTGTCCACCACGCCCGACACGGCCAGGTAGCCCGGCAGGCACGGCAGCACGCCGAGCAGGAAAGCCACGAGCGCGTGCACGTTCCAGCCGTTGGTGTATTCGTAGTCGCCGCCGCGGCGGTAGAGGTCTTCCACCTTCAGCTGGGTCTTGCGCACGAGGTAGTAATCGACCAGCAGGATGCCGGCGATGGCGCCCAGCAGCGTGCCGTAGCCGCCCAGCCAGACGAAGAGGTAGCTTCCGGACGTGGCCAGCAGCTTCCAGGGCATGAACAGCAGGCCGAGCAGCGCGGCGATCACGCCGCCCATGCGGAAGCTGATCTTCGACGGCGCGATCTGGCTGAAATCATAGGAGGGCGACACCAGGTTGGCCGCCACGTTCGTCGTCAGGTTGGCCAGCAGGATCACCAGCAGGCCCAGCCCGGCGGCCACGCTGCCCATCTGCGTGAGCAGGCCGTCCGGAAACAGCTGCGCCTTGCCATACAGGATGGCCGATGCCGAGAAGCCGATCACGCCCACCATCGAGAACAGCGCCATGGGAATGGGCAGGCCGATGGCCTGGCCCAGCACCTGGTCCTTCTGCGAGCGGGCGAAGCGCGTGAAGTCGGGAATGTTCAGCGCCAGCGTGGCCCAGAACCCTACCAGGCCGGTCAGCGCGGCCCATGTCCTGGGCCCGCCCTCCACTACCTTGGCGGGCAGGTTGAACAGCTGGCTGGGCGGCACGCGCACCAGCAGCACGACCACCAGCAGGACGGACGCCGCGATCATCAGCGGCGCCGCGATCACCTCCAGCTTGCGGATCGACTCCGGCCCCTTCCAGATGAACCAGATGTGCACGGCCCAGAAGGCCAGGAAGCACACGAACTGCGAGGTGCTGATGGTCTGCCCCTCGGCAGGCCCCGGGAGCCCCAGGCCCAGGATGTTCAGGAAGCCGTGCAGCGCCAGCGCCCCGAAATAGCAGTTGATGGAAAACCAGCCGCAGGCCACCAGTCCGCGCAGCACCGCCGGCAGGTTGGCGCCCTTGACGCCGAACGGGGCCCGCGCCAGCACCGGGAATGGCACGCCGTACTTCGGGCCCACGCGGCCGATCAGCACCATGGGCACCAGCACGATGCAGTTGGCCAGGAACACCAGCCACACGGCCATCTGCCAGGAAAAGCCCTGGTCCAGCATGGAGCTGGCCATGGTGTACGTGGGCACGCAGACCACCATGCCGATCCACAGGGCGGCATAGTCCTTCCAGGCCCAGTGTCTTTGCGCAGCGGTGGTGGGCAGCAGGTCTTCGTTCGCGAGCGATGCGTCCTGCCCGCCCGGAAAGGTGGTGGTTGCGGTTGCCATCGGTGCCGCGCCGCCTGGACTGTTCATCATGTCGTCACTCCTGAATGAGGGGCTGGATGGATGACGTCAGGCGGCGACCGTGGCCGTGGCCGTAGCGACGCGCTGCGGGTTGTTGGGATGCGTGGTCCAGTTGGCATACTCGCCGCTGACCACCTTGCCCGTGCGTGCATCGACCTCGCCCGGCTGCAGACTGCGCAGGGTGATGCACTCGGGCACCGGGCAGATCGAGACGCACAGGTTGCAGCCCACGCACTCGGATTCGTCCACCTCGAACCTGCGCACCCCGCCCTCCCGGGTGAAGGTGATCGCCTGGTGCGAAGTGTCCTCGCACACCACGTGGCAGCGGCCGCACTGGATACACGCATCCTGGTTGATCACGGCCTTGTCGATGTGGTTGAGGTCGAGCTGCTTCCAGTCCTTCACCGTGGGCACGGCGCCGCCGCGGAAGTCCTCGATCGTCCGGTAGCCGTGCGCATCCATGAAATTGGACAGCCCGTCGCACATGTCCTGCACGATCTTGAAGCCATAGACCATCGCGGCCGTGCAGACCTGCACGGTGCCGCAGCCCAGGGCGATGAACTCGGCCGCGTCTCGCCAGGTGCTCACGCCACCGATGCCGCTGATGGGCAGGCCCGCCGTCTGCTCGTCGCGCGCGATCTCGGCCACCATGTTGAGCGCGATGGGCTTGACGGCCGGCCCGCAGTAGCCGCCGTGCGACCCCTGCCCACCGGTGTTCGGGCTCATCGCCATGCGGTCCAGGTCCACGCCCATGATGGAATTGATGGTGTTGATGAGCGACACCGCGTCCGCTCCGCCGGCCCGCGCCGCACGGGCCGGCTGCCGCACGTCGGTGATGTTGGGCGTGAGCTTCACGATCACCGGCAGGTGCGTGTAGTGCTTGCACCATTGCGTGACCATCTGGATGTATTCGGGCACCTGGCCCACGGCCGCGCCCATGCCGCGCTCGCTCATGCCGTGCGGGCAGCCGAAGTTCAGCTCGATGCCGTCCGCGCCCGTGTCCTCCACCATCGGCAGGATGCGCTTCCAGCTCTCTTCCACGCAAGGCACCATGATCGAGACGATCATCGCGCGGTCCGGCCAGGTGCGCTTCACGCGGCGGATCTCCTCCAGGTTCACGGCCAGCGGCCGGTCGGTGATCAGCTCGATGTTGTTGAGCCCGATCACGCGCCGGTCCTGCGACATGAGGGTGGAATAGCGCGGGCCGTTCACGTTGACCACGTGCGGGTCCTCGCCCAAGGTCTTCCAGACCACGCCGCCCCAGCCCGCCTCGAAGGCGCGGGTGACGTTCACCTCCTTGTCCGTCGGCGGCGCGGAGGCCAGCCAGAAGGGGTTCGGGCTGCGGATGCCGAGGAAATCGCTGCGGATGTCTGCCATGTGTTTCTCCGTTGTCTTGCTCCGGGGGTCGTGGGGTCGGCGGCGGCTTTCAGGCCGCCAGCAGCGCTTCGTGGATGGACACCGCGGCCACCTTGCCGTGCTCCACGGCTTCCACGGTGAGGTCGCGCCCGCCGGCACGGCAGTCGCCGCCAGCCCAGACGCGCGGCACGCTGGTGCGGCCGTCGGCATCGGTGGCGATGCGGCCCTGACTCAGCGCCACCTCGGCGCCGGCGTATTCGGAGAGATAGCTCTGGCCGATCGCCTTGAGCACCATGTCCGCCTCGAGCGCGAAGGTCTCGCCGGTTTCCACCAGGCGCCCGCCCCGCACCGCCGTGGCCGCGAATCGCACGCCGCGCACCGCCCCGCCTTCGCAGAGCAGTTCCTTCGGCGCGGCCCAGTACCGCACCGTGACGCCATTCGTCTGCGCCCACTGCTGCTCCACGAGCGAGGCGGACATGCTCTCCTGCCCGCGGCGATAGACCATGGTCACCTCCTCCGCGCCGAGCTTGGCGGCCTGCACGGCGGCATCCACCGCCGTCATGCCGCCGCCCACCACCACCACGCGGCAGCCCACGGGCAGCGTGGAGAGGTCCTGCGCCTGCCGCAGGTCGGCGATGAAGTCCACCGCATTGCGCAGTCCTTCCGCCTGCGGCTCGGCGATGCCCAGCGCGTTCACGCCCGCCAGCCCGAGGCCGAGGAACACCGCGTCATAAGCCTGCAGCAGCCCCGCGAGCGTGATGTCGCGCCCCAGCACCTGCCCGCAGCGCGGTTCGATGCCGCCGATGGACAGCAGCCACTCGATTTCCTTCTGCGCGAAGCCGCCCGTGGTCTTGTAGCTCGCGAGGCCGTATTCGTTGAGCCCGCCGAGCTTGGGCCGCGCGTCGAACAGCATCACGTCGTGCCCGCGCCGCGCCAGTCCGTGCGCGCAGGCCAGGCCCGCGGGGCCGGCACCCACCACGGCCACGCGCCGGCCCGTGGACGCGGAGCGCGTGAAGAGCGGCGCGCCCGGCTGCGCGAAATGCGCGTCCGTCGCATACCGCTGCAGTGCGCCGATCTCCACCGGCTTGTCCTCGTTCACGTTGCGCACGCAGGCCTGCTCGCACAGCACTTCCGTCGGGCAGACCCGGGCGCACATGCCGCCCAGCGGGTTGGCCTCCAGGATCGCGCGCGCCGCGCCACGCTCGTTGCCCTGCGCGATGCGGTGGATGAAGGACGGCACGTCGATGCCCGTCGGGCAGGCCGTGGCGCAGGGCGCCTCGTAACAGTAGTAGCAGCGCTCGGCCTCGATCAGCGCCTGCGGGCGGGTGAGCGGAGGGTGCGCGTCGCTGAAGTTGTGTGCGTAGGCGGCCAGGTCCAGGCGTGCGCCATGCACGCCGCAGCCAACGCTCGCGGTCGTCGTTTCCATCGGAAGGCTCCTGTGTCGTATGTCCCGCTCGGGGATCAGGAAGGCAGGGGGGAGGAAGCGCGCGCCTGGGGCGTGCGGTGGAAGCGGCCAGCCCGGCGGCGGCCCGCGGAGAACGCC
This sequence comes from Paracidovorax citrulli, assembly GCF_900100305.1. Taxonomy (GTDB): domain Bacteria; phylum Pseudomonadota; class Gammaproteobacteria; order Burkholderiales; family Burkholderiaceae_C; genus Paracidovorax; species Paracidovorax citrulli. The sequence goes on along the minus strand of NZ_FNEY01000002.1, from coordinate 255,533 downwards.
GGAACGGCGGCACGCCCGCGGATGCGGGGCGGCAGGAAAGGCGAAGGGGTCATCGTGGTCCTCGCTCGTGGTGGCGGATGCATGGCCCGCCGGTGTGGCTTGCAATTTACCAACCAGTAAAAACTTACCTATTGGTAAAATCCCGGACAGCAAGCGCCGTGCCAGCCGCCAGTGCCGCGCCCTGGCGCGAATCCCTCCCGTACCGGACCACAATGGTGCGCATGAGCCCCCGAAGACCGCCGTCCCGCCCTGCCCCTGTGCACGCCCGCACCACCGAAGCCCCCCGCCGCCCGGCCGCGCCGCCGGCAGGCCCTGCAGCCTCTTCCGAAACAGCTCCAGCGCCGGACTCCGCTACGGTCCCCGCCCCTGCGCCCCGCCCCGCCACCGATGCGGCCCGCGCGCCCTCGCCCGCGCGGCTGCGCAAAGAGCAGGCCATCCTCGCCGAGGCCGAGAGCCACTTCGCCCAGTTCGGCTTCGAAGGGGCCTCGCTCGACAGCATCGCTGCCGCCGCCGGCATCAGCCGGCACAACCTGCTCTACTATTTCCCGAACAAGGAAGCGCTCTACCGGCGTGTGCTGGACGACGTGCTCACCCAGTGGCTGGACGGCATGGAGGAGATGTCGCACGGCGAAGACCCCTCCGAAGCCCTGCGCCGCTATATCCGGGCCAAGCTCCGGTCGTCGCTGGAACGCCCGAACGCCGCCAAGGTGTTCGCCAAGGAGGTCATCGCCGGCGCGCCGCGGTACGGCGACGTCATCGCCGAACGCGTGGGCCCCGTGCTGCGCAACGACGTGCGCACCTTCGAGCGCTGGGCGCGGGAAGGCCGCATCGCCCGCGTGAACTTCACGCACCTGATGTTCATCATCTGGTCGGTCACCCAGGCGTATGCCGACCAGCAGGCGCAGTTCGCCCTGCTGCTGGGCAAGCCGGCCCTGACCGAGCGGGACTACGCGCATGCCGAGGCGCTGATCTGCCACATGGTGCTTGCGGGCCTGGCGCCGGACAGCGCCCCGCCCGCCTGAGGCGCGCCCGCAGGGCGGGGAGCGCCCCACGGCAGCGCTCCCCGCCCCATCGCTTAGACTTCCGCGTCCCGCGGTTGCACGGTGCGCCCGCACGCCCTGCGCCGTCCGTCTTCCGCCGTCACGCACTCACCGCCATGGCCACCAAACCATCCGTTTCCCTCATCGTCTTCGGTATCGCCGTCGTGGCGGCCGTCCTGGCCATCTACCTGCCCGGCTGGGACCACGCGCTGCTGTTCGACGATCTGGCCCTGACCGACGGCACCATCTTCGGCAGCTACGGGAACCTGCTCGCCTTCAAGCAGCGCCTGCTGTCCTACGGCAGCTTCGTCTGGGTGGACGGCCTGGCCGGCGCCGGATGGTGGAAGCAGCGCCTCGTGAACATCGCCCTGCACCTGGGCACCGTGGCGGCACTCTATGCCCTCGTGCGCGACCTGCTCACGCACACACGCTTCCCCGAGGAATTCGAGGCCCAGCCGCATTTCGGCGCATCGCGGCTTGCCGCCGTGCGCGTGGGCGTGGCGCTCTTCGCGGTCAACCCCATGGCGGTGTACGCGGTGGCCTACCTCGTGCAGCGCTCCATCGTCATGGCCACGTTCTTCGCAGTGCTGGCGTGCTGGTGCTTCGTGCGCGGCCTGTCGGGCCGCGGGGCCGCCTGGTATGCCGGCGCCGTCGTGGCCTATGCGGCGGCGGTGCTGTCGAAGGAGCATGCGGTGATGGTGGCGGCCATGGCGGTGCCTCTGTACATCCATGTCAAGCGGCCGGCGTGGCGCACCGTGGCTGCCGTCGCGGGCGTTGCCGCCTTGCTGGTCGCGGTGGCGGCGGCTGTCCTGTTCAGCTTTTATGGCGACCTCATCGGCAAGGTGTTCGACCAGCGCTCGATCGATCTCACGCGGCAGCTGGAACTCCTCAGCCCCGGGATCACCCAGCGCATGTACCCGCTCAGCATCCTGAACGAGGCCGCCCTGTTCTTCGCCTACGGTCTCCTGTGGTTCGTTCCCAACGTGATGTGGATGTCGGTGGACCTGCACCCCGCCTTCCCTCTCTCGTTCACCGCGTTCCCGCAGGTGCTGGGCCTGCTGGGCTATGTGGCCCTGTGGGTCGTGGCGGTATGGGCCGTGCTGCGCCGCCGCGGCGCCCTCAGCCTCGCGGGCGTTGCCCTGCTGTTCCCCCTGCTGCTGTATTTCACCGAATTCGCCACGGTCTGGGTGCAGGATCCGTTCGTCCTCTACCGAAGCTACCTCTGGGCTGTCGCGGTCCCCATCCTGATCGCCATCGTGCTCACCGGCTTCAAGCCCCGCGCCGTCTACATGCTGGGCGCGATCGTGGGCCTGGTGTTCGCCCTGCTGGCCTTCGAGCGCTCCGCCTCCCTGCGTGACGATTACACCGCCTGGACCGATGCTGCCGAGAAGACCGACCTCAAGGCTCCCGCAAGCGCGGTAGGCCGCTGGCGCCCCTTCCTCAACCTGGGGGCCTACCACTTGGAACGCGGTTCCATGGCCGAAGCGCAGAGGGCATTCGCCACGGCCGAGGCACTGGGTGCCCTGCGCGGTACCGCGCGCTTCAACCTCGGTGCGGCACTGCAGCGCCAGAACAAGCATGCGGAAGCCATCGCGGCATTCGATGAGGCGGAAAAACAGGGCTACAAGGACTCCCAGCTCTACTACCAGCGTGGCGAATCCCAGTTCGCGCTGGGATTGTTCGCTGCAGCGTATGACAGCTTCAACACCGGCATGGCCCAGGCGGGCGAAGGCGTGAGCGGCAAGGACATGGACCGCATCCGCGAAGCGATGCTGCTGCGCCGGGCCGAATCCGCCATCGGGGCGAACCGGTTCGACGATGCGTTGCGCGATTTCGCGACGCTGCAAAAGATGAACCCCCAGAGCCAGCGCGTCGCGCTGGGCACGGGCATGGCGCAGGTCGGCAAGGGAGACGTCCAGGCAGCCATCGCCACCTTCAACCAGATCCTGGCACGGACACCGAATGCCGCAGTGGCCTATTACGGTCGTGCCATGGCCTATCGCGCCGCCGGCAAGCTGGACGACAGCCTGAAGGATCTGGACCGGGCCATCGCCCTGGACCCGCGCAATCCGCAGTACCCGCAAGTGCGCGCGCAGATCGCCGCCGCCAGGAAGTAGGCGGCCTCGGCCTGCCCTTCGCACGAAGGCCCCGGACATATGGCGCTGCGCGTACTGCACATCGGCAAGTTCTTTCCGCCACACCTCGGTGGCATGGAGATCTTTCTCGCCGAGCTGATCGAGGCCCAGCGGGCCCAGGGTATCGATGCATGCGCGCTGGTGCATGGCACGCCCCTGCCCGGCGATCCGCCATGGCTCGTGCGGGTGCCCGTGCAGTTCAACCTCGTCTATGCTCCGATTGCCATTGGATTCCGCAAGGCCCTGGCACGAGCCATACGCCAGTTCCGCCCGGACATCCTGCATCTGCACCTGCCGAACAACTCGGCGCTCTGGGCGCTCACTCTGCCCGCCGCACGCAAGGTGCCATATGTGGTGCATTGGCATTCCGACGTGGTGGTGTCGGACATCAAGCTTTCGGTGGCACTGGCCTACATGCTCTACAAGCCTTTCGAGCATGCTGTCCTCGACCGCGCCCACCTCATCTTCGCCACCTCGCCGCCGTATCTCGACGCATCGCCTGCCCTGCAGCCCTGGCGCGGCAAATGCTCCGTCATACCGCTGGGCACCAAGCTCCAGCACGCACAGCCGCCGGAAGCCCTGGCTCCGGCCATGCGCTGGAAGGCCGGGACGGCACTGCGCCTGCTCTCCATCGGAAGGCTGACCTATTACAAGGGCTTCGAGACGCTGATTCAGGCCGTCCAGGCCTTACCGGAGGTGGAATTGCTGATCGCGGGCGAAGGGGAATTGCGCCCGCACCTGGAAGCGCTGATACGTGACACGAGGCCGCCGGGACAAGAGTCCAGGGTGCGGTTGCTGGGGGCCGTCCAGGAATCTGAAAAACACGGGCTACTGCGCGATTGCGATGTCTTCTGCCTCGCCTCCAGGGAACGGACCGAAGCGTTCGGCATCGTTCTGCTGGAGGCGATGATGCATCGCAAGCCCTGTATCGTGACCGACCTCCCCGGCTCGGGCATGCCTTGGGTGGTGTCTTACGCGCATGCGGGCCTGCACGTGCCCATCGAGGATGTTGACAGTTGGCGCAGCACCATCGCACGGCTGCAGCACGACGCCCGCCTGAGGCGCCAGTTGGGCGAGGCCGGCCATCAGGCGCTGCTCCAATCGTTCGATATACGCCGGTGCGAGCGCGCACTGGCCGTGCAGTACCGGCACGTTGCCCCCGGCGAAGTCCTTAAGGCGGTCCAGGGCCAACCGCTGGTGGTGATTTCCACCCGCAACCATGCGGCCACCATCGGCGCGCTCATTGCGCGGATCCGTTCCCTGGTGCAGGCCGACGTGCTCGTGGTGGACGACCGCAGCACCGACGGCACGTGCCACCTGGCCGAGAATGCGGGTGCCCAGGTTTTGCGGCCCCTGCTCGCCATGACCACCTGGGGAAGCTTGCAGACTGGCCTGCGCTTCGGCCTGGCACGCGGATACGAGACAGTGGTCACCATCGACGCAGACGGCCGCTACGAAGCGGAGGAAATTCCTGCACTGCTGGCGCACCGCGCTGCCGCTGACGTGATCGTCAGCTACTTTCCCGCCCGCAACAGCTGGGTGCGCGATCTGGCCTGGCAATGGTTCCGACGGCTTACCGGCTTCGGTCTGCGGGATTTCGTATCCGGTTTCCGGCTCTACAACCGTGCGGCACTGCAGGTCGCGACCTCCACGGAAGCCACGCTGCTGGACTATCAGGACATCGGCACCCTGCTGCTGCTCAGACGCCGCGGCATGCGAGTGGCCGAGCTGGCGTTGTCATTGCGCACCGCCCAGACGGACCGCTCGAAAATCTTCCAGTCCTGGCGCCATGCACTGCGGTACATGGCAGTGTCTTCCCTGTTGTGCATTGCCCATGCACGGTCGGACAAAGTGGCGGATTGACCCGGAACTACCGTGGATCCTTCTATCTCAATATATCGCGCATACGTTCGATGAACCGGGCCTCGGAGAAGTGCTCCGCGCGTGACACGCAGGCAGCCTGCAGGCGATACCCCTTCGCTGCGATCAGAGCCTCAGCCTCCGCAACCGCCTGCACGAGCGCCAAAGGTGTGGGAGGGCTGCCCATCAGCACCCCCGTTTCGCCAGGCAACACCGTTTCCAGCAGCCCTCCCTCCGCCACTCCGATGACTGGCTTGCCAGCGGCCATCGCCTCCACCGGAGACATGCCGAAGTCCTCGTCCACGGGAAGATAGATCACCGCGCGCGCGCCGCCGACCCAGCGGCGCAACGCTGTGTCCGACTGCCATCCGGCAAAGACAATGTTGGGCGCTCCCGCTGCCAGCGCCTGCAGGCGCGCTGTCTCAGGCCCTCCGGACAGCACGACGAGCCGGCGCTCCGGCATGGTCAGGAATGCCTGGACGACGACATCCACCCGCTTGTTGGCCACCAGGCGCGCGGTGGAAAGGTAATAGCCCCCGTCAGCCATCGGCTGGAAATGCTCCACGGCGACCGGCGGATAAACCACCTCCGCATCCCGGCCAATGTAGTGGCGCAGGCGCTGGCGCACATTGTTTGAGTTCACCAGAACGCAATCCATACGCCCTAAAGCCGATTCGTATTGCCAGCGGAACCAGCGAACGAAAAACGCATACAGCGGACGCAAAGGCGCCGGAAAACCCGCCAGCGTGCTCTCATAGAGATCATAGGCAAAGCGGGGGACGGTGTGACAGTAGTAAATGCGCCGGCCCTGCCGCTGATGGTGAACAGCCAGCGGCGCATAGAAACCGCTATACACCACCGTTTCGGCATCGCGCAGACACCGGGCGCGTACGCGGAAACACCACATGCTTTCCAGGATCCGCGGCAGCCAGGCCGACCAGCCTCCGCGCAGTTCATGCACCCGGGCGGACGATGCCTTTAGCAGCGGGTCGGCCTGGGGATAGCAGCGACTCACGACCGTACGAAACTCCGGAAACGCTTCGGCCAGGGTCAGCGTCACGCGCTCCGCGCCACCGGCTACCTGCATGAAGTCGTAGAGCAGGTAGTGCCGGGAAATTGCACTGCCATCCGTCATCGGGCCAACAGCGCCGAGAGGCGCTCCTGCATGTCACGGGCGCGCGCATCCCAACTGTTTTCAGAGATGAACATCTTCCGGAACCCGGCGGGCCGCACGGAAGCCTGGACACGGGCCTGCTCAATGGCTTGCACGAAACCATCCACGCCGTTGCCGTAGCACGCGAGATCCCCCATGCCCTGGCGCAACGCGCCGAGGTCCGTGCTCGCCACCCCCAGGCCTGCGGCAATGTACTCATAGAACTTCATGGGGCGCTCCACGTATCGCATTCGTCCGTCGACATCCTGAAAAGGAATGAGTCCGACCTCGTACTGCGCCAGGGTGTCCGGCAACATGTCCCGGCTGAGGCAGCCCCGCCATTGCAGGTTGGGAGGATCTTCTGGCCTGGGAGCGCCTCCCGGGCCATAGACGTCGAATGTCCATCCAGGCATCCGCCTCGCCACCGCCGCAAGAAGCCCCCTGTCGAACCATGCGGCTATCGCACCCACGTACACGGCGCTCCGCGGCTTGAGGGCGCCGCCCCTGGAGCCGCTCCCAGGCAGCAACCCGGGCTCGACACCGTTCGGCATGAGGACGACCTGGGCAGGCGAATGCAGCGACTGGGCATAACCCAGCAGTGGCTGCGACACCGCCCAGACTTCCGCGAACCTGCCGCTGCCCAGCGTGGCTTCGATCTGGCGCGGCACTATCGGATGCAGATCCCTGGCAAACCCCCAGGGCCAGTCGTTCAGCCGGCAGATGTTCACGCGCGCCCGGACGTGTGGCAACAGCAGCAGATTCGGAGCCACGTCCGCCAGGCACAGGTCATAGTCCGTGTCCCGCAGACGTTGCGGCAACCACTTGCCATATGCAGTCAGTTGCCATGCATGCCGCAGAAACCAGCGATGGGCGGGAAAGGGCGCGCGCACGCTCCACTCCACCAGTCCCGGGGCCAATCGACCTGCCTGCTTCCCGCCCCATGCGCGGCCCAGACGCGCGTGGCGCTGCCGCCCGATGAGGTCCACCGGAGATGACAAAGTAGGCACATAGTCCACTTGCCATCCGTTTGCGGCAAGTACGTGCGCCAGGTACTGCGAGCCGACCTTGGTGCCGCCATCAATGAATGATTGCGTGCTGAGAATGAGCGCGCGCATGTCAGTAAGCCCTCTTCAGCGGCAGCAAGCCGCCGCGTCGGGCAAAGCCCCTTCCCGCACCGCAGCGATCGGGCGTCGTGCCGGCAGCCTGCACAGTCTCGGAAGCCCCGGGCACCGGCACGGCCAGTCGCTGCTGCAGCGGCAGCAGCGCAGGAAACCACGTGGAGGAAAAGCGATCCATGGGATCGTCACGAAGGAAAGTGCCTCGCGTGCCATCGCGCGAAATTGATCCAGCGCCATACTTGCCAGCTGTATGGACGCCGGCCGGCCACCACGGAATCAAACGCCTCCAGCAACGCGTGCTGGCGTAGAAAGGGCACTCCCAGCGGCACGCGCAACCATTCACGGATCTGTGGGGCCATGTTCAGCAGCCAAGCATGCTCGGGGGTGGCAAATCCGATCTTGTCGCGCCGGTCCAGTATTGCCCGCGGAACCAGTCCGCGCATGGCCTTCCGCAACACATGCTTGGTTTCCCCATCATCTGCGACCAAGTACTCTTCAGGCAACGCCAGAAGGAAGTCCGCCAGCTTGACGGTCAGGAAAGGCACGCGGCTTTCTATGGAGAAACGCATCGAGTTGCGATCACCATGGCGTAGCAACTCTTGCAGTCCTGTCCCGTGCAGGGACCGGGCAAGCTCTGCGGGAAGCCTTCGGCCTCGCTCCGTCACGTGCGGCACCTGGCGCGGAAAGCGCATCACGATACCCGCCTCGGAAAGAATGCTTCCATCCAGCCATTCGGGACAGGCGTTCTCCCCATTCATGCGCCGCGCTGCTTGGTAGGCGGCATCGCTCATGTATTCAGCAGCGGCGGCTTTCCATCCATCGCTTTCCACACGGTCCGGCCAGCGGCCCCAGCGACGCAGGAACTGGGCGGCACCAAGCCACCGGCCCTGGTCCAACAGACTCCTCGTCCGCGGACCGGGATAACCGGCGTATCCCCCGCACAACTCGTCGGCCCCCTGCCCATCCAATGTTACGGTCATGCCATGTTCCCGGGCCAGCTGAAATACTCGGTATTGGGCATAAATGCTGGTGCTTCCGAACGGTTCACCCTGTGTCGCGATCAAATCTTCAAGATCCCTGGCCAATTCCCCCGGCTCGATGCTCACCTTGTGGTGCAGGGCCCCGACGTGGTCGTTCATCAGATCGACCCACCGCTCTTCCGACGTGCTGCTACCGGGCGCGACGAAACTGAACGTATGGATGGGAGCGTCCGGCTCCAGGTGCCGCATGCAACCGACGATGGCGGAAGAGTCCAGCCCTCCCGACAGCGCAGCGCCCAGCGGGACATCGCTGCGAAGATGCAACCGCACGCTGTCCAGCAGACACGCGCGCAACTCATCTGCTGCGTCGTCAACAGACCTGCACGACCCTTGCGCGATCGTTGGCTTCCACCATCGCCAAGCCTTCCATGTGAACGTGTTCAGCTCATAGCGAAAGCAGTAGGCCGCCGGCAGTGCCAGGACGCCTTGAAAAAAAGTTCGCTCTCCTGAATCGTAGTTGCCGTGCACCAGGTAGTCGTACGCGGTTTGCCAATCCATTGTGGAGCCGGGCATTCCCATGGAGCTAAGCACCGAACTCTCGGAGGCGAAACTAAAGTCCCTACCGCCGCAGCGGTAGTACAGGGGCTTGATGCCGAAAGCATCGCGCGCGCCGTGCAAGGTGGCCATTTCCCTGTCGTATATGACGAAGGCAAACATACCGACGAGTCGTGGAAGCACATCCGGCCCCCAGGCAAGCCAGGCGTGCAGCAGCACCTCGGAATCCGAATCGGTACGGAAATGCGTACCCTTGATGCGAAGCTCCTGCCGCAATTCGCGATAGTTGTAGATTTCGCCGTTGAACAGGAGCGCATAGCGCCCATCCGCGCTCCACATGGGCTGGCCTGCGGCATCGGAAAGATCGATGACCTTGAGGCGCGTATGACCCAGCCAGCCGCGGCCCTCCCCGTGCTGCATGCGAACGTAGGCCTGCTGATCAGGCCCCCGGTGCTGCAGAAGCTTGAGAAAACGCTCCGGCCGCCCAGCCGAGCCGGGGTCATCTCCAGAGGAAAACACACCGACGATACCGCACATAAGCGATTTTTATTCCATTTAACAGCAGAAGCCGTGATTCATTCAAGAAACACGCCTTGCAGGCTTGTCATCTCTCATATTCATTTTATTGACCGCAGACTCGAAGATCTCCAGCCATCGTACCCCTTCGCGTTGCCAAGACAACTCCTGCCTCGCCACCCTGACATTTCTCTTCCATGCATCCAGGACACACGGGTCTGAAAAAACGGCGTCTATCGCAGCCCCGATACTCTCAGGGCGAGCCATGTCAACGACACACCCGCATTCATACGTGTCCAGAATTCTGCGTACCTCGACAAGATCGGTACCGAGAACAGGAATCCCGAAAGCCAGGAATTCGTACAGCTTGTTGGGAGTGCACAATCTGTTGTTCAGGCAGTTTGCAACATACGGAATGATTCCTATATCGGCATCCGAAGTATAAAAAGGAAGATAATCCTGAGCAACGCGCGGATGGAAAAATACCCGCTGATCCAACCGTTCGGTTCGAACAAGGTCTTTCAAATCATCGAACTCCTCGCCATCCCCAAGAAAGACCAAGCGGATCGATTTGTTCCTCACACTCTTCATGGCAAGCACGATCGCTCGCAGATTTCGTCCTGCGGACAGGCCGCCTTGATAAAGAACAATCCTTTCCTCGTGCCCCAAACCGATGGAGGTCCGCAGCATCTTCTCGGCCGAGAAAAGACCGGGCGGCGCATCCACCACGTTCTGCACGACGTGTACCGGGGCCACTCCATATTGATGTCCAATCACTTCAGCAATGGATGCGTTGACCGTAATGATGGCATCGGCCAGGCCGATGTACTTCTTTTCCAGATTTTTCCAGGCACGCGATTCCCACCAAGGCATGATCTGGCCAGGAAAGAACTCATGGCTGTCGTAGATCAGCGGGCAAGAAAAGTGCTCGGCAAGCCTGGCGCCCATGGGGAGCATAGGCAAGTCGTGCGCGATAATTACCTGCGGCCGAGGTGCCTGCTTCAACTCCTGCAGCGAAAGCGTATGAAATCGATCAAGAAACCGAGAGGATCCGGAAAGGAGTCTCCATACGCAACGCTTGACGACAGCAGCGACGCCTCGATCGCCCAAAATTCCGCGGAAGATTCGATACGTGAATCTGAACAGACTGTTTCCTGCCTCCCGCGGCGATGGACGAGAGGCGGGAACTTGCCCGTCGGCAAAGGGCACCACACAGGAGCCTAGCGGCGAATACAAATTGACATCCCAGCCAGCGCTTTCCAGCAGGGATATCTGCTGCAATATTCTGCGATCCACTTCGTGATCGGCAGTGAGCACCAAAACCTTATCGGGATTGCGATCACCGGAAGGCATCACCGTCCTTGAAACTACGATGCCACTGCTCCAGGCACATCATGCCCCAAAGCGCCCGGCCATATTCGCCCTGCCTGCCCTGGCCTGCGTCGATCTGGTCGACATTGAATATTCCGCGCTCCCTGGTTTTTCGAGAAAAAATCAAATCATCAACATATTCCTTGGCAACACTCTGCGTCCAATTATTCAACGGAGTCGGGAACCCCATTTTATCCTTGCGCTGCATGACACTCTTGGGAACGATGTTTCTCGTGGCCGACTTGAAAAGATGCTTGAGCCGGCCTCCAGCGAATTTCTTATTGGGCGGTATTCTCGCCATGAATTCGACAATTCTATGATCAAGCAAGGGAACCCGCGACTCGATCGAAGCAGACATGCTCGTTCTATCTTCGACATGAAGCAAGGCTGGCAAGGACGCCTTCAGGTCGAAATAGGTCATTTTATTAATGAGCGAATCGACACCTGGTCGATTGAAAATGGCATTGAACTCGTCGTAAGCAGAGTACGCGCCACCAAAGACGTCTGCGGAGTAAAATCCTACAGACTCTTCCGCACGGTCGATCAACTGAAAATAACGCTCCGCCGCCGGACCGAAAAGACCTTGCGACCAGTTTTTCCGCAGCATGGGCTTGTAAGCCTTCAATACTGGCAGGTTCGGAACGATGGATTCCAATGTGACAGCATACGGACCGTCGCGGAAACTTTCATCGATCGCGCCCTGCAGGCAGGCCTCCAAATACGCCACCAGATACCGGGCATATCCGATGAAGAGCTCGTCTCCACCTTGCCCACCCAGCACGACTTTCACCTGCTGGGAGGCCAGTTTCGAAACATGGTACTGTGGAATGAGTCCCGGCCCGGCGGCAGGCTCATCCATGAAATACATCAATTTGGGGAACAGAGTGGAGAAATCTGCTCCCTGAATGGATATTTCGTGATAGTTCGTGCCGGCAAAAGCGGAAACCGCCTTGGCATGCTCTGTCTCGTCATACTGCGGCCCATCGGGAAATGTACCGGTGAAGGTATGAAGGCTTTCGCCCTGCAGCATCTTCGCCACCAAGCAGACGACTGTGCTCGAGTCCAGCCCGCCGGAAAGATGCGCCCCCAAAGGCACATCGGAGCGAATATGCATCCGCGTAGAATCCTCGATCAAGGCAGCAAGTTGATCGACGAACCAGGACTCGTCGTGGACCTGGTCGATATCATAAGTGACATCCCAATATTGCCTCTTGACCACCTCTCGGCGCCCGTCCCGGACGCTGATTTTCAGGCAGAATCCAGGCTCGAGCTTCTTCACGCCCGAAAAGAGTGTCTTGTCGCCCAGACAGAACTGAAAGGCGAGATAATCTTTCAGCGCAGCCTGGTTCAAGGAAACGTCCAGCAATCCCGCCCCGACAAACGCCTTGATCTCCGATGAGAGAGAGAAGAATTCATCGCTATCGATATAGTAGAACGGCTTTATGCCTACGCGGTCCCGGGCGCAGAACACCTCTCGGCGAGAAAGATCCCAGATGGCGAATGCAAACATGCCTTGAAAACGGTCGACACACTGTTCGCCCCATTCCCTGTAGGCGGCCAGCAGCACCTCGGTATCTGAGTAAGAGGCAATGGCATGCCCCTTCGCGACCAGCTCTCGACGGAGTTCTAGATAATTATATATTGCACCGTTGAAAACAACCGTGAATCTACCATCCGACGTGGTCATCGGCTGTTTGCCGTTGGCCGGATCGATAATCGCGAGCCGTCGGTGCCCGAAAACGGCCCCGCCCTCTTCGTGGACGTAAAGTCCGTCTCCGTCAGGTCCGCGATGGACCATGGTATCCATGGCACGGGAGACACGCTCCACCGCCTCGCTTACATTGGGCCAGCCAATCAGGCCAAAAATTCCACACATATTAAACCCTCACGCCTTACAGGGATGCGTATATATCCATCAGCTTCCGGCCTTCCACATCCCAGTTCAGTTCCCTTCCTGCCAATTCGGCGCCTTCCTTCATCCGGGAGAATTTTTCCGGATCAGCGAATACCTGATTGATGGATTGGGCCGCAGCCTGCGGACTTCGGAGGTCAGAAATCACACCATTACCGAACTTCTCGACAATATCCCGCAAAAACGGCAAATCATTGCACACAAAGGGAATATTTGCCACTGCGAATTCAAAGAGCTTATTGGGGCTGCAGAAAAAGTTGTTCTCGTCAACGCCATGGTAGGGAATGATACCCAAGTCAGCACCGCATGTCAGAGCATGGAGCTCGTCAGAAGGAACCCCTCCATAGAAGAAAACGCGTGACGAAAGATCATGGTCCTCTACCATTTTCCTGAGGGTGGCCTCATAGTCCCCATAACCTATGACGACCAAAGCAATATTCTCAGCAAGATACTTCGCAGCTTCAACAGCACAATCTATCCCCCGGTTATCAGAAATCCATCCCTGATACACCACAATACGGGTAGAAGAAGGTAAATTGAACCTCGCCCGGAGCAGGTCGCCATGCGATACCGCTCTGGGAGGTGCCGCATTCATGATCACCCACGGCGTTTTTACGGAATAGCGCTTTGCGATGATATCTGCGATGTAGGGATTGACCGTAATTGCTGCATCAACGTGCCTCATCAGGCGTGATTCGTTCTGTTTGTATTTTTCCTGTATGCTCACAGGCAACTGGGTTTGCGCGTAATACAGCTCGTGAGCATCGTATATGATCTTCACCCCCCGCATCTTGGCAAGCGCGACACCCGCAGCCAGCATCGGATAGTCATGAACATGCACTATGTCCACCTGATACTCGCTCATTCGGTCAAAAATATATTGATCAAAGCTGTTCAGACTGGAAATCCTGTATGACCAAATTCTGAACACCCTCCAGGCCGCCTTATGCAAGAGACTGCCTGCACGCAGCTTCAACTTCCTTGCAATACGAACGAACCGGGAATCAGACCAGTCATAGACGAAACGCTCGACCCTGATGCCTTCAAGGATGTAAGACTCCCTCTTTGGGCACTCAAACCCTGCCAACAACGTCACATGATGTCCATGCGCTATGAGGGTCCTAGCCTCCTGGATTATCCTGCGATCAATCATCAAATGATCGGCTGTGGTCATCAAAATATTCATCAGGTTCCTAACGCCGCTCGAGTAAGTCTTTGAATTTCAACTTTTATTGCAATCTTTTATAAACTTCCAGCATCCTGCCCGCAACTACGGAAGCAGAGAAATTCTCTTCCGCATGCCTTCTGATGTAATGGGCATCAAAATCGCCCGATCGCTTTGCCATGCTCAACAACCCGTCACTCAGGTCATCCAGCCCCATGCCAACGATAGTTCCCAGGCTGGAGTTGACAATCATGTCCGCCGGCCCTCCGCAATCCGTACTAAGAACAGGAACGCCACAGCTCATTGCCTCAATAGCCACAACGCCGAAGGTTTCCGATTCACTGGAAATAACCAGGAAATCTGAGTTCCCGTAATAACCGGGTAATTGCTTCCTGTCCGCAGCGCCTGCGAAATTGACATGCTTTGTTAGTTGAAGTTCGTCCACCAACGCCTTGAGTTCTGCCTCCAAAGGTCCTTCCCCTACCAATGTCAGGTTCAGCCTGGGATCCTGGCCGACCGCCTTGCAAAAGGCTTTGATCAACAAGCCGACGCGTTTCACCGGAACGAAATGTCCTACCCAAAGTACATTGATACGGCTCCCTCCAGTCCTCCTTTCGGTTTGAAGGAAACTACGGACATCCACGACATTGGGAAGCACCATTGCCCTATCAGGATACTTCAGTCTCACCTGCCTATTGATATCTTCGAACAGGGATTTGCTCACGGCAATAAGGCACCCGGCGGAGTTGATTGCCGCCTGTGTTTTTCTTCGCAAGAATGAAGTACGCGTCAGGACTTCGAAAGGCCCGGTATGTTCCGTGATAACAAGCGGCACCTTGTATTTTCGAGATATAGCAACCCCGGCATTTCCATCGGTAAAAGAGGTATGTGCGTGGATAACTTGAAATGAAAAATCTTTTTTCATCCTCCCAAGACATCGCAGCGCACCAAAGCGATAGGTAAAAAAATGCGCCTGAAACGGCAGAAACCTGGAACTAACGATATATGGAAATTTTATGAATGGCACATCATTATGCAACTCCCAGTCATATCCTCCCATCCGCCACCAAGACCTCAGGGCAGAGATAACCCTCAATGGATGAAAGGTGTTGATCCAGAAAGGTTCGCCCGTGATGACCCGGGCATCCACTCCCGCGTCCCTCAAAGCCTTGACCTGCTCGTGGACAAATATCCCACCTGCAGGATGATAGTCTCGAGGATACATATGCGAGACAACCAGTACTGACTTTATTTTCATATTCCCTCGATGATCACGGCCTTGAATCAGACTCTCGATGGCCTACTCGAATCTACGGCTGCTCTTCTTCACCCTTGGTTCGACAATTCTCCATTTCGACCAAGAGCCCATTCAATCGGACACGCTCGCTTTCAAGTCCATTTGCCAACGCGTTGACTTCTTCAAATCTTTCCTGCAGCTCTTCATAATGCATATCCCTGATCCGCAGCTTCTCTTCCAGTTCGCTGCGGGTCGATTCCAGCTTCTCCGCAATGGCATTCAATTGCTGGATGCGTGCATTGTCCTGAGCGGAACCATATGGAAAACATTGAAAGCATAGGTGCAGTATCTCATCCCTCGACGTATATTTCCGGTATTGCAAACCGACCACCAGATCATCTGACGCACCAACAAACCGGACCAAGAAGCCTCTCATGTTGAAGGGAATTTCCGCGATGGCAAAACCCCCACCTTCCAAGGCCTCAGACCGGCGATAAACCTCATTGACCGGACAATAACTATCCACACCGGACAACTGTCCTCTCAAAACTTTTAATTTTTCCGGGGACTTTCTCAAGAACAACAGGCGCTCTGAGCCCTGAGATTCCAGCTCATATACGACCGCTGGATAACTGACCGGGTCCTTCAATTTAGGAGCACTATCGATTTCGATTATTTCCGGCTCATCTTCAATGAAATCTTCCGGACCCAAAGCAATCGATTGCGAGAATGAACCGCCCTTCTTGTAGAGCGCGATGATCTCGCTCCGAGGTGGCACAGGCTCGAACCCATATGCGACGGACATCGCCTGGTATGCTTCGATCTTTCTTCTGAAGCTCTCGGCGCCCTTGCCGACGGTCTTGGCACCCCTCCTGGTACCGCAATATGGGCAGATGGCATTCTCGAAAGGGTAATCCAAGCCAGCCACCGAGTAACAGGCATCGGGCAAAGAGGTGGAACTGTATTTCCAATGTTCCCCGGAAAGCAGCATCTTATCGATCTGGAACTGGTTTCCCATCAGGCCATGCAGGCTGGCTTCTTCATAAACGCGCTGATGCAAATGCGCATGGTATCGCTGATCGCAGGATGGGCAGGAAACGTACGCCGCCTCCAGGACCTCTCGGTATGGCACGGCAATCAATACATACTTGGCGGCCACCCTGGAGATTTCCCTGAGCGCCTGCTCATATATTTCATCGGGAAGATGCTCGATCACATCACTGGCCAGGACCAGATCGAAGCTGTCATCAGGAAAGGGAAGTTTGCACAGGTCAGCGACCACCGCCGGGGCAGCAACGTTTTTCAGCGCCGTCTCGCTGATGTCGCAGCCCACCACGCTCCAGGATTCGGCAATATCGTTGGTCACGGCCCCGTTGCCACATCCTGCATCCAGAATGGTACGCACATCATCAGGAATAAGCCGAACAAGATCCCTGGCAACCATCACTTGTTCATGCACCGGCTGCCCCCAAAGCTTGGCCTGGGAAAAATATTGTACGTCGACTCTATCTGGCATGATGATTCTCAAATAGTCCATTCCACGGGATGAACAACCACACCGCGTTCCATCCTGATATTTTCAGGGCTCAAAATCTTCAGGCGATATTTTCTATCCTGAACACAAAGAGGCTTTCCAGGGATCATCAAGCCTTCTTCCAGATCTTCAAAAAAACCGACAGACACTACATATTCGCCCGCTCCGATCATCACCGGGGAAAATGATGCGGAGAGCTCTCCTGCAGTTTTACGATTATCGGTAGAGAACTGCGGGGAGACAACTTGGCTGATGCAACGTCCATCCATGCCGTATATGCAAATGACGCACGCAACACGCTGCATTGCCCTCGAGGAACGCCACTGCACGGTCACATGGAGGGCTTCGCCGAATTCGTAGGTCAACCGTGATGCTAGTGCAGCATCATGGAAATCGACGGCCTCGATGCTCAATCCGCCGTCGCCATATGAAAAATCCTCTTGCGGTGATTCCTCTGCCAGCACCTGCGCCGCAGGCGCCGGTGGAGCTTCCAAAGCGGGTTCGCTCTCCTCTTCTTTCTCCACACGCATCAGGGCGACCCTTTGAATCCCGGCTTGGGCAGTCAGCCGATCCAGAGTCGCATAGTCATTGCCGTTGAATATCTGCAGCAGTATTTCCTCGTGGCCGCTTCCTGAATGCGATATCTCGAGATGGAAATCTCCTTCGATTCCTTGCGGCAATCCCACGCTCAACGGAGCATGCAAGTATTTTCCCTGCATATCGACAAACTGCCGATAGGAGGTTCCATCGGGCATGCGCAGCGGTTCGCTCCAGTTCATGAAGCCCTTCGCCGTCAACAGATGTATCTGCTGACTCCTGTCGTCGTCCGCAGATGCGCCAATTTTCACGCCCTCGATCAGTTCGTCTCCATGATAGAGATTCACGAAATAGAAGTTCACCGGCTGGTGCTTCGGTGCACCACCGCTGGCCGAGATGAAACGTAAGGTGCATGTACGATCGGACTGGTCTTTTGCCTCAAGGGTCTTTGTGTCCCCCCTTCCCAACTTGAGATTAACCGCCCGCAAACGCATTTCCTCCTGTTTCCGGATGGAGGAAGCATATTTCTTACCGACCTCGATGGGATGCCCGTCAGCAATGATCTGTCCGCGCTCGATCCATACCGCCCGGTCGCAGATCATCTGGACTGCAGACATATCGTGCGAAACGAACAATACGGTGGAGCCATCCGCGGTAAGCTCCCGCATTCTTCTCGCAGACTTGCCTGCGAAATATGCGTCGCCAGCACCGAGGATTTCGTCAATGATCAGAATCTCCGGGCTTACCGCAGTAGCAGCTGCGAATGCCAGCCGTGAATACATTCCTGCTGAGTAAGTTTTTATCGGTTTGTCGATGAAATCTTCGAGTTCCGAAAAATCCAGCACGTCATCCAGGAGCGCTCTGGCGCGACGGCCGGTTATGCCTTGGTATGCAAGTGCGGAAATAACGTTCTCGCGTCCAGTGAACTCCGGATGGAAACCTGTCCCCAACTCCATCAACGCCTGAATTTTTCCCTTGACTGCTACAGTACCCTCGGTGGGCTGGACCAGGTTGGCGATCAATTTGAGGATGGTACTCTTGCCCGCCCCGTTTCGCCCGATCAACCCGACACGCTCACCTTTCCGGATTTGCAACGAAATATCTCGCAAGGGCCAGAACTCGTCGTAAGAAGACTTCGCAACAGGAATACCAAGCGCTTCCAACATCCTGTACTTCGGATTCCGGTAGAGCTTGTACATCTTGGATACGCGATCCAAGCACACGGCAAGATCAGACATGGTCAGCAAAAAGCGGCTTCAATCGTGAAAATACATGCCCCCCTATCAGGAACATGACCAAACTTATGGCCGAAAATATCAGAAGCATATCGATTCGTATCGAACCAAAGTAGAGAGCATCTCGATACAGCATGATCAAATAATACAAAGGATTGGGATACATGAAAGGCATCAACTCCTTGGGTATCATTTCATGCGTATATGCGATCGGCGAAACGAGCATCAGGAACATAATAAATATGGCAACTATCTGCCCTATGTCCTGGATAAAGACATTGACAGCGGCCAGAAGCCAGATCAGCCCGATCGAGAACATGAGCTGCAGCAGCAGTATCAGCGGCACTGCAAGCTGGGTCATATGCCAGACTCCTGATATCCACAAGGCAGATATCAGAAGCAGGAGGCCGACACCCATGGTGACGCTGCTCGAAAGAACTGCCTTTACTGGAACCAATTCGATGGGAAAAAGTGTATTCTTTATGAGACCTTTATTCGCGATGATCGAACCCACGCCGTTTCCTAGCGCTTCGGAAAAACCCAGAAAAGGTACAAGCCCGCAGAACACCAGGAGCACGTACTCTTCCGTGCCGTAGCCAGCAGCACGTACGTGGAATATCATGATGTAGATCACGGCATATATGCCGAGAAACAAAATGGGATAGATCACCGTCCAGAGGATTCCTATCACCGTTCCCCGGAATCTCGACTTCACATCGACCACGGTGGTCGCAGCGATGATCCAGCGGTGCGCCCAGATGAGATGGATCAGATTCATCGATCAGCGCCCATGATGTCCAGAATACGGTCTGCCGCGTCACCCTTGCCATAAACTTCAGGTTTCGAGGCAGCAGGGCGGCCTGCATCCATGGCGTCCAGTATCTTGCGGGCATCAGCACCGGCGATCGTATTCCACCCGGAATCGACGGTTTCGATCCACTCCGTTTCGCTCCGCACGGTGACGCAAGGAACACCGTAGAAGAAAGCCTCTTTCTGTACGCCGCCCGAGTCGGTGACGATGGTGTGCGCACATTGCTCCAGCGCGACGATGTCGAGGTATGGCAACGGATCTGTGACCATGATTTTGTTCAGACGGTCGCCCAGTCCATAGCCATGGATGGCATTTCTGGTTCTCGGGTGCAGGGGCAAAACGACCGGGCGAGTTTCCACGATCCTGCCCAGGGCCTCCAATATCTGAGACATCCGCCCTGGATCGTCCGTATTTTCCGCACGATGGCAAGTGGCGAGAACGTAATCGCCAGACTTGACGCCAAGGCGATTCAATATTTCGCTGCGCTGCAGCGCAATCTCCCTGTAGAACAGGGCGACGTCATACGTCACATCGCCGACATTATGCACTCCTTTTTCCAGCCCTTCTCTTCTCAGGTTCTCCACTGCTGCTGCAGTAGGACAGAAAAGCAGGCTGGAAACCCTGTCCGAGAGGATGCGGTTGATTTCCTCCGGCATCCGCATGTTGAAAGACCTGAGCCCGGCCTCTACGTGCGCGATGGGAATGTGCAATTTGGCGGCTGCGAGTGCTCCAGCGAGAGTGGAGTTGGTATCTCCATAGATGAGCAGCCAATCCGGACGCTCTTCCTGAATGATCTTCTCGACTCCTTCCAACATGCGTCCGGTCATGACGCCATGTCCCCCACCTGACACTTCCATGTTGTATTTAGGAGCCGGAATCTGCAGTTCATCAAAAAACACCTGCGACATGTTCGCATCGTAGTGTTGCCCTGTATGGACTAGGACTTCTATAAAACGATCGACATGGCGCTGGGAGATGGCCCGCGATATGGCTGCCGCCTTGATGAATTGGGGGCGGGCACCCACTACAGTAAGAATTTTTTTCATTTTTTCAATGCCATTGCCAGTGCAGCAACGACGTCTCGCTGGTCTTGCTCAGTAATGTCGGCACTCATGGGCAGACTGATGATGCGATTCGCCGCCTCACTGCTCTTCGGCGTGTGATATCCCTTGCAGATGTCCTTGTAAGCTGGCTGATGATTCAAGGGCACCGGGTAGTGGACTGCCGTTGGAATGCCGCGCGCCTTGAGGAACGCAATGACCCTTTCGCGGTCTTCGACCTGAACGCTGTATTGCGCATAGACACTGGTACCGTTTTCGCTGATGTGTGGCCGAACGACTTCGGGACAATGGACTTTGAGCAGATCGGTATAGATGTCCGCGGCCTTCTGCCTCTGGCCGATCTCCCATGGGAAGCGCCCCAGCTTGACCAGCAGGATAGCTGCCTGCAGCGTATCGAGCCGGCCGTTGATGCCGAGCCTCGGGTGGTGGTAGCGGCGATCCTGGCCGTGCACCCTGATCTCACGCATTGCCTTGGCCAGTGCGTCGTCGTCGGTGAACAGGGCCCCTCCGTCGCCATAGCAGCCCAGGGGTTTGCTGGGAAAGAAGCTGGTGGAACCAACGGTCGACAAGCCACAGGATCTGCGGCCTTTGTAGGTCGCGCCGAACGACTGCGCGGCGTCCTCGATCACTGCAAGCCCGTGCCGTGCTGCGATTTCGTTGATGGCGTCCATGTCCGCGCACTGGCCATATAGGCTCACAGGCATGATGGCGCGGGTCTTCGAGGTGATGGCATCTTCGACGAGCTGCGGTTCGATGTTGTACGTTTCCGGATCGATGTCCACGAAAACCGGCACAGCACCGAGCAAGGCAATCATTTCCCCCGTGGCAACGAAAGTGAACGGGGTGGTGATGACTTCATCTCCAGGCCCGATGCCCAACGCCATCATGGCCACCATGAGCGTGTCCGTACCGTTGCTGGCAGTGATGCAGTGCTTCGTCCCCACGAAGTCCGCCAGGCGCTCCTCCAGTTCGGCGACTTCCGGCCCCATGATGTACTGCCCATGGTCCAGCACCCTGCGGATGCCCTCGTCGATTTCCGGCTTGAGCGCTCGGTATTGCGCTTTCAGATCTGTGAATTCCATGACATCCCTGTCGAATACGGTTCAAATACGTTGGACCCGGCCATCCAGCAACTGGTAGCGGCCACCCGTGGCAGGACATGTGGCTTCGCCATTTCCAGTCATGGGTAAATCGAGGCGCTCGCCCATCTCGCTCATCCATCCGATCTGGCGGGCCGGGACGCCAGCCATCAGTGCGTAGGGATGAACGTCACGGTTCACGACGGCACCGGCAGCTATGAAGGCATATTCCCCTATGGTGGCGCCGCATACGATCGTCGCGTTGGCCCCCAGGGTTGCGCCACGGCGGACGACGGTCCGGCGGTACGCATCCTTGCGGGGGACCGCGCTGCGCGGGTTGTATACGTTGGTGAATACGGCACTGGGACCGCAGAACACGTCGTCCTCCAGTGTCACCGCATCGTAAACGCTGACGTTGTTCTGGACTTTGACGTTGTTGCCAATCTGGACATCGTTGCCCACGAAAACGTTCTGGCCAAAAGAGCAGCGCTCGCCGATGCGAGCGCCACTGCATATATGTACCCAGTGCCAGATCCGCGTTCCGGCGCCTATCTGCGCTCCGGGATCCACGATGGCCGTGGGATGTATCGTCAATTCAGCTTCGGCTGTCACTGTGTAATTCCAGGCTTTCAGGCGAGTCGGGGAAAGCCGCCGGGAATGGCGGCCACGTCGCGGCCGTCAACGAACGAAGGGATGCCGGAGAGCATCTCCATCACGCATCACAGGAGCCGTTCTGATCGAGTTCACGGTCTCGATGCAATGCCTGGCGTCCTCCAGGCCATATCCCCGCCCTGCCAGGATCTCTTGGTAGCTGGTGGTGTGCAGATCAGTAAAGCCTTCCGAAAACTCCAGCCTTTCACCGCTCACGTCGATGTTGCGGTAGGTGGGCTTCTTGCCCTTGACGTCGTCGGGCAGATCGTTGGCATCGATGGAGAGGAACCAGCGTACCCGCGCCCGCTCGTACTCGAGGTATCCGGCGGCCTTGGTTTCCTCGCTCAGGTGAAGGCGGTTGTCCTGCAGCCTGCCGAAGATGAAATGCAGCATGTCGAAGAAGTGCACACCGATGTTTGTAGCCACGCCGAAGGACTTGCGGGGGTCGCCCTTCCAGCTCTCCAGATACCACTTGCCGCGCGAGGTGATGTAAGTGAGCTCCACGTCGAACTTCGCATCCTTCGGAGCGGCAGCGACCTTTTCCTTCAAACGAAGAATGGCCTCGTGATGCCGCAATTGCAGGATGTTGAATATGCGCTGGCCAGTCTCTTTCTCGATGCGCGCAAGTTCGTCGATCTGGGCAGGCGTGGGCACCAGTGGCTTTTCGCAGATCACATCGCAGCCCAGGCGCAGACCTGCGGCGATATGCGCCAGGTGTAGGTAATTGGGAGAGCAGATGGACACATAGTCGAGCGCCGTGGCCGGCTCGCGCCTGAGCCGGTAGGCATGTTCCAGAAAGCGCTCGAATTCGGTGAAGAAATCGCTCTGTGGGGAGATGCTGTCGATGATGCCCACCGAGTCGTTGATATCGTAGGCCACAGAAAGTTGGTGGCCTGTGTCCTTGATGGCGCGCATGTGCCGGGGGGCGATGTAGCCGGCAGCGCCGATGAGGGCAAAATTTTTCATGGACGATCAGAAGTCGGGGAAGTCACAGACGGAACACGGTGAAGCCGGATGCCACGGCCTGGTGGCGGTCATGGAGGCTCTTGACGTCAGCCAGCACGGGGCGGTCGCCGCGACAGAAGGCGCGCAGTTCGGAAAGGCTGGCTTCACGGAACTGGTGGTGACCCACCGCAACGACCAGCGCATCGACGGGTTCCTGCGCGGACACGCTTCCCAGGGAGATGCCATATTCGTGCTGCACGTCCTGCGCATTGGCCCATGGATCACAGACGACCACATTGGCGCCCCAGGATTCGAACTCCCGCACCATGTCCACAACCTTGCTGTTGCGGATGTCCGGGCAGTTCTCCTTGAACGTGATGCCCAGGACACCGATGCGGCACCGGGGAACGTCCATGCCGTTGCGCAGCATCAGCCGGATGGTGTTTCGCGCCACGTAGCGCGCCATGTTGTCGTTGATGCGCCGTCCGGCCAGGATGACCTGAGGGTGGTAGCCCACTTCCTCGGCCTTATGGGTCAGATAGTACGGGTCCACCCCAATGCAGTGGCCGCCCACGAGCCCCGGCCGGAAAGGCAGGAAGTTCCACTTGCTGCCGGCGGCTTCCAGCACGTCGAGCGTATCGATCCCCAATCGCTCGAAGATGACCGACAGTTCGTTTACCAGGGCGATATTGAGGTCGCGCTGCGTGTTTTCGATGACCTTCGCGGCTTCGGCCACCTTCAGGCTGCTCGCCTTGTGGGTGCCTGCGGTGATGATCTCGGCGTAGAGAGCGTCCACGGCATCCGCCACTTCAGGGGTGCTGCCGCTGGTGATTTTCCGGATCTTGGTAAGCGTGTTGACCTTGTCGCCCGGATTGATGCGCTCGGGGCTGTAGCCACAGAAGAAACCGGTGTTGAATGTCTTGCCGCTGCAACGTTCCAGCACGGGGACGCACACCTCCTCCGTTGCACCGGGATACACGGTGGACTCGTAGATCACCACAGCCCCCTGTGGCATGGCGCGGCCTACCGTCTCGCTGGCCTTGACCAGCGGCGTCATGTCGGGCCGATTGGCAGTGTCCACCGGGGTCGGCACGGTCACGATGAAGATTCCGCAATCCTTGAGGTCTTCCGGGTCCGCGCTGTAGCGCAGATGGGTTGCCGCCCTCAGATCCTCGGACGTTACCTCAAGAGTGCCGTCTTTGCCGGACTGCAGTTCCGCGATGCGTTCCGCGTTGATGTCAAACCCCAGCACAGGGCGTTGCTTTCCGAATTCAACGGCCAGTGGCAAGCCCACGTAGCCCAGGCCGATCACGGCAATGGTTGCATTTTCCAGGTTCATCATCTACTTCAGCAAGAATTCAACAGGCTGCGCCAGCGTTCAGTTGCCGCCTCCAGAGGACGAGCGGCCATAGATGTCATCGAGTCGCACGATGTCATCCTCGCCGAGATAATCTCCCGACTGGACCTCGATAATCTCGAGCGGCATCTGCCCGGGGTTGGCAAGCCGGTGGGCCGTGCCCACGGGAATGTAGGTGGATTGGTTGGGTCCGAGCACGTAGGTGTCGTCTCCGTTGGTGATTTCCGCCATGCCACTGACCACCACCCAGTGCTCCGCGCGGTGCCGGTGCATTTGCAGGCTGAGGCGCGCGCCCGGATTGACGACGATGCGCTTGACCTGGAACCGGGCCCCACTGTCAATGGCGTCGTACCACCCCCAGGGACGATGCACCTTTCGGTGGTGCTGGGCCAACCCGTTCCCTGCACGCGCCAGCAGGGCCACCACGTGCTTCACTTCCTGTGTACGGCGTTTGTCGGCCACCAGCACCGCATCGGGGGTTTCCACCACGACGACATGGTCCAGGCCGACCCCGGCGACCAGCCGGCTCGAGCCATACAGCAGTGTGTCGCGGCAGCCATGCTGCACCACGTGGCCCACAGCGGCGTTCCCCTCAGGATCGCGCTCGAGTGTTTCCCAGAGAGCATCCCAGGCCCCCAGGTCGGACCATCCCGCGTCCAGGGGCACGACATAAGCGTGCATATCCAGTTGCGGCATGGACGGCAGGCGTTCCATCACCGCGTAATCGATGGAATCCGTGGGACACGCTTCGAAGGCCGGTTCGGCAGGCCGGATGAAATCCAGATCGCGCACAGCGCCGCGCATGGCGTCGGAGCATGCCTCCAGGATGTCGGGCCGGCATGCACGCACAGCCGCCAGCCACCGGCCTGCACGCACCATGAAAAGACCGCCATTCCACAAGTACTGGCCGCTGGCGAGATACGCGGATGCCGTCTCTCCGTCCGGCTTCTCGACAAAATCGGCGACACGGCGCACTTGCGCAGCCTTATCCAGGCCTGAAGAGTTCCCATGCGCCAGCGGTACGCAACGGATGTAGCCATACCCTGTTTCCGGATGATCCGGCACGATGCCGAAGGTGACGATACCGCCCTCCGCCGCGAACGGAAAGGCACGCTGGACGGCCAGCCGGAAAGCACCTCCATCCGCAATCACATGGTCCGCGGGCATCGCCAACAGCACGGGATCGTCGTCGGATTGGTCGTTTTCGAGCGCCTGTAGCGCAGCGATGGTGAGGGCCGGCGCGGTATTGCGGCCCACGGGCTCCAGCAGAATCCGTGCGCCCTCCATGCCGATCGCCTTCAACTGCTCGGCAGCGACGAAACGGTGTTCGCTGTTGCAGACCAGCACAGGGGCATCGTCCACACAGATACCAGGCAGCGGTTCCCGCAGCCGCAGCACGGTTTCCTGGAGCATGGACCGCTCGCCGGTCAGCGCAAGGAACTGCTTGGGATAGGTTTCACGCGAGAGCGGCCACAGGCGCGAGCCCACGCCCCCACAAAGCACCACCGGCAGCAATCGGGGTAAAGCGGCCACGGTCATGCGTCGGGCACGTCGGCACGGAGGCGATCACGAAATTCCTCCGCATCGGCCTCGAGCAACGCGAGGCGCTGGTTCAGGCGGCGGACGTCCCGTTCGATGCGGGTATTGACCATGTCCGAATGCAGTGCCTTGATGACCAGAACGATATTCGCGAGCAGCAGCAAGAGTGCGGGCGGATAGCTGATCCCGAGAAGACGCGCCAGCCGGTCGATCAGGCCCGGCCATGCCCCCAGCACCGCTGCAGCGAAGGCCACGGCGACCCAGAACAGGCCATGCATCAGATAGAGATGATCGCGGCGGATGAGGTAGAGGATCAGCACTGCCAATCCGATGCCCATCAGTGCGGTGGTTGCTTGCAAAGATGCCATCGATCTGCTGCCTCTGGTGACTGTCTTATTGCGTTAAAGGGAATGGGTTACGCAAGGCCTCGCGCCTTGCGCAAGAATTCCGGGTGTTTCCGGAAAGCAGCGGCGGCCTCCTCCAGGCAGCGGCTCCCGCAAAGCTGGGCGCAAATGCAAACCCGGCATTGTAGGCTGTCGAGCCGACGCGAAATCTTGACCATAGACAGGATCAATCAAATAGGGCTACCGAATTCATTACTGCCGCCCCGTATTCCTGGCCCCCCTCGGAGAGCCCCGTCGCCTCCAGCGATTACGCCAGCCACTCCGATGCCGAGATATCGCCGCGGCGCCCACAGGCCGAGGCATAGCCGGCCACGGACTGCGGCATGTTCCGCTGGTCCAGGCCGGACTGCTTCGGTTCCCAGTCCGCTATGTCTTGGTGGCCCGGAGCAAAAGCACGCAACGCAGAGTTCATGGCTCGGCCATTGGGGCAGCTGTGGTCCATCCTGGCCATGCCTCCCGCCCCGCCCCCTTGAAACCCCAACAAATGCCCGTATCATTAGCACTCGAAGCGGACGAGTGCTAACAACCGTGTGGGACACGGCCGCTGAAGATCCCGACGCCCGCTTTCCGCGGGCGTCCTGTCGATGTCGCAATCCTTATTGAACCAGGAGAGATGCAAATGAGCCTTCGCCCCCTGCACGATCGCGTGATCGTCAAGCGCATTGAAAGCGAAACCACGACCGCCTCCGGCATCGTGATCCCCGACAACGCTGCCGAGAAGCCCGATCAAGGCGTAGTCCTGGCCGTGGGCCCTGGCAAGAAGAACGACAAGGGTGAACTGAGCGTGCTGAGCGTCAAGGTCGGCGACCGCGTGCTGTTCGGCAAGTACTCGGGCCAGACCGTCAAGGTCAACGGCGACGAACTGCTGGTGATGAAGGAAGACGACCTGTTCGCAGTCGTCGAGAAGTGACCGCTTCGCGGATCACATCCTCTTCCAACTTCCTGTTGACTGAATCCGGAGAAACAAAATGGCAGCAAAAGACGTAGTTTTCGGCGGCGAAGCCCGCGCTCGCATGGTCGAAGGCGTGAACATCCTCGCCAACGCCGTCAAGGTGACGCTGGGCCCGAAGGGCCGCAACGTGGTGCTCGAGCGCTCCTTCGGCGCCCCCACCGTGACCAAGGACGGCGTGTCCGTGGCCAAGGAAATCGAACTGAAGGACAAGCTGCAGAACATGGGCGCCCAGCTCGTGAAGGAAGTGGCTTCCAAGACCAGCGACAACGCCGGTGACGGCACGACCACCGCCACGGTGCTGGCCCAGGCCATCGTGCGCGAAGGCTCCAAGTACGTGGCCGCCGGCCTGAACCCGATGGACCTCAAGCGCGGCATCGACAAGGCCGTGACGGCCCTGGTCGCCGAGCTGAAGAAGGCTTCCAAGGCCACGACGACCTCCAAGGAAATCGCCCAGGTGGGTTCGATCTCCGCCAACTCCGACGAATCCATCGGCAAGATCATTGCCGACGCCATGGACAAGGTCGGCAAGGAAGGCGTGATCACCGTGGAAGACGGCAAGAGCCTGGACAACGAGCTGGATGTCGTGGAAGGCATGCAGTTCGACCGCGGCTACCTGTCGCCCTACTTCATCAACAACCCCGAAAAGCAGGCCGCCCTGCTGGACAACCCCTTCGTGCTGCTGTTCGACAAGAAGATCAGCAACATCCGTGACCTGCTGCCCACGCTGGAGCAGGTCGCCAAGGCCGGCCGTCCGCTGCTGATCATCGCCGAGGAAGTCGAGGGCGAAGCCCTGGCGACCCTGGTGGTGAACACCATCCGCGGCATCCTGAAGGTCGTGGCCGTGAAGGCGCCTGGCTTCGGCGACCGCCGCAAGGCCATGCTGGAAGACATCGCCATCCTGACGGGCGGCAAGGTGATCGCCGAGGAAGTGGGCCTGACGCTCGAGAAGGTGACCCTGGCCGACCTGGGCCAGGCCAAGCGCATCGAAGTGGGCAAGGAAAACACCACCATCATCGACGGCGCAGGCGCTGCCGCTGACATCGAAGCCCGCGTGAAGCAGATCCGCATCCAGATCGAGGAAGCCACCAGCGACTACGACCGCGAGAAGCTGCAGGAGCGCGTGGCCAAGCTGGCCGGCGGCGTGGCCGTGATCAAGGTCGGCGCTGCCACCGAAGTCGAGATGAAGGAAAAGAAGGCACGCGTGGAAGACGCGCTGCACGCCACCCGCGCTGCCGTGGAAGAAGGCATCGTGGCCGGCGGTGGCGTGGCCCTGCTGCGCGCCAAGCAGGCTGCTGGCGACATCAAGGGTGACAACCCCGATCAAGACGCCGGCATCAAGCTGATCCTGAAGGCGATCGAAGCGCCCCTGCGCGAGATCGTGGCCAACGCCGGTGGCGAGCCGTCCGTGGTGGTCAATGCCGTGCTGAACGGCAAGGGCAACTACGGCTTCAACGCCGCCAACGACACCTACGGCGACATGCTCGAAATGGGCATCCTGGACCCGACGAAGGTGACCCGCACGGCCCTGCAGAACGCCGCTTCCGTGGCTTCGCTGCTGCTGACGACCGAAGCCATGGTGGCCGAGGCTCCGAAGGACGATGCACCGGCTCCCGCGATGCCCGACATGGGCGGCATGGGTGGCATGGGCATGTAATTGCGGCCCGGGCGGCGGCGGACGCGGAAGCGATTTCCGCCCCCGACGCCGCCAGCTGCTCCGCCCCAGGGCGGAAAGCAAAAAAGCCCGCAGGCTTCACGGCCTGCGGGCTTTTCCTTTTGGGGGTATCGTTCAGCGACGGCCCTGGGCGAGCCGCGCCATCAACCCGGCGGTGGAGCCGTCCAACCCTGCCGTATCGCCCGAAGACAGGCGCGGCTCCAGGTCCTTGGCCAGCACCTTGCCCAGCTCCACGCCCCACTGGTCGAAGCTGTTGATGCCCCAGAGCGCGCCGCTCACGAAGACGCGGTGCTCGTAGAGCGCGATCAGCGCACCCAGCGATGCGGGGTCGAGCCGGTCGAGCACCAGGAAGGTGCTGGGCCGGTTGCCCGTGAAGCGGCGGTGGCCGTCGTCGCTCTGCTTGCCGTGCATCAGCGCCTTGGCCTGCGCGAGCGCATTCGCCACGAGGCGGGGGTGCTGTTCCGGCAGGCCGCGCCCGGGCTCGCGCATCACGATGAACTCCACCGGCACGATGTCCGGACCCTGGTGGATCATCTGGAAGAAGGCATGCTGGCCATTGGTGCCGGGCTCACCCCAGACCACCGGCGAGGTGGCGAAGGGCAGCGTGTCCCCTTGCGCATCCACGCCCTTGCCGTTGCTCTCCATCTCCAGCTGCTGCAGGTAGGCCGGCAGCCGGCGCAGCGCATGGCTGTAGGGGGCCACGCTGCGCGTCGCGAAACCGTGGAAGTTGCGGTACCAGACGTCCAGCAGCCCCAGGCGCACCGGCAGGTTGCGCTCCAGCGGCGCGGTTCGGAAGTGCTCGTCCATCGCATGCGCGCCGGCCAGCAGGCTACGGAAGCCCTCGGCGCCGATGGCGATCGCGATCGGCAGGCCGATGGCCGACCAGAGCGAATAGCGCCCGCCCACCCAGTCCCAGAAGCCGAAGGTGGTGTCGATGCCGAAGGCGGACGCCGCCTCGATGTTCGTGGTGAGCGCGGCGAAATGCCGTCCCACCGCTGCTTCGCCGCCGCCCTGCTGCAGGAACCACGCGCGCGCGGCGTGCGCGTTGGTCATCGTCTCCGCCGTGGTGAAGGTCTTGGAGGCGATCAGGAACAGCGTGTTCTGCGGCCGCAGCTCGGGCAGCACGCTGCCCAGCTCGGCCCCGTCGACGTTGGAGACGAAGTGCAGGCGCTTGCCCGGATGGCGCAGGTCGTCCAGCGCCTTGGTCACCATCGAAGGCCCGAGGTCCGAGCCGCCGATGCCGATGTTGACGATGTCGGTGATGGTGCCGTCGGCCCGCACGCGTTCGGCGAAGTCCAGCATCGCCTGCAGCGTGGCGTGCACGTCGCGCAGGCCGTCGGTGACCAGTGCCGGCGCGCCGGGGCCCGAAGCCCCACGCGCCGCGGCGGGCTCGCGCAGCAGCCAGTGCATGACGGCGCGCTGCTCGGTATGGTTGATGGCCTCTCCCGCGAACATCGCGTCGCGCCAGCCCTCCAGCCCGCAGTCGCGCGCCAGTTGCAGCAGCAGGGCTTCCGTGCCCGCGTCGATGCGGTTCTTGGACAGATCGGCGAAGACGTGGGGCGCTTCCTGGCTGAAACGGCCGAAGCGCTGCGGATCGGCCGCAAACGCCTCACGCATATCGAAGGTGCGGCCGGCGGCCTCGTAGTGCGCCTGCAGTGCGGCCCAGGCGGCGGTGCGGTCGCAGCGCACGCGGGCGGGAACGGGCATCGTCATGGCGGTCATCCCCGTCATGCCGCCAGCACCATCTGTTCCAGCTTGGCCGCGTCGGCCGCGAAGGCGCGGATGCCCTCGGCCAGCTTCTCGGTGGCCATGGCGTCGGCGTTGAGCGCGTAGCGGAAGCCCGGTTCGTCGTACTGCACGGGCTGCAGTTCGAGGTCCTTGGCGGATGCCGGGTCGAGCGCGCGCTCCAGGGGTGCTTCGGACGCCGCCAGCTGGGCGAGCAGTTCCGGCGCGATGGTGAGCAGGTCGCAGCCGGCGAGCGCCGTGATCTGGCCGATGTTGCGGAAGCTCGCGCCCATGACCTCGGTGCGGATGCCGAAGTGCTTGTAGTACTGGTAGATCTGGCGCACCGACTGCACGCCCGGGTCGTTGGCGCCGGCCATCGCGGCCTCGTCCCACTGGGCGCCAGCCTGCTTCTTGTACCAGTCGTAGATGCGGCCCACGAAGGGCGAGATCAGCTGCACCCGGGCGGCGCCGCAGGCCACGGCCTGCACGGGCGAGAACAGCAGCGTGAGGTTGGTGTGGATGCCGCGCTCTTCCAGGATGCGCGCGGCTTCGATGCCTTCCCAGGTGGCGGCGATCTTGATGAGCACGCGGGCAGTGTCCACGCCTTCGGCGCGGTAGAGGTCAATGATGCGCTCGCCGCGCGTCACGGTGGCCATGGTGTCGAAGGACAGGCGCGCGTCCACTTCGGTCGACACGCGCCCGGGGATCAGCGAGAGGATCTCGCAGCCGAAGCGCACGATGAGCCGGTCCATGATCTCGTCGAGCGCGCGGCCGCGCCAGCGCTCCACTGATTCCTGCAGCAGGGGGGCGTAGTCGGCCTTCTGGACGGCCTTGAGGATCAGGGACGGATTGGTGGTCGCGTCCTGGGGGCGGTACGCGCCGAGCTGGCGGAAGTCGCCCGTGTCGGCCACCACGGTGGTGACCTGCTTGAGGGCGTCGAGTTGGTTCATGCAATCCTCCGGGTGGTTGGGGGCGGTCGCGGTGGACTGCCGTGCCCTGGTAAGAAAGGGCCCGGAACCGCGCGCTGCGCCACCGGCGAGTGTAGGGGGGATGTAACCGCGAACCCTGTCAGCCGGCACCCCGACGTGAAACTCGGTAACATGCCGCCACGGCCGCGCGGGTGCCACCCGCGCTGTCACGGTTTTCGTTTTCCATCCATCACACCTTCAGACTTCGGGAGCGCGGCGGCAATGAGTTTCGATCTGGTCCTGTTCGGCGGCACGGGCGATCTGGCGTGGCGCAAATTGCTGCCCGCCCTCTTCCAGGCGTTCCGGCACGGCTCGCTGCCGGCGGACGGCCGCATCATCGGCGTGGCGCGCGACGACCTGAGCGACGCGGCCTACCGGGAACTCATCGCCAGCCGGTTCGCCGCGGTGGAAGGGGACAAGCGGCCCAGCGCCGAGGAGTTCGAGCGCTTCGCCGCGCTGCTCCATTTCCAGCGCATGGACCTCTCCAAGCCCGCCGACTATGCCGCGCTGGCCGCGCGCCTCGGCGAGCGGCAGGCCGACACCGTGGTGATGTACCTCGCGACCGCGCCGGGCCTCTTCACCACGGCCTGCGAGCAACTGGGTGCCGCGGGCCTCGCCACGCCGCACACGCGGGTGGTGCTGGAAAAGCCCCTGGGCCACGACCTGGCCTCCAACCGCGCCATCAACGCCGCCGTGCGCCGCGTGTTCGACGAAGAGCAGATCTTCCGCATCGACCACTACCTGGGCAAGCCGTCGGTGCAGAACCTGCTGGCGCTGCGCTTCGGCAACGCCCTGTTCGAGCCGCTCTGGCGCCGCGAGACCGTGGCCAGCATCGAGATCACCATGGCCGAGAAGCTCGGCGTCGAAAAGCGCGGCGCCTTCTACGACGGCACGGGCGCGCTGCGCGACATGGTGCAGAACCACGCACTGCAGCTGCTCTGCGCCATCGGCATGGAGCCGCCCATCAACGCCCATGCCGACGCCATCCGTGACGAGAAGCTCAAGGTGCTGCGCTCGCTGGTGCCCTGGACCCCGGCCACGCTGTCGCGGGACGTGGTGCGCGGCCAGTACACCGCCGGCTCGCTGGGCGGCGAGCGCGTGCGCGGCTATGCCGAGGAAGACGGCGTGCCCGCGGACAGCCGCACGGAGACCTTCGTGGCGCTGCGCACCGAAATCGCCAACTGGCGCTGGGCGGGCGTGCCGTTCTACGTCCGCACCGGCAAGCGGCTGGCCTCGCACGAGGCGCACATCGCCATCAACTTCCGGCCCACGCCGCACGCCATCTACCGCACGCCGCTGGGCAGCGCCAACCGCCTCGTGATCCACCTGCAGCCGCGCGACGGCGTGGCGCTGCACCTCTTCGCCGCGGGCCAGGAAAAGCGCGGCATGCGCATCTCGGAAGTGCAGGCCCTGGCCCCCGTCCACCTGGACCTGGACTTCGAGCAGCGCTTCGGCACGGAGCGGGTGGGCGCCTACGAACGCCTGCTGCTCGACGTGATCGCCGGGCGGCTGAACCTCTTCGTGCGCGCCGACGAGCAGGAAGCGGCGTGGCGCTGGGTCGAGCCCATCATGCAATCCTGGCGCGACTCGGAAGACGGCCCACGGCCCTACGCCGCCGGCAGCTGGGGGCCCAGTGCCGCGAGCGCCATGGTGGCGCGCGAGGGGCATAGCTGGATGGAGGAGTCTTGAAACACCCCCCTGAGCGGCTGCGCCGCATCCCCCCGCTCTCGCCGTGCTGCGCACGGCGGGCAGGGGGACGACGCCGGTGGCCCGGCAAAGCCGGTTCCACGGCGTCTGCTGGCGTGGCCTGCTCCGCGGCCATTCGACGGGTGAGGCCGCGCCAGTTTCACGGGCTATGGGCAGTGGCACTCATCCAGTGCCCTCCAGCCTTCGCACGGGACTGCTGACATGCTCGAGCGCATCACCGCCTCACTGCCTTCGCTGGCCCCCGCCGAACAGCGGGTGGGCCAGCTGGTGCTGCAGGACGCGCGTGCGTTCGCGCGGCTGCCGGTGCGGGAGCTGGCGGCGCGGGCGGGGGTGAGCAAGCCCACGGTGGTGCGCTTTTGCCGCAGCATGGGGTACGACGGGCTGGCCGACTTCAAGCTCAAGCTCGCGGGCAGCGTGAGCGAGGGCGTGCCGTTCATCCACCGCAGCGTGGACGCCGACGACAAGACCGGCGACGTGCTCGTGAAGGTCGTGGACAACGCCGTCGCCGCATTCCTGCAGTACCGCAACGCGGCGAGCACCAAGGCCATCGAGCAGGCCGCGCAGGCGATCGCAGCCACCTGGCAGACAGGCCGGCGCATCGAGTTCTACGGCGCCGGCAACTCGGGCATCGTGGCGCAGGACGCGCAGCACAAGTTCTTCCGGCTGGGCGTGACCAGCCTCGCGACCAGCGATGGACACATGCAGGTCATGAGCGCGACCCTGCTGGGACCGGGCGACTGCGTGGTGATCGTCTCCAACTCCGGGCGTACGCGCGACCTCATGGACGCGACCGACATCGCCCGCAGGAACGGCGCCACCACCATCGCCATCACCGCCAGCGGCTCGCCCCTGGCCAGCGCCTGCCACATCCATCTGGCGGCGGACCATCCAGAGGGATACGACCGCTACAGCCCGATGGTCTCCCGCCTGCTGCACCTGCTCATCATCGACGTGCTCGCCACCTGCGTGGCGCTGCGCATCGGCGAGCCGCTGCAGCCCCGCCTGCAGCAGATGAAGGACAACCTGCGGGCCAAGCGCTACACCTGAACGAAGCGCCACCGCGCGGTCCCTCGACCACGCGGCTCCATCCCGCCCGCCACGGGCAATCCACCTGCCGATCGCAGGCAATGAACCGGCCCCATGTGGAGAGCGGTCCTGAAGTCCGCGGCCGCTTACCTCAGGCCGCCGCCGCCGCGATCCGGCGTCCACCATCCCGGAGCGGGGCGCAGGCGCATGCCTGCCACCCACGCATCGTGCCTTCCCAGTGCCTGAGCACCGGCGAAGCGTTTCCGCGCCCAAGCCTGACCGGTTGACCGAGATCTGCTGCTGCACACCGGCTGGACGCACCGGATGGCCTGAAGTGGTCAGTAATATTTTTATCACTTTAAAATTGAGGGCAAATTTCCTACTCGACCGTTGATGCACCTCACTTTTTCATGGAGCGGAAAGCATTAAAAACGATACAAACACGCGAGACTGCGCTAAGATTGATAAATATGATCTAGCAACATGTACCAAGGGAGTTCATCCATGCAAATCCTTCGACAAGTCAAGATCGGCACGCGGCTGGCATTGGGGTTCGGCGCCCTGCTGGCCTTGCTGCTCGGCCTGGGGCTGTTCGGCATCATTCAGATCCGGAACATCAACTACCACGCCAATGAGCTCGGAACCCGCTGGTTGCCCAGTGTCCGAGCCATCGGTGAAGTGCGGGCCGTGCTGAACAGCGGCCGGCGGGCCAGCTTGCGGCGTCTGCTGGAAGCCAGCGCCGACGGCCGCCAGCGGCAACTGGCAAGCCAGAATGCGCTGATGGACGAGCAATTGCCACGCAACATCGCCATCTACGAAAAGATGATTTCCTCGCCCGAAGAGCAGAGGCTCTTCAACGTCTTCCGCGCGCAGTTGGACAACTACCGCATCCTCGAACGGCGCCTCGTGTCACTGCTGGACGAAGGCGGTGCGTCGACCGCCGCGGCCAGCACTCTCGCGACCGGCGATTCCGCCAAGCTGTTCGCCGACCTCACCGAGCCGCTGACCCAATTGGTGAAGCTGAACGAGGAACGCGGCGCCGCCGCGGCCGCCGCCGCGAGCGCCGGATACGACCACGCCATCCTGGTCTTCAGCGTACTCATCGCCTTCTCGCTCTTCTGCGGCCTGGCATTGGCCGTCGTGGTGACGCGCTCCATCACCCAGCCACTGGCCACCGGGGTTTCCGTCGCTTCGGCCGTGGCCCAGGGCGATCTCACGTCCTCGTTCCACATCCAGGGCAGGGACGAACCCGCGGCACTGCTGCAGGCCCTGCAGCACATGAACGGCCAACTCGTGTCCATGGTCGGGCAGGTACGCGACAGCAGCGAGAGCATCGCCACCGGCGCGGCCGAGATCGCGATGGGCAATGCGGACCTGAGCCAGCGCACCGAACAGCAGGCCAGCAGCCTGGAGGAAACCGCGGCATCGATGGAGGAATTGAGCAGCACCGTGAAGACCAATTCCGACACGGCACGGGAAGCCAACCAGCTCGCTGCCCTTGCCACCCAGGCGGCGGAACAGGGCGGCACCATCGTCGGGAACGTGGTGGCCACCATGAAGACCATCGCGGCCTCGTCGAACAAGATCGCGGACATCACGAGCGTCATCGATTCCATCGCCTTCCAGACCAACATCCTGGCGCTGAACGCGGCCGTCGAAGCGGCGCGCGCCGGCGAGCAGGGCCGGGGCTTCGCCGTGGTGGCGAGCGAAGTGCGCACGCTGGCGCAGCGCTCCTCCCAGGCCGCCAAGGAAATCAAGGACCTCATCACGGACAGCGTGGCGAAGGTGGACAACGGCAGCCAGCTGGCCGGCGAAGCGGGCCGCAGCATGGACGAAATCGTGGCCCAGGTGCGCCAGGTCGGCACCCTGATCAGCGAGATCGCCAACGCCTCGGCAGAGCAGAGCAGCGGCATCAGCCAGGTGGGAGAAGCCGTGAATCACCTGGACCAGGTGACGCAGCAGAACGCCGCGCTGGTGGAGCAAAGCGCCGCCGCGGCCGCCAGCCTGCGGGCGCAGTCGGAGCAGCTCAACACGCTGGTGGCGGTTTTCAAGCTGCAGGCCCAGGCCTCGCCTGCGGCAACGGGATGGGGTGCCCACAGCCCGGCCAGGGCGCGTGCGCACCTGCCGGCACTGGCGGCCGCCTGACCGGCCCCGGCAGTTCGCTATTCAGGCCACGGCAGCGGATGCCAGGGGAATCCGCCCCTCCTCGATCCCATGGCACGCCACGCGCGTGCCGCCGTCATCGATGAGCTGCGGGCGCTCGGTGCGGCAGCGGTCATTCGCATAGGGGCAGCGCGGATTGAACGCGCAGCCGGACGGCGGATTGAGCGGGTTCGGCACCTCGCCCTGCACGGGCGTGCGGGCGCGGCCCGTGTCGTGCATCTTCGGGATCGCATCCAGCAGCATGCGGGTGTAGGGATGGCGCGGCGCAGCGAAGAGTTCGCGCTTGTCCGCCAGCTCCACGAGGCGTCCCAGGTACATCACGCCCACCTGGTCGCTCACGTGGCGCACCACCGCGAGGTTGTGGCTGATGAACAGGTACGTGAGGTTCCGCTCGCGCTGCAGGTCCTTCATGATGTTGAGCACCTGCGCCTGCACGGACACGTCCAGCGCCGACGTGGGTTCGTCGCAGACGAGGAACTCGGGCTCGGTGGCCAGCGCCCGCGCGATCGAGATGCGCTGCCGCTGCCCGCCGGAGAACTGGTGCGGGTACTTGGCCATGTCCAGCGGCGAGAGGCCGACGGACTGCAGCAGCTCGCCCACGCGCTGCCGCAGCTGGGCCTTGTCGGTGATGAGGCCATGCTCGCTCAGCGGCTCGCCGATGATGTCCTCCACGATCCAGCGCGGGTTCAGGCTCGCGTACGGGTCCTGGAAGATCATCTGGATGCGCTGGCGCATGGTGCGCGCGTCGCGGCCCTTGAAGGCGGCATGGGCGTCCTGCCCGTCGAAGGTGAGGCCGCCGCGCGTAGGCTCGTACAGGCCCACGAGCAGGCGCGCCACCGTGCTCTTGCCACAGCCGGATTCGCCGACCAGCGCGAGGGTCCTGCCCTTCTCGATGGTGAAGCTCACGCCGTCCACCGCATGCAGCAGCGTGCGCGGCTTGCGCTCCAATACGCGGTTGAGCCACGGCGCGGAGACATCGAAGGTCTTGGCGAGGTCATGCGCCTGCACCAGCGGCGCGGTGGCGGTCACGGTGGCGTCGTTCTTCGGGGGAGTGTGCGCGTTTTCGCTCATGACACGGCTTCCTGGATGGCGGCGGACGCGTTCGGCACGGCGGCATGCAGCCAGCACGCGGCGCGGGTCGGCCCGGCGGGCAGCAGCTCCGGCCGCTCCTCGCGGCAGCGGTCGAAGGCATGCGGGCAACGCGGATTGAAGGCGCAGCCCCGGGGAATGGCGTTGAGTCGCGGCATGGCGCCGTCGATCTGGTTCAGGCGCTCGCGGTCCTGCTCCATGTCGGGAATGGAGGCCATCAGGCCCGCCGTGTAGGGGTGCGCGGGATGGTTGATCACCTCGTGCACCGGCCCGATCTCGGCCACGCGGCCCGCGTACAGCACGGCGACGCGGTCGCAGGTTTCCGCGATCACCCCCATGTCGTGCGTGATGAGCATCACCGCCGCGCCGCGCGATTTGCAGATGTTCTTCAGCAACTGGATGATCTGCGCCTGGATGGAAACGTCGAGTGCCGTCGTGGGCTCGTCGGCCACGATGAGCTGGGGCTCGGCCGCCAGCGCCAGGGCGATCACCACGCGCTGCCGCATGCCGCCCGAGAACTGGTGCGGATAGTGGTCCACCCGCTGCTCCGCCGCGGGAATGCCCGTGTCCTTCAGCAACTGGATCGCGCGGCGGCGCGCC
The DNA here is from genome assembly GCF_900100305.1 of Paracidovorax citrulli. Lineage (GTDB taxonomy): Bacteria > Pseudomonadota > Gammaproteobacteria > Burkholderiales > Burkholderiaceae_C > Paracidovorax > Paracidovorax citrulli. The sequence continues at coordinate 217,436 of NZ_FNEY01000002.1, read as the reverse complement.
TCGGCGGCGTTCACCGGCAGGTGCGTCTGGATCGTCTCGGTAAGCTGCTGGCCCACGGTGTAGAGCGGGTTCAGCGACGTGAGCGGATCCTGGAAAATGGCCCCGATGCGCCGCCCGCGCACGTGCCGCATCTTGTGCGGCGGCAGATCGTCGATGCGCTCGCCCTGCAGCACGATGCGCCCGCCCGCCACGCGGCCCGGCGGCTCCAGCAGGCCGATGATGGCCGCCCCGGTCAGGGACTTGCCCGCACCGGACTCGCCCACCACGCCCAGGATCTCGCCCGGCGCGATCGAAAAGGAAATATCGTCCAGCGCCCGCAGCGTCCCGCGGCGGCCCGGAAATTCGACGACGAGGTTCTCGACTTCAAGAAGGGACATGGCAAACCATCCATCCGTTATGCATTGCGCTTCGGCACGGCGCTCGAAACTGGCGCGGCCCGACCTGTGGCCGCGGAGCAGGCCACGCCAGCAGACGCCGCGGAACTGGCTTCGCCAGGCCGCTGGCGTCGTCCCCCTGCCCGCCGCGCGCAGCGCGGCGAGAGCGGGGGGAAGCAGCGCAGCCGCTCAGGGGGGCGTGCTCCATTTCTAGCGGAGGCGGGGGTTCAGCGCATCGCGCAGCCAATCCCCCAGCAGGTTCACGGAGAGCGCGATCAGCACCAGCATCACGCCCGGGAACACCGTGATCCACCATTCGCCCGAGAACAGATAGTCGTTGCCGATGCGGATCAGCGTGCCGAGCGACGGCGAAGTGGGCGGCGCGCCCACTCCCAGGAAGGACAGCGTGGCCTCGGTGATGATGGCCGTCGCCACCTGGATCGTGGCCAGCACCATCACCGGGCCGAGCACATTGGGCAGCACATGGCGGCGCATGATGCGCAGGGACGACACGCCCGTCACGCGGGCCGCCTGCACGTATTCCTTGTTGCGCTCCACCAGGGTGGACCCGCGCACGGTGCGTGCGTACTGCACCCAGCCCGTGAGCGAGATGGAGAGGATCAGCACCCCGAAGGCCAGCGACTCGTGCGCGTTCGGGAACACCGCGCGCCCCACGCCGGCGATCAGCAGCGCCACGAGAATCGCGGGAAAGGACAGCATCACGTCGCACAGGCGCATGAGCACCGCGTCGATCCAGCCGCCCTTGAAGCCCGCCAGCAGCCCGAGCGCCACCCCCACCACCACCGACAGCGCGACGGATGCCAGGCCGACGATGAGCGAAATGCGCGCGCCATAGATCAGCGCCGAGAGAATGTCGCGCCCCTGGTCGTCCGTGCCGAACGGGTACTTCCAGGAGCCTCCGTCGCTCCACGCCGGCGGCAGCCGGGCATCGCTCAATTCGAGCGTGGTGAGATCGAACGGATTGTGCGGCGCCACCCAGCCCGCGAACAGCGAGCAGAACACGCACACCACCGCGATCGCCGCGGCGCCGATGGCGACGGGCGAAGTGCGGAAGCTGTAGCCGACATCGCTGTCGAACCATCGGAAAAGCGTTTTTTTCATCGTGCGATTCGGGAAAAGCGTGGAGCGGAACGGCATCTCCACGCGGACGGAACGGATCAGGGCATCACTTCGCGAGGCTCATCCACTTGAACGGCATGAAGTTGTCGGCCATCTGCACCAGCGCCACCTTGCGCGACACGCCCCAGGCCAGGGCCTGCTGGTGCAGCGGGATGTGGCCCACGTCGGCCGCATGGATCTCGAAGGCTTCGCGGATCATCGCGTCGCGCCGGGCCTTGTCGACCTCCGACTGCACCTGCCGCGTGAGCTGGTCCACCTTGGGATTGCAGTACCCGCCCAGGTTGAACTGCCCGGCGCCCTTGTCGTCCACGCAGGCCATCAGCGCAGTCATCGCGTTGTGCGCGTCGTAGGTGGCGGGCATCCAGCCCAGCATGTAGAAGCTGGTATCCCGCCGCAGCACCCTGGGGAAGTACGTGCCCTTGGTTTCCGCCTGCAGGTTCACCTTCACGCCGATGCGCGCGAGGTTGGCGGCCACTGCCTGGCAGATGCGCGCGTCATTCACGTAGCGGTCGTTGGGGCAGTTCATGCCCACCTCGAAGCCGTTGGGGTAGCCGGCTTCGGCCAGCAGCTTCTTCGCGGCATCCGTGTCGTAGGGAAGGCGCTTGATATCCGCCTGGAAACCGTTCACGCCCGGCCCCACCAGCAGCGCCGACGGATTGGAGGCGCCGCGCATCACCGTCTTGCGGATGCCCTCGATGTCGATGGCCTGGTAGAAGGCCTGGCGCACGCGCTTGTCCTTGAACGGGTTTTTGCCCTTCACGCTGGAATACAGCAGCTCGTCGCGCTTCTGGTCCATGCCCAGGAAGATGGTGCGCAGCTCGGGCCCGGTCACTGCGCGCGTGAGCGGACTCGTGTTCACGCGCTCGATGTCCTGCACCGGCACGGGCTCCATGACGTCCACCTGGCCCGACAGCAGCGCCGCGACGCGGGTGGCGTCGTTGCCGATGGGGGTGAACACCACCTCGGACACGTTGCCTTCGATGGCCCCCCAGTACTGCGCGTTGCGCGTGAACACGGTACGCACGCCGGGCTGGCGCTCGCGCAGCCGGAACGGCCCCGTGCCGTTGGCCCGGAACGACGCCGCGTTCTCCACGCCCCTGCGCCGATCCACCGGCTCCGTGGCGTGGTTCGTCTCGCACCACTTGCGCGACATCATGTACACGAGCGTGAGCACATCGGGCAGGATGGGGTACGGAGCTTTGGTCTCGATCTCGACGGTGTAGTCGTCCACCTTGCGCACTTCCTTGAAGTCGTTGGTGTACGTCTTCATGTCCGAACTCCCGGCCTGCGTGCGTGCCAGCGAAAACAGCACGTCGTCCGCGGTGAACGGAGTGCCGTCGTGGAAAAGCACGCCACGCCGCAGTTCGAAGCGCCACACCGTGGGAGAGAGCTGTGCCCAGCGCGTGGCCAGCGCCGGCGCCAGGCTCAGGTCCTTGTTGCGGCCCACGAGCGGCTCATAGATATTGCCGGTCACGCTGAGCTGCAGGCTCTCGTTCAGGGAATGCGGATCCATCGACAGCGCGTCGCCCTGGTTGGCGACCCGGATGGTCTGCGCGCCCGCCATGCAGGCCGCCGCGATCAGGGAGGCGCCGAAGGCGGCGCGCAATGCCGTGCGTGGGAAATTCATCGTCATACCTCAGACCGCTGCCAGCGGCATGGCCTGCTCGACCAGGCCCGCGTGCAGCGCGGCGCCCAGGGGCAGGATCTCGTCGTTGAAGTCGTACCGGCTGTTGTGCAGCGCGCTGTGGCCGGGCCCGGTGCCCTGCCCGATGCGCAGGTAGGCGCCCGGCTTGCTCTGCAGCATGAAGGAGAAGTCTTCCGCGCCCATGCTGGGCTCCAGGTCGCGCACCACGTTCTCGGCCCCGACGATCGACACTGCCACGTCGCCCGCGAACTGCGCGTCGCTTTCGGTGTTGATGGTCGCGGGGTAGATGCGTTCGTAGCGCACGGAGGCCGTGGCGCCGAAGCCCAGCGCCACCGCGCTGCACAGGTCCTTGAGGCGCTGCTCGATCATCTCCTGCACCGCGGGCGAGAACGTGCGCACCGTGCCCACCAGCGTGGCCGTGCCGGGCAGCACGCTGAAGGCCCCGAGGTCGCCCGCCTGCATGGCGCAGAGGCTGATCACCGCGCTGTCGAGCGGGCGCACGTTGCGCGAGACGATGCCCTGCACCGCGGTGATGATGTGCGCGGCCACGAGCACCACGTCCACCGTCTGGTACGGGTGCGCACCATGTCCGCCGCGGCCGGTGATCTCGATGGTGATGCGGTCGGCCGATGCCATCATCGCCCCGGAATTGAGTCCGATGGTGCCCGGCTGCATGGCCGGCCAGTTGTGCATGGCATAGACCGACTGCACGGGAAAGCGCTCGAACAGGCCGTCCTCGATCATCACGCGCGCACCGCCGAAGCCCTCCTCGCCGGGCTGGAAGATGAGCACGGCCGTGCCGTCGAAATGGCGCGTGGCGGCGAGGTAGCGCGCGGCCCCCACCAGCATGGCCGTGTGGCCGTCGTGACCGCAGCCGTGCATGAGTCCGGGTTTGCAGGACTTCCAGGTGAACTCGTTCTGCTCCGACATGGGCAGGGCGTCCATGTCGGCGCGCAGGCCGATCATGCTGCCGCTGGAACGGCTGCGCCCGTGGATCACCGCCACGATGCCGGTACGGCCGATGCCGTCGTGGATCTCGTCCACCCCGCAGACCTTGAGCGCCTCCTTCACGCGGGAGCCCGTATAGACCTCTTCGAAACCCAGTTCGGGATGGGCATGCAGGTCGCGGCGGAACGCGGTCAGCTCGGGGTGGAACTGGGCGATGTGGGCGAAGGCGCGGCCGCCGGCCCGCAGGCGGGGCGGCGCGGACAGTGCCGGCTTGGCTGCTGCGACCGCCATGTCAGTGCCCTCCCGCCTTGCCCACCCGCAGGCGGGGATCGACCGCGAAATACAGCAGGTCCACGACCAGGTTGATCACCACGAAGATCAGTGCGATCAGGCAGAGGTAGGCCGCCATCACGGGAATGTCCGCGAACGTCACCGCCTGGATGAAGAGCAGGCCCATGCCGGGCCACTGGAACACCGTCTCGGTGATGATGGCGAAGGCGATGAGGCCGCCCAGTTGCAGGCCGGTGATCGTCATCACCGGCACCAGCGTGTTCTTCAGGGCATGCCCGAAATGGATGGCCCGGTCGGACAGGCCGCGGGCGCGGGCGAACTTGATGTAGTCGGTGCGCAGCACCTCCAGCATCTCGGCGCGCACGAGGCGCATGATGAGCGTGAGCTGAAAGATGGCCAGCGTCACCGCCGGCAGCGTGATGTGGTGCCAGCCCTTGGCACTGAGCAGGCCCGTGCTCCACCAGCCGACCTGCGTGACCGGACCGCGCCCGAAGCTCGGGAACCAGCCCAGGTGGACGGCGAACACGAGGATCAGCAGGATGCCGATGAGGAACGTGGGCAGCGACACCCCCAGCAGGGACAGCGTCATGAAGAGCTGGCTCGTGAAGGCGCCGCGACGCAGCGCCGCATAGACCCCCATGGGCACGCCGACCACCAGGGCCAGGACAGCGGCGACCAGCGCCAGCTCCAGCGTGGCCGGGAAACGCTCGGCAATGAGGCTGGACACCTTGGCCCCCTGCCGGAGGCTGAGTCCGAACTCCCCCTGAGCGGCATTCACGAGGAAATGCCAGAACTGCACGATGAAAGGCTGGTCCAGCCCGAGTGCCGCACGCATGTCCCGTATCTGGTCCGGCGTGGCGTCCTGCCCGAGCAGGAAGGTGACGGGATCGCCCACATACTGGAACAGCATGAAGGAGATGAAAGCCACCGCGACCATGACGATCACGGCCTGGATGAGGCGTCTCAGAATGAAGGCAAGCATCGTAGGAACGGCAGAGAAGCGGGCATGCTAGCAGGGCATATGGCCACCGCATGCAATACCCGGGCCATCGCGGATGGTTGTCGGCCCAAGCCCGGCCCCGGCGGGGTCGCCTTCACAGGCCTGCGGCACATACGCCATACCGCCGAGCGATGGACACGGGACTGAAAACGGCAATGGGCAGACCAGATGGCACATGCCCTCCGGCCCATGGCGGGCAGGAGGGCATGCAGGCCTGCTCCACCACGGTGCGGCAGGATTTGCGCTGCGGACCAGCATGCCGGTGGCATGGTGCCGCCAGCCGGGGACGGATCAGAAGCGATGCCGCAGGCCGATGGTGTAGCCGGTGCGCGACCTGGCGCCGTTGGGCTGGCCGGCGGCGTTGTTCAGGCTGACCTGGTCGCCCTTGAGCTTGGTGTGGTCCACTTCGATGTACGCATCCGTCCGCTTGGAGAATGCATAGTCGAGCGCCATGGTGAAGAAGTCGGCCTTGGCCTTGGCGAGATCGGTATTGCCCTTCTGCTCCGCACGGAAGTAGTGCGCGCCCAGGTTGATCTGCGGCGTGATCTGGTAGCCCGCGCCGATCTTGTAGATCGTGCGCTTGTTGGCCGCAAGGAAGGCCGGGCCGCCGAACCCGCCGTTGATGCCGCCCTGCCACATCGCGGCCAGAACGGCACGGTCCACGGCCGTGAGGCCATCGTCCACCTTGTTCTGGCCATAGCCGCCGTTGAAGTACCAGTTGCCCATGCGGTAGGAACCACCCAGGGTCCAGGCGTCGATCTTCTTGCCGGAGGCGAATTCGTACTGCTGGTAGCCCAGGCCCGCCGCCAGGCCGCCCGACGCATAGCGCACGTAGCCGCCGGCCGTCTTGCCGCCCGTGGCGCTCTTTTCGTCGAAGGAATACTGCAACCCACCGCGCCATGGACCGACCTCGGCCATGTACTTGATCATGTTGTCGGCCCGCGCGCCCAGTGCGAAACCGATCTCGGGCTTGTAGACGTCCATGTACGGCGAGTAGGGATAGGACGCGTACGTGCTGGTCACCAGGTCGAAGAGAACGTTGTATTGGCGGCCCAGCGTGACACGGCCGAAGCCGCCCTGCAGGCCCACCCAGGATTGCTGGAAGTACGGCGTGGCCGGCGTGCCCGTATCGGCGCCGAAACGGTTTTCCAGGTTGACCAGGGCCTTCAGCCCTCCACCCAGGTCCTCGGTCACGTTGATGCCCCAACGGCTCTGGGACATGCCACCCCCGACCATCTGGCTCAACGAGCCGCCCGGACTTCCGGCGGGGCCTTCGTTGTTGGTGTGGCGATACGCCATGTCCACGATGCCGTACAGCTGGACACTGCTGGTGCCGGCCTGCTGCGCGAACGTGAAGGGAGCCGCTACTGCCAGGGTGGTCATGGCCACCGTTTTTTTCACAGACGGAATACGCATGTGTTGTCTCTTTCTGCGGAAGGGATGAGGGAACTTTCATTCTAGAAATCAATGACTTGCATCGGAACAGCCGTTCGCGGCATACCCACAGTCGTTTTCCCTTAGTTCCTGTTACCGGAGTGACAAAAAAAAACCGCTGCCCGAGGGCAGCGGTTTCTTGACTTGCTGAATCAAGCTGGCTGGGCCAGCCGTTCATCAGAAAGCGTGACGGATACCGACTTGCACGCCGGTCTGGTTGTTGCCAGCGCCGGGGCCAGCCACGGTCAGGCCCTTGGTGGCCAGGCCGAGGTTGGAGCTGTCCTTGTTCTTCAGGTAAGCCACGGTGCCGTACAGAGCGGTGCGCTTGGACAGGTTGTGGACATAGCCCAGGGACAGTTGGTGGGCCTTGGAGTCGATGGCCTTCTGGTCGTACAGGGCGTATTGCAGCTTGAATTCGCCAGCGCCGACGGGAGCGGAAGCACCCAGGGAGTAGGCGTTGAACTTGGCATCAGCCACGCCAGGAGCTTCGTACTTGGACTGTTGCAGGATCGTGGACAGCTTGACGACGTTCAGGTCATACGAACCACCGACGGACAGCGTGTCGCGCGAAACGGAACCAGCCAGGTCGCGGCGGTCGTATGCCAGGGTCACGCTCAGAGGACCGTTGTCATAGGAACCGGTGATGCCAGCGTAGCGGGCTTCCTTGCCGGAGGTCTTTTCGTCGAAGCCATAACCCACGCCACCGCTGAAGCCGCCGAAGTTGGGCGTGTAGTAGCTGATCATGTTGCTGGAACGGATGTCGTTGGCGTCAGCCGTTGCGCTGCCGATCCAGTTGCTCCAGCCCATGAACTGGCCAATGCCGGTCTGGCCGAACAGGTCATAGCTGCTGGCCTTGCTGTAGGTGGGGACCAGTTCGCGGCCCAGGCGCACTTCACCGAAGTTGCCAGCCAGGCTCAGGGTCGAGCGGCGCTGGAAGTTGAAACCGCTGGCGTTGCCGTTGTCACCGAAGATCTCGCCTTCGAGCCAGAAGCCGGCCTTCAGGCCGCCACCCAGGTCTTCCGTACCACGGAAGCCCAGACGGCTCGTGGCGTTGCCGCTGGTGGTCAGGCCGTACAGGCTGTCACCGGCTGCATTGGCGTGGTTCACATAGGTAACGCCCGTATCGACGATACCGAACATCGTGACGGAAGATTGAGCCATTGCAGCGCCGGAAGCAGCCAGCACAGCCAGGGCAATCAGGGATTTTTTCATTGCGAGTTACTCCAAGGTTAAACGAGGGCGCCGGTTCGGGGGGCTGGTACGCACTACAGGCGCAGTCCGCCAACCCCGGGCCAACCTCCTGGTGGGGAAGTTGCCCTTATTGCAACAGAGGCCGTTCCGTTTCGCAAAGGAATTCCCGCACAATCGCCCCGAAAGCCCTATTTCGTTGCACCATCGCAACACACAAAAAGGTTCCGCGGAAGTGAGGTAGGACGCGATGGAATCGGGGCCTTACGCTATTTTTTTTGCAGCAATCCTCCCCTTCCGTCATCGACATTCATCGCCATGGACAAGCTCTTGATAGCCGCGGACAACGCCTTGCGCACGCTCTTCGCACGCCCCCGCGCCGCGCAGCCGTCGCCAGCCCGGGGCCTGCCGGAAGGCGACCTGTCGCCGGCCCAGCGGCGCGAGGCCGGGGCGCTCATGCGGGTGAACCACGTGGGCGAAGTGTGCGCCCAGGCGCTCTACATGGGGCAGGCCGCCGTCACGCGCGATCCGGCGCTGCGCGCGCGGCTGATGGAGGCGGCCCGCGAGGAAACCGACCATCTGGCCTGGACGGCCGAGCGCCTGCAGGCCCTGGGAAGCCGACCCAGCTTGCTGAATCCCCTATGGTTCGCCGGGGCGTTCGCGATCGGCTGGACGGCGGCGCAGGTCAGCGATGCCGCCAGCCTGGGTTTCGTGGTGGAAACGGAAAACCAGGTGGCGCGCCACCTGCAGGGGCACCTGGAGCGGATGCCGCCGCAGGATGCGGCCTCCCTCGCGGTGATCGAGCGCATGCAGGCCGACGAGCAACGGCATGCCGACGACGCCCGCGCCGCGGGCGCATCGGACCTGCCCGCGCCGGCCCGCGTGCTCATGGCCGCCGCCGCCCGGGTGATGACGGCTACGGCACACCATATATAGGGAGCCGGGTTCAGGCCTCCACGATGTCGAAGCCGGTGGTGATCTCCGCCGTCTTGCCGAGCATGATGCTCGCGGAGCAGTACTTCTCGTGGCTCATGGCGATGGCCCGCTCGACCGCCGCCGGCGGAAGGGCCCTGCCCGTGACGGTGAAGTGCATGTGGATGCGGGTGAACACTTTCGGGTCGGTCTCTGCACGCTCGGAACTGAGCTTCACGCTGCAGCCGCGGACGTCGTGGCGGCCCCGTCGCAGGATGAGCACCACGTCGTAGGCGGTGCAGCCGCCGGTGCCGGCGAGGACCGTTTCCATCGGCCGGGGGGCCAGATTCTGTCCTCCGTTGGCGGGGTTGGCGGCATCGGGCGCCCCGTCCATGGCCAGGACGTGGCCGCTGCCGGTTTCCGCGATGAACCCCATGCCCGAGCGCGTGCCCGAGGCGCCGGTCCAGGTGACTGTGCATTCCATGTTGTTTTTTCCCATCAAATTGGCAGCCCGAAGACTTTCGCGGCCGCACCATCGCGATTTTGCTGCATCGCAGCATCGGTTGCGCTACACTTGCGCCATGCGTTGCCCGAAAGGGTTGGCGGATCTGAAAAGACCCACCCGACGCGCCCATTGTCTCCTCCATCTCCTCAAAGGATGGATTCGGCTCCGGATCTCACGATCCGGGGCCGTTTTTTTTTGCCCCGCCCGGCTGGGGCGGGCCGGCTGGGGCAAAGGCCTATGATGTCGGCCCTGCCGCAGCCCACGCATCCATGACGAAGACCTCCCCCCCTGCCCTGACACCCGCCGACTACCTCAAGAAGATCCTGACGGCGCGCGTGTACGACGTGGCCGTCGAGTCGGCACTGGAGCCCGCGCGCGCGCTGGGCCGCCGGCTGCACAACACGGTGCTGCTCAAGCGCGAGGACCAGCAGCCCGTGTTCAGCTTCAAGCTGCGGGGTGCCTACAACAAGATGGCGCACCTGTCTGCCGAGCAGTTGCAGCGCGGCGTGATCTGCGCCTCGGCCGGCAACCATGCGCAGGGCGTGGCCATGAGCGCCAAGCGCCTGGGCACGCGTGCGGTGGTGGTGATGCCCACGACCACGCCGCAGCTCAAGGTGGACGCCGTGAAGACGCTGGGCGGCGAGGTCGTGCTGCACGGGGACAGCTACTCCGACGCCTACGAGCACGCCGCGCGCCTGCAGCAGGAGCAGGGCCTGACCTTCGTGCATCCGTTCGACGATCCGGACGTGATCGCCGGACAGGGCACCATCGCCATGGAAATCCTGCGCCAGCTGCAGAGCCTGGGCAGCAATCGGCTGGACGCGGTGTTCGTGGCGATCGGCGGCGGCGGCCTGGTGAGCGGGGTGGCCAACTACATCAAGGCCGTGCGGCCGGAGATCCGCATCGTCGGCGTGCAGATGAACGATTCCGACGCCATGGCACGCTCGGTCGCGTCCGGCAGCCGCGTGGCGCTCCCCGACGTGGGGCTGTTTTCGGACGGCACGGCCGTGAAGCTGGTGGGCGAGGAGACCTTCCGCGTCGCGAGCGGGCTGGTGGACGAGTTCATCACGGTGGACACCGACGCCGTCTGCGCGGCGATCAAGGACATCTTCGTGGACACGCGCAGCATCGTGGAGCCCGCCGGGGCCCTGGCGGTGGCGGCCATCAAGCAGTACGTGGCCCAACACAAGACCCGCGGGGAAACGTACGCCGCCATCCTGTGCGGCGCCAACATGAATTTCGACCGCCTGCGCTTCGTCGCGGAGCGTGCCGAAGTGGGCGAAGAGCGCGAGGCGCTGCTGGCGGTGACGATCCCCGAGGAGCGCGGGAGCTTCCGGCGCTTCTGCGAGGTGGTCGGCCAGTTGCCCGGCGGCCCCCGCAACGTGACGGAGTTCAACTACCGCATCAGCGATGCGTCGCGAGCCCACGTCTTCGTCGGGCTGACCACGCATGGCAAGGGCGAGTCGGAGAAGATCGCGCGCAACTTCCAGCGCCATGGGTTCGAGGCGCTGGACCTCACGCACGACGAACTGGCCAAGGAGCACCTGCGGCACCTCGTGGGCGGCCGCTCCGGGCTCGCCCAGGACGAGCGGCTGCTGCGCATCATCTTCCCGGAGCGCCCGGGCGCGCTCTTCAAGTTCCTGAGCATGATGCAGCCAAGCTGGAACATCAGCCTCTTCCACTACCGCAACCAGGGGGCGGACTACGGCCGCATCCTCGTGGGCATGCAGGTGCCGGCGGGCGACGCACAGGCCTTCGAGGCCTTCCTGCAGACGCTGGGCTACCCCTACGTGGAAGAAACGCAGAACCCCGCGTACCGGCTGTTCCTGCAGGCGCCCGCGGGCCGGGGCTGACGCCTTCCGATCGCCAACGAGAAGCGACCGCCCCGCTGCCCCATGCAGGCCCTTCGCCACTTCCTGCTGGCCGTGCAGTTCTTCACGCGCATCCCCGTGACCGGGCGGTGCGCGGACTGGGTGGGGTTCAGCCCGGCCATGCTGCGGGCGAGCGCCGCGCATTTCCCCGGCGTGGGCTGGATCGTGGCGGCCGTGGCGTCCCTGGTGTACGGCACGCTCCACCTGCTCTTCGGCCCCCAGCCCTATGCGGCATTGGCCTGTGCAGCGCTCAGCACCGCGGCGACCGTCGTGCTCACCGGAGGCTTTCACGAGGACGGCCTGGCGGACGTGGCGGACGGCCTGGGCGGCAGCGCGGACCGCGGGCGGGCCCTGGAAATCATGAAGGATTCGCGCATTGGCGCGTTCGGGGCCATGGCCCTGTGCCTGGCCCTGGCCAGCAAGCTCGCGATGCTGGCGATGCTGGGGCACCGCGGGCTGGCCGTGGCACTGGCGGCCCTGGCAGGCGCGCATGTGGTGTCCCGCTTCTGGCCCCTGCTGCTGGTGCGCACATTGCCCCACGTGGGCCATGAGGCCACCTCCAAGAGCAAGCCGCTGGCGGACCGGATCACGCTGGGCGCGCTGCTGGCAGCCGGCTTGTGGGCCGCGCCCGCGCTGGTGCTCGCAGCCTGGCTGCTGGGCCCGGCATCGGCCCTGGCGGCCCTGGGCGCCAGCGGCGTGGCCGCCTGGACGCTGCGTGCATGGTTCGCCCGGCGCCTGCAGGGTTTCACGGGGGACTGCCTGGGGGCGGTGCAGCAGGTGGCCGAGATCGCGTTCTACCTGGGATGCGCCGCGGTGGCCGGTACCGCTGCCACATGAGCGCGCGGCCCGTGCGGCTCTGGCTGGTGCGGCATGCCATGCCGTGCGTGGCCGCGGGTATCTGCTATGGATCGCTCGATGTGGCGCCGGACGCCCAGGCCACCGCCGATGCCGCCATCCGCCTGGCCAGCGCCCTGCCCGCCACCGCCCTGCCCGTCTGGCATTCGCCGCTCGGGCGCTGCGCGGAATTGGCACGTTCGCTGCAGGCCCTGCGTTCCGATCTCTCTCCGCAGCCGGACGCGCGGCTGGTGGAAATGGATTTCGGGACCTGGGAGGGCCGTCCCTGGAACGGAATCGGGCGCGCGGCCATCGATGCATGGATGGCCGACTTCCCAGGCCATGCGCCAGGCAATGGCGAAAGTCTGGCGCGGATGCTGGCGCGCGTGCGGAACGCCCTGCGGGAAGCGCGCGACACGGGTGCCGCCGACGTCGTGTGGATCACGCATGCCGGCGTCGCGCGCTGCGTGCATTGGCTGCTGGAGCAACCGTCCCGCGCACCGCGCGCCGACGAATGGCCGCTGGATGCGCCCGGGTACGGCGCCTGGGAATGCCGCGAGATCGGCGGCCTCGACCCCGCCTGAGTCTGCAAAGAAGGAAGGGGCGGCTCAAGGCGCGACGGTTGTTACACCCGTTGCTCCGTCTCCTTTTTCAGGCACTTCGAGGGTGACCGTGGCCTCGCCACCCCGGGGCGGACCGAGGCGCACCTGCTTTCGGCCCAGCGACTGCACCACCAGGCCTTCGGCCACGGTGGCTCCCAGGCGGAACGGACGCGCGGGCTGGTTGTCTATGGCGATGAGGGCCGCGCCGCCGCCGCTGGCCGTGCCGGCGAGCACGCCCTGCAGGGCGAAGCGGCTGGGCTCGCGCGCGGCGGGCGCGCCGGGAGCGGCCGGGCCCGCGCCCAGCAGCCGCGCGAGCGCCTGCGCATCCGGAGCCGGCGGCGCGGGCGCCGCGACGGGGGCGGCGATGGGTGCCGGACGGACCGCCAGCCGGAGCCCCCAGAAAACCACGCTGGCGCCTGCGAGCACCCACAGGGCGAGCGTGCCGAGCCGAACGCCCCAGGGGCCGGATGTGTTTGTCACCATGTCACGATTATCATTGACCGGATATGTCTCCCACTTTTCAGAAGACCGTGATCTCCCGCAACGCAGGCGCCATCGCACGGCGCGCCAGGAACGCCCGCAGCCGGATCGCGCGCGGCTTCACGCTGATCGAGCTGATGGTCGTGCTGGTCATCATCGGGGTGCTGGCCGCCCTGATCGTTCCCAATGTGATAGACCGTGCGGACGATGCGCGGGTGACCGCGGCACGCACCGACATCACCAACATCGTCCAGGCGCTGAAGCTCTACCGCCTGGACAACCAGCGCTATCCCACCGCCGAGCAGGGGTTGCAGGCGCTGATCGCCCGCCCCACGAACGGCCCGGTCCCGGGCAACTGGCGCCCCTATCTCGAGAAGCTGCCCAACGATCCCTGGGGCCGGCCCTACCAGTACCTGAATCCCGGCATCAAGGGCGAAGTGGACGTGATGTCCTTCGGCGCCGACGGGCAGTCGGGCGGCGAGGGCAAGAATGCCGACATCGGCAGCTGGCAGTAAGCGCTGGCGCCGCGGCGCCCGGGGCTTCACGCTGCTGGAACTGCTGGTGGTGATCTCGCTGATCGCCATCGCCACGGCGGGCGTGGGCTTCGCACTGCGGGACGACGGCCAGACGGCCCTGCAGCGCGAAGGCGAGCGCCTCGCCGCGCTGCTGGAGGCGGGCCGGGCCCAGTCCCGTGCCTCCGGCGCGCCGGTACGCTGGCGTGCCGTTGGCGGAAACTTCCGGTTCGAGGGACTGCCCGGCAACCCGGCCCCGGGCGCCTGGCTCGATCCCTCGACCTACGTGGTGGGCCCCGCGCTGCTGCAACTGGGCCCCGAGCCGCTGATTGCACCGCAGCAGGTGGTGCTCGCGAGCCAGTCCCATCCCGGGCGCTCGGTGCGCGTGGCGACCGACGGCCTGCGTCCCTTCACCGCGGAGACGGTGCAATGACCCCGCGCGCGGCCACCGCTCGCCAGTGCGCTGGCCGGGCATCGGCCACGGGTTTCACGCTGGTCGAAGTGCTGGTGGCCCTGGCCATCGTGGCGATCGCGCTGACGGCCGGCACGCAGGCCACCTCGGCGCTGGCCCGCAATGCCGCGCGCCAGTCCGACGTGATGCTCGCGCACATCTGCGCGGAGAACGAACTCGTGAAGGTGCGGCTCGCACGCCAGATGCCTTCCATCGGGGACAGCACCGTGCCCTGCGAGCAGGCCGGCCTGCGCTATGACGTGGCGGTGGCCGTGCGGCCGACGCCCAATCCGCAGTTCCGCCGGGTCGATGCCCAGGTTTTCGATGCCACGGGGCCGGTGCTGCGGCTGTCCACCATCGTGGGGAGGTACTGATGCCCCCCCTGAGCCGCCTTCGGCGCCTTCCCCCCGAGGGGGACGCCGCCAGTGGCCGGGCAAAGCCCGATCCACGGCGTCTGCCGGCATGGCCTGCTCCGCGGCCTCCGGACCAGGAAGGCCGTGCAGATAGCGTACCCAGTCGACATGGCTTTGATCTCTGGATCTTCAGGACACGTACTCGGCGCCATGCCGCCGGCTTCACGCTCGTGGAGCTGCTGGTCGCGATCGCGATCATGTCGCTGCTGGCGCTCATGAGCTGGCGCGGCCTGGATGGCATGGCGCGGGCGCAGGAGCAGACGCGGGCGCGCGGGGACGAGTTGCTGGTGGTGGAGGCCGCGCTGGCGCAGTGGACGGCGGACCTGGATGCGCTGCAGGCCATGGACCAGACCAAGCCCATCGATTGGGACGGGCAGGTGCTGCGCCTGACGCGCCGGGGCAGTGGCACGCCCGACGAAGGGGCGTTCGTGGTCGCCTGGGCGCGGCGTGCGGTGAACGGCGCGGACCAGTGGCTGCGCTGGCAGTCGCCCCCGCTGCGCACTCTGGGCGAATGGAACACGGCCTGGCAGCGCGCGGCGCTGTGGGCGCGCTCGGGCGGTGCGGGCAGTGCCGGGGCCGAGCGCGGGGAAACCGTGTTGATGCCGCTGCAGGACTGGCGCCTTTTCTACTACCGCGACGGGGCCTGGTACAACGGTCTGTCCAGCAGCGCCACGGCCCCCACCCCACAGACCATGGGGCCGACGGCCCCGACGAGCATTCCCGACGGGGTGCGCCTGCAGATCGTGCTGCCGCCGGGGCGCGCGCTCGCCGGCACGATCACCCGGGACTGGGTCACCCCCACCAATGGCGGAGGCAAGTCGTGACGCGGCGCGGCGGCGGCAGGACGGGCGCCGTGCGCCAGCGCGGGGCGGCGCTCCTCGCGGCGATGCTCACCGTGGCGCTGGTGGCCACTTTCGCGGCTGCGGCGATGTGGCAGCAATGGCGCGCCGTCGAGGTGGAAGCCGCCGAACGGGCACGCGTGCAGTCGGCATGGCTGCTGGTCGGCGCGCTCGACTGGTCGCGGCTGATCCTGCGCGAAGACCTGTTCGCGCGCGGCGGTGACGGTACGGACCACCTCGCGGAACCCTGGGCCGTTCCGCTGGAAGAGGCGCGGCTGTCCACCTTCCTCGCGGCCGGGCCCGAAGGCGCGACGGCCGAGCCGGATGCCAGCACGGACACCGCCAATGCCTTCCTGTCGGGCCAGATCACCGACCTGCAGTCGCGGCTCAATGTCTTCAACCTGGTCGAGGGCACCGCCTTGTCCGCGCCCGCCCTGCGCCAGTTCGGCCGCCTGTTCGATGCGCTGGGGCTGCCGCAGCAGGAGTTGCAGCAGCTCGCGGAAGGCCTGCGCAAGGCGATGGCGCAGAGCCATGCCGCGGGAACCGGCAACCCCGGCACCGGCACCGGAACTGGCACGGGCGCCGCGGCAGCGCCCGCCGCCGGACCGGCCGACCTCGCATCCGTTCCGCTCATGCCCCGCAGCTTCACGCAGCTCACGTGGCTGGGGCTGTCGGCGTCCACGGTCGCCGCGCTGGAACCGTATGCGACCCTGCTGCCGCGGCGCACGCCGGTCAATCTCAATACCGCGAGCGCGCAGGTGCTGCAGGCCAGCATCGACGGGCTGGACATGGCGGGCGCGCAGCGGCTGGTGCAGGCGCGGGAGTCGCAGCATTTCAAGACCTCCGCGGACGCCACCCGGCAACTGGGCGGCAGCCTGCAGATCCCGCCCGAGACCCACTCGACCATGTCTTCGTACTACGAAGTGCGGGGACGCCTGCGCCTGGGCGACACCGTCGTGGAGGAGCGCTCGCTGGTGTACAAGGCCGGCTCCACGGCACGCACGCTGTGGCGCGAACGCGGCGCGTTCGTGAGGAGCCCCGTTGCCGCACGATGACCTGCGCCGGGCCCCGGACCTGCCGTCATGCAGCGCCCCTAAAATGGCCCGCGAATTCCATCCATGAGCACCCTCGTCCTTTTCCTGCCCCTGGGCAGCGCCCCCGGGCCGGCCACCGAATACGGCTACACGCTGACCACGGACGGCCATGCCGCTACCCGCCACGACAGCGCCCGCGCGTCCCTGCTGCCCGACCCGGGGCGGGCGGGCGAGGTGGTCGCCGTGGTGCCGATCCAGGCCCTGTCATGGCAGCGCGTCACGCTGCCCCAGGGCGCGCAGGCGCCGCGCCTGCGCGCGGTGCTCGAAGGGCTGCTGGAAGAGCGGCTGCTGGACGATCCCGCGCAGCTGCATTTCGCGCTGGAGCCGGGCGCGCGGCCGGGCGTGCCGGCCTGGGTGGCCGTGTGCGACCGGAACTGGCTGCGCGCGGCACTGCAGGCCCTGGAGGCCGCGGGCCGGCCGGTGCAGCGGGTGGTGCCCGAGTTCGCGCCGGGCACCGGGGAGGCACCTGCGTATTACGTGATCGGCACGCCCGAGGAACCGCTGCTGGTGGCCACGGGACAGGGCACGGAGGCCGTACCGTCCGTGCTGCCGCTGTCGCCTGCCGCCCTCCAGCTCACGGGCGTTGCGCGCGCCACGGACGCGTCCGGCGCGGACGGCGGTGAGTCCCTCCCGCCCCTGCAGGCGGAGCCGGCAGTGGCCCGGCTCGCCGAACAGATGACCGGCCGCCCCGCGGTACTGCACACGGCGAGCCAGCGCGCGCTGGTGGCGGCGCGCGGTACCTGGGACCTGGCGCAGTTCGAGTTCGCCAGCAACCGCCGCACGCGCACGCTGCGCAGGACGGCGACGGCCTTCGGCACCTTCGCGCGGGCGCCGCAATGGCGGGCCGCGCGCTGGGCCCTGGGCGTGTGCGTGGCCGCGCAGGTGGTCGGGCTGAACGCCTGGGCCTGGCAGGAGCGCCAGGCGCTCGCCGGCAAGCAGGCCGGCGTGCGCAACGCGCTGACCCAGACCTTTCCGCAGGTGCAGGTGGTGGTAGATGCGCCGGTCCAGATGGAACGCGAGGTGGCCCGGCTGCGGCAGCAGGCGGGCGGGGTGTCGGCGCGCGACCTGGAGCCGATGCTCGCGTCCGCGGGCGGCGCGCTGCCCGCGGGGCGCCTGCCCACCGCGATCGACTACACCCCCGGGGAATTGCGGCTGCGGGGCGTCGAGCTGCAGCCCGAGGAACTGGCCACGACCAATGAACGCCTGGCCGCCGCCGGCTACCAGGCCAGCCTGCAGGATGGCGCGGTGCTGCTGCGCGAAGGGGCACGCCCATGAAGCCGGCACGGTCTCCCTCCCCTTCCGCGGCCTCCGGATCCCGCACCGAAGTGCTGCGCGCACGCTGGAAAACGCTGGCTCCGCGCGAACAGTCGCTGGTGCTCGCGGCCGGTACGGTCGTGGCGGTGGCGCTGCTCTGGTGGGTGGCGCTGGCGCCGGCGCTGCGCACGCTGCGCGAGGCGCCCGCGCAGCATGCCGCACTGGACGCCCAGTTGCAGCGCATGCAGGCGCTGCAGTCGGAAGCCCTGCAATTGCAGGCTGCTCCTGCCGCGCCGGCCGGCGACGCATCGCAGGTGCTGCGCACATCGCTGGCACAGCGCCTGGGCTCGCAGGCGCAGATCAGCATCCTGGGCGACCGCGCGACGGTCACGCTGAAGGCCGCGCCGGCGGACGGCGTGGCCGAATGGCTGTCGCAGGCGCGCAGCAACGCCCGCGCCGTGCCCGTCGAGGCGCGGCTGGCACGCAGCACGGCGGCGGCACCGCAGCCCGGCGGGCCGGCGGTGCTCGGCCCGACCTCGCCGCAGCGCGCAGCCGCCCTGGCCCCGTCCGGTACGGCGGCCGCCCGCGCCGGCAAGCCGGCTGCTGCCGCGGCGGATGACGCCATGCCACGCTGGGACGGCACGCTGGTGCTGGCGCTTCCCGCACGGTAGGCCGGCCGGACCGATATTCCGGACTTCCATTGCAACGGACTCTTTCCCGACACTTTCCGACCACCGTGCCCCGCACCACCCGATCCCCCCGCCCAGGCGTGCCGCGCCCCCCCCGGTCTCCCCGTCTCTGGGCCGTGGCCGGCTGCCTGCTGGGCGCGCTTCCCACCCTGGTGCTTTTCGCGCCGGCGGCATGGCTGGCGTCGGGCGTGGAGCGTGCGAGCGGCGGGCAGGTCCTGCTCGCCCAGGCGCGCGGCACGGTCTGGACCGGCTCGGCGCAACTGGTGCTGACCGGCGGCCAGGGCAGTGCCGACCGCGCGGCGCTGCCCGGGCAGCTGCACTGGACGCTGCGGCCCACCTGGACCGGGCTGCGCGTGCAAGTGCGCGCGGACTGCTGCACGGCCTCTCCGATCGCGGCCCGCGCCACGCTGCGCTGGGGCGGCGTGCACGTGGCCGTGGCCGACGGGCAGAGCCAGTGGCCGGCGGCCGTGCTGTCGGGGCTGGGAACGCCCTTCAATACCCTGCAGCCCCAGGGCCGCCTGGCGCTGCGCACGCAGGGCCTGGCGATGGACAGCGCCGCGGGGCGCGTCGTGATCGCGGGCCAGGCGCAGCTGGATGCGCTGGGCATGTCCTCGCGCCTGTCCACGCTGCGCCCGATGGGCAGCTACCGGCTCACGCTGCAGGGCGGCGAGGTGACCACGCTGTCGCTCGCGACGCTGGACGGCGCGCTGCGCCTCACGGGCAGCGGCCGCTGGATCGGCCAGCGCCTGCGCTTCGAGGGCGAGGCCACGGCCGCGCCGGAGCGCGAAGCCGTGCTCTCGAACCTTCTCAACATCATCGGACGGCGCACGGGCGCCCGTTCCCTCATCACCGTGGGTTGATCCCTATGACTTCCTTGAATTCGCAGCGCCTGCGGTTTGCCCTCCACGCCATCGCCGCCGGCGCGATGCTCGCCGCCGCCGGCGGCCCGTTGAACGCCCAGACCGCCACCGGCGCGGCGCCGTCCAGCGTGCGCCCGGGCGAGCCCGTGACGCTGAACTTCGCCGGTGCCGACATCGAGGCGGTGGCCCGCACCATGGCCACGATCACCGGGCGCAACGTGGTGGTGGACCCGCGCGTGAAGGGCCAGCTCACTCTGGTCACGGAGCGGGCGGTCCCGCCGGCCGCGGCCTTCCAGCAGTTCCTGGCAGCCCTGCGCCTGCAGGGCTTCACGGTGGTGGAATCCGCGGGCCTCTACAAGGTCGTTCCCGAAGCGGACGCCAAGCTCCAGTCGGGATCGGTGACGGTCACCCAGGGCGGCTCGGGCAGCGCGCCGGGCGGCGGGCAGATCGTCACGCAGATCTTCAAGCTCAATTTCGAGAACGCGGCCAACCTGGTGCCGGTGCTGCGCCCGCTCATCAGCCCGAACAACACGATCAACGTGAACCCGGGCAACAATTCGCTGGTCATCACCGACTACGCCGACAACCTGCAGCGCATCGCGCGCATCGTCGCGGCGATGGACGTGTCCAACGCCAGCGACGTGGAAGTGATCCCGCTGCGCAACGCGGTGGCGAGCGAGCTCGCGCCGCTGGTGTCGCGCCTGGTGGAGGGCACGGGCAGCACGCCCGGCATGGCCACCACCGCGACGGGCACGGCCGGCGCCATCCCGGGGCAGAGCGACACGGCCTACCGCACCACGCTGCTGCCCGAGCCGCGCAGCAACTCGCTGATCGTGCGTGCCGCCAATCCCGCCCGGCTGGCGCTGGTGCGCACGCTGGTGGACAAGCTCGACCAGGCGCCGGTCGTGGGAAGCGCGGCGGCGTCGGGGAACATCCACGTGGTGTACCTGAAGAATGCGGACGCCACCAAGCTCGCGACCACGCTGCGCGCGGCGCTGGCGGCCTCCATGGGCAGCAACGCGGGCGGCGGTGCCGTGTCCTCCTCCG
The DNA here is from genome assembly GCF_900100305.1 of Paracidovorax citrulli. Taxonomy (GTDB): domain Bacteria; phylum Pseudomonadota; class Gammaproteobacteria; order Burkholderiales; family Burkholderiaceae_C; genus Paracidovorax; species Paracidovorax citrulli. Next base: position 197,053 of record NZ_FNEY01000002.1, on the reverse strand, counting down.
GCCCGTCCTCTTCCGGCGGCGGTTCGGGCACCGGTTCCACCGGGCTCTCGGGCTCGGGGCTCATGCAGACCGGCAGCAGCGGCGGGATGGGCGGCGGTATGGGCGGCAGCTCGAGCGCCGGTGGCCTGGGCAGCAGCGCGGGCAGCCTGAACAGCGCGAACAGCAACCAGCCGTCCACGGGCGGGCAGATCCAGGCCGACCCCTCCACCAACTCGCTGATCATCTCCGCGCCCGAGCCGCAGTTCCGGCAACTGCGCGCGGTGATCGACCAGCTCGACGGCCGGCGCGCGCAGGTGCTGGTGGAGAGCCTGATCGTCGAGGTCGCGGCCAACAAGGTCGCGGACTTCGGCATCCAGTGGCAGGGGGTGATGGGCAACTACGGCAACGGCACCATCGGCGTCATCGGCACGAACTCCACGGCATCCGGCGGCGCGAACATCCTCAACCTCGCGCTCGCCGCGGCCAGCGGCAGCGTGAGTGGCGTCACCTCCGCGCTCTCGGCCAGCGGGGCGCGGCCGGGCAACGGGCTGAACGTGGCCATCGCGCCGCGCATCAATGGCAACTACTACCTGGGCGCGCTCGCCAACTTCCTCGAGAACACGGGCGATGCCAATGTGCTCTCCACCCCCAATCTGCTGACGCTGGACAACGAAGAGGCCCAGATCATCATCGGCAACAACGTGCCGTTCGTGACCGGCTCGTATGCCAACAGCACGGGCAGCAGCACGGTGAACCCGTTCACCACCGTGGAGCGCAAGGACGTGGGCCTGATGCTGCGCGTGCGCCCGCAGATCAGCGAGAACGGCACGGTCAAGCTGTCTCTATACCAGGAAGTGTCGCAAGTAAACGACGGCACGGCCAACGCAGTCAATGGCCCGACAACGAGCAAGCGCTCGATCGAATCCACGGTACTGGTCAACGATGGCAGCGTGATCGTACTGGGCGGCCTGCTGGAAGACCGTTATTCCATGGGCCAGGACAAGGTGCCGCTGATGGGTGACTTGCCTGTCGTGGGCGGCCTTTTCCGCAACGAGAACCGCAGGCGCCAGAAGACCAACCTGATGGTCTTCCTGCGCCCGGTGGTGATCCGCGACACGGCCACGAGCGACGCGCTGATGATGGACCGCTACGAGGCCATCCGCGCGCTGCAGCAGAACATCCAGCCCGCCCCCAGCACGGTCATGCGCGCGGTGTCGGAAGCCCCGGTGCTGCCGCCGCTCGCGCCGTCGCCCGCGGCAGCCCCCGTGGCCACGCCGCAGGGCGCGGCGCCCGCCGTGCGCAGCGCCCCGCCCGCGCCGCTGGTGCCGCTCGTGCCGCCGGCTCCGGCGCCGGCACGGGCCCCCGCACGCGCCCCGGCGCCGGCCGATGCCGGGGCCTACGACCCGCAGTAACCGGACATTCCCGTCCTCCCACTCCCCCCACGCCATGCGCCACCCGCTTCCCTACGCCTTCGCGCGCAGTTCGCAACTGCTGCTGGAGGACGACGGCCACACCTGCGTGCTCTGGCACGGCCCCGCACCGGATGCCGGGGCACTGTCCGAGGTCATGCGCAAGCATGCCGTGCGGGAGCTGATGCCGCTGGACGCGCACGCCATCGCGCAGCGCATCAGCGCGGCCTATTCCCAAGGGGAATCCAGCGCGGCGACGGTGGTGAGCGAGGTCGAATCCGACGCCGACCTCTCGCGCATGATGCAGGAGCTGCCGGCCGTGGAGGACCTGCTGGAATCGGCGGGCGACGCGCCCATCATCCGCATGCTCAACGCCCTGCTCACGCAGGCCGCGCGCGACGGCGCGAGCGACATCCACATCGAGCCCTACGAGCGGCATTCGAGCGTGCGCTTCCGCGTGGACGGCACGCTGCGCGAAGTGGTGCAGCCGAACCGCGCGCTGCATGCGGCGCTGATCTCCCGCCTGAAGATCATGGCGGACCTGGACATCTCCGAAAAGCGCCTGCCCCAGGACGGCCGCATCAGCCTGCGGCTGGGCACGCGCGCGATCGACGTGCGCGTCTCGACCCTGCCGAGCGCCCATGGCGAGCGGGCGGTGCTGCGCCTGCTGGACAAGAGCGAGAGCAAGCTGAGCCTGGAGGCCGTGGGCATGCAGGGCGACACGCTGCGCCGCTTCGACGGGCTGATCCACCAGCCGCATGGCATCGTGCTCGTGACAGGGCCCACGGGCTCGGGCAAGACCACCACGCTGTATGCGGCGCTGGGCCGGCTCGACGCCACCAGCAGCAACATCATGACGGTGGAGGACCCGATCGAGTACGAACTGCCGGGCGTGGGCCAGACCCAGGTCAACAGCAAGATCGACCTCACCTTCGCCAAGGCGCTGCGCGCCATCCTGCGCCAGGACCCGGACGTGATCATGATCGGCGAGATCCGCGATTTCGAGACCGCGCAGATCGCCATCCAGGCCTCGCTGACGGGCCACCTGGTGCTGGCCACGCTGCACACCAACGACGCGGCCAGCGCCGTCACCCGCCTGACCGACATGGGCGTGGAGCCGTTCCTGCTCTCCAGCTCCCTGCTGGGCGTGCTGGCGCAGCGGCTGGTGCGCAAGCTCGATCCGACCGAGCCCAGTGGCTACCGCGGCCGCACGGGCGTGTTCGAGCTCCTGGTGGTGGACGACACGCTGCGCGCGCAGATCCACGGCCAGGCGGCCGAGGCGGAACTGCGCGCCACCGCGATCGCCGGCGGCATGACGCTCATGCGCGAGGACGGTGAGCGGCTGGTGCGTGCCGGCATCACGAGCCCCGAGGAAGTGCTGCGCGTCACGCGCGAATAGCGCGGCTTCCGGCGCGCCCGCCGCTCAGCCGGCCGGCAGCAGTTCCAGCACCGTCTCCGGCGGCCGGCACAGGCGCGCGCCGCGCGGGGTGACCACGATGGGCCGGTTCATCAGTTCCGGATGGCGCGCCACGTGCGCGATCAGCGCTTCGTCGCCGATGGCCTCGTCGTCCAGGCCCAGCGCCTGCCAGGCGGGCTCCTTCGAGCGCAGCAACGCGCGCACGGGGCCGCCCACTTGCGAAAACAGCGTGCGCAGCGCGGCCTCGTCCAGCGGCTCGGCGAGGTAGTCCACGATGCGCGGCTCGATGCCGTGCTCGCGCAGCAGGGCGAGCGCACCGCGCGAATTGCTGCAGCGGGCGTTGTGGTAGATGGTGACGTCGGGATCGGGTGTAGCGTCGGTCATGCGGCGAGTCTAGACCGGGCCGCCGCAGGCCGGCGGGAGGTCAGCGCGAACCGGACGCCCGCAGCGTGCGGCTCAGCAAAATGACGGGCACCAGCCCCACGGCCACCAGCGCGAGCGACGGCAGGGCCGCCTCGCCCAGGCGCTCGTCGCGCGCGAGCTGGTAGGCGACGACGGCCAGGGTGTCGCTGTTGAAGGGGCGCAGCACCATGGTGGCGGGCAGCTCCTTCATCACGTCCACGAACACCAGCAGCGCCGCCGCCGCGGTGGAGCGGCGCAGCAGCGGCCAGTGCACGCGCGCGAGCAGGCCGAGGCCGCCAGCGCCGAGCATGCGCGCGGAATCGTCGAGGCTGGCGGGGATGCGCGCATAGCCGCTCTGCACCGATTGCAGCGCCACCGCGCAGAAGCGAACGAGGTAGGCCCAGACGATGCCCACCGCAGTGGCGGTGACGAGCGCCGGCACGCGCCATTCCGGCACCGCGGCCTGCAGCCAGCCCACGGGCAGCAGCAGGCCGACGACGATCACCGCGCCCGGCACGGCATAGCCCACGCTGGCCAGTTGCACCACGCCACGCGTCAGGCGACCCGCGCGGCGCCGCACGGCGAAGGCCAGCGCCAGCGCCACGCCCACGGCCAGCACCGCGGTGATGGCGCCCAGCCGCACACTGTGGCCGGCCCATTCCACGAAGCGGTCCCAGGGCAGCACGGACCAGTCCGCGGCCAGCGGGCGCAGCATGAAGGCCACCGGCGCGAAGAAGCCCATCACCACCGGCAGCCCGCACACCAGCCAGGCGGCCACGCAGCGCCAGCCGGCGAGCCGCTGGGGCTGGGCCTCGGCGGAGCCCGCGCGGCCCACGCCGCTGGTGGCAAAGCGCATGCGCCGCTGCGCGCGCTGCTCCAGCTGCAGCAGCACGACCACCAGCACCAGCAGCAGCGTGGCGAGCTGCGCCGCGGCGAGGCGGTTGTCCATCGACAGCCAGGCCTTGTAGATGCCCGTCGTGAAGGTCTGGATGCCGAAATAGCTCGCGACCCCGAAATCCGCCAGCGTCTCCATCAGCGCCAGGGCCACGCCCGCCGCCACGGCGGGACGCGCCAGCGGCAGCGCCACGGTGCGCACGCGGCGCGCGAGCGGCGCACCCAGCAGGCGTGCGGCCTCCATGAGGTGGGCGGCGCGCTCGCCGAGCGCCGTGCGCGCCAGCAGATAGACGTACGGATAGAGCGAGAAGACGAACACCCACACCGCCCCGCCCAGGCTGCGCACCTCGGGCAGCAGCCGGCCCTCCAGACCGTAGGTGGCGCGCAGCCAGACCTGCAGCGGGCCGCTGAACTGCAGGAAATCGGTGTACGCATAGGCCGTGACGTAGGCCGGCATGGCCAGCGGAAGCAGCAGCAGCCACTCCAGCGTGCGGCGGCCGCGGAAGTCGAACAGGGTCACGGCTGCCGCGGTGGCCGTGCCCACCAGCGCCGCGCCGGCACCCACGGCGAGCGCGAGCCAAACCGTGGTGGCGAGATAGTCCGGCAGCACCGTGGCCGCCATCTCGCGCAGGATGGCCAGGGACTCGGCGCCGCCATGCCCCCACGGCAGCCAGGACGCGAACACGGCCAGCACCGGCAGGGTGAGGAAGAAGGCGAGCAGCAGCAGCGGAACGGCGCGCAGGGCGGAGAGGAAACGCAAGGCGGTGGGGAGGAAAAACGAAAGCCGGGAAGGAAAAGGCCGCAACGGGCGGGGCTGCCCACGGTGGCCGTGCGGCACCGTCCTGGATGCAAATGCGAATTCTACGCATTGCCCCTTCTAGAATCCCCGCATGTTCCTCGAAGTCATCCAACTGGACGTGCGCTACCCCGGCCGCGCGCAGGCAGCCGTGCGCGGCGCCACCCTCGGCCTGGCCGCCGGCGAGATCGGCGTGCTGATCGGCCCCTCGGGCTGCGGCAAGACCACGCTGCTGCGGGCCGTCGCGGGCCTGGAGCCCGTGGCGGGCGGGGAGATCCGGCTGGAAGGCGAACGCGTGGGCGGAGCCGGCCGCAGCGTGCCGCCCGAGCAGCGCCGCATCGGCATGGTGTTCCAGGACTACGCCCTCTTCCCCCACCTGACCGTGGGCCGCAACGTGGCCTTCGGCATCCACCGCCTGCCGAAGGCGGAACAGGCGGCCCGGGTGGACGAGGTGCTGCGCCTCGTGGGGCTCGAGGGCAGCGCGGCGCGCTATCCGCACGAGCTTTCCGGCGGGCAGCAGCAGCGGGTGGCGCTGGCGCGCGCGCTGGCGCCCCGGCCCCGCCTCATGCTGCTGGACGAGCCGTTCTCGAACCTGGACGTGGACCTGCGCGAGCGGCTCGCGCACGAGGTGCGCGGCATCCTCAAGGCGGCCGGCGCCACGGCGCTCTTCGTCACCCACGACCAGTTGGAGGCCTTCGCCATCGGCGACCGCATCGGCGTGATGGAGAGCGGCACGCTGCACCAGTGGGACGACGCCTATGCGCTCTACCACCGGCCGGCCACGCGCTTCGTGGCCGACTTCATCGGGCACGGCGTGTTCGCGCCCGCGACGCTGGAGCAGCGCGGCGACACCGTGGTGGCGCGCACGCCCCTGGGCGACCTGGAGGACGTGGCCGAATGCCCCCTGCCCTCCAGCTACCCGGGCGGTGCCTGCGACGTGCTGCTGCGCGCGGACGACGTGGTGCACGACGACGGCGCACCGGTGCAGGCACGCATCGTGCGCAAGTCGTTCAGGGGGTCGGAATTCCTCTACACCCTGCAGCTGGAGAGCGGGCTCACCGTGATGGCCCACGTGCCGAGCCACCATGACCATGCCGTGGGAGAGTGGATCGGCATCCGGCCGCAGGTGGACCACGTGGTGGCCTTCCCGCGCGCGTGAGAAGGCGCGTGCGGCGCCGGAAGCGGCCTCACGGACAACGGAACTGGAGGGCAGCGGGAACGCCCGGTCCATGAAGGTCGCATTGGCGAGAAAGAACAGGCTGCCGAGCACCACCATGGACAGCGCGAGGCAGCACTCCTTCAGCGGAGGCCAGCAGGCTCTGTCTCATCTGGAAAACGTTCAGGTCCGCCGCAGCGCGTCCACGGCCTGCCGGAGGTCTTCCGCCCACGCGCGCCGGTCGCGGCCCGCTGCATGCTGGGGCGGCCCGTAGTGCACGATGGCCACCAGGCCGTCGGCGCACAGCACGCGCCAGAGCGAGTGCACCAGGGTGTCGTCGCCCACGTAGAGGGCGGCCGCGCTGGGCCGGCCCGTGGCGCGGTCGATGAAGCGCAGGCCCACGGGCTGCACCGGCGCATCGGCCATCACCGCCGCCTGCAGGAGATTCGCATGGAACGGCAGCAGCTCGGCGCCGTCGCCCGTCGTTCCTTCGGGGAACACGCCCAGCACCTCGCGGCGCGCCAGCGCCTCCTGCATGAGGCGCACGATGCGCATGGCATCGCGGCGCGTGTTGCGCTCGATGTAGAGGGTGCCCGCGGCCGTGGCGAGCCGGCCGATGACGGGCCAGCGCTCCACGTCCGATTTCGAGATGAAGCGGCAGTGCCGCGCGGCGTGCATGACGGTGATGTCGAGCCAGGACAGGTGGTTGGCCACCAGGAGCACCGGCCCGGCCGCTGGCGGGGTGCCCCGTACCTCCAGGTCGATGCCGATGTGCGCGAGCAGCATGCGCGACCAGGCCTGCACGCGCGCATGCTGCTCGTCCGGCCCCATGCGGGGGAAGCGCAGCAGCACCGTGGCCAGCCCCGCCAGGATGTGCGCCAGGAGCCGCATCAGGCGCGCCACCGCGCGCAGCGAGCGCATCAGACGCGCTCGAACGCGACGATGCCGCCCACCAGCGTCCAGCGCACGCGGCCCGGCAGCTCGTAGCCGGAGAACGGCGTGTGCCGCCCCTGGCTGCGCAGTGCCCCGGGCTCCACGGTCCAGGCGGCCTGGGGATCGAACACGCAGAGGTCGGCCACGCCGCCCTCCACGAGCCGGCCGGCGCTGGCGGCGAAGGTGCCGAGCGCGGAACCCAGCACGCGCGCAGGCGCGGAGGTCACCGTGGCGAACGCCCGGTCCAGCGGCACGCCATGGTCGCGGGACCACTTGAGCGCGATGCTCGCCAGCAGTTCCAGGCCGGTGGCGCCGGGCTCGGATTCGGCGAAGGGCAGCGTCTTGGCGTCCTCGTCCACCGGCGTGTGGTCGGACACGAGCGCATCGATGGTGCCGTCGGCCAGCGCGGCCAGCAGGGCGTCGCGGTCGCGCTGCTGGCGCAGCGGCGGCGACAGGCGGGCGCGGCTGTCGAAATAGCCGATATCGGTGTCGGTGAGCAGCAGCGAGTTGATGCTCACATCGCAGGTGACCTGCAGGCCCTCGGCCTTCGCCTGCCGCACCAGTTGCACGCCCGCCGCGCTGGAGAGCCGGCACAGGTGGACGCGCGCGCCGATGGGCTTGAGCAGTTCGAAGATGGTGTGCAGCGCGATGGTCTCGGCCGCCACGGGAATGCCCGACAGGCCCAGCCGTGTCGCGAGCGGGCCGCTGGCGGCCACGCCCTTGCCCAGGTGGAGCTCCTGCGGCCGCAGCCAGACCGTGTAGCCGTAGGTGGCGGCATACTGCAGCGCGCGCTGCAGCACCTGGGTGCTGGCGAGCGCCACGTCGGCCTGGCCGAAACCCACGCAGCCGGATTCGGTGAGTTCCGCCATCTCGGTCAGCACCTCGCCGGCCAGTCCGCGCGTGAGCGCGCCCAGGGGGAAGAGGCGCGCCCGGTGCAGCTTCTCGGCGCGGAACTTGAGCATCTCCACGAGGCCGGGCTCGTCGAGCACCGGATCGGTATCGGGCGGGCACACGAGGCTGGTGACGCCGCCGGCCACGGCCGCGGCCATCTCGGACTCCAGCATGCCCTCGTGCTCGTGCCCGGGCTCGCGCAGGCGGGCGGCGAGGTCCACCAGCCCCGGCAGCACGATGCAGTCCGTGGCGTCGATCGTGCGCGCCGGATGGAAGTCCTGGGGAGCGCGGCCGACCGCGATCACCCGCCCCGCGGCGATGGCCACATCGACGGTCTTGTCGAACCCGCTCGCCGGATCGATCACCCGGCCGTTCTGGATCAGTATCTTCATCGTTTAAGCCTCATTCCCCGCCACGATGGACATCACGGCCATGCGCACGGCGATGCCGAAAGTCACCTGGGGCAGGATCACGGCCTGCGGTCCATCGACCACGGCGGAGTCGATTTCCACCCCGCGGTTGATCGGCCCGGGGTGCATGACGATGGCGTCGGGCTTGGCCAGGCGCAGCTTCTCGGGCGTGAGGCCGAAGCTCTTGAAGTATTCCTGGCTGGAGGGCAGCAGCGCGCCGCTCATTCGCTCGTTCTGCAGGCGCAGCATGATGACCACGTCGGCGTCCCTGATGCCCTCTTCCAGCGTGTGGCACACGCGCACGCCCATGTGGGAAAGGTCTCCGGGCACCAGGGTGCGCGGGCCCACCACGCGCACCTCGGGGCAGCCCAGGGTGGTCAGGCCGTGGATGTCCGAGCGGGCCACGCGCGAATGCAGCACGTCGCCCACGATCGCCACCGTGAGGTTGGAGAAATCCTTCTTGTAGTGGCGGATGGTGTACATGTCGAGCAGCCCCTGCGTGGGGTGCGCATGCCGGCCGTCGCCCGCGTTGATCACGTGTACGTGCGGCGCCACGTGCTGCGCGATCAGGTAGGGCGCGCCCGATTCGCTGTGCCGCACCACGAACAGGTCTGCCGCCATGGCCGAGAGGTTGGCGATGGTGTCCAGCAGCGATTCGCCCTTGCTGGCGGACGAGCGCGCGATGTCGAGGTTGAGCACGTCGGCCGACAGGCGCTTGGCCGCGATCTCGAAGGTCGTGCGGGTGCGCGTGCTGTTCTCGAAGAACAGGTTGAACACGCTCTTGCCGCGCAGCAGCGGCACCTTCTTCACCTCGCGGTCGTTCACCGACACGAAGTTCGCCGCCGTATCGAGGATGTGCGTGACGATGCTGCGCGGCAGGCCTTCGATGGACAGCAGGTGGATCAACTCGCCATTGCGATTGAGCTGGGGGTTGCGCTTGGAGAGCACGGCGTCAGGCCTCCTGGACGTGGAAGTGGAAAGCGCCGCCGTCCGCACGGGCCAGCGCCAGTGACTGCGTGGCGGGAAGCGCCACGCGCGCCGCGGCGAACTCGGCCTGCACGGGCAGCTCCCGGCCGCCGCGGTCCACCAGCACGGCGAGCCGCACGCGCGCCGGGCGCCCGTAGTCGAAGAGTTCGTTGAGCACCGCGCGGATGGTGCGGCCCGTGTAGAGCACGTCGTCCAGCAGCAGGATGTCGGCGCCATTCACCTCGAAGCCCAGGCGGGTCTGGGCGCTGGCGGCCAGGCCGCGCTGGGAGAAGTCGTCGCGGTGCAGCGCCGAGGACAGCACGCCGGCTTCGCCCGGCAGGCCCAGGTCCTGCTGCAGGCGCTCGGCCAGCCAGGCTCCTCCGGACGCGATGCCGGCCAGATGCGTCTGCGGGGTGCGCAGAGCGCGCACGCCGGACAGCAGTTCGCGGTAGAGCGCCTCGGCATCGAGGGCGAGGGCCCCGGGCGGGGCGGAAGTTGGCGTCGGAGTCATGGAAGTTGCCTCAAGAACTGCTCCAGGATGATGCAGGCGGATGCGGCATCGGCATCTTTCGCACCGCCCGCATGGGCTTCGGTGGTGCTGTAGCGCTCGTCCACCTCGAACACCGGCAGGCCGAAGCGCCCGCGCAGTTGCCGGGCGAATTTCAGCGCGCGCGCGGTGTTCTCGTGCGCGGCCCCGTCGGGGTGGTACGGCACGCCGACGACGAGCGCGTCGGGCTGCCACTCGCGCAGCCGCTCGGCCACGGCGGCAAAGCGCGCATCCGCCCCCTCGGCGCGGATCGTGGCCTGCGGGCTGGCGGCGCGCAGCAGGCGCGAGCCCACCGCGACACCGGTGCGCTTGGCGCCGAAATCGAAGGCCAGGAATGATTGGAGATGCGCCGGAACGGCGGAAGGTGCGGCGGCTGGAGCGGCGGGCAAGGGGTCCGGCATGGGACCGCTCATGCGTGGCCCGCCTCGGGCGAGAGCATCCAGGACTGCAGCCCCAGCAGGGCGAGGGCCCGGTCGTAACGCTGGCCCACGGGGGTGTCGAAGATCACGGACAGGTCGGCGCCCACGGTGAGCCAGCTGTTCTCGGCCAGCTCGGACTCGAGCTGGCCTTCGCCCCACGAGGAATAGCCGAGGGTCACCAGCACGCGCCGCGGACCGGCGCCGGTGGACAGGGCCTCGAGCACGTCCTTGCTCGTGGTCATCTCGAGACCGCCGGGAATGGACATGGTGGAGGCGTAGGCGGACTCTTCCGCGCCCTCGCCTTCGGCCTGCGCGCCGCCTTCGCCCGCGGCTTGCTTTCCGGAGGATGGGCCCATGGCCTCGTGCAACACGAAGCCGCGCTCCGTCTGGACCGGGCCGCCGCGGAACACCGGTTCGAGCGACAGGTCTTCGCGCCGCAGCGACAGGTCCACCTTGTCGAACAGGCCCTTGAGGCTGAGGTCGGACGGCTTGTTGATGATGAGCCCGAGCGCGCCGCGCTCGCTGTGTTCGCACAGGTACACGACGCTGCGGGCAAACGACTCGTCTTCCAGCCCCGGCATGGCGATCAGGAAGTGGTGCGTCAGGTTCATGGGCGCAGAATCGGCAGGCATCCCCCAATTTTAACGACGATCATGGAGCCCACTTTTTCCAAAGGCCTGGTCTGGTTCCGGCGCGACCTGCGCAGCGACGACCATGCCGCGCTCTACCACGCACTGCGCCAGTGCGGCCAGGTGCATTGCGTCTTCGTTTTCGACACGGCCATCCTGGATCCGCTGCCGCGGGCGGACCGGCGCGTGGAGTTCATCCGCGAATCGCTGGTGCAGCTCGACGCGTCCCTGCGCGCCCTCTCGGGCCACCGCCACGGCGGGCTGATCGTGCGCCACGGCGTGGCCGCGGAGGAAGTGCCCGCGCTGGCCGCGCGACTGGGGGTGCAGGCCGTGTTCGCCAACCATGACGACGAGCCGGTCGCCCTGGAGCGCGACGACCGCGTCCGCCGCAGGCTGGGCACAGGCGGTGTGCAAATGCTCACTTACAAGGACCACGCGATTTTCGAACGCGCGGAGGTCCTGACCCAGGGCGGCACGCCCTACACCGTGTTCACGCCCTACAAGAATGCCTGGCTGCGCAAGGTGGACGCGTTCTACCTGAGCGCCTATCCCGTGGAGCGCCATGCGGGCCGGCTCGCGCCCCGTCCGGAAGGAGAGCGTGGCGGCGTACCCGCGCTGGCCGACATCGGCTTCGAGCCCGCGGGGCTGGACCGCCTGCCCCTGCCGCCGGGCATGGACGGCGCGCGCGCGCTGCTGGACGATTTTCTCCAGCGGATCGACCAGTACGGCGAGGCACGCGACTTTCCGGCCGTGAAGGGGCCGAGCTACCTCAGCGTGCACCTGCGCTTCGGCACGCTGTCGCCGCGGCGGGCGGCACGCGCCGCGCACGAGCGCATGCGCCAGGGCAGCACCGGCGCCGCCACGTGGCTCAACGAGCTGATCTGGCGCGACTTCTACTTCCAGGTGCTGGCCCACCATCCGCAGGTGGCCGGCGGCGCCAGCTTCAAGCCGGCCTACGACGCCATCGCCTGGGAGGACGGCCCGCAGGCGCGGGAGCGTTTCGCCGCATGGTGCGAGGGCCGCACCGGCTACCCGCTGGTGGACGCCGCCATGGCCCAGATCAACCGGACGGGCTACATGCACAACCGGCTGCGCATGGTCGTGGCCAGTTTCCTGGTGAAGGACCTGGGCGTGGACTGGCGGTGGGGGGAGCGCTATTTCGCGGAAAAGCTCAACGATTTCGACCTGTCCGCCAACAACGGCGGGTGGCAGTGGGCCAGTTCCAGCGGCTGCGATGCGCAACCGTATTTCCGCATCTTCAACCCGGTGAGCCAGAGCCGGAAGTTCGATCCCAAGGGCCGCTTCATCCGCCTCTACCTGCCCCAGCTGGCGGCCCTGCCCGACCGCTGGCTGCACGCCCCCTGGGAGGCCGGCCCACTGGAGCTCGAGGCCGCCGGGGTGCGACTGGGCGACAACTACCCGCACCCCGTCGTGGACCACGACGAGGCGCGCCAGCGCACGCTGGCGCGCTATGCCGTGGTGAAGTCGGAGGCCGCGCCGGCCTGACGGACCGACCGACGGCCGGCCGGCTCCGCGTCAGCCGGCAGCGGCCTCCGCGGGCACGGCCTCCCCGCCGCCCTGCCCGGCCGCAGCAGCGGCCGCGGCGCGGGCGTAGTGGTGCACCAGGCTCAGCAGTTCCTCGTCGGAGTACGGCTTGCCCAGGTAGTGGTTGACTCCCAGCTCCGCGGCGTGCTCGCGGTGCTTCTGCGCGATGCGCGAGGTGATCATGATGATCGGCAGCGCGTGCAGCTCGCGGTCGGCGCGGATGTTGCGCGCGAGGTCGAAGCCGTCCATGCGCGGCATCTCGATGTCCGAGAGAACCACGGCCGGCCGCTCCTCCTGCAGGCGCTCCAGGGCCTGCAGCCCGTCGGCGGCGAGCGCCACGCGGTAGCCCTCGCGCTTGAGCAGGCGCTGCGTGACGCGGCGCACGGTGATGGAGTCGTCCACCACCAGCACCAGCGGGACCTGGGAAGCAGGCGCGATCGGCGCACCACCGCCACCCGCGGCGCCGGCCGCCACCGACGGCACGGAGCCGGCCTCCACGGATGCGGCCACGGGCGCGGTCATCTGGGTGCGCACCTGCTCGCCGTACACCGTCGCGAGCGCCACGGGGTTGTAGATCAGCACGACGGCCCCGGAAGCCAGCACCGACATGCCGGCCAGGCCGGGCAGGCGCGAGAGCTGCGGGCCGAGGTTCTTGACCACCACTTCCTGGTTGCCCAGCACTTCGTCCACGTGCATCGCGATGCGCTGCGACGCGCTGCGCAGGATCACGACGGGCCGGGTGCGGCCCGAGGTTTCCTGGCTGCTGGCCGAGGACTGCAGCAGCGCGCCCGCCCAGAAGAAGGGCAGCGCTTCGACGCCGTCCTCGAAGCTGCCGGTGCGGTAGGCCTCGTCCAGTTCGCCCGCGCCGGTGCGGCGCACGATCTCCACGAGGTTGGCCGGAACGCCCAGCGTAAGCGCCCCCGCGCGCAGCATCACCACCTGCGTCACGGCGGTCGTGAGCGGCAGCACCATGCGGAACGAGGTGCCCTGGCCCGCTTCGGTGGTGGTCTCCACGCGTCCGCCCAGGGCGTTCACCTCGGAGCGCACGACGTCCATGCCGATGCCGCGACCGGACAGGCCGGTGACCTCGGCGGCCGTGGAGAAGCCGGGCATGAAGATCAGCTGGGCGGCTTCCGCGGGACCGACCACGGCATCCGGGGCGATCAGGCCCTGGCTGGCCGCCTTCGCGCGGATGCGCTCCAGGTCGAGGCCGGCGCCATCGTCGCGGAACTCCACGGACACGTCGTTGCCATCCTGCTTCAGGGCCACGGTGATGGAACCGGTCGCGGGCTTGCCCGCGGCCGTGCGTGCTTCCGGCGGCTCGATGCCGTGCGCCACGCAGTTGCGCAGCAGGTGCTCGAAGGCGGGTGTCATGCGGTCGAGCACGCCGCGGTCCATCTCGATGGAGCCGCCCGCGATGTCGAGCTTGATCTGCTTGCCCGTCTCCTTGGAAGCCTGGCGCACGACGGCGTAGAGGCGCTCGGAAATGCCCTCGAACTCCACCATGCGCGTGCGCAGCAGGTCGCGCTGCAGTTCACGTGCCTGCCGCCCCTGGGCGATCAGGTCGTCTTCCGCGCCTTCCATGGTGCGCTGCAGGTTGCGCTGCACGGTGGCCACGTCGTTCACCGACTCGGCCATCATGCGGGTCAGTTCCTGCACGCGGGTGAAGCGGTCGAATTCCAGCGGATCGAAGTCGGCCGAGGAATCCTTCGACAGCGCCAGCCGCGACTGCATCTGCGTCTCGGCCTGCACCTCGATGTCGCGCAGCTGCTGGCGCAGGCGCTCCAGGTTGCCCGTGAGATCGGCCAGCGAATCCTTCATCTGCGCCATGCGGGCATCCAGGCGGGAGCGGGCGATCATCACCTCGCCGGCCTGGTTGACCAGGCGGTCCAGCAACTGGGCGCGCACGCGCACCGACTGGCTCGACACCGGCCGGGCCGCCGTGAGCTGGGACGCGCCGGGCAGGGCCACGGCGCGGCGCGGCACGGGTGCCGGAGCAGGCTCCGCCACCGTGCCGGCGGTGGACTCGGCGGCCGGGCCCTGCGCGGCCAGCGGCTCCACCGCCACGGCCTGGGCCAATCCCTGGGCGCCGATGGAGCGCAGGGCATCGAAGCTCGCCTGCAGACCGTCGAAGGACACCAGCAGCGGCTCGATCGCCTCGGCGCTCGGCGCTTCGGAATCGATCTGCTCCACGGCCGATTCCAGCCGGTGCGCCATTTCTCCCAGCCGCATCGCGCCGGCCAGGCGGGAGCTGCCCTTGAGCGTGTGCAGCGCGCGCAGCGCCTCGTTGCGGGCACCCAGGTTCTCGGGGCGGGCCGACCACTGGCGCAGTGCGGCGCCCAGCACGGGCAGCAATTCCACCGCCTCTTCCTCGAAGATCGGGAACAGGTCGGGATCGATCACGTCCAGCGCGTCGATGTCGTCGTCGATGTCCGTGGCCACGGTTTCCGGCGCGCGGGCGGCTCCCCGGGCCGCGTCCTGCGCGGGCAGGGGCACAGACAGCGCGGGCGCCACATGGCCGCGCGGGGCAGGCTCTTCCGTGGCGGGCACGGAAACGGCACGGCCTGCATCGGGACCAGAATCGGCCGGGGCTTCGGCGTCCGCCCCGGCATGGCCGTGCGGCTGCGCATCCGCCGCTTCGCCAGCCGGGACCTCCCAGGGTGCCGGCTCGATCTCGGACTCGAGGATCTCGCGCAGCTCCGCCAGGATCTGGGGATGCGGCTCCTTGAGGAACCCGGCGGCGAACTGGTGCAGCAGGCGGCGGATGTCTTCCGAGGCCGCCATGAAGACACGCGCCTGCTCTGGCGTGCCCTGCGGCTGCAGTTGCACGTGCTGCAGGGCATGCTCCAGCGCACGCGCCATGTCCGACAGCGCCTGGAAGCCCACGGTGGCGGAGCTGCCGGCCAGCGAGTGGGCCAGTGCCACGGCCGTGTCCGGCAGCGGCTCGTGCAGCTCCAGCGACCATTCCTGCAGGCAGGTGACCAGGCGGCGCGACCACTCGTCCGCCTCGTTGAGATAGACGTTGTAGAGGGGAATGCCGATGCGCAGGGTCTCGATGACCTTGACGGCCTCTTCCGGCGGCTCGGCCCCCAGCAGTGGGTCCGCTCCGGCCTCCGTCGAGGATTCGTCCGCCCCGGCAGGGACATCGCCTTCCGCTCCGGGCTCGTGTTCCGGCAGCGGGACGGAATCCGCGGTGGCGGCCTCCGGCTCCACCGGCAGGCCCGCGGCAGCGGGCACCGGGGCTTCCAGCGCATCGTCCGGAAACGGGGCCAATGCCTCCACGGGCTGCGCATCCGCACCGGGGACGTCCAACGCCGATCCATCGGCATCGGCATCCGCCTGCATTGCGGCCAGGCGCGCATCGGAACCTGCATGCACGCCGGCGTCCGCCGCCTCGGGAGCGAATTCACCGTCCAGCGACAGGTCGGGCCAGGCATCGGCCGGCGGTTCCGCCAGCGGTGCCGCGGCCTCCAGCGGCACGGCCGCATCGGGAAGCAGCTCCGCCTCCGCCAGCAGATCGGCCAGGGGCGGCATGCCCGCCGCCTGCAGCGCCGCGTCGGGCGAGGAAGCGTCGGGAATTTCGGGCAGCGGCGCGTCGTCGTGCGCGGCAGGCAGGGCGGCTTCCGCCGGCTGGCCGGCGGCACCCTCGGCCAGCGCCTCGGAGAATGCCGAGAAATCGATGTCTTCGGCCAGCTCCGCCGAAGGCACCTCTGCCGGAGCCTCCTCCGGGAGCGCCTCCGTGGACGCATCGGGCACCGGCGGCAGCGTCTCGGCGAAATCCAGCGGCGCTTCGTCCGGCGCGGCGGCCTCGGAGGGAAAGTCCAGATCCAGGTCCAGATCGAAAGCAGGGGCCGCTTCGGCGGCGACCTCGGGGGTTTCGGGCTCCGCCACGGGGGCTGCCGCGTCCTGCCCCCCGAAGTCCATGGACAGGTCGGAGTCCAGCGCGTCGGGAGCCAGCGCGTCGGATGCCGGATGTGCTTCGAGGCCAGCGTCGTCCACCGCGGGGCTGCCGGCATGCGGCGCTTCTTCCGCCGGCACATCGGTGGACGGGGCCTCCGTCGCCACGCCGGCCGCCACCGCGGCAGCGCCGGCCAGCGGCAGGTATTCGCCCCGCTCGCGCATGGCCTGCGCGGACTCCGCGAAGCCCCGGGGCTCCCAGCCTCCGGTCCGGCCGGCGGCGATGTCGTCCGCCCAGCGGCCGAAGGCACGCAATGCCTCGTCCGACAGTTGCAGCATCGGCGGCTGGATCGGCTTTTGCTCCGCCAGCCACGCATTGAGCACCTGCTCCATGGACCAGGCGGCCTCGCCGAAGTCGTTCAGCCCCACCATCCGCGAGCTGCCCTTGAGCGTGTGGAAGGCGCGCCGCAGCGTCGTCTGGCCGCTCAGGTCGGCCGGCTCGGAGCGCAGCCCTTCGACCGCCTCCAGGCCATTGGCCACCACTTCGCGCGCTTCTTCCAGGAAGATGTCCAGCAGTTCGCCTTCGTCGTCGGCCTCCTCCTCGGAGGCCATCGGAGCAGCGGGAGCCACGGCGGCAGGCACGGGCGCCGCCACGGGCGCCACGCGGGACGCCTCGGGCGCGGCGGGTCCGTCCCCGATCGGCGGCTGCACTCCGTCCGGGACCAGCGGCAGCGGGGCAGGCACCGGGGCGCGTGCCTCGATATGGGCATCCTGCTCCTCGGGCAGGTCGCCGGCGCGGGTGCGCGTGCGTCCCATCAGGATGCGCAGTTCGCCCGCCGGCTCGTCGTAGATGAACAGCTTGCGCGCCATGGTGCGCTGGTAGCTGAGCATGTCGATGAGGAAGCCCAGGGCACCCAGGTTGCTGCCCAGCTTCTCGAAGACCGCCTGGCGCTCTTCCTCGGGCACGTCGCCGCGCAGCAGCCGCTCGACGGTGTCGCGCATGTGGACCACGGCCAGCGAGGCCTGGTCCAGGCCCAGCACGGACAGCACGCCGCGCATCTGCGCGAGGCGGCCGGGCACGCTGCCCAGCACCGGCAGGTCGCCCGGGCTGCGGAAATACTGGTCCAGCGACTTCTCGACCTCGCCCAGCGTGGCCCGCAGTTCGTCCACCACGCTGCCCATGGTCTGGTGGTCGCTCACGCGGCGGTAGAGCTCCTCCATCCAGGGCTCCAGCGGCGCGGATTCACCGCCCGCGGCCACGCTGTCCAGCCGCTCGGCGAGCCGGCTGGCGCGGTCGGCCATGTGGTCCTGGGCGGTTTCCAGTTCCTCGAAGGAGGCCTGGAGGTACAGCACGGCCGTGGCGACTTCCATGGCCAGTGCGGGCAGCGGCGGTTCGCCGGAGCGGACCGTGGAGTCCACCGCACGCGACAGCGCACGGGACAGCGGCTCGCTGCCGGGCTGCAGCTTGGCCAGGGAATCGCAGACCAGGCTGAACTGGTCGGCCGCCGGCTTGAGCTTGTTGCGGTCTCCGCCGGCCAGGGCGGACCAGGTCTCGGTGGCCGCGGCGATGCGCTTGCGCGCCTGGGCCAGCAGCGCCGGGTCGTAGAGCCCGAAGCGCGGCGTGGAATAGTCCACCGGCCGGAAGCGCTCCAGGCCGAAGGCCTGGCGCACGGCATGCAGCACGGATTGGTCGGCCGGCGGCGCGGCGGCATCGTCGGACGCGGGCCGGGCCTGCGAGCAGAAGAAGAGCAGGTCCTGCACCAGGCGGTCGGCGACCGTGGGCTCGCCCCGGGCCAACGTGGCGTACTGCATGAGCACGCGCGAGGCCACGCGCTTGACATAGACGTCCGGCGCGAGGCGGCCCTGCGCGAGCGCCTCGAAGAAACCGGCGCAGATCTTCCAGAAGGCGCGCGCCTGGCGGTCGGACTGCCCGGCCACGAAGCCCAGGCAGATGTCCTGCATCTCGCGCGCGGCGGCCAGGTCGCCGGAGCGCACGATGCGCAGCACGGCGGCGTCGAGCCGGCTGCGCGCCTCGGCACCGTATTCCAGGGGGGCGGCATCCACCACGAAGTCGGGCTCGCGGAAACGCCGCTCCACCGGCCACAGGTCTGCGGGATGCACCCGCTCGGCGCCGGTCAGGGCCTGCGCGTCGCGGTATTGGGGGAACAGCGCCACCGGCGACACCTGCTTGCCCGCCAGCACGCTTTCCAGGTATTCCACCAGCGCGAAGCTCGCGCGCTCGATCACGGCCGCCGCATCGTTGCTGCACAGCTCGGGGCGTTGCACGAATTTCTGCACCGCCGCTTCCATGGAGCGCAGCACGAGGGCCGGCGGGCCCATGCCCACCATCTCCAGCGCGCCGCTGGCCTGGTGCAGTTGCTGGCGCGCGATGCGCAGCGCCCCGGCGTCCAGCGAGGCGAGATCGGACTCGCGCGCGGCCTCGGCATCGCGCACGAAGCGGCGCATGGCCTTGACGGCGCCGTCGAGCGACTTGCGCAACTCATCCAGCACCCAGGCCAGGGGCCCGAGATCCTGCTCTCCCTGGCTCCAATCCGCGGCCGGTGCGTTTGCGGCGTCAATAGGTGACATGAATTCGTCCCCGGCTTCGCGAGCCGTTCGTTGATGCTAGCTGGCTGCAGGCCGTCCCGTCAGGCGATCTTGAAACGCGCCACCGACTGGCGGAGCTCCTCGGCCATGTGCGACAGTTCGCGCACCTGCTGCGCCGTGGTGCGCGTGCCTTCTCCGGTCTGCTCGGTCACCGCGAAGATGTGCTGGATGTTGTCGGCCACGCCGTTGGCCAGCTCGGCCTCGCGCGACGCGGAAGAGGAAATCTGCTCGATCAGCTCGGCGAGGCGCCGCGACACGCGGTCGATCTCGGTCAGGGCCGTGCCGGCGGAGTCGGACAGGCGCGCGCCTTCCACCACACCCTGCGTGGAGCGCTCCATGGCGGCCACCGCATCCTGCGTGTCGGTCTGAATGGCTTTCACCAGCGCCGAGATCTGGCGCGTGGCGTCGGCGGAGCGTTCGGCCAGGCGCTGCACTTCTTCCGCCACGACGGAGAAGCCGCGGCCCGCTTCGCCGGCCGAGGCGGCCTGGATGGCGGCGTTCAGTGCCAGCACGTTCGTCTGCTCGGTAATGTCGGAAATCAGCTCGGTGATTTCACCGATCTCCTGCGACGATTCGCCCAGCCGCTTGATCCGCTTGGAGGTGTCCTGGATCTGGTCGCGGATGGAGTTCATGCCGCCGATGGCGTTCTGCACGGCCTGCAGACCGGAGTCCGCGGCCTGCAGCGACTGGCGCGCCACCGCGGCCGATTCCTGCGCCTGCGCGGACACCTCGTTGATTCGGGTCGCCATGTCGAGCACCGAGCGGCCGGTTTCGCGGATCTCGCGCAGCTGTTCGGTGGAGGCGGCCAGCAGTTCGGTCGAAGTGCTGTCCACCTGCGCCGTCGTCTGGGCCACGCGGGTGGCCGTGTTCTGCACGCTGCCCACCAGTTGGCGGAGCTCTTCCACCGTGTAGTTCACCGAGTCGGCGATGGCGCCCGTGATGTCTTCCGTCACGGTGGCTTCCTGCGTCAGGTCACCCTCGGCGACCGACTGCAGTTCGTTCATGAGTCGCAGAATGGCGGCCTGGTTGGCGTCGTTGACGCGCTTGGCCTCCTGCTCCTGGCGGCGGGCGTCGCGCTGCTGCATTTCGGCAGCGGCCTGGCGGGTGCGGCTGTCCATCAGCTGGACGCGGGAAATGCCCACGCCGCACAGCAGCACGAACAGGCCGGCGGCCACCAGGGCGGCCAGTTGCCCTGCGCCCAGGCCGGTCTGCCCGGAGAGCTTGGTCTGCAGGCCTTCGAGTTGGCGGCGCAGCGGCTCGCTGTCGGCAATGATGGCGGACTGCGCCTCGCGGGCGGACACCAGGCCCTGCAGGTTGCCGAGGATGGCGCCGGCCTGCACGCGGGTCTGGTCGTACACCTTGATCAGGTTCTCGAGCTGCTCGCGCGTCTGCGGATCGCGCGTGGCCGACAGGCGCAGGTCGCTGCTGCCGTCGAGCATGCCCTGGGCGATCTCGCGGAAGGAATTCAGGTCCTTGCCCAGCAGGAACACGGCCTCGGGGCTCACGCCCTCGGTGGTCTGGAACTCGTTGGCGGACTTGCCGATGCGCTGTGTCAGCATCACGAGCTGGCCGGACGCGGAGATGTCCGTGGAGGGCGCGTTCTGCTGCAGCTTCAGCGAGGAGATCGTCTCGGCGATCTCCAGCAGGTCGGACGACTGCCGGTTGATGGTGCGCAGCGCATCGCCCACCTGCGTGAGGATCTTCTGCTGGCCCATCACGACGCCGGCATTGCGCTCCGCGCGCTCCATCAGCGGCGTGATCGCTTCCAGGTCGGGCTTGAACGGTTCGCCCAGGGCCTGCACGCCCAGGTCATCGTCGCCGGACGACAGCGCGCGCACGTTGCGCACCAGCACGCCCGAGCTGTCCACCACGTCGGGGAAGGCCTGCGGGCTGCCGACCAGTGCCTGCGAGACCGACTTCGCCAGCCGCTGGGACTGCATCAGGGCCTGGCCGGTGGCGGCGAGCTGCTGGGCGGAACGGTCCGCCTGCTTCAGCACCCAGCCGGCGATCAGCGCCAGCACCACCACGCCCACGGCCAGCAGCGTGAGCAGCCGGCGCTGGTGCGCCGCCGCCGTGGCACGGCCGAGCAGGGGCAGCGAGATCAGATCCTCTTCGGCGAAATCGCCTTCCGGCGACGGCGGCAGCGCCGAAGGCTCCCCCTGGACGCTCTGCATGCCGTCCGACTGGTAGGAGGCGGCCGCGAGCGAGTCCTGGCCGGCAGAGGCATCTCCCGCGGTCCTGCGGGGGAAGAGTTTTGCAAACGGATTCACGACGGACATGATGGTTCGGCCTTCAGAGAGGGAGTGCGCTCAAGCGCTGATGCTGAGGAATGCGGGGTGTTGGGAGAGCGCCTGCAGGTTCAGCTCCTGCCACGGGGTCCCCTCGGCATCCAGGTAGGTGGTGCCGAAGTACGGGGGTGCGTCGTCACCGGGGGGCGATGAGTCCACGAAGGCATCGGTGCCGCGCAGGCCCGAGAGGCGATCGACCAGCAGCGCCGCGTTCACCTCCAGCGCGGCGTTCAGCACGAGCAGGCTGGCCTCGCCGAGCGCCTGCTCGGTGCGGGCGGTGGACTGCCCCAGCAGGCCGGCCAGGTCCACCACGCCGATCAGCGATCCGCGCAGGTTGGCGACACCGAGGAACCAGCCCTGGGTATAGGGGACGGGCTGCACGCCCGTCCACGGGAAGATCTCTCCGGACTGGCCCAGGGGAAGCAGGAAACGGCGGCCGGCCGACTCCACGGCCAGCCAGGAGGACACGGACGAACCTTCGACCCGCGCGGCCTGCAATCGGGCCGCCAGCCGGGTCTGGAGTTCTCGGAGCGCTTCGCGATTGGCCATGGACGGACGGCCGGGATCAGTTCAGCGCGTCGATCTTGGCCTGCAGCTCCGCGGGATCCACCGGCTTGGTGATATACCCGCGCGCACCCTGGCGCATGCCCCACACCCGGTCGGTCTCCTGGTTCTTGCTCGTGCACATGATGATGGGCACGTCGGCGTACTGGGGGTCGCGGCTGATGGCGCGCGTGAGCTGGAAGCCGTTCTGGCCGGGCATGACCACGTCCATCAGGATCAGGTCGGGCTTTTCCTCGGCCAGGCGGCGGAAGGCCTCGTCGGCGTTCTCGGCGGTGCGCACCTGCATGCCTTTCTTCTGCAGCAGGTCGGTCAGGAACATCAGCTCGGTCTTCGAGTCGTCAACAACCAGAACTTTCTGGATGGGCATTACATCGCTCCTTGTTGGGCATTACCGAACTGCTGAACCGCTTTCAGCAGCTGGTCTTTGGTAAATGGTTTGGTGAGATATTCCTGGCAGCCCACCATGCGGCCGCGCGCCTTGTCGAATACCCCGTCTCTTGACGAGAGCATGACAACGGGCGTGTCCGCGAAGCGCGCATTGCGCTTGATGATGGCGCAGGTCTGGTAGCCGTCCAGTTTCGGCATCAGGATGTCGCAGAAAATCAACTGGGGTTGATAATCATTGACCTTCGCCAGGGCGTCGAAGCCATCGTCCGCCAGCAGGACCTCGTGGCCTCCCTGCTTGAGAAAGATCTCGGCACTCCGGCGGATGGTGTTGCTGTCGTCCACGACAAGCACCTTGAAGGTTGCGCCACTGGTCTGGGTCAATTTCGTCACCGCTGATGATGGTAAAAAACGACGTTTTTTTGCCGGAGGCACGCTCAGATCTGGACCATTTCGAAGTCTTCCTTGCGTGCTCCGCATTCAGGACAGGTCCAATTCATGGGCACATCCTCCCAGCGGGTCTGGGGCGCTATTCCGTGCTCGGGCGAACCTGCGGCTTCGTCATATATCCAACCGCAAATCAGGCACATCCAGGTTTTAGGGTCCGTCACAGCTTAAGGGGCCTTCACATAGAATGCAACGATTGTATCTAGACATCACGGCGGGACGCAGCTTCCGTGCCAACCGTTACGCTGGTGCGGCGCAATGACCACAGATTCCCCCTCCAAGCTCACCCCTCCCCCCTCCTCCGGCACCGACGACGACGGCGGGGTCCCCATCTGCGTGATGGCCTTCAACGCCAGCGACCCCAGCGGCGCGGGCGGCCTGACGGGCGACATCGCCACCATCGCCTCGGTGGGCGGGCATGCGGTGGCCGTCGTGACCGGCGCGTACGTACGCGACACCGCGCAGGTGTTCGACCACTACGCGCTGGACGACGAGGCCGTGGCGGAGCAGGCCCGCAGCGTGCTCGAGGACCTGACGGTGCAGGCGATCAAGGTCGGCTTCGTCGGCAGCCCCGAGAACCTCAGCGCCATCGCCTCCATCGCGTCCGACTACGACGACGTGCCGGTGATCGCCTACATGCCCAACCTGTCGTGGTGGCGCGACGACCTCATCGACCAGTACCTCGACGCCTTCCAGGAACTGCTGCTGCCCCAGACCTCGGTGCTGGTGGGCAACTACAGCACGCTTTCGCGCTGGCTGCTGCCGGACTGGTCCAGCGACCGCAAGCCCTCCGCACGCGACCTCGCCATGGCCGCCTCCGAACTCGGGGTGCCCTACCTGCTGGTCACCGGCATTCCCGCGCCCGAGCAGCACGTCGAGAACGTGCTCACCTCCGCGCAGACCGTGCTCGGCACCACGCGCTTCGAGCTGTTCGACGCCACCTTCACCGGCGCCGGCGACACGCTGTCGGCGGCGCTCGCCGCGCTCGTGGCCAGCGGCAACGACCTCGCCGAAGCGGCCAGCGAAGCGCTCACCTACCTCGACCGCTGCCTGGACGCCGGCTTCCGGCCGGGCATGGGCCACATCCTGCCCGACCGGATGTTCTGGGCCCAGCCGGACGACGATGACGACGACGAAGACCCCGACGACGGCCCCGGGACCGATCCCACGTCCACCGACGGCTTCGTGATGCCTCCCCATGACACCCAGCACTGACCTCAACCTTCCCCTCTTCGAACGCGCCAAGGCGCTCATCCCCGGCGGCGTCAACTCGCCCGTGCGCGCCTTCCGCGCGGTGGGCGGCACGCCCCGCTTCGTGCAGCGCGCCCAGGGCGCCTACTTCTGGGACGCCAACGGCCAGCGCTTCATCGACTACATCGGCTCCTGGGGTCCCATGATCCTGGGCCACGGCCATCCGGCCGTGCTGGAAGCGGTGCAGAAGGCCGCGCTCGACGGCTTCAGCTTCGGCGCGCCCACCGAGCGCGAGGTCGAGCTGGCCGAGGAGATCCTCCGCCACGTGCCGTCCATGGAGATGATCCGCCTGGTCAGTTCCGGCACCGAGGCCGGCATGAGCGCCATCCGGCTCGCGCGCGGCGCCACGGGCCGCAGCAGGATCATCAAGTTCAACGGCTGCTACCACGGCCATGCCGACGCGCTGCTGGTCAAGGCCGGCTCGGGCCTGGCCACCTTCGGCCACGCCACCAGCGCCGGGGTGCCGGCCGAGGTGGTACAGCACACGCTCGTGCTGGAATACAACGACATCGCCCAGCTCGAAGAGGCCTTCGCTCTGCACGGCAGCGAGATCGCCGGGCTCATGATCGAGCCCATCGCCGGCAACATGAACTTCGTGCGCGCCAGCGTGCCCTTCATGCGGCGCTGCCGCGAGCTCTGCACGCAGCACGGCGCACTGCTGGTGTTCGACGAGGTGATGACGGGCTTCCGCGTGGCGCTCGGCAGCGCGCAGAGCGTCTATGCCCGCGACATCCCGGGCTTCCAGCCCGACATCACCGTGCTCGGCAAGGTGATCGGCGGCGGCATGCCGCTCGCGGCGTTCGGCGGACCGCGCGCGATCATGGAGCAGCTGGCCCCGCTCGGGCCGGTGTACCAGGCCGGCACGCTTTCGGGCAACCCGGTGGCCACCGCCTGCGGCCTCGCCACGCTGCGCGAGATCGCCCGCCCCGGCTTCTACGAGGCGCTGGGCGAGCGCACCCGCGCCCTGACCGGCGGGCTGGCCGACGCGGCGCGCGCGGAAGGCCTGCCCTTCAGCGCGGACAGCGAAGGCGGCATGTTCGGTTTCTTCCTGCTGCCCGAGCTGCCCCGGAACTATCCGACGGTGATGACCACGGACGGCGCGCGGTTCAACGCGCTCTTCCACGGGCTGCTGGACCGCGGCGTGTACATCGCACCCGCGCTCTATGAGGCCGGTTTCGTGAGCAGCGCCCACAGCGCGCAGGACATCGACGAGACCGTCGCCGCGGCGCGCGAGGTGTTCCGCCTGGTCTCCGCGGGCTGACCCGGGCCGGAGCCGGGCGCGCCGGGGCACGCTTCGGCTGCATGGCCGCCGCTTCGCGTGGCGGCAACGGCGTGCCGGTTCCGGAGCGCAGAGTGGATGCGACGCCGTGCATCGGGCATGGCGTACCGGCGCTTCGGCGCCGCACTTTTCGCGAGATCCATGAACCCCATCGCCTTTCTCTCGTCTTCCCTGACCGCACGGCATGCCGCGGCATCGGACCAGGCCGCCTCCGCGGCCCGGCACAACGGCAGCCAGGCACTGCAGCAATCCCTCGCCACCCTGCTCGAAGGCCTCCTGAAGCGCATGCGCGGCGGAGCCGCCCCGTCATCCCGCTCTGGCGGAAGCGCCGCGGGGCATGCCGCCGGGACGGCGCATCCGGCCTCGCACACCACGCAACGTGCCGTGGCGCACACCGATGCCGGCCGCGCCGGCACGGCGCACGCAGCGCGCGGCACGGCCACCACGGCCCATGCCGCGAAGCCTCCCGCCAACATGCGGGTCGGCGCGCCGACGGGCACGGTGGAGGTGAACAAACCCATCGTCGTGAAGGCCGGCCAGACCTTCGACGGCCAGGGCCGGCTCTTCAGCGCCGGGCCCGGGCTCAACGGCGGCGGCACGGCGGAGACGCATCTGCCGGTCTTCATCCTGGAGCCGGGCGCGTCCGTGAAGAACCTGCAGTTCAAGGGCGGCGACGGCATCCACCTGCTGGGCGACGCCAGGCTCGACAACGTGCACGGCCTGCAGACGGACGACGACTTCATCACCGTCGATGGCGCGGAGAACCGGGCCGTGGATGCGCAGCGCGCCGGCTATTCCGCCAAGAGCATCCCTCCGGGCCCGGCCCACGTGGAGATCACGAACTCGTCGTTCCAGAACAGCCACGACAAGGCGATCCAGATCAACGGCGACGTGGACCTGAAGCTGCGCGGCATCTATGCGAACCAGATCGGGCAACTGGCCGTCACGCGCGGCGGCTACCCGATCACCGCGCATGTGGACATCGCCGACTCCACCGCGCAGAACCTGAAATCCTTCCTCTTCCGCTTCGACTCCCGGCAGTCCACCCTGCGCATCGCCAACACCGACGTGGACGGAGGCCGCACGCCGGTGAACGTGATGGCCGGCAACCCCGCCAACGTGCACGGCACGCGCAGCGTGCGCCAGTCGATCCAGACGGTCTGACTCCGGACCGCCTGGCATCTGCGCGGCCGGTCGCCGCGGCGACCGGCCGTTAGAGCGGCCAACACGACCCAGCGAAGCGGTTCTGGCCAGGCGCCGTATCGCAGGCAGTACGAGTAGTACGACAAGATGCGGCAACGACTCCAGAAGGGTCGTGTTAGCCGCTCTTAGTGGCGGAAGTGGCGCACGCCGCTGAACACCATGGCCACGCCGCGCTCGTCGGCCGCGTCGATCACTTCCTGATCGCGCATGGAGCCGCCGGGCTGGATCACGCAGGTCGCGCCCGCATCCACCACCACGTCCAGGCCGTCGCGGAACGGGAAGAAGGCGTCGCTCGCCACCACCGTGCCCTGCAGCGACAGCTTGGCGTGCTCGGCCTTGATGCTGGCGATGCGCGCCGAATCCAGGCGGCTCATCTGGCCCGCGCCCACGCCCATCGTCATGCCGCCCTTGCAGAACACGATGGCATTGCTCTTGACGTACTTGGCGACCTTCCAGGCGAACAGCAGGTCTTCCATCTCCTCGAGCGTGGGCTGCTTCTTGGTGACCACCTTGAGGTCCATCAGCGACAGCTCGTGGTTGTCGGCCGTCTGCAGCAGCATGCCGGAGCCGATGCGCTTGGCATCCATGGCGTTGCGGCCGCGGCTCCAGGCCGTCGTGCCCTTGTGCTCCGGCAGCGCGATCTTCAGCAGGCGCACGTTGGTCTTGGGCTTGAAGATCTCCAGCGCCTCGGGCGTGAACTCGGGCGCCATCAGCACCTCGACGAACTGCTTCACGACCAATTGCGCGGCGGCCGCGTCCACCGGGCGGTTGAAGGCGATGATGCCGCCGAAGGCGCTGGTGGGATCGGTCTGGAAGGCCTTGCCGTAGGCGTCGGCGGCGTCCAGGCCCACGGCCACGCCGCAGGGGTTGGCATGCTTGACGATCACGCAGGCGGCGGCGTCGAAGCTCTTCACGCACTCCCACGCGGCATCGGCGTCGGCGATGTTGTTGTAGCTGAGTTCCTTGCCCTGCAGTTGCTCGCCCGTGACGATGGAGCCGGGCGCGGGGTACAGGTCGCGGTAGAGGGCCGCCTGCTGGTGGCTGTTCTCGCCGTAGCGCAGGTCCTGCAGCTTGACGAACTGGCCGTTGCTCTGGCCCGGGAAGGGATTGCGCTCGGGCACGTAGGCCTCGGACAGCTTCTCGGCCTCGAAGGTGACGGAGGAGAGGTAGTCGCTGATGGCGCCGTCGTACTGCGCGATGCGGTTGAACGCGGCCACCGACAGCGCGAAGCGCAGCTTGTCGGACAGCTTGCCCGCGGCCTTCAGTTCACCCAGCACGGCGTCGTACTGGTCGGCCGAGGTGACCACGCCCACGTCTTTCAAGTTCTTGGCGGCGCTGCGCACCATGGCGGGGCCGCCGATGTCGATGTTCTCGATGGCGTCGGCCAGCGTGCAGCCGGCCTTGGCCACGGTGGCCTCGAAGGGGTAGAGGTTCACCACCAGCAGGTCGATGGTGTCGATGCCGTGCTCCTTCAGTGCGGCCATGTGTTCCGGCAGCTCGCGGCGCGCGAGCAGGCCGCCGTGCACCTTGGGGTGCAGCGTCTTCACGCGGCCGTCGAGCATTTCGGGGAACTGGGTCACCTCTGCCACTTCCGTGACGGGCAGGCCCTGCTCGGCCAGCAGCTTGGCGGTGCCGCCGGTGGACAGCAGGCGGATGCCCAGGGCGTGCAGAGCCCGGGCGAATTCGACGATGCCGGTCTTGTCGGAGACGGAGAGAAGTGCGTTCATTGCGGTGGTGGGGAGGTTGTGGATTCGGTCGGTCAGAGCAGCTTGTGCTCCACGAGCTTCTTGCGCAGGGTGTTGCGGTTCAGCCCCAGCCATTCGGCGGCGCGGGACTGGTTGTTGTCGGCGTGGTTCATCACCACCTCCAGCAGCGGCTTCTCGACCAGGCGCACGAGCATGTCGTACATGCCGTCGGGGGTCTCGCCCCCGAGGTCGCGAAAATATCCCTGCAGGCTCTCGCGCACGCAGTCTTCGATGTTCTTGTTGCTCATGCGGGCAGTCCTTGTGGTTCCTGCGTATCGTCGGTATCCGTGCCGGCCCCCTCGGGCGGCGCTGCGGGGAGGCGGTCCATGTGCCGGCCCAGCTCCTCGAAGAACAGCGCGACGGCCTGCCACTGGGCGGCGCAGTCGTCGATGGTGTTGATGTGCTGCCGGAACGCCTCGCCGCCCGGCAGCGCGCGCACGTACCAGGCGATGTGCTTGCGTGCGCTGCGCACGCCCGTGGCCTCGCCGTAGAGCGCGTAGTGGTCCTGCAGGTGGTCCAGCAGCAGGCGCCGCACCTCGGCCACCAGCGGCGGCGCCAGGTGCTCGCCCGTGGCGAGGTAGTGGCCGATCTCGCGGAAGATCCAGGGCCGGCCCTGCGCCGCGCGGCCGATCATGATCGCGTCCGCTCCCGTGGCGGCAAGCACCGCCTTCGCCTTCTCGGGCGAATCGATGTCGCCGTTGGCCACCACCGGCACGCGCACGGCGGCCTTCACGGCGGCGATGGTGTCGTACTCGGCGTGGCCCTTGTATCCCTGCTCGCGCGTGCGGCCGTGCACCGTCAGCATCTGGATGCCCACGCCCTCGAACGCGCGCGCGAGCTGCACCGCATTCCGGTGCTGCTGGCACCAGCCGGTGCGCATCTTGAGCGTGACGGGCACGTTGCGCGGTGCGCAGGCATCGACGACGGCCTGCGCGATCTCCACGGCCAGCGCCTCGTTCTGCATGAGGGCCGAGCCCGCCCACTTGTTGCAGACCTTCTTGGCGGGGCAGCCCATGTTGATGTCGATGATCTCCGCGCCGCGGTCGATGTTGTAGAGCGCGGCCTCGGACATCATGGCCGCGTCGGTGCCGGCGATCTGCACGGCGATCGGGCCGGGCTCGCCCTCGTGGTTGGCACGGCGCGAGGTCTTCAGGCTGTTCCACAGGTCCTTGCGCGAGGTCACCATCTCGCTCACGGCGTAGCCCGCGCCCAGGGCCTTGCAGAGCTGGCGGAACGGCCGGTCCGTCACCCCCGCCATGGGGGCGACGAACAGGCGGTTCGCCAGGGGAATATGGCCGATCTGCATGGCGCGCGGGGGTGCTGAAAAAACAGGCGGAAGAAAAAAGAGGCGGGATTGTACCTGCTTAAATTTTCAGCAAATGAAAAGCAGGGGACGCGGACCCGGGCATTGCCCGGCGCGCTCAGAAATAGCCGTGCGCCGGCACCTGCGGCTCGCCGGCCTCGGTCGGGGCGAAGGCGCCCACGGGCTCCTGCACCACCACCTGGTTGCGCCCGCCCTGCTTGGCGAGGTACATGGCGGTGTCGGCGCGCGAGAAGAACTCCAGCACGGATTCGCCCAGCACGTACTGCGTGACGCCGACCGAGACCGTGACGCGCCCGCGCAGCGGCTCCTTCCAGTCGTGCGACTCCACCTGCGAGCGGATGCGCTCGCAGGTATTGAGCGCGGGCAGCAGGGGCGTGGCCGGGAAGATCAGCAGAAACTCCTCCCCACCGTAGCGGCCGAAGAAATCGTCGCCGCGCACGATCTGCTGGGCCAGCTGCGAGAAGGTGCGCAGCACCTCGTCGCCGCACAGGTGGCCCATTTCATCGTTGATGCGCTTGAAATGGTCGAGGTCCACCACCGCCAGGCACAGCGGGATGCCGCTCTCGTCGGCCAGCTGCTTCTGCTCTTCCAGCGCGGCGAGGATCGAGCGGCGGTTCAGGCAGCCGAGCGCATCCAGGCGCGCGCTCTCCGCGATGGACTTCATCTCGCTGCTGGTCTTCTGCAGCAGCCGGTGCAGCAGCCGCACGCGGCCCATCAGCAGGACATAGGCCGGCAGGGCCAGCGCGAGCGCCACGAAATGCAGGGCCTCCAGGCGCAGCAGCACACCGTCTTCGCGCTCTGCATAGTGCAGCCCCATCACCAGCGCATAGCCGGCCAGGATGCCGCCGCACAGCAGCAGGGCCGTGCGGCGCGACAGCGTGAGTAGCCCGTACGACATGGCGACGAACAGGAACGGCGCCAGCGCGATCTGCGTGACGGGCTCCAGGTAGAAGACGAGCAGCAGGGTGGACGCGGACGCCACCACGATCGGCAAGCGCAGTTGCCGGTCGCGCATGCGTGCCGGCTCCAGCGCTTCCCCCGGCTGCCCGAAACGCATGTAGGCCGTGCCCAGCGCGATGCCGCAGGCGATCAGCGCCGCCACCATGAGCACCAGGGGCCCGGACACCATGCCCAGCGCATAGAACGCCAGCGTGCACACCAGGTAGAGCCCGCACAGGAACACGGGCACCATCCGCCGGTAAGGGCGGCCCAGCCGGCGCTCGAGGATGCGCGCGGCCTGCAGGTCCGAGCCGCGGAATTGCGCGGATTCGCCGAATTCGGAAAAGGCCTCGCTCGGAGAGAACGCCTCCGTGTTGGAAAAACGCCCGCCCCCCTGCGTTTGCAGCGAACCCCAGAATTTGCCAAGACCCATAGCGACGGATGCCCTCTCCACGCCGCCAGGCCATCGCCTGGCGTGCTTGAACTGCTTGAATGACGTTACGGCCGGCGCACATCGCCTTACCGAATGTTACAGGGTCATCGGCGGCGCAGGTAGAGCAGGTGCGCTCCATGTTGGTGGCGCAGCTTATCAAATCTTCCAAACGACCCATCCGTGGCCCTGAATAAAGACTATGGCGTGGCGCGCCCCGCCACAGCGCGACGGCGTGCCGGGCTACAGCGCGGGCAAGCGGCACCCCCCTAAACTTGCGCCCAGCTATGGAAACCTGGATGCAACACCTCATGGACCTGCTGGCACTGCCCCAGTACGGCCTCAGCACGGTCTTCCTGGTGTCGTTCATCTCCGCGACGCTGCTGCCCCTGGGCTCGGAGCCGGCGGTGTTCGGCCTGATCCAGCTCAACCCGCAACTGTTCTGGCCCGCCATCCTCGTGGCGACCGCGGGCAACACCCTGGGCGGCGCCGTCAGCTGGTGGATGGGTCTCGGCGCGCACAAGGCGGTGGACAAGGCGCGCGGCGAGCACACCAACGTGCGCGCGCTCGCCTGGCTGCAGCGCTTCGGCGCCAAGGCCTGCCTGCTGAGCTGGCTGCCGGTGGTGGGCGATCCGCTCTGCGCCGTGGCGGGCTGGCTGAAACTGCCGTTCTGGCCTTGCGTGGCCTACATGGCGATCGGCAAGTTCCTGCGCTACCTGGCCATGACCGGCGGCCTGCTGTACCTCTGGCCGAAAGCCATGGTGCATTGAACGCCGGGCTCGCGCAGGGAGCCCGCCCTGCTCAGGGCACCGCCACGCGCCGGCGCCGCCAGGTGCCTTCGAGCGTGTAGAGCACCAGCGCCGCCCAGATCAGTACGAAGCCCGCCAGCCGGGCCGGCTGCACCGCCTCGCCGAACAGCCACACGCCCAGCGCGAACTGCAGGCTGGGCGAGATGTACTGCAGCACGCCCATCGTCGCCAGGGGGATGCGGCGCGCCCCTGCCGCGAACAGCAGCAGCGGGATGGCGGTGATCGGCCCGGCCGCGACCAGCCAGCCCAGCGTGGCCGCGTCCGCGGTCCGCCAGGCGGCCTGCCCCGTCCAGCCCAGCCAGGCGAGGCCGCCCACGGCCAGCGGCGCGAGCAGCGCCGTCTCCAGGGCCAGGCCCTCCATGGCGCCCAGCACCGCCGTCTTGCGCAGCAGGCCGTAGAAGCCGAAGGTGAGGGCCAGCACCAGCGCGATCCAGGGCAGGCGGCCGGCCTGCACGGTGAGCCACAGCACGCCGGCCGCGGCCACGGCCAGCGCCAGCCACTGGCCCGGGCGCGGGCGCTCGTGCAGGAAGGCGTAGCCCATGGCCACGTTCACCAGCGGCAGGATGAAGTAGCCCAGGCTCGCATCCACCACGTGCTGGTGGTGCACCGCCCAGACATAGATCAGCCAGTTGGCCGACAGCAGCAGCGCCGAGAGCAGGAAGGCCGCCACCACCCGGGGCTGCCGGCGCAGCGCGGCCACCCAGGCGAGCTGCCGCCGCGCCGCCAGCACCACGGCCAGCAGCACCATCGACCAGAGCGTGCGGTGCAGCACCACCTCCAGCGCCGGCACCGAGGCCACCTGGTGGAAGTACACGGGAAAGACGCCCCACGCCACATAAGCGAGCGTGGCGTAGAGGATGCCGGTCTGCATGGGCCGATGCTAGCGCACGGCCCGGTGCAGCGCGCGCACCAGGTCCGACTGGGTGATGATGCCGACCAGCCGCCGCTCCTCGTCGATCACGGGAATGTGGTGGTGGCCGTCTTCCGTGAAGAGCGGCACCAGTTCCAGCGCGGGGCGCCGCTCGCTCACCACGCGCACCTGCCGCGTCATGATCTGGCCCACCACCTCCGGCTTGGTGGAATGCACCGCGCCCACGCGGCGCACCAGCGCGCGCAGCTGCTCACCGATGCCGTGGTGCACGTCGAGATCGATCTGGCGCATGAAGTCGGCCGTGGTGACGATGCCCACGATGCGGCGCGCGCGGTCCACCACCGGCAGCGCCTTGATGCGGCGGCGGCGCATCAGGGCCCACGCCTCCTGCAGCCCCGTGCCGAACGCGGCCGTGACCGGCTCGCGCGACATGATGTCGCCGCAGCGCAGTTGCCCGAAATTGCGGCGGTAGGCCTCGGCCTCGGCATGGTGGAGCAGCGCCTCCAGATCGTCGCGGCTCACGTCCAGCACCTGGTTGTAGTGCGCCAGCGCGGCATCCAGGTCCTCGGGCGTGAAGCGCCCCGCGGCGCGCGCCTCCGTCGCACCCGCGGGAGCGGGACGGGCCTGCTGCGCGTGCGGGTAGCGCTTGCCCGTGGCCGCATGCCACGCCATGCCCGCCGCCACCAGCAGCAGGGAATTGGTCATCACCGGGAACAGCGCGAACTGCGGCGACGCGCCATGCGCCATCACCACGAACAGCGCGGCTGCCCCGCCCGGCGGATGCAGGCAGCGCAGCGGCACCATGAGCGCGATCGCCAGCGCCACGGCCAGCGCCCCCGCCACGGCCGGATCCGGCACCAGCGCCGCGCAGGCCACGCCCACCAGGGCGGACAAGGTGTTGCCGCCCACCACGGACCAGGGCTGCGCCAGCGGGCTCGCCGGCACCCCGAACACCAGCACCGCGCTCGCGCCGATCGGCGCGACCAGCCAGGGCGACATGCCCCACTGGCCGCCCACCCAGCGGCTGAGCAGGCCGGCCAGCAGCACGCCGAGCAGCGCGCCCAGGACCATCCGCAGGCGTTCGCGGCCGTCCACCCGCATGGGCGCGGGCCACAGGGCGAGCGCCGCGCGGCGCAGGCGCGCGGTCAGGTGGAGGGGCATGGGATGGCGGGGACGTGCGCCGGAGTCCGGCGCGTTGTCTGGCGCGGGGACGGCGTGACGCAACTCTCAAACGTCGGGTCGAAAGGCAAGTGCGAAAAGTCTCGTATTTGTATGAGTGCAGCGCAGCGTCGCTCAGTACACGTCGCCCGCTCCGCAGGATGCAGCAAGCATACCCAAGAGAGGAAATGGGCAAGGCCATCTCGACCGCCCGACCGGTCGAGCGGTCACCGGCAAGACCGCGGACTGGAGCGAAATCGCCAAGGATTGCGTCGCCTTTGCCAACGCAACGGGTGGCCGCCTGCTGCTGGGAATAGAGGATGGCCAGAGCGAGCCCCCTGCCGACCAGCGCATCCCAGCAGGCCGCCCGGGTGCGGCTGGAGCCATCGGTGGACCAGACGCTTTATTGCGAATAGGACGGGGCCGGGAATACGGGGGCAACATCAGTTGGTACGAAAAACAACGGGTCGGGCGCACCCGCAAGCCCGCACGGTCACAGCGTGTAGGGGTCTGGCCCCCATGGTTGGTGCTTCAGATTGGGGGTCGAAATATCGGCCCCCTTTAGATGAAGCCGCTCCAGACGCTTCATGAACTGGCGGCTTTCGTCTTTCGGGGCCACCTGCAGAAAATCTATTGCGCGCTGTATGTAGACAAGCCGCTTTTGCTCCAGCGAGGTGCTTAGTTGTCGAGGTTCAATCGCCTTCGGATCGACAGTTCCGCGAAGGCCGCGCTTGTCCATATCAAGGATTGCGAAAGGCCATGGATGACGTTCCGACGTGTGGCGGCTATGTCGGTCACTGATCGTTTCGTGCCGAGTGTTGACGGCTGACCACGCAGAACCCGGCTGGTTGGCCTCCGCCCATTGACGAAGGGTGCCACTGGACTGCGAATGCTTGAAGAATTGTGCGGACAGTAGCGGCTTTCCGTCGATCATGCGGATGTCGCCCTCCCCGACCGCTGCCACGGGGATCTCGTTGCCGCTCCAGTCCTCGAACACGTCACCATGAACATGCCGATGGTGGAGGTCATCCATGAGAGCCTGTTGATCTGCTGCTTTCGACGTGGCCGACAGCGCGAAGATTTTGCATCCCGTCTGCGCCTTCTGGGTACTCAGGCAGAGCAACGTCGCCTTGGCGTTGGATGGCAGCCTCTCCTTGAGTGCTGGAAGCACATCCCTGCGGTATTGAGCAACCCGGGCAGGATCGGTTCCCAGCGAATCGATGATAAAGACCGAAAGACGCCTGCCGATTCTGCGGACATCCACGGCGACCGCATGGTCTTCATAACCGGGCAGTACCGCAACGGCCCTCTTGCCCGACTCAGAGGTGCTATTTCTCAACCATTGACCAAGATCCTTCGACGTCTCCAGCAAAGACAACGGTGAGCCGGGTTTGCGCGCAGACTCCGCGGCGATTAGCGTCGGAATGATTGCGGCGTCGAAGATTTTCTCGTCTTCTCCTGGCGTCCAGTTTCCGTCGAGCAGCACCGCGAAGCGTGCCTTGATCTGGTGAAGGGCCTCAAGGGCCTCCGCAACGGGTTGAGATGTGCGCGAATCGCCATGTCGCGTCAGCAGCCTGCCTATGCGGTACAACGCACTTCGACTTCTTGGAGGCTGTACGGAGGACTCGCCCGGCCGGCGAGTGTTTCCCAGCGCTCTCAACGAGCTCATTTCGGATGAACCCGATCGCGACGTGCTCGCGCCATGTGCGTCTTGAGTTTTCTTTCTGGTCGACCCCTGAGTTTTGCCATCCATCTCGGGGGAGGTTGAACGGTAATACCCGTGACCGCGGATACCGGAAACATTGGAATGTGAACCCATAGACAAACCTGGAAGATCTTTCCACGCAGCTTAGCTGTCCATATTCATTCCAGTTCGCGGAGGGCGAATCTCTACATTTGGGTACGAAGCTCCCCTGGCGCCCCTCGACCCAGACGCCTCACGTTGCCATTGCCGCGCACGTCGCCAGCAGGACATGTCACGGCCGAAACCGAACTCTTGCGGGGCGGTAAATGCCAGTCAGGGTTCAACTGACTGGCATTGGCCTGCGGGGCGGCTTTCTTGCCTGTGGCAATCCATCAAGAAGCCGTTCCAACTCCTGCAATGCCCCTTGGCTCAGACGTTGAACAGGAAGTTCATCACGTCCCCATCCTTGACGACGTATTCCTTGCCTTCCGCCCGCATCTTGCCCGCGTCCTTCGCGCCCTGCTCGCCCTTGAAGGCGATGAAGTCGTCGAAGGCGATGGTCTGGGCGCGGATGAAGCCGCGCTCGAAGTCGCCGTGGATCACGCCGGCGGCCTGGGGCGCGGTGGCGCCCACGGGCACGGTCCAGGCGCGCACTTCCTTCACGCCGGCGGTGAAGTAGGTCTGCAGGCCCAGCAGCCTGAAGCCGGCGCGGATCAGGCGGTTCAGGCCGGGCTCGTCCTGGCCCATCTCGGCCAGGAACATGTCGCGGTCCTCGTCGCTCATCTCGCTCATCTCGGATTCGATCTTGGCGCAGATGGCCACGACGGGCGCGTTCTGGGCGGCGGCGTATTCCTTCAGGCGGTCGAGCAGCGGGTTGTTCTCGAAGCCGTCCTCGGCCACGTTGCCGACGAACATCGCCGGCTTGGCGGTGATGAGGCAGAACTGCTTGAGCAGGGGCGCGTCTTCCTTGCTGACGGGCACCGTGCGCGCGGGCTTGCCCTGGTCGAGCGCGGCCTGGATGGGCGTGAGCAGCGAGACCAGCTTGGCGGCTTCCTTGTCATTGCCGCTCTTGGCGGCCTTGCTGTAGCGGTTGAGGGCTTTCTCCACCGTGGCCAGGTCGGCCAGGCACAGCTCGGTCTGGATGACCTCGATGTCGGCGATCGGGTCCACGCGGCCGGCCACGTGGATCACGTTCGGATCCTCGAAGCAGCGCACCACGTTGACGATGGCGTCGGTCTCGCGGATGTGGGCCAGGAACTGGTTGCCCAGGCCTTCGCCCTTGGAGGCGCCCGCCACCAGGCCGGCGATGTCCACGAACTCGACGATGGCCGGCACGATGCGCTCGGGGGTGATGATGCCGGCCAGCTGCTGCAGGCGGGGATCGGGCACTTCCACCACGCCGGTGTTGGGCTCGATGGTGCAGAAAGGGTAGTTCTCGGCCGCGATGCCGGCCTTGGTCAGGGCGTTGAAGAGGGTGGACTTGCCGACGTTGGGCAGGCCCACGATGCCGCATTTCAGGCTCATGGCGGGGCTTTCAGGGTTCGGGGGAAAACCGGCGATTTTACCGGGCGGCCGTGTCCCTGCCGGCCCGCCCGGCGCGGAGGGTCAGTCGAAATGCCAGTCGGCCGCGATGCGCTGGCCCACGCGCAGCACGCGGCCGGCCCCTTCGAGCACGATGGCGTTCATGCCGAAGGTGATGGCGCCGTTCATGCGGCGGTCCTGCCGGTAGGCGCGCAGGGCGTCGCCCACGTCCGGGGTGCTCTCGGCCGTGGCCGGGTCGATGTCGGGAATCGGGCAGCGCGTGCAGGGCTTGACCGGCCGCAGGCAGGCTTCACCCCCCTCCGCGTCGATGTGCAGGGCACTGATGCGGTCCTCGTCGTGGGCCTCCACGCCGTCGATGACGATGTTGGCCCGGAAGCGTTCCATCGCGGCGGCCGGCGCGCCTGCCGTCTGCAGCCGCACGTTGAGCTCCCGCAGCGCGGCCTCGCTGGCCAGCAGCACGGGGTAGGCGTCGGCGAACTGGTTGGGCGCCTCCACCCCGCCCGTCCAGCGCAGGCTGGAGAGCCGGCGGTGGGCCGGGTCGAAGCGCACCAGGCGGCAGGGCCGGCCCAGGCATTCCGAGAACCACCGCGCGGCCTCCTCGCCCGCGTCCCGGGCGGGCACGGCATCGTCCCAGACGCGCACCTGCGCCACCGGCCCGGCGGCCTGAAGTGCCACGCGCAGCACCGGCATGCCGGGCGCGTGCAGCGACAGCGCCTGCGCGTCCAGCTGCGGCCGCACCAGGGCCATGCGCGGCACGCTGCGCTGGGTGAGGAATTCGCCCGCCGGATCGACCACCATCCAGGTCCGGTCCCACGCCAGCCCGGTGGGCGTGAGCAGGGCCTCGGGCACGGCGATGGCCGCGCAGGACTTGACGGGATGGATGAACAGGCGGGAGATGGTGCCGCCCAGGTCGCGGTCGGTGCGGAAGGTCACGCGGAGGTCTCCGGGTAGCGCGATGGGGAAAGGGAAGGCGGCGATTGTGCCTTCGCACGGCAGAGCACGGGCCGGCTCCTACAATGGCCGCATGGCGCAAACCTTCGATGTCTGTATTCGCGGCGCTGGCGTGGTGGGCCGCGCGCTGTCCCTGCTTCTCGCGCGCGAGCGCCTGCGCGTGGCCCTGGTCCCGGGGCCGGCCCCGGCGGCCGAGGGCGCCGACGTGCGGGCCTACGCGCTCAACACCGCCTCGCGCACGCTCCTGGAATCCGTGCGCAGCTGGCCCGACGCGGAGCACGCCACGCCGGTGCTGCGCATGGACGTGCACGGCGACATGGGCGGCGAGGTCACCTTCGACGCCCGGCGCCATCCCGCCACCGGGGCGCTGGCCTGGATCGTCGATGTGCCCGCGCTGGAATCCCGGCTGGCCGACGCCGTGCGCTTCCAGCCGCAGGTGGAGGTGGTCGATGCGCCCGTGCAGGCCGCGCTCACGGTGGTCTGCGAAGGCCGCGCGAGCCGCACGCGCGAGGAATTCGGCGTGCGCTACACCGAAGTGCCCTACGGCCAGCACGCGGTGGCCACGCGCCTGCGCTGCGAGCGGCCCCACGGCCAGGTGGCGCGCCAGTGGTTCCTGCCCGACGGCATCCTGGCCTTCCTGCCCCTGGGAGGGCCGGAGGGGAACTCCGTGGCCGTGGTGTGGTCCGTACGGCAGGACGAGGCGCAGCGCCTCCTGGCCATGGAACCCTCCGATTTCGAACAACGCATCCGCTCCGCCAGCCTGGACACGCTGGGCGCCCTCACGCTGGACGCCCCCCGGGCCGCGTGGCCGCTGCAGCAGGCGCAGGCCGACCGCTGGTGCGGACCGATGCCGGCCACCGCGGGCAACGCCCCCGCGTCCGCGAAGGCACCGGCCCGCAGCTGGGCGCTGGCGGGCGATGCCGCGCACACCGTCCATCCGCTGGCCGGCCAGGGGCTGAACCTGGGCCTGGCCGATGCCCTGGCCCTGGCCCGCGTGCTGCGCGAGCGCGATTACTGGCGCGGCGTCGCGGACCAGCGCCTGCTGCGCCGCTACGAGCGCGAGCGCAAGGCCGCGCTGCTGCCGATGGGCTGGGCCATGGACGGCCTGCAGCAGCTTTTCTCGCGCCACGAGGGTCCCGTGCCCTGGCTGCGCAACTGGGGCATGCGCGGATTCGAGCGCAGCGGCCCCCTCAAGGACTGGGTGACGCGCCAGGCCATGGGCCTGGGCTGACGGCCCGCCGCATCCCGGGATGCGGCGGCCGCCGTGCCGCCCATTCCCCAGAGATTCACGCATCACGAAGGAGCACCATGAAACTGATCCCCGCCCTGCTCGCCGGCGCCGCCGCGCTCACCCTCGGCCTCGGCGCCCACGCCCAGGAATCGGCGATCCGCAAGGCCCTGGGCAGCCGCATCCCGCAGCTGCAGAACATCGACGAGGTGCGCGCCACGCCCATGCAGGGCCTGTACGAAGTGCGCATCGGCACCGATGTGTTCTACACCGACGCCAAGGGCAACTACCTCATCCAGGGCGAACTGATCGACACCAAGGCACGCCGCAACCTCACCGAGGACCGCATCAACAAGCTCACGGCGGTGGATTTCGCCTCCCTGCCGTTCCAGGACGCGTTCACCATCGTGCGCGGCAACGGCCAGCGCAAGCTCGCCGTGTTCGAGGACCCGAACTGCGGCTACTGCAAGCGCTTCGAGAAGGACCTGCAGAACGTGGACAACGTGACGGTCTATCTCTTCCTCTATCCCATCCTGAGCCCCGATTCGGCCGAGAAGTCGCGCAACATCTGGTGCTCCAAGGACCGCGCGGCGGCATGGCAGGACCACATGGTGCGCGACAAGACCACGCCGGCCGCGAGCTGCGACACTGCCGCCGTGCAGCGCAACCTGGCCTTCGGCAAGAAGCACAAGATCACCGGCACGCCCACGCTGATCTTCACCGACGGCTCGCGCGTTCCCGGCGCCATCGACGCGCGCGAGGTGGAAAAGCGCCTCGCCGACGCGGGGTCGGGCGCCGGCCCGGCCCCCGCCACGAACTGATCCTTTTCCCGCCCCTCCCGGATACCGCATGGCCGCCCACCGATCGCACGCCCCCGCCGTCCATTACCGCGTGGAAGCCGCGCAGTTGCACGCGCGCATCTACCACGTCACCCTCACGGTGGAGAGCCCCGCGGCGCAGCAGGAGCTGTCGCTGCCCGTGTGGATCCCCGGCAGCTACCTGGTGCGCGAGTTCGCGAAGAACCTGCAGAACCTGCGCGCCCGCCAGGGCGGGCAGGAGGTGGCGCTCGCGCAGCGCGGCAAATGCCTCTGGCAGGCCGACTGCCGCGAGGGCGCGCCGCTGGTGCTGACCTACGAAGTCAGCGCCTACGACAACTCGGTGCGCACGGCGTGGCTCGATGCCTCGCGCGGCTTCTTCAACGGCACGAGCCTGTGCCTGCGCGTGCATGGCCAGGAAGCGGCCCGCCACGACCTGGAGATCGTCGCCACGCCGGAGGTGTCGCACTGGTCCGTGGCCACGGGCCTCACGGCGGAGAAGACCACGCGCGCGGGCTTCG
Source organism: Paracidovorax citrulli (assembly GCF_900100305.1). GTDB lineage: Bacteria > Pseudomonadota > Gammaproteobacteria > Burkholderiales > Burkholderiaceae_C > Paracidovorax > Paracidovorax citrulli. The sequence continues at coordinate 156,723 of NZ_FNEY01000002.1, read as the reverse complement.
GCACCTACCGCGCGGCCTCGTACGACGAGCTGGTGGACTGCCCGGTGGAGATGGGGCCCTTCTGGAGCGCCCGCTTCACCGCCTGCGGCGTGCCGCACCGCCTGGTCGTGGCCGGCGCGGCGCCCTCGTTCGACGGCGAGCGCCTGGTGGCCGATACGCGCCGCATCTGCGAGGCGGGCATCCGCTTCTGGCACGGGGCGGGCAAGCCGCCCTATGCGCAGTACCTGTTCATGCTCAACGTGGTGGACGACGGCTACGGCGGGCTGGAGCACCGCAACTCGACGGCCCTGGTCTGCGGCCGCCGCGACCTGCCCCGCCAGGGCGAGGCCAAGGCGCCCGAGGGGTACACCACGCTGCTCGGGCTCATCAGCCACGAACATTTCCACACCTGGAACGTCAAGCGCCTGCGCCCGGCCGAGCTGGCGCGCTACGACTACACCCAGGAGAACTACACCCGCCTGCTGTGGTTCTTCGAGGGCTTCACCAGCTACTACGACGACCTGCTGCTGCGCCGCGCCGGGCTGATCGACGACGCCACCTACCTGCGCCTGCTCGCCAAGAACATCAACCAGGTGCTGCAGACACCGGGGCGCCGCGTGCAGAGCGTGGCCGACGCCAGCTTCGACGCCTGGGTGAAGTACTACCGCCAGGACGAGAACACGCCGAACGCCACGGTGAGCTACTACACCAAGGGCGCGCTCGTCGGCCTGTGCCTGGACCTGGCGCTGCGCCGCGAGGGCCGCACCACGCTCGACGACGTGATGCGCGCGCTCTGGGACCGCTGCGATGCCGGCCCCATGTCGGAAGACGACCTGCTGGCGGTGCTCGAAGCCCTCTCGGGCCGCCCGTTCGCGCGCGAGATCGCCGAATGGGTGCACGGCACCGGCGACCTGCCCCTGGCCGAGATGCTGGCCGCGCACGGCGTGGCCCTGCGCGCGGAAGCGGCGCAGCCCGCGCAGCGGCTGGGCCTGCGGGTGTCCGAGGGCCAGGGCCTGCAGGTGAAGGTGGTGCTGCGCGGCGGCCTGGCCGAAGAGGCGGGCTTTTCCGCGGGCGACGAGTGGCTGGCCGTGGAGGCGCAGGGCGAGACCTGGCGCGTGCAGCGGCTGGACGACGTCGCGCTCTACGCCGGCCGCGAGAAGCGCGTCACCGCGCTGGTGTCCCGCGACCGCCGCGTGCTGCGGCTGCCGCTGGCGCTGGAACGCGAGGGTGGCGCGCCGGACGACACCGTCGCGCTGGCGCTGGCGGATGCCCCCCTGGCGCGGCGCTGGCTGGACGGGCAGCCGGACACGGGCACGGCCGCCGGGTAGCCTGCGGGACGGGCGCGAAAGGCGGTCCTTGGGTATAGTCGTCCGCACCACAACGACACCCAGGAGATACCCCCTTGGCCTACGAAGTCATCGAGGTCCGCACCGAGGCGGACAAGGTCGGCGTCATCACGCTGAACCGCCCCAAGCAGCTCAACGCGCTCAACGACCAGCTCATGGACGAGCTGGGCGACGCGCTGGCCGCCTTCGATGCCGACGAACGCATCGGCTGCATCATCCTCACCGGCAGTGAAAAGGCCTTCGCGGCGGGCGCGGACATCGGCGCGATGGCCAAGTACGGCTTCGCCGACGCCTACAAGGGCGACTACATCACGCGCAACTGGGAACGCATCCGCTCCATCCGCAAGCCGGTGATCGCGGCCGTGAGCGGCTTCGCGCTTGGCGGCGGCTGCGAGCTGGCGATGATGTGCGACTTCATCATCGCCGCCGACAACGCGAAGTTCGGCCAGCCCGAGATCAAGCTCGGCGTGATTCCGGGCGCGGGCGGCACGCAGCGCCTGCCGCGCGCCGTGGGCAAGTCCAAGGCCATGGACATGGCCCTCACCGCCCGCATGATGGATGCGCAGGAGGCCGAGCGTGCCGGCCTGGTGAGCCGCGTCGTGCCCTACGACAAGCTCATGGACGAAGCCCTGGGCGCGGCCCTGGTGATCGCCGGCTTCTCGCAGGTGGCCGTCATGGCGGCCAAGGAAACCGTCAACCGCGCCTTCGAGGGGGCGCTCTCCGACGGCCTCATGTACGAGCGCCGCCTGTTCCACGCGCTGTTCGCCACGCAGGACCAGAAGGAAGGCATGGCCGCCTTCCTGGAAAAGCGCCCGGCGGTGTTCACGCACCGCTGAGCGCAGCGCGGCGAGGAAGGGGCTGAGGGCCGCGGCTCCGCGCCTGCCTGCGCAGGCTTGGACGTGTCCGAAGGGGCTGCCCGCTCTGGCGGCTGCACGGAAGCGGCGCAGCCGCTCAGGGGGCGTCACCTCAACGCCGTGATGTCCCCGTGCCGGATCAGGCGCGCGCGCAGCACGTTGCGGCTGATGCCCAGCAGGCGCGCGGCCTGCACCTGGTTGCGGTGGCAGAACTCGAAGGCGGCGCGCACCACGGTTTCCTCGATGCGCTCGTACAACTGGTCGCCCTGCTGCTGCTGGAACAGGCCCGACAGCGCCGTTTCCAGCGCCTGCAGCGGCGTCGCATCCGCCGGCGCGTCGCTCCCGGAGCGGCGCCGCAGGCCCAGCGACGACAGCTGCAGGTCCTCGGCCAGGAGCACGCCGCGGCGGCAGACCAGCAGGCCGTGGTGGATCACGTTCTCCAGCTCGCGGATATTGCCGGGCCAGTCGTGGGCGAGCAGCTTGCGCTCCGCACCCGCATCGAGCCGCACCGGGCCGTAGCCCAGGCGGTGCCGGTACTCGTCGATGAAATGGCGCGCGAGCGGCAGGATGTCGCCCGGCCGCTCGCGCAGCGTGGGCAGCGCCAGGTTCACCACGTGCAGCCGGTAGAACAGGTCCTCGCGGAAATTCCCCGCGGCCACCGCGTCCTGCAGGCGCACATTGGTGGCCGCCACCACGCGCACGTCCACCGGCAGGCTCCTTCGCGCACCCAGCCGCACCACCTCGCGCTCCTGCAGCACCCGCAGCAGCTTGACCTGGATGGACAGCGGCAGGTCGCCCACCTCGTCGAGGAACAGCGTGCCGCCGTGGGCGGCCTCGAACCAGCCGGCCTTGGCGGTGAAGGCGCCGGTGAAGGCGCCCTTCTCGTGGCCGAACAGTTCGCTCTCCACCAGCGTCTCCGACAGCGCACCGCAGTTCACGGCCACGAACGGCCCTGCGCGCCGCGCGCTCAGCGCGTGCACGTGGCGCGCGATCAGTTCCTTGCCGGTGCCCGTCTCGCCCAGGATGAGCACGTTCGCATCGCTGGGCGCGACGAGGCGGATGCGCTCGAGCAGCGCCAGCGAGCGCGGGTCCTCGAACACCTGCGCGGTGGCGCGGATCGACGTGGGCATGGCCCGGGCGCCCGGCAGCGTGAGCAGCGGTGCCGCGTACAGGTGCCGGGCCGGCGCATCGCCGTCTTCGGGAAAGGCCTTCAGGAAATGGACGGGTGGCATGGGCAGTCAAAGGAAAGGACCGCGGCCGGCAAAGGCGCTGCACTGCCGCATGAGCCCATTGTTGGGACGGCATCCCCCTGGCGGCAAATAAGGATTCCAAGGATCGATAGTCGTTTTGCGGCTGCAGCAGCAGCCACTGCTGCTGCAAGCGCATAAGCATGCGCGTTTTCCGCCGCATTGCTGGCCTGGCAGCAGCCCGGCAGCAGCATGCTGCGCGGCAGGCAGCCGATGCGCGGCACCCGCTCGCGCAACCTGTTGATTCCAAAGGAAAAGCACGGTGGCACGCAAGCTGCTGAAGAGCACACGGACACCGCGCCGCGGTGCCGCTCCTTCACTTCACCGCAACCACTGGATCACCATGGCCCGAACCCTGAATCTCGTCGCCGTTTCCGGCAGCCTGCAGCGTCCGTCGCGCACCCTCGCGCTCGTTGAACATCTCGTCGAAGCGATCGGCGATGCGGTACCGGTCCGCGTGCGCACCATCGAACTCGGCACCGTCGGCCCGCGCCTGGCGGGCGCGCTCTACCGCAACCAGCTGCCGCCGGAGGTGGAGGCCGACATCGCCGCCGTCGAACAGGCCGACGTGCTCGTGGTGGGCAGCCCGGTGTACCGCGCCACGTACTCGGGCCTGTTCAAGCATTTCTTCGATTTCGTGCACCACGAGGCCCTGGTGGACGTGCCCGTGCTGCTGGCGGCCACGGGCGGCAGCGAACGCCATGCGCTGGTGATCGACCACCAGCTGCGCCCGCTGTTCAGCTTCTTCCAGGCCCGCACCCTGCCCCTGGGGGTGTACGGCACCGACAAGGATTTCACCGACTACCGCATCACCGACCCGGCCCTGCTGGCCCGCGCCGCACTGGCCGTGGAGCGTGCCCTGCCGCTGCTGCGCGCGGGCCGCGAGACCTCCGCGCCCGCGCGCCCCGTGCTGGCCGCCGTGGCCTGAGGGCGCACGCCTGCCCTCCATCCCATCCAAGGAGCCTTCCCCATGAGCACATCCCGCAACGAACCCGTCCAATTCGCCTACTGGGTGCCGAACGTCAGCGGCGGCCTGGTCGTGAGCACCATCGAGCAGCGCACCGACTGGAGCCTCGAATACAACCAGCGGCTGGCGGTGGCGGCGGAGAAAGCCGGCTTCGAATACGCCCTGAGCCAGATCCGCTTCACGGCGGGCTACGGGGCGGAGCACCAGCACGAGTCCGTGTCGTTCAGCCAGGCCCTGCTGCACGCCACCACTCGGCTGAAGGTGCTGGCCGCCATCCTGCCGGGCCCGTGGAACCCGGCCGTGGTGGCCAAGCAGATCGCCACCATCGACCACATCTCGGGCGGCCGCATCGGCATCAACGTGGTGAGCGGCTGGTTCAAGGGCGAGTTCCAGGCCATCGGCGAGCCCTGGCTGGAGCATGACGAACGCTACCGCCGCTCCAATGAATTCATCCGCGCGCTCAAGGGCATCTGGACGCAGGACCGCTTCACCTTCAAGGGCGACTTCTACCGCTTCAACGACTACACCCTCAGCCCCAAGCCGCTGCAGAAGCCCCATCCGGAGATCTTCCAGGGCGGCAGCTCGCGCGCCGCACGCGACAACGCGGCCAGCGTGTCCGACTGGTACTTCACCAACGGCAACACCCCCGAGAACCTGAAGGCCCAGATCGACGACATCCAGGCCAAGGCCCGGGCCAACGGCCACACGGTGCGCATCGGGGTGAACGCCTTCGTGATCGCCCGCGACACCGAGGAAGAGGCGCAGGCCGTGCTGCAGGACATCATCCACCATGCGCACGTGGAAGCGGTCCATGCCTTCGGGGACGCCGTGAAGCAGGCCGGCCGCGCTTCCCCGGAAGGCGAAGGCAACTGGGCGAAGTCCACCTTCGAGGACCTCGTGCAATACAACGACGGCTTCCGCACCAACCTGATCGGCACGCCGCGGCAGATCGCCGAGCGCATCGTCGCGCTCAAGGCCATCGGCGTGGACCTGGTGCTGACCGGCTTCCTGCACTTCATCGAAGAGGTGGAGTACTTCGGCCGCGAGGTGCTGCCGCTGGTGCGCGAACTGGAGGCGCGCCAGGCCTCGGCCCAGCCGCAGTCCCGGCCGCAGCCCGCCCTGGAGGCGGAGGCGGCCTGAGCCAGCGCCCCGCCCCGCACATCCGCGCCCACGACCGATCGAGAGGAATCCGCCATGTCCGCCGTGCTCCAGAACCCCTCCGCCGAACAGCCCGTCCGCCCGCATGCCCTGCAGGCCGCGCACCGCCCCGGCCAGCCCGTGCCGGGACTGCCCCGCCCCCCGGCCCCGGCCCACGTGGTCCGCGACGACGCCGAGGCCATCGCCATCGCCCATGGCCTGGCCGAGCGCTTCCGCGAGGGCGCCGCGCTGCGCGACCGCGACCGGCTCTGGCCGGTGGAGGAGATCGATGCCTATTCCCAGAGCGGGCTCTGGGCCATCAACGTGCCGCGCGCCCACGGCGGCGCGGAAGTGTCTTACGCCACGCTGGCGGAGGTCATCGCGATCATCTCCGCGGCCGATCCTTCCATCGGCCAGATCACCCAGAACCACCTGGGCATCGCGGCCGCCATCCGCACGGTGTCGGACGAGGCGCAGCAGCGCCTGCTGTTCGGCGAGATCCTCGCGGGGGCGCGCTTCGGCAACGCCTTCTCCGAGTCGGGCTCGCGCCGCGCCGCGGACTTCGAGACCCGCTTCATCGAGGACGGCGACCACGTCGTGGTGACGGGGCGCAAGTTCTACTCCAGCGGCGCGCTGCTGGCGCACTACGTGCCCATCGTGGCCAACGATCCGCAGGGCCGAGCCTGGTATGCCATCGCCGAGCGCGACGCACCCGGCCTGTCGGTCATCGACGACTGGAGCAGCTTCGGCCAGCGCACCACGCTGAGCGGCACCGTGCTCATCGACCGGGTGCGCGTGCCCCGCACCCACCTCGTTCCGGCCTGGAAGGGCTACGAACGGCCTTCCGCGGACGGCGCGATCTTCCAGATCATCCAGGCCGCGGTGGACGTGGGCATCGCGCGCAACGCCATCGAGGATACGCAGGACTTCGTGCGCACCAGGACCCGACCCTGGGTGGACAGCCAGCGCGACACCGCCGCCGAAGACCCCTACACCATCCACGCGGTGGGCGACCTGCAGATCCGCCTGCACGCGAGCGAGGCGCTGCTGGAGCGCGCGGGCCGCGCCATCGACCGCGCCCTGGCCGCGCCCGATGCGGACACCGTGGCCGCCGCGCAGATCGCCGTGGCCGAGGCCAAGGTGCTCTCCACCGAGATCGCCCTGCAGGCCGCCAACAAGCTCTTCGAGCTCGCCGGAACGCGCTCCACGCTGGGCCAGTACCACCTGGACCGCCACTGGCGCAACGCGCGCACCCACACGCTGCACGACCCGGTGCGGTGGAAGTACGCGATCGTGGGCAACTACCACCTCAACGGCGTGAGGCCCCCTTTCCACGCGTGGAGCTGACCTCCGCGGCTGCCGGGCGGGGACGGAAATGAAAAAAGCCTTGCAGGCTGGAGGCTTGCAAGGCTTTCTGTTTTTGGTGGCGCTTCACGGATTCGAACCGCGGACCTGTGGATTATGATTCCATCGCTCTAACCGACTGAGCTAAAGCGCCTGAGCCCTCAAGTATAGCGCTTTTTTCGGGCGGCACAACAACTTCCTGCGCCCCTGCGCTTCCGTCCGGGAACACCCGCAAGGCCCGGGCCGTAGAATTCCCCCCTTCAGCCCCTGGATGAACACCATGACCCGCTGCAAGCCCCCCACGTCCCGTCCCCACTCCACCGCCCGCGCGGCCGCCCTGCTCCTGGCCCTCGGCGCGGCCGCACCGGCCTTCATGGCCCTGCCGGCCTCCGCGCAGCAGGTACAGCCCGGCATGGGCGGCGTGCGCAACTTCCCCGAAGCCGCCCAGCGCGGCACCCTGGTGGTGCTCAGCACGGCCGAGGCCCAGCTCAATGGCAGCACCGTGCGCATGGCGCCCGGCCTGCGCATCTTCAGCCCGCAGAACACGCTGGTGATGGCCCATTCGGTGATCGGCCAGTCGTTCACCGTCAACTACACGATCGAGCCCGCCACGGGCCTGCTGCACACCGTCTGGATCCTCACCAAGGCGGAGGCCGCGGTGCCCCGCAAGGGCAGCGGCGGCGGCTCTTTCCTCGATTCGCTGTTCGGCTCCGGCACCTGAGGGCGCGGGCTGCACGCAGCGCCCGCCACCGCTCCCGCCTACGCCTTCTACTGATTGCTCCCGGCCGCCCGCGCACGGCCCGCACCCGGCGCCCGCACGGCGCCGCCACTCCCTTTTCCGGAATTTCCCGCCATGGCCAAAAAAGTCTTCGTCAAAACCTTCGGCTGCCAGATGAACGAGTACGACTCGGACAAGATGGTGGACGTGCTCAACGCCGCGCAGGGCTACGAGCCCACGCAGGACGTGGAGGAAGCCGACCTGATCCTCTTCAATACCTGCTCCGTGCGCGAGAAGGCGCAGGAAAAGGTCTTCAGCGACCTGGGCCGCATCAAGCACCTCAAGGCCCGCGGAGTGAAGATCGGCGTGGGCGGCTGCGTGGCCAGCCAGGAGGGCGACGAGATCATCAAGCGCGCGCCCTACGTCGATGTGGTCTTCGGCCCCCAGACCCTGCACCGCCTGCCCGAACTGCTGGCGCAGCGCGAGGCCCTGGCACGCCCGCAGGTGGACATCAGCTTCCCCGAGATCGAGAAGTTCGACCACCTGCCGCCGGCGCGCGTCGAGGGCGCGAGCGCCTTCGTCTCCATCATGGAAGGCTGCAGCAAGTACTGCAGCTACTGCGTGGTGCCCTACACGCGCGGCGAGGAAGTCAGCCGCCCCTTCGACGACGTGCTGGTGGAGGTCGCGGGCCTGGCCGACCAGGGCGTGAAGGAGGTCACCCTGCTCGGCCAGAACGTGAACGCCTACCTGGGCAGGATGGGCGGCACGGCCGAGGTGGCCGACTTCGCCCTGCTGCTGGAATACGTGGCCGACATCCCGGGCATCGAGCGCATCCGCTTCACCACCAGCCACCCCAACGAATTCACGCAGCGCCTGATCGACGCCTACGCGCGCATCCCCAAGCTGGTCAGCCACCTGCACCTGCCCGTGCAGCACGGCTCCGACCGCATCCTGATGGCCATGAAGCGCGGCTACACGGCCATGGAATACAAGAGCACCATCCGCAAGCTGCGCGCCATCCGGCCCGACCTGGCCATGAGCAGCGATTTCATCGTGGGCTTCCCCGGCGAGACCGAAGAGGATTTCGGCAAGATGATGAAGCTCATCGACGACATCCACTTCGACAACAGCTTCAGCTTCATCTTCAGCCCGCGCCCCGGCACGCCCGCCGCCAGCCTGCACGACGACACGCCGCACGAGGTCAAGCTGCGCCGCCTGCAGGAGCTGCAGGCCGTCATCAACGCCAACATCAAGTCGATCAGCGAAAGCCGCGTGGGCACCGTGCAGCGCATCCTGGTGGAAGGCGCGTCCAAACGCGACGGCAACGAACTCATGGGCCGCACCGAATGCAACCGCGTGGTCAACTTCGCGGGCCACGGGCGGCTCGTCGGGCAGATGGTCGATGTCGCCATCACCGAGGCCAAGGCCTACACGCTGCGCGGCGAGGTGGTCACGTCGGACCACGGCGCACTGGCCGTGCACTGAAGAAGAGGACCGCATGGGCTTCGCCGCGCGCCTCTTCCGCCGCCAGCAGGGGGTCGCCGCCCTCGGGGGGCTGTCGTTCCAGCAGATGCTGCTGCTGGCCTTCCTGCTCATCGCCGGGCTGCAGGGCGCCAGTTCGCTGCGCGCCATCTTCACGCTGGAGCAGCTCATGGTCCAGAGCCGCAACGGCGCGGCCGAGGCCATCCAGCTCAATGCCGCGGCCCAGAGCCTGAACGCCCGCAGCCAGACGCTGGAGCGCGCCGCCCGGCAATCCCTGGTGCTGGCCGACCGCTCGCTGCGCCGCCGCTTCGACGAGGTCTCGCGCGAGGCGCACGAGATCCTGCAGCGCCTGGAAACCAAGGGCCTGCCGCCGGAACTCGCGGCGCAGTGGCGCGCCCATCTCGCCCAGGTGACCGCGCTGCTGGACGGCCCGCCGGCCCTCTCGCTGGACAATGAACGCGCCGTGGCAGGACTGTTCCTGGAGCTCGACGGCGTGAACGGATCCATCGCCCAGTCCGTGCAGGACATCAACACCCGCCGCAGTACCGAACTGCAGGAAAAGATCGAATCCAGCCGGCGCGAGGTGACCCACCAGGTGGTCGGCGTGATCGTGCTGGCCCTCGCGCTCGCGCTCGCCCTGGGCATCTGGCTGGCCCGGCCCTTCAAGCGCCTGGAACACGCCATCCGCCTGCTGGGGGAAAACGAACTCGCCCAGTCGGTGGAGATCCCCGGCCCCGTGGACATCCGCCGCGTGGGCCAGCAGCTCGAATGGCTGCGCGTACGGCTGCTGGAACTGGACGCCGACAAGGCGCGGTTCCTGCGGCACATCTCGCACGAACTCAAGACCCCCCTGGCTTCCATGCGCGAGGGCGTCGCCCTGCTGCAGGACGGCGTGACCGGCGAGCTGGGCGCGGGCCAGCGCGAGGTGGTGGACATCCTGCACCAGAACACCCTGGTGCTGCAAAGCGAGATCGAGGCCCTGCTGCGCTTCAACGCCGCGGCCTTCGAAGCCCGCCAGCTGCACCGCACGCCCACCGACCTGCTGGCGCTGATCGAAGCCCAGGTCGAGACCCAGCGCCTGCAGTGGCAGGCCCGCAAGCTCGATGTGGTGGTCGAGGGCAGGCCGGTCACGCTGCCGCTGGACGCCGAGAAAATCGCCTCGGCCGTGGGCAACCTGCTCTCCAACGCGATCCGTTTCTCGCCGCAGGGCGGCAGGATCCTGATTCAACTCATACGTTTCGAAGACCGTATCCGCATCGATGTGGCCGACGAAGGCCCCGGCGTGCATGAAAATGACCGGGCCCGCATCTTCGAGCCTTTCTACCGGGGGGTGCGGCAGCCGGAAGACGCCGCGCGCGGCACCGGCATCGGCCTGTCCATCGTCCAGGAATACGTCGCCGCCCATGGCGGACGCGTGAGCCTCGTCGAGGCCGGCGAACGTACACCCTTCCGTATCGAACTGCCCCATGCTTCCTGATCATCCACTGCCGCGCCATGGCGCACGCCCCCGTTCCGGCGACGCGCGCCCCGCAGTGGCGCGTCTGGCGCACCTGACGCTGGCGGCCGCGTTGGCGCTGCTGGCTGGCTGCGCCGCCACGCCCGAGCCCGCGCCAGCCGAACCGGTGCCGGCAGTCCCCGCCGCCGTGCCGGAACCCTCTCCCGCGCCCGCGGAAGAGCCGGACAAGCCCGAAGCGGACGCCGCCGGCATGCCCTCCACGGACGGCAGCGCTCCGGCAGCCGCCGCCGAGCCCACCCGTCCAGCCGCTTCGTTGCCACGCCAGATGCTGCTGTACGCCGACCGTGTCCGCAGCCTGCCGCCGCCCGAACTCATGGCCGAGATCGCCCGCCTGTCGGATGCCCAGGCCGGTGCCGGCAGCCCGCCGGACCAGTCGTTCCAGCTGGCCCTGGCCCTGCTGCAGACGCGGCAGCCGGCCGACACCGCGCGCTCGCTGGGCCTGGTGCAGAAGCTGCTGGCCGACAACCGTCCGGCCGCTACATCCCTGCAGCCGCTGGCGCGGCTGCTCGAGAACCGCCTGCTGCAGCAGCGCCGGCTGGAAGACCAGCTGGACCGCCAGGCCCAGCAGCTCAAGGAGGGGCAGCGCCGCATCGACCAGCTGAACGAGCGCCTGGAAGCGATGCGCGCCATCGAACGCAGCCTCAACGCCCGCCCCGGAGCCCCCGGCAACGGCAGGGCCGCGCCCCCCGCACCGACCGAATCCCCCCGCTGAACCGGCCCCGCGCATGCCCGCCACGCCCCCGACCAAAACCTCCGCGCCCCGTCCACGCATCCTCGTGGTGGACGACGACGCCGACATGCTGCGGCTGCTGTCGCTGCGACTCAACGCGGCCGGCTACGAAATCACGGCCGTCCCCTCCGCCGAAGCCGCGCTCGCCCAGCTGGAAACCAGCCGCCCGCAGCTCGTGCTGAGCGACGTGCGCCTGCCCGGTCGCGACGGCCTGGCCCTGTTCGACGAGGTGCGCTCGCGCCATCCTTCGCTGCCCGTGATCCTGCTCACCGCGCACGGCACCATTCCCGACGCGGTCGAGGCCACGGCCCGCGGCGTATTCACCTACCTCACCAAGCCCTACGAAGCCAAGGACCTGCTCGACAAGATCGCGCAGGCCTTGGCGCTGAGCGCGCCCGCCACGCGGACGCCCCAGGCCGACAGCACCTGGCGCGCCGAGATCGTGAGCCGCTCCAACCGCATGGCCGACCTGCTGGCCGAGGCCCGCATGGTGGCCCAGTCGGACGCCAGCGTGCTGCTGCTGGGCGACAGCGGCACCGGCAAGGAACTGCTGGCGCGCGCCATCCACAGGGCCAGCCCGCGCGCGGCGCGGCCCTTCGTGGCCGTCAATTGCGGCGCCATCCCCGAGGCCCTGCTGGAGTCCGAACTGTTCGGCCACATGAAGGGCGCCTTCACCGACGCGCACAGCAACCACAAGGGCCTGTTCCAGGCGGCCGACGGCGGCACGCTGCTGCTCGACGAAATCGGCGACATGCCGCCCGCGCTGCAGGTCAAGCTGCTGCGCGTGCTGCAGGAGCGCGCCGTGCGCCCCGTCGGCGCGAGCCAGGCCACGCCGGTGAACGTGCGCATCGTCTCCGCCACGCACCGCGACCTGGAGGCCGCCATGGCCACGGGCCAGTTCCGCGAGGACCTCTACTACCGCCTCAACGTGGTCACGCTGACGCTGCCCACCCTGGCCGACCGCCGCGAGGACATCCCGCTGCTGGCCAACCATTTCCTCGACCAGCTGGCGCGCAAGTACGACAAGCGCCTGTCGGGCTTTTCGCCGGAGGCGCTCAAGGCGCTCACGGCAGCGCCCTGGCCCGGTAACGTGCGCCAGCTCTACAACGTGGTGGAGCAGGCCTGCGCGCTCTCCACCACGCCCCTGGTGCCGCTGGGCCTCGTGCAGCGCGCGCTGCGCACGCCCACCGTGCAGGTGCTGAGCTTCACCGAGGCCCGCCAGCGCTTCGAGCGCGAATACCTGGTGGACCTGCTGAAGATGACCGACGGCAACGTCGCCGATGCCGCGCGGCTGGCGCAGCGCAACCGGACCGAGTTCTACCGCCTGCTGCAGAAGCACGCGCTGACGCCGGGCCAGTTCAAGAGCGACGGGGCCCCGCCGGACGATGTCGCCGAAGAGCGACAACAATAAAGCGTTGATTTCAAAGGATTTTTCCTTTTCGACCGCCTCTCCGGTCGCTGGTTCGCGACAAAAACCGGGGTTTCGGGGCCTTCCAGAGGCTCCGCACAACTGCTTACACCGAAAAGTGCTCTCAAGTCCTTGATTCACAAGGATTTTTCCAGGCTGGCACAGGGTTTGCCCTATTACTCGCATGCCACAGGCCTACTCCCCCTCCAGTGCTGCGCCGACATCGGCCGCAACGCGTTCGCGAGAGGGTTACGCACCTGTCTTCCTGGAACACCACAACCGAGTGAGCACAACCATGGAATCCCTATCCTCCCGACCGGAAGCCGCGCCCCGCAAACCCGCGGGCACGCCCGCTCCCGCCGTGGTGGCGCGCCGTGGCGCACGCTACCCCCGACCGGTGGAGTCTTCGCGCAGCACCCTGCGCGAAGACCGCCATCCCAATTCGCTCACCGCACCGCCCGTGCACCGCGGCTCCATGGCGCCGCTGCCCTGGCGCGGCTTCTGGAACAGCATCGGCACCGCCGTGCTGATGCGACTCAACGGCCGCAAGGCCTCCGCCGCCACGGCACCTGCCGCGCCGCAGGAGCCCTGGGAGCGCGCCGCCCGCCAGCGCCGCAACATCTTCCTGCTGCTGGCCCTGGCCACCAGCGCCCTGGCTACCACGCTCTTCGCCGGCGTGCAGCCCAGCTATGACAGCGCATGGCTCGAATACGGCCAGCTCGCCCTCTTCGCCCTGCTCTCCACCTGGGTGGTGACCGGCTTCCTCACGGCCATGATGGGCTTCTGGGTGATGCTGCGCGGCGACCGCCACGCCCTGTCGGCGAAAAGCGTCCGCAACGACGTGCTGAACCCCGACGCCCGCACCGCGATCATCATGCCCATCTGCAATGAAGACGTGGCCACGGTGTTCGCCGGCCTGCGCGCCACCTGCGAATCGGTGGCCGCCACGGGCCATGCCAGGACCTTCGACGTCTTCGTGCTCTCCGACAGCTACGACCCCGAGATCGCCGCCGCCGAGCGCGCCGCCTGGGAAGAACTGCGTGCCGTCCTGGCCGCCAATGCGAACCAGCCGCAGGTCGAGGTGTACTACCGCCTGCGCACGCGCCGCAGCCACCGCAAGGCCGGCAACGTGGCCGACTTCTGCCGCCGCTGGGGCAAGGACTACAAGTACATGGTGGTCCTCGATGCCGACAGCGTGATGAGCGGCGACTGCATCGTCTCCATGGCCAAGCTCATGGAAGCCCATCCGCGCGCCGGCATCATCCAGACCGCCACGCAGGCCATCGGCCACGTGACGCTGCACGCCCGCGCCCAGCAGTTCGCCTCGCGCGTCACCGGCCGGCTGTTCACGCTGGGCATGCAGTTCTGGCAGCTCGGCGAGTCCCACTACTGGGGCCACAACGCCATCATCCGCGTGAAGCCCTTCATGGACCACTGCGCCCTGGCCCCCATCAAGGGCACGGGCGGCATGAGCGGCGGCATCATGAGCCACGACTTCGTCGAGGCCGCGCTGATGCGCCGCGCCGGCTACCACGTGTGGCTGGTCTCCGACCTGGTGGGCAGCTACGAACAGCAGCCGCCGGACCTGCTGTCCGAGCTGCAGCGCGACCGCCGCTGGTGCCAGGGCAACCTGCAGAACGCCCGCCTGATGGCGGAACCCGGCATCCATCCCGTGCACCGCGCCATGTTCGTCACCGGCGCCATGGCCTACCTCTCGGCCCCGCTGTGGCTTGCCTTCATCACCTTCGGCACCGTGCTGTGGCTCTCCGGCGCCCGCCTCGTGGCCGACTGGAACGTGCTGCCCGGCGAACTGATGGCCCTGTGGGCGTGGACGCTGTGCATGCTGTTCCTGCCCCGCGTGCTGGGCGTGGCCGCCATCCTCATGAAGGGCGAGCAGAAGCAATACGGCGGCATGGCCAGCGTGTTCAAGAGCGCCGCGCTGGAAAGCGCCATGGCCATCCTGCAGGCGCCCATCCGCATGCTCGGCCACTCGCTCTTCGTGATCGTCGCCCTGACCGGCCTCAAGCTCGACTGGAAGTCGCCCCCCCGCGAAGCCAATGCCGTGCCCTGGAAGGACGCCCTGCGCCAACTGGCCCCGATGACCCTCGTGATCGCCCTGCTGGGCGTGGGCGTGGCGCTGATCGACCCGACCGCCCTGGTCTGGCTGATGCCCGTGGGTCTGCCGCTGGTGATGGCCATTCCCCTGGTCGTGCTGTCCAGCCAGATCGCCCTCGGCCGCGCCCTGCGCGCCCAGCGCCTGCTGCTGATCCCCGAGGAATCGTGGTCGCCGCCCGTGCTGCGCCGCGCCTGGATGCACGCCACCCAGCTGAAGAACGGCGGCCCGCTGCGCCAGCCCGCGCCGCTGCTCAAGGCGGCCTGAGGGACCGATTGCCCCTCGTGCGCGCACGGCGCGCACTTTCAAGCCGGCCCCCTGGGCCGGCTTTTTTCATGGGCGGCCGGCAGGGCTGCACCCAAGAAAAGGCCCTGCGGGGCAGGGCCTGGATCGAAAGTGAAGAAGAAAGACGGCGGGTAAAGGATCAGAACGGCAGCTTGGGCATGCCGCCCCCGCCGAAGCCCTTCATGCCGCCCATCTTCTTCATCATCTTCATGAGGCCGCCGCCCTTCATCTTCTTCATCATGCCCTGCATCTGGTCGAACTCGTTGAGCAGGCGGTTCACCTCCTGCACCTGCACGCCCGCCCCGGCCGCGATGCGCTTCTTTCGCGTGGCCTTGATGATCTCGGGCTTGCGGCGCTCCTGGGGCGTCATGCTCTGGATGATGCCTTCCTTGCGGCGGATGTCCTTCTCGGCCTTGTTCATGTCCACCTGGCCGGCCTTGGCCATCAATTCGGAGGGCAGCTTGTCCATGAGGCTGGAGATGCCGCCCATCTGCTTCATCTGCTGCAGCTGGCCGAGGAAGTCGTTCAGGTCGAAGCCGTCGCCGCTCTTGACCTTGGCGGCCAGCTTCTGCGCGGCCTCCAGATCGACGCCCGCGCTCACCTGCTCCACCAGGGCCACGATGTCGCCCATGCCCAGCACGCGGCCTGCATGGCGTTCGGCGTCGAACACTTCCAGGCCGTCGATCTTCTCGGACACGCCGGCGAACTTGATGGGCGCGCCCGTCACCTGCCGCACGGACAGCGCCGCGCCGCCGCGGGAATCGCCGTCGAGCTTGGTCAGCACGATGCCGGTGAGCGGCAGCGCCTCCTTGAAAGCCTTGGCCGTGTTGACCGCGTCCTGGCCCTGCATGGCATCGACCACGAACAGCGTCTCGACCGGGTTCAGCGCCGCGTGCAGCTCCTTGATCTCGTTCATGAGCGCCTCGTCGATCGCGAGGCGGCCGGCCGTATCGACCAGCAGCACGTCGAAATAGTGGCGGCGGGCGTGGTCGATCGCGGCGCGCGCGATGTCCAGGGGCTTCTGCTCGGGCGTGCTGGGAAACCATTCGGCACCCGCCTGCTTCGTCACCGTCTTGAGCTGCTCGATGGCGGCCGGGCGGTACACGTCGCCCGACACGGTGAGCACCTTCTTCTTGCGCTTCTCGATCAGGTGCTTGGCCAGCTTGGCCGTGGTCGTCGTCTTGCCGGCGCCCTGCAGGCCCGCCATCAGGATCACGGCCGGCGGCTGGGCGGCGAGGTTGATGTCCGACACGCCCTCGCCCATGGTCGCGGCCAGTTCGCGGTTCACGATGGAGACCAGGGTCTGCCCCGGCTTGAGCGAGCCCAGCACCTCCTGGCCCAGGGCCTTTTCCTTCACGCGCGCGATGAAGTCGCGCACCACCGGCAGGGCCACGTCGGCCTCCAGCAGCGCCATGCGCACCTCGCGCAGCATGTCCTGCACGTTGGATTCGGTGATGCGGGCCTGGCCTCGCATCTCCTTGACGAGCCGGGAGAGTTTTTCGGTGAGGGCGGATGCCATGGGACGTATTCCGGTTGGGCGGGCCGGACGCTGCATCCGGGCCGGGCCGCCTGGGCAGCGGCGGGCTAAACTGTGGGCCCATGATTTTACCCAGCGTCTCCCCCGCCCACTGGCTGCTCTCCCTGGGCGCGGCGCTGGCCTACGCAGTACCGGCCCTGGCGGCAGCCCGCATGGGCGCGGAACGCGGCCGCGCCGCGCTGTGGATCGCCTGGGTGCTGCATGCCGCGGTGCTGGCCTGGAGCCTGCTGGGCGACACGCCCCGCTTCGGCTTCGCGCCCGCGCTCTCGATGACGGCCTGGCTGGTGCTCACCGTCTATGCGATCGAGCACCAGGTCTTCCCGCAGATGCGCACGCGCTGGATGCTCGCCGCCCTGGGCGCCGCGGCCGTGCTGCTGGCACTGGTGTTCCCCGGGCAGCCGCTGCACGTCAATGCCTCGGCATGGCTGCCCCTGCACCTCGCCCTGGGCATCGCCTCCTACGGCCTCTTCGCCGCGGCCGTCGTGCACGCCTGGCTCATGACCCGCGCCGAGCGCCGCATCCGCCAGGCGGCGGACCCGCGCAGCGGGGTGCCGCTGCTCACGCTGGAGCGGCTCACCTTCCGCTTCGTCGTGGCCGGCTTCGTGCTGCTCACCGCCACGCTCGCGGCGGGCCTGCTGTTCGGCGAAACGCTGTACGGCCGCGCCTGGAACTGGGACCACAAGGCCGTGTTCTCCGTGCTCTCGTGGCTCACCTTCGCCGTGCTGCTCATCGGGCGCTCCCGGTTCGGCTGGCGCGGCCGCATCGCGGTGCGCGTGCTCTACGCCGGGGCCGGCCTGCTGCTGCTGGCCTACGTAGGATCGCGCTTCGTGCTCGAAGTGGTGCTGGGGCGCCCGCTGTGAAATACCTCGTGCTGCTGCTCGTGCTGGCCGTCGCCTTCTGGCTGTGGCGCGGCGGAGCTCGGCGCGGCCGGGTGGCAGGCGCCGAGGCCCGCGCCCGCCTGGCGACGCCGCAGGACATGGTGCCGTGCGCCCACTGCGGCGTGCACCTGCCGGCCTCGCAGGCGCTCGCGCACGGCGGGCACACCTACTGCGGCCCGGAGCACCAGCGCCTGGGCCCCCGCTAGGGCCGCGGCATGCCCCAGTGGTCCCACTCCACCCTGCAGGGGCCCGCGGCGGATCCGCCGTTCGCGCGCCTGTGGACGAGCTTCCTCGCGGGCCGCGTCGTGGTGGCCGTGGCCCTGCTGCTGCTGCAGGGTCTGGGTTTCGCCTTCAACCAGGGGGCCGGTCCGGCCCTGACGGGGCTGTGCACCCTCTACCTGCTGGCGGCGGTCATGACGCTCGCCATCTCGGGCGAAAAGCCGCCCCCGCCGCAGGCCGGCATCCGCTGGCTGCCCACCATCGGGGTGGACCTGGCGCTGATCGCCAGCCTGCAGATGCTGCAGTCGGGCGCGATGAACTACACACCCCTGTTCGGCCTGCCCATCCTCATGGCGGGCGTGCTGGGCACCCTCACCCTGGCCCTGGGCACGACCGCGGCCGCCACCCTGCTGCTGCTGGCCTGGACCTGGTGGCTGGGTGGCGCGGGCACGGCCGAATCGACGCAGCGCTACTTCCAGACGGCGCTGACGGGCACCGGCTACTTCATCGTCGCCTACCTCGTGCACCAATTGGCCACGCGCCTGCACCGCGAGCAGCAGCTGGCGCTGGAAGGCCAGCTCGCCGCAAAGCTGCAGGAACAGGTGAGCGCGCTCGTGATCGACCACCTCTCCGACGGCGTGATCGTGGTGGACGGCCGCGACACCGTCCGCCTCGCCAACCCGGCCGCGCTGCTGCTGCTCGGCGAATCGCCCCAGCCCGCCCCGCCGTTCCCGCTCACGAGCTCGCCGTCGTGGGCCCCCCTGCTCGACATGGCCCGGCAGACCTTTCGCCTGGCGCAGCCGCAGGGCGCCGATGTGGACATCCTGCAGCCGGGCCAGAGCCCGCTCGCGCTGCACGTGCGGACCTGGCTCACGGCCTCGCCCCTGATCGCGCTCGACACCGGCGGGGCGCAGATGTGCGTCATGTTCCTGCACGACCTGCGCGAGATGGAGGCGCGCCTGCGCACCGAGAAGCTGGCCGCCATGGGCCGCATGTCCGCCGCCGTGGCCCACGAGATCCGCAATCCACTGGCCGCCATCGTGCAGGCCAACGCTCTGCTGGAGGAAGACCTGTCCGACCCCGCCCACCGGCGGCTCGCCCACATGGTGCAGCAGAATGCCGCCCGGCTCGCCCGCATCGCGGAAGAGGTGCTGGACATCGCGCGCGTGCAGCACCAGATCGACCATGCCCCGGCCGGCACGCTGCCGCTGGACGAGTCGGTGGCCCAGGTCTGCCGGGACTGGCAGTCGCACAACCCGCACAGCCGCCGCGCCCAGCTGTCGCTGCATGCACCGGGCACGCAGGTGGAGTTCGACGCCGACCACCTGCGGCGCGTGCTGGTGAACCTGCTCGACAACGCCCTGCGCTACATGGGCTCCGAGCCGGATTCGCTCTGCATCTCCACCTATACCAATGCCGGAGGCCAGGCGCACCTGCAGGTCTGGAGCGACGGGGCGCCCCTGGACAAGACCGTGGAACGCCACCTGTTCGAGCCGTTCTTCTCGTCCGAGAGCCGCTCCAGCGGCCTGGGCCTCTATATCTGCCGCGAACTCTGCCAGCGCCATGGCGCCTCCGTCGGCTACCAGCGGCTCACCCGCGTGCTGGAGCGCGGCGCCATCGGCGGCAACGCATTCACGGTGGCCTTCCGCCGCGCCGCCAGGCCGGGAGGACCGGCCTCCCTGTTTGACACAATCGTCGTCTGACACCGCCCGACCATGCCGCCATGAATGCCCCCGCTGCCACCATCCTGGTCGTCGATGACGAACCCGACCTGCGCACGCTCTACGAACTCACGCTGCTGCGCGAGGGCTACCGCGTGGAGACGGCGGCGACCGTCGAAGAGGCCCGCCAGCAGCTCCAGACCCGGCGTTTCGACGCCGTCATCACCGACATGCGCCTGCCGGACGGCTTCGGCATGGAGCTGCTGCAGGACATCCGCCAGCAGAAGCGGCGCGAGCGCTGCGTGGTGATGACCGCCTACGGCTCCGCGGAGAACGCCGTCGAAGCGCTGCGCTCCGGCGCGTTCGACTACCTGACCAAGCCGGTGGACCTCAAGCAGTTCCGCTCCGTGGTCGCCTCGGCCGTACAGGGCACGGGTGGCGTGCCGCCGCCCCGCTCCGCGCGGCCCGGCCCGCCGGGGGCCGCCGCGGCCGCCAGCCTTTCCGGGCTCGATCCGCTCGTGGGCGACTCGGAGGCCATGCGCAACGTCAAGCAGCGCATCGCCAAGGTCGCGCGCAGCATGGCTCCCGTGCTGATCCGCGGCGAATCGGGCACCGGCAAGGAACTCGTCGCCCGCGCCCTGCACGGCTGCAGCCAGCGCGCCGACGGCCCGCTGGTGGCCGTGAACTGCGGCGCCATCCCCGAGAACCTGCTGGAGGCGGAATTCTTCGGCGCGCGCAAGGGTTCCTACACCGGCGCCAGCCAGGACCGGGACGGCTACTTCCAGGCCGCCCGCGGGGGCACGCTGTTCCTCGACGAGATCGGCGACCTGCCCCTGTCCATGCAGGCCAAGCTGCTGCGCGCCATCCAGGAGCGCAGCGTGCGCCCGCTGGGGTCCACCCAGGAAGACACCGTGGACGTGCGGATCGTCAGCGCCACCCACCGCGACCTGGCCGCCGACGTGCAGGCGGGCCGCTTCCGGCAGGACCTCTACTATCGCCTCAACGTGATCGAGGTCGTGATCCCGCCGCTGCGCGAGCGCCGCGAGGATCTTCCGGCCCTGTGCGCCGCGCTGCTGGACCGCATCGCCGCGGAAACCGGCCTGCCCGTGCCCGCGCTCACCGGCGAGGCCCTGGCGGACATCGCCCGGCACCCGCTCACCGGCAACGTGCGCGAACTGGAGAACCTGCTGCACCGCGCCGTGGCGCTGA
This sequence comes from Paracidovorax citrulli, assembly GCF_900100305.1. Lineage (GTDB taxonomy): Bacteria > Pseudomonadota > Gammaproteobacteria > Burkholderiales > Burkholderiaceae_C > Paracidovorax > Paracidovorax citrulli. The sequence continues at coordinate 136,093 of NZ_FNEY01000002.1, read as the reverse complement.
GCGACGGCGGCGAACTGCACATCGAATGCCCCGCGGATGCCGCTGCCGGCACGCCGCGCGCGCCGGTGGCCGCGGCCCCGGCACCCGAGGCGTCCGGCGCGCCTGCCGGCACCGCGGACCCGCTGCCCGCGGCCCACGTGCCCCTGCCCAGCGACCTGCAGGGCTGGCTGGACCAGCAGGAGCGCGAGATCCTGGTGCGCGCCCTGCGCGAGCACGGGTTCAACCGCACGGCCACCGCCGCCCGCCTGGGCATCAGCCTGCGGCAGATCCGCTACCGCATCGACCGCCTGGCCATCGCCACGCCGCAGGACGACGACGCGCCGGACGACCATGCAGCCTCCTGACCCGAACGACGCTCCCGGGCACGGCGGCCTGGATGAAGCCGGCCCGCGCTGGAACGGCGGCTGGTACCTGCCCGCCATGGCCCTGCCCTCGCCGAATTTCGGGCCCCGCCCCGCCCAGGCCGCCATCGATCTCATCGTGGTGCATTCCATCAGCCTGCCCCCGGGCGAATACGGCACCGGCGAAGTCCAGCGCCTCTTCACCAACGCGCTGGACTGGGACGCCCACCCCTACTACGCCGGCATCCGCGGCCTGCAGGTATCGGCCCACTTCTTCATCGAGCGCGGGGGGCGGCTGTGGCAGTTCGTGGACTGCGGCGACCGCGCATGGCATGCGGGCCCATCCGCCTACCGGGGCCGGGACAACTGCAACGACGACTCGATCGGCATCGAACTGGAAGGACTGGAGGGCGACACCTTCGAGCCCGCCCAGTACCAGGCGCTCGCCACGCTGTGCCGGGACATCGCGCAACGCTATCCCGTGGCCCACGTCGCGGGCCATGAGCACGTCGCGCCCGGGCGTAAGCGGGACCCCGGGCCGGGGTTCGACTGGCGGGAGCTGCGGTCCCGGCTGGGCAGCCCGCGCATCGACTTCCCGCCGCAAGTCAAGCCCTCCTGACCTGCGAGCAAGGGTTTTCCCGAACTGCTGGCGCGGACGGGGGCAAATCGCGACACTCGCTCCCCTTGCGCTCCGCCAGCACTGGCGCCGGCCCGCGCCGCGCTCCGGCCCCGCAGCACGCGCCAGGCCTTGCTGAACGCTCCGGAACCACCGTCCGGCGCGGCCTCCGGGACCGGTTTCTCCCTTCCGTGCCAACGCATGGAAACATCGCGTGGCTACACGCATCGAATTTCAAGAGATACACTACATGTAGTGCCCGGGTAGTCATTTGACCACTACCTATAGCGTTCCGCATTACGCAATCAACTGGCGGTGTGCGCCTACACCACCGGCCTTTTTCTGCCACCCCATCCACCGAGGTTTCCTGTATGCAGCCTGCGCTGAGCCCTTCATCCGCCACGACCGCACCCGACCAGACGCCTGCGGCGCAGGGCACCGAGCCCGCGGCCGGCGGCCATCCGCTCTCGCATTACCAGATCATCCGCCGCAACGGCGCGGTCGTGCCGTTCGAGCCGCAGAAGATCGCCGTGGCCATGATGAAGGCCTTCCTGGCGGTGCACGGCACCCAGGGCGCGGCCTCGGCCAGCGTGCGCGAGACGGTGGACACCCTGACCCAGTCCGTGGTGCGCGCGCTCATGCGCTCGCGCCCGGGCGGTGGCACGTTCCACATCGAGGACGTGCAGGACAACGTGGAACTGAGCCTCATGCGCGGCGGCCACCACGAAGTGGCCCGTGCCTACGTGCTCTACCGCGAGCGCCGCACCCAGGAGCGCGCGCACCAGCAGCACGACCGCCAGCCCGTGCCCTCCACGCCGGTGCTGCACGTGATCGACAACGGCCAGCGCGTGCCGCTCGACGAGGCCCGCCTGCGCGGCCTGATCGACTCCGCCTGCGCCAACCTGGGCGCAGACGTGCACGCCGCGCCCATCGTGGCCGAGACGCTGCGCAACCTGTATGACGGCGTTCCGATGGACGAGGTGTACAAGGCCTCCATCCTGGCCGCGCGCACGCTGATCGAGAAGGACCCGGACTACACCTACGCCACCGCCCGCCTGCTGCTGCACACCATCGTGCGCGAGGTGCTGGGCCAGGACGTGGTGCCCGCCGACATGGGCCCGGCCTACGCCGCCTACTTCCCGCAGTTCATCCAGAAGGGCGTGGACAACGAACTGCTCGATCCCCGCCTGCTGCAGTACGACCTGGTCCGCCTGGGTGCCGCGCTCGATGCCGGCCGCGACCAGCAGTTCGACTACCTGGGCCTGCAGACCCTGTACGACCGCTACTTCCTGCACGTGCGCAAGACGCGCATCGAGCTGCCCCAGTGCTTCTTCATGCGCGTGGCCATGGGCCTGGCGCTGAACGAGCCCAACCGCGAGGCCCGTGCCATCGAGTTCTACGAGGTGCTGTCGTCGTTCGACTTCATGTCGAGCACGCCCACGCTCTTCAACAGCGGCACGCTGCGCTCGCAACTCTCGTCCTGCTACCTCACCACGGTGCCAGACGACCTCGACGGCATCTACGAATCCATCAAGGAAAACGCCCTGCTCTCCAAGTTCGCGGGCGGCCTGGGCAACGACTGGACGCGCGTGCGCGCGCTCGGCTCGCACATCAAGGGCACGAACGGCGAATCGCAGGGCGTGGTGCCGTTCCTCAAGGTGGTGAACGACACGGCCGTGGCCGTGAACCAGGGCGGCAAGCGCAAGGGCGCCGTCTGCACCTACCTGGAAACCTGGCACCTCGACATCGAGGAATTCCTGGAGCTGCGCAAGAACACCGGCGACGACCGCCGCCGCACGCACGACATGAACACGGCCAACTGGATCCCCGACCTGTTCATGCGCCGCGTGATGGAAAAGGGCACCTGGACGCTGTTCTCGCCCTCCTCCGTGCCGGACCTGCACGACCTGTTCGGCGCCGACTTCGAGAAGGCCTACGTCGCCTACGAAGAAAAGGCCGCGCGCGGCGAGATCAAGCCCTCGCGCACCGTGCAGGCCACCGACCTGTGGCGCAAGATCCTCACGATGCTGTTCGAGACCGGCCACCCCTGGATCACGTTCAAGGACGCCTGCAACGTGCGCTCGCCCCAGCAGCACGCCGGCGTGGTGCATTCGTCCAACCTCTGCACCGAGATCACGCTCAACACCAGCGACGCCGAAACCGCCGTGTGCAACCTCGGCTCGGTGAACCTCGTGCGCCACCTGAAGGACGGCCCGAACGGCAAGGAGCTCGACCACGCCAAGCTGCGCAAGACCATCTCCACGGCCATGCGCATGCTCGACAACGTGATCGACATCAACTACTACGCGGTCGAGAAGGCGCGCAACTCCAACATGCGCCACCGCCCGGTGGGCCTGGGCCTGATGGCCTTCCAGGACAGCCTGTACGAGCTGCGCATTCCCTACGCCTCGCAGGCCGCGGTGGAATTCGCCGACCGCTCGATGGAAGCGATCTGCTACTACGCCTACTGGGCCTCCACCGAGCTCGCCCAGGAACGCGGCAAGTACTCCAGCTACCCCGGCTCGCTGTGGGACCGCGGCATCCTGCCGATCGACACGCTCGACCTGCTGGAGAAGGCCCGCGGCGGCTACGTGGAAGTGGACCGCGCCGCCACGCTCGACTGGGACGCGCTGCGCCAGAAGATCGCCCGCGACGGCATGCGCAACTCCAACTGCGTGGCCATCGCGCCCACGGCCACCATCTCCAACATCGTCGGCGTGGATGCGTCGATCGAACCGTCCTTCGGCAACCTGTCGGTCAAGTCGAACCTGTCGGGCGAGTTCACCGTCATCAACGGCTACCTCGTGCGCGACCTCAAGCGCCTGGGCCTGTGGGACGACGTGATGGTCATGGACCTCAAGCACTTCAAGGGCTCGCTGCACCCGATCGACCGCGTGCCGCAGGACGTGAAGGCGCTGTACTCCACCGCCTTTGAAGTGGCGCCCACGTGGCTGGTGGAAGCCGCGTCGCGCCGCCAGAAGTGGATCGACCAGGCGCAGAGCCTGAACATCTACATGGCCGGCGCCTCCGGCAAGAAGCTCGACGAGACCTACAAGCTCGCCTGGGTGCGCGGCCTCAAGACCACGTACTACCTGCGCACGCAGAGCGCGACGCACGTCGAGATGAGCACCGTGAACACGCGCCAGCTCAACGCCGTTTCGTCGGGCAGCGACAGCGCGATGCAGGCCGCCGGCACCGGCGCCGCGCGCCCCAGCGCGCTCGATGCGGCCGCCGCCGCGGCGCAGTCGCAGGCCGCCGCATTGCCCGCGACCGACGTGAAGTTCTGCGCCATCGACGACCCCACCTGCGAAGCCTGCCAGTGATGTGAATGCCCGCGCGGAAGGTCTCATCCCGAGACCTTCCGCGCTTGTGCTCTGAAGCAACAAAAACATCGCTGCGCCACGCTGCGGCGCTTTTATTTTTGCAGCGCTGCTTTCATAATCCGACCATTGGAAGACCTATGCTGAACTGGGACGAAGAAGTCAAGCCCTCATCGCAGAAACCTCTGGACGGCGGTCTGCAAGGCCATCGTCAGGACGTGCTGCCCTCCGCGTCTTTCCAGAGCCCCGCGCCGCAGTCCGCAGCCGCCTCCGCGCCGGCCCAGCACCGCCGCGTGAATGCCGCCGACAAGCGCATCATCAACGGCCAGACCGACGTCAACCAGCTCGTCCCCTTCAAGTACAAGTGGGCCTGGGAAAAGTACCTGGCCACCTGCGCCAACCACTGGATGCCGCAGGAAGTGAACATGACCCGCGACATCGCGCTGTGGAAGGACCCGAACGGCCTGACCGAGGACGAGCGCCGCATCGTCAAGCGCAACCTCGGCTTCTTCGTGACCGCCGACTCGCTGGCCGCCAACAACATCGTGCTGGGCACGTACCGCCACATCACCGCGCCCGAGTGCCGCCAGTTCCTGCTGCGCCAGGCCTTCGAGGAAGCGATCCACACGCACGCCTACCAGTACATCGTCGAGTCGCTCGGCCTCGACGAGAGCGAGATCTTCAACGCCTACAACGAGGTCGATTCGATCCGCCACAAGGACGAGTTCCTGATCCCCTTCATCGAGGCGATCATGGACCCGGACTTCAAGACCGGCACGCCCGAGACCGACCAGACCCTGCTGAAGTCGCTCATCGTGTTCGCCTGCCTGATGGAAGGCCTGTTCTTCTACGTCGGCTTCACGCAGATCCTCGCGCTGGGCCGCCAGAACAAGATGACCGGCGCCGCCGAGCAGTACCAGTACATCCTGCGCGACGAGTCGATGCACTGCAACTTCGGCATCGACCTGATCAACCAGCTCAAGCTCGAGAACCCGCACCTCTGGACCGCGGAGTTCAAGGAAGAGATCAAGGGCCTGTTCATGAAGGCCGTCGAGCTGGAGTACCAGTACGCGGAGGACACCATGCCCCGCGGCGTGCTGGGCATGAACGCTTCCATGTTCAAGGGCTACCTGCGCTACATCGCCAACCGGCGCGCCACGCAGATCGGCCTGGAGGCGCTCTTCCCCAACGAAGAGAACCCCTTCCCCTGGATGAGCGAGATGATCGACCTGAAGAAGGAGCGCAACTTCTTCGAGACGCGCGTCATCGAGTACCAGTCCGGCGGCGCACTGTCCTGGGATTAGTCGATCCCGTCATTCCAGGCCATGTATTTTCATTCCACGCCCCGCACCGGCAGCCCGCAAGGGCTCTGCCGTGCGGGGCGTTCCCGCGTTCATGGCGGTGGGTGCCCGAGAGCCCCCATCGCCATGGATCGCTCCCTGTCCAATGCAGGCATGGAGCGCTCTTTGCAAATCGACCCAAGGAGAAAATGATGGCAACTGCGAAGAAGACGACCGCCGCCAAGAAGGCAGCACCCGCCGCGAAGAAAGCGGCTTCCACCAAGGCCGCGACGACCGTGAAGAAGGCCGCCGCCGCACCGGCATCGGCCAAGAAGGCCGCCGCCACGACGAAGAAGGCCGCACCGGCGAAGAAGGCCGCGGCTCCCGCCAAGAAGGCCGCACCGGCGAAGAAGGCCGCGGCCCCCGCCAAGAAGGCCGCACCGGCGAAGAAGGCCGCGGCCCCCGCCAAGAAGGCCGCACCGGCGAAGAAGGCCGCGGCCCCCGCCAAGAAGGCCGCACCGGCGAAGAAGGCCGCGGCCCCCGCCAAGAAGGCCGCACCGGCGAAGAAGGCCGCGGCCCCCGCCAAGAAGGCTGCACCGGCGAAGAAGGCCGCAGCTCCCGCCAAGAAGGCAGCTGCACCGGCGAAGAAGGCCGCAGCCCCCGCCAAGAAGGCAGCTGCACCGGCGAAGAAGGCCGCAGCCCCCGCCAAGAAGGCAGCTGCACCGGCGAAGAAGGCTACCGGCACCACCAAGGCCGCCGCACCGAAGAAGGCTGCTCCGAAGAAGGCGGCCTCCAAGGCCTCTGCCCCCGCGCCTGCGCCCGCAGCACAGACCACGCTGAACCCGCAGGCCGCATGGCCCTTCCCGACGGGCACCAAGCCCTGAGCGACGACAGCGGACCGCCGCCCCGCCCGCGGGGCTGGAACCACCCGGTGCATGCACCGGGTTTTTTTATGCCCGCGCGGCCTCAGGCGGGCTCGAAATCGAGCTGGTAGTTCTGCGGCCCGCGCTGCGCGATCTTCAGCGCCCCCAGGCGGTTGCCCAGCGCCGCGCAGCGTGCGAGCGGCCAGCCCTGCTCCAGGCCGAAGAGCAGCGCGCCACGCCATGCGTCGCCGCAGCCCGTGGGATCCACCACGCTGGCCGCCTGCACGGGCGGCACGCGCGTGGCCACGCCGTCCTCCCAGACGTCGCAGCCATCGGCACCCAGGGTGACCGCCAGCCCGCGCACCTTGCGGGAAATCTCCGCGAGGCTCCAGCCCGTGCGCTCGCACAGCATGCGGCCTTCGTAGTCGTTCACGGTCACCCAGCTCGCCTGGCCGATGAAGCGCGCGAGCTCCTCGCCGCCGAACATCGGCAGGCCCTGGCCCGGGTCGAACACGAACGGTATGCCCGCTGCCTCGAACTGCGCAGCGTGCTCGATCATGGCATCGCGGCCGTCCGGCGCGATGATGCCCAGGCGCAGGTCGGACTCGGCGGTGATGCGCGCCCGGTGCGCGAGCATCATCGCGCCCGGATGGAAGGCCGTGATCTGGTTGTTGTCGCGGTCGGTCATGATGAGCGCCTGCGCGGTATAGGTCTCGTCCACCCGGCCCACATGGCGCGTATCGATGCCGAGGTCCTGCAGGCGCTGGAGGTAGTCGCCGCCGTCGCTGCCCAGCATCGCCATGGGCACGGGGTTGCCGCCCAGCAGCTTGAGGCTGTAGGCGATGTTGCCCGCGCAGCCGCCGAAGTCCCGCCGCAGCGACGGCACGAGGAACGACACGTTGAGGATGTGCAGCTGGTCCGGCAGGATCTGCTCGGCGAAGCGCCCCTCGAAGGTCATGATGGTGTCAAAGGCCAGGGAACCGCAAATCAGGGCAGCCATAGGAATCCTGTGGATCGGGTTGGGGAATGGAAGAAAAGGAAAGGGAACGGGAAAGCGGCGCAGACCATGCAGGCGAACGGCAAGGCGGGCCTCAGGGATAGAAAGCCAGCAGCCGGTAGCCCGCGACGCGCCCGTTGCCGGCCGCTCCCACGTTCACCGGCCATGCGCCGCCCCATTCGCCGTTGGCGGGCAACGCTGCAGGAGCCGAGAGGTCCTGGGGCAGCAGCACGCGCCGCAGGATGGGCTGTTCCTGCGCATCGGTCAGCGTCAGCTCCAGCGCCGGCATGGCCACGGGGAAATCCGCACGGCTGCGGATGGTGAGCGAGAGAAGATAGCCATCCCCGCGCGCCTTGTTGAAGGAGGAGCTGTCGATCACCACGTCGGCGATGCGCCGGGGCGGAGCGATGCGGCACTGCAGCGGAGCGCACAGCACCTGCAGCAGGGGGCGCAGTGCGGGATGCTGCGAAGCCAGCCGGTCCCGCTCCTGCAGGCCGACCTGCAGCAGCAGCACCCCCAGCAGCAGCACGCCGGCCAGGCCCAGCGCGATGCGCACCGCGGGCCTGCGCCACCACGCCCTGCGCCGCGCCGCGCGCATGAAGCCCGGCTCGCCGGAGGCGTGCGCCCCCTCCTCGTCCGGATCGTCATCGTCGTCCGCCTCCTGGTTGCGCAGGCGCGCAGCGAAGGCGCCGCGTCCGGCAAGGTCCGCGTCTTCCGGGCCCTGCTCCGCCAGCGCACGCGCGGAGCGCCACACGGAGGGCGGCGACGGTGGCGCCACGGCGGGCATGGCCGGCTCGGGCAGCGGCATCGCCTGGGTGGCGATGTCCACCGGGTCGGTGTCCGTATCGATGCCCTCGTGCGCCAGTTCCCTGGCGACGGCCTGCTCCGCCGCATCGTCCAGCGGCGATTCATCCTCGCCCTGCGCCGCAGGGGCGGGCTCGGAGGCGGCTTCCATGCGCCCGGGCAGGGGCATGCCGCCTTGCGGCGACAGGGAGTCCTCCGCATCCAGCCCCTCGTCATCGTCGGGCCATCCGGAATCGCGCAGCTCGGCGAAAGGCAGTTCGTAGCCGCCCGAGTCGGACTCCCGCGGCGCGGGCGAGGTGCCCGGGGGACGGGACGGACTGGCGCCGGCAGGACCGGCTTCCCTGGCGGCCTCCTGTGCAGCGGCATGCGGCACAGATGGTGCCGGCGCAGCAGGTACCGGCGCCTGGACGGGCCGGGCGTCCGGCCGCGGTGTGGCGGCGGCCGCGCGGACGCGCCACGCCATGGGCGACAGCGGCTCGAGGCTCCAGCCGGGATCCGAGTCCTGGGCCTCCGCAGAGGCGGCCCATGCCGAAAGGAAGGCCGGCACGGCGGCCGGTGCCGCTGCGGGCATGGCATCCGGCCCCGCAGGACGCGGAGCCGGGGCGTGCTGCACCTGGGTCATCGGGGCGCTCGGAGCGGCCGGGCCGGACACCGGCGCGGCTGCGGCAGGCGCCGGAACGGGCGCGGGCGCATTCCCCGGCAGCGCCATGGGCGGCAGCAGCTCCGCAGGCCGCGCCGGCCCGGGCAGGAGATTCGCGGAGGCGTCGAACACCTCCTTGCACTGCCCGCACCGGACCCAGCCTTCGGAAATGCGCAGCTGGTCCGCGACGACCTTGAAGGTCGTGCCACAGGCGGGGCAGCGGGTGATCTGGCTCATCGACTCGGAATTGTAGGGGGCGCCCTGCGCCGCCCGGCCGGGGCCGTCGCCTCAGCGCGCGGCGGTCATCAGGATCCAGCCGTCCTCGGCGTCGCTCACCTGCAGGGGGAGCCAGGGGGCATAGGCCTCGCGCAGTTCCTCGGCCTGGCGCTCCAGGATGCCCGCGAGCACCAGGTGCCCTCCCGCATCCACGTGGGCGCACAGCAGCGGCGCCAGCACCTTGAGCGGCGTCGCGAGGATGTTCGCCAGCACCGTGCCGTAGCGGCCCTGCGCGGCTTCGGGAAGGCCGGCCTTCAGGGCCACGCCGTTGGCCTCGGCATTGAGCCGCGTCGATTCCACGGCGGCGGGATCGATGTCCACGGCGTCGATGTCGGTGGCACCGAACTTGGCGGCCCCGATCGCGAGGATGCCCGAGCCGCAGCCGTAGTCCAGCACCCGGCCGAAGCCGCCGCCGCGCCGGGCGATCCAGCGCAGGCACATGCGCGTGGTCGGGTGGGTGCCGGTGCCGAAGGCCAGGCCCGGGTCCAGCCGGATGTGGCGCGTCGCCTGCGCGGGCAGTTCGTGCCATGTGGGCACGATCCAGAACTCGGGCGTGATCTCCACGGGAGCGAACTGCGACTGGGTCAGGCGCACCCAGTCCTGGTCGGGCACTTCGGCCAGGCCCAGGACGCGGCAGCCGTCGAAGAAGTCCTGCACTTCCAGCAGCGCGCGCGCCTCCCCGGCCGCCTCCTGCGTGGGAAACAGCGCCACCACCCGGCTGCGCTGCCAGCCGTCGCGGGGCGGCGGCATGCCGGGCTCGCCGAAGAGGGCCTGCTCCGCCTCGGTCTGCGCATCGGCGTCCTCGACCGACACGCTCAGGGCATCCAGGGCTTCGAGGGCTTCGCCCACGGCTTCGATCCGCCCCTCGGGGCACAACAGGCTCAGCTCAAACATGGATGTCAATCTCCTGCAGAAACGACAATGCTGGCCCCCGTCTCCGGGCGGCCAGCATGCCAGTGACCGGCGTCGGGCCGGTGCCGGTCAGCGCTTGTGCGCGCCCAGCCACTCTTCCAGGTAATGGATGTTCGTGCCCCCGGCGACGAACTTGGCATCCACCATCAGCTCGCGGTGCAGCGGGATGTTGGTGTTGATGCCCTCGATCACGGTCTCGGACAGGGCCGTGCGCATGCGGGCCAGGGCCTGCTCGCGCGTGTCGCCGTGCACGATGATCTTGCCGATCATGGAGTCGTAGTTGGGCGGCACGTAGTAGTTGGTGTAGGCGTGCGAATCCACGCGCACGCCCGGGCCGCCCGGCGCGTGCCACATGGTGATGCGGCCGGGCGAGGGGGTGAACTTGTAGGCGTCCTCCGCGTTCACGCGGCATTCGATGGCATGGCCGCGGATCTCGATCTGGCGCTGGGTGAAGGGCAGCTTCTCGCCCGCGGCGACCATGATCTGCGTCTTCACGATGTCCACGCCCGTGATCCACTCCGTCACCGGGTGCTCGACCTGCACGCGCGTGTTCATCTCGATGAAGTAGAACTCGCCGTTCTCGTAGAGGAACTCGAACGTGCCCGCGCCGCGGTAGCCGATCTTCTTGCAGGCGGCCACGCAGCGCTCGCCGATCTTCTCGATGAGCTTGCGCGGAATGCCGGGCGCCGGCGCTTCCTCGATCACCTTCTGGTGGCGGCGCTGCATGGAACAGTCGCGCTCGCCCAGATAGACCGCATTGCGGAACTTGTCGGCCAGCACCTGGATTTCGATGTGGCGCGGGTTCTGGAGAAACTTCTCCATGTAGACGGCCGGGTTGCCGAACGCGGCCTGGGCCTCGGCCTTGGTCATCTGCACGGCGTTCACCAGGGCGGCCTCGGTGTGCACCACGCGCATGCCGCGCCCGCCGCCGCCGCCCGCCGCCTTGATGATGACGGGATAGCCGACGCTGCGCGCGATGCGGCGGATCTGCACCGGATCGTCGGGCAGCTCGCCGTCCGAGCCCGGCACGCAGGGCACGCCCGCGCGGATCATGGCCTGCTTGGCCGACACCTTGTCGCCCATCGTGCGGATGGACTCGGGCGTGGGGCCGATGAACTGGAAGCCGCTCTTTTCCACGCGCTCGGCGAAGTCGGCGTTCTCGGACAGGAAGCCGTAGCCGGGGTGGATGGCCTCGGCGTCGGTCACCTCGGCGGCCGAGATGATCGCCGGCATGTTGAGATAGGACAGCGGCGACGGCGCGGGGCCGATGCACACGGCCTCTTCGGCCAGCTTGACGTACTTGGCGTCGCGATCGGCCTCGGAATACACCATGACGGCCTTCACGCCCAGCTCATGGCAGGCGCGCTGGATGCGCAGGGCGATTTCGCCGCGATTGGCGACAAGGATCTTTTTAAACATAGGCTCTCTCGCGGCTCATCGCCGCACGCTGGCGCGTGCCAGGGCGCTTTGCTTCGCCTTGCCCGCGGCAAGTACGCCGCGATTGGCGACAAGGATCTTTTTGAACACGAATTTCCTGGTTCGCTGCAGGTCTGCAGTGGGCTGCGAGGCTTACTCGATGACGAACAGCGGCTGACCGTACTCCACCGCCTGGCCGTTCTCGCCCAGGATGCGCGTGACCGTGCCGGACTTGTCGGCCTCGATCTCGTTGAGGATCTTCATCGCCTCGATGATGCAGATGGTGTCGCCTTCCTTGACCTGGCTGCCCACTTCGACGAATGCCTTGGCACCGGGGCTGGAAGCGCGGTAGAACGTGCCCACCATGGGCGACTTGACGATGTGGCCGGTGGGGGCGGACGGTGCCGGCAGTTCGGCGACGGGCGCCGGTGCGGCGGCGGCCGGAGCGGGCGCCGCAGGGGCCGGAGCCGGTGCCGCCACGAATTGCTGGACGACCGCGCCGCCGCTCTTGACGATGCGGACCTTGCCTTCCGCCTCGGTAATCTCGAGCTCCGAAACGTTCGACTCGGACACGAGGTCAATCAAGGTCTTGAGTTTTCGCAAATCCATGGGGACTCCAACGCCTAAAACGAAATAGGGCGCGAATTTACCCCAATTTGACCCTTTCGACCCCTATCCGAGCGCAAATTCCATCATCTACGAATGGGTTGCAGTGAAATCACCCCATCGTGGACCACTGGCGGAGGTCATCGGCCGTGATCTGCCCCATTTTACGGTGCATGATGGTGCCATCTGCGCCCAACAGGACGGTGAACGGAAGCCCGCCGGCCAGGTTGCCGAGGCTGCGGCCCAGGTCCGTGCCCTGCAGGCCTGCCAGCCCGATGGGAAAGTCCAGCGGCACCCGGGCCAGGAACTGCCGCACCGACGAGGGCTGGTCGATCGCGAGGCCCACCACCTGCCAGCCCTTGGCCTGCTGCGCGCGGTAGAAGGTATTGAGCATGGGCAGCTCTTCCACGCAAGGCGGACACCAGGTGGCCCAGAAGTTCACCAGGAGCGGCCGGCCACGGAAGGCCTGCATGTCCAACGCCGGACTGCCGGGCTGGGGCACATCGAAACGCATGCCCCAGAGCGCGGCCTCGGCCCCCGAAGCTGCGGCGTGCGGCTGGAAGCGCCACCACGCCAGGCCGGCGCCGCCCGCGGCGGCCACGGCGGCGGCGGCCGCATAGAGGGCCCTGCGCCGCGGGGGGCTGGCGGGTGCGGCGTCGGAAGAGACGGCGGCTCCGGCCGCCGGGGTGGGATCGGTCATTCGGGTCTGTCCTCGTTGTCCAGCAGCCGGCGCACTGCCCGCGCATCGCCACGGGGCACGCGCCCTCGCGCATCGGGGCGCAGCGCACCGCGCAGGTCGTCCAGATCATAGACAAGCAGGTGCACGCCCACGGTTTCGCCCAGGCCCGGGGCCAGGCTGCAGAGACTGAGCGCCTCCACCGACTCGCCGTGGAAACCGGTGACCGTGCGGGGTTCGTAGTCCACGTGGTGGTCGATGAGGGCGATCTCCGCGGATTTGCAGTCGTCGCAGAAGAGCTGCAGATAGATGTCCGACAGCCGGGTGGCCGTGCCGTACCAGACGGCCCCGCCGAGGTGCGGGCGGAACTCCGCCATGCGCTGCATCCAGACGAGGGCCAGTTCCCGCAGCGCCCGCAGCTCGGCCGGCTGGGTGTCGGCGCAGAAGAGGCCGATGTATTCGCGCACGGCGTCTTCCACGAGGTCGTTGTCGGGCAGCGGGGTGCGCGCGGGCAGGCCCAGTTGCCGGACGGCCCGGCGCTTGGCGGGGCCCCATTCGAGCCCCTCCTCGACGACGAAGCGGGCGGCGGCACTGGCGATCTCGGTGGCGAGGGCGTTGGACATGGCGGCGTCTCGGTCGGGAGGGAATACCCGCATTGTGGCCTGACGGGCCGCGGGCGTGGTGCGCAAAGCGCACGTCCGGCGCGGGGTCTTGGGCCACGCCTGCCGTGCCGACGGTGCATGGCTCCGGAAAGAATGGCAACCCCCGTCCTTCCCGCGGTCATGCGGGAGCCGAACCGTAGAATCGGCGCCCATGCACATTCACATTCTGGGCATCTGCGGAACGTTCATGGGAGGCCTGGCCGCGCTGGCGCGGGAGGCGGGCCACAAGGTCACGGGCTGCGATGCCGGGGTGTATCCGCCGATGAGCGACCAGCTGCGCGCGCTGGGCATCGAATTGATCGAAGGCTACGGCGCCGAGCAGCTGGACCTGGCGCCGGACATGTTCGTCGTGGGCAACGTGGTGAGCCGCGCGCGGCTTCCCGACGGCGGCCCCAAGTTCCCCCTGATGGAAGCCATCCTGGACGCGGGCGCCCCCTACACGAGCGGCCCGCAGTGGCTGGCCGAGCACGTGCTGCAGGGGCGCCACGTGCTCGCGGTGGCGGGCACGCACGGCAAGACCACGACCACGTCCATGCTCGCCTGGGTCCTCGAATGCGCGGGCCTGCAGCCCGGCTTCCTGGTGGGCGGCGTTCCCCTGGATTTCGGTGTCTCCGCCCGGCTGGGCGCGGCGCAGCGGCCGGTGGCGCAGGACGGCCCGGCCGGCGGCGCGCCGCTCTTCGTGATCGAGGCCGACGAATACGACACGGCCTTCTTCGACAAGCGCAGCAAGTTCGTCCACTACCGCCCGCGCACCGCGGTGCTGAACAACCTCGAGTTCGACCACGCGGACATCTTCGACGACCTGGCCGCGATCGAGCGGCAGTTCCACCACCTCGTGCGCACGGTGCCGCCTTCGGGCCGGGTGGTGTTCAACGGGCTGGAGGAAAGCCTGGCACGGGTGCTGCACCAGGGCTGCTGGAGCGGCGTGGCCAGCTTCGGTGCGGCGGTGAGCGATTTCACGGCGCGCGGCGAGCCGCAGGCCTTCGACGTGCTGCGCGGCGGCCATGCCGTCGGCCGCGTGGAGTGGGAACTCAGCGGCGTGCACAACCAGCTCAACGCGCTGGCGGCCATCGCGGCCGCGGACCACGTGGGCGTGGCGCCCGCCGAGGCCGCGGCGGCGCTGGGACGATTCCGCAACGTCAAGCGGCGCATGGAACTGCGCGGCACGGCCGGCGGCGTCGCGGTGTATGACGATTTCGCGCACCATCCCACGGCGCTGCGTACCACGCTGGACGGGCTGCGCCGCCGCGTCGGGCCGGATGCACGCATCCTCGCGGCCTTCGAGCCGCGCAGCAACACGATGAAGCTCGGCACGATGAAGGCGCAGCTGCCGTGGGCGCTGGAAGCCGCCGACCTCGCCTTCTGCCACACGGCAGGGCTGGACTGGGACGCAGCCGAGGCGCTCGCCCCGCTGGGGAGCAGGGCCTGCACGGCAGGCGACATCGCCACCCTGGTGGAACGGATCACCGCGGCGGCGCGTCCGGGCGACCATGTGGTGTGCATGAGCAACGGCAGCTTCGGCGGCATCCACGCCCGGCTGCTGGGCGCCCTGGCGGAGCGCGCCGGTCAGTAGCTGATCGCCATCGCCGGCAGATCGACGCGCACGACCGGCCGGGCCAGCGCCGCGGACGCCGCCGCGGCGAACCGGCGGCCCCAGTCCTGCGCCAGCAGGGCCGGGCCCGCGGCCTGGGCGACGACCAGCACCTTGTCGGCGGTGAGCACCTTGCCGCTGGCGCGCAGCGGCTCGCATTCCAGGCGGACGAATTCCTCGTCGAGCCAGCGGCGCGCGATCTCATGGGCCATGGGCACCTCGCCTTCGAGGTCGAAGCGGAATTCCTGGCCGGGCCCGAGGAGGACGGTGACTTCGCTGCGCATGGGAAAAAGCCTTTGTGCCGGTGAGGGGGATGCCGAAAAGCTTACACGGCGGCCTCCCCCGTCCGCAACCGCCGCGACCTCCCGGTAAACCCGGGGGTCGCGCGGGCCGGCCGGGTGCAGGTCAGGCCGCCAGGGCGACGGCGGCGCGACGTGCGCGCACGGCGTCCGACAGCTCCTGCAGCGTGCCCAGGGAATCCTCCCATCCCAGGCAGGCGTCGGTGATGCTCTTGCCGTATTCCAGCGCGCAGGCATCGTCCTTGCCCGGCGTGAACTTCTGGGCGCCGGCCACGAGGTGGCTCTCGACCATCACGCCGAAGATGCTGTGCGAGCCGCCCGCGATCTGGCCGGCGATGTCGCGCGCCACGTCGCGCTGGCGCTCGTGCTGCTTGCTGCTGTTGGCATGGCTGCAGTCCACCATGAGGGTCGGCGGCAGCTTGGCGGCTTCCAGGTCCCTGCAGGCAGCGGCCACGCTGTCGGCGTCGTAATTGGGGGTCTTGCCGCCGCGCAGGATCACGTGGCAGTCGCGGTTGCCCTGCGTGTTGACGATCGCCACCTGCCCGTTCTTGTGCACGGAGAGGAAGTGGTGGCCCCGGCTCGCGGACTGGATGGCATCGGTGGCGATGCGGATGTTGCCGTCCGTGCCGTTCTTGAAGCCGATGGGCGCCGACAGGCCCGATGCCAGCTCGCGGTGCACCTGGCTCTCGGTGGTGCGCGCGCCGATCGCGCCCCAGCTGATGAGGTCGCCGATGTACTGCGGGGAGATCACGTCGAGGAATTCGCTGCCGGCCGGCACGCCCAGGCGGTTGATGTCGATGAGCAGCTGGCGCGCGATGCGCAGGCCCTCGTCGATGCGGTAGCTCTCGTCGAGGTAGGGATCGTTGATGAGGCCCTTCCAGCCCACGGTGGTGCGCGGCTTCTCGAAATAGACGCGCATCACGATCTCCAGCGTGTCGGCGTACTGGGCGCGCACGGACTGCAGGCGGCGCGCGTATTCGAGGGCGGCGGCGGGATCGTGGATGGAGCACGGGCCGATCACCACCAGCAGGCGGTCGTCGCGGCGGGCCATGATGTCCTGGATGCGGTGCCGCGTGCGGGAGATGAGGGTTTCGATCGCGGTGCCCCGGATGGGGAAGAAGCGGATCAGGTGTTCGGGAGGGGGCAGCACGGTGATGTCCTTGATACGTTCGTCGTCGGTCTCGCTGGTTTTCTCGACGTGGCGGTACCAGGCATCGCTGGAAGAGGGTGCGGATTGGACAGGGGCCGTCATGGCTGCTTCCTCGTGAGGTGGTTCGAAAAGTGGGGCGGGAAAAACAAAAAACCGCCGGGCTTTTCAGCTTCGGCGGTCTTCAGGGGGTAGGTGCTTTCAGGGGTGGCTGCGCGCTAACCTCTCATCCGCCAGGGACAGAGAACCAAAAGGACCAAAAGTAAAACGCGCTGCGAATCGGCATGTCTGCCAATGTAGCACTCTTTTTCCCGGCACGGCGGTGCGTTGCGCACCGGCGACAGACCGGGCGGCCCCGTTCAGCGCCGCCTACCGCGCGGGCGGCCCAGCCAGGCGCCGAGGCGGGACCACCAGCCTTGCGCGGGCGGGGACATGGGACTGCTGGCGAGCAGGTCCTGCATTTCGCTCGGGCCCACGCCGCCCTGCTGGTACAGGTCGATGGCGAGCACGGCCTCGCCCAGCGCCCTCCAGGCGTCCCCTTCGAAGGCATGGAAGCGCTGCGCCTCGTCGCGGCTGCGCCGCTGCAGGGCCTCCTGCCAAGCCGCCGTGGCCCGGATCAGCTGGCGCAGCGCGCTTTCGTAGGCCCCGAACTCGTACAGCGCATGCCATGCGGACCCGAGGCCCGAGAGAAACAACTGGTGCGCGCGTGCCTCGTCCAGCAACCGGCCGGCGCACTCCAGCACGGCCCGCGGATCGACCTGCGGAGCGCGGCGGATCCGCACCGCCGCCTCGACCTGCGCCGACAGCGCCGTCACGGCCTCCCGGAATTGCTGGGAGTCCTCGTCCGCCACGCTCTCGCGCAGCCAGCGGCTGATGTCGCCGAAGGTCTGCAGGCTGCTGGAAAGCGGGACGGGACGCGTCGCCATACAGAGCCCGTGCGATGCCGCCAGCGTCCAGGAGGCGCCGGGACGCGGGCGTGTGCCCTCAGGCCGTTCCGCCGACGGTCAGGCCGTCGATGCGCAGCGTGGGCTGGCCCACCCCCACGGGCACGCTCTGGCCCTCCTTGCCGCAGGTGCCCACGCCGCTGTCGAGCGCCATGTCGTTGCCGATCATGCTCACGCGCTTGAGGGATTCCGGGCCGCTGCCGACGATGGTGGCGCCCTTGACGGGGTAGAGGATCTTGCCGTTTTCCACCCAGTAGGCTTCGCTGGCGGAGAACACGAACTTGCCGCTCGTGATGTCCACCTGGCCGCCACCGAAGTTGGTGGCGTAGAGGCCGCGCTGGATGCTGGCCACGATCTCGGCCGGGTCCTTGTCGCCGCCCAGCATGTAGGTGTTGGTCATGCGGGGCATGGGAATGTGGGCGTAGCTTTCGCGGCGGCCGTTGCCCGTCGGGGCCACGCCCATCAGGCGGGCATTGAGCGAGTCCTGGATGTAGCCCCGGAGGATGCCGTCCTCGATGAGCACGTTGCGCTGGCTGGCGTGGCCTTCGTCGTCCACGTTGAGCGAACCGCGGCGGTCGGCGATGGTGCCGTCGTCGAGCACCGTCACGCCCCTGGCGGCCACGCGCTGGCCGATGCGTCCGCTGAAGGCGCTGGAGCCCTTGCGGTTGAAGTCGCCCTCCAGGCCGTGGCCCACGGCCTCGTGCAGCAGGATGCCGGGCCAGCCGGGGCCGAGCACCACGGTCATCTCGCCGGCGGGCGCCGGGCGGGCATCGAGGTTGACCAGGGCCGCGTTCACGGCCTCGTCCACATAGCGGCCGATCTGCCCGTCGTCGAAGTAGGCCAGGCCGAAGCGGCCGCCGCCGCCGGCGGAGCCCATCTCGCGGCGGCCGCCCTGCTCGGCGATCACCGTCAGGGACAGCCGCACCAGGGGGCGCACGTCGGCCGCGAGCGTGCCATCGGCACGCGCCACCAGCACCACGTCGTATTCGCTCGCGAGGCCGGCCATGACCTGGGCCACGCGCGGGTCCTTGGCGCGGGCGCGCTGCTCCACCTTTTCCAGCAGCGCCACCTTGGCCGTGCTGTCGAGCGTGGCGATCGGGTCCAGGTCGGGATAGAGGGAGCGGCTGGCGGCGACCTTGCGGGCGGCGACCTTCGCGCGGCCCTGCTGCGCCGCCGCGGCGATGGAGCGCACCGTGCGCGCCGCGTCGCGCAGCGAGGCCTCGGAGATGTCGTCCGAATAGGCGAACGCCGTCTTCTCGCCGCTCACGGCCCGCACGCCCACGCCCTGGTCGATGCTGAAGGAGCCGGTCTTGACGATGCCTTCTTCCAGGCTCCAGCCCTCGCTGCGGGTGTACTGGAAGTAGAGGTCGGCATCGTCCACCCGGTGGGCGCGGATGTCCGACAGCGCGCGCGCCAGGTGGGTTTCGTCCAGCCCGAAGGGTTCCAGCAGCAGCCGGCGGGCAATGGACAGGCGTTCGATGGTCGGTTCGCGGGAGATCATGCGGGGATTCTAGAAGGGCCCGCCGCCGCCCGTCCGCGGGGGCGCCACACCCCGCATGCCGTCGTGGCCTCTCGGAACCTGCCCGGGGTGCGGCGCCGGCCTGCAAGAATGCACGGTCAGCCCTTTCCCTGCTTCATCCAACCGGCCCAGCCCAGGAGACCGCCGTCCATGCCCGACCGCCCCGCCCTTCCCACGATCCGCGAACTCGCCCGCTCCCTGGCCGAGGGCGCCACGACGAGCGAGGCCCTGGTGGAGGCGGCACTGGAGCGCATCGCGGCGCACCGTGCCGGCGGAGGCGCCGCCTACGTCGGCGAAGTGGACGCGCTGGCCGCCCGGCTGGCGGCACGGGCGAGCGACCTCGCCCGTGCCGCGGGCCACGTGCCGTCTCCGCTCGCGGGCCTGCCGGTGTCGGTCAAGGACCTGTTCGATGTGCGCGGACAGGTGACGCGCGCCGGCTCCGCCGTGCTGGCGGATGCCGGGCCCGCCCCGAGCGATGCGGCCGCCGTGGCCCGGCTGCGCGCCGCGGGGGCCGTCCTGCTGGGCCGCACCAACATGAGCGAGTTCGCCTTTTCCGGGCTGGGCCTCAACCCCCACCACGGCACGCCGGCGCATCCACAGGATGCCGGCCGGGTCACGGGTGGATCCAGCTCCGGCGCGGCGGCCACGGTAGCGCTGGACCTGGCCGCTGCGGCGCTGGGTACGGACACGGGCGGCTCCATCCGCATTCCGTCGGCGTTCTGCGGGCTCACGGGCTTCAAGCCGACCGCACGGCGGGTGCCGCTCGCGGGCGCGTATCCGCTCTCGCGCAGCCTCGACTCCGTCGGCCCGCTGGCGCGCAGCGTGGATTGCTGCGCGATCCTGGACGCGGTGCTGTCGGGCGAGGGAAGCGACGCCGCCCCTGCCGGCGCGTGGCCGCTGGCCGGGATGCGGCTGGGGGTCGTGCAGGATCTCGTCATGGACGGCCTGGAGCCCGAGGTGGCCGCCGCGTTCGAGGACGCGCTGCGCCGGCTTTCCGCGGCAGGGGCCCGCATCGAACGCGTGGCCTTTGCGGAACTGCACGCGCTGCCGCGCATCAACGCGGCGGGCGGGCTGATCGCGGCGGAGGCCTGGCAGGTGCACCGGGCACGCCTCGTGGACGCCTCCGTGGCGGCCCGCTACGACCCGCGCGTGGCGCAGCGCACCCGGCGTGGGGACGCCATCCTGGCAGCGGACTACATCGATGTGCAGGATGCCCGCGTCCGGCTGCAGGCCGCCGCGCAGGAGCGACTGGGCCACCTGGACGCCTGGCTGATGCCCACGGTGGCGGTGCGTGCGCCGCTGCGCGAGCCGCTGGAGCAGGACGACGCCCACTTCTTCGCGACCAACGCCCTGGTGCTGCGCAATACCTCGGTGATCAATTTCCTGGACGGCTGCGCGCTGTCGCTGCCCTGCGGGGCCCCGGACGAACTGCCAGTGGGCCTGTCGGTGGCGGGGCTGCACGGCGCGGATGCCCGCATCCTGCAGGTGGGCCGCGCCGTGGAGGCGTGCCTGCGCGCGGACTAAGAACGGGCTGCCGGCCTCAGGCCGGGGCCAGCGGCTGCCGCTGCGCGCGGGCGATGGACATCAGCACCCCCAGCGCCAGCCCCAGCGTGACCATCGCGGTGCCGCCGTAGCTCACGAAGGGCAGCGGCACGCCCACCACGGGCAGGATGCCGCTCACCATGCCCATGTTCACGAAGGCGTAGGTGAAGAAGATCATCGACACGGCACCGGCCATGAGGCGCGAGAACAGCGTCGTCGCGCCCAGCGCGATCGCCAGCCCGCGCCAGACGAGCAGCAGCAGGCTGACGATCAGGAACAGGTTGCCCACCAGGCCGAACTCCTCGGAATAGGCCGCGAAGATGAAGTCGGTGGTGCGCTCGGGGATGAATTCCAGGTGGGTCTGCGTGCCGGCCATGAAGCCCTTGCCCCAGACACCGCCCGAGCCGATGGCGATCATGCCCTGGATGATGTGGAACCCCTTGCCCAGCGGGTCGCGCGTGGGGTCGAGCAGCGTGCAGATGCGCTGCTGCTGGTAGTCGTGCAGCACCGGCCAGCGCACGCCGTCCGCGCAGAGCTGCGGCTCGAACCACACGATGAGCGCGATGCCGATGCCGCCCAGGATCACCGGGGGCAGCACGAGCTTCCAGGGCAATCCGGCGAAGAAGATCACCGACAGCCCGGCCGCGAGCACCAGCAGCGAGGTGCCCAGGTCGGGCTGCTTCATGATGAGGCCCACGGGCACGGCGAGCAGCACGCCGGCCACCACGAAGTCCAGCGGGCGCAACTGCCCTTCGCGCTTCTGGAACCACCAGGCCAGCATGAGCGGCATCGCGATCTTGAGGATCTCGCTCGGCTGGATCACGATGCCCACGTTGATCCAGCGCTGCGCGCCCTTCTTGATGATGCCGAAGAGCGCCACCGCCACCAGCAGCGCCACGCCGGCGGTGTAGAGCGGCACCGCCAGCATCATGAGCCGCTGCGGCGGGATCTGCGCGACGGCGAACAGGATGCCCGCGGCCAGCAGCATGTTGCGGCCGTGGTCGTAGAACCGGGTGCCGTGGTCGTAGCCCGAGGAGTACATCGCCACCAGGCCGATCGACGACAGCAGCAGCAGCACCGCGATGAGCGGCCAGTCGAAGCCGCGGAACAGGGGCAGGATGCGCTGCGGCAGGGAAGGCTTGTCGAAAACGGCGGACATGGGGCGCCATTATCGGCGCCGCCCCGCCGGGCCGGCCCCCGGCACAATGCCGGTCCACCCACGGCGCCTCCCGCCCGTCCCACGCACTTCGCCACCGCTCCCCCCATGCCGCACGCCACCACCCACCTGCTCTACCTGCACGGCTTCCGTTCGTCTCCCCGCTCGGCCAAGGCGCGGCAGATGGCGGAATGGATGGCGGCACACCGGCCGGACGCGCACTTCTGGTGCCCGCAACTGCCTCCCTCGCCCCGGGAGGCGATGGCGCTGGTCGCGCAGGGCATCGCGGACTGGCCTGCCGAGCGCATGGCCGTGGTGGGCTCGTCGCTGGGCGGGTTCTACGCGAGCTGGGTGGCCCTGCAGAAGCCGGGCTGCACGAGCGTGGTGCTGAACCCGGCGGTGAACCCGGCCCGGGACCTGGAGCGCTACATCGGCGAGCAGACGGCGTGGCACGACCCCGCCGAGCACTTCTACTTCCGGCCGGAATACATCGCCGAACTGCGGGCACTGGACGTGCGGGGCCTTGACCCGGCCGGCCCGCAACTGGCCATCATCGCCAAGGGCGACGAGCTCCTGGACTGGCGGGAAATGGCGGCCCGCTACGCCGGCGCGCAGGTGCGGCGGCTCGAAGGGGGCGACCACGCGTTGAGCGCGTTCCCGGACCACCTCGGCGAAGTGGTGGCGTTCTGCGGCCTGGTGGATCGGGGCCTGTTGTAGCGTTAACAGGCCCTAGCGCAGGGGGCGGCTCGGCCGCGGTCCGAGAAGGCCCGGCCGTGGTCCGGACAGGCTCGTCGCCGGCTGGACCGCGGAAGCCGGCGCCGGCCGCCTGGCCAGCCAGGTGGCGTATTCCTGCGGATACACGTCGCGGTAGCGCCGCGCATGGAAGTCGGCCTCGCTGTCCAGGCCGAGCCGGGCGGCGCTGTCGATGAGTGCCTCGATGACGCGGGGCTCGGGCGAGTAGTGCAGCAGACGGCTGGACAGGGCGTGCATGCGCACGGCGTTGTCCTGCGTGGGCTGCAGGGTGGTGAGCACGGCGAAATCCAGGGTGTCGCGGAAGAACACGGTGGATTCGGCGACGCGCCGCGCGGTGTCGTCCCGGAAGGCGGGATCGCGCTGGTCCACGGCCAGGTAGAGCTGCGAGACGCGGTGGTAGTCGCGCACCAGCAACGCGATGCCGGCCAGCCAGAAGCCCGCCGCCAGCCCGGCGGCGCACAGCAGCGGGACGCGCAGGGCCGCGCGCGCCGGCATCCGCCAGCAGCGGGGCCAGAGCAGCGCGAGCGCGCAGGCCGTCACCAGCTGGAAGGGCCCGTACCAGAGCGGGAACTCCAGCAGGCTGTGCACGCCGACGATGGCCAGCAGCCCCCAGGCGAGCTGCCGGGCCGGGTCGGTTTCCCGCCAGGGCCGCGCGCGCCACACGAGCCAGAGCGCCAGGCCGCAGGCGGCCAGGGCGAAAGGCAGGCCCAGTTCCACGGCCAGGTGCAGCGGCAGGTCGTGGGCGTTGTCCACCAGCAGGCAGAAGCGCTTGCCGGGGTACTGGGTGATGTAGTGGGCGTAGGACAGCTCGCCCCAACCCCATCCCGTCCAGGGCCGCTGGGCGATCAGGTGCAGCACGTTGGACCAGAGCACGCGGCGGTTGTCGCAGGCATGCTCGGGCGCCGAGAAGCGGGCGAACAGGCCGTCCATGGCGAAGCCCGTCCAGCGCTCCAGCAGGATGGGCAGCAGCCCGGAGAACAGGGCATAGAGCGCGATGCCCGCCATGCCCAGGGCCAGGGCCGGCGCGCCCAGGGAGCGGCGCCAGAGCAGCAGCAGGACGAGCATGCAGCCCCATTCCAGCGCCCCGGTGCGCGACGCCGTGGCCGCCGCGCCGGCCGCGAGCAGCGCGAGCGCCCAGAAGGCGAGCACCCCCAGCGCCACGGACGCGGGCCGCAGGCGCCGGCCCCCGCCGCCCGGCGGCGGCGCGCCGTGCGTGCGCGCCACCCACCAGGCGAGCGCCCAGGCGCCCATGCACAGCAGCGTGGCCTGCTGGTTGCGCTGGCGCAGGTTGCCCATGGCGACGCCGTGCGTGGAGGGATAGATCCAGGGCGCCCAGCCGGGATCGCCCCAGAAGAACTGGGCCAGGCCGATGGCGGCGCCGGCCAGCCCGGCGAGCAGCATGCCGGCCGCGACCGCCCTGGCCGCCCCCTCGCGCAGGCCGTCGCCCGCCGCGCCGGCTGGCTGGCACGACCAGGCGGCGGCCAGGGCGGCCGCCACCACGAGGGCGCACAGGCCGGAAACGGCCAGGGGCCAGAAATTGGACAGCGGCGTCGTCGTGTGTCCGTACAGGAAAGGCAATGCGATGGCCACGGCGGCGCCGCAGGCCAGCAGGGGCGAAAACCAGGGGGATTGCGCGGGCGCGGTCATCGGGTGTGCAGGACGCGGAAGCGGGCGGTGTCGGTCGCGAAGAAGGGGAGCGCGGCAGGCGCCGGCGAGCGCCAGATCATAGGGCGCCCGGCGGCGCCTGCCGCGCCGGCCGCCCAGGTGCGCGGCCCATGGGACAATCCCGCCATGCATGCACTGTTTGAAGAAGCCGGCAAGTTCCTGGCCGGCCGCATCCTGTCCGAAGCGGAAAGCTCGGCCCAGATCGAGCTCGAATCGGGCAAGCGGGTGAAGGTGAAGGCCGCCCACATCCTGCTGAAATTCGAGAAGCCGGCCCCGGCCGACCTGGTCCGCGAGGGCCAGGCCCTGGCCGCGACCATCGAGCTGCCCCTGGCCTGGGAGTTCGCGCCGGAAGAGGAATTCGGCTTCGCCGACCTCGCCCGCGACTATTTCTCCGAGAACGCCACGCTGGCCCAGCAGGCGGGCGCGCTGTTCGCGCTCTACGAGGCGCCGCATTACTTCCGCCGCGCCGGCAAGGGCCGTTTCAAGAAGGCGCCGGCCGAGATCCTGCAGCAGGCGCTGGCCGGCATCGAGAAGAAGCGCCTGGTCCAGGAGCAGATCGCCGCCTGGGCGGAGCAGCTGGGCCGCGGCGAATGCCCGCAGCCGATCCGCGAGCAGCTCTACCGGATCCTGTTCCGGCCCGACAAGAACGCGCCTGAATACAAGGCGGTGGTGGAAGCCAGCCGCGCCACGCACAAGGCGCCGCTCGACCTGCTGCAGCAGGCCGGCGCGATCGATTCGCCCTACCAGTTCCACTGGAAGCGCTTCCTGTTCGACAACTTCCCCAAGGGCACGGGTTTTCCGTCGCTCACGGCGCCCCAGCCGCCGGCCGACCTGCCGCTGGCGCCCGTGCAGGCCTACTCGATCGACGACTCCCAGACCACCGAGATCGACGACGCGCTCTCGGTGCAGGGCCTGGGCACCGGCACGGTGGTGCTGGGCATCCACATCGCCGCGCCCGGGCTGGCGATCGTGCCGGGCTCCCCGCTCGACCAGCTCGGCCGGCAGCGGCTGTCCACCGTCTATATGCCGGGCTACAAGATCACCATGCTGCCGGACGAGGTGGTGCAGATCTACACGCTGGACGAAGGCCGCGCGAACCCGGCCGTTTCGCTCTACGTGTCCATCGACGAGGCCACGCTGGAGATCACGGGCACGGAGACGAAGCTCGAACGCGTGCCCGTGGCCGTGAACCTGCGCCACGACCGGCTGGACCACATCGTCACCGAGGAGTGGCTGCAGGACCCGTCCGTGGAGGTGGAGGGCACGCCCGCCGCGCTGCAGGAACGCCGGGCCGAACTGTCGTTCCTCCACCGCCTGGCGCGCAAGCTCAAGGCGCAGCGCGAGGTGGTGCGCGGCAAGCCCGAGACCTTCAACCGGCCCGACTACAACTTCCGCCTTGCGGGCGTGCCCGAGGGCGGCGAGCCGACCGGTGCCGAGACCGTCTCGATCACCACGCGCCGCCGCGGCGCGCCGCTGGACCTGATCGTGGCCGAAGCCGCCATCGTGGCCAACAGCACCTGGGGCGGCCTGCTGGCCGACCACGGCGTGCCCGGCATCTACCGGAGCCAGGCGAGCCTCGCGCCCGGCATGAAGGTGCGCATGGGCACCAAGGCCCTGCCCCATGCGGGCATCGGCGTGAAGAGCTATGCCTGGGCGACCTCGCCGCTGCGCCGCTACGTCGATCTGGTGAACCAGTGGCAGATCATCGCCTGCGTGCGCCACGGCAAGACCGCCGCGCTCGCGGCGCCGTTCAAGCCCAAGGACGCGGACCTGTTCTCCATCATCAGCAGCTTCGACGCGGCCTACGGCGCCTACAACGGCTACCAGGCCGGCATGGAGCGCTTCTGGACGCTGCAGTACCTGCGCCAGAACGACATCGCCGAAATCGATGCCAGCGTGATCAAGGACGGCGGCGGCGGCAGCTACCTGGTGCGCGCGGACGACCTGCCGCTGGTGCTGCCCGTGCTGGGCGCCCAGGCGCTGCCCCGCGGGGCGCGCGTGCGCGTGAAGCTGGGCGAGATCGACGACATCACGCTGGATGTGAGCGGCACGGTGGTCGAGCGCCTGGACGATCCGGCCGATCCGGGGGACGACGCCATCGCCGGCGAACCCGAGGGCGACGACGAGGAAGCCGTGGCCGGCCCGATCACCATCGCGGTGGACGTCAACGAGGCCGAGGGAACGAACGCACCGCCCGCGGCGTCCTGAACGCCGCCGGCCACGCCGCTCCAGCCCGCATAATCGGCCGCCGTGAGACTCCCCGCCCTCCTCCAACGCTTCAGCACGCTGCAGATCGCGCTCGCCTTCTCGGTGGCCGTGCACGCCGTGCTGCTGTCGGCGCGCTTCATCGACCCGGAAGGCTTCAACCGCGTCTTCCAGGACACGCCGCTGGAGGTGATCCTGGTGAACGCCAAGTCCAACGAGCGGCCCGAGAAGGCCCAGGCCATCGCGCAATCCTCGCTGGCCGGCGGCGGGGACGCGGACAAGGGCCGCGCGACCAGCCCCCTGCCCTATTCCGCCATCACGCAGGTGGGCGAGGATTTCGAGGAGGCGCAGCGCAAGCTCGACGCCATGCAGGAGCAGCAGGCCCAGTTGCTGGCGCAGTTGCGCAAGCAACTGGCGACCATGCCCCCGCCCGACCCGCGCGACCAGAGCCCGAACACGGACCGCGTGCAGCAGGAGGAGCGGCGCCGCCAGCTGCTGAAACTGCTCGCCGAGATCGAAAAGCGCATCAACGAGGAGAATTCCCGCCCGAAGAAGCGCTACATCAGCCCGGCCACCCGCGAGGAGGTCTATGCGGTCTATTACGACGCGCTGCGCCGCAAGATCGAGGACAAAGGCACGGAGAGTTTCCCCGAGCAGGCCGGCAGGAAGCTCTACGGCGAGTTGACCATGATCGTGACCGTGAACCACGACGGCCGGGTGCTGGACACCGAGATCGTCCAGGGTTCGGGCAACCGCCTGCTGGACCAGCGCGCGCAGGCCATCGTGCGCGCGTCCGGCCCCTTCGGCACCTTCAGCCCCGCGATGCGCGCCAAGGCCGACCAGATCGCCGTGGTGTCGCGCTTCAAGTTCACGCGCGAGCAGACGCTGGAGACCAGCGTGCGCTGACGCACCCCGGCCCGCCCGCTTTCCCGACGACTTTCCCGCCCTCTGCCGCCATGACGACGACATCCGCCCCGGACGTGTACTGCGTGATGGGCCATCCCGTGGAGCACAGCCGCTCGCCGTGGATCCATGCGCGCTTCGCCGAACTCACCGGCCAGCGGATCGCCTACACGCGGCGGCTGGTGCCGCTCGACGGCTTCGCCCGGGCGCTCGCCGATTTCGCGGCGGCCGGCGGGGCGGGCTGCAACGTGACGGTGCCGTTCAAGCACGACGCGGCCCGGCTCGCGACCCACGCCAGCGACCGCGTGCGGCGCGCGGGGGCAGCCAACACCCTGAGCTTCCGGGCCGACGGCACGGTGCATGCCGAGAACACCGATGGCCTGGGCCTGGTGGCCGACATCGTGGTCAATGCGGGCGTGGCGCTCGCGGGCCGCGACGTGCTGCTCGTGGGTGCCGGCGGCGCGGCCGCGGGCGTGCTCGCCCCGCTGCTGGACCAGGCCCCCCGGCGGATCACCGTGGCGAACCGCACCGAAGCGCGCGCGCAGGCCCTGGTGCAGGCGCACGCGGACCTCGCGGCCAGCCGGCAGGTGGTGCTCGAGGCGCTGCCGATCGGCCAGCCCGGCACCGGCTTCGACGTGGTCATCAACGCCACGGCCAGCAGCCTGGCCGGCGGCGAGGTGCCCGTGCCGGACACGGTGCTGCGCGAGGGCACCCTGGCCTACGACATGATGTACGGCCCCGCCGCGCAGGGTTTCATGGACTGGGCGCGCGCCCACGGCGCGGTGCCGCGCGACGGGCTGGGCATGCTGGTGGAGCAGGCCGCCGAGGCGTTCGCCGTCTGGCGCGGCGTGCGCCCCCCGGCCGCGCAGGTGCTGCAGGAACTGCGCGCGCAGCTATGAAGGCCTTGCTGCGCTGGATCGGCTGCGTGCTGCTGGCCGGCGTGGCCCTGCAGCTGTTCTTCGTGCTGCGCATCGCCGCGATGGCGGCCGTCGATCCGCAATCCACCAGCTTCCAGCGCTCCGAGGCCTGGGCCCAGGTGGCCGGCGGCAGCGGCCTGCACTGGCGGCAGGAATGGGTGCCCTACGGCCGCATCGCAGACACGCTCAAGCGCGCGGTGATCGCTTCGGAGGACGACGGCTTCGCCAGCCACGACGGCGTGGACTGGAACGCGATCGAGAAGGCCTGGGAACGCAATGCCCGCGCCGAGGCCCGGGCCGCGCGGCTGCAGGACGCGCAACCGGGGCGGGCGGTGCGCCCGGCGCGCATCCGGGGCGGCTCCACCATCACGCAACAGCTCGCCAAGAACCTGCTGCTGTCCGGCGAGCGCAACCTCCTGCGCAAGGGGCAGGAGTTCGTGCTGACGCTGGCGCTGGAGCAGTTGCTCTCCAAGCAGCGCATCCTGGAGATCTACCTCAACAGCGTGGAATGGGGCGAAGGCGTGTTCGGCGCCGAGGCGGCTGCGCAGCGCTACTTCCGCAAGAGCGCATCGCAGCTGAGCGCCGCGGAGGCGGCGCGCCTCGCCGTCATGCTGCCCGCGCCCAGGCGCTTCGAGAAGAACCCGGGCTCGGCGTACCTTTCGGGCCGCACGCGCGTGATCCTGGGAAGGATGGCCAGCGCGGAACTGCCTTAGGGCCTTCAGGCCGCCACGGAGAGCGCGTTCGACACGGCGCCGGCATACGCCGCCGGCTGCGGCGCGGCCAGGATGCCGGCCGTCTGCGGCGGCAGCGGCATGCCGGGCAGCTGCGACGACTGCGCGGCCTCTTCGCCGATCCGCGAAGCGGTGGACTGCACGAGCGAGAGGAAGCGCTTGAGCATGCGGTCGTCCATCTGGCTCGCGAAGGTGGAATACACCAGCGCGCCGCGCAGCACGCCACCGCCGAACACCGGCACCGCGAACGCCGTGCTCTCGGAGTTGTTGCGCGCATAGCGGATGGCATAGCCCTGGCGGCGCGTTTCCTGCACGATCCGGCGCAGCGCCCACATGTCGGTGATCTTCTGGTGCGGCTCGCCATGCGTGTTGGCGGCCTCCACGAGGATGCGGCGCTCGGCGCGGGTGCAGTAGGCGAGGTAGGCGCGGCCCAGCGCCGAGGGGATCAGGTCGTAGCGCCGGCCCAGGCTGGAGGGGCGGATGGCATAGGGGCTGTAGGGCATGGTGCAGAAGACCACGCGCATCTGGTGCCCGTCGATCACGGCGAGCGACAGCGGCCACTTGATCTGCCGCGTGGCGGTGATCATGAGCGGCGCGGCGAGTTCGGCCAGGCGCAGCTTCTCGTTCACGCCGCTGCTGAGGTTGCTCACGGCCAGCGTCAACTGGTACTGCCCGTAGGCATGGGGGTCGCTGCGCACGTATTTCTCGTGCTCCAGCGTGCCCAGCAGGCGGTGCAGCGTGGATTTGGCGAGGCCCGTGCGCTGGTGCAGTTCCTGCAGGCTCCAGGTGGAGCGCTCGTTCATGACGCGCAGGATCAGCAGCGCACGTTGCACGGAGCGGACTTCGGTACTCATGGGTGGTTCTCTCTGTGGAAATGGAAGGCCAGCGAATGCGGGGGGCATTCAGGGAACGCAATTGCGCGCGGCCCCCCGGTCAGGCGCGCTGGAGAAACGGAAATAAGGTGGTCCATGGGCAGGTTTCCCGATGCCTTCAGGCCGCCTCGGATTCGGTCGCCTCGGCCAGCACCTGCCGCGCAGCCCTGCGCAGGAGGGCCTGGTCGGAGCCGACCACGAAAAACGATATGCCTTGCGCGGCCAGCGGAGGAATGCCGTGCACGTCGGGCACGAAGCAGCCGACTGCGCGCCCCTGGGCCAGCCCGGCCGCGCTCACGGCCGCGACCGCGGCGGCCACGCGCGGATCGTCCAGCCCCTGGGCTCCGAGGGAAACGGCCAGGTCGGCCGGGCCGACGAACAGGCAATCGACGCCCGGCACGGCCGCGATGGCGGCCGCCTCGGCCACGGCGCGGGCGCTTTCGATCTGCACGATGACCGAAGTGTGCGCGTCGCTGGCGAGCAGGTGCTCGGCCATGCCGCGGGTGCCGTAGCCCCCGGCGCGCGAGGAATTGCTGAAGCCCCGGGCTCCGCCCTGGCCGTAGCGCGCCGCGCGCACCACCTCTTCGGCGATGCGGGCATCGTCCACATGCGGCACCATCACCCCGCCCGCGCCGAGGTCCAGCGCCTGCTGTATGGCCGCCGCGCGCGGATAGGGCACGCGGACCAGGACCGGCAGCGCGCAGGCATGGGCGGCGAGCAGGCTGCGGTCCAGGCTCTCCGGACCGAACGGCGCGTGCTCGGCATCGAGCACGAGCGTATCGAGCCCCGTGGCGGCCAGCACCTCCACCGTCTGGTGCGAGGTCGTCTTGACGAAGGTCGCCATCAGGCGGTCGCGCGCCAGGATGCGGCTGCGCAGCCGTGCCGCGGGGGACGGACCGGAAGGCAGGGAATGGAGGATGCCGCTCATGCGAGGTATTCCGGCCGCGCGGGCGTGAAGACGTCCAGGTTGAGCACGGGCTCGTCGCCCACCACCACGCCGTAGTGCAGCGCATGGGGCGGGATGAGCAGCAGCCCGCCCGGCCCCAGCCGGACCACCTGCCCGTCCACGTGCACGTCCAGCTGCCCCGCCAGGATATACATCACCTGTTCGTTCGGGTGCTGGTGCGGCCGGGGCTCGTGCCCGGGCATCAGGCGGTGCAGCGCCAGGGTCACGTTGCCGCTGCCGAACGCCTTGCGTTCGATACCTCGGCGCACGGGCACCCATTCCAGCGCGCTCCAGTCAACGCTGTGCAGGACGGCAGCCGCCTCGGGCGGCAGGGGGGCGGGGGCAGGGAGGATCATTCGGGTGCGATGCGGAGGGATTGGATGGTGCGGGACCACAGGTCGTGGTCCGCCTGGAGCACGGCGCGCAGCTGCAGCGGCGACAGCGGGGAGCGCACCATGCCCAGGCCCCGGAAACGCTCGGCGACCTCGGGCAGCGCGGTGACGCGGTTGATCTCTTCGTTGAGCTGCGCGCGACGCGCCGGCTCGAGGCCGCGCGGCGCGAACACGCCGTACCAGTTGGTCACCTCGAAGCCCTTGAGCGTCTCGGACACGCTCGGTACGCCGGGCAGCAGGTCGGTGCGGCTCTTCTCGGTCACCGCGATGAGGCGGATCTTTCCGGCCTGCGCATGGGGCAGCAGCAGCGAGGCTCCGCCCGCGAACATCTGGCACTCCCCCTGCACCAGGGCCGCCACGGCGGGGCCGCCGCCCTTGTAGGGCACGTGCACGATATCCAGGCCCGCGGTCTTGGCCAGCAGGGCCAGGGTCAGGTGGTTGTGCGTGCCGATGCCCCCGGAAGCATAGTTGATCTTGCCGGGGTTGGCGCGGATGTAGGCAAGCAGTTCGGGGAAGGTGTGCACCGGCATGCTGGCGGACACCGCGACCACGTTGATCGCGTAGGCCAGCATGGCGACGGTGTCGAAATCGTTCATGGGGTCGAACGGCAGCTGGCGGTAGAGGCTGCCGTTCATCGCATGGGTGGACATGGCGCCGATCTCGAGCGTATAGCCGTCGGCCGGCGCACGCGCCACCACGGCGGCGCCCAGGTTGCCGCCCGCGCCGGCGACGTTCTCCACCACGATGGGCTGGCCACTGTGGGGGAAGAGCTGCCTGGAGAGCAGCCGGGCGAGGATGTCCGTCGAGCCCGCCGGAGCGAAGGGCACCACCAGGCGGATCGGCTTCGTCGGAAAATCGCCGCTGCCGCCCCCACCCTGCGGCCCCTGGGCACGGGCGGCCCATGGAAGGACGGCGCTCCCCAGACCCAGAGCGAGAGCGTGGCGGCGTGACAGCAGGATGTTGGACGGCATGTGTTTGATTCCCTCTTTGATGAATTTGAGAAATACGATGCAAAAATCATTTTTTAGATCGCATGCGCAAAGTCTAGGAGCCATATTCGCCGAATAGGAGGCGAACTTTCCGGATTCCGAAGAGTGGAACGATTTGGCCCCGTTCCGCAATTCATGGCCCTTGCCGGCCTGCGGGATTGCGCGGAGGGCCGTGCGCTCTACGGCGGGGCCCGTCGGAGTCAGGCCTCCCCCGTATGATCCGGGCCATGCTGTCCAAGTTGATGAGCCTCTTCCTGCTCGGGCTGGTGCGCCTGCTCACCGGCTCGCAGGCCCGCTGGTACGGATGCCCGCCCAAGGCCGAGCAGCGCATCTATTTCGCCAACCACCAGAGCCATGCCGACCTGGTGATGATCTGGGCCGCCCTGCCCCAGGAACTGCGCAGCATCACCCGGCCCATCGCCGCCCGGGACTACTGGACCAAGAGCCCTTTCCGGCAATGGCTGACCACCGCCGTCTTCAACGCGGTGTACGTGGACCGGGTTTCCGGTCCGCCCGGCCAGCGCCCCGCGCCGGAGGCGCCGCCCCGGCCCCCCATGCAGGCGACGGACGGGGCGCCCCTGCCGCCCCCCGCGGAACCCGGGCCTCCCCCACTGCCCGCCCAGCCGGAGCCTCCCGCGCCCGGCCTGCTGCCCGCCCAGGGCACGCTCGAGGGGTTCCTGGCCCAGCCCGCTCCCGCGCCGGCCGAACCGGCCATACCGCCCGCCGATCCGGCGCAGCCCGTCCGGCCGGACCCCGAGGCCCTGCGCGCCGCGCTGCCCGAAGGCGACCCGCTCGCGCCGCTGGTGCATGCCCTGGAAAGCGGGGATTCCATCGTGATCTTTCCCGAGGGCACCCGCGGCCACGGGGACGAACCCCAACCCTTCAAGTCCGGGCTCTACCGGCTCGCGCAGATGTTCCCCCACGTCGTGCTGGTGCCGGCCTGGATCCACAACGTCCAGCGGGTCATGCCCAAGGGCGAGGTGGTGCCCGTGCCCATCCTGTGCTCGGTGACGTTCGGCGCCCCCATCGAACTGGGCGCGGGCGAGGAACGCCGCGCATTCCTCGACCGCGCCCGGCGCGCGGTGATCGCCCTGCGGGAGGTGTGATCCATGATGGACACGCTCCGCCACCTCACCACCACGCAGCAGATCGGCGCGCTGTTCGTGGCCATGTTCGGCCTGCTGTCGCTGGTCACTCTCTACGCCTTCTTCCAGACCCTGCGCGAGGCGCGCGGGCCCGGCCCGGAAGACCAGGCCGCGCACGAGGCGCACCAGCAGGAATGGCGCCGGTTCTGGAGCCTGCTGAAGACCTCCTGGGTCATGGCGACGGTGTTCTGGGTGGGCTGGGCCCTGGGCGACACGGTCGCCACGGTGCTGTTCGCCATCGTCGCCTTCCTGGCACTGCGCGAGTTCATCACGCTCTCGCCCACGCGGCGGGGCGACCACCGCAGCCTCGCGCTGGCGTTCTTCGTCGTGCTGCCGCTGCAGTTCGCCATCGTGGGGATGCGCAAGTTCGACCTGCTGACGGTGTTCATACCGGTCTATGTCTTCCTCGCGCTGCCGGTGGCCAGCGCGCTGGCCAACGATCCCGAACGCTTCCTGGAGCGCAACGCCAAGCTGCAGTGGGGCATCATGGTGTGCGTGTACGGCATGAGCCACGTGCCCGCGCTGCTGCTGCTGGACTTCCCGAACTACGAGGGCCGGGGTGCCTTCCTCGTCTTCTTCCTCGTGGCCGTGGTGCAGACCAGCGTGATCGCGCAGCACCTGCTGGGCCGGCGCTTCCCGCACCACCCCGTCGCCCCGCGGGTGAGCCAGAGCTTCCAGTGGCTGAGCTGGATCGTCGGCGTGGCAGTGGGCGGGCTGGCCGGCGTGGCGCTGTCGTTCATCACACCGTTCAAGGCCGGGCAGGCGCTCGGCATGGCGCTGCTGGCCTGCCTGGCGGGCACGCTCGGCCACCTCGTGATGAAGGCCCTCAAGCGCGACCGCGGCGTGACCAGCTGGGGCCTGCAGGGCCAGTCCACCACCGGGGCGGGCGGCCTGCTGGACCGCGTGGACGCGCTGTGCTTCGCGGGCCCCGTGTTCTTTCATTCGGCCCGCTGGTACTTCGGCCTGTGAACGGCATCCCATGAGAATCCTGGGCATCGATCCCGGCCTGCAGACCACCGGCTTCGGCGTGGTGGACGTGGACGGCCACCATTTGAGCTACGTGGCCAGCGGCACCATCCGCACCACGGGCGCGGCCCTGGGCGACCTGCCGGGCCGCCTGAAGATCCTGTTCGACGGCATCACCGAGGTGGCCGCGCGCTACCAGCCGGACGTGGCCACGGTCGAGATCGTCTTCGTGAACGTGAACCCCCAGTCCACCCTGCTGCTCGGCCAGGCGCGCGGCGCCTGCGTCACCGCCCTGGTGGCCAGCCGGTTGCCCGTGGCCGAATACACCGCGCTGCAGATGAAGAAGGCCGTCGTGGGCCACGGCCGCGCGGCCAAGTCCCAGGTGCAGGAGATGGTGCGCCGGCTGCTGCAGCTGCCCGGCCTGCCGGGCACCGATGCCGCCGACGCGCTGGGCCTGGCCATCACCCATGCCCACGCGGGCGCGGCGATGGCACGGCTGGGGGAAGCGACCTCGCTCAACCGCCGCCAGCACGCCATGTACCGGAGCGGACGGGCGCTCTGATGCCCTCCGGCTACCGGAAGACGATCTGCGCGATGACGCCGGAGCCCACCGAGATCAGCAGGTAGTCGGGACCGTTCTGTACCCAGTGATACCCATGGGGCGGCGGGGCGAGGTGGTGGACGCGCCAGTCCTGCACCACGTAATGGTGGGAGCGGTACATGGGCGGCACCCGGCCGCCGCGGTACCAGTCATGGTGCGGGCCGGCACCACGGCGTCCGTGGGCGCGGGCGTGCGGCGGAGGGCCGGGATGGTGGCGCGGGGCGGCATGGTGCCAGTGCGGCGGGGGCGGCGGCGCATGGCGCGGGCCGGCATGGTGACCGTGGGGGCCATGGCCCGGACCGCCCTTGCGGTGCCCGTGGCCGTGCCCGTGCTCGCGGCCCGGGATGCCGTCGTAGGGCTGGGCCTGCGCGCCCAGGGAGGACAGGCCGAGGAACAGGGCCAGGCCGGCGGAGCGCAAGTGGTTCAGCGCGCCTGGGCCGGATGCACCGGCGCAAGAAGAGTCTGTACGGATCATGGCTCGTTGCTTCAGGGCAAAAGCCGCAGCCTACCATCACGCTCCGCCGGCCACTGCCGGGAAAACCGCAGGCACGGTCCGGTCGGGCGTGCCGCTCAGGCGGCAGGTTCGTGGCGCACGAATCCGGACACCGGCCCGGGCAGGGCGGCGGCCAGGGGCCGTGGCGCCAGGGAGGCGGCACCAGGCGGGGGCGGTGCCTGCAGGGCGATGTCCGCCGCCGGACCGCCGTCGAGGCGGAACCGGCGCACGGCGCCAATCAGCTGCACCGCCTGCTCCCGCAGCGACTCCGATGCGGCCGTGGACTGCTCCACCAGCGCGGCGTTCTGCTGGGTCATCTGGTCGAGCTGGCTCACGGACTGGCTGATCTGGCCGATGTTGTCGCTCTGCTCGGCCGACGAGGCGGTGATCTCCGTGATCATTTCGGAGACGCGGCGCACGCTGTCCACGATCTCGGTCATGGTCGCGCCGGCCTGGCTCACGAGGCGCGAGCCGCTTTCCACGCGCTCCACCGAGGAGCCGATGAGCTCCTTGATTTCCTTGGCCGCCGAGGCCGAGCGCTGGGCCAGCGTCCGCACCTCGGCCGCGACCACCGCGAAGCCGCGGCCCTGCTCGCCCGCGCGGGCCGCCTCGACGGCGGCATTCAGCGCCAGGATGTTGGTCTGGAAGGCGATGGAATCGATCACGCCGGTGATGTCGGCGATCCTGCGCGAGCTGTCGGTGATCTGGCCCATGGTGTCCACGACCTGCGAAACCACGCTGCCGCCCTTGGCCGCCACCTGGGCCGCGGTGGACGCGAAGTCGCTGGCCTGGCGTGCGGACTGGGTGCTCTGCTGCACCGTGCCGGCGAGCATTTCCATGGACGAGGCGGTTTCCTCCAGGTTGGCGGCGGTCTGCTCGGTGCGGTGGCTCAGGTCGTGGTTGCCCGAGGCGATCTCCGTGCTGGCCGTCGAGATGCTGCCGGACGCGTCCTGCACCTGGCGCACCAGGCCGCGCAGTGCGTCCTGCATGTGCCCCATGGCCACGACGAGCTGGCCGACCTCGTCCATCTGGGCGGGCCGGACTTCATGCGACAGGTCCCCGCCGGCGATGCGTTCGGCCAGTGAGCGGGCCTGGGCCAGGGAACCGGTGATGGAGCGCACGCTGAAGAAGGTGAGCGGGATCAGCACCGCCAGGGCCAGCACCAGCCCGCCGCCGATCACCGCGGACATGGTGGCTGTGCGCGCCTCCACGCCCTGCCGCGCCTCCTCCATGTTCTCGCGGGCGCTCTGAGCGAGGCTCGCGAGGATCTGGTCGGTGGTTTCCATGTGGCTCTTCAGGCGGTCGGCATAGGCGGCGCCGCCGGCCCCGTCGAGCTGCGCCCGCTCGATCTGCTCGAAGATCGGGGAAATGCC
This sequence comes from Paracidovorax citrulli, assembly GCF_900100305.1. Lineage (GTDB taxonomy): Bacteria > Pseudomonadota > Gammaproteobacteria > Burkholderiales > Burkholderiaceae_C > Paracidovorax > Paracidovorax citrulli. The sequence goes on along the minus strand of NZ_FNEY01000002.1, from coordinate 99,535 downwards.
GGCCTCGTACTGCTGGATCTCGGCCAGCGCCTTGTCGATGGAGCCCGCGAAGGCCGGGTCGCCTGCCTGCACCTGCCGCACGGCCGTGAGGCTCTTGCGCAGCGCGGCCAGGGTCCTGGCCCAGGTTTCGCGCTGGGCGGCTACTTCGACGGAATTGTTGAAGTTGAGGATGATGTCCTTCTCGGTGCGGCGCAGCGTCCCCAGCGTCGTGCGCAGGTCGGCCATGTCGGTCAGCGTCTGCACCCGCTCGGAAAAAAGCACCTGCAGCGTATCGCGCGTGCGGTCGAGGGCCAGGTATCCCAGCCCTCCGATCACGATGAGCAGCACCAGGGAAAAGACCGTGCCGAAGTACAGGCGCGTGCGGATCGATAGGCGTCCCAGAATATCCATGGCATCCCCTACAAGACGTTACAAAGGCGCATGCAATAACCGCGCCCACCCCATTGCCGCCTCGTGGGCCGCCGGGGCGCACACTATAGGACGGCCCGACCGCAGTCCTGGCAGGGTAAGCACGACTGGCGCGGCCACCCGCAGCGTGACCATGTGGCAGCGACAAACAAATTGTCACAAACCTCGTGCAGAGTACCCGGTTCCGGACGCGTCCGTCCATTTCGCGCCCCGCCGGGCCCTGTCGCGTGACCCCTTCTTCCCTTTCTCCTGATCTTTCCGAGTTCACCCTGCCCCCCGCAGCAGCGCCGGACCGGACCGCACGCCGCGGTGCGCTGGGGCGGCGGCTGCTCGGGGCCTTCCTCGCTGTGCTGGCCCTCAACGGCATCGGCTCGGCCATCGGCGTTGCCGTGCTGCAACGCATCGGTGAATCGGCGCGCACCATGGTGGACCGCCGGGTCGCCACCGAACGGCTGGTCGCCGATGCGTACCGGCTGCAGGCGATGAACGCGGAGCGCTACAAGGCGGTCGCACTCAGCTCCGAACCCGAGGTCGGAGACATCCTGGGGGCCGACATCGCGCGTACCCAGCGGCAGTACGACGGTCTCATGGTGCAGCTCGCGGAACACCTGCAGGGCACGGAGGACGCGCACCGGGTCGCAGCGGTTCGCTCGGCGGGCAGGGATTTCAGCCAGGCCTGCGCCGAACTGATCGCCGCGCGGGACTCCGGCCTCACGGAGCGCATCCGCAAGGTGTACGGAGAACGCTTCGTGCCTGCGGCCACGCGCCTGCTCACCGCGCTCGATGGCCTGTCGCAGTCGCAGCGCCAGGCCATCGATGCTGGCGCGGCCGACGTGTCCGGACTGGGCGCCGCGGGCCGCTGGTCGCTGCTGGCGTTCGGCGCGCTGTCGCTGGCGGCCGGCATGCTGCTGGCCCTGTGGCTGGTGCGCAGCATCACCCGTCCGATCGCCCAGGCCGGCGCCACCGCGGACCGCGTGGCCGGGCTGGACCTGCGCCAGGAGATCCAGGGCCACGGACGCGACGAAGCCGGCCACATGCTCGAATCGCTCGCCGTGATGCAGGCGGCGTTGCGCGACCTCGTGCACCGGATGCAGTCCCTGGGCCAGACGATCCGCGCGGCCTCGTCGGAGATCGCCGGCGGCAACGCCGAGCTGTCGGCCCGCACGGAGGAAACCGCCGCGCGACTGCAGGAGACCGCGGCAGCGCTGGAGCACGTCACCCTCCGGGTGGCCGGTGCCGCCGATTCGGCGCAGCGCACCGAGGCCCTGGCGACCGAGGCGGCCCAGGTGGCGCGCGAAGGCAGCGGCGTGGTCGGCCAGGTGGAGCAGACCATGGAACAGATCGCCGCCAGTTCGCGCCGCATCGCGGACATCACCGGCGTGATCGACTCCATCGCTTTCCAGACCAACATCCTGGCGCTGAACGCGGCGGTGGAGTCGGCGCGGGCCGGCGAGCAGGGCCGCGGCTTCGCGGTGGTGGCGGCCGAGGTGCGCAGCCTGGCCAACCGCTCGGCCGAGGCCGCGCGCGAAATCAAGGGCCTCATCCAGACTTCCGTGCAGCAGGTGCAGGACGGCGCCGGCCTGGCCCGGCAGGCCGGCCAGACCATGCGCCGCGTCGTCTCGACCGTCGAGGACACGGCGCGCACCATGGGAGAGATCCGCAGCCATGCGCAGTCGCAGAACGAGGACATCGCCGCCATCCACGCCGCCATGGCGCGGCTCGACGAGATGACCCAGCAGAATGCCGCGCTGGTGGAGGAATCGGCCGCCGCCACCGAAAGCCTGGGCCTGCAGACCCACGACCTGGCCCAGCTCGTGAGCCAGTTCATGCTGCCCCCGCAGGAGCCGGCCCCTGCCGCGCCGCCGGCACGCAGCGCGCTGCCGCCTCCGCGACCGCAGCGCCTGCTGGCCACCGCGGGCTGAACCGCTCCCGCCCGGCCCGGGCGGGCGGCGTCATGCCGGCTGGATCGGCACGTACAGCTCCCCGCCCGTGCCGCGGAACTCCCGGGCTTTCTCCTGCATGCCCTGCGCCGCGAATTCGCGCACTTCCTGCGTGATCTTCATCGAGCAGAACTTCGGGCCGCACATCGAGCAGAAGTGCGCCACCTTGGCCGAATCCTTGGGCAGGGTCTCGTCGTGGTACTGCTGCGCGGTTTCCGGGTCCAGGCCCAGGTTGAACTGGTCCTGCCAGCGGAAGTCGAAGCGCGCCTGGCTGAGCGCGTCGTCGCGCGCGCGGGCCCCCGGATGGCCCTTGGCCACGTCGGCCGCATGGGCCGCGATCTTGTACGCGATGATCCCCTGCTTCACGTCGTCTCGGTCGGGCAGGCCCAGGTGCTCCTTGGGCGTCACGTAGCAGAGCATGGCCGTGCCCATCCAGCCGATCATGGCCGCGCCGATGGCGCTGGCGATGTGGTCGTAGCCGGGGGCGATGTCGATGGTCAGCGGCCCGAGCGTGTAGAACGGTGCTTCATGGCAGGTCCTGAGCTGCTCGGTCATGTTGGCCTGGATCATGTGCATGGGCACGTGGCCGGGGCCCTCGATCATGGTCTGCACGTCGTGCTTCCAGGCGGTCCGCGTCAATTCGCCCAGCGTGCGCAGTTCGGCGAACTGCGCCTCGTCGTTGGCATCGGACGCGCAGCCGGGCCGCAGGCCGTCGCCCAGGCTGAAACTGACGTCGTACTGTTTCATGATGTCGCAGATGTCCTCGAAGTGCTCGTAGAGGAAGCTCTCGCGGTGGTGGGCCATGCACCACTTGGCCATGATGGAGCCGCCGCGCGAGACGATGCCCGTGCGCCGCTGCGCAGTCAGGTGGATGAAGGCCAGCCGCACGCCCGCATGGATGGTGAAGTAGTCCACGCCCTGCTCGGCCTGCTCGACGAGCGTGTCGCGGAAGATCTCCCAGGTCAGGTCCTCGGCGATACCCCCCACCTTCTCCAGCGCCTGGTAGATGGGCACGGTGCCGATGGGCACGGGGCTGTTGCGCACGATCCAGTCGCGCGTGGTGTGGATGTTCCTGCCGGTGGAGAGGTCCATCACGTTGTCCGCGCCCCAGCGGATCGCCCAGACCAGCTTTTCGACCTCTTCCTCGATGCTGGAGGTGACGGCCGAATTGCCGATGTTGGCGTTGATCTTGACCTTGAAGTTGCGCCCGATGGCCATGGGCTCGACCTCCGGGTGGTTGATGTTGGCCGGGATGATGGCCCGGCCCCGCGCCACTTCGTCGCGCACGAATTCGGGCGTGATGATCTTCGGGATGCTCGCGCCCATCGGGTTGCCGGCCAGGCGCTGCTCGCGCGCCGCGTCCTGCTGGTACTGCGCCATCCATTCGCGGCGGCCGTTCTCGCGCAGGGCCACGTACTCCATCTCGGGCGTGACGATGCCCTTCCTCGCGTAGTGCATCTGCGTGACATTGCCGGTGTGGCTGGCGCCGCTCTTCGCGCGCAGGGGCGCGCGCTGCAGCGCGGCGGCCTCGGCGCGCAGCTGGGCCAGGCGGGCGGCGTCTTCCGACTTGCTGCCGTCGTCCAGCGCCACCCGCTGGCGGCCTTCGTAGCGCTCGGTGTCGCCCCGGCCCTCGATCCACGCGCCGCGCACGCTGGGCAGGCCCCGGCGCACGTCGATCTCGGCAGCCGGGTCGGTGTAGGGGCCGGAGGTGTCGTACACGCTGACCTGCTCGCCGTTGGTGAGCGCGATATCTCGCACGGGCACGCGCACGTCGGGGCGGCTGCCGATGAGGTAGTTCTTGGTGGAGGCGGGGAAGGGTTCGCGGGTCAGCGCGAGCAGCTGGGCGAACTTGTCGGGGGCGTTCATGGCGGGCGATCTCCTCGGGTGGATGGAAATGTGCTCCGCATGGGGCCAGGTGCGCCGTACCGGCCCCCGGATGGGGGCGCCGCTGCGCGGACCTTCCCCATGAAAAGGGAAATGGCGCGTGGCGGCCAGGCGGATGCCCCAAAGGCAATCCGCTTGCAGGTGCGGGAATCCCGGCTGCAGCTCTTCTTACGCTGGTACTAACCAGATCAAGTTCGCGGTTCCGGCGGTCAGGTCCGCCGTCTCAGCACGCCCAGAAACCTTTCGAGTCTCTACGTGCACCCCGGAGCAGGCGCGAGTATAGGAGCGATGCCCGGCCGTGTCACCCCGGGGCGGGCGCGACGGCGGACATCAGAGGAAGCGCTCGAGCGCCAGCACAGCGAAGAAGGCGAAGGCCGAGAGCACCGTCCACTTGACGATCACGATGCCGTACCGCTTGTAGCGCGGCTGCCCGGTGGCCACGTAGAACACGAACGACACCACCGCCAGCAGCAGCAGGAAGAAGAAGAGACCGCGGAACAGCAGCATGGCGGGGCCTCACCAGGCCTGCACGGGGGCGGCGAACCCGCTGGGTGCCTGCCGCTCGCTCTCGAACGTGGCGATCTCCCACGCGTCCTCGTGGGCCAGCAGTTCGCGCAGCAGCCGGTTGTTCATCGCGTGGCCCGAACGGAACGCGCTGTAGGCCGCCAGCAGCGGCCGGCCGACGATGTAGAGATCACCGATGGCGTCGAGGATCTTGTGCTTCACGAACTCGTCGTCGTAGCGCAGGCCGTCGGCATTGAGCACCTTGTAGTCGTCCATGACGATGGCGTTGTCCAACCCGCCGCCCAGGGCCAGGCCGCTCGCGCGCATCATCTCCACGTCCTTCGTGAAGCCGAAGGTGCGGGCACGCGCGATGTCGCGCGTGTAGTTGCCCGAGCCGAGATCGAACTCGACGCTCTGGCCGGTGGAATCCACCGCAGGGTGGGCGAAGTCGATCTCGAAGCGCAGCTTGTAGCCGTGGTAGGGCTCCAGCCGCGCCCACTTGAGCTGCTGGCCCTCGCCCTCGCGCACCTCGACGGGACGCGTGACGCGGATGAACTTCTTGGGCGCGTTCTGCAGCACCACGCCGGCGCTCTGCAGCAGGAACACGAAGGAGGCCGACGAGCCGTCGAGGATGGGCACCTCCTCGGCCGTGATGTCGATGTAGAGGTTGTCCAGCCCCAGGCCCGCGCAGGCCGACATCAAATGCTCGACCGTATGCACCTTGGCACCGCCCACGCCGATGGTGGAGGCCATGCGCGTATCCACGACGGATTCGGCCCGGATCGGGATGTCCACGGGTTCGGGCAGATCGACGCGGCGGAACACGATGCCCGTATCCGGCGCGGCGGGACGCAACGTGAGCTCGACCCGCTGGCCACTGTGCAGGCCCACGCCGACGGCGCGGGTGAGGGTCTTGATCGTGCGTTGCTGGAGCATCCCGCAATTTTAGGTGGCGGCACCCGTCCCTGCCCGCACAGATGGCTATGCCATTCATAGCGCATGCGTCACAACGGAAACAAAAAGCCGCCCGGCTCCTTGCGGAAGCGGGGCGGCCAGAGAGTGCGGAAATCCATGATTCAGGGTCACGGCCGTGAATCATTCACGACCTCACCCGTCAGAAGGCCGCGGAGCAGGCCATGCCAGCAGACGCCGCGGCTCCGGGCCTGCCTGCGCAGGCCTGGACGTGCCTGAAGAGCTGCCGCCCGCGGCGGCTGCACGGAGGCGCCGCGGGCGACTCAGGGGAGATCCAATCAATCCGCCTGCTTGCGCAGGAATGCGGGGATCTCCAGGTCGTCCATGCCGCCCGAGGACAGGGCATCCACGCGGGCCGCGGCCTGCGTGCGGTTGGTGCGCCAGACGCTGGGCACCGACATGTTGCCGTAGTCGGCCTGCGATGCCGCACCGCCCACCAGGCCGCCGGCCGCGCCCACGGCGGCGCCCGCCATGGGCATCTGGTAGGCGATGTTGTCGGTGCCGGTGCGCAGGCCGCCCTGCACCACGGAGATCGGCTGGCGGCGTGCATTGGCACGCGACAGGCCGGTGGCCACCACGGTGACGCGGATGTCGTCGCCCAGGCTGTCGTCGTAGGCCGCGCCGTAGATGACGTGGGCATCGGGCGAGGCGTAGGCGTTGATCGTGCTCATCGCCAGGCGCGACTCGGACAGCTTGAGGCTGCCCTTGGCGGCCGTGACCAGCACCAGCACGCCCTTGGCGCCGGACAGGTCGATGCCTTCCAGCAGCGGGCAGGCCACCGCCTGCTCGGCGGCGATGCGCGCGCGGTCGGGGCCGCTGGCGGTAGCCGTGCCCATCATGGCCTTGCCGGGCTCGCCCATCACGGTGCGCACGTCTTCGAAGTCCACGTTGACGTGGCCGTATTCGTTGATGATCTCGGCGATGCCGCCCACGGCGTTCTTCAGCACGTCGTTGGCATGCGCGAAGGCCTCGTCCTGGGTGATGTCGTCGCCCAGCACCTCCAGCAGCTTCTCGTTGAGCACCACGATCAGCGAATCGACGTTGGCTTCCAGTTCGGCCAGGCCGTTGTCGGCGTTCTGCATGCGGCGGCCGCCTTCCCAGTCGAAGGGCTTGGTGACCACGCCCACGGTGAGGATGCCCATCTCCTTGGCCACGCGTGCGATCACGGGCGCGGCGCCGGTACCGGTGCCGCCGCCCATGCCGGCGGTGATGAAGAGCATGTGCGCGCCCTGGATGGCCTGGCGGATGTCCTCCTGCGCGGCCTCGGCGGCCTCGCGGGCCTTCTCGGGCTTGCTGCCGGCGCCCAGGCCGCTGTGGCCCAGCTGGATGACGCGGTGCGCGCTGCTGCGGGTGAGCGCCTGCGCATCGGTATTGGCGCATACGAATTCCACGCCCTGTACCTGGCGCGAGATCATGTGCTCGACGGCATTGCCGCCGCCGCCGCCGACACCGATCACCTTGATCTGCGTGCCCTGGTTGAATTCTTCGGCTTCGATCATTTCGATGGTCATGCTGGTGCTCCTAGTCCTGGTCTTTCACGTGAGAGTTGCGGTTGGCCGTTGTGGCCGGTAGGTCGTACGAATGGGAAAACGGTGCGGCGGGGATGCCGGTGCACGCCGCGGGAGGGCCCGTGCCCCGCCATCGGAGGCGGCCACGGACCGGGGAACTTCCGCGGACAAGCCGTTGCAGAGGGGTTCGCATGTCAGAAGTTCCCGATGATGAAGTCCTTGAAGCGTCCGAAGGCCGTCTTCACCGAGCCGCTCTTCTGGGCCACCTTGAAGCCGCGCAGGCGTGCCTGCCGCGCCTCTTCGAGCAAACCCATGACGGTAGCAGCGCGCGGCTGGGCCACCATGTCGGACAACGCGCTGGAATATTTCGGAATGCCGCGGCGCACGGGCTTGAGGAAGATGTCCTCGCCCAGCTCCACCATGCCCGGCATGATGGCGCTGCCGCCCGTGAGCACGATGCCCGAGGAGAGCACCTCCTCGTAGCCCGACTCGCGGATCACCTGCTGCACGAGCGAGAAGATCTCTTCCACGCGCGGCTCGATCACGCCGGCGAGCGCCTGCTTGGAGAGCATGCGGGGGCTGCGGTCGCCCAGGCCCGGCACCTCCACCTGCGCCTCGGGGTCGGCCAGCAGCTGCTTGGCGTAGCCGCTCTCGACCTTGATGTCCTCGGCATCCTTGGTGGGGGTGCGCAGCGCCATGGCGATGTCGCTGGTGATGAGGTCGCCGGCGATCGGGATCACGGCGGTGTGGCGGATGGCCCCGCCCGTGAAGATCGCCACGTCGGTCGTGCCCGCGCCCACGTCCACCACCGCCACGCCGAGCTCGCGCTCGTCGTCGGTCAGCACCGCCTGGCTGGAGGCGAGCGGGTTCAGCATGAGCTGCTCCACCTCCAGGCCGCAGCGGCGCACGCACTTGATGATGTTCTCGGCCGCGCTCTGCGCGCCGGTCACGATATGGATCTTGGCCTCCAGGCGGATGCCGCTCATGCCGATGGGCTCGCGCACATCCTGCCCGTCGATCACGAATTCCTGCGGCTCCACGAGCAGCAGGCGCTGGTCGGAAGAGATGTTGATGGCCTTGGCGGTCTCGACCACGCGCGCCACGTCCGCGGGGGTGACTTCCTTGTCCTTGACGGCCACCATGCCGCTCGAATTGAGGCCGCGGATGTGGCTGCCGGTGATGCCCGTATAGACGCGCTGGATCTTGCAGTCGGCCATCAGCTCGGCCTCTTTGAGGGCCTGCTGGATGCTCTGCACCGTGGCGTCGATGTTGACGACCACGCCGCGCTTGAGCCCGTTGCTCGGGGCCACGCCCAGGCCGGCCAGCTTCAGGTCCCCGCCCGGCAGCACCTCGGCCACCACGGCCATCACCTTGGCCGTCCCGATGTCCAGCCCCACCACCACGTCTTTGTATTCTCGTGCCATATCTTGTGTGTCCTGACTTGGGTCAGCGATTCCTTGGAGGCGCGCGGCGCACGGCCGCCCGCACGGCGCGCGGCGCGTCGCCATCGACGGTGGTCACGCCGCGCAGACGCATGGCGTAGCCATCGGGATGGCGCAGGTCGGCCGACTCCAGCGCGTCGGGCCGGCGCCCGTACTGCGCCGCCACGCGTGCCACGGTGCGCACGAAGCGCCTCGTGCGTGCCTCGACTTCTTCCGGCGTGCCGCCGCCGAGCTCCAGCGCCGCACCGCCCGACAGCGACGCCCGCCAGCTGCCGCGCGTGGACAGTTCCAGCGTCGCGAGATGCGCGCCCAGCGGCTCCACCACCGGGGCGAGCCGCTGGTACATGCGCATCACCGCTTCCGACTGGCCCTGCGGGCCCTGCAGGCGGGGCAATCCGTCGTCTTCGAGATCGTCGGCGCTGGCTTCGAAGACTTCGCCGCGGGTACTGAGCAGGGTCGAACCCTCCTCCGGCCCCCAGTAGGCGAAGGCGTCGTGCTCCTGCAGCTCCACGCGCAGGCCGTTGGGGAACTCGCGCCGCACCAGCGCGCGGCGCACCCACGGCACCTGCTCGAACGCTTCGCGCACGGCGGCCAGGTCCATGGTGAAGAAGTTGCCCACCAGGTGCGGGCCGACGTTGGCGCGCAGCGTCACCGCATTGTTGTGGACCAGTTCGCCCTGCACCACGATGCGCCCGATCGCGAACATCGGGTGGTGCCGCGCCCACGACCCGACCGCCACCAGCACGGCCACGGCGCAGCCCGCGAACAGGACCGTCGCGGTCCAGTTCATGAGCTTCACGTCCAGCGGTGCGGGCAGCGTGTTCGTGGTCATGCGGCTCCCGGATGCCCTGCGGCGTCCACCTGGCCCTGGCGCGCGTCGAGCGACGCCCCCGCCAGGATGCGCAGGCACAGTTCCTCGTAGCTCACGCCCATGGCGCGCGCCGACATGGGCACCAGCGAATGGCCGGTCATGCCGGGGGAGGTGTTGATCTCCAGCAGGAAGGGCTTGCGGTCGCTCGCGCGGATCATGATGTCGGCGCGGGCCCAGCCGCGGCACTGCAGCGTGCGGAACGCCTCCACCACCAGGCGCTGGATCTCGCGCTCCTCCTGCTCGGGCAGGCCGCAGGGGCAGTGGTACTGCGTGACGTCGGTGAAGTACTTGTTCTGGTAGTCGTAGTTGCCCTCGGGCGCCACGATACGGATCACCGGCAGCGCATGCGCGCCCGCGCCCTGGCCCAGCACGGGGCAGGTGGTTTCCTCGCCCTCGATGAATTGCTCGCACAGCACCTCGGGGTCGTAGCGCGAGGCCAGGCGGTAGGCCTGCTCGCACTGTCCGGGCGAGGTGACCTTGGTCAGTCCGATGGTGGAGCCTTCGCGCGAGGGCTTGACGATCATGGGCGAGCCCAGGTCCTCCAGCGCCTGCGCGGTCTCGGCAGCGCTCGACACCAGCCGCCAGTCCGGCGTGGGCAGGCCCTCGAAGCGCCAGATGCGCTTGGTCATGATCTTGTCCATGGCGATGGCCGACGCCATCACGCCCGGTCCGGTATAGGGAATGCCCAGCAGCTCCAGCGCGCCCTGCACGGTGCCGTCCTCGCCATGCCGGCCGTGCAGTGCGATGAAGCAGCGCGCGTAGCCGTGGCTCTTGAGCTCCGACAGGTCGGACTGGGACGGATCGAAGGCATGCGCGTCCACGCCGCGCGCACGCAGCGCCTGCAGCACGCCGCCGCCGGACATGAGCGAAACCTCCCGCTCGGCGGAGTCGCCGCCCATCAGCACGGCCACCTTGCCCAGCGCCCGCACGTCGATTTCGGTTTCAGGTAAGCCCGCGGCCATCACCGATCCTCCTGCATCGCCGGCACGTCCGTGCGCAGCATCTCCACCACCTTCGCGGGCACGGCGCCGATCGAGCCGGCCCCCATGCACAGCACCACGTCGCCGCCGCGCGCGTTGTCCGCGATGCGCCGCGGCAGCTCGCCGATGTCGTCCACGAAGACGGGCTCCACCTGCCCGGCCACGCGCACCGCGCGGGCGAGCGAACGGCCGTCGGCCGCCACGATGGGCGCCTCGCCGGCCGCATAGACCTCGGTGAGCAGCACGGCGTCGGCGCTGCCCATCACCTTCACGAAGTCCTCGAAACAGTCGCGTGTGCGGCTGTAGCGGTGCGGCTGGAAGGCCAGCACGAGGCGGCGGCCCGGGAACGCGCCGCGCGCCGCGGCGAGCGTGGCCGTCATTTCCACGGGATGGTGGCCGTAGTCCTCGATCAGGGTGAAGGTGCCGCCGCCCTGCGCGGGCAGCTCGCCGTAGCGCTGGAAGCGCCGGCCCACGCCCTTGAACTGCGCGAGCGCACGCAGCAGCGCCTCGTCGGGAATGTTCAGTTCCACCGCCACGGCGATCGCCGACAGCGCGTTGAGCACGTTGTGCTCGCCGGCGAGGTTCAGCACCACGTCGAGGTCGGGCAGCGTCACGCCGTTGCGGCGCTGCACGCGGAAGCGCATGCGGCCCGCGTCGGCGCGCACGTCCACCGCGCGCACCTGGGCATCCTCGGAGAAGCCGTAGCTCGTGACCGGGCAGGTCACGTCGGGCAGGATCTCGCGGATGGCGGGGTTGTCGGTGCAGAGGATGGCCGTGCCGTAGAACGGCATGCGGTGCAGGAAGTCCACGAAGGCCGACTTCAGCCGGCCGAAGTCGTGGCCGTAGGTTTCCATGTGGTCGGCGTCGATGTTCGTCACCACCGCCATCACGGGCAGCAGGTTGAGGAAGGATGCATCGGATTCGTCGGCCTCCACCACGATGTACTCGCCCTGCCCCAGCTTGGCGTTCGCGCCCGCGCTGTTGAGGCGCCCGCCGATCACGAAGGTCGGGTCCAGCCCCGCTTCCGCGAGCACGCTGGTCACGAGGCTGGTGGTGGTGGTTTTGCCGTGGGTGCCGGCGATCGCGATGCCGCGCTTGAGGCGCATCAGCTCCGCCAGCATCAGGGCGCGCGGCACCACGGGAATCTTGCGTTCGCGCGCGGCGATCACCTCGGGGTTGTCGGACTGCACGGCGGTGGAGGTGACCACCGCGTCGGCGCCCTCGATGTGCGCGGCCGCATGGCCCACGTGGGTGGCGATGCCCAGCGCGGCCAGGCGGCGCAGCGTGGCGCTGTCGGCGAGGTCGGAGCCCGAGATCTCGTAGCCCAGGTTGAACAGCACTTCGGCGATGCCGCACATGCCGGCGCCCCCGAGTCCCACGAAATGGATGTGGCGGATGGCGTGCTTCATGCGGTCAATTCCTCGCACGCGTTCGCCACCTCGCGGGTGGCGTGTATCTTCTGCATCGTCTTGGCTTTCAGCGCGCGCTCCAACAGCGCTTCGCGCTCCGTATTTTGTAGCAATTGCGCCAGCGCCTCGGCGGAGAGGTCGCGCTGCTGCACGAGCCATCCACCGCCGGCGTCGGCGAGGAAGCGGGCGTTGGCCGTCTGGTGGTCGTCCACCGCGTGCGGGAAGGGCACGAAGACGGCCGCCGCGCCCACGGCGGCGATCTCGGTCACCGTGCTCGCGCCCGCGCGGCAGACGATGAGGTCGGCCTCGGCGAACGCGGTGGCGGTGTCGTCGATGAAAGGGGTGAGCGTGGCCTCGACGCCCGCGGCGGCGTAGTTCGCGCGCAGCGCGTCGATCTGGGCGGTGCCGCTCTGGTGGGTGACCACCGGGCGGCGCTCCGCGGGAATGAGGGCCAGCGCCTGCGGCACGATGTCGTTGAGCGCCTTGGCGCCCAGGCTGCCGCCCACCACCAGCAGGCGCAGCGGGCCGCCGCGGCCGGCGAAGCGCGCCTGCGGATCGGCCTGGCGCGTGAAGGCGGTACGCAGCGGGTTGCCGACCCAGGCGCCCTTGCGCAGCGCGCCGGGAAAGGCGGTGAAGACCCGGTCGGCCACGCCGGCCAGCACCTTGTTGACCAGGCCGGCCACGGAATTCTGCTCGTGCACCACGAGCGGCTTGCCGCAGAGCACGGCCATCATGCCGCCGGGGAAGGTGACATAGCCGCCCAGCCCCACGACCACGTCGGGCTGCACGCGCCGCACCACCGCGAGTGCCTGCCAGAACGCACGCAGCAGCCGCAGCGGCAGCAGCGCCAGCGTGGCCAGGCCCTTGCCGCGCACGCCCGAGAAGTCGATCGGCTCGAAGGCGAAGCCCTGCGGCGGCACGATGCGCGACTCCATGCTGCCGGGCGTGCCCAGCCAGTGCACTTTCCAGCCGCGCGCACGCAGCTCTTCCGCCACAGCCAGGCCGGGGAAGATGTGGCCGCCGGTGCCGCCGGCCATCACGAGGGCGGTCCTGGGGGTGCTCATACGCGGCCTCCGCGCATGGCGCTGCGCGCCTCACCACGCTGGCGCGTGGCGAGTGCATTGTTTTGGCGAAACAAGCACCTCATACGCGGCCTCCGCGCATGAGGTGCTTGTTTTCATAATCCACCCGCAGCACCACCGCGATCGCGACGAGGTTCATGAGGATGGCCGAGCCGCCGAAGCTCATGAGCGGCAGGGTCAGGCCCTTGGTGGGCAGGGCACCGAGGTTCACGCCCATGTTGATGAAGGCCTGGAAGCCCATCCAGATCGCCACGCCCTGCGCGACGAGGCCCGCGAAGACGCGGTCCAGGGCGATGGCCTGGCGGCCGATGTGCATGATGCGGCGCGTCATCCAGAAGAACAGCGCGATCACGACCAGCACGCCGACGAGGCCGAATTCCTCGCCGATCACGGCGAGCAGGAAGTCGGTGTGGGCTTCGGGCAGCCAGTGCAGCTTCTCCACGCTGCCGCCCAGGCCGACGCCGAAGATCTCGCCGCGGCCGATGGCGATGAGCGAGTGCGACAGCTGGTAGCCCTTGCCGAGCGCGTGCGCCTCGCTGAAGGGGTCGAGGTAGGCGAAGATCCGCTCGCGCCGCCAGGGGCTGCCCATGACCATGATGGCGAAGGCCAGCACCAGCACGGCGGCGATGAGGAAGAACATGCGGGCGTTGACGCCGCCCAGGAACAGGATGCCCATGGCGATGATGGCGATCACCATGAAGGCACCCATGTCGGGTTCGGCCAGCAGCAGCACGCCCACGACCGCCACCGCCACGCCCATGGGCAGCACGGCGCGGAAGAAGCGCTCCTTCACTTCCATCTTGCGGACCATGTAGTCGGCCGCGTAGATCAGCACCGCGAACTTGGCGAGCTCGGAGGGCTGGAAATTCATGATGCCCAACGACAGCCAGCGCCGCGCGCCGTTGACCACCGTCCCCACGTGCGGCACGAGCACGGCCACCAGCAGCACGATGGAAACGATGAACAGCCAGGGCGCGACGCGCTCCCAGACGGACATGGGCACCTGGAAGGTGAGCAGCGCCGCGACGAAGCCCATCGCCAGCGCGATGATGTGGCGCATGAGGAAATGGGTGGGCGCGATCTTGCCGAAGCGCGGGTTGTCCGGCATGGCGATGGAGGCCGAATACACCATGACCAGCCCCCAGGCCAGCAGCGCCACCACCACCCAGAGCAGGGCCTGGTCGAACCCGAGCACGCGCGCCGGGGTGGTCGTGGTCTGGCGGTATTCCGTGCCGCCCACGCGCACGGGCAGCACGTCGGCCGCGGGCGAGGCGCCGCGCCCGAACCAGCCGGCGATCCGGTGGCGCAGGCCTCGCGACGAAGATGCAGCAGCGCCCGCGTTCATGCCAGCCCCCCTTCCAGCGCCTGTCCGGCCTCGTCCGCGAGCGTCTGCACGGCCTCGCGGAACACCTCGGCGCGGTGTTCGTAGTTGCGGAACATGTCGAAGCTCGCGCAGGCGGGCGACATCAGCACCGCGTCGCCCGCATGGGCCCGCTGCGCGGCCAGGCGCACGGCCTCCGGCAGCGTGGGCGCGTCGATGAGCGGCACGCCCGCGTCCCGCAGGGCCGCGCGGATCTGCGGCCCGTCGCGGCCGATGAGCACGGCGGCGCGCACATAGCGCGACACGGGCATGGCCAGCGGCGAGAAGTCCTGGCCCTTGCCGTCGCCGCCGAGGATCACCACGACGCGGCGGTCGGCACCCAGGCCGCCCAGCGCGGCCACCGTGGCGCCCACGTTGGTGCCCTTGCTGTCGTCGAAATACTCCACCTCGTTCACCCGGCCCACGGGCTCCACGCGGTGCGGCTCGCCGCGGTACTCGCGCAGGGCGTAGAGCATGGGCGCGAACGCGCAGCCGGCCGCGTGCGCGAGCGCCAGCGCGGCCAGCGCGTTCACGGCGTTGTGGCGGCCGCGGATGCGCAGCGCGTCGGCCGGTATCAGGCGCTGGATGTGCAGATCTTCCTCGGCGTGGCTGCGCGTGCGCCTCGCCGTCTCGTCGGACTCCTGCGCGCGCACCAGCCAGGCCATGCCGTTCACGGTCTCGATGCCGAAGTCCCCCGGACGCTGGGGCATGTCCGCCCCGAACGTCACATGGGCGCGCAATTGCGGCTTCTGCAGCTTCACGCGCACGGGCGGCGGCAGCATGCCCATCACGACGGCGTCCTCGCGGTTGAGCACCATGAGGCCGGATTCGCCGAAGATCCGGGCCTTGGCCCGCGCATAGGCCTGCATGTCGCCGTGCCAGTCGAGGTGGTCCTGCGTGACGTTGAGCACGGTCGCAGCGGTGGGCTCGAAGCCGGCCGCCCCTTCGAGCTGGAAACTGGAGAGTTCCAGCACCCAGGCCTGCGGCAGGGTGTCGGCGTCCAGGTGGCGGCCCAGCGTGTCGAGCAGGGTCGGGCCGATGTTGCCGGCCACGGCCACGGAGCGGCCCGCGCATTCGACGAGCAGGCCCGTGAGCGAGGTCACCGTGGTCTTGCCGTTGGTGCCGGTGATGGCCAGCACCGCGGGCGCGTAGCCATGGGAGGCCTTGAGCGCATCCAGCGCCATGGCGAAAAGGCCGAGCTCGCCACCCGTGACGATGCCTTCGGCGGCGGCCGCGACGAACACGGGTGCCACCGCCTCGGGCGCCAGGCCCGGCGAGCGATAGACGGCATGCAGGCCGTGGCCCTGCACCAGCGCCGGGTCGAACGCTCCTGGAACGAAGCGCACGCCGGGCAGTTCGGACTGCAGCACCGCCAATTGGGGCGGTGCCTCGCGGGTATCGGCCACGGTCACGTCCTCGGCGCCGCAGCGCACGCACCAGCGCGCCATGGCCAGGCCCGAGGCGCCCAGGCCCAGGATGAGGATGCGGCGGCCCGCCAGGGGGCGCAGCGTGTCCGCCGGCCGGCCCAGGGGTTCAGCGGGCTCGTCTCCATCCGCAGGGGCCTGCGCGCCGACAGCCTCGCCCACGGGGGCCTCGCCCGCATCGGCGGCGCCGGCTGCCGGGGATGCCTCGGCCTGGACGTCCGCGAAGATCCGGGCCACGAACTCCGCGGCCTCCTGCGCGGCGGAAACGCGCGGCGCGGTCATGTCGAAACCGTCCGCCAGCGCCGCTGGCTGCTCGGTGGGCTCTGCCACCGGCTCCGGACTGCTTTGCGCCTCCACGGCAGCCGGCGCGCCGGCGGCTTCGGTGGCGTGCGCTGGCGCGCCCTCCCCGGCCGGGCTTTCAGCTGCCGCGCTCCCGGCTTCCAGGCTTTCGGCCGGCGCGGGCGCCTCCTGCGCCACGGCGGCAGGGAGCGGCCATGGCGCGGCACCGGCGTCCAGGAGGGCGCCGGTGGCGGGATGGAGGTCGCGATCGGTCGGGTTCATCGCAGCTTGAGCGTGGTGAGGCCGATCAGGCACAGCAGCATGGTGATGATCCAGAAACGCACGACGACCTGCGTCTCTTTCCAGCCGCTCTTCTCGAAATGGTGGTGCAGCGGCGCCATCTTGAGCAGGCGCCGGCCTTCGCCGTACCGGCGCTTGGTGTACTTGAACCAGGTGACCTGCAGCATCACCGAGAGCGCCTCGACCACGAAGATGCCGCCCATGATGGCCAGCACGATTTCCTGGCGCACGATGATGGCGATGGTGCCCAGCGCGCCGCCGAGCGCGAGCGCGCCCACGTCGCCCATGAATACCTGGGCCGGATGGGTGTTGAACCACAGGAATGCGAGCCCCGCGCCGGCCATGGCCGAGCAGAAGATCAGCAGCTCGCCCGCGCCCGCGATGTAGGGAAAGAGCAGGTACTTGGAATAGACCGCGCTGCCCGTCACGTACGCGAAGACGCCGAGGGACGCGCCCACCATGACGACCGGCATGATCGCGAGGCCGTCCAGCCCGTCCGTCAGGTTCACCGCGTTGCTCGAACCCACGATGACGAGGTAGGTCAGGATCACGAAGCCGAGCACGCCCAGCGGGTAGCTCACTTCCTTGAAGAACGGCACCAGCAGGCCCGCCTGGGGCGGCAGGTCCATCGAGAAGCCCGACTGGATCCAGGTGACGAACAGCTCGAACACGCGCGCGTTGGAGTTCTCGGAGATGCAGAACACGAGGTAGAGCGCGGCCACGATGCCGATGACGGACTGCCAGAAATACTTCTCGCGCGAGCGCATGCCCTCCGGATCCTTGCGCACGACCTTGCGCCAGTCGTCCACCCAGCCGATGGCGCCGAAGCCCAGGGTGACGGCCAGCACCACCCAGACGAAGCGGTTGGACAGGTCGAACCACAGCAGCGTGGAGATGGCGATGGCGCCCAGGATGAGCACGCCGCCCATGGTGGGCGTGCCGCTCTTGGACAGGTGCGACTCCATCGCGTAGCCGCGGATCGGCTGGCCGATCTTGAGCGCGGTGAGCATGCGGATCACCTTCGGGCCCGCCAGGAGCCCGATGAGCAGCGCCGTCATGGCCGCCATCACCGCGCGGAAGGTCAGGTACTGGAAGACGCGGAAGAAGCCGAATTCGGGCGACAGGCCCTGCAGCCACTGGGAGAGCATCAGGAGCATGCGGTGTCCCTCCCGGCGATGGCGGCGCGCGCCGCGCCCGGCACGCCCGGGCCGTCCGGCCGATGGCGTTCCTGCGCCAACACGTCCGGCGCTTCGAGCGCCTGCACCACCTGTTCCATCTTCATGAACCGCGATCCCTTCACCAGCACGCTGCCCGACTCGGGCGCGGCCTTGCGCACCGCCGCGAGCAGCGATGCCATGTCGTCGAAATGCCGTGCCTGCGGCCCGAAGGCCTGCACGGCGTGAATGCCGAGCGCTCCCAGCGCGAACAGGCGGCCGATGCCGCGCTCGCGAGCGTGCCCGCCCGCCTCCGCGTGGAACTGCGGGCCCTGGTCGCCCACTTCCCCCATGTCGCCCATCACCAGCAATTGCGGGCCGGGCAGTTCGGCCAGCACGTCGATGGCCGCGCGCATGGAATCGGGGTTGGCGTTGTACGTGTCGTCCACCGCCGTGATCCGCCGCGGCGCTCCGCCCGGCTGCGCCACGGTGGCGACGAAGGCGCGCGAACGCCCCTTGACGGGTTCGAAAGCCGCGAGGCCGCGCGCGATGGCGTCCAGCGGGGCACCCGCGGCCAGCGCGCAGGCCGTGGCGGCCAGCGCATTGGCCACGTTGTGGCGCCCCGCGATGCGCAGAGTGCCATCGAACGCGCCTTGCGGCGTGTCGATCTGTACGTTCCAGGCGCCGGTCTCCCAGCGCGCATCCGTGCAGCGCACGTCCGCCGCCACGCCGGCCCGGTCGCAGAACGTGAGGCACCGGCGGGTGCCGGCCAGTCCGCGCCAGAGCGGCGCATAGGTGTCCGCGGCCGGGAACACGGCCACGCCATCGGGAGGCAGCGCGGAGATCACCGAACCGTTCTCCTCCGCCACCGCCTGCACCGTGTGCATGAACTCGAGGTGCTCGCGCTGGGCGTTGTTGACCAGCGCGACCGTGGGCCGAGCGATGCCGGCCAGCACCGCGATCTCGCCCGGGTGGTTCATGCCGAGCTCGATCACCGCGGCCTCGTGCGCGTCGCGCAGGCGCAGCAGCATGAGCGGCACGCCGATGTCGTTGTTGAAGTTGCCTTGCGTTGCAAATGCGGCGTCGCCCTTCCAGGCGCGCAGCACCGACGCGATCATCTGGGTGACGGTGGTCTTGCCGTTGCTGCCCGTGACGCCGACCAGGGGCAGGTCGAGGCGCGCGCGCCAGCCCGCCGCCAGCGCGCCCAGGGCGGCCAGGGTGTCGGGCACCTCGATGCCGGGCAGTCCCGCGGCGAGCCGGCCCGGGTGGGCCAGGGCCGCTGCCGCGCCGCCCGCACGCGCCTGCGCGAGGAAATCGTTGGCATCGAAGCGTTCGCCGCGCAGCGCCACGAACAGGTCGCCCGCCTGCAGCGTGCGCGTGTCGGTGTGCACGCGCAGAAGGGGCGTGCCTGGCTCGCCCACGAGGCGCGCCCGCGGGATGCGGGCCTGCACGAGGGCATGGGCCTGCTGCAGCGTGAGCATGGGAGTGCCGCTCATGCCGTGCCCCCCGCGTCCCCGCCGGCCGCGGACTCGCGCCGCGCCAGCGCGGCGCGCGCATGGGCGGCGTCCGAGAAAGGCCGGCGCACGCCCGCGGTCTCCTGGTAGTCCTCGTGTCCCTTGCCCGCGATGAGCACCACGTCGCGCCCGTCCGCGTCGGCGATGGCGCGCGCGATGGCGGCATCGCGCTCGGGCTCGGCCTGCACCGTGGTGCCGGCCACCGTGCCCAGCAGGATCTCGTGCAGGATGGCGCCCGGCGCCTCGTTGCGTGGGTTGTCGCTGGTCACGATCACCGCGTCGGCGCGCTGCTGCGCGATGCGGCCCATGAGCGGCCGCTTGGCCCGGTCGCGGTTGCCGCCGCAGCCGAAAACGCACCACAGCCGCCCGCCGCGCTGCTCCGCCACGGGGCGCAGCGCCTGCAGGGCCTGCTCGAGCGCATCGGGCGTGTGGGCATAGTCCACGGCCACCAGCGGCTGGCCCGGCTCGTGGATGAGCTCCATGCGGCCGGGCACGGGCGCGAGCTGCGCGCAGGCCCAGAGCGCGTGCTCCAGCGGAATGCCCAGCGCGCGCAGGCTGGCGACCACGGCGAGCAGGTTGTGGATGTTGTAGTGGCCGATCACGCGCGTCTGCAGCACGTGGGCCTGCACGCCTTCGGCCACCGTGAAGCGCAGGCCGCCCTCGCCCCACGTGACGTCGCGGGCCTGCAGCCGGGCCGGGCCGGTGATCGAGGTGGTCCAGAGGTCGATCGGGCGCTGCGCGAGCGTGTCCGACAGTTCACCGCCGCGCGGATCGTCGATGTTCACGACCGCCGCCTGCAGTCCTGGCCAGTCGAAGAGCGCGCTCTTGGCCTGCCAGTAGGCCGCCATGCCCGCGTGGTAGTCCAGGTGGTCCTGCGTGAAGTTGGTGAATACGGCCACGCGCAGGCGCATGCCCGCGAGGCGGTGCTCCGCGAGCCCGATGGAGGACGCCTCGATGGCGCAGGCGCCCAGCCCGTTGGCCACGAAACCGGCGAAGGCCTGCTGCAGCCGCACGGGATCGGGCGTGGTCAGGCCCGTGCCCTGCAGCGAGGGCGGCACGCCCACGCCCAGGGTGCCGATCAGGCCGCAGCCGCCATGGGTGGCCAGCCCGCTGCCTGCGAGCAGGTTGAGCGCATCGGCGATCCACCAGGTGGTGCTGGTCTTGCCGTTGGTGCCGGTCACCGCCACCACGTCCAGGCGCTGCGTGGGCATGCCGAACCAGTCGGCGGCCAGCAGGCCGGTGGCCGCCTTGAGGTCGCGCAGCGCCGCCACGCCTTCGGCGCCGAAGCGGAAGGCCTCCACGCCTTCGCGCTCCACCAGGCAGGCCGCCGCGCCGCGCGCGAGGGCCTCGCCCACGTGCATGCGGCCATCGGTGGCAGCGCCGGGCCAGGCGATGAAGATGTCGCCAGGCTCGACCTGGCGGCTGTCCGTGCGCAGCGCACCCTGCGGGGCATGGGCGCGCAGCCACTCCAGCGCCTCCGGCACGGAGCCGAGCAGCGGGGGCGTGGGATGCCCTGATGGGGATTGGGGCTCGGTCATAGCGACTCCTCCACGCCGTTGGAGACGATCCGGGGCTTGACGGCCATGTCCGGCGGCACGCCCATCATGCGCAGCGTCTGCTGCACGACCTCACTGAACACCGGCGCGGCCACGGCCCCGCCGTAGAACACGCCGTTGCTGGGCTCGTCGATCATCACCGCGACGATGATGCGCGGCTTCTCGATGGGCGCGAGGCCCGTGAACCACGCACGGTACTTGCCGGAGGCGTAGGTCTTGCCGATCTGCTTGCGCGCCGTGCCCGACTTGCCGCCCACGGAGTAGCCCACGGTCTGCGCCTGCTGGCCCGTGCCCCCGGGGCCCGCGGCCATCTGCAGCATCTTGCGGATCTGCGCGGCCGTGCGCGGGGAGAACACCGGCACGCCCACCGCGGGCTCGTGGGTCTTGAGCATGGTGGCGGGAATGATCTTGCCGTCGTTGGCGAACACGGTATAGGAGCGCGCCATCTGCAGCAGGCTGGCCGAGAGGCCGTAGCCGTAGGACATGGTGGCCTGCTCCACCGGGCGCCAGGTCTTGTAGGGGCGCAGGCGCCCCGTCACCACGCCGGGAAAGTGGATCTGCGGCTTCTGGCCGAAACCCGCGGCGGAGAAGGTCTCCCACATCTCCTTGGCGGGCATCTGCATGGCGATCTTGGTCGTGCCCACGTTGCTGGACTTCTGGATCACGCCCTCCACCGTGAGCACGCCGTGGTTGCTCGTGTCGGAGATGGTGGAGCCCGTGATCGTGACGCGCCCGGGATTGGTGTCGATGATGGTGTCGGGCCGCACGCGGCCGGTCTCGAGCGCGAGGCCGATGGTGAAGGGCTTCATGGTCGAGCCGGGCTCGAACACGTCGGTGATCGCGCGGTTGCGCAACTGCTCACCGGTCAGGTTCTGCCGCTTGTCGGGCACGTAGCTCGGGTAGTTGGCCAGCGCCAGCAGCTCGCCCGTGTGCGCATCGATCACGACCACGCTGCCCGCCTTGGCCTTGTGCAGCGCCACCTGGTCGCGCAGCTTCTGGTAGGCGAAGAACTGCACCTTGCTGTCGATCGACAGCTGCATGTCCTTGCCGTCCACGGGCGGCACTTCGGCGCCCACGCCCTCCACGACACGACCCATGCGGTCCTTGATGACGCGGCGCGACCCGGGCTTGCCCGCCAGGTCCTTGTCGAAGGCGAGTTCCACGCCCTCCTGGCCGTGGTCCTCCACGTTGGTGAAGCCCACCACGTGAGCGGCGGCTTCGCCCTCGGGGTACTGGCGCTTGTATTCCTTGCGCTGGTAGATGCCCTTGATGTCGAGGGCGGCGATCTTCTGGCCCACCTCCCAGTCGAGCTGGCGCTTGATCCAGACGAAGGTCTTGTCCTCGTCGGCCAGCTTCGCCTTCAGGGCCGGCAGCGGCATCTCCAGCAGTTTGGCCAACTGGGGCAGCTTGGCCTGCACCTCGGGCTTGTCCTGCTCCACGTCTTCCGGAATGGCCCAGATGCTGGCGGCCGGCACGCTGGAGGCCAGGATCAGCCCGTTGCGGTCCAGGATGCGGCCGCGGTTGGCGGGCAGCTCCAGCGTGCGCGCGAAGCGCACTTCGCCCTGCCGCTGGAAGAAGTCGTTGCCGAACACCTGCACGTACGCCGCGCGCCCGGCCAGCGCGAGGAAGCCCAGCGCCACCATGGCGACGATGAACTTGCTGCGCCAGACGGGCGTCTTGCTCGCGAGCAGCGGGCTGGAGGTGTAGAGGACGCTGCGGCTCATCGGCGAACTCCCGCGGGCGCCGCGGCGGCGGAGGCCGGCGCGGTGGGGGTCGGCACGGGCGTGCCGTCGTCCGTCACGTACTGGGTGATCGCGGGCGTGGCCGTGCGCATCTGCAGCCGGTCGCGCGCGAGCTTCTCCACCCGCAGCGGCGTGGCCTGGGCGCGTTTTTCGACCTGCAGCCGCTGGTGCTCCGTCTCCAGGCGGCGGGACTCTCCGATGGCGCGGTCCAGCTCGGTGAACAGCAGGCGCGACTCGTACTGCGTGTGCACGAGGTAGAGGGCGCTGGCCAGCACGCCCAGCAGCAGCACGAGGCTCAGGCGCGTCATGCCGGCACCTCCGTGCGCTCGGCCACGCGCATCACGGCGCTGCGCGCGCGCGGGTTGGCATCCACCTCGCAGGCGCCCGGCTTGATGCGGTCCAGCGCCTTCAGCCGCATCGGCTGCGGGGCGGCGAAGGGCGCGCGGCGGTCATAGACCTCCCTGGAGTGCTGCGCGATGAACTGCTTGACGATGCGGTCTTCGAGCGAGTGGAAGCTGATGACCGCGAGCCGGCCGCCCGGCGCGAGCACGCGCAGGCTGGCCTCTAGCGCGGCCTGCAGCTCCTCAAGTTCTGCGTTGATGAAAATCCGAAGAGCCTGAAAGGTCCGGGTCGCGGGGTTCTGGCCGGCTTCGCGGGTCTTGACCGCGCCAGCCACGAGCTGGGCCAGCTCGGAAGTGGTGCGCAGCGGGCCGCGCTCCGCGCGCCGAGCAGCAATCGCCTTTGCAATGGGGCCAGCAAACCGTTCTTCACCGTATTCACGAATCACCTCCGCAATCTGCCCCACGTCGGCCGTCGCCAGCCAGTCGGCCACGCTCTCGCCGCGCGTGGTGTCCATGCGCATGTCCAGGGGGCCGTCGAACCGGAAGCTGAAGCCGCGCTCCGGGCTGTCGATCTGCGGCGAACTCACGCCCAGATCCATGAGGATGCCGGCCGCGCTGCGCTCGGGCAGGTCGGCCAGGTGGCGGAAACCCTCGTGCCGAATGGAAAAGCGCGCATCGGTGATGCGCGCTGCTTCGTGGATCGCCTCGGGGTCCTTGTCGAAGGCCACGAGGCGGCCATCCGGCCCGAGCCTCTCCAGTATCCGGCGGGAATGCCCGCCGCGGCCGAAGGTCGCGTCGATCCAGACGCCGGCGGGCGCAGGGCCGGCGCCCCCCAGCAGGGCATCGACCGCCTCGTCCAGCAGGACGGTGGTGTGCAGCAGTGTCGTGGTGTCCGCCATGGCCTTCAGAAAGAAAAGTCCTTGAAGGCTTCGGGCATCTCGCCCTGCATGGCCTGGGCTTCCTGGGCCTCGTAGGTGGCCTTGTCCCAGAGCTCGAAGTGGTGGCCCATGCCCAGCAGCATGGTGTCCTTGGTGATGCCCGCGGCCTGCCGCAGCTCGGGCGCGACGAGCACGCGGCCCGTGCCGTCCATCTCCACGTCCTGGGCGTTGCCCAGGAAGATGCGCTTCCACCATTGGGCGGACATCGGCAGCTCGGCGATGCGCTCGCGGAATTTTTCCCATTCGGGGCGGGGGAAGACCATCAGGCAGCCGTGCGGGTGCTTGGTGATGGTGAGGTGTCCGCCGGCCGTCGCGCTCAGGACGTCACGATGCCGGGTGGGCACGGAAAGCCTACCCTTCGCATCCAGACTCAGCGATGACGCCCCTTGAAACACCGTTAGACCCCGACAGGTTGTCGCCGCCACTACCCGCGAAGAACGGGGTTGGAGGGCACTTTTCACCACTTAATTGCACTTTTTTGCACTGTAGCAGGAAAAGACCCGATCGCACGATCGGGTGCAACAAAGTTTTGCAATGAAATCAACGACTTAGCGCTGATTGCCAACGTATATCGAGGGTGAATCTCCTTCCCGGGCAAGCACTTAGCAAATGCTGTGGAAGTGATACCTTAGGGTCTGGCGCCAACATGGAATGCGCGCAGGCATCCGGCGTCCCGCCGGGCCTTCCGCCCCCATGGCGGCGCCCAAGCGAAACCGCCGCCCGGCGGCTGGCGTCCGGGCGGCGGTGCGAATTGGGAAAAACCTGTGGAAACATCCACAAGTCTGTAGGAAAAGTTCGCTTCTTACAGGATGTAGCGCGAAAGGTCCTCGTTCTGGCTCAGGCTCGCGAGGCGTCCGTCCACGTAGGCGGCATCGACGCGCACGGTCTGGCCGGAGAGTTTCGCGGCGTCGAAGCTCACCTCGTCCAGCAGCCGCTCCATGACCGTGGACAGCCGGCGCGCGCCGATGTTCTCGGTGCGCTCGTTCACCTCGAAGGCGATGTGGGCGAGCCGGGTGATGCCCTCCGGAACGAACTCCAGCGTGACCCCTTCGGTGGCCAGCAGCGCCTGGTACTGCTTCACCAGGGAGGCATGCGTCTGGGTGAGGATGGCCTCGAAATCGCCCACGGAGAGCGACTCCAGCTCGACGCGGATGGGAAAGCGCCCCTGCAGTTCGGGGATCAGGTCGCTCGGCTTGGCCAGGTGGAAGGCCCCGGAGGTGATGAAGAGGATGTGGTCGGTCTTCACCATGCCGTACTTGGTGCTCACGGTGGTGCCTTCCACCAAGGGCAGCAGGTCGCGCTGCACGCCCTGGCGGGAGACGTCGGAGCCGCCGGCCTCCTGGCGCGTGGCGACCTTGTCGATCTCGTCGATGAACACGATGCCGTTCTGCTCGGCGTTCTGCAGGGCGCGCGTCTTGACTTCCTCCTCGTTGACCAGCTTGCCCGCCTCTTCGTCGGTGAGCAGCTTCAGCGCCTCGGCGATCCGCAGCTTGCGCGCCTTGCGGCGCTCGTGGCCCATCTGGCTGAACATGCCGCGCAGCTGCTCGGCCATTTCCTCCATGCCCTGGGGACCCATGATCTCGAGCTGGGGCCGGGCGTCGGCGACGTCGATCTCGATCTCCTTGTCGTCCAGCTGGCCCTCGCGCAGCTTCTTGCGGAACACCTGGCGCGCGGTGCTGTCCGCGGGCTGCTCGCCCGTGCGCGCCGTGGGGATGAGCACGTCGAGGATGCGGTCCTCGGCGGCATCCTCGGCCCGGGCGCGCACTTTCTTCACGTCGGCCTCGCGGGTCTGCTTGACGGCCACCTCGACGAGGTCGCGCACGATGGAGTCCACGTCCTTGCCGACGTAGCCCACCTCGGTGAACTTGGTGGCCTCGACCTTGATGAACGGCGCATCCGCCAGGCGGGCGAGGCGGCGGGCGATTTCCGTCTTGCCCACGCCGGTGGGGCCGATCATGAGGATGTTCTTGGGGGTGATCTCCTGGCGCAGTGCGGGATCGACCTGCTGGCGGCGCCAGCGGTTGCGCAGCGCGATGGCGACGGCGCGCTTGGCGCCCGACTGGCCCACGATGTGGCGGTCGAGCTCGGAGACGATTTCCTGGGGGGTCATGGAAGACATGGTGTTCACTCGGGACGGAACGGGCCGGGAACCGGCAGGAAGGGGACACGGCGGGCGGCCCACGGGCAGGCCCGCCGCTCTCGGCGGAAGGACGACGCGGGGCGTCAGAGCGTTTCGACGGTGTGGTGCATGTTCGTGTAGATGCACAGTTCGCCCGCGATGGCGAGCGACTTGCGCACGATTTCCTCGGCGGACAGCTCGGTGTGGTTCAGCAAGGCCTTGGCGGCGGAATGCGCGTAGGCGCCGCCGGAGCCGATGGCCACGATGCCCTGCTCGGGCTCCAGCACGTCGCCGTTGCCGGTGATGATGAGCGAGGCGCTCGCATCGGCCACGGCCAGCATGGCCTCCAGGCGGCGCAGCACGCGGTCGGTGCGCCAGTCCTTGGTCAGCTCGATGGCGGCACGGGTCAGGTGGCCCTGGTGCTTCTCCAGCTTGCCCTCGAAGCGCTCGAACAGCGTGAAGGCATCGGCCGTGGCGCCCGCGAAGCCCGCCAGCACCTTGCCGTGGTGCAGCTTGCGCACTTTGCGCGCCGACCCCTTGACGACGATGTTGCCGAGCGTGACCTGCCCGTCGCCGCCGATGGCGACCTGGATGGTGCCGTCCGCGGCCTGGCGGCGGACGCTGAGGATGGTGGTGCCGTGAAACTGTTCCATAGCGTCCGGAATTGGGGGTGGAGGCCCGGATTGCAACAGTCCCCCGGCCGGCCTGCGTGCCGGCCCATGGGGAAGGACTCAGTTCTGCCGCGGAACGACGCGCGCGTGTTCCTGGATGCCGATGACGTTGAAGAACACGGCCACCAGCCGTGGCACCTGGGTGAAATGCACCACGTTGCCCAGCGCCTGCTGGGCGGCGGTCCAGTTCAGCACGGACCCTGCGGCGGCGAAATCCACCCGCACGAGGCGGTCGCAGCCGATGGAGAAGGGCACGCCGGCGTGCAGGTGCGCCTCCAGGGGTTCGAGCACGGCCGTCGCATCGCCCTCGATGTGCCCGGACAGCACGGCAGCCGCCACGGAAGGCTCCAGGCCGCCCGGCTGGGAGGGCGGCTCGCCGAAGCCCGAGGAGAAGGCATCCGCGTCGAAAGGGACGGCGGCGTCCGCAGTTCCTCCGGCGCCGCCCCCGTCGTCGCAATAGCTGCACGCCGGGGGCGCCCAGGACGGCGGGGAAACCTCGTAGGTGACGCAGTAGTCCAGTGCGACCAGCTCGAACTCGTCGGGGCGCCCCATCAGCCGCAGGGCCGCCATGCGCAGGCGCCACCAGTCCGGGGGCACGCTCCGGTCGCCCGAGGGCGTACGGGCCTCCAGCAGGCTCGCCAGGGCGTCCACGCCCTTGAAGACGATGGCCTCGGTGCGGTCCGCCCACTGCTCGAACTGCTGCGCCAGGCCCGGCACGGCGCCCTCCTCGATGGTCATGAGGCGCGACCAGGAGAAGGTCCAGGGCGGAGCGGACGCACGCGCCACGGAGGCCTGCAGCGCGGCCACCGACTGCGCGGTGAGCACGGAGGGCGCGTTCCAGAGGAACTCGCGCGGGGCTCCGCCCGCGGGTTCGTCCGCGGCTGCCGCGGAGGGAGGCTGCAGCCCCAGGAGCTCCGGCATGGAGAACCACAGCGGCGCGGAACGGCCGAACCGGGCAGCGAAATCGATGGCGAGCGCCTCGAAGCGCGCCTGGTCGCCCGTGGCCCGGTAGAAGTCGAAGAGCGCCATCCAGAACTCGGCCTGGCGCGCCAGGTCTTCGTCGTTCTCGTGCCGGGCGAGCGCTTCTAGCAGCCCGGCCTCCGCGCCGGCGTAGTCGCCGTTCGCGAAACGGATCGCGGCCTCCTCCAGGTCGGGCTCGTGCACGTAGGGAGGCGGCTCCGGTGCCACGTAGGCGGGTACGGCGCGGGGCGGCGGCTCGGCCCGCTCGGTGAGCAGCGGGGGCGGTGCCAGCGGGCGGGAGACTTCGGGAGACAGCGCGCCGGGAAAGGTCTGGGGCACCGTGGCGGCGATGAAATCCGTGGCGGGTGACAGGCTTTCGCCGGAGAACAGGGGCTGCACGCCGGGCTCGGACAACCCCGCGGGCAGGCTGGCCGGCGCGGTGGGCGCGAAGGCGCGGGCGTGCGCCGCGATGGTGGAATCCGAAGCGCCGATGGGCGCCGGTTCGGTGGGCGCCGCGCCTGCGGGGGACGAGGCCCCGGCGGGCTGCTTGCTCTTCCACCACTGCTGGGACATCTGGGCTTCGATCTCGTCGATCTTCTTGAGCGTGACGGCCCGGTCGTCCGGCGAGGTCATGCTGGTATGGAAGAACGAGGGCCGGGCGGTCTGGTCGTCGGACCGCTGGCCGTGCAGCGCCTCGCGCTGGCGCAGCTTGCGCAACTGGTCGAATTCACGGCGCCGCACGAAGTCGTTGCGGCGCTTGCGCTCGATCATTTCCTTGAGCATCTGCTTGCTGTACTGGCTCTCGCGCTCCTCGTCGATGGAGTCGAGCTCGTTCCAGTTGACGGTGGGATTGCGCACGAAACGCACCACCTTGGACAGCAGGCCGCGGGAGGATTCTTCCTTGCTCATGGGTGGTCGTGGCTGGAGGGCACGCGCCTCGGCACGGGGTCGGGCGCAGAAGTGCGGGAAACGGTGGATCGGGCCGGTCGCGGGGCCGTCAGTCGCCGAACATCTTCTGCTTCAATTCCCGGCGCTGCTGCGCTTCCAG
Source organism: Paracidovorax citrulli (assembly GCF_900100305.1). Classification (GTDB taxonomy): domain Bacteria; phylum Pseudomonadota; class Gammaproteobacteria; order Burkholderiales; family Burkholderiaceae_C; genus Paracidovorax; species Paracidovorax citrulli. The sequence goes on along the minus strand of NZ_FNEY01000002.1, from coordinate 71,129 downwards.
GGACAGGGTCGCCGTGGGGCGCGCCAGGAGGCGGCCGACGCCGATGGGCTCGCCGGTCTCGTCGCAGTAGCCGTAGTCGCCCGCATCGATGCGCGCGATGGACTGCTCGATCTTCTTGAGCAGCTTGCGTTCGCGGTCGCGGGTGCGCAGCTCCAGGGCGTGCTCTTCCTCGATGGTGGCGCGGTCGGCCGGATCGGGCACCACCACGGTGTCCTCGCGCAGGTGCTCGGTGGTCTCGCCCGCGTTGTTGTGCATGTCCTGCTTGAGCTGCACGAGCTTGTGCCGGAAGAAGGCCAGCTGCTTCTCGTTCATGTATTCGCTGTCGGGCATGGAAAGCACCTCGGCGTCGGACAGCTCCTCGGCCGGCTTGGTCTTCCAGTTGTTGGCCAGCTTCGGGTCTTTCTTGGCGGCCGCGACGGGCGATTGCGCTTGCAGGGTCGTAGGCATGATGTGTATTAGGCTGGCTGCGCCGGCGGGGTGGCCGGCGACGGTGCCGTGGATGGTACGGTCAATTGCTCCAAACGGGAAGAAGGCCGCCTCCTACGACCGGCGGTTTCCACCGGAATGGGACGGCGGCGCGGCAAACCCGGTCTCCGCCCGTGCCGCCCGCCCTGCCGGAAGCGGTCGATGCGGCGGCGGTGTCCTCCTGTTTTTGCCGGGGCGCGATTGTATCGGCCGATTTCGCGCCTGCGCGGCCGCCCCCCGCGAAGTAGTGGTTATCCTACAAACCGGCCGCGGCGTCCGGCCCGGGAGCGGCTCAGGCCAGGCACTGTTCCAGCCCCTGCTGGAAGATGTCCTGCGGCAGCTCGATGCCGATGAAGACCATCTTGCTCTGGCGCTTCTCGTCCTCGGCCCACTGCGGGCCCAGGTCGCTGCCCATGAGCTGGTGCACGCCCTGGAAGATGACCTTGCGCTCGGTGCCCTTCATGTGCAGCACGCCCTTGTAGCGCAGCATGCGGGGGCCGTAGATGTTGACGATGGCGCCCAGGAAATCCTCCAGCTTGGCCGGGTCGAACGGACGGTCGGCGCGGTAGACGAAGCTTTTCACGTCGTCGTCATGGTGATGGTGGTGGCCGTGGCCGCCGTGCTGGTGCGAGGGATGGCTGCAGTGCTCGCCGTGTTCGTGGTCATGGCCGTGGTGGTCGTGCCCATGGTCGTGGTCATGGCTGTGGTCATGGCCGTGGTCGTCCTCTTCCTTCAGGAAGTCGGGGTCGATGTCGAGCTTGGCGTTCAGGTTGAAGCCGCGCAGGTCCAGCACCTCGGCGACGGGCACCTCGCCGAAATGCACCGCCTTGATCGGGGCGCGCGGATTCATGTGCTTGAGGCGGTGGATCAGCGCGTCGGTCTCCTCCGCCGGCGCCAGGTCGGTCTTGGAGAGGAAGATCTGGTCGGCGAAGCCCACCTGGCGACGCGCTTCCTGCCGGTCGTTCAGCTGCTGGGCGGCGTGCTTGGCATCCACCAGAGTGATGATGGAGTCGATGAGGTAGGTTTCGGCGATCTCCTCGTCCATGAAGAAGGTCTGCGCCACGGGCCCCGGGTCGGCCAGGCCGGTGGTCTCGATCACCACGCGGTCGAAGTCCAGCAGCCCCTTGCGGCGCTTGGCGGCCAGCAACTGCAACGTCTCGCGCAGGTCTTCCCGGATGGTGCAGCAGATGCAGCCGTTGCTCATCTGCACGATCTGCTCCTTGGAATCCGTCACCAGGATGTCGTTGTCGATGTTCTCCTCGCCGAATTCGTTCTCGATGACGGCGATCTTCTGGCCGTGCGATTCGGTCAGCACGCGCTTGAGCAGGGTGGTCTTGCCCGAGCCCAGGAAGCCCGTGAGGATGGTGGTCGGAATGAGGGACATGGTCGGCAAACGCTTTCGGAAGGTGGAGGGTGCCGGCACGGCACACCTTCCCAAAAGTTTAGCGAGGCTGTCAACACCCCATGGATTTCGCTAGCCAAAGCCCGCCTTTTCCCCGGTTGGCGCGCGGGGAAATGCGCTACATTGATTTTCCGGATTTTTGTTCCCGACAGCCCTTCCGAGCCGTTCCTCCAGCTCCTTTCCAGGCCATGGATTTCGAACTGACCGCCACGCTCCTGGATTCGCTGGGCATCGCCATGTGCGTGTTCGATGCCGAGGAGCGTACCGTTGTGTGGAATGCCTCGTTTCTCCGCTTCTTCCCGGAGCACGAAGGCCACGTGCATGCCGGCGAACCCTATGCCGACAACCTGCGGCGCTTCTACCAGGGCCGCCTGCCGCCCGAAGACCTGCCCCATATCGACCGCTTCATCGCCGATGGGCTGATGCGCAACCGCCTGCAGACGCGCCCCTACGTCTTCCAGCACCTGGGACGCTGGCTGCGCGTGGCCGCGGTGCCGGTGCAGGGCGGCCACCGCATCCGCGTCTGGCAGCACGTGGCGCACACGGACGGCGACCCCGGCGTGCCGGCCGCGGAAATCCAGCCGGTGCTGCCGGCCTCGGGCACCCGGCAGATGCTGGAAGACCTGGGCGAAGCCGCGGCCGTGCTCGACGACGAAGGGCGCATCCTGTATGCCAACGACCTGTTCGTGACGATGCACGGGCTTGCCTCCAGGGAAGCGCTGGCGCAGCGCACCTATGTGCAGATCGTCCGGCAGCTCTGGGATGCATCGCCCGATGCCCACGAGCGCCTGCGGCGCGCCCAGGACGTGGCCGCGGCCCTGCACGATGCCGCCTTCTTCGAGGGCGCCCCCTTCGAGGTGCCCCTGCCCGGCGGCCGCTGGATGCGCGTGACCATGAACCGCAGCGCCGGCGGGCAGAACTACGCGCTGCACACGGACATCTCCGCAGTGAAGCGCAACGAAAGCGAACTGCGCGCGGCCGAGCTGCGCGCGCGTGAAAGCGAGGAGCAACTGCGCGTGCTGGCCGAGCAACTGCGCACCGAAACGCACCACGATGTGCTGACCGGCCTGCTCAACCGCCGCACGCTCGGAGCGAAGGTCCAGGAACTCTCCGCCCAGCCCGGCTCGCACGCGCTGCTGTTCATCGACCTGGACGGATTCAAGGCCGTGAACGACGAGGCCGGCCATGCGGCCGGCGACGACGTGCTCTGCCAGGTGGCGGACCGGCTGCGCCGGTGCGTGCGCGGAGACGACGTGCTCGTGCGGCTGGGCGGCGACGAGTTCGTGGTGCTTCTGCGGCACTGCGACCGGCAGAAGGCCCTGGGCACCGGCCTGCAGATCGTCGATACCCTGCGCGGCGAGCCGTTCCACTCGGCGGGACGTGCCTTCCGGATCGGCGCGAGCGTCGGCGTGCGGCTTTTCGGGACCGCGCAGGAGCCCGTGGAAAAGCTCATGGCCGATGCGGACGCGGCCTGCTACGCCGCCAAGCGCGGCGGCCGCGGGCGCGTCGAGATGGCCGGCGCAGGCAGCGGCCCGCAGGCGCCCGTCACGCTGCCTTGCGCATCACCGCCAGGCCCTTGAGGTATTCGCCCTCCGGGAATTCCAGGGTCATGGGATGGTCGGGCGCGCCGCCCAGGCGCTCGAGGATGTAGCCGTCCACGCCCGCGTCGGCGCCGGCCGAGGCCACGATCTTGTGGAACAGGTCGGCGCTGATGCCACCGGAGCAGGAAAAGGTATAGAGCAATCCGCCGGGAGACAGCAATTGCAGGCCCAGGCGGTTGATGTCCTTGTAGGCCCGGGCGGCGCGCTCGGCATGCGCGGCCGTGGGGGCGAACTTCGGCGGATCGAGCACGATGGCGTCGAAGCGGCGGCCCTCCTGCAGGAAGCGCCGCAGGGAGGCGTTCACGTCGGCATCGAGGAACTCCGTGCGGGCGGCGTCGAAGCCGTTGAGGGCGGCATGCGAGCGCGCGCGTTCCAGCGCCGGTCCCGACGAATCGATGGAGGTCACCTGCGAGGCTCCGCCCGCGAGCGCCGCGACGGTGAAGCCGCCGGTGTAGCAGTAGCAGTTGAGCACCTGGCGCGCGCCGAGTCGGCGAACGGCCTCGGAGAAGCGGTGGCGGCTGTCGCGCTGGTCGAGGTAGAAGCCGGTCTTGTGGCCTTCGGCGATGTCCAGGGTGAGGCGCCAGCCATGTTCGCGGATGGACAGCTCCGTGGGGCCTTCGCCGCGCAGCCAGCCCGTGGCGGGCTCCAGGCCCTCCAGCTGGCGCACGCTGGCGTCGGAACGTTCGTAGAGCTTCTGCAGGCCGGTGGCCTTCAGCAGGGCATCGGCGAGGACGGCCTTCCAGCGCTCGGTGCCGGCGCTGGTGAACTGCGCCACCAGGGTGTCGCCGTAGCGGTCCACGACCAGGCCGGGCAGGCCGTCGGATTCCCCATGCACCAGGCGCACGCCGTCGCTCTCGATGGCGAAGCGTTCCCGTGCCCGGACCGCGCGCTCCACGGCCGCGGCGAAGAACGCGGGGTCGATGCGCTGCGCCTCGTCGAAGCTCCAGGCGCGGGCACGGATGCGCGATGCCGGGCTGAACGCGGCCCAGGCCAGGAAGCGGCCGTCCGCCGACTCCACCCGCACGGTTTCGCCGCCGTCCCCACCGCCTTTGGCGATGGCCGATTCGAAGATCCAGGGATGGCGGCGCAGGAGGGAACGCTCCTTGCCAGGGCGCAGGCGGATGGTTTTCATGGGCCGTATTGTCCGGGAGCCGCGGTGCGCCCGGACCGGCATCCGGGGCGGTTCAGCGGGCGGCAGGCTCCGCGGTGGCTGCGCGCGCCGGGTAGAGCGCCACGAGACCCAGGTCCACGGCGGCGCCGGGCCGTCCCCGCCAGACGAGCCGCAGGCGGTCGTAAGACCCGGCGTCCCGGGCGGACGCCGCCGGCAGCGGGATGCGGAAGCCGGCGCTCCGCCGGTCCCATTGCTGCACGGGGGTCTCGTCCACCAGGGGCTGCCAGGCTCCGCCGGCAACCTGCATTTCCACGCCCAGCCTCAGCCCCTCCCCGCCGCCGTCGGCCTGCACGATCAGGGCATCGAACGCGCCGCGGCGGACCGCCAGTTCGGCGGGCGACACCACGCTGGCGCGGCCCTGGCCGTCCAGCACCACGCGCAGCCCCTTCGGGGTGGCTGCGATCCGGGAGCCGCGCTCGGCCTGCCACTGGTCCGTATCGTCATGGGTGCCGGCCCCGAACGTCCACAGCCGCGCACCGCGGGGCAGGTCGTAGCGGGACATCATGAATTGCATGATGGCCTGTTCCAGGGGGGTGCGACGCAGCGAGGTGTAGCCGACGTATTCCCGGGTGCCCGCAGCCTCCCCCGGACTGCCGTTCCAGGCCATCGGGGAGACGAAGCGCGCGCCGTAGTTCGCGATGTCGCGCAGCGAGCGATAGGCCTGGCCGTATCCCGCCATCTGCGCGGGCGTGGTCAGGTCGGCCGTGTTGTATTCCACCACCGCCCATTCCGGGCTGTAGCGGCGGAACTCGTCGAACAGCGAGGCATGGCCTTCCATGCGGATCGCGTTGATGGCGCTGTCGCCATAGATGATCGCGCCCAGGCGCCCCTCGACCGGCACCGAGCCTTCGATCGACATGCCGCCGGAGTCATAGTTCTTGGCAGGGCTGTCCAGGCGCACGGCGAAGGGATCGATGAGTTTCCCGGGCGGCATGAAGCCTTGCGACGAATAGATGCGGCTGACCGGTATGCCCGTCTGGGCGACCCACCGCGAGAGTTCGTCGTAGTGCAGTTTCACCAGGTGGCGGCGGAAGTGCTCCCACTCCTGTGTCCAGGGGTCCTTCCAGAACTGCGAGATCTGCGTGGGAAACTCCCGGGGCGGATCGACCTCCTCCCAGTTGGCATGGCGCCTGCCGGTCAGCCGGTCCACGTCTGCCAGGGTGAGGGCGCGCGGGCGGCGATAGGCGGAGAGATCGGGAACGCCGGCCCCCCCGGCGTTCGCATAGGGCCCGGTGCCGCGCAGCCAGTCCCTGAACTGGCGCAGGGTCTGGGGGTTGTAGTCGTACCACTGCTTGCCCTCGAAGAACGGGTTGACGTAGACGTCCGGATCGAGGTTGATGCCGATGAAGAGATCGGGATGCTCCGACGCGAAACGCCGGATCAGGGCCGACGCCTGCTGGAGGTTGCGCTTCTTGTAGAAGCGGGCGCGTTCGGCGAACACGTTGAGGCTCAGGGAGCGGCCCAGTTCCGGCGACTCGAACGACCCGGGCTGTCCCGAGAGGGCCGCGTCGGGCATGACCTGGTTCTTCTCGTTCCACTGGCACAGTCCGTCGTCCTTCTCCAGGACGTCGTTGATGTCCCACTGGGGCGCATCGCAGGGCGCGTCGGCCCATATGCCGCCATTGAGCGTGAACAGCACCGGAACGTTCTTTTCGATGGCGTAGCGCATCACGCGGTTCAAGCTGTCTTCCGCGATGAACCGCTGCCCGCATTTCTTGTCCGGGACGAAATCCGGGTCGAAGGCATAGTCGCCCCGGGCCCCCACGGTCGTGCGCATGTAGAGGATCTGGACCCGGATCCCGGCCTTGACGGTACGGCTCTCGTAAGCGGCGAACGTTTCACGGATGCCGTCCGCCCCCCCTTCGCCCACGTGGCTCGTGGCGATCGGGAAATAGAACACTTCGTCCGGGGCGACCCCACGCTCCGGCAGGTAGCTGCTCCAGCGGCTTTTGTAGTCATCCGGAAACAACACCTGCCGCTGCAGGATGGTCTTCTGTCCCTTCCGGTCGACGGCCACCACCTCGACGGAGCCGATCCGGCGGTCGAGGGACCGCAGCGCCACCCGCCCCTCGAACCCCGCGTTCGAAGCCCCGGGCAATCCGGGATGCGCGGCGTGCACGTCCGGTCTCTGGAGCCCGTAGGGCAGCACCGCCTCGGCGCGGCCGTTGACCAGGACCTCGACGCTCCCGATCTCGTCGGGACTGAGCGTCCAACCCCGAACGTAGAGCATGCTCCCCGGGGTCTGCTCGAAATCTTCCACATAGCCGACGGCGCGCCCCGGCGTCGCGACCTGTGCCTTGATCTGGGGCGCCGGATTCGCGGCGGCCACCGAATGCAGCTGGCCGCGGGCCCACAGCCCGCCGCCGCCTGCGAGACACGCCAGCAGCGTCAGGGCCAAAGCCCCCGCCGCGCGGGCCGCGCTCGATTCCATACGCCCACGCTGGTGTCTCTGGGTCATGCGTCCTGGCGTACTCGGACGCCCCTTGTGATCTTCAACAGCCATTCTCGACGATCGCGCGCCTCCCGCGGACAAATCCCGGGGCCGTCGTGCACAAAAGAGCGGAATTGTCCAGCCCGCGACAGAAGCGCCGTGTCAGACAAAGAAGATTTGAGGATTGTTGAGAAAGCCGGAGCCGGGCTTTCCTAGGATCCGTGCCTGCAGGCCCTGCGGCCCGCATCCATCCACACAGATAGATCCCACACCATCCGCTCACGAGGGAATCCCATGCACTACCTGCACCGGCTCAAGGTGTCCACACGTCTCGGCTGGCTCCTGGCCGCCCTTTGCCTGCTGGCTGCCGGCGTCGGCGCCGCCGGGCTGCTGGGCATGGCCCGCTCCAACGCCGACCTGGTTTCCGTCTACCACGACCGCGTGGTACCACTGCAGCAGATCAAGCGCGTGGCCGACGCCTACGCGGTGAGCATCGTGGACACCGCCCACAAGGTGCGCGACGGCGCGCTGACGCCGCAGCAGGGCCTGGAGGCGGTCGATGCGGCGCGCAAGGAGGTGCGGGAACAGTGGGCCGCCTACCGGGCGGCCGGACTGCACGCCGAGGAACGCCGCCTGATCTCGGAATTCGGGCCGCTGCAGGCGCGCGCCGACGCCGCCGTGCAGGCCCTGGAGGAATTGCTGCGCGCCCGGGACATCCCCGGCCTGACGGCGTTCGCCGCCCGCGAGATGTATCCGGCGCTCGATCCGCTGCAGGCAGTGCTGGCGGCGCTCACCCAGGTGCAGCTCGATACGGCGCGCAGCACCTACGAGACGGCCGAGACCCGCTACGCCAGCACCCGCGCGGGCGTCATCGCGGCGGTGCTGGCGGGCATGGTGTTCGCCATCGGCTTCGGTGCGCTGGTCGTGCGCGGCATCCTGCGGGAGCTCGGCGCGGAGCCCGGCGCCGCCGCGGCCGTGGCGCGCGGCGTGGCGCAGGGCGACCTCACCATCGAGATTCCCGCACGCCAGGGCGACACGACGAGCCTGATGGCCCAGCTGCGGAGCATGCGCGACCAGCTCGCCGCCATGGTGGCGGCCATCCACGAGAGCGCCGAGAGCGTGTCCTCCGCCGCGCTGCAGATCGCCCAGGGCAACAGCGATCTCTCGGCGCGTACCGAAGGCCAGGCGGGTGCGCTGCAGCAGACGGCGGCCTCCATGGAGCAGTTGAACGGCACCGTGCGGCAGAACGCGGGCAATGCGCTGGAGGCCGACCGCGTGGCGCAGGCAGCGTCGCGCGTGGCCGCCCAGGGCGGCGCGGTGGTGACCGAGGTGGTGGACACCATGCAGCAGATCCAGGACAGCAGCCGCCGCATCGCGGACATCACCGGCATCATCGACAGCATCGCCTTCCAGACCAACCTGCTCGCGCTCAACGCCGCGGTGGAGGCCGCCCGCGCGGGCGAACAGGGCCGGGGCTTCGCGGTGGTCGCGGGAGAAGTGCGCCAGCTCGCCCAGCGCGCGGGCCAGGCGGCCGGCGAGATCAAGGGCCTGGTCGGCGCCAGCATGGACCGCGTGGCCGCAGGCACCGCGCTGGTGGGCCGCGCCGGCCAGACCATGTCGAGCGTGGTGCAGTCGATCGAGGGGCTGTCGCAGCTGGTGGGGGAAATCACCGCCGCCAGCCAGGAGCAGAGCCAGGGCGTGGGCCAGATCAACGACGCGGTGAACGATATGGACCGCTCCACCCAGCACAACGCGGCCCTGGTCGAGGAGATGGCAGCCGCTGCCGCGGCCCTGAGCCAGCGCGCCCGGGAACTGGTCGGCACCGTGGCCAGCTTCCGGCTGCCGGGTGAAAGGCTGGCCGCGGCCGGCGCCCTTTCCCTGGCATCCACGCCCCGGGCGCTGCTGCAGCACGGTTGAGCGCGGCCCCGGCGCCCGCAGGAGGCGGCCTCAGGGCGCGGGCGCCCAGCGCTGCCGCAGGTAGGCCGCGACGGCCGCGGCCGCGGGATCCCGCAGGAAGGCGTGGCGGAACAGCACGCTGCCGTGGATGCCGGGCGTGGATTCGTTGAGGTCGATCTGGCGGCGGATTTCCGGCACCCCGCCCTCCACGCCCCAGTCGGGCTCCTGGGCCGTGGGCCGCCCCGCCTTGTAGAGCGCCACGCCGATGTGGAGCTGCACGCCGGGCGAGGCCAGCGCCACGTCCGCCCACCAGCGCGCGATGGTGCCGTAGCCCACCGCCTGCCGCGCGAAGGGCCAGTACACCTGGGGCACGATGTCGTCCACCAGGCCATCGAGCACCCACTGGCGCGTATCGGCGAAGGCCGCGTCGTAGCTGGGTGCCCCGGCCTGCGTGTTCGAGCCGCGCGGATCGTCGGCCCGGTTGCGCCAGACGCCTGCGGGGCTGACCCCGAAGCGCACCCCGGGGCTGGTGGCGCGCAGTTGCTCCGACAGCCCCTGCACCAGCAGCCGGGTGCTGTGGCGGCGCCAGTCGCCCTTGTCCGCGAAGCCGCGGCCGTAGGTGGCGAAGGTCTGTGCGTCGTCCAGGCGCGAATCGGCGGTTTCGTAATAGAAATAGTCGTCGAAGTGGATGGCATCGACGGCATAGCGCGACGTGATCTCGGCCACCACGCTGCCCAGCCAGGCCCGCACCTCGGGCAGCCCCGGGTCCAGCACGAAGCGCCGGGCGGCCGTGCGGATCCAGTCGGGCCGGGCGCGGTAGATGCTGGGCGGGCCGTCGCCGGGCATGCCGGACAGCATCCGCACCGTGTCCGGGCCCATGTCCATCGACACGCGGTAGGGATTGAGCCAGGCGTGCAGTTCCAGCCCCCGCGCATGCGCCTGCTCCACGGCGAAGCCCAGGGGGTCGAATCCGGGATGCCGGCCCAGCGTGCCGGTCAGGTAGGGCGACCAGGGCAGGAGGTCGGAGTCGTAGAGCGCATCCGCGCATGGCTTGGCCTGGAAGATCACCGCGTTGAGGCCGGTGGCCGCCGCCTCGTCGAGGATGCGCAGCAGTTCCGCCTGCTGCACGGCGGCGCGCTGCGCATCGTCGGCGATCCGGACGGACTCCGCGGAGGGCCAGTCCAGGTTCAGGACCGTGGAGACCCAGCTGGCCCGCAGGGGCCGGGCACGAGGGAGAGCCCGCTCCGGCCCACCAACGCCTGTGTCAGCGCTGGCCCCTCCGCCGCAGCCTTCCAGCAGCAGCGGGGCCGCCACCAGGGAAGACAGCCCGGCCGCCTGGGCGAGCAGGCGCCGGCGGCGCGGATCGGAGGGGGAGGAAGAAAACAGCGTGGCGGGGGGACGGGGCATGGTTCGATATTCTGCAGCACGGAAAATTCCTGCCGCCCCGGAAGGGGCAGCCCGTCGCCGGCCGTCAGCCGCCGGGCTTGCGGCGCGCCCGCGGATGCGCGGCGTCGTACACCTTGGCGAGGTGCTGGAAATCCAGGCGCGTATAGACCTGGGTGGTGGTGATGTTGGCGTGGCCCAGCAGTTCCTGCACCGCCCGCAGGTCGCCGCTGGACTGCAGCAGGTGGCTCGCGAAGGAATGCCGCAGCATGTGCGGATGCACGGGGGTGGAGAGCCCGGCGAGCTGGCTGCGCTGCCGCAGGCGCGACCAGATGGACTGCCCCGTGAGCCGTGCGCCGCGCCGGCCCAGGAAGAGCGCGGCATCCACCCGGCCGGACGCCGCGCCGAAGGGCTGCAGGCGCACTTCCAGCCAGGCGCGCAGGGCCGCCAGCGCGGCCGAGCCGACCGGCACGCTGCGCCGCTTCGAGCCTTTGCCGAAGACGTGCGCCTCGGCCGCCTCCAGGTCGATCCAGCCCCGGCCCTGGCGCTGCGTGTCCGGCCCCGGCACGGCGTCCAGGCCCGCCAGTTCCCCCACGCGCAGGCCGCAGCCGTAGAGCAGTTCGACCATCGCCGCATCGCGGGCCTCCAGCCACGGGTCGCTGCCCGACGAGCCCTCGAACTCCGCCAGCCGCACCGCGTCGTCCACGCCCAGCGCCTTGGGCAGCGGCTTGGGCGCGCGCGGGGCGCGCACGCCCTGCACGGGGTTGTGGGGCACGAGGCCCTGCCGCGCCGCCCAGGCGAAGAAGCCGCGCCAGCCCGACAGGATCAGTGCGATGCCCCGCCCGCTGCGCCCGCCCGCATGCATCTGCGCGACGAAGCGGCGGATGTGCGCGGTCTGCAGTTGCAGCAGCGGCACGCCCGCATCGCGCGCGCTGGCGGCCAGCTTCGCCAGGTCGAGCGTGTAGAGCGTGACGGTGCGCGGCGCCAGGCGCTTTTCCACGCGCACGTGCTCCAGGTAGCGCAGCACCTCGGGATCGGTGGGCACCACCGGCTGCGGGCCGTCCGCCATGGCCGGATCAGCGCAGGCGCGAGAGCGCCGAGCTGGCCAGTTCGGCCATGCGCACGAGGAAGTCGGTGCCCATGTCGGCGCCGAAGCGCTGCGGATCGGGCGAGCCCAGCACCAGCAGGCCGAAGGCCGGCACGTCGCCATCGAGCGCTCCCTGGCGCAGCGGCAGCAGGGCGATCGACTGCACGGAGGCCGGTTCGGGCAGCCAGCCCGCGGGCTCGAACCCGAGGTTGGGGCCGCAGAACGGCTGCGTGAGCGAGGTGGCGAACGAGCGCGCATCGGCGCTCGCGCCCTGTGCGAAGGCGGCGCCTGCATACGGGCCGGCCACGTCCCAGAGGCGCAGCGCCGCCTGGGGCACGTCGAACAGCCGGCGGATGCCCTGCTCCACCACGCCCGGCAGCAGCGCCGGGTCGCCGGCCTGCGCCAGTTCGCGCGTCCACTGGTGGATCTTCAGCGCGATGGCGGTGTTCTCGTGGCTGTGGCGCACCATTTCCATGATGCGCTGCTCCAGGCCCTTGATCTTCTCGCGCAGCATCTCGGCCTGGCGCTCCTGCAGGCTGACGGCACGCTGCCCGTGGGGGCTGGTGAGGACCACGCCGGTCAGCAGCTCGGCATGGCGCTCGAAGAAGCCCGGGGTATTGGCGAGGAATTCGGCGATGTCTTCTTCCGTGATGGGAGGCACGGCCTGGGCGGGGGTATGCGGATGGGTCATGGTGCGTCGGGAATGTCGATCTGGCCTTCGAAGACGGTGGTGGCCGGGCCGGTCATGAAGACGGACTCGGACGGGTCGCCGCTCCAGGCGATGGTGAGAAGGCCGCCGCGCGTGCGGACATCGACGCGCGCGTCCAGCAGGCCCAGGCGGATGCCCGCGGCCACGGCCGCGCAGGCGCCCGTGCCGCAGGCCAGGGTTTCGCCGGCACCGCGTTCATACACGCGCAGCCGCACGCGGGCCCGGTCCTCGATCTGCAGGTAGCCTGCGTTCACGCGCTGCGGGAAGCGCGCGTGGCCCTCGATGAGCGGGCCGGTGCGCGCCACCGGCGCCGCGTCCACGTCGCCGACCAGCTGCACGGCATGCGGGTTGCCCATGGACACCACCGCCACATCGACCACCTGCGCATCGGCGCCGGCTCCGAGGGCCAGGGGCCACGTCTGCCCCGCCCCACGGGCCGCGGGTGCGAGGCCGGAGGCGTCGAAAGGCACCTCCGCGGGGTCGAAGCGCGGGCGGCCCATGTCCACGGTGACGCGGCCGTCCGGCGTCAGGCGCGGGGCGATCACGCCGGCCAGGGTCTGCACGCGGATGGTGTCGCGGTCGGTGAGGCCCTTGTCTCGCACGTAGCGGGCGAAGCAGCGCGCGCCGTTGCCGCACTGCTCGACCTCGCCGCCGTCGGCGTTGTGGATGACGTATTCGAAATCGATGCCCTCGGCCGGCGACGGACGCACGGTGAGGATCTGGTCGGCCCCCACCCCGAAGTGGCGGTCGGCGAGGTAGCGGTACTGCGCGGGCGTGAGGCCCAGGCGCCCCTGCGTTTCGTCGAGCACGACGAAATCGTTGCCGGCGCCCTGCATTTTGGTGAAGCGGATCTGCATCCGCAGGATTATCGTTGCCCGGCAGGCGCGGCATGGCCCCTCGCCGGCAGGGGCCGGCCGGGCGCGCGATGATGGCGCCCTCCATCCCCTGCGCCCATCCCTTAGCCCCGAGGAGTTCAGATGACCGACGACGTGCTCGCCGCCTTCCCCATCACCCGCAAGTGGCCTGCCCGCCACCCCGACCGGCTGCAGCTCTATTCGCTGCCCACGCCCAACGGCGTGAAGGCCTCCATCCTGCTGGAGGAGACCGGCCTGCCCTATGAAGCGCACCTCGTGCGCTTCGACCAGGACGACCAGACCTCGCCGGAATTCCTCTCGCTCAATCCCAACAACAAGATCCCGGCCATCCTGGACCCGGACGGCCCCGGCGGCCAGCCCCTGGCGCTGTTCGAGTCCGGCGCCATCCTGGTCTATCTGGCCGACAAGACCGGCCGCTTCCTGGCCCCCGCGGGCGCGCAGCGCTATGCCGCGCTGCAGTGGCTGATGTGGCAGATGGGCGGCGTCGGCCCCATGTTCGGCCAGCTCGGCTTCTTCCACAAGTTCGCCGGCAAGGACTACGAGGACAAGCGCCCGCGCGACCGCTACGTGGCCGAGAGCCGTCGCCTGCTGGGCGTGCTGGACCGCCACCTGGCCGACGGCCGCGCCTGGATGGTGGGCGAGGACTACACCATCGCCGACATCGCGGTGTTCCCGTGGGTGCGCAACCTCGTGGGCTTCTACGAGGCGGGCGAGCTGGTGGAGTTCGACCGGTTCACCCATGTGCGCCGGGTGCTGGATGCCTTCGTGGCCCGGCCCGCCGTGGCGCGCGGACTGGAGATTCCCGTGAGAAGCTAGGCCATCGCGAGCCCGGCGAGCCCCGCGGCGAGGATGACGGGGATGACGCCCACCCGCCAGCGCATCAGCGCCACAGCCGACGCCGCCCCGATGAGCAGCATGCGCACATCGGGGCCCGCGTGCAGGCCCTGCGGCCAGAACACGTGGATGGCGAAGAACACCGCCAGGTTCGCGATCACCCCCACGACGGCGGCCGCGATGCCCGCCAGGGGCGCCGCGAGCCGGAGGTCGCCGCGCGTGGATTCGATGAACGGACCGCCCAGCAGGACGAAGACGAAGGACGGCAGGAAGGTGAAGAACGTCACCACGGCCGCGGCCGTGGCGCCAGCGAGCGGCAGGGCCTCCGGTCCGAAGAGCGCCCGCGCCCATCCGCCCACGAACGCGACGAACGACACCACCATGATGAGCGGCCCCGGCGTGGTTTCGCCGAGCGCCAGGCCGTCCATCATCTGCGCCGGGGTGATCCACTGGAAGTGCTCGACCGCCCCCTGGTACACATAGGGCAGCACCGCGTACGCGCCCCCGAATGTCATCAGCGCCGCCTTGGTGAAGAACCAGGCCATGTGCACCAGCACGGCATCGTGGCCGAACGCGGCCCGCAGCCCGCCCATGGCCAGCAGCCAGAGGGCCGTGCCGGCCAGCAGCACCGCGCACGCGCGCCGCCAGGAAAAGCGCGCATGGGCGGGCACCGGCGTGTCGTCGTCGATGAGCGCACGGCCCTGCATCCGGGACATTTCCGCTGGAGGGGCGGTGGCCACCGCGGCGCCGAACGCCGCCGGGCGCAGCCTGCCGCCGATGTAGCCCGCCACCGCCGCGGCCGCCACGATGGCGGGAAACGGCGCATCGAAGGCGAAGAGCGCGACGAACGCCGCGATGGCGATGGACCACAGCCAGCCGCTGCGCAGCGACCGGCCACCGATCCGCAGGGCGGCCTGCGCCACGATGGCCGTCACCGCCGGCTTGATGCCGTCGAAGACCCCTGCCACCGCCGGCGCATCGCCATGCGCCATGTACAGCCAGGCCAGGGCCACCAGGATGAACAGCGACGGCAGCACGAAGAGCACGCCTGCCAGGATGCCGCCCCACGTCCGGTGCAGCAGCCAGCCGAGGTAGGTGGCGAGCTGCTGCGCCTCGGGCCCGGGCAGCAGCATGCAGTAGTTCAGCGCATGCAGGAAGCGCTTTTCGGAGATCCAGCGGCGCCGGTCCACCAGCTCGTCGTGCATGAGCGCGATCTGCCCGGCCGGCCCGCCGAAACCGATGAAGCCGAGCTTCAGCCAGAAGCGCAGGGCCTGCGGCAGGGACACGGGCGACGGGCTCGCGCCCTCGGCGGCAGGAGTTGGCATGGGGTCCATCGCGAGGAAAGGTTCGTGATTTTCCTCGGATTCCGTGCCCGCCGCGGGCCCTTCGCCGCTACTCCTCCGACGAGAAACCCGAGGCGGCGACCACCGGCGCCCAGCGATCGCGCTCCTGGGCCAGCTGGCGGGCATATTCCTCGGGCGTTCCGGACGCGGGCTCGAAGCCGAGCTTGGCCAGCGCCTCCACGACCGCCGGCTCGCCCACGGCCTGGCGGGCGGCCTCGGCCCAGCGCTCGGCCACCGCCGCGGGCGCGCGGGCGGGCAGGTAGATCCCGTAGCTCTCCACGCCCTGGATGCCCGCGAAGCCCTGCTCGGCGAAGGTGGGCACGTCGGGCAGGAAGCGCGACCGCTGCCTGTCGCTCACCGCGAGCACGCGCACGCGGCCCGTGGGCACGTGCGGCAGGCAGTCGCCCACGCTGAAGCAGCCCGAGGCCACCTGCCCGCCCATGAGATCCTGCAGGCCGGGCGCCGCGCCGCGGTAGGGCACGTGCGTGAGGGAGATGCCCGCGGCCCGCGCGAACTGGTTGCCGAGGAAGTGCGGCATGGCGCCCGCGGCGGGAGAGGCATAGCCTTCGGGCTGGGGCCGGCCCCTGGCCCATTCCGCGAACTGCTTGAGCGTTTTCACCGAATCGGGCACCTTGGGCCCCACCATGAAACCGCAGGTGGACAGCGCCACCGGCGCCACGGCGATGAAATCCGTGGCGGGCCTGTACTGCAGCCGCTTGTACACGTGCGGATAGATCGTGAGCATGGACGAGGGGCTCAGCACCACGGTGAGCCCGTCGGGCGGCGCGTCCTTCAGGGCCGTGAGCGCGATGCGCCCGCCCGCGCCGGCGCGGGATTCGACCAGCGTGGTCGTGCCGCTGCGCGCGCGCCAGCTCTCGGCCAGGCGCCGCGCCACCACATCGACCGAGCCCCCCGCGGGAAAGCCCACCAGGATGCGCTGCACGCTTTGCTGCGCCGCCGCGGGCCCGCCGGCACCGAAGCACAGCGCGGCCAGGGCCAGGCCGGCATCGCGCCGGCGGATGCCCTGCGGCGAAAGAGGTCGGGAGGGGCCTCGCGGGATGGAATGGGTCATGGTGCTTGTCTCCTGGAAGGGTTCTGGTCATGCCGGACTGCGTCGCCCGTACCGGCGGGGGCGTATCTTCATTCGGGGCCGGGCGCCGCGCGGGCCAGGCGCTCCAGCAGCGGATGCAGGGTCTCGCCGCCCGGCCCGAGGGATGCGACCAGAGCGGCATCGTGCGCGCGCACGCGGGCCGACAGCGCCTCCAGCGCGGCACGGCCCCGCGGGGTGGGATGGAGCAGCCAGGAGCGCCGGTCCTGCGGATCGGCCTCGCGAAGCACCCAGCCCTGGGCGTGCAGCCAGTCCACCAGGCGCATGCCGCCGCTGCGGTGCAGACCCATCGCCTCGGCCAGCAGGCCCTGGCGCAGGCCCGGATTGCCCACCACCAGCACCAGGGCGGCGAAGCGCTGCGGGCTCACGTCATCGCCCACGGCGCGCTGGAAATCGAGGTAGAGCGCGTTCTGCGCCCTGCGCAGCGCATAGCCCATGAGCTGGTCGAGCACGCCGTAGCGCAGCCCGGGCAGCGGCTGCAGGGAGCCCTCGGGCGCATCGGCCGCCCGGGCGGCCGCAGGCGCGCGCGCGCCGGGACTGCGGGTTTCTGCGGAGCGCTCTTTTTGTTGCATGGCGCAACAATAGTGGGGCACATTGATCCGCGTCAAGCGGCATTAACCCGGAGAACGCACCGCCATGACCTCGCCCTCCCCCGCCTCCCTGCGGCCCACGCCGCGACCGCTGGACATCGTGATCGCCGGCGGCGGCATCGGCGGTCTCGCCGCCGCGCTCGCCCTCTCCGCCCAGGGGCACCGCGTCACGGTCTGCGAGGCCGCGGCGAAACCGCAGCCGCTGGGCGTGGGCATCAACCTGCTGCCGCACGCGGTGGAGGTGCTGGACGGCCTGGGCCTGCTGCCCGCGCTCGACACCATGGCCGTGCGCACGCGCGCGCTGGTATTCGCCAACCGCCACGGCCAGCCGATCTACGAAGACCTGCGCGGCACCGAGGCGGGCTACAGCCATCCGCAGTACAACGTGCACCGCGGCGAGCTGCAGATGCTGCTGTGGAACACCTGCCTGCAGCGCCTGGGCGAGGACCGGGTGCGCGCCGGCACCCGCGTCACCGGCTGCGCCGAGGAAGCCGACGGCCGGGTGCTGGCCCAGGCCGAGCTGGCCGGCGGGGGCACCGCCACGCTGCGCTGCGACCTGCTCATCGGGGCGGACGGCATCCATTCGGCGCTGCGGCGCCAATTCCATCCCCATGAAGGCGCGCCCCGCTGGAACGGCATGATGATGTGGCGTGGCACCACCTGGGCGAAGCCCTTCATGGACGGCCGCACCATGGTGCAGGCCGGCCACCGCCGCGCGAAATTCGTCGTCTATCCCATCGCGCCGCCGCGCGCGGACGGGCTGCAGCTGGTCAACTGGGTGGCCGACCGCCGGCTGCGCGAGGATGGCTTCGGCGGCGGCCTCGTGGCCCCCGGCCGCGAGGACTGGAGCCGGCCGGGCTCGGTGGACGACCTGCTGCCCACCTTCGGCACCTGGCGCTTCGGCTTCGTGGACGTGCCGGGCCTGATCGCGCAGGCCACGCAGATCCTGGAATGGCCCATGGTGGACCGCGACCCGCTGCCGCGCTGGCGCCAGGGCCGCGGCGTGACGCTGCTGGGCGACGCGGCCCACCCCATGTACCCGATCGGCTCCAACGGCGCCACCCAGGCGCTGCTGGACGCGCGCGCCATCGCCGAGGCGCTGGCCGCCCGCCCGCACGACCTGCCCGCCGCGCTCGATGCCTACGAGGACGGGCGCCGTCCCATGACCGCGCGCATCGTGGAACTCAACCGCGCGGAGGGCCTGGACGCCATCCTCGACATGGTGGAAGAGCGCGCGCCCGATGGTTTCGAGCGCATCGGCGACGTGCTCGATCCCGCGCTGCTGGCCGACTGGGTGCGCACCTACAAGACCGCGGCGGGCCACCGGCAGTCGGCGCCACCGGTGCCCGCGGCCTGAACCGGGGCCCGCTGGGCAAGGGCGGGAAGCCCCTCTGCCGGCAGGCGGGGCACGCTGCCGATAATCCCCGGATGCCCCGCCCTTCCCAACAACTCCATCCCCACCGCGAGCCCGTCGCCACGCGCGCGGCCGCCACCGTGCTGCTGCTGCGCGACGCACCCGGCGGCGGGCTCGAAGTGCTCATGACGCGGCGCTCGCCGCAGGCCAGCTTCGCGCCGGGGGCCTACGTGTTTCCCGGCGGCGCCATCGACGCGCAGGACGCCGGGGCCGCCACGCACGCCCAGGTGGACCACCGCCCCGCGCAGACGCCGGACCGCGTCACCCAGGCCGTCGCCGCCATCCGGGAAAGCTTCGAGGAGCTGGGCGTGCTGCTCGCGCGGCGCCCGGACGGCAACTTCGCCACGGCGGAGGACATCGCCGCGCTCGACCGCGCCGCGCCCTTCGTGCCGCAGTGCGCCGCGCGCGGCCTGCGCCTGGCGGCCGACGCGGTCTTCCTGCTCGCGCACTGGACGGCCGACCGCGACCTGCCCAGGCGCTTCGACGTGCCCTTCCTGGTGGCACGCATGCCGCAGGGGCAGGAGCCGGTGGCCGACGAGACCGAGCAGTTCGAGCCCGTCTGGGTGCGCCCGCGCCACGCGCTGGAGCGGCATGCGGCCGGCCAGTTCTTCATGATCTTCCCGACCATCCGCACGCTGGAGCGGCTGGCGGAATTCGCCAGCGCCGACGCGGTGCTCGCCGCCGTGGCCCACGAGCAGCCGCTGTGGACCAGTTGCCCGCGCGCCGGCCTGCTGGCGGGCCGCGAGGCGCGCTACATGGAGCACGAGGCCCCCTACGGTGAACTGGCCCTGGTCTGCCCCGACGGGCAGATCGTGCATCCGCTCGACTGGCAGCCCGAGCGGCCCGTGCCGCTGCTGCGCAACCTGCAGCGGCTGACCGCGGCCAACCCCGGCGCCATGACCGGCCCGGGCACCAACAGCTACCTGGTGGGCGACCCGTCCACCGGCTACATCGCCATCGACCCCGGCCCGGCCGACGAGGTGCATCTCGAGCGCCTCTGGCATGCGGCGGGTGGCGATATCCGCGCCATCGTGTGCACGCACTCCCATGCCGACCACGCACCGGGCGCCGCCCCGCTGGCAGCACGCGTGGCCGCGGCCGGCCGCCCGCGCCCGCCCGTGCTGGGCATGCCTTCCGCCCCCACGGCGCGCGCGGCCAGCCGGTTCACGCCCGACCGTGCATTGGCCGACGGCGAACGGCTCACCTTGAGCGGCCGGCAGCTGGAAGGCGACGTCACCCACACCCTCGAAGTGGTCCACACCCCGGGCCATGCCGCCAACCACCTGTGCCTGCTGCTGCGCGAGGACGGCCTGCTGTTCAGCGGCGACCACATCCTCAACGGCAGCACCACCGTGATCGATCCGCCGGACGGCAACATGGACGACTACCTCGCCTCGCTCGACCGGCTGGACGCGCTGTGCGAACGCCACGGCGTGGAGTTCATCCTGCCGGCCCACGGCCATGCGATCGCCGGTGCGCGCGGGGCGATCGCGCGGCTGAAGGCGCACCGGCTCGCGCGCGAGGCCAAAGTGCTCGCGGCCATGCAGGCCCTGCCGGACGGCAGCATGGACGACTGGGTGCGCCACGCCTATGCCGACGTGCCCGAGCGGCTGTGGCCCGTGGCGCAGCGCTCCCTGCTGGCCCACGTGGAGCGCCTGCGCGCGCTGGAGGCCGGCCATGCATGATCTTTCCCCCGATGGCACCGGCGCCGGAGAAGCCGGCCACATCCGCCTGTCGAAGCGCGTCGCCGAGATGCGCGGCTGCTCCCGCCGCGAGGCCGAGTGGCTCATCGAAGGCGGCTGGGTGCAGGTGGACGGGCGGATGACCGAGGCGCCGGGCGCCCGTGTCCGCCCGGACCAGGACGTCGTGGTCGCGCAGAACGCCAAGGCCGAGGAGGCGCCGCCCGTCACCCTCCTGCTGCACAAGCCCGCCGGCTGGGAGGCCGGCATCGGCCACGGCCCCGCCGGCGATCCGCGCCAGGCGCGCAGCGGCGGGGCTCCCGACGCCGGCACGCTGCTGGAGCCCGGCCGCCGGTACGTGGGCGACAGCCCGCCCGTGCGGGTGCTGCAGCGGCATTTCAGGCAGCAGGAGTGCTTCACGCCGCTGGCCGACGCGGCCAGCGGGCTCGTGGTCTATACGCAGGACCGGCGCATGGCGCGCCGCCTGGCCGAAGACATCGAACTGCTCGAACAGGAATGCATCGCCACGGTGGACGGCCGCATCGCCGAGGGCGGCCTCGAACGGCTCTGCCGGGGGCTGGAGTTCAACGGCCGGCCCCTGCCGCCGGCCAAGGTGAGCTGGCAGAGCGAGACGCGGCTGCGCTTCGCGCTCAAGGGCATCCGCCCGGGGCAGATCCCCGCGATGTGCGAGGCCGTCGGCCTGCAGGTGACGGCGCTCAAGCGGCTGCGCATCGGCCGCGTCTCGCTCGCCAGGGTGCCCGAAGGGCAGTGGCGCTACCTGCTGCCCTGGGAGCGCTTCTGATTCGCCCGCCGCCGCGATAAACTGCCGGGCTCTTCGAGGGAGGCACATCCATGGATCAACGCGTCGAGCCCCACGTGGCACGCATGGCGTCATCGTTCACGTCGCACGGCATCGAGCCGCATCCGCTGGAGTTCACCGGCAGCGGCAGGGAGTATTTCCGCGTCTGGATCGTCAACGTGCTGCTGGGCATCCTGACGCTGGGCCTCTACACCCCCTGGGCGCGCCGCCGCACCGTGCAGTACTTCTACGGCCACACGCTCGTGGCCGGCAGCCCCCTGGAATTCACCGCGCAGCAGCGCCGCATGGTCTTCGGCTTCATCGTGCTGCTGGTGCTCACCGCCGCCTACCAGATCGCCGTGCGCACCGGGCAGGACACCGCCGTGGGCCTCTTCATCCTCGCGGGCGCGGCGCTCGCCCCGCTCATCTGGGGCAGCGCCATGCGCTTTCGCCTCGGCAACACGCGCTGGCGCGGGCTGCGGCTGCAGTTCACCGCCGGCTGGCGGCAGGTCTATGCGGCGAGCTGGCCCGTGTTCGCCATCGCCGCCCTGTGGCTGGCCGCGTTCTACGGGCTGCAGGCGCTGGCGCCGGAACCCGTGGCCGGCGCCTCCGGACGGAAGCTGCCACAGGTCACGGGGGCCATGTGGGGGCTGCTCGCGCTGACGTTCGTGCTCACCGTGCTGTGCGCCATCCGCCTCGAATACAACTACCGCAGCATGCTGGTGCTCCATTCGCGCCTGGGCACCGAGCCCGGCCGCTGGAAGCCCGTGTACTCGGACTTCGTGAAGGTGTGGCTCGCCACCCTGGGCGTGTTCCTGCTCACCGTGGCGGTCATGGGCGCCATCGTGGGCGCCGCCTTCGACGGATCGCTGGCGCTGCTGTCCGGCAAGACCCGGGGGATGGGGCCCTGGCTGGCCCTGCTCTTCATCGTGGGCATTGTCTTCTTCGGCTTCATGGCGCTGCTGGTCTCGGCTCCGGCGCGCGCCTACCGCGAGGCACGCATGTTCCAGATCACCTGGAACCAGATCGGCGTGAGCCACATGGCCCGCTTCAAATGCCACCTGCGCGCGAGCCGCTTCGTCGGCCTGCGCATCAGGAACCTGCTGCTCACCCTGCTCACGCTGGGCTTCTACCGCCCGTTCGCCCGCGTGAATGAATACCGCATGAAGCTCGAGTCCGTGACCCTGCACGTCAAGGGCGGCGTGGACCAGTTGGCGGGGCAGTTGCAGCGCCAACAGCAGAACGGCGTGGGCGACGCCCTGGCGGATGCCGCGGGGCTGGACCTGATCGGCTGAACGGCACCCGTCCGCCATGACCTCCACCGCGGCGTCGCCACCGCTACCGGATTCCCCACCCCGCACGCCCCCCCAGCCCGTGCCCGCGCGCTGGTTCGACGGGCGCAGCAGCCAGGGCCGGGCCGTGCTCGCGGCCATCGCCCCCGGCCCGCGCGGCCCCGAACTCACGCTGCACCCCGTGGGCACCGAGGGCGGCGCCCCCGAGCACTTCGCGCACGGTGCGGTGGACTGGCCCGAGGCCTGGAACCCGCGCCGCCCTCCCCCGCGGCTGGCGGTGGACCTGGGCGGGCGCGGCAGCCTGGAAATCGCGGGCGATGGCATCGCGCGCTGGCACGCCGCGCTGCAGGCCGCCGGCCACCGCGCCGGCATCGCCCAGCGCATGCAGACCCGCTGGGGCATGCTGGCGACCGTGCTGCTCGCCTCCGTGCTGGTGCTGGCGCTTTTCTACCGCTACGGCACGCCCTGGCTGGCCACCCAGCTGACCCGGGCCGTGCCCCTGGGATGGGAGACCTCCCTCGCGCGGGAAACACTGGAGCGCATGGATGGCGACCTGCTGCGCCCCTCGCGCCTCGCGCCCGAGCGCCAGCAGCAGTTGCGCGCCCGCTTCGACACGCTCGTGCAGGGCATGCCGTCGGCACCGCAGCGCTATGCGGGCTACGCGCCCGCGCTGCGCCTGGAGTTCCGGCGCGGCATGGGCGCCAACGCCTTCGCCCTGCCGGGCGGCACCGTGGTCATCACCGACGGCCTCGCGGAAACCGCGTCCCGCCGGGGCCTGGGCGACGATGCCCTGGCCGGCGTGCTCGCGCACGAGATCGGCCACGTCGTGTACCGCCACACCACGCGCACCGTGGTCGAACAGGGCGTGCTCAACATCGGCCTGGGCCTGGCGCTGGGGGATGTCTCCAGCCTGCTGTCCACCGGCGGCGCCCTCGTCACCGGCCTGGCCTACAGCCGCGCGCACGAGCGCGAGGCCGACTGCTACGCCCTCGCGCTCATGGGCCGTGCGCGCCTGCCCACCGCGCCCATGGCGGACCTGCTGCTGGCGATCGCGCAGGAGCAGCGGGAGGCGCCGCGCCGCGGCAAGGGGCCCGCAGGCGACCATGCGAAGGATGGCCGCGAGGAAAAAGACGATGCGGATGGAGCCGCGAACCAGGGCGGCGAGGGCGGCACGGCCGCGAAGCCTCCCGAAGCCCCGGGCAGCGGCCCGGCTGCGCGCGAGACCCCCGAGGCGCCCCCGCGCGAGGGAAGCGGCGACAGCGCATGGATGGGCCTGCTCGCCACCCACCCCGGCACGGAACAGCGCGCCGCGGAACTGCGCGCCGGCCATGCGCCGCACTGCGCGCGGCCTTGAGATGAAATGCAAATGAGGGGGTGCAGGTGCCGCCAGATGCGCGGCGGCGCCTGCAGGGCGCAGGCGCACGGAAAAACAAAAGTGTGAAGCGCGCCGATAAGCCGGATTCTGTGCATGCGGTTGCCCGCACGTGACCGCCATTACTCTGGGCCGGGGGTCGCCCACCCGGCTCGATGCTACCTACCCGCCAGCTCCGCGGAACCACGTCAACGCTGGCCTACTTGGTATTGCTGCGCGTAGAGATTGCCCGTTTCACCCCGGCTGGTCTGCCTTGCGGCACTCCTTCCGGACTCGTCTCTGTTGCTCTGATCCTCACCTCGCGGTGGACAGCCGTTAGCTGCTACGCCGTCCTGTGCAGTCCGGACGTTCCTCCAGTGCGGCCTTTCGGCACGTGCACCAGCGGCGGTCTGGCGCGCTTCACGGGGGGATTATCGCCGAGAGCGGTCCGGCCCCGTCCCGGACCGCCGAAATCCCCTCCGCGCCCTGCCCCTCCCGCTCAGCACGCTATCTCGCCGGCTGCGCGATCCGGTAGTCACGGAACTTCCACACCACCCGCTCGGGCTCGATCGCCTCCAGCACCACGCCCTGCGCGGCCGTATCCCCTTCGTGCAAGACCTGTCCGTTGACGATGGCCATGCGGTAGAGGGGATTGGACGAGTACGTGACTCCGCTGACCTGCAGCGCGGGGAACTGGGCGCGCACGCTGTCCGGCAGGTCCCGCAGCGCCACTGCCGCGGGGGCCGCAGCGCGGGCAGCAGGGGCCGTCTCGTGCCGCGCGGAGGCGGCCGGTGCGACCGCGGCCGGGGCCGGGGCTGAAGCCAGCCGCGCCGGGGCCTGTGTCGCGGCCGGCGCGGCGGCCCGGGGTGGTGCCGGGGGAGCACGATGCGGTGCGGGTGCGGGTGCCGCAGGCATTGTGGATGGCCGGGCGGGAATGGCAGGCGGAGCAGGCACCGGCACCGGCGCTGCACGTTCCGCCTGTGCCATGGGGGAATCAGGGGCCACAGGGGCCCCGGATGCCGCGGTGCCGGGGCTGGCCGCCGGACTGGCGGGCACCGCCCGGGGGGATGCGGCCCACCAGGCCAGTGCGGCAGCGCCCGCGGCGAACAACAGGGCGGCGGCCAGAGCCACGGGGGTGCGGCGCGCGCCACCGGGCGGCGGGGACGTGGGCCCCGGGGACGGGGCGGGCGTGTGCAGGCCGGGAACGGCGCCGCGGCCGCGCTCGGCTTCGGCGCGCCGCAGGGCATCGAGGATGTAGGACATACAGGCAACGGGTTCCGGATCAGGAAGTCGGCAGGCGGGGCTCGTCCACGCCCGCGGCGCGGTTGAGCAGCATGAGCGTGAGCGGGCCGGCCACGCCATCGGGCACCAGGCCCTGGGCCACCTGGAAGCGGTAGATGCGGGCGCGCCGCTGCCCGGCCGTGGCGGCGGTGGCCGCCGGCTGTCCGGCCGCCGGGGGAGCGCCCGCGCCGGCACGCGCGAGCTGGGCATCCAGCCAGGCCTGGGCCTGGGGAGGGCCGGACTCCATACGCCCGCCAGCGGGCCACTCCGCGGGGGCGCGCCACAGGGTCGCGAATTCGCCGCGCCAGGCCTGGGCGAGGTCCGCCGCGGTCACGGCCAGGCGCCGGCCGCCGGCCCCTTCCAGCAGCGCCGTCTGCCGCACGGGATCGAAGCCCGCCAGCAGCACGGAGACCGGCGCATCCGCGGAGGGATAGAGGGTCAGCCAGCCGGGCCGGTCCAGCTGGCGCACCAGGGCCAGGCTGGCGCGCCGCTGCCGGTAGCAGCGCAGGCCCTGGCGCTGCAGGGCGTCGCAGGCGTCGCCGCCTTCCAGCCCGCCCTTCACGCCCCAGGCGGCCGCCAGCGCGCGCCACGCGGCGTCCTCTCCGGACGGCTGCGCGGCCAGGAAATCCTGCAGGGCCGAATGCACGGGCCGGGGCGCCGCCGCGGCGCTGGCGGCCGATGCGGCCATGGCCGGCACCGGCGCCGGAGCCACCGCCGCCGCCACGGCCCCGGGGGCGCGCGCCGCCGATGGTCCAGGGGCCGGGCGGGAGGCAGGCACCCATCCCAGGCCCCAGCCCGCGGCAGCGATGGCCGCGGCGCCCGCCAGCGCTCCAGCGCCCGCGGCGACCCAGCGCGGCCGGCGGGCCGTGGGTGCCGGGCCTGCGGCGCCGGGGCCGAACACCTCCGCCGCCGCCCGCTCCACGATGGCATCGTCCACCGCGTGCAGCCCGCCGGCATACGCGCCCAGCAGCGCGCGGTCGCACAGCAGGTTGATGCGCCGCGGGATGCCCCGGGCGCGCTGGTGGATGCGCACCAGCGCGCGCGCGGTGAACGGCAGCGGCCCCTTGAGGCCCGCCACCGCCATGCGGTGCGCGATGTACTGGCGGGTTTCCCCGGGCGTGAGCGCATCCAGGTGGTAGCGCGCGATCACGCGCTGCGCCAGCTGCTCCAGCGCCGGGTCGGCCACCATGGCGCGCAGTTCGGGCTGGCCGATGAGCACGATCTGCAGCAGCTTGCGCTCGCTGGTTTCCAGGTTGGTGAGCAGGCGCAGCTGCTCCAGCACCTCGGGCGCGAGGCTCTGGGCCTCGTCGATGATGAGCACGTTGTTGCGGCCCGCGGCGTGCTCGCGCAGCAGGAAGGCGTTGAGCGGGTCGAGGCAGTCCTTCACGGTTTCCGCGCCGGGCACGGCGGGCGCGTGGGCCACGCCGAACTCGTCGCAGATGGAGCGCAGCAGTTCGCCCACGGTGAGCTTGGGGTTGAACACGTAGGCCACGTTGCAATGCGCCGGGATCTGCTCCAGGAAGCAGCGGCACACGGTGGTCTTGCCGGTACCGATCTCGCCGGTGAGCAGCACGAAGCCGCCGCCGGCCTCCAGGCCATAGAGCAGGTGGGCGAGCGCCTCGCGGTGGCGGTCGCTCATGAACAGGTAGCGCGGGTCGGGGGCGATGGAAAACGGCGCGTGTTCGAGGCCGAAGAACGGGGCGTACATGGAGCGAGGATACCGCCCGGGCGTGACCGGCTCCGCGCCGGGGGCGGCGCGGCAGCACGCAGGGTTACACCCGTCAGGAGTTTCCCCGAAATTGTCGTCGGCAAGACAGGATGGCGTCAAAGCGGTTCCTACCATCCGTTGCATTCCCGCGGATGGCGTGCCTGCCGACAGGCTCCGCCCCCTCCCGCTTCCTCCACCCTTCGGCAGGAACCCGGCATGAGCGATACCTTTCCCCGACTGCTGTTGCGCCACGCGGCCGAGCGCCCCCAGGCCGCCGCGCTGCGCGAGAAGGAATACGGCATCTGGCAGACCACCACCTGGGCGCGCCTCGCGCAGCTGGTGGAGCGGCTGGCCGCGGGCCTGGACGCCGCGGGCCTGGCGCGCGGCGAGCACCTGGTGGTGATCGGCGCGAACCGGCCGCGGCTCTACGCCACGATGCTCGCGGCGCAGTCGCTGGGCGCCATCCCCGTGCCGCTCTACCAGGACGCCGTGGCGGCCGAATGCGTCTATCCGCTGAACAACGCCGAGGTGCGCTTCTGCGTGGTGGAGGACCAGGAGCAGGTGGACAAGCTGCTGGAGATCCGCGCGCAGTGCCCCGCCATCGCCCGCATCTTCTACGACGATCCGCGCGGACTGCGCAACTACGCCGAGCCGGGCCTGCAATCGATCGACGCGCTGCTGGAAGACGGCGCGCGCACCGCGGATGCCGCGCCGGGCTGGTTCGCCGCACGCGCCCAGGCCGTGCAGCCCGATGACGTGGCCGCGATGTTCTTCACCTCCGGCACCACGGGCAACCCCAAGGGCGTGGTGCACACGCACGCCACGCTGCTGGACCGCGCCACGGCCGGTGCCGAGTTCGACCGACTCACCGCCGCCGAGGACGTGCTGGCCTACCTGCCACCCGCCTGGATCGGGCAGAACATCTTCAGCTATGCGCAATGGCTGGCCTGCGGCTACGTGGTGAACTGCCCGGAATCGGCCGCCACGGTGTCGATCGACCTGAAGGAGATCGGCCCCACCTACTACTTCGCGCCGCCGCGCATCTTCGAAGGCCTGCTCACGAGCGTGACGATCCGCATGGAAGACGCGGGCGCCTTCAAGCGCTGGCTGTTCCGCACCTGCATGGCGCATGCGCGCCGCGTGGGGCCGGCGCTGCAGAGCGGCCAGGCGGTGGGCTGGTGGGACCGGCTGCGCTACGCCGCGGGCGACCTGCTGGTCTATGGCCCGCTGCGCAATACGCTGGGCTTCTCGCGGGTGCGCGTGGCCTACACGGCGGGCGAAGCGATCGGGCCGGACCTGTTCACCTTCTACCGCTCCATCGGCATCAACCTCAAGCAGCTCTACGGCTCCACCGAGACGGCGGTGTTCGTGTGCCTGCAGCCCGACGACGCGGTGCATGCCGACACGGTGGGCGTGCCGATCCGGGGCGTGGAGATCAGGGTGGACGGCAACGGCGAGATCCTCGTGAAGTCCGCGGGCCTGCTGCGCGGCTACTACAAGAACCCCGAGGCGACGGCCGAAGTGCTCACGCCGGACGGCTGGTACCGCACGAGCGACGCGGGCTTCCTGGACGCGAGCGGGCAGCTCAAGATCATCGACCGCGTGAAGGATGTCGGCAGGCTCTCCGGTGGGCCGCACGACGGCGCGATGTTCGCGCCCAAGTACGTGGAGAACAAGCTCAAGTTCTTCCCGCACATCAAGGAAGCGGTGGCGCTCGGCAACGGCCGCGACAAGGTCTGCGCGCTGATCAACATCGATTTCGAGGCCGTGGGCAACTGGGCGGAGCGCCAGAACCTGCCGTATGCGGGCTACACCGACCTCGCGGCCAAGCCCGAGGTGCTGGCGCTGGTCCGCGACTGCGTGGAGAAGGTGAACGCCGACCTCGCGGCCGACGGCCTGCTCGCGGGCAGCCAGGTCGCCCGCTTCCTGGTGCTGCACAAGGAGCTGGATGCCGACGACGGCGAGCTCACGCGCACCAACAAGGTCCGCCGCGGCTTCATCGCCGACAAGTACGGCGTGCTGGTCGATGCGCTCTACGCGGGCCGCACCGAGCAGTTCATCGAGACGCAGGTGAAGTTCGAGGACGGGCGCACGGGCCGCGTGAGCGCCACGCTGCGCATCGAGGACGCGAAGACCTTCCCGCCCGTGCGGCAGGCCGCCTGACCCCGCGCCGCAGCGCAACGTACAACGCCATGACCACTCCCAGCAAGAAGACCGGCGACGTGATCCTCGACGTGCGCAACATCAGCCTGCGCTTCGGCGGGGTGAAGGCGCTCACCGACATCTCGTTCGACGTGCGCGAGCACGAGATCCGCTCCATCATCGGCCCGAACGGCGCCGGCAAGAGCTCGATGCTCAACTGCATCAACGGCGTCTATGCGCCGCAGGAAGGTTCCATCACCTTCCGGGGCAAGACCTTCGCCCACATGAATTCGCGCCAGGTGGCCGAGATGGGCGTGGCGCGCACCTTCCAGAACCTGGCGCTGTTCAAGGGCATGAGCGTGCTGGACAACATCATGTCCGGCCGCAACCTGAAGATCCGGAGCAACCTGCTGATGCAGGCCCTGCGCCTGGGGCCGGCGGTGGCCGAGGAGATCCGCCACCGCGAAGTGGTCGAGCGCATCATCGATTTCCTGGAGATCCAGGCCTGGCGCAAGGCGCCCGTGGGCCAATTGCCCTACGGCCTGCAAAAGCGCGTGGACCTGGGACGGGCCCTGGCCATGGAGCCGCAGGTGCTGCTGCTCGACGAGCCCATGGCGGGCATGAACGTGGAAGAGAAGCAGGACATGTGCCGCTTCATCCTCGACGTGAACGACGAGTTCGGCACCACCATCGTGCTGATCGAGCACGACATGGGCGTGGTGATGGACATCTCCGACCGTGTCGTGGTGCTGGACTACGGCAAGAAGATCGGCGACGGCACGCCGCAAGCGGTGCGCGAGAACGAAGACGTCATCCGCGCCTACCTCGGCGCCGGCCACTAGACACGCAGGACATCGGAGGCATACGCCATGGGTTTCTTTCTCGAAACGGTGTTCGGCGGCCTGATGGCCGGCATGCTCTATGCGCTGGTGGCGCTGGGGTTCGTGCTGATCTTCAAGGCCTCGGGCGTGTTCAATTTCGCGCAGGGCGCGATGGTGCTGTTCGCGGCGCTCGCGATGGCGCGCTTCGCCGAATGGCTGCCGCGCTGGCTGGGCTTCGACAGCCTGCTGCTCGCGAATGTGCTGGCCTTCTGCGCGGCGGTGGCGTGCATGGTGGGCGTGGCCTGGCTGGTGGAGCGGCTGGCGCTGCGCCACCTCGTGAACCAGGAGCCGATCGCGCTGCTGATGGCCACGCTGGGCATCACCTACTTCCTCGACGGCGCGGGCCAGCTCATCTTCGGCAGCAGCACCTACAAGATCGACGTGGGCATGCCCAAGGACCCGATGATCGTGCTGGAGAACGTCTTCGAGGGCGGCCTGCTGCTCTCCAAGGAAGACCTCTACGCCGCCGTGGTGGCCGCCGCGCTCGTGGCGCTGCTCTCGCTGTTCTTCCAGAAGACGCGCACCGGCCGCGCGCTGCGCGCCGTGGCGGACGACCACCAGGCCGCGCAGTCCATCGGCATCCCGCTCTCGCGCATCTGGGTGATCGTGTGGTCGGTGGGCGGCATCGTCGCGCTCGTGGCCGGCATCATCTGGGGCAGCAAGCTGGGTGTGCAGTTCTCCATCTCGCTCGTGGCGCTCAAGGCCTTCCCGGTGGTGATCCTCGGCGGGCTCACCTCGGTGCCCGGCGCCATCGTGGGCGGCCTGCTGATCGGCGTGGGCGAGAAGGTGTCCGAGATCTACCTCGGGCCGTTCCTCGGCGGCGGCATCGAGAACTGGTTCGCCTACGTGCTCGCGCTGGGCTTCCTCCTCATCCGGCCGCAAGGGTTGTTTGGGGACAAGATCATCGACCGCGTGTAACCGGTAGAAGGAGGCAAGCACCATGTTCTACCGTGAAAACGGCCAGTTCAAGACCAGCTACCAGGCCGACCTGGCGCTGTTTCCCGTCGCCCAGGACCGCTGGGCCCTGCTCGCCCTGCTGGCGGTGGCCTTCGTCGGCGTGCCGCTGGTGGGCAGCGACTATTTCTTCCGCGCCATCGCCGTGCCGTTCCTGATCCTGTCGCTGGCGGCGATCGGGCTCAACATCCTCGTGGGCTACTGCGGGCAGATCTCGCTGGGCACGGGCGCCTTCATGGCCGTGGGTGCCTATGCGGCCTACAACCTGCAGGTGCGCATCGATGGCATGCCGCTGCTGCTCGCGCTGCTGGGCGGCGGGCTCTGCGCCACGGTGTTCGGCGTGCTGTTCGGCATCCCGAGCCTGCGCATCCGCGGGCTCTACCTGGCGGTGGCGACGCTCGCCGCGCAGTTCTTCACCGACTGGTTCACCAACCGCGTGAAGTGGGTCACCAACGATTCGTCGTCGGGCTCGGTGAGCGTGGGCCACCTGCAGATCCTGGGCTTGGGCATCGAGACGCCGGTGCAGAAGTACCTGCTGTGCCTGGGGTTCGTCGCGGTGTTCGCGCTGCTCGCCAAGAACCTCGTGCGCGGCGCCGTGGGCCGCGAGTGGATGGCCATGCGCGACATGGACGTGGCCGCGGCCGTGATCGGCATCCGCCCGGTGTACGCCAAGCTCAGCGCGTTCGCGGTGAGCAGCTTCATCGTCGGCGTGGCCGGCGGCCTCTGGGGCTTCGTGCACCTGGGCTCGTGGGAGCCCGCGGCCTTCGGCATCGACCGCTCGTTCCAGCTGCTGTTCATGGTGATCATCGGCGGGCTGGGCTCCATCGCGGGCAGCTTCTTCGGCGCGGCCTTCATCGTGCTGCTGCCGCTGCTGCTGAACTACGTGCCCCACTGGCTGGGGCTGCCGCTGTCCACCGGCACGGCCACGCACCTGGAGCACATGATCTTCGGCGCGCTAATCGTGTTCTTCCTGATCGTCGAGCCGCACGGCCTCGCGCGGCTGTGGTCCACCGCGCGGCAGAAGCTGCGCATCTGGCCGTTCCCGCACTGACCGGCGCCACCGCCCCCAACGCTTTCCCCAACGCACCACCCGAGTGCCCACCATCCC
Organism: Paracidovorax citrulli; assembly: GCF_900100305.1. Classification (GTDB taxonomy): domain Bacteria; phylum Pseudomonadota; class Gammaproteobacteria; order Burkholderiales; family Burkholderiaceae_C; genus Paracidovorax; species Paracidovorax citrulli. Next base: position 39,625 of record NZ_FNEY01000002.1, on the reverse strand, counting down.
AAGGAGACATGCCATGCAACCCAGGAAGATCGCATCGATCGCCGCCGTCCTCGCGGCCGGCCTCTCCGCGCTCGCCACCGCGCCGCTCGCGCAGGCGCAGGCCGCGGGCGAGCAGTTCGTGCCGCTGCTCGTCTACCGCACCGGGCAGTTCGCGCCGCTCGGCATTCCCTGGGCGGACGGCAAGCAGGACTACCTCAAGCTGGTGAACGCGCGCGACGGCGGCGTGAACGGCGTCAGGCTCTCGTTCGAGGAATGCGAGACGGCCTACGACGCGGCCAAGGGCGTGGAGTGCTACGAACGCCTCAAGGGCAAGGGCGGCGGCGCCTCCGGCTTCGACACGCAGTCCACCGGCATCACCTTCGCGGTGACCGACAAGGCCTTCGTGGACAAGATCCCGGTGGAGACCCCGGGCTACGGCCTCTCGCAGTCGGCCGACGGCACGGTGTTCGAGTGGAACTTCCCGCTGCTGGGCACCTACTGGACCGCCGCCGACGTGATGCTGCAGGACATCGCCAAGAAGGAAAAGGGCAGCCTCAAGGGCAAGAAGATCGCGCTGGTCTATCACGACAGCCCGTACGGCAAGGAGCCGATCCCGCTGCTGCAAAAGCGCGCCGAGGCCGACGGCTTCACGCTCTCCACCTTCCCCGTCACGCCGCCCGGCGTGGAGCAGAAATCCACCTGGCTGCAGATCCGCCAGCAGCGGCCCGACTACGTGCTCTTCTGGTCGGCCGGCGTGATGACGCCCGCCGGCATCCGCGAGGCGCAGGCCAGCGGCTACCCGCGCGAGAAGATCTACGGCATCTGGTGGGCCGGCTCCGACCACGACGTGAAGGACATCGGCGCGGGCGCCAAGGGCTACAACGCCATCACCATCCACAACAGCGCCGCCAGGGACAAGGTGCACGACGACCTGAAGAAGTTCGTCTATGACAAGGGCCAGGGCACGGGTGCCCCCACGGGCGTGGGCACGCTGGCGCACACGCGCGGGATGATGATCTCGATGCTGCAGGTGGAGGCGATCCGCGCCGCGCAGGAGAAGTACGGCAAGGGCAAGGTGCTCACGCCCGAGCAGGTGCGCTGGGGCTTCGAGAACCTGGACCTCACGGCCGACAAGCTCAAGGCCCTGGGCTTCGGCGAGATCATGCGCCCGGTGAAGACCTCCTGCCAGAACCACATGGGCACCGACTGGGCGCGCATCGTGCAGTGGGACGGCGGCAAGTGGAACCTCGCTTCGGACTGGTACCAGGCCGACAAGACGCACATCGATCCGCTGGTGAAGGAGTACGCGGCGAAGTACGCGAAGGACAAGAACATCAAGCCGAGGAACTGTAGCTAACACCCCCCTGAGCGGCTGCGCCGCTCCGCGCTGCCGCCAGAGGCGATTGCCCTTCGTGCACGTCCAAGCCTGCGCAGGCAGGCTCGGAGCCGCGGCACTCAGCCCCTTCTCTCGGTCCGCTGCGCGTTCCGGGAGGGGGGACGACACCGTCGGTGCGGGGCGGCCCTTCCTCGGTGTCCCTCGTACCCCATGCCCAAGGCAGCGCCGCACTCCACTATGCGCCACGCCTCGGAGCGCACAGCCAACTCACCCCATGCCCACGGAGCCAGCCATGACCACAGCCCCGCCATCCGCCAGTGAACCGCTGCTCGTCGTCAACGGCATCGAGGTGATCTACCACCATGTGATCCTCGTGCTCAAGGGCGTGTCGCTTTCCGTGCCCGAGGGCGCCATCGTGGCCCTTCTGGGCGGCAATGGCGCGGGCAAGACGACCACGCTGCGCGCGGTCTCCAACCTGCTGGCGGGCGAGCGCGGGGAGGTCACGAAGGGCAGCATCGAGCTGCGCGGCGAGCGCATCGAGCGGCTGTCTCCCGCTGCGCTGGTGGACCGCGGCGTGGTGCAGGTGATGGAGGGCCGCCACTGTTTTGCCCACCTCACGATCGAGGAGAACCTGCTCACGGGCGCCTATACGCGGCGCGACCGCGGCGAGATCGCGGCCAACCTGGAGAAGGTGTATGCCTACTTCCCGCGCCTGAAGACGCGGCGCACCAGCCAGGCGGCCTACACCTCGGGCGGCGAGCAGCAGATGTGCGCCATCGGCCGCGCGCTCATGGCCAACCCGCGCATGGTGCTGCTGGACGAGCCCTCCATGGGCCTGGCGCCGCAGATCGTGGACGAGGTCTTCCACATCGTGCGCGACCTCAATACGCGCGAGAAGGTCACCTTCCTGCTGGCCGAGCAGAACACGCACATGGCGCTGAAGTACGCGGACTACGGCTACATCCTCGAAAGCGGCCGCGTGGTGATGGACGGCGCCGCTTCCGACCTTGCCAACAACGAGGACGTGAAGGAGTTCTACCTGGGCATGGGCGGGGGCGAGCGCAAGAGTTTCAAGGATGCGAAGAGCTACAAGCGGCGCAAGCGGTGGCTTGCCTGATCTGATGAACTACCCCCTGTGGCGCTGCGCGCCTTCCCCCTTCTCTCGCCGTGCTTCGCACGCCGGGAAGGGGGACGACGCCAGTGGCCCGGCGAAGCCGGTTCCACGGCGTCTGCTGGCATGGCCTGCTCCGCGGCCTCTCGATAGGTGGCGCTGCGCCTGTTCATGGGCAATGAGCTACAGGCAAATATGGGTGGCGGGGACATGTACATAGTTCCGCCGCTGATGGTTACGACATGGATTGCACAACCGCATGGATGAAGGCATGAGCATGATGGATTCCTACGACGCCCTCGAAACCCGCGCGCCCGAGGAGCGCGAGGCTGCGCTGATGGCGGCGCTGCCGGCGCAGGTGGCGCATGCGCGGTCGGCCACGGCGGCTTTCGGCGAGATCCTGGCGGGGGTGGATCCGCGGGCCGTGACCAGCCGGGACGCGCTGGCCGCCCTGCCGGTGACGCGCAAGCACGAGCTGCTGGAGCGGCAGCAGGCGGGCCGCGCCGCGAACCCGTTCGGGGGCTTCAGCGCGCTGGCATTCGGCCCGGCGATGCCGCGCGTGTTCGCGAGCCCGGGCACGCTCTACGAGCCGGAAGGCCGGCGGGCGGACTATTGGCGCATGGCGCGCGCGATCCATGCCGCGGGATTCCGGCCCGGCGAGCTGGTCCACAACTGCTTCAGCTACCACTTCGTGCCCGCGGGCGCCATGATGGAAGGCGGGGCGCAGGCCCTGGGCTGCACGGTGTTCGCGGGCGGCACGGGGCAGACGGAGCAGCAGGTGCAGGCCATGGCCGAGCTGCGCCCCGCGGGCTATATCGGCACGCCGAGCTTCCTGCGCATCCTGCTGGAGAAGGCGGCGGAGACGGGCACGGCACTGCCGCACCTGGGCAAGGCGCTGGTGTCGGGCGAGGCGCTGCCGCCCTCGCTGCGCGACTGGTTCGCCGGGCGCGGCGTCGCGGCCTACCAGTGCTATGCCACGGCGGACCTGGGCCTGATCGCCTACGAGACCCGCGCCCGCGAGGGCCTGGTACTGGGCGAGGACGTGATCGTGGAGATCGTGCGGCCCGGCACCGGCGACCCGGTGCCCGACGGCGAGGTGGGCGAAGTGGTGGTGACCACGCTCAACCCCGACTACCCCCTGGTGCGCTTCGGCACGGGCGACCTGTCGGCCGTGCTGCCCGGCCCCTGTCCCACCGGCCGCACGAACCGCCGCATCCGCGGCTGGATGGGCCGGGCCGACCAGACCACCAAGGTGCGCGGCATGTTCGTGCACCCCGGCCAGGTGGCCGAGGTGGCGCGGCGCTTCCCGCAGGTGGGGCGCGCGCGCCTCGTCGTGGGCGGCGAGATGGCCAGCGACACCCTGGTGCTGCGCGTGGAAACGCCGGAGACCGCCGGCGGGCTGGCCGACCAGCTGGCGGCCGCGGTGCGCGAGGTCACCAAGCTGCGCGCCGAGGTGGAGATGCTGCCGCCGGGGAGCCTGCCCAACGACGGCCGCGTGATCGAGGATGCGCGCAGCTACCGGTGACCGCGGGAGCACGCATGCCACAGCTGGATTGCATGGGGCTTACACTCCTATTTCCATAGCAACGAATCCATTCAAGTCAATGGACCCAGCGCAAAAAAACTGAAAACCCTGCATTCCCGGGCCTCAGTGATTACCTTGATGTAGCGCCGAAAGCCGATGACTATCATGGCGCCTCTTCACGTAAGGAGCACCATGAAATCCCTGTTCAAGACCGCAATGCTGGCCGCCGCAGTCGCCGCCGTTTTCGGCGTCCAGGCCCAGCAGGCCTTTCCCTCCAAGGACAAGACGGTGACCATCGTCGTGCCCTTCGCGGCTGGCGGTCCCACCGACCGCGTGGCGCGCGACCTGGCCGAGGCCATGCGCAAGCCGCTGGGCGGAGTGAGCGTGGTGATCGACAACGCCGCCGGCGCCGGCAGCAGCATCGGCACCGCCAAGGTGGCGCGCGCCAACCCCGACGGCTACACGCTGCTGCTCAACCACATCGCCATGGCCACGATGCCGGCGCTCTACCGCAAGCTGCCGTTCAACGTGTCCACCGACTTCGAGTACCTGGGCATCGTGAACGACGTGCCCATGACGCTCATCGGCCGCCCCTCGCTGCCCGCCAACAACTACCAGGAACTCTCCACCTGGATCGGCCAGAACAAGGGCAAGATCAACCTGGGCCACGCCGGCCTGGGCGCCGCCTCGCACCTGTGCGGCCTGCTCTACCAGAACGCGCTCAAGGTCGAGATGACCACCGTGGCCTACAAGGGCACGGCACCCGCCATCACCGACCTGATCGGCGGCCAGATCGACCTGCTGTGCGACCAGACGACCAACACCACCTCGCAGATCGAGGCCAAGAAGGTCAAGGCCTATGCGGTCACCACCGACAAGCGCCTCTCCACGCCTTCGCTCAAGGACCTGCCCACGCTGGCCGAGTCCGGCCTGAAGGACTTCCAGGTCACCATCTGGCACGGCCTCTACGCGCCCAAGGGCACGCCCGCCGAGGTGGTCGCCAAGCTCAACGGTGCCCTCAAGGCCGCCCTGAAGGACCCCGACTTCATCAAGAAGCAGGAAGGCCTGGGCGCCGTGGTGGCCGCCGACCAGCGCGTCGAGCCCGCCGAGCACAAGAAGTTCGTGCAGGCCGAGATCAACAAGTGGGGCCCGATCATCAAGGCCGCCGGCACCTACGCGGACTGAAAGATCGGCCCGCCGGGCCGGCCGTCCGCACTCCTGCGCCCCGCGGCTGCGCGCCCCGGGGCGTTTTTCATGGCGGCCCGCGAAGGCAGTGGAGCGCACGGCGTGCATGCGTTCCACGGCGCTACGGGTTATCCATCTGCCATGGCGCGGCGGGCCCGCCTACAACGGGGACATACGGCCCCGCACGGCGGGGCCTCCGATCCACGGTTTCCGAAAGGCCCTCTACCATGCCCCTGCCCGCCGAAGCATCGACCTCCCGCCAGACCCGCGCCTTCGCCAAGGCTGCGATGGGGGATGCCGCCGTGCGCCGCCGCCGCACCATCGCCCTGGGCTGCGCGCTGCTCGCGGGCGCCGCGCTCGCGGCCTGGCAGGCCCCCGCGCGCGCCGACACGTGGCCGTCCAAGCCCGTGCGCATCGTCGTGCCCTTCGCCCCGGGCGGCACCACCGACATCCTCGCGCGGGCCGTCGCGCCCGAACTGAGCCGTGCCTTCGGCCAGCAGTTCGTGGTGGACAACCGCGCGGGCGCGGGCGGCAACATCGGCGCGGAGATCGTCGCCAGGTCGCCGGCCGACGGCTACACGCTGCTCATGGGCACCGTGGGCACGCACGGCATCAACCGCGCGCTCTACGGCAGGCTGCCCTACGACCCCATCAAGGACTTCGTGCCGATCACGCTGGTGGCCGCGGTGCCGAACGTGATGGAGGTCAACGCCGAGAAGGCGCGCGCGCAGGGCATATCGACCGTGCAGGACTTCATCCGCCACGCCAAGGCCCACCCCGGGCAGCTCAACATGGCCTCCAGCGGCAACGGCACCTCCATCCACCTCGCGGGCGAACTGTTCAAGAGCATGACCGGCACCTACATGCTGCACATGCCGTACCGTGGCTCGGGCCCGGCCCTGCTGGACATGGTGGGCGGCAACATGGACGTGATGTTCGACAACCTGCCCTCTTCCATGGCGCAGATCAAGGCAGGCAAGCTCAAGGCGCTGGCGGTGACCAGCGCGACCCGCTCCCCGGCGCTGCCGGACGTGCCCACCGTGGAAGAGGCCGGCGGCCCGGCGCTCAAGGGCTACGAGGCCAGCTCGTGGTTCGGCCTGCTGGCTCCGGCGGACACGCCCGCCGACATCGTGAACCGCATCCAGCAGGAAACCGCCAAGGCACTGGCAACGCCCGCGGTGAAGGAGCGCATGCTGGCGCAGGGCGCCATTCCCGGCGGCAACACGCCGGCGGAGTTCGCGCGGCACATCCAGGCCGAGCATGCCAAGTGGGCCCGCGTGGTGCAGGCCTCGGGCGCCAAGGTGGACTGAGCCGCGGCGCTACCGGGCGCTCGCCGGGGCGCTACCAGGTGACCTCGCGGCCTTCGGCGGCGCTGCGGCGCAGCATGTCGATGAAGGGGGCCGCGCGCTGGCGCAGGCGCACCGCCTCGGCGGGGTCGCCCCGCTCCTCGCGGCCTTCGGCGGCCGCGCCGTCCTGCGCCTCGCCGCTCTCGGCACGGCGGGCCTCGTCCGCGGCCACCGCGGCCTCCAGCGACTGGATGGCCGCGGGGATCTGCTCGGCCGTGATGATGCCGTGCGCATCGTCGGGAGACTTGCCGATCGCCTGCAGGATCTGGCGGCCGTGGGCCTGCAGCATGATGATGTCGGCCGTGGCCCGGGACTTGAATTTGTAGAGCATGGATCAGGAAGGGGACAGGGAAGAAGGCGGGGCAGGGTCAGCCAGCGCGCGGCAGCCCCTCGTACATGTAGCCGCGCTGGAAAGGGTAGTCGGACTGCGCGCCCGGCATGGGGCCGGAATCGGTGCGGCCGTCGGGCCGGATGGCGAGCATCTGGTGCAGCGCCATCCATCCGCGCTCGAAACCCATGGCGCTGCCGGCAAGGTACAGGCGGTAGGCGCGCAGCGCCCTGGCGCCGCGGTCGGCGCCGGCCTCTTCCGACAGGATGGCCTCGGCCTCGGCCAGGCGCGCCTCCAGCGCGTCAGACCAGGCCCAGAGCGTGCGCGCGTAATGGGGGCACAGGTTCTCGGTATCGACCATCTCCAGGCCGGCGCCGGCCATGTCGTGCAGCACCGCGCCCACGTGCACCAGTTCGCCGCCGGGAAAGATGTATTTCTCGATGAAGTCGCCCATCCCTGCGCCGAGCTGGTCGTTGTCCACGCCGCCCGCGGTGATGCCGTGGTTGAGCAGCAGCCCGCCGGGGCGCAGCAGGCCGTGCACGCAGGCGAAATACTCCGGCAGGCGCGCGCGCCCCACGTGCTCGAACATGCCCACGGAGGCGATCCTGTCGAAAGGCCGCTCTTCGGTGCGCGGCAGGTCGCGGTAGTCGCACAGCAGCATGCGCACCCGGCCCGACAGGCCCTTCTCCTCGATGAGCCGCGTCACATGCGCATGCTGGTTGCGCGAGAGCGTGATGCCGGTGCCTTCCACGCCGTAGTGCTCCGCCGCCCAGAGCAGCAGCCCGCCCCAGCCCGCGCCGATGTCCAGGAAGCGGTCGCCGGGTGCGAGGCGCAGCTTGCGGCAGATGTGGTCCAGCTTGGCCTCCTGCGCCTGGGCGAGGGCCATGCCCGCGTCGCGGTAGTAGGCGCAGGAATACACGCGGCGCGGATCGAGCCACAGCGCATAGAAGCGGTCGGAGAGGTCGTAGTGGAACTGGATCTGCCGCGCGTCCCGGCCCAGCGTATGCAGGCGGTAGGAGCGGATCCGGTGTGCCAGCGCGGCAGCCCAGTTGGACGACCCGTGCGCCGGATCACCCCGCAGCAAGGCGCCCGCCGCGGCCATCAGGTCGCGCACGCGCCCTTCCATGGCCACGCGGCCCTCCACGATGGCCGCGCCCACGTCGCCCACCTTGCCCCGCGCCAGGGCAGCGAGCGCCATCGCGTCCCGAAAGCGCAGCACCACGCGCGCGTCGCGCACGCCCAGCCGCTCGCCCCCGGGCAGCTCCAGCGCGAGCCCGACCGGCGACGCGGCCAGCCGCTCTTCCAGGACGCGCAGCAGGGGATTCATGGGGAGGATTGTTGGACCGACCCCGGCGAGCGTCAATGGCAACTGTCTTACAAACCTGGCCGCCAGAAGGCCCTGCGGCCCGTCTATGGCTTAATAGAGGGTTTTCACAGCACGTTCCAGCAGGAGTCTCACACCATGGGCAACAAGATCGTTACCGAAGCCGACCGCAAGCGCACCCCCCAACCGAAGCCGCTGCCCGGCATGTCCCTGCCCACGGGTGGCCGCGGCCAGCGCGTGAGCCTGGAGCGCGGCGTCGCCACGCGCAGCAAGAAGAACCCCGGCAAGCGCTCCAAGAAGGGCGGCTGAGCCCCCTTTCCAGCGGCGGCGCCCCGTGCGGCCGCCCTGCGCCCCGAAGCCCTCCTGCGCGAGGGCTTTTTTGCGTGGGGCCGTTCAGCGCGCGGGCCCGGGCACCTGGAACGCGGCGCGCGCGGCCAGGGCCGCCTCGCGCGTGGCGCAGCCCTCGATGTGGTCGTTGACCAGGCCCATGGCCTGCATGAAGGCGTACATCGTGGTCGGCCCGACGAAGCCGAAGCCGCGCTTCTTCAGGTCCTTCGACAGGGCCACGGCGGCCGGCGCGGTGGTGAGCGACCTGGCGGCCGCCAGCGTGAGCCGCTCCGGGCGTCCCTCGGCGGCGGCCGGCGCGAAGCGCCACACATAGTGCGCCAGGCTGCCGAATTCGCGCCGCAGCTCCAGCACGCGGCGCGCATTGCGGATGGCCGACTCGATCTTGCCGCGGTGGCGCACGATGCCCGGGTCGGCCAGCAGGCGCGCCACCTCGGCCTCCCCGAAATCCGCCATGCGCTCGGCATCGAAGTTCGCGAATCCCGCGCGGAACGCCTCCCGCTTGTTGAGGATGGTGATCCAGCTCAGGCCCGCCTGGAAGCCCTCCAGGCAGAGCTTTTCGAACAGGCGCCGGTCGTCGCTGACCGGGAAGCCCCATTCATGGTCGTGGTAGTGGCGGTAGAGCGGCGTGGCGCGGCACCAGAAGCAGCGCGCGGGCTCGCCCGGGGCATCCGCGAACAGTCCTTCGGGCAGCTCGGGAGCGGCGGGCGCGGCGGGCGCCGGTTCGGCCGCGGGCGGCATGGGGTCATGGGGCATGGCGGCATTCTAGGAACCGGCCGCCGCTCCGTACACTCCACCGTGCTCCTGCGTGCCGCCCCATGCCCTGCCCACGCCCGCCTCCACGCCCGCCGACCTGCCCATGACCTCCCGGATCCGACCCCTTGCCCGCACTGCGCGCCTCGCGGCCGCCGGCCTCGCAGGCGCCCTGCTCGCGGGCTGCGCCCATACCGGCGACACGCTCGGCTACTACTGGCAATCGGTGCGCGGCCACCTGCAGATCATGCGGGCCGCGGAGCCGGTGGACGACTGGATCGCGCGGCCGGACACCGCCGCGCCATTGCGGGCCCGGCTGGAGCTCGCGCGAAAGGCCCGGGCGTTCGCGGTCACCGAACTGCACCTGCCCGACAACGCCAGCTACCGCCGCTATGCCGACCTGGGCCGCCGCGCCGCCGTCTGGAACGTGGTGGCCGCGCCGCCCGATTCGCTCACGCTGCACACCTGGTGCTTTCCCGTCACGGGCTGCATCGGCTACCGGGGCTATTTCGCGGAAGGCGACGCGCGCGCCGAAGCCGCGCGCCTCGCCGCCGACGGGCTGGAGACGGCCGTGTACGGCGTGCCCGCCTATTCCACGCTGGGCTACACCAACTGGCTGGGCGGGGACCCGCTGCTCAATACCTTCATCGGCTGGCCCGAAGGGGATTTCGTGCGGCTGCTGTTCCACGAACTGGCCCACCAGGTGGTGTATGCCAACGGCGACACGACGTTCAACGAATCCTTCGCCACGGCGGTGGAGCGGCTCGGCGTGGCCCGCTGGCTCGCCGAGCGGGCCACGCCGCAGGCCCGGGCCGAATACGCGCTGGGCGAGGAACGGCGCGCCGCGTTCCGGGGCCTGGCCCGCGCCACGCGCGAGCGGCTGGCGGACCTGTACGCACGGGAAGCGGGCCAGCCCGGGCTGCAGGAACACAAGCGCGAGGCGATGGAACAGTTTCGAGCCCGGTACGCCGGGCTGCGTGCCGGCTGGCTGGCGCAGGGCACGCAGCCCGCGCAGATCGCGGGATACGACCGCTGGGTGGCCGAAGCCAACAACGCGGCCTTCGGGGCGCAGGCCGCCTATGACGAACTCGTGCCCGCCTTCGAGGCGCTGTTCCAACGCGAGGGGGGCGAGTGGCCGCGGTTCTACCGGGCCGTGCGCCGGCTGGCCGCGCTGCCGCCGGACGAGCGGCTGCGGGAGCTGCGCGCCGCGCTGCCGGCGCCCGGGGTCTCCGGCCCCCCGCGGGCCGCGGATTGAAGCGGGGCTGCCGCCGCGCGGCGGCAGCCGGCGGTCAGCTCAGGGATTCGATCAGGTCGATGTACTGCTGCTTCGCGGCGTCGCCGTCCGTGCCCTTGAGCTTGGTCCAGGCATCCCACTTGGCGCGGCCCACGACGTCGGAGAAGCTGGGGCGGGCCTCCGCGTTGTCGCCCGCGGTGGCCTGCTTGTAGAGCGCATAGATCTTGAGCAGCGTCGGGTTGTCGGGGCGCTCGCTGAGGTTCTTGGACTGGGCCACGGCGGCTTCGAAGGCGGCGTTCAGGTCGGACATGGGAAAGCGTGTCTCCGGGTGGGATGGAAGGAATATCTTAGACGGCCGCGTCAGAACATTTCCCAGTCGTCCGCCCCTGCCGCGGCGGGAGAGGCGGCCGGTGCGGAACGGGCGGCGGGCGCCGCAGGGGTGGAGGCGGCCGGCGGCGTTCCCCCCTTCCGGCCGGGCAGGGACGGCACGGGCCGTGGCGGATGCGCGGCCCGCGCGGCGGACGGCGCCGGCACCGCTGCCGGACGGCGGGGCTCGGCCGGCGCGGCATGGGCGGAAGCTGCCGGCGCTGCGGCGTGCGGTGCGGCGTGCGGTGCATGGACCGCAGCGGCGGCTGGCGGGCGCCCCAGCTGGAACACCTCCACGGCGCGCACCAGCTCGGCGGCCTGGGTGCTCAGGCTGCTGGCCGCCGCGGCCATCTGCTCCACCAGGGCGGCGTTCTGCTGCGTGGCCTGGTCCACGTGGGTGATGGCTTCGGCGATCTGGTCCACGCCCTGGCTCTGCTCGGCGCTGGAGGCGCTGATCTCGCCCATCAGGTCGGTGGCGCGGCGGATCGAGGCGACGACCTCCGTCATGGTGGCTCCCGCCCGGTCCACGAGCCCGCTGCCGCGGCCCACGCGCTCGACGCTGCCGGTGATGAGCTCCTTGATCTCCCTGGCCGCCGTGGCGCTGCGCTGCGCGAGGGTGCGCACCTCGGCCGCCACCACGGCGAATCCGCGGCCCTGCTCGCCGGCGCGTGCGGCCTCCACCGCCGCGTTCAGCGCGAGGATGTTGGTCTGGAAGGCGATGCCGTCGATCACGCCGATGATGTCGCCGATCTGCCGGCTGCTGTCCTGGATCTCCTTCATGGTGTCCACCACCTGCGCGACGACGGTGCCGCCATCGGCCGCCACGCTGGAGGCGGCCTGGGCCAGTTCGTTGGCGCGGCGCGCGCTGTCGGCGTTGCGGCGCACGGTCGAGCCGAGTTCTTCCATGGACGCGGCGGTCTGCTGCAGCGCGGAGGCCTGCCGCTCGGTGCGTGCGGACAGGTCGTGGTTGCCCGCCGCGATCTCGCGGCTGGCGGAAGAGACGCTCTCCGAACTGGACCGCACGGTGGTCACCACGGCCGCGAGCCGGTCGCGCATCGAGCCCAGGCCGGCCATGACGCTGGCGCCGTCCCGCGCGCGCACCGGCACGTCCACGGCCAGGTCGCCCCCCGCCACGGCCAGCGCCACGCGCTTGAGATCGGGCGGGTCCGCGCCCAGTTCGCGCACGACCGAGCGCAGGTACCAGCTCAGCCCGGCGAGGCAGGCCACCACGACCAGCACCGCGATCGTGGCGAGGTCGCGGTCGGTGTCGGCGAGTTCCTGCACGTCGTTGATGCGCTCGGACAGGCGGTTGCGCGCGGGAATGGTGCGGTCCACGAGCATGGCGAACGCTTCATCCCTGCGGCCGGCCTGGATGAGCCGGATGTTGTCGGTGCCGGTGGCCCAGAACTCGTCCATGAGCGCCGGGATCGGGGCATAGGCCTGGCGGCCGTCGTCGGAGATCATGTTGTCTCCGAAGTCCTTCAGCGTCTTCTGCAGCAGGGCGCGCTTTTCCGCGATGTCCGCCAGGGTGGCGTTGAGCTCTTCGGGCGTGCGCGAAAGGATGGCGTGCCGCAGTTGCAGCGAGACCCGCGTGACGTTCAGTTCCAGCTCGGCGATGCGCTGCAGCTGGGGAACGTTGTAGGCGCGCACGATCTCGGCATCGCGGCTGAGCCGCTCCATCATGGTCCAGATCGAGACGGCCGAGACCGCCAGCAGCACGAAGATGAGCGTGTTGATCGCCATCAAGCGCCGCGCCATCGTCCAGCGGCCTGTTGCTTGCCCTTCCATGGGTGCTCCTCCCTTCACGGTGAACGGCCGTGTGCTGGTCCGGGGCGCCCTCTCCCGCCGCGGTCACTGCCGATGTGGTGTGTCGCGACATTGTTTGCGGGAATTCGCGAAAAAACCAGGGGGCACGCGCGCCATGGCGGCAGGCGCGCGTCGCGGAAGTCTCCGCAGGGCCGCGCCGCGCTCTTCCGGCAGGACGGGGCCGCGCGGCCGTCAGGGGCGGCCGGCCAGGCCGTCGGCGGCCTGCAGCAGCGCCTCGCGCGCCTGCTCGACGATGCGCACCTTCCACCCGGGCGTGTCGGTGTAGAACGCGGCCAGCACCTGACGCCGGATCGCCTCCGCCTGGGCGACGGGCGCCTCGGGATGCAGGCGCAGCCAATGGTCGGCGCGCAGGGCCTGCAGCACCTCCAGGATGGGCACGGTGCCGTATTCGAGCGCGATGCCGGTCACCTCGGCCTGCGGGCACTCGTCGTACGCGCTGTTCCACATGAGCCCGGTCAGAAAGGCCGAGCTGGACGAGCCGTCGTAGATCGACGTGACCGGCGTCGCGCCGTCGCCGCCCCACCACGCCCGCGCGCGCGCGATGGCGGCGGCATCGTCGCGGCCCGCGTAGATGCGCTCGCCATGGCCGCCGGGCCCGAGGCCCGTGTGCAGGTCGATCCAGGCGATGTGCCGCGCGGCCGCGCCTTGCGTGCGCAGTATCCGTCGCAGGGTGAGGTTGCTCCAGGTGGGCGCGGTGCCGCCGAAGAACAGCCCGTCCGGGAACTCGTGCTGCCCCCCGGTGACGGCCGCCTGCCACGCCGCCTCGCCGCGCTCGGCGATGAACGCGGCCACGGCGCGCTCGTTCTCGGGCGACGGAGGCCACTGCGCGGGCAGCAGCAGCGGCGCGACATCGCGGTAGGCCTCGTTGACCGGCAAGGGCCGGCCGAAATCCTGGAAATTGCGGTTCAGGTCCACGTTCTCGTGCGTGGCGCGGCGCGTGTGCGAGAAGCCGTGCGGGTTCAGCCCGTGGATGTAGAGCACCGCCAGCCCCGCATCCCGGGCCCGCGCGCGCCACGCCGCGTCGTGCAGCGCGAACACCTGCACCCCGCTGCCGCAATGGCCTTCCACGCCATGGCAGGCGCTGCTCAGGATGAGCAGGCGGTGCGCATCTGCGGGGCCGTCGCGCACCACGTCCATCGCCAGCGGCTCGCCTTCGCGGCCCGGCAGCGGATGCGGATGCGACTCCACCGCGAGGCCGGCCGCGGCCGCCGCGTCGAGGAACTGTGCGCGGGCCCGCGCATAGGTGGAGGAAAACGCGTGCGCGGGGGCGATCATCCTGGGAGATTCCTGGGGAATTACGTCAGACGGCGTGAGGCTGCAGGAGCCGGAACGCGCAGGCCCGGCCCGCAGTGCCGGCGGGAAGGGGAGCGGAAAGGGAAGGGACAGGAAGCGGCCGGAAGGTGCGCCACGGCCCGGCATGCAGGCCGCGGCGCGCCCGGCGTCAGGCGGCGGGCCGCGGCGACGACAGCCACTGCCGGGCCAGTTCCACCCAGTAGGTGGCGCCCAGCGGGAGCAGGTCGTCGTTGAAGTCGTAGCTCGGGTTGTGCAGCGTGCAGGGGCCGCCGCCATGGCCCATCTCGCGGTGCGTGCCTTCGCCGTTGCCGATGAAGCAGTAGGCGCCGGGCCTGGCCTGCAGCATGAACGCGAAATCCTCCGCGCCCATGGTGGGCTCCTGCGGGGAGACGTGCTCCGCGCCCACGATGCCCTCCATCACGCGGCGCGCGAACGCGGCCTCGGCCGGCGAATTCACGGTCGGTGGGTAGTTGCGGTGGAACTCGAACTCGCACACCGCGTCGTGGGCGGCGCAGGTGTGCTCGGCCACCTGCCGCATGCGGCGCTCGATCATGTCGAGCACTTCCAGCGTGAAGGTGCGCACCGTGCCCTGCAGTTCGCAGCTGTCGGGCACCACGTTGGTGGCCTCGCCGGTGTGGATCATGGTGACCGAGATCACGCCGGCATCGACCGGCTTCTTGTTGCGGCTGATGATGTTCTGGAACGCCTGCACCATCTGGCAGGCCACGGGCACCGGGTCGATGCCCATGTGCGGCATGGCGGCATGGCTGCCCTTGCCGCGGATGACGATCCTGAATTCGTTGGACGAGGCCATGACCGGGCCGGGGCTGACCGCGAACTGGCCGGCGCGCATGCCGGGCCAGTTGTGCATGCCGAACACGGCCTCCACCGGGAATTGGGTGAACAGGCCGTCCTCGATCATCACGCGCGCGCCGCCGCCGCCCTCTTCCGCCGGCTGGAAGATCAGGTACACGGTGCCGTCGAAGTCGCGGTGCTTCGCGAAATGCTGGGCCGCGCCGAGCAGCATGGCCGTGTGGCCGTCGTGGCCGCAGGCGTGCATCTTGCCGGGGTGGGTGCTGGCGTGCGAGAAGGTGTTGAATTCGGTGATGGGCAGCGCGTCCATGTCGGCGCGCAGGCCCACCGCGCGGCCCGAGGCGCCGCCGTCGCGGCCGTGCACGATGCCCACGACGCCCGTCTTGCCCAGCCCCCGGTGGACCGGAATGCCCCACTCGGCGAGCTTGGCGGCCACGATGTCGGCCGTGCGCACTTCCTCGAAGCACAGTTCGGGATGCGCGTGGATGTCGCGGCGCACGGCGGCGATGCCTGCCGCCTCGGTGACGATGGAGTCGATGAGTTTCATAATGGATGCTTCCTTGGTCCAGAGAGTCTAGCCCTGCCTCCGCACGCGCACCAGACAGGGTTATTCCACCCCACGATGCTGTCCGAACACGCCCTCTCGCTCGCCCAGGCCCTGGTGCGCATGAATACCGTGAGCCACCGCTCCAACCTGGAGCTCATCGATTTCATCCGCACGGAACTGGATCGCCTCGGCGTGAAGTGCCGGCTGACCTACGACGCAAGCAAGACCAAGGCCAATCTGTTCGCCACCCTGGGCGAGGGCAAGCCCGCGGGCATCATCCTCTCGGGCCACACCGACACCGTGCCCTGGGACGGCCAGGACTGGAGCATGGACCCGCTCTCGGCCACGGTGCAAGGCGGCCGGCTCCACGGCCGGGGCAGCGCCGACATGAAGGCCTTCATCGCCATCGCGCTGTCGCAGGCGCGCCAGTTCCTGGAAAGCGACGCGCCCTTCGCCATCCACTATGCCTTCAGCTACGACGAGGAAGTAGGCTGCTTCGGCGCGCGCGAACTCATCGCCGACATGCGCGAGGCCGGCGTGCGGCCGCTGGCCTGCATCGTGGGCGAACCCACCGACATGGTGCCGGCCATCGCGCACAAGGGGGTGTACCGCTACCGCTGCTGCGTGCGCGGCAAGGAAGCGCACTCCTCGCTCACGCCGCATTCGGTGAACGCGATCGAGATGGCCGCGCGCGTGGTGGGTCGCGTGCGCGACATGGCCGAGGGCTTCGAGCGCGAGGAGCCGCGCTGGGACGGCTTCGACGTGCCGTTTTCCACCGCCAGCGTGGGCCAGTTCCACGGCGGCATCGCCGACAACGTGGTGCCGCGCGACGCGGAGTTCCGCTACGAGTTCCGCGACCTGCCCACGGCCGACGCGGCCCGCATGCAGGCCGAGGTGGTGGCCTATGCGCGCTCGCTGGAGCCCGCGATGCAGGCGGTGGCGCCGCAGGCGGGCATCACTTTCGACACCATCTGCGAGATCCCGAGCTTCCTCGGCAGCGCCGAGGCTCCCGTCACGCGCCTGGCCCAGCGCCTCGCGGGCGAGGCCGGCACCACGCTCGTCGCCTTCGGCACCGAAGCCGGCCTCTTCAAGAATGCCGGCATCTCCACCGTGGTCTGCGGCCCGGGCAGCATCCGGCAGGCCCACCAGCCCGATGAATACGTGAGCCTGGAGCAACTGGCCCGCTGCGAGGCCTTCATGCGCGGCCTGGCGCAGACGCGCGCACTCGAGGGCTAGACCTTCACCCGTCCGTCGCCGGTCAGCATCGACATCTCGACGAAGCGCGAGCCCGCGTGGCTGCTGCCGCTGAAGCTGATCGGATAGCCCGAGACCGTCGTGGTGCCGATGGCCTCCAGGCCGGCGACGAGCGATTCGCGCGTGGGCTTGCCGCCGCCCTGGCGCAGTCCCTCGGCGAACACCCGCGCGGCCACGTAGCCTTCCATGCTCGAGTAGTTGGCCTGCACCTTGTTGCCGCCCTTCCTGATCGCATCCTGGAACTCCCGGGCGATCTGCCGCGTGGTCTGGTAGGGCGAGGGCATCACCTGCGAGACGACGACGCCGGCGCCGTCCCGGCCCAGCGCGTCGGCCAGGGCCTGCGTGCCCACGAAGGAGAGGTTGTAGAAGGTGCCGCCATAGCCCGCCTTGCGCGCCGCGCGCACGAAGGCGGCGCTGGCCGCGTAGGTGGTGACCAGCACGATGGACTCCGGGCGGGCGGCCACGAGCTTCGCGACGGCCGGTGCCACGTCCACCGAGTTGCGGGGCACGGTCGCCGTGGCGTGCGGCTTGAGCTGGTCCTGCGCCAGGGCGGCGGTGACACCGTCGAGCCCCGCCTTGCCGTAGGCGTCGTCCTGGTAGAGCACGGCGATCCTGCGCAGCCCCAGGTGGGTGAGCTGCCGCACGATCACGGCCGTCTCGTCGTGGTAGGAAGCCCGGACGTGGAAGATCAGGCGGTTGAATGGCTGGCGCAGCGCTTCCGCCCCGGTGAAGGGCGCGAAGAAAGGCACCCTGGCCTGGTTGAACAGCGGCAGCGCCGCGAGGCTGGTGGGCGTGCCCACGTAGCCGAAGAGGGCCAGCACGTCCTGCTCGATGAACTTGCGGGTGTTGGCCGCGCACCGGTCGGGCTCGTAGCCGTCGTCCAGGGTGCGCAGTTCCACCGGCCGCCGGCCGATGCCGCCCTGTGCGTTGAGCGCGTCGAAATACAGCTTCGCGCCCGCGTGGAACTGCACGCCCAGCTGGGCGGACGGCCCGGAGAGCGGCGCCGACTGGCCGAGCACGATGGGCCCTTCGGGCTGCGCGCGCGCCAGCCCGAACCCCGCGGCCGCGGCCACCCCCAGACCGATGGAAAACCGCCTGCGCCCCAGTTCTGCCTGCTTCATGGTGAAATCTCTCTTGGGGCTCGACAGCCGGCTTGCGGCAGATCCGGCCCCGATGTTGTTGAAACCCTGGAAAGACCGCACCCCGCCTGTCCAGTCCGACTGCGGGCGCAGTGTATCGCTCCGTCCCGCCCGATGCCCACGATGGAAACCATTTTGCACATTCCCGAGCCGTCCGCCGCCCCCCTGCAGGTGCGCGGCGCCTGCCCCCACGACTGCCCCGACACCTGCGCGCTGGTCACCACCGTGGAGAACGGCGTGGCCGTGCGGGTGCAGGGCAATCCGGCGCACGGGCACACCGACGGCGTGCTCTGCGCCAAGGTGTCGCGCTACGCCGAGCGCACGAACCATCCGGACCGCATCCTCACGCCGCTGCGGCGCACGGGCCCCAAGGGCAGCGGGCAGTTCGAGCCGGTGGGCTGGGACGAGGCGCTGGCGGACATCGCGGCGCGCCTGTCCGCGATCGCCGCGCGCGATCCGCAGGCCATCCTGCCCTACAGCTATGCCGGCACCATGGGGCTGGTGCAGGGCGAGAGCATGGACCGGCGGTTCTTCCACCGCCTGGGCGCCTCGCTGCTGGGGCGCACCATCTGCGCGGCCGCGGGCGGCGAAGGGCTGAACCAGACGCTGGGCGGCAAGGTGGGCATGAAGGTGGAGCATTTCGCCGGGTCGCAGCTGATCCTCATCTGGGGCAGCAATTCGATCGGCAGCAACCTGCACTTCTGGCGCTATGCGCAGCAGGCCAAGCGCGCGGGCGCCCGGCTGGTGTGCATCGACCCGCGCAGGACCGAGACGGCCGACAAGTGCCACGAGCACCTGCAACTGCTGCCCGGCACCGATGCGGCCCTGGCACTGGCGATGATGCACGAGTTGATCGTGCACGACTGGCTGGACCACGACTACATCGCGCGCCACACGGTGGGCTGGGAAGGCCTGCGCGAGCGGGCGCTCGCCTGGTCCCCTGAGCGCGCCGCGGCGGTCTGCGGCCTGCCGGTGGAGCAGATCCGCCAGCTGGCGCGCGACTACGGCACCACGAAGCCCGCGGCCATCCGCCTCAACTACGGCATGCAGCGTGCGCGCGGCGGCGGCAATGCCACGCGCGCCGTGGCCTGCCTGCCCGCGCTCGTGGGCGCCTGGCGGCACCGGGCGGGCGGGCTGCTGCTCTCCAGCTCGGGGCAGTTCCCCGTGCAGCGGCCCGTGCTGCACCGCCCCGACCTGATCCCCGCGGGCGTGCGGCCGCGCACCATCAACATGTCCACCATCGGCGACGACCTGCTGCGCGCCGCCTCGCCCGGGTTCGGACCGCGCGTCGAGGCCGTGGTCGTCTACAACAGCAATCCGGTGGCCGTGGCGCCGGAATCGGCCAAGGTGGTGCGCGGCTTCGCGCGGGACGACCTGTTCACCGTGGTGCTGGAGCATTTCCAGACCGACACGGCCGATTACGCGGACTACGTGCTGCCCGCCACCACGCAGCTGGAGCACTGGGACGTGCACGTGGCCTACGGCCACACCGACGTGCTGCTGAACCGGCCGGCCGTGGCGCCGCTCGGCCAGTCCAGGCCCAACACCCAGGTGTTCCGCGAACTGGCCGCGCGCATGGGCTTCACGGAGCCCTGCTTCGCCGACAGCGACGAGGACCTCTGCCGGCAGGCCTATGGCCACCATGTGGACTTCCAGCAATTGCTGGACACGGGCTTCGCCACGCTGGCGATTCCCGATGCGCCATTCGCGGAAGGCGGCTTCCCGACGCCCTCGGGCCGCTGCGAGTTCCACAGCGAGCGGCTGGCCGCGCAGGGGCTGGACCCGCTGCCGGACTACCTGCCCAACCACGAGCCCGCGCAGCCTGGCGGCCGCTATCCGCTGGCGATGATCTCGCCGCCGGCGCGCAACTTCCTGAACTCCACCTTCGTGAACGTCACGAGCCTGCGCAACATCGAGACCGAGCCGCTGCTGGAGATGCACCCCGAGGACGCCGCCGCGCGCGGCATCGCCGACGGCAGCACCGTGCGCGTGTTCAACGACCGCGGCAGCTATGCCTGCCGCGTGGCGCTCAACGGCCGCGCGCGCGCGGGCGTGGTGCACGGCCTGGGCATCTGGTGGCGCAAGTTCGGCCTGCAGGGCACGAACGTGAACGAGGTGACGGGGCAGGCGCTGACGGACCTGGGGGCGGCGCCGACGTTCTATGACTGCGCGGTGGAAGTACAGGCCCAGGGGGACTGACGACAGGCCCTGCTCGTCCACCGGAACGCTCAAGGGCTCAAGGAAGCACCTCGACGGCCTGCAGCCAGGCGTGGAAATGAGGGCAGGCCGCCCTCATGGCGTCCAACCCGATGTCGCATGCGATCAGCGGTCCATGAAAGGTCTTCTGGTACTCCGGCATGACAGCCAGGATGCGCTTGGATGGGGCCGTATGTGGGCCACCATTCACGTCCTCGGGCGCCCCGGCATCTGCCACAGCCCTGACCAACGTGGAAGGCACCGTGCCATCGCTCGTCCACTCCGCGAACTGCTCGGGACAGGAGAGCAGCAGGGCCTCGTACTCATGCACCATCAGATAAGGCAGAAAGTTGGGCTGGCGTATGTCCTGCGACAGCAGGCTTTCCAGGTAGAGCGCTTTTGCCGCACCGCTGGCGTGCGCCGGATAGGCTGCAGCGGCCTTGCCGGGAAAATCCGTGGGCAGGGCGTACAGATCGAACATCGTCGTGACATGCGCCTCTTCGTCCTGCCTGCACAGCCGGACAATCTGGGGCTTGACCTTGGCGTAGCTCACCACCCCTCCCTTGTGCCCCGGGCTGGTACTGACGATGATGGGCGTCAGGAAGCGGCCGAGCCGGGCATAGTGCGGTACCAGCAATTCGCGGACAAAAGCTTCCTCGGTCTGCCCCTCCACCAGCACATAGATGCGGCTCATCGCTGAGGCCTCCCTCCGAGGATGTTTTTCTTCCACAGCTCACCCAGGGTGTATTCCTGAAGCCATTCAGCCAGCGAGTCGGCATCGGGACGCGCAAAGGTGGATGCGCCCCCTTTCTTGTCCACCACGATCAGATCCTCGGGATCGAACTCATTGACCAATTCCACCGACTGGGTGGAAACGATGATCTGGTGTTGCTGCGCGGTGGACTTCATCATCGCCCCCAGCATCGTGATGGCGAAAGGATGCAGACCCAATTCGGGTTCGTCGATCAGGATGGTTGCGGGCATGCACTCTTCAGGCTGCAGCAGCACGGCAGCGAGGCAAATGAAGCGCAGTGTTCCATCCGACAAGGCGCTGGCGGTAAAAGGCACATCCTGGCCGACCTCGGTCCATTCGAGCTGGATCCTTTCTGGATTGCCAGCGTAGGGGCGAAACAGGAAATCACCGAAGAACGGCGCCACCATCTGAATGGACTTGACGATGCGCTGGTAATGGCTGGCGTGGTGGTCCTTGAGCTGCTTGAGAAAAGCCGCGAGATTCCGGGCGTCTTCTCTCAGGTATTCGTAGTCGCCGACGCCGTGCACCTGCTTGACCATCGCCGAGGTGCTCGTGTCGTGAAAATGGTAGACACGCCAGCTGCGCATCGCCGGGACCGTGTAATCCCATATACCCCCTTTCCCTTCCCGGTTCTTGAACCGGGTCTCGAAATGGCCGGAGGTCGATTGCCAATCACCATGTATGTTCCACCACAGGGCCTCGCGAGCGAACATCATCCGATTGTCCTGCGTCGGCTTGAGACGAAAGCGGTAGCCGTTATTGCCGAAATACAGCTCCGCACTCAAAGTCTCGGTTTTCTTCCGCCCATAGTGGAGCATCGCGTCCGGTCCGCCCATGTCGCCCACACAGACCTGAAGCTGCTCATCCAGGATGCGGCCGATGAGCTTGAAGAACCCGATGAAATTCGACTTCCCCGCTCCATTGGCGCCTATGAGCACGTTGATGGAACCCAGGGGCAAATCGCATTCAGCGATCGACTTGTAGCCCTTCAAAACCAGCCGGGACAGCTGGTTCGGGTTGGTGACGTTTTTCACTATCAGGAAACTCCATGGTTCTGGGCAGATTGCACTCGCCCGACGGACAGGCACCGCAGGACATCTGCTGCCAGCGGGCCATCCGTTAACGAGGGGCATGCCCTCTTTTCCTGCCGACAATCCAGTGTGCTCTCGGCAAGGCCGCGCTACACGCCCGGTATCACAAGACGCCCCAAGGGCACGGCCCTCCACTGCCAAGTGGACAGGGAAGGCAGTTTATTCACATTCCGGGAAGGAGCAGGCATGCGCCACATGCGTTGCGCTGCATGCAGTGCCATTTTGCCGCGCCTTGCACGGCTGGCTGGGCCTGGGCTGACGATCAGCGGTTCATCACCACCCAGCCCGTCACCACCGCCACCTGGCTTTCGTCGAGCGTGGTGGCCGTGGTGCTGCCGAAGGCCATGCGTTCGTCCACGCTCCAGGGCACGCCGGTGGTCACGGCCACCAGGGCGGCCTGGGAATTCTCCCGCATGCGGCCGAAGCGGGCGTCCGCGCTGCCGTCGATCTGCGCGTCCAGCAGGGAGGCCAGCGCCGGGGTGATGCGCTTGAGCACCATCACGTTGCGCGGGCGCGAGACATAGGTGCCGACCGTCGTCCCGGGCTCGGCCCAGGCCACGTTCTGGAAGCACACCTCCACCTCCTGCGGGTTGCCATTGGAGTCCAGGTAGGCGTAGCGGCTGGCCTGCCCTTCGGCGCGGCCCTGCGGCAGGCGGATGCCGGCGGCCAGGAACACGTTGAGCAGGTCGTTGCCGCACAGCTCCGTGGTGTTGCCGTTGACCAGGCCCGTGGGGGCCGTGGCCGAGTCGCCGGGCACGATGCCGGTGCCCGTGACGTAGGCGTCGTAGGCCATCAGCCAGCCCTGCACGAAGCTGGAGGAGATGCGCTGGTAGCTGGCGTTGCGCTGCAGGTCGCGGCCCACGGCCACGGCGCCGATGATCAGGCCGATGACGACCAGCGCGATGGACAGTTCCAGCATGCTGAAGCCGCGTTGCGCGGCAGCGCGGCGGCGGGAGCCCGGGCGGTGGATGGGGAAAAGGCACATGTGTCAGAAACCCAGGTTGTCGGCGGTGCGGGCGTCGGCGTCGATGGCGGTGGCCTGCGCGGCGCTGTCGGTGACCAGGGGCGCCACCTCTGTGACGCGGCGGTCGGCCTCCTGCTTGGCCAGCACGGACTTGGCCAGCGTGGCGGCCGAGGCCACGACGGCGGCGGTGTTGGAGACCACGGAGGCGACCGCCGGCGCCATCACGCCCGCGGCCGAGCCATAGGTGAGGATGGTGAATGCCACCGCGTTGGCCGAGCCTGCCACGGCGGAAGACAGCCCCGCCGAGGCGCTGAGCACCCCGGCCGTGGCGGAGGCCACGCCGGCGCCCGCGAGCAGCGCGGCGATCTCCAGCTGGCGCTGGTAATCGACCATCGCCTGCTGCATGGAGGCGGCGGCCGTCGCCGCATTGACATGGGAATGGCTGACCGCCGAGAGCGCCTGGCCGCACTGCATCTGCGCGAACAGCGCGTTGAAGGGCACGGCCAGCACCCGGTCGTCGTAACCGCCGGAGACCGGGCGGTTGGCGGCGTCGAAGGTGGGCGAGGTATTCGACGCGCCGGCCTGGCGGCCGTCGAAGGGGTTGCCGTCGCCGTCGGCGTCCAGCAGCCCGGGCGCGGCGACCGTGAAGGCGACCGCGCGGCGCGCGGCGCCTGCATTGGCATCGATCACACCCAGGGCCGATGCGTTCGCGGGTGCGTTGGAGGCCAGGGTCATGGCATAGCAGAAGTCCAGCAGGTTCGCGTTGGCCGGGTTGAGCGCCAGCGGCGTCGCGGGCAGCACGGGCGGCAGGCCCACGGTGAACGAGGGGCGCAGGCGGTCTTTGGACTGCGCCAGGTCCATGTCGCGCCAGGGCTGGTCGGTGTCGGGCGCGCGGTAGGCGCCGTACATCAGCGTGCCCGCGCGCGCATCGGGAACGCCCAGGGTGCGCCAGGGCAGGAAACCGACCTGGCGGCCGCCGGTGCAGTCCTCGTCGTGAAGCGCCGCCCCGGCAAGCCCAGTTTTCGGGGGGCGGATTATGTCGTTACCAAATGACGACACATCCGCAGCCCCTCCGGACGGCCGGGTCACCCCAAGCAAGAAAAGGTCCAGCCCCTGCCCAAGACGGATCAGTCCACCCCGCCGCTGCCGGCATGGCCGTGGCCATGCCCGTCCGGGTCCGGGTCCCGCGGCACGGAGGCTGCGGGATCGCGCGGATCCAGCGCCAGGAAGTGGTGCACCACCGGGGCCTCCGGGCCGATGTGGAAGCGCCGTGCCTCGGCCTGCTGGTCGGCATCGGCACGCGAGACGCGCCGGTGCTGCCGCAGGTGCTCCGCCCAGGACTCGACCAGGAACCATTCGATCACCCGCCCCGGCTCCCCCGTGTGCTCGGCCACGCCCCAGGCATAGGCACCGTCGCGGCGGCGCTCGCGGGCCACGTGCCGCATGGCCTGCAGGAAGGCAGGCAGGTCGTGCCGCCGCACCCGGTACTCGACCTGCACCATCACCGGGCCGCGGTCGTGCGCCACGGGCTCGGCCAGCAGCGGCTCGGGCCAGTGGTTGGACGGCTGCAGGTCGGCTTCGCCCGTGGGCAGCTTGACGCGGTGGAAGACCAGCGACACGGCCACCAGCCCGCCCGCCCCGGCCAGCAGCGTGGCCGGCAGGCCCAGCTGGCCGGCCACCAGGCCCCAGCCCAGGCTGCCCAGCGCCATGGCGCCGTTGAACACCATCAGGTAGATGGCCAGCCCGCGGCCGCGCACCCAGTTGGGCAGCACCGCCTGGGCCACGCCGTTGAGCGTGGTCAGCGCGATGATCCAGCCCAGGCCCAGCGCCAGCATCAGCGCCACGGCGGCCCACTGCGGTGGCGCCAGGGCCAGCACGCCCATCACCACCGCCGTGACGGCCGAGGCCAGCAGCACCAGCCCGTCGGTGTCCAGGCGCCTGCGCAGCCGCGGCAGCAGCACCGCGCCCAGGATGGCGCCCGCGCCCACGGCGCCCAGCATCACGCCGTAGAAGCCGGCCGTGCCGCCCAGCATGCGGCGCGCCACCAGCGGCAGCAGCGCCCAGACCGAACTGGCGAACAGGAAGAACACCGCCGCGCGCAGCAGCACCACGTGCAGTTCGCGGCTGGCGCGGGCATAGCGCACGCCGGCCCGGAAGGCGCCGAAGAACTGCTCGTTCAGCGCCGAGGCCTCGGCCTGCGGGCGCTTCCACCACAGCAGCGCGGCGATCACGAACACATAGCTCAGCACGTCGAGCCCGTAGGCGGCCGCGGCGCCGAAGCTCGCCAGCAGCAGGCCGCCGGCGGCCGGCCCGATGGCGCGGGCGATGTTGATGCCCAGCGAATTCAGCGCCACGGCGCTCTTGAGCTCGCTGCGCGGCACCAGCTCGGGCACGATGGACTGCCAGGTCGGGCCCATCAGCGCGGCGCCGATGCCGCCCACGAAGGTGAGCGCCACCAGCCACTCCACCGTCAGCGCCTGCGTGTGGGCCAGCACCAGCAGCGTGCCGCTGACGGCGCCCAGCAGCACCTGCACGCCGATCAGGAAGCGGCGGCGGTCCAGGATGTCCGACAGCACGCCCGCGGGAATCGCCAGCAGGAAGACGGGCAGCGTGGCCGCCGTCTGGATCAGCGCCACGGCCGCGGGGCTGGAGGACAGCTCCGTCACCATCCAGGCGCTGGCCACGTCGCGCATGAAGCTGCCGATGTTGCCCAGCACCGTGGCGGCCCACAGCACGGCGAAGACGGGAATGGCGAGCGGCGCGAAGCTGCCGGGTGCCTTGGTCGGGGGATGGTTGTTGTGATCAGCCACGATAAGCTCCCAGGTCGTGCCAGGCGACGAGCAGCATGCCGCCCACCAGGCCCCAATGTTCGAAGAATGCGTTGGCGCTGCGCTGCCGCTCGGGCGGCGCCTGCGTCCAGAAACGGTCCGCCAGAAAAGCCGCGGCGGCGGTGAAGCCCGCGAGGGCCAGCGCCCCCGCCCAGCGGTACCAGCCCGAAAGGATCAGGGCCGGTGCGCCGAACTGCAGCGCGATGGTGGCCAGGGCGATGGGCCCGGCAGGCGCCAGGCCGAAGCGGCGCATTTCGGCCACCGCGCCGCGGAAGTCGCGGACCTTGTCCCATCCACCCTGCAGGTAGGCCGCGCACAGGCACAGCAGGGCCAGCGGCTGCACCCAGGAGGCGGCGGCCGCGGCATGCAGCATCCCGTCCACGTCACACCGCCCAGCAGGCGCAGCCCAGCGCGCCCCAGAAGCCCTTCAGGTCGGACACGGGCAGCCGGCTGCTCCAGGCCGTGGCATGCGCGTGGCCGTGCAGGTTGCACTGGCTGGCGCAGCCGCAGCTCGCCGCCGCGTTGCGCATCACCGCCTGCAGCGGCGCACCCTCCTGAACGCCCCACGCGCCATAGCCGCGGAAGGTGCGCACGGGCGACCAGTCGGGCATGGCCGGCGGCGGCGCGCCTTCGTCGAAGCGGGCGAAATCGCCCGCGCCATAGACCACCTTGCCAGCCACCATCGTGAGCAGGGCCGTGGTGTCGGCGATCTCGGATTCGGCGCAGGCGAAGAAGTCGCGGTCGGGCACGACCAGGTCGGCCAGCTGGCCCTCCTGGATGCGGCCCTTCCTGCCCTGCTCGTTGCTGAACCAGGTGACGTTCTCGGTCCACATGCGCAGCGCCTGGTCACGGGTGAGGCAGTTGCGCTGCGGCGTGATCTGCAGGCCGCCCACCGTCCTGCCGGTCACCAGCCACGACAGCGACACCCAGGGGTTGTAGCTCGCGACGCGGGTGGCGTCGGTGCCGGCGGAGACTTGAACGCCCTTCTCCAGCATGCGCTTGACGGGCGGCGTGGCCTCTGCCGCGGCGGCGCCGTAGCGCTCCATGAAATACTCGCCCTGGTAGGCCATGCGGTGCTGCACGGCCACGCCGCCGCCCAGGGCCGCGATGCGGTCGATGGATTTTTCCGAGATGGTCTCGGCGTGGTCGAAGAACCAGTTCAGGCCGGCCAGCGGCGTGTCCCGGTTCACCTTCTCGAACACGCCGAGCGCGCGGTCGATGGTCTCGTCGTAGGTGGCGTGCATGCGCCAGGGCCAGCGGTTCTGCGCCAGGATGCGCACCACCTCCTCCAGCTCGCCTTCCATCTCCGGCGCCAGCTCGGGGCGCGGCTGCCGGAAATCCTCGAAGTCCGCGGCCGAGAACACCAGCATCTCGCCCGCGCCGTTGTGGCGGAAGTAATCCGTGCCCTGCTTGTACTGCGAGGTGGCCGTCCAGTGCAGGAAGTCGGCCTTCTCTTCCTTGGGCTTTTGCGTGAACAGGTTGTAGGCCAGGCGGATCGTGAGCTGGCCGGCGTCGGCCAGTTCCTGGATCACCTGGTAGTCGTCGGGGTAGTTCTGCATGCCGCCGCCCGCGTCGATCGCGCCGGTCACGCCCAGGCGGTTGAGCTCGCGCATGAAGTGGCGCGTGGAGTTCACCTGGTATTCGTGCGGCAGCTTCGGGCCCTTGGCCAGCGTGGCGTACAGGATGGCCGCATTGGGCTTGGCCAGCAGCAGGCCCGTGGGGTTGCCCGCGCTGTCGCGCACGATCTCGCCGCCGGGCGGCGCGGGCGTGTCGCGGCCGTAGCCCACGGCCCGCAGCGCGGCGCCGTTGAGCAGCGCGCGGTCGTACAGGTGCAGGATGAACACCGGCGTGTCCGGCGCCACGGCGTTCAGCTCCGCCAGCGTGGGCAGGCGCTTTTCCACGAACTGGTGCTCGGTGAAGCCGCCCACCACCCGCACCCACTGCGGCGCGGGCGTCACGTCCACCTGGCGCTTGAGCATCGCCATCGCATCGGCCAGGCTCTTCACCCCGTCCCAGCGCAGCTCCATGTTGAAGTTCAGCCCGCCGCGGATGATGTGCAGGTGGTTGTCGATCAGCCCCGGCAGCACGCTGCGCCCGCCCAGGTCGATCACCCGCGTCTGCGGCCCGGCCAGCGCCATGACTTCGCGGTCGCCACCCACCCGGGTGAAGCGCCCCTGCGCGATGGCGACGGCGCTCGCCGTGGGATTGGCGCGGTCCAGCGTGGTGAAGCGGCCGTTGCGCAGGATCAGGTCGGCAGTGGTGGCGGGTGTGGTCATGGTGTTCAGGCCTTCAAGGGGTTTGACGATGGCAGAGCGCCTTTTTTTCAGCCTTCGTGGGCGTTGAACATGGTCTTGGCGTAAGTGATCCCCAGGCCGTAGCCGCCGCCGAACTTCTTCGCGATGCCCGTCGTCATGTCGTACGTCTCGCCGCGCGCCCAGTCGCGCTGCATCTCCAGCAGGTACTGCAGCGCGGTGATGGGCTGCGCGCCGGCCTGCACCATGCGCTCCATGGCGCGGTTGTGGGCTTCCACCGAGATGTCGCCGCAGGCATCGGCGATCACGAACACCTCAAAGCCCTGGTCCAGCGCCGACAGCGCCGGGCCCACGATGCACACGCTGGTCCACAGGCCGGCCAGCACGATGCGCGGCTTGCCGATCTCGTTCACGCGGCGGATCACGGCCTCGTCTTCCCAGGTGTTCATGGACGTGCGGTCCAGCAGGGCCTGGCCGGGGAACGGCGCGGTCACTTCGTCGAACATGGGGCCCGAGAAGCTCTTTTCCGCCACCGTGGTCAGGATGGTCGAGGCGCCGAAGCCGGCGGCGGCCGACGCCACCAGCGCGGCGTTCGAGCGCAGCTGCACCGGATCGATCGAGTGCGTGGCGAAGGCCATCTGCGACTGGAAGTCGATCATGATCAGCGTGTGGTCCTGCGGGTTGAGCAGGCGGGCCCCGGGACGGGCGACGGCGACGGGACGGGCGGTGGAAGCGTTGGCGTTTTGCATGGGAAGCTCCTGGAACGTATGTGGATGACGGAATCAACGAAAGAACGGAAGAACCTGACGCGCCCTTCAATGGGGCATCGTGGGCAGCTCGTTGGGCCGCAGGTCGAACACCAGCACCTCGGCGTCCTCGCCCTTGGCGAAATGCAGGTCGCCGGCGTTGCGGATGCGGGCGCCGTCGCCTTCGTCCAGCCGCTCGCCGTTCACCTCGACGCTGCCGCGGGCCACATGCACATAGACGTTGCGGTTGGCGCCCACGGCCAGGTCGGCAGACTCGTCCCCGTCGAACAGGCCGGCATAGACCCGGGCGTCCTGGTGCACGGCCAGCGATCCGTTCGTGCCCTCCGGCGAGATGATCTGGCGCAGCCGGCCGCGCTTGTCGGCTTCGGTGAAGTGCACCTGCTGGTAGCGCGGCTGGACACCGACCTTGTTCGGCACGATCCAGATCTGCAGGAAGTGCACGGGCTCTTCGGGCGAATGGTTGAACTCGCTGTGCTGCACGCCGCTGCCGGCGCTCATCATCTGCACGTCGCCGGGGCGGATCACCGAGCCCGTGCCCATCGAATCCTTGTGCTCCAGCGCGCCGTCGAGCACATAGGAGAAGATTTCCATGTCGCGGTGGCCATGGGTGCCGAAGCCCTTCGAAGGCGCCACGCGGTCGTCGTTGATCACGAGCAGGTCGGAGAAACCCTGCTGGTTCGCATCGCGGTAGTGGCCGAACGAGAACGTGTGGCGGGAGTGCAGCCAGCCATGGTTGGCGGTGCCGCGGTGTTGGGCTTTGCGGATGTCGATCATGGTTTCGGTCCTTTCTTCATTCGATGGAATTCACACTGCGCCCCGGAGAGCCTTCCCCGGTTTTTCCCTGGGCTTTCAGTGCTGCGGTGAAGAAAGTATCCGGCGCCTCGATGCGCGCCAGGTTGAAAGGTTTGGCCTTCCATCATCGATAATTTCGATGATCCAGATCAAACCATCCCGACCATGCTGAAACTCTCCCTGGAAGCCATCGAACTGGTGGACGCCATCGCCCGGCACGGCTCGTTCGCCGGGGCGTCCGAACGGCTGCACAAGGTGCCGTCCACCATCTCGTACGCCATCGCCCGGCTGGAAGAGCAGCTGGGCTTTGCCCTGTTCACCCGCAACGGCCCGCGCGTGACGCTCACCCCCGCGGGGCAGGAAATGATCAAGGAGGGCCGCTGGCTGCTGGCCGGCGCCAGGCAGCTGGAATCGCGCATGCGGCAGATCGCCACGGGCTTCGAATCCGAAGTGCGGCTGGTGCACGATTCACTGATCCCCACGCATGCCTTCAACCAGGACATCTGCGCCTTCGAGGACCTGAACTGCGGCACGCGGCTGCGCATCGGCTGCGACGTGATGACCGGCACCTGGGAAGCCCTGCGCGAGGGGCGCGCCGACATCGTGGTGGCCGCCGGCGAAGGCCCCGCTGGCGGCGGCTACAAGGCCGTGCCGGTGGGCACGCTGCAGTTCGTGTTCTGCGTGACGGCCACGCACCCCCTGGCCCAGCTCAGGCGCCCGCTCACGCGCGGCGACCTGCTGGAGCACACGGCCGTGGTGGTGGGCGACGGCGCACGATCGTCGAACGACCGCACCATCGGCCTGCTGTCGGGCCAGCGCCGCATCATCGTGCCGCACATGCACGCCAAGATCGCCGCGCAGGCCGCGGGCCTGGGCCATGGCTTCGTGCCCCGCGCCTGCGTGCGCACGGAACTGGAAACCGGCATCCTGGTGGAACTGGAAGTGGAAGCGCCGCGCCCGGACGAGCCCTTCTTCCTGGCCTGGCGGCCCGACCACATGGGAGAGGCGCTCAAGTGGTGGCGGCAGCGGCTGGACCGGCAGTTGTTGCCGGGGATCCTGCCGTACTGACCGGGGACCCGCTGGCGCCTACCGCCGGGCCGCCACCACCTTCCCGCCCGCCACATCCCGCAGCACCTCCATGAACGCCTGCGCCGCCGGCGTCGGTGTCTCGCCCTGGCGCACCAGCATGCCGTAGTCGGGCATCGCCCGGGGCACGTCCACGTGGATGGGGGCGAGCAGGCCCTTGGCGATGTACCGGTCGGCCAGCGCGCTCGGCTGCAGCGAGAGCATGTCGGTGATGCGCAGCGATTCCAGCGCGAACAGGAAGGACTGCGTCTCCATCACGCCCGAGGTCGGCGTCATGCCGATGGCCCGGAAGATGTCGTCGGACACCTTGCGCAGCGCCGTCGATTCCGGGTACAGCAGCCAGGGCCAGTGCGCGAGGCGGCCCACCTCCAGGCCCTGGATGCCGCGCAGCGGATGGTGCGGCCCGCCCACCACCTGCAGCGTCTCGCCGGACAGGCGCTCGTACTGGAAATCCGCCTGCTGCGCCTCGTCGGTGAAGCGGCCGATCATCAGGTCGATCCTGCGCTCGCCCAGCCAGGCGATGAGCTGGTCGCTGCTCTGCTCGCGCACCTTCAGCACCAGCAGCGGCCGGCGCCGCTGCATCTCGGCGATGGCCGTGGTGAGCAGCCGCGCGGCCGAGCCGGAGATGGCGCCGATGGACAGTTGCCCGTGCCCGCCCTGCTTGAGCGCATTGAATTCGTCCACGAACTTCGCCTGGCCCGCCAGCGCGGAGGCGGCATAGCCCAGCGCGAACAGGCCCAGCTCGGTGGGGCGCATCTCGCGCGGCAGCCGCTCGAACAGCCGCGCATCGAAGATCTCCTCCAGGTCCAGCAGGATCTTGGTGGCGGCCGGCTGCGTCACGTGCATCTGCTCGGCCGTGAGCCGCAGGTTGCGCGTCCTCCCCAGGATGTCCAGGAACTGCAGGTGCCGCGAGCGCAGGCGGCTGCAGGCGGTGGCGATGGATAAGGGTTTGCCCGGCATTTTGGGGGGACCGATAACTGGAAGGAATGCCCCGTGGAAAAACACTGATTGGACGCCACGGGCACCGCCCCCTAGTCTGCACCCCCGCGACACCCAGGAACATCCGCAGGAGACACGACATCATGCAATTCCACGCAGCTTTCAAGACGTTCGCGCTGGCCACCGCCCTGGCTGCCGTGCTGGCCGCGCCCGCCGCGGCGCAGGTGCGCGAGCGCACCTTCAAGATCGGCACCGGCATCAGCGACGACCATCCGCAGGCCCACGCGTCGCGGCACTTCGACGAGGTCCTCGCGGCCAAAAGCGGCGGCAAGATGCGCGCCAGGCTCTTCGCCAACGGCACGCTGGGCAACGATGTCACCATGATCTCCGCACTGCGCGGCGGCACCCTGGAGATGACGGTGCCCGACAGCTCCACCCTGGTGCCGGTGGTCAAGGACTTCGGCGTGCTGAACCTGCCGCTCACCTTCAATACCAGCGAGGAAGCCGACGCCGTGCTCGACAGCGCCTTCGGCAGGAAGCTGCTCGCCAGGCTGCCCGAGAAGGGCCTGGTCGGCCTCGGCTACTGGGAGAACGGCTTCCGCCAGACCACCAACTCGCGCCGCCCCATCCAGAAGGCCGAAGACTTCGCCGGCCTGAAGGTCCGCGTGATCCAGAACCAGCTGTTCATCGACAGCTTCAACGCGCTCGGCGCCAACGCCACGCCCATGCCCTTCACCGAGCTGTACTCGGCCATGGAACAGAAGGCGGTGGATGGCCAGGAGAACCCGACCGCGACCATCCTGACCAGCAAGTTCTACGAGGTGCAGAAGCACCTGGTCCTGTCGCGCCACATCTACAGCACCTGGGTGCTGCTGATGTCGAAAAAGACCTGGGACACCCTCTCCCCCGAGGAGCAGAAGATCGTGCAGGAGGCCGCCAACGAAGCCACCGCGTTCGAGCGCAAGGCCATCCGCGCGCTGGAAGCCAAGGCGCTCGGCGAGCTGAAGAAGCTCGGCATGCAGGTGACCGAACTGCCCGCCGCGGAGCAGGCCCAGCTGCGCGACAAGCTGCAGCCCGTGGTCGCCAGGTACAGCAAGGAATTCGGCGAGGACACCACCCGCGAAATGATGGCCGAGCTGGAAAAGGCCCGCCGCAAGTAACCGAAAACGACATGACCCCACCCGAAGGCCGCCGCTTCCGCTCGCGCGACTGGTTCGCCGACCCGGCGCGCTCCGACATGACCGCGCTCTACCTCGAGCGCTTCATGAACTACGGGCTCACGCCCGAGGAGCTGCGCTCGGGCCGGCCCATCATCGGCATCGCCCAGACCGGCAGCGATCTTTCCCCCTGCAACCGCATCCACCTCGAACTGGCCCGCCGCGTGCGCGACGGCATCCGCGATGCGGGCGGCATCCCGATCGAATTCCCCGTCCACCCGATCTTCGAGAACTGCCGCCGCCCCTCCGCCGCGCTGGACCGCAACCTCGCCTACCTGGGCCTGGTCGAGATCCTCTACGGCTACCCCATCGACGCCGTGGTGCTGACCACCGGCTGCGACAAGACCACGCCGGCCGGCATCATGGCCGCTTCCACCGTCGATATCCCCGCCATCGTGCTCTCGGGCGGGCCGATGCTCGATGGCTGGCACGAGGGCGAACTGGTCGGCTCGGGCACCGTCATCTGGCGCAGCCGCCGCATGCTGGCGGCCGGCGAGATCGACGAGGAAGAATTCCTGCAGCGCGCCTGCGACAGCGCGCCCTCGGCCGGCCACTGCAACACCATGGGCACGGCCTCCACCATGAACGCGGTGGCCGAGGCCCTGGGCCTGTCGCTGCCCGGCTGCGCCGCCATCCCCGCGCCCTACCGCGAGCGCGGCCAGATGGCCTATGCCACCGGCCGGCGCATCGTCGAGATGGCGCACGAAGACCTGCGCCCCTCGCGCGTGCTCACCCGCGAGAGCTTCCTCAACGCGCTGGCGGTGGTCAGCTGCGCGGGCGGCTCCAGCAACGCGCAGGTGCACATCCAGGCCATGGCGCGCCATGCCGGCGTCGAACTGCACCCGCGCGACTGGACCGACCATGCCTACGGCCTGCCCCTGCTGGTCAACATGCAGCCCGCCGGCAAATACCTGGGCGAGCGCTTCTTCCGTGCCGGCGGCGTGCCCGCGGTGATGTGGGAGCTGCTGCAGGCCGGCCGGCTGCACGGCGACTGCGCCAGCGTCACGGGCCGCAGCATCGCCGAGAACCTGCAGGGCCGCGAAGCGACGGACCGCGAGGTGATCCGCACCTTCGCCGACCCGCTGATGGACAAGGCCGGCTTCCTGGTGCTCTCGGGCAACCTGTTCGATTTCGGCATCATGAAAACCTCGGTGATCTCCGAGGCCTTCCGCGCGCGCTACCTCTGCCGG
This sequence comes from Paracidovorax citrulli, assembly GCF_900100305.1. Lineage (GTDB taxonomy): Bacteria > Pseudomonadota > Gammaproteobacteria > Burkholderiales > Burkholderiaceae_C > Paracidovorax > Paracidovorax citrulli. The sequence goes on along the minus strand of NZ_FNEY01000002.1, from coordinate 5,844 downwards.
CCGGGCCATGAAGACGTGTTCACGGCCCGGGCCATCGTTTTCGACGGCGCCGAGGACTACCACGCGCGCATCAACGACCCTGCCCTCGGCATCGACGAGGACTGCATCCTGGTGATGCGCGGCGCCGGCCCGCTGGGCTGGCCCGGCTCGGCCGAGGTGGTCAACATGCAGCCGCCCGATGCGCTGATCCGGCGCGGCATCCGGGCGCTGCCCACGCTGGGCGACGGCCGGCAATCCGGCACCGCCGACAGCCCCTCCATCCTCAACGCCTCGCCCGAGAGCGCGGCGGGCGGGGGCCTCGCCTGGCTGCAGACCGGCGACCTGATCCTGATCGACCTGCAGCGCGGCCACTGCAACGCGCTGGTGCCCGACGATGAGATCGCCCGCCGCCGCCGCGAACTGCCGCCGCCGCCCGTGCCTGCGAGCCGCTCGCCCTGGGAAGCGCTCTACCGCGAGAAAACCGGCCAGCTCGCCGACGGCGCCACGCTGGATTTCGCGCTGCAGTTCCGCCGCATCGCCGAGCAGACACCCCGCCACAACCACTGACGCCCGAGGACGAGAACCATGAACGACGAACGCACGGGCCTGCTGCCCGACGACGGACTGGCCGGCACGCTGGTGGCCCGGGCCTGGACACCCGGCCCGCCGGCCGGCCCCGCGGTGGTGGCGCTGCGCCCCGAAGGCGTGTTCGACATCAGCCGCGCCTTCCCCACCATGAGCACCCTGCTCGACGCCGACCGGCCCGCCGAGGCCGCGCGCCAGGCTGCCGGCGAGCGCCTGTGCGCGGTGGAAGAACTGCTGGGCAACAGCCGCCTCGGCGCCCGCGACACCGCCCGGCCCTTCCTGCTCGCGCCCTGCGACCTGCAGGTGGTCAAGGCCGCCGGCGTGACCTTCGCCGCCAGCATGGTCGAGCGCGTGATCGAGGAACAGGCGCGCGGCGACGCATCGCGCGCCCAGGAACTGCGCGGCAAGGTGCAGGCGCTGATCGGCGAGAACCTCGCGGACATCCGCCCCGGCTCCGACAAGGCGATGGCGCTGAAGGCCCTGTTGCAGCAGCAGGGCCTCTGGTCCCAGTACCTGGAAGTCGGTATCGGCCCCGATGCCGAAGTGTTCACCAAGGCCCCCGTGCTCGCCTCCGTCGGCACCGGCCAGGAGATCGGCATCCGCGCCGATTCGGCCTGGAACAATCCCGAGCCCGAGGTGGTGCTGGCCGTGAACGGCCGCGGCGACATCGTGGGCGCCACGCTCGGCAACGACGTCAACCTGCGCGACATCGAGGGCCGCAGCGCCCTGCTGCTCGGCAAGGCCAAGGACAACAACGCCTCCTGCGCCATCGGCCCCTTCATCCGGCTCTTCGACGCCAGCTTCGGCATGGACGACGTGCGCCGAGAAACCGTGCACCTGGAAGTGCGCGGCACCGACGGCTTCACCATGCGCGGCATCAACACCATGGCCAGCATCAGCCGCGACCCGGCGGACATCGTCGCGCAGACCCTGGCCGCGCACCAGTACCCGGACGGCTTCATGCTGTTTTTGGGCACGCTCTTCGCGCCCATCGAGGACCGCGGCGAACCCGGCGCCGGCTTCACCCACCAACTGGGCGACGAGGTCACCATCCGCAGCGCCCGGCTGGGCGCCCTCTGCAACCGCGTCACCCACAGCGAGACCGCGCCGCCCTGGCGGTTCGGCCTGCGCGCCTTCATCAACCACCTGGCCGCGCGCGGCCTGCTGGACGGCCGCAGCCTCTGACGCGCACGCCGATCAGGAGACACAACCATGGAACGTTGGATGGACCGCTATTGCCGGTTGCTGGATTTCCTCATGGCCGGCGCCCTGGCGGTGATGGTGGTGATGGTGTTCGGCAACGTCGTGCTGCGCTACGCCTTCAACACCGGCATCACCGTGTCGGAGGAAGTCTCGCGCTGGCTCTTCGTCTGGCTCACCTTCCTGGGCGCCATCGTGGCCATGCGGCACCACGGCCACCTGGGCGTGGACATGCTGGTGAGCCGCCTGCCCGACGCGGGCAAGAAGGCCTGCGTGGTCGCCGGCCAGGGGCTGATGCTCTGGGTCTGCTGGCTGATCTTCTCGGGCAGCTGGGCACAGACCCGGCTGAACATGGACGTCACCGCGCCCACCACCGGCTGGTCGATGGGGTACTTCTACCTGGTCGGCGTGGTGTTCGCGGCATCGGCCGCGGTGTTCCTGCTCTACGACCTCTGGCGCGTGCTGAGCGGCCAGCTGCGCGGCGACGCGCTGGTCATGGTCAAGGACTCGGAAGAGACCGCGGAATTCCACGCCCTGCAGGCGCGCCTGGCCGAAGAGGACCGGCTGGCCACCCAGGCCGGCGCCGCGCCCGGGCCGGACGCCGCGGACACGCAGCGCCAGCCCCGCGGATGAGGAGCCCCGCACCATGACCATCGCCGTCTTCCTCCTCTCGCTGCTGGGCGCCATGGCGATCGGCATCCCGATCGCGTTCTCGCTGCTGCTCTGCGGCGTGGCGCTCATGTGGCACCTCGACATGTTCGACGCGCAGATCCTCGCGCAGAACCTGATCAACGGCGCCGACAGCTTCCCGCTGCTGGCCGTGCCCTTCTTCATGCTGGCCGGCGAGGTCATGAACACCGGCGGCCTCTCCAGGCGCATCGTCGATCTGGCGCTCACCCTCGTCGGCCACGTGCGCGGCGGGCTGGGCTACGTCGCCATCGTCGCGGCCTGCGTGCTCTCGGCGCTCTCGGGCTCGGCGGTGGCCGACGCGGCCGCGCTCTCGGCCCTGCTGGTCCCGATGATGGTGGCCGCAGGCCACGACAAGGCGCGCTCCGGCGGCCTGATCGCCGCGGCCGGCGTGATCGGCCCCATCATCCCGCCCTCCATCGGCTTCGTGATCTTCGGCGTGGCGGCGAACCTCTCGATCAGCAAGCTCTTCCTGGCCGGCATCTTCCCCGGCATCCTCATCGCCGGGGCCCTCTGGGCCACGTGGTGGTGGCTGGTGCGCAGGGAACACATCGTGCCGCCGCCGCGCCGCTCGCGCAAGGAGGTCTGGCTCGCATTCCGCCAAGCCGGCTGGGCGCTGATGCTGCCGCTCATCATCCTGGTGGGCCTGCGCTTCGGCGTCTTCACGCCCACCGAGGCGGCCGTCGTGGCGGCGGTGTATTCGCTCTTCGTCGCCGTGGTCATCTACCGCGAACTCAAGCCCTCGCAGATCTACGGCGTCTTCGTCACCGCCGCGCGCACCACCGGCGTGGTGATGTTCCTCGTGGCCGCGGCCCTGGTGTCGGCCTGGCTGATCACCGTGGCCGACCTGCCGGGCAAGGTCGTCACGCTGCTGGAGCCCTTCATCGGCAGCCCCATCCTGCTGATGGCGATGATCATGCTGCTGGTGATCGTCGTCGGCACCGCCATGGACATGACGCCCACCATCCTGATCCTCACGCCCGTGCTCATGCCCGTGGTCAAGGCCGCCGGCATCGACCCGATCTATTTCGGGGTGCTGTTCATCATCAACAACTCCATCGGCCTCGTCACGCCGCCGGTGGGCACGGTGCTGAACGTCGTGGCCGGCGTGGCGCGCATCCGCATGGACGATGTGATCCGCGGCGTCTGGCCGTTCATGCTGGCGGAGTTCGCGATGATGTTCCTGATGGTGGCGTTTCCTGCGCTGGTCATCTGGCCTGCGCGCCTGCTCTACGGCTGAAATCGGCTCGCGAAGCCCTTCCGGAGTCGTTGCCGGAACCGGTTGGCCGCCACCCATCCGCTGGTGCAACTGCAGCGCCCGCTCACCCGCGCCGACCTGCTGGAACACACCGCCATCGTGGTGGGCGACGGCGCGCGGCAACTGACCGACCGCACCGTGGGCCTGCTCTCGGGCCAGCGGCGCATCACCGTGCCGAACATGCAGGCAAAAATAGCCGCCCAGGCCGCCGGCCTGGGACACGGCTTCGTGCCGCGCGCCTGCGTGCGGGTGGAGCTGGAAACCGGCGTGCTGGTGGAGTTGCCGGTGGAAGAGCCGCCCCAAAGGCAGTCGCCTGCACGGGGTTTGAACTCTGTTGGATAATGATAAAAATAATAAATATGGAGCGTTTCCAACTTTCTGGGGAAACACGCCGATCAAGACCGGCCCCGGCACTTCGCGGCCTGCCGGTGCGGATACCTCCTCCACCTGTCCGTCGTCCATGGTTCTCGATCCCTTCACCCTGCTCGTCATCACCGCCGCCCTGGCAACCGCCTCCACGCTGTACCTGGCTTCGGAATGGAGCAGCGTGCGCGAGCGTTCGCTGCTGCTTTGGAGCGCGGGGTTCGCCGTCATCGCCGTCGGCAGCGCGCTCGCCCTGCTGCGCGCCAGCGGCTTCCTGTTCGTGGGCATCTGGTTCTCCAACGGCCTGCTGATCGTTGCCCACGCGCTGTTCCTGGGCGGCGTTGCCGCGTTCAGGCGTACCCGGCTGCCGCGCGCCGGGCGGTGGCTGCTGGCCGCCGTGTGGCTGGCGATGCTGTGGCTGCCCGAGGGGCCCTGGTGGTCCAAGACGATGCTGGGCGTGCAGTCGCTGCTCATCGCTGCCGTCACCTTGCGCGCCGGCCTGCTGCTGCGCCCGCAGGGCGGCGGCGCTTTGAGCGTGGGCGCGGCACAGCTGCGCTTCGTCCTGTGGGCGCACGGCCTGTTCTACCTGGCAAAGGCCGCTTCGGCGGTGGCGCTCGACGCATCCATCCACCTGGCCAGCTTCCGGGGCGTGGTCATCCAGGTCTCGCTGGTGGAAGGCGTGATGGCGATCATGCTGCTCGCCATGTCCATGACCGGCACCGAGCGCCACCGCCGCGAGGAACGCATGGCCCAGATCGCCGCCCGCGACCCGCTCACCGCCCTGGACAACCGCCGCGCGCTCTACCTGCGCGCCCCGGCGCTGCTGCGGCAGGCCTCGCCGGCCAGCCCGGGCGCCCTGCTGCTGATGGACATCGACAATTTCAAGCAGGTCAACGACCTGCACGGCCACGATGCCGGCGACCGCCTGCTCATCACGCTCAGCGACCTGATCCGCAGCACGCTGCCGATCGGCGCGCTGGCCGCCCGGCTGGGCGGGGACGAGTTCGTGATCCTGCTGCGCGACGCGTCGCCTTCAGCCGCGCAGGCCCTGGGCCGGGAACTGCGCGAGGCGTTCGCCCAGCAGGCGAGCGCGATGTTCGCGACGCCGGAGCCCGTGTCCCTCAGCATCGGGGCGACCTTGTTCGACCAGCCCGACGCCGAGCTGTCGCATTGGCTCAAGCGGGCGGACGAAGCGCTGTATGCGTCGAAGCGCCAGGGGCGGGATCGGATGGAGGTCGTTTTGTCGGATCCGGCAGGGCGGCTGCATTGATGTGCGCTGGATTGATGGAAACGGCTGTGGCGCGAGACCGGCTTCTTTCAGCTTCAGCGGCGTCGTTCAGGCCGAGATGCTGCACAGCGAGCGTGCGGCTATTTTGAATCCAAAGCTGTTATCGGGCGGCTTGTCCGCGACCACCAGCGAACCATGAGGACCCCCCCCGCGTCAGAATAGTTGTCGCCTCGATAGGACTCCGGTGTTCGGAGTTCATGAAGGTAGTAGGAGGCTGTGTAGTTGTGGTCGAAGGTCTGCGTGGTGGGCAACGCGAAGCGTTGTCCACGGCAAGCGGGCCGGTGCGCGCAGCGCATCGTCCACAAATGCACAGCCTTGCAGGTGCCTTCAGGCGCCGGCCCGCTGCCGTGTGTTTCACCCCGGGGGCGAAGAGCGAGAAGCCAGTTGGCACGATACGGACAAGCATTCAAAGACAGAGCGGTGGGCAGGTTGCTGCCACCGCACAGCGCCACGCCCGACGAGCTGGCGCGTGAGATCGGCGTGA
>NZ_FNEY01000043.1 GCF_900100305.1 Paracidovorax citrulli | reverse complement strand
CCCGCTCGACCCTGCAGTGATACCCGGCGCGGCCCCGCGCCCGCAACCCCTGGTGGGCTACCGCTACGACAGCGCAGGCAACCTGGCCGAGGTGCTGGGCGCGGACGGCACCGTGCTGCGCCGCTTCGGCTACGACGCATTGCACCGGATGACGGAGCACCAGGTGCGCCAGGGCCCCAGGCACCGCTACGTCTATGAAGACCAGACCGCGCAGGGCCGTCGCCAGGGGCTGGCGGCCCGCCCGGGTGCACGCGTGGCCGAGCAGCACAACGAGGAAGGGCTGTCGTACTTCTTCGACTACGGCGGCGCTCCGGTAGCGGCCGGTGACGGACCTGCCGCCTCGGTGCGCAGCAGCACGGTCGTGCGCGACAGCCTGGGCCGCACCACGACCGACCACTTCGAGGGCGAAGGGGGGCTCAAGCGCCTCGTGCGGCTGACAGGCCCGGACGGTGCCGAGCAGAGCTACCGCCATGACAGCGCCGGCCGCAGGTTGTCGGCCACCGATGCGCTGGGCCGCACCACGTGGTGGCGCTATGACGGCGCAGGCCGGCTGCTGGGCGTGCAGGGCCCGGATGGCCGCAGCACCCAGCAGCGCTGGGGCGCAGCAGGCAGCGCGCAGGACGGCCTGCTGCTGGCGAGCCAGGACGCGGCGGGCCTGCGCACGCACTACCGCTACGACGACTGGGGCCGTCTGGTGGAGGTCGCGATGCTGCCGGAAGGAAGAACGGACGAGGCGGCAACGCTGCAGGCCCTCATCACCCGCTTCGAATACGAACAGCCCCAGCAGGATGCAGGCACCGGCGCGGTGACATTCCCACCCCACACGCTCGCCTGGTGCGACCAGCCCGTGGCGGTGATCGACGCGCAAGGCGGGCGCAGCCAGTACGCGTACAACGCCTGCGGCCAAATCACGCGGCACACCGACTGCTCCGGCCACAGCCAGACATGGCGCCACGGTGCATGGGGCGAGGTAGTGGAAGCGGTGGACGCGCTGGGCCAGCGCACACGACTGCACCACGCGATGCAGCAAGGCGCACTGCGGCTGGTGGGCGTGCAGCAGCCGGGCAACACGGCGGTGCGCTACCGCTGGAACGAAACCGGACGGATGGCGGCCATCACCCACGGCACGCACGACGTGCTGGAAGGCACGGGCGAGCCCGCGGGCACCAGCGCCACCATCGCTTACCGTCACGACCTGTGGGGCCGCGTGGTGGAGCAGGTGCAGGCGGGCCGGGGCGTGCAGCTGCGCTACGACGTGGCCGGGCGGCTGCAGGAACTCGTCAACGAGAACGGCGACGTGACGCGCTTCGTGCACGATGTGGCCGACCGGCTGGTGCAGGAAGTGGGGTTCGACGGGCGCAGCCAGGTGTATGGCTACGACGCTGCGGGCCAGCTCACGCACACGGGCGATGGACACGGGGAAGGCCACCACCCGGGCGCGGCGGCGCGGCCGGAGCTGGGCGCAGTGGTGCGCACGCGGCTGCACTACGACCTGGGTGGCCGACTGGTGGCGCGTGTCGCCGTGCGGCTGCCGGCCCCGGAGCCCTCCGATACCGAACCCCACGCGATACTGCAGATCCAGCGCTTCGAACACACTTCAGCCGGGGCGTTGCAGCAGACGCGAACCTGGGAGGCCGAGTTGCCGCACGGCGTCGAACCCATGGCATCGCCCACGGGTTCCATGACCGACCGCCCCATGTCCCTGGCTGGCAGCTGGCTGGCGCTGAATACGCAGGCCCTGTTGTCCCTGCTGGACCGCCCGGGCGATCCGGCCCAGGCTCCGCTGGCTGCCGCGCTGCAGGCGCAGCGTCTGCAGCAGGAAGCCCGCGTAGCCTTCGCGCGCGATGCCTTCGGACGGGTCTGCGGAGAGACGCAGACGCTGTACCGAGAGCCGCAGGCGCCCCAACTCCAAGCCAGCCTGAGTGCCGGTGAGCCCCCCGTGGAGTTCGAGCACGCGATTACCCACACCCTGGGCCCGCTGGGCCAGCGCACGGCCACGCAGGCGCAAGGCCTAGGCACGCTGCAGTGGCTGGCCTACGGCTCGGGCCACGTACACGGGCTGCTGCTGGACGGCCAGCCGCTGGTGGACTGGGAGCGCGATGCGCTGCACCGCGAGGTGGGGCGCACGCTGCACGTGCTCGACGGCCAAGACAACGCAGACCTGCCTGCCATCGTGCATGCGCGGCAGTTGGACCCGATGGGCAGGATGCTGCACCAGGACTGGCGCGGCCTGCGCCATGCGGCGGCCATGCCGACGACCGATAACGCCAACGACTCCGATACCGGCCCCTCGTACGCCGCAGGTCGCATCACCCCGGCCCTGGGCCCGCTCCGAACGATCGCGCAGCGACGCTACCAATACGATGCGCTGGGCCAGCTAGTGGGCGTGCAGACACCTGGTGAGGCCACGCGGTACGGTTACGACGCCTGGCAGCGCCTGACTGCAATGCACCGTGCAGGCCCGGAGGGCGAATTGCATGAGCACTGGGTACTGGATGCAGCGGGCAATCGATTGCCCTCGTTCGGAGGCGCTCAGGCGGCAATACCGCACGCAGGTCGGCAGCCAGAGGCATGGGCCCGCGAGGTGCGCGAGAACTTGCATGATGCAGGCTTTGACCTGCTACGCGCGAACGGTGGTCCAGGCGAGAGCTCGGGCACGGTAACGCACTGGCCAGGCAACCGCATTGGCTGGAGCACTGTCCAGAGAGCGGACAGCCACCAGAAAGACGCTCTAATCCGCTACCAATATGACGCTTTCGGCAACCGGGTGCAGGTGCTGCATCCTGACGGCAGAATACAACGACTGCATTACGACGCGCTGCACCAGTTGCGCGAAGTGTGTCAACGCGAGCAACTAGGCGGCGCTTGGCGGCTGATTGCCAGCTACCGGTACGACGCACTTGGCCGTCGCTTGAGCAAGACCGTGTACGACCAATTGGACCATGGCGGGACGACTACCTATGCGGGATGGGACGGTGACCGACTCATACACACGGAAGGGGCAAAGGGGTTCTTCCATACGCTCTACGAGCCCGGCTCCTTCGTGCCGTTGCTTCGCCTGGAACGCAGCAAAGCCATTCCTACAGCCATGCAGGTGCTGCTGGCGCTGGACAGCACTGAAGATGATGACTCCGACGCCCCTGCTCTGGGCCGCAACTTCTTCGCTGCGTTGCCCAGAGCTCAACGCGACTTGCTTGAAGGTGTTTTGCATAGCGCCATCGGTACCTGCGCTGAGGCTTCGCTCGCGAATCTGTCGTCAAACCTACCCCTTGATGTCCGCGTATTGCTGGCAAATGGTCTTGATGAGATCCGGGGTCGGCGTACCAACTTCGCACGCGCCGAAGACACTTGCATACGCCACATTCTTTGCGACCACCTGGGCACGCCCATCGCGATGGTGGATGCCAACGGACGCCACTCCGGCCTTCTCACGTGGGCGGCAACATACCATTCGTGGGGCGCTCTTCGGGAGGAATACAACCCGAACGATATCAGTCAACCCATAAGATTCCAGGGTCAACAATTCGACGCGGAAACAGGGCTGCATTATAATCGATTAAGATATTATGATCCTTCATTGGGACAATATTTAACTCAGGACCCAATAGGACTTTTGGGCGGAAACGATAAATATATATACCCTGTTTCGCCCACTGGGTGGATTGATCCGACAGGGCTGAATCCACTCGCAGCTTGCGCCGTACCAGGTCCCACTATGGCAGCATGCGCTGTCGCTGCAGAAAAAGCGATGAGTTTATTGGCTCTTGGAACAGCAGCTTTGGCAACGGCAATGATTCCGAGCTCTACATCACAGATGAGCGATGCTGAAAGATTGAGTTCTGCTCATGAAGCAGCCATGGGCAATCGCACGGCTCCAGGTTATGGTGGAAATTGCTCTCCAGAAGAACATGATGCATTGAGAGATAAAAAAGAAAAAGCATGCGACGACGCCAAGGGATTAAGCTGCCAAAAAGGAGAATTAAATTATGGTAAAGCAGAGAAAATACAAAAATGTATTGATGCGAGAATAAATATAGCCCGCAAGTGCTTCGCTGGCGGAGACGCGGGGCATAACGAACAAATAAATCAATTATTTAGAATCATAGGAAAGTGCACAGGCCATAATGCAAGATAACCAGCAAAGGATAGAAGAAATTTTATCCGAGAGAAGACGCCATATATCGACAGCCCCCTCCCTAAGCGAACGTTATGAAATTCTGCTGAAAGAAACATTTCCATGTGAACCAGGGGATGACTCCTTGTTCTATCCAAAAACCTTTACGGGTACAGATGCTGAAGATTACGACAATTCGGTCAGAATTTTCCGCGACAAGCTCTGGACGGAAGTCAGCTTTGACATACTGCAGGAGAAGTTCGTGCAGTTTCTTTATCTGACGCCGAAGGGAAAAATACACTACCTGCCTTCTTTTTTAAGAAATTTCTTTGACTTGCGCCTGTTGGAAGTCGAATTTTTTTCTTATTTTATTTCCGATCTTGAGAATGGTTTTTTCTCGCCAAAATTTGAAGAAACCAAGAAGTCATTAGACGAAGGCAAGGATTTCCCAAAAGATTTGTCATCTTTTGAATCTTTGACACCCCTTCAATCCAAAATGGTGGCATTGTTCTTGGCGAATGTTGCAAATCTTCTTCCGTCCGATTATTACGAAAGCCAACAAGCCCAACGGGCATTAACAAATTATTGGGGTAATTATCTTCTTTTTTAGCGAAAGGCTGACAAATCATCTTGCAACATGTCCGACACTAATGTGTGCAACACACAGCCCCCAGACCGACCGACAGCACCAAGAGTGGCAGCAGCAGGATGGTCAGAGTCCAGAAATACGTTCTTGCGATGACTCGTCGATGAACTGCATATCAACTCATCGGAGGTGCATAAACATCCTGACGTGAGTCGGCTCAAGCAAGTCAATCACGCTTGGGTGATTGTCCGGGAAGAAGCCCATGGTGTGTGGCTGCAACAAAGGAGTGCGAAGATGATTAAAAAAATAGCTGTCTTTTTTATCTTGCTTTTTGCTGTCTATTTTTCATATCAACTAATCTTCTCGTCGGTGCAAAAAACTTACTGTGATCCAGGAAAGATCCGGTGCATTGAATTGAAAGAAGGCTGGAGAATTTCATCTCCAATGATGAGTGAAAAAAGCATCGTGCTCCATAAGATTGCAAGAAATTCTGCGGACCAAGAAGTGATGACGGTGGATTTTTTCGATAAAGAATCGCCTCTGCTGCCAACCTTGGATGGCTCCTTGAAGGGCGAGCGCACCTTCTCGTGGGGAACTGCTGCTTTTATAGATGGTGAAAACAAGAATTTGAAAGCACTGAATTACTCGTCCATTTTAAGAGACAAAATTTATCTAAAGGAGCAGAGAGCCATAATAGGCTGCAATAACTTCAACTGCTTGGAAGATATATTGAAAATATATAATAACAAATGATTTATTGGAATTTTAGAACCTCCCTTGTGCTTTGTCAAAAGGTGTTCTCAAGAGGCCCTGACCTATCTCGTCATAGCCTCATGGCAGAACTTCGGGACAAAATCCATGAATTCTCCTGAGGCGCAATCTGTGGCGGTCATCTTTGAGATGGATGCGCGAGAGCAAATCATGAAACTGGCGGGATCCATGCCTGTGTGGGCTATTGAAAGCACGACAAATGCGAAGGCAATTGACGATGCACGGCAGCAGTACCATTCCCCGCTGACCATTTTTTTTGCACATCCTGGCGAATCGAGAATGGATATGTTTTCCCGGGTTTTGTTCGACGTTGACGAACATCACCAATGCGGCACGTTTGATGTGTACGGTGCGTCCGAGAGGGATATCGACCCAGCAGCTGTGACTGAACTGAATATCCATCGTGTGCGCGAGACTGACTACGGATTCCAATTAATCCGGTGAGGCAGATGATGCAATTGAAACAGCCCTTACTGCTGCCCAGAGTATCTTCCACCGCCAATGGCGCGCTCTCATGAAGCCCGTGTAGCGGTCTCGCGCAGCCACTTTCGGTGGTGCTCCGCTGCTCTGAAACCCAATGAGGTTCGCAGAGCACCAGACAGGAGGATTTGGCAGACAACCTGAGCCGCGTTCCTACAAACTGAATCTGCACTGAATCCGAATTCAGCATCAGAAGACAGAAAATTACAAAGATGCATTGACGCAAGAATCAACATTGCAAAAAAATGCTTTGCAGGTGGCGATGCTGGTCACAACAAGCAAATTAATGAGCTCAGGAGAATCATCGGAAAATGCACGGGACACCAATGGTAGAGAATAATCCAGTCAACCTTCAAATCCTAAAGGAAAGAAAGAAGGCTGCTTCTTTAGCACCATCTCTAGCAAAGCGCTATGAAAGCATGCTGCTAGCGGCCTTCCCTGAAAGTTACCCAGAAGGTGAATTATTTATAAAAAACACTTTTACAGGAGATGACAGGGAAGATTATCTAAGGTTTTTCTCGTTATTTAACGGAAAGAAGTGGACCGAAGTAGATATCGAAAAAATTGAAGATATTTACATACAACACTCCAGATTGACAACCAGCGGTAGCATCTACTATTTACCTGTATTTCTCAAATATTTCTTCGACCTCAAGAATATAGACAACGAATTCTTTATTTATCTGATGTTTGATTTGGAGAATGGATTCGATGAGCATACGCCAGAAAACCTGGACGACTCCTTGAAAGGAAAGAAAAAGCTGGAAAGAAAATATCTTTCCTTTGAAAAGATCAATCCTATACAGTCTAAACTGGTGGCCACATTTTTAGTCAATGCAGCAAACCTTCTCCCGGAGGAAAGCTACGAGGGCAAGCAAGCTCAACGCGCACTCACCAACTACTGGGGGAATTTCCTGCTTTTCTGATCTGCCATGTCGTTCACTGTAGATCTATATCTATGTATAGCGGGATTTTGATCTGAAAAACCGCCAGCGCTTACAAATTTTCAAAATACTGCAGCATGGCGTTGAAAATATGTTCCGCCGCGGCCATATGCCTGGCCGCGCATCTGTGCAACGCGGGACAGGCACCTGAGCCACCGCGCGCCTCCCGTCAAACCCGTGCCATCGCTCCCGTGGCATCCATCCAGATCACCCGCGCCAACGCGGAGACAGCGGCAGGAGACACGGCCCCCTGTGCAGGCATCCGGCCGCTGGCCGAAGGCGACGTGCGCCGGTTTCTCGAACACGCCCGCCCCATTACCCGCCGGGCGGCCCTGCACGACGATTTCCTCGTGGGCGACTGCTACACGGAAGCCCGCGTCCGCTTCCAGGACGGCCGCACCGCCAGCCTGGGCATCGCCAACGATGCCGGCACGGCCCTGCTGACCCCCATCGTGGAGGGCAGGGAGCAGGCGCAGGGCCGCTACTTCCGCTGCACACAGTGCGCCGGCATGCTGGACCTGCCGGACCGCCTGCCGACGAACTGATCCGCGCACCGGCGCGGAAGACGCACCTACGAAAAAGCCGCGAAAGGCATGCCTGCCTTCCGCGGCTCCGGTGCGCGGCCTGCATGATTGCAGCGCAGGCCGTCAGCTCACGGTCCCGGTCTTACACCAGCAGCGCATTCACCCGCTTCACGTACGCGGCCGGGTCGTCCGGCAGCCCGCCCTCGGCCAGCAGGGCCTGGTCGAAAAGGATGTGGGCGAGGTCGTGGAAGTGCACGCTGCCGTCCAGCTTTTTCACCAGCGCGTGCTCCGGGTTCACCTCCAGCACGGGCTTGGCATCGGGCAGGGACTGGCCGGCCTGCTTCATCAGGCGCGCGAGCTGGGTGCTCATGCCGTGCTCCTGCACCACCAGGCAGGCGGGCGAATCGACGAGGCGCGTGGTCACGCGCACGTCCTCGGCCTTGTCCTTGAGGGCTTCCTTGAGCTGGGCCAGCACGGGCTTGAACGCCTCGGCGGCCTCTTCGGCGGCCTTCTTCTCGGCCTCGTCCTGCAGCTTGCCCAGGTCCACCGCGCCCTTGGCCACGGATTGCAGCGGCGTGCCGTCGAAGTCGTGCAGGTAGTTGAGCGCCCACTCGTCCACGCGGTCGGTCATCAGCAGCACCTCGATGCCCTTCTTCTTGAAGACCTCGAGCTGCGGGCTGTTCTTCGCGGCGGCCAGGGTGTCGGCGGTGATGTAGTAGATGGCCTCCTGGCCCTCCTTCATGCGGGCCTTGTAGTCGGCCAGCGAGACGGTCACGCTGTCGGTCGTGCTGGAAGCGAAGCGCAGCAACCTGGCGATGCGCTCGCGGTTGCCGAAGTCCTCGCCCAGGCCTTCCTTGAGCACCGCGCCGAACTCGGCATAGAACTGCGTGTACTTGCCCTCCTTGGCCTTGTCCTCCTCGCTCACCACGTCGGTCACGCCGTCGGCGCCCTCGCCCGCGGCATGCTTGTCGTGCTTGGCCAGGTCCTCGAGCATGGAGAGCACGCGCTTGGTGGAGCCTTCGCGGATGGCGCGCACGTCGCGGCTTTCCTGCAGCAGCTCGCGGCTCACGTTGAGCGGCAGGTCGGCCGAGTCGATCACGCCCTTCACGAAGCGCAGGTAGGTGGGCATGAGCGCCTCGGCGTCGTCCATGATGAAGACGCGCTTCACATAGAGCTTCACGCCGGCCTTCTTGTCGCGGTTCCACAGGTCGAACGGCGCCTTGGCGGGGATGTAGAGCAGCTGCGTGTACTCGGTGTTGCCTTCCACGCGGTTGTGGCTCCAGGTGAGCGGGTTCTCGTGGTCGTGGCTGATGGCCTTGTAGAACTCCTGGTACTGCTCGTCCGTGATGTCCTTCCTGGGGCGCGTCCACAGGGCGCTGGCCTTGTTCACGGCCTCCCACTCGCCGGTCTTCACCATCTGGCCGGGGTCGCCCTCCTTCTCGCCGTCCTTCCACTCTTCCTTCTCCATCAGGATGGGCAGGCTGATGTGGTCGGAGTACTTGCCGATGACCTGCTTGAGTTTCCAGGCGTTCAGGAATTCCTCGGCCTCCTCGCGCAGGTGCAGGATGATGCTGGTGCCGCGCTCGGCGCGCGTGATGGTCTCCACCTCGAAGTCGCCCGTGCCGCCGCTGGTCCAGCGCACGCCCTCTTCGGGCTTCAGGCCCGCGCGGCGCGATTCCACGGTGATCCTGTCGGCCACGATGAAGCCCGAGTAGAAGCCCACGCCGAACTGGCCGATGAGCTGGGCGTCCTGCTTCTGGTCGCCCGACAGGCGGCTCATGAAGTCCTTGGTGCCGCTCTTGGCGATCGTGCCCAGGTGGTCGATCGCTTCCTGCTCGCTCATGCCGATGCCGTTGTCGGTGATCGTGAGCGTCCTGGCGGCCTTGTCGAAGGACACGCGCACTTCGAGGTTGGGCGCGTCCTCGTACAGCGCGGCGTTGTTCAGCGCCTCGAAGCGCAGCTTGTCGCAGGCGTCGGACGCATTCGAGATCAGCTCGCGCAGGAAGATTTCCTGGTTGGAATACAGCGAGTGGGTGACCAGGTGCAGCAGTTGCGCCACTTCGGCCTGGAAGGAATGGGTTTGCTTGCTCATGGTTGGTGGATGGCTCTTTTGTGAGAGTTTCGCAACGAAAGGGGAACGCCCGGCCATCTGGGGGCCGGCCGCGGATTATCAAGGCCTGCGGGGTGAGGCCGAGCGAGCGGAGCCTGCCTCAGTACACGGGGCTCACAACGTTGCGTGACAGCCCTACCGGCTGCCGTCGCTGCAGCGAATGCATCGTCACTCGGGAATCCACCCCAAAAAAGGGTTCTTCGTCGCATAACGACCCCCAACACGCTTGCCATGGTGCGTTGAAAATTCCGTTGCTAGGATGCGGGAGCCCCTGCGCACGGCGGCGCGGAAGACCCGACATTCATGGCAGTTGAAGAAAAAACATCTACAAATACCGGGATCAGCTTTGATGAGCTCTGGAGGAATTACCCGACCAATGATCCTTGCCTCAACCCGGCCAATGGCAAGAAAGCCTATGACAACCAGTGCGCGATCCGGCTAGGAGCGGCACTTGAAAAGTCGGGCGTCAGCTTCAAGAGCTTCAGAGGTCCCCGCTGCGAGTTCGGCGCGCGTGGCAACGGCATGGTGCTCAGAGCGCAGGAACTGGCAGACTGGTTGAACACCAAGCCTTTCGCACATTGCCCTACCTCCATTCAGGTGGAAGGAAAGTCCTTCCACAAGAAAATTGCCGCTCGCAAAGGCATCGTATTCTTCAAGGACTATTGGATGCGTGACGGAGAAAAATCACCCACAGGTGATCACATCGATCTTTGGAATATGGACCGGCTCACGCCGTCATGGCAGAACTTCACGCGATTCACGCTGGGGATCGGCCGTATTCCCGGCATCTATTCCGATCTCGAGAATTCGCGGAGGGTCGTCTTCTGGCCTTTTGCAGGATGAAGCGTTCTCTTTTCCTGCCGGCGCTGGTCGGTGCCGCCCTGATGTCGTGTCTGGTCGGCGGCTTCTTCTTCATCAGAGCGTTCAAGGCCGGGGACTGCGATGGAGGATGCAATCTTTCCACGCTCGTCTCCATCGTTGCCGCCGCCTTCGTCGTGTTTCTGGTGGTCGGTTACTTCCTGATGAAACACCGGGAAGCCGAGGGCACCAATCCCTATCCCTCATTGATCGCTTTGTCGGTCATCGTGATCGCCGTGCCGGGCCTCGCGCTGCTCGGCAAAGAGTTGCTTCCCGCAGGCCCGCTGAAAGCCAACCAGGACAACAGCTACATGCTCATGGCAAGGCGCGATCTGCCGGGCATCGGCATTTCCGCCGGAGACCGGTGCATCTTTTCCCGCATCGACTGCAGCGCCGCGCCCGCGCGCATCGACGCTGTCTGTACGCAAGGGGCCGTCGCGATCGAAGCGCCGCAGTGGTCTGCCTTTGATCGCCTGCCCCAGGAAGATTTCGGCATTCCGCCGGACAGCACCGTGCAGGCGTTTCCAAAATCCTGTCCAGGGCGCTGAGGCGACGAAGGCGGCAGCAGGCCGTGCAATGGTTACGTCCAGCCGGCCCACCCGGCATTGGGTCATTCCGGGCAGATTTGGCAGGACGGCAGGGGCGCGATTGAATTCGTTGACATGACTGCTGCCGAGCCCCACTTCCTGCCCGATGGCCGCGGCCGCTGCGGGCGGCGGCTGATCAGAACCGCTCGTTCGGCCCCAGGTAGCGCCACTGCCCCACGGGCAGGTTGCCCAGCACCACGCGGCCGATGCGGATGCGCTTGAGGCCCACCACCTTCAGGCCCACCAGTTCGCACATGCGGCGGATCTGGCGCTTCTTGCCCTCCTTGAGCACGAAGCGCAGCTGCTCGGGGTTCTGCCACTCCACCTTCGCCGGCTTGAGCGCCTGGCCGTCCAGCGACAGACCGTGGCACAGGCGCGCCAGCTGCCCGGCCGGGAAGGCGGACTGCACGTCCGTCGCGATGTCGCCGTAGTGCACGCGCACGAGGTATTCCTTCTCGACTTCGGAGTCTTCGCCGATCAGATGCCGCGCCACGCGCCCGTCCTGCGTGAGCACCAGCAGCCCGACGGAGTCGATGTCCAGCCGGCCGCAGGGCGCGAGGCCGCACAGTTGCGGGGGCGAGAAGCGCTGCCGGCTCGGGTCCTCGCGCCAGTGGGTGCGCGGGTTGATGAGCGCGACCGCCGGCGTGTGGCCGTCCTCGGCCTGCCCGCTGACATAGCCCATGGGCTTGTGCAGCAGGATGGTCGCCTGCCGTTCCTGCTGGCCGCGGGCCGCGGGGTCCACCTCGATGCGGTCCGTGGGCGCAACCTGCAGCCCCATGGCGGCCACCTGGCCGTTCACGCGCACCCAGCCGCTGGCGATCCAGTCGTCCGCCTCGCGGCGCGAGCACAGGCCCAGTTCGGCCATGCGCTTGTTCAGGCGCGAGGTGCCGGACGGCGCGTCACCGCGGTGCCCCCCGGCGGGCGCGCCCATGGGTGCGGAAGTGCGCGCGGCACCGGGGCCAGCGCGCGAGGGCGCACGAGCCTCCCGGCCGGCGGGAGCGGTGCGTGCAGCGGCTGCACCGGCCTCCGGGGCGCGCACGGTGAAGCGGCCCGCGGGCCGGGGGCCGGCCGGCCGGGGCGGCCGGGGCGGCGCGGGATCGGGCTGGCTGGCGCGCGGGCCGCTGGGCGGGAGCGACAGGCGGCGGCGGGGAGCGGAATCGGACATGGCGCTATTTTCGCGCGGCGGCAGCGGCGGCGGCCTCGTGCCAGGCGAGGAAGTCGTCCGCGGGCATCGGCCGGCCGATGTGGTAGCCCTGGGCTTCGTCGCAGCGCAGCCCGCGCAGCTGCTCCAGGATCGCGGCGGATTCCACGCCCTCGGCCACGACGGAGAGCCCCAGGTTGTGCGCCAGGTCGATGGTGGAGCGCACGATCTGCGCATCGCCCGCGTCCGCCGCCATGCCCATGACGAAGGACTTGTCGATCTTCAGTTCGTCCACCGGCAGGCGCTTGAGGTAGGCCAGCGAGGAGTAGCCGGTGCCGAAGTCGTCGATGGACAGCTTGAAGCCCTGCGCGGACAGCCGGTTCAGCATGGCCTCGGCCCGGCCGGGGTCGTCCATGATGGCGCTTTCGGTGATCTCCAGGCAGAAACTCCCCGGCTCCACGCCGTGCCGCGCCATGAGCGTGCCCAGGCGGGTGCTCAGGTCCGTGTCCATGAGGTCGCGCGTGGACAGGTTCACCGAGATGCGCAGACCCAGGCCCTGCACCTGCGGCCGTGCGAGGTAGCGGGCGGCCTGCTCGAAGATCCAGAGCGTGAGCTGCCGCACGAAGCCGGTCTGCTCGGCGAAGGGGATGAACTGCATGGGCGGCACGAGGCCGCGCACCGGATGTTGCCAGCGCACGAGCGCCTCGGCCCCGCTGCCGCCCTGGCCGTCCAGCCGGAGCTTGGGCTGCAGGAAAAGCCGCAGTTCGCCGGCTTCCACCGCACGGCGCAGCTCGGACAGCAGCGACAGCGCCTCGGCGCTGGAGGACTCCATCGACGGGTCGTAGATCTGCGCGCCATGCAGGCGCCGCTTGGCCGCATACATCGCGATTTCCGCATGGCCGAGCAGGGTGTCGGCGTCATGCGCGGGCCCCGGCCAGCAGGCGATGCCGATGCCCGCGCTCAGGTCCACCATCTGGTCGTCGAACACCAGGGGCGACTCGAACGCCCGGGTGATGCGCTGCGCCGTGTCGCGGGCGGACGCCTCGTCCGCACCGGGCAGCAGCACGGCGAACTCGTTGCCCCCGAGCCGCGCCACGACCTCCCGCTGCGCGCGCAGGTGGGACGCGATGCGCGCCACCACCGCCTGCAGCAGCCGGTCGCCCAGCGCATAACCCAGCACGTCGTTGACCTGCTTGAAGCGGTCGAGGTCCAGTGCGATCACCGACAGCGGTTCCCCGGAGCGCCCCCCGTGCTCCATGGCCTCCATCAGCATGCGGCGGAACCGCTCCCGGTTCGGCACGCCGGTGAGCCGGTCGGTGTCGGCGAGCTGGCGGATCTCGTCCTGCTGCGCCGCGATGCCCAGCCGCATGCGATCGAAGGAGCGCGCGAGGCGGCCGATCTCGTCCTTGCGGTGCGTGTGCTCGATGGGCTCGGCGTAATTGCCGCGCGAAATGCGCTGGGTGGCCTCCGTCACCGCGCGCAGGGGAGCGGCCACGCGCCGCGCCATGAGCGCGAAACCGATGGCGAACAATGCCACGCCCGCGAGCGTGATGGCGCCGAGCAGCATCTGCAGCTGGAGCACGCCCTCCAGGGAACGCATCAGGAGGACCTCCGTCTGGCCGTTGGCGCTCTCGATGGACACCCGGCGGACCAGCATCGGCCCGGCGTCCGTATCCACGTCGCCGGCCCCCGCCAGCCCGACGAGCCGCTGCCGGTCGTCTTCCGGCAGGGTGCTCACGGGCACGGACCGCTGGCCGTCGGGGCCGCGCACCACGATGGCCACCTCGATCGACTGCAATTGGCGCATTTCGGTGGCGAGCGCCTGCCCGACCGGGAACCCCATCAGCACCCAGCCGACCGGCAGGGGCGCGCGCATGGGGACCATCACGAACTGGTAGGGCACGCCGCCGACGATCGCGATCTGGCGGCGGCCCGGGTGCTGCGCCAGCAGAGGCAGCACGCCGAGCAGCACGGACCGGGAATCGCTGGAAGCGTCCGAGGCGGACGACACCACCAGCTGCATTTCCGTATCCAGCAGGGCCGCGACCGCCGCGCCGATGCGACTGCCGTGGTTGCTCAGCACCGACGCGATGGTCTCGGCATCGCCGGAGTTGACGGCCGAACGGAAGCCGTAATCGGCCGCCAGCAGCGCCGAGGCCTGCTGCAGCCGCTCCGCGTTCTGTTCGATGAGGCGCCGCCAGACCCGCTCGTCCGCATCCAGCCCCACGGCGATCTGCGCCCGGGCATTGCGCTCGATGGATGCGCGCACCACCATGAACCCGGCCGCCTGCACCATCAGGAGCAGCAGCAGCGACACCCCGGCGAGCCGGAACATCAGGCTCTGGCCGAACGCGCGCCAGCTCACTGCACGGCCCCTGGCAGCCGCGCGGTCACCGGCGCCCCGCCCGGTTCGGCGACGGCGAGCGGCTGGGCCAGCGCGGGGGCCCCCACCGGCAGCCCCGGGTGCCAGACCCGCAGCGTGTACTCGCCCGGCGGCACCTTGTCGAGGCGCACCGCGCCCGCCGCGTCGGAGCGCCCGTAGTACGGCGTTTCCACCACCAGGATCCAGCCCACCATCTGGTCGTGGATGTTGCAGCCCAGCACCACGACGCCCGGCTGGTCGAACAGCACGGGATTGGCGGGGGTGCCCGAATAGAGCTTGATCTCGAACTTCTTGGCCGGGGAGAAGGAATAGACGTGGTGGCGCACCGTGTCGTGGTTCGGGAACTGCACCTGGGTGCCCGCCGTGACCACGAGCACCTCGGGCACGAAGGTCCGCTTTTCCTGGGCGACCTCGGCGGACGGCAGCGGCTTCGCCTGGCGCCGTGCCTGGGCGGAATCCAGGAATGCCACGGCGCCCCGCAGCGGTTTGCCGGCGCCGTCCTGCACCAGCACCTGGACCAGGGCGGCCCGCGCCGCGGCGCCCGCGAACAGCGCCAGCAGCGGGACGGACACCCACGCCCAGCGCATCACACCTGTCTTCACCATGTCATCTCCCGCAGGCATATGTAACAAGTTCACCGTGCCACGCTTCGGAAAACGGGACTCTGGCACGATAAGTCCAACTCCACGGCAAGCTATTAAAAAAATAGCGTAAAACGATGAGCTCGGCTGTCCATGGAATGATCCAATGTTCCATCGCAGGGAGCTTCCGCCATGCGGAGCATGCCAGCGAAGTGCCGTGGATGCGCCCCTCATTTGTAACAACACCGGGTTTTCTACTGGCACTCATCTTGCGATGAACCCCTGACATCGGACCAAGCTACCAGAAACACACTATGCAGGCCGTCACATTCCTTCGCTCCCTCTCGATTTCGCGCCGGCTGTTCCTCGGCTTCGGATGCATGCTGGCCTTGCTGGTGGCCGTGGCGGCCCTGGGCCACTTCTCCATGTCGGGCATGAACCGGCAGATGCAGCAGATCACCGGCCCGGGCGCAGCCAAGGCCCGGCTGGCCAACGACATGCTGCAGACCGTGAGCGCCACGGGCATCCATGCGCGCTCGGCCGCGATGCTGGGCGACATCGACAGCCGCAATGCCGAGGTCCAGGCCCGCAAGGCATCCGAAGCCCTGCAGCAGTACGCCCGGCAGGAGGCCGAACTCGCGGCGCTGCTGGAGTCCGGCGGCGCGTCGCCCGAGGAGCGCCAGCTGATGGCGGACATCCAGGCACAGTCCCGCAAGACCCGCCCCGAGATCGAAGGCGCGCTCAAGCTGGTCACCGACGGCGACACGGTCAGCGCCACCCTCGGCCTGATGACCCGCGTGGCGCCGCCCGAGGCGGCATGGCGCGACAAGCTGGCGCAACTGGTGGAGCTGCACAACGTCCTCAACGCCAACGCCGCGGCCGACGCGCAGCAGACCCAGACCCGCTCGCGCCTGACCGGCGGCACGCTGGTGGCCATCGCCATCGCCCTGGGCCTGTTCATCGCCTGGCGCACCACGGCCACCATCACCCAGCCCATCGGGCGGGCCGTCGTCGTGGCCGAGCGCATCGCGCGCGGGGATCTCACCTCCCGCGTGGAAGTCCGCATCCACGACGAGACCGGACGCCTGCTGGACGCGATCGCGGCGATGCAGGAGCAGTTGCGCGCCCTCGTGGGGCACATCGGCACCACCGCCGACTCCATCCTGCTTGCCAGTTCCGAGGTCGCATCCGGCAACCTGGACCTGAGCCACCGCACGGAGCAGACTTCCAGCTACCTGCAGGAGACCGCCTCCGCCCTGGAAGACCTGACCCAGACCGTCCACCAGGGCGCCGATGCCGCCCGGCAGGCCAACCAGATGACGGCCTCGGCCGCGCAGGTCGCCACGCGCAGCGGCGAGGTGGTTTCCCAGGTCGTGCGCACCATGGACGTGATCAGCGCCAGTTCCCGCAAGATCTCGGACATCATCGGCGTGATCGACGGCATCGCCTTCCAGACCAACATCCTGGCGCTCAACGCCGCGGTGGAGGCCGCCCGCGCGGGCGAGCAGGGACGCGGCTTCGCCGTGGTGGCAGGCGAGGTGCGCGCCCTGGCGGGGCGCAGCGCCGAAGCCGCCCGCGAGATCAAGGCGCTGATCCTCGCCAGCTCCGGGCAGGTGCAGGAAGGCTCCGGCCTCGTCGCCCAGGCGGGTGCCACCATCGGGGAACTCGTGCAATCCGTGCAGAAGGTGTCGTCCATCATGGGAGAGATCACCACCTCGGCCCACGAGCAGAGCGACCGCATCGGCCAGGTGAGCCAGTCCGTGAGCGCCCTGGAGAACATGACCCAGCAGAACGCCGCGCTGGTGGAGGAAAGCAGCGCGGCGGCGGGCAGCCTGCGCGAGCAGGCCGGCCGCCTGACCGAGATGGTGGGAGCCTTCCGCCTGCAGCGCGACGCCTCGGGCGCCGCTCCACTCACGCCCGCGCTGCCGGGCTGACCGCCCGGCGGGCCGCCCCGCCCCGCCGCCCCCTGGTCCGCGGGTGCGAGGCCAGCGGCTCGCCGGCACCGAAAACGCTGTCGCGCAGCGCGGGAAGGTCCAGCACCCGCAGGCCGCCATATTCCACGCGGATGGCGCCCTGCGCCTGCAATGCGGCCAGCGCCTCGTTCACGCGCTGGCGCGACAGGCCCACCAGGTAGCCCAGTTCCTGCTGCGTGATGCGCAGCACGTGGCCCACGCCGGGATAGAGCAGCGGGTTGAAGAGCGCCGCCAGCCCCCGCGCCACGCGCGCGTCCGGGCTGCCCAGGCGCTCGATCTCCCGCGCGGCGATGAACTGGCCCAGCCGTTCGTTGAGCTGCTGCATCACGAAGCGGTTGAAGCCCAGGGAGTGGTCCAGCAGCCAGTGGAAGGTGTCGATCGGCAGCCCGGCCACCACGCTGCGGCGCAGCGCCTGGATGTCGTAGCGGTAGGGTTCGCGCTTCACGGCCGTGCCTTCGCCGAACCAGCCGCCGGGCGGCACGCCCGCGAACGTCATGGTCTGCCCCTGGGCGTTGTCGGTGCTCATCTTGAGCAGGCCCTCCACCACGCCGAACCAGTAGGTGACGGGCCGGCCGCGCCGGCACACGAAGTCGCCGACCTGGGCATCGCCCACCACCAGCGCATCCATCGCCCGGTCGCGTTCGGCGGGTGCGAGGGCGGCCAGCCAGGGAATCCCCTGCAGCTCGGCCGGCGTGGGACGCCGGCGGCGCTGGTGGAGCGAGAGTTCTTCGGACATGCGCCCGAGGATGGTGGAAACGCGGACCCGGGTGGTTCAGGGGAAACCACGAGGCCGGGCCCCGTTCCCGCCGTCACTGCCGCAGGACGACGTTGTCGAAATACACGGAAGCCGGCGCCGCGGCCCGCGCCCGGAACTCCACCGTGTTCACCCCCGCCTGCAGGTCCACCGGCAACGCCTGTACCGCCCAGTCGCTGACCGAGGGGGTCTGCGCGAAAACGGGCGACGCGACGCGCGCGCCGTTCACGTACATGTCGATCGTTCCCACGTCGGCGCCCGCCACCGCATAGCGGGTCAGCAACTGGTAGCGGCCGGCGGCAGGCACCTGGACGCGGCCGCGCACGCTCGCGGCGCTGCTGGTGCCGAAGTTCACGTAGCCCAGCCCCTGGTAGTTGCGGACCGCCTCGTTCACCCCGTTGGCGACCATGCGGGCGATGTTGCGGAAATCGAAATGCTCGGCCTCGTACTGGTGCGCTCCGGCGTAGACGGGAGGGGCGTCGGGCACCTGGATGCCGGCCTCCGTGTAGCCCGTGAGCCGGCCGCCGGCAGGCCCCGAGCAGTTCACCGTCAGGTCCAGCGCCCCGTTGTGCGCCACGTCCAGCGTGAGCACGCCGTCCGCCCAGGTGCCCGCCACCTGGCTCGCAACATGGTCGCCGCGGTCCTGGAAGGAGAAGGCCGGCTGCGAGGCGGCGCCCCGGAAAACGATCCGGCTCTTCTTGAGCGCGGCATTCTCCGGGTCATAGTTCGTGAGGTAGATGGAGACCTTGTCCGGGTACTCCTTCACCACGCCGGTCGTGAAGGGCGGGTAGGTCACGTCCAGGCCGGCGCAGGTGTTGTACTTGAAGGGAATGCTGCCGCTGGCCGCCTGGCTGGTGCGGTAGGGGTTGTAGGTCACCCAGGTGTTCTCCAGGCGGCCTGCATAGATGTCGCCCGTGGCTTCCTGCGGGAACAGCGCGTCGAATTCGGCCTGCTTGGCCGCGGGGCCGGGCCAGCGGCTGGCGTACTCCGACTTCTTCACCGTGGTCCGGAACGACTGCGCGAGGTCGTCCGTCAGTTGCCAGACGGTGGGAATGGCGGGATACCGCCCGGTCTTCTTGGTCCAGCTGTGCTGGTTCAGGTAGGTGCCGTCGCCGTCCATCGCGTACAGCCCGGAGTAAAGCGTTTCCGGCGTGGAATAGAGGGCGCGGTCGCTGCCCGAGGTCACGTCGTTGACGATGGCGATCCGGGTGCGGTCGATGACTTCCTTGCGGCTGGGGATGCGCAGCGTGCCGTCGAGGATCTTGCGGTAGATGTCGAGGTGGATGTTGCGGAACTGGGGATGGAAATCCCAGCGCCGCGTGGAGTAGCCGTCGGAAGTCTGCCCGTTGGGCTGGTTCCTGACCATGTCGAGCATGATCAGTTCGGGGCCGTCGAACACGGTCTGCCCCGTCAGCGCCAGGTGCTCGATGAGGTGGGGCGCGCCCGCGGGCACCGGATACGTGCTGGAGCCATCGGCGTTGTACCAGCCCGAACGGTCCGGGCGGATGCCGTAGTTGCCGGCATAGCCGGACAGGTACATGCCCAGGCTCACGCTTTCGTTGTCGTGGAAGCCGTAGTTCGCGGTGAACTTCTCCTCGATGATGAAATTCTTCGCATACGCCCTGAGCGCGCCCTCCAGCACCGGGCTGCGCTTGGCCATCGCCAGCGGATTGAGCGCCGCGCCCCAGAACCCCCCGGTGAAGCTGACGTCGAGATAGCCGCCGTACTTGTTCGTGAGCTTCAGCAGGTTGGCCCAGTGCTCCCAGCGCTTGTCCGCCGACGGGGAGCAGGTCTGGTCGAATCCCCAGAACTGCTCGGCGTAGTTGAAGCCCAGGAAGTTCGGATAGTCCCGGAAGAACTCGCCATAGACGGTCGTTTCCAGGTCGGCGTTTCCGTCGTAGTCCGGGAAATGGGTGAACCCGCCGCTGGACGGCTGGACCATGGCCCACATCCGGTTGTCGGCGGCCACCTTGATCCACGAGCGGGCCGTCTCGATGCCGTTCTCCACCTGCCGCCAGCGGCACTGGGCGGGCGTGGACGTCTTGTCGTCGTGGAGGATGGACAGCGAGAGCACCAGCACCGTGTAGGGGCGGACGTCCTGCGGGATGAGGTCGATGATCTTCTGGGGATCGGCCGAATTCCAGGTGTCCACGTGGACCAGGAACATCGGTTGCTGCGGCGATACGGGGCGCCGCAGCGCGACGCCCGGCGTGGCCGGACCGGCAGCCCCGGACCTGACGGTGGCCGCAACCGCGGGCGCGGCAGGGGATTCGCCGCCGCTGCCGCCGCAGGCCGTGAGCACGGCGGCGAGCATGAAGGACAGGCGTGCGCGGGAGCGCGAGGAGACGATTTTCCGCATGGTTGGTGTATTTCTGTATGGCGGAGATCCGCGTTCTCCGCAGGAAGGCGTTCCTGCAGAGTGGACGGAGAATATCCGCGCGCCCGGCCATCCAGTCACCGTGGAACGATAAATATCTCTACGCTTTCAGAATATCTTTCATAAATTTAATTTTTAGAATGGCCGGGGTGCCTGGTGCGGGGGACGGCGGCATATCCATATGCGGGCCGTATCGTTGGAGTGGTCCACAATGGCCCGTTCCCGTTCCTCAGGAACCCTTTTCCACCGTGGAGACGCCATGAAGATCGACAATATCCTGCAGTCCATCGGCAGCACGCCGCACGTGCGCATCCACCGGCTCTTCGGGGCCGGGACGAATGTCTGGGTCAAGTCCGAGCGCAGCAACCCGGGCGGCTCCATCAAGGACCGCATCGCGCTGGCCATGGTCGAGGACGCCGAACGCTCCGGCGCGCTGCAGCCCGGCGGCACCATCATCGAGCCCACCTCGGGCAACACCGGCATCGGCCTGGCGCTGGTCGCCGCGGTGAAGGGCTACCGGCTCATCCTGGTGATGCCCGAGAGCATGAGCATCGAGCGCCGCCGCCTGATGCTCGCCTATGGC
Source organism: Paracidovorax citrulli (assembly GCF_900100305.1). Lineage (GTDB taxonomy): Bacteria > Pseudomonadota > Gammaproteobacteria > Burkholderiales > Burkholderiaceae_C > Paracidovorax > Paracidovorax citrulli. The sequence continues at coordinate 10,197 of NZ_FNEY01000043.1, read as the reverse complement.
GCGCAGTTCGACCTCACCCCGCGCGAAAAGGGCATGAAGGGCGCCATCGCCCGCGCGCAGGAGCTGGCCGCGCAGACGCCCGGCGCCTGGGTGCCCCAGCAGTTCGAAAATCCCGCCAACATCGACGTGCACGTGCGCACCACGGCGCAGGAGATCCTGGCCGACTTCCCCGAAGGCATCGATGCGCTCATCACCGGCGTGGGCACCGGCGGCCACATCACGGGCGTGGCGCGCGTGCTCAAGCCGAAATTCCCCCAGCTCAAGGTGTTCGCCGTGGAGCCCGTGGCGTCGCCGGTGATCTCCGGCGGCCAGCCGGCGCCCCACCCGATCCAGGGCATCGGCGCGGGCTTCGTGCCGAAGAACCTGGACACCAGCCTGCTGGACGGCGTGATCCAGGTCGATGCCGAGCCCGCGCGCGAATACGCCCGCCGCGCCGCCCGCGAGGAAGGCCTGCTCGTGGGGATATCCTCCGGCGCCACGCTCGCGGCCATCGCCCAGAAGCTGCCCGAGCTGCCGCAGGGCGCGCGCGTGCTGGGCTTCAACTACGACACGGGCGAGCGCTACCTGTCGGTCGAGGGCTTCCTGCCCTCGTGAGTACATCCCCCTGAGGCGCTGCGCGCCTTCCCCCTTCTCTCGCCGTGCTGCGCACGGCGGGAAGGGGAACGACGCCGGTGGCCGGGCCAAGCCCGTTCCACGGCGTCTGCTGGTGTGGCCTGCTCCGCGGCCTTCTGATGGGTGAGGCCGTGCGGGTTCATAGGCCGCGCAAGCGGTCGGCCCGCAGTCCTACAGCACGGCCGGGCGGGGGTCGGAACAATCGGTTCCAACCCTGCGCCGCGGCCGGCGGCCCGTCCGCCATGGCCGCGGTGCCTTCCTACCGATGGCATCCATGGCTACCCACGCAGAATCCCCCGCTCCCATCGCGTTCAAGGTGCTGACCGTGAACGTGCACAAGGGCTTCACCTCCTTCAATCGCCGTTTCATGCTGCACGAGCTGCGCGAGGCTGTGCGCGGCGTATCGGCGGATATCGTCTTCCTGCAGGAGGTGCTCGGCACGCACCAGCGCCACGCCAACCGCGTGGCCAATTTCCCGCAGGAGCCGCACTACGAATTCCTGGCCGACACGATCTGGGGCCAGTACGCCTACGGCCGCAATGCGGTGTACGACAACGGGCACCACGGCAATGCGCTGCTGTCCAAGTTCCCCATCGTCCACTACGAGAACCATGACATCTCCGTGAGCGGCCCGGAGCGGCGCGGCATGCTGCACTGCGTGCTGCAGCCGCCGGGGCACGACCGCCAGGTGCATGCCATCTGCGTGCACCTGGGGCTGCAGGAGGCGCACCGCCAGCGCCAGTTGCGGCGCGTGTGCGACCTGGTCAACACCTTCCCCGGCGACGATCCCGTGATCGTGGCGGGCGACTTCAACGACTGGCGCGGCCGCGCCCACGAGGTGCTGCGCAAGGGCGCGGGGCTGCACGAGGTGTTCGTGCATGCGGGCGGTCGCGCGGTGCGCACGTTCCCGGCCTCGATGCCGCTGCTGGCCCTCGACCGCATCTACGTGCGCAACGCGTCGGTGCATGCCCCCGTGGTGCTGCCGCGCAAGCCCTGGCACAAGCTGTCGGACCACGCGCCGCTGGCGGCGGAGATCGCGCTATGACACGGCCGGGCCGCTCCTCGCGCTGGGTACCGGGCAACCGCTTCGAGCTGCTGGAAAACGGCGAGGCCTTCTTCCCGCGCGTGTTCGAGGCGATCGCGGCGGCGAAGCGCGAAGTGCTGCTGGAGACCTTCATCCTGTTCGACGACAAGATCGGCCGGGGCCTGCACGCCGCGCTGCTGCAGGCCGCGCGCAACGGCGCCGAAGTGCACGTGCTCGTGGACGGCTTCGGCTCGCCCGACCTCTCCGATGCCTTCGTCGGCCCGCTCGTGGCCGCGGGCGTGCGGTTCCGCATCTTCGATCCGGGCGGACTGCGCATCTTCGGCCAGCGGCTGAACCTGCTGCGCCGCATGCACCGCAAGATCGTCGTGGTCGATGGCGAGGTCGGCTTCATCGGCGGCATCAACTACTCGGCCGACCACGTGGCGGATTTCGGGCCCGAGGCCAAGCAGGACTATTCCGTCGAGGTGCGCGGCCCCATCGTGGCGCAGATGCGCGCCTTCGCACGCAGCGTCGTGGACAAGGGCGCCAGGAAGGACGGCCGGCGCGCGAACCCGCAGGCCACCTCCAGCGCCGAGCCGGAAGCCGGGGCAGGCACGGCACGCGCCGGCGGCGCGGCCCGGGCCCCGTTGCCCGCGGGCACGCCGGCAGACGGTCCGCGCGCCGCGGCCGAGCGGCGCCGGTGGCCCTTCGGCGCCCGCGCCGCCGTGGAGCGGCACCCCGCGGCCGGCCACGCGGACGCCATCTTCGTCACGCGCGACAACCATGCCCACACCAACGACATCGAGCGCCACTACCGCGTCGCGCTGCGCGCGGCGCGCGAGCGCGTGGTGATCGCCAATGCGTATTTCTTCCCGGGCTACCGCTTCATCCGCGAGATGCGGCGGGCCGCGCGCCGCGGGGTGGACGTGCGCCTGATCCTGCAGGGCCAACCCGACATGCCGATCGTGCGCGTGGCCGCGAGCATGCTCTACGACCACCTCATCCGCGGCGGCGTGCGCATCTACGAATACTGCGACCGCCCCCTGCACGGCAAGGTCGCGCTGGTGGACGGCGAGTGGTCCACGGTGGGATCGAGCAACCTCGACCCCCTGAGCCTGTCGCTGAACCTGGAGGCCAACGTCGTCATCCGCGACCGGGAGTTCAACGCCACGCTGCACGGGCGCCTCGCGCACCTGATGGAGCACAGCTGCCGACAGGTCGAACCGACGCCGCCGGGCCGCTGGGACGGGCTGCGGCTGCTGCGCAGCTACTGCCTGTTCCACCTGATGCGCTGGTTCCCCGCGTGGGCCGGCTGGCTGCCCCGGCACGAGCCGGAGATCTCGCTGGTGCAGCCCGACGCGCATGGCGGCGACCACGGCCACCGGCCGTCCACCACCTGAGCGCGCGGCGCCCGATCGGTCTTCCATGCCTGCGGCCTCGCCCACGCCCGCCCTGCCCCAGGACCACGCCGACGGCGCGGGCAGCTCCGGCGAGAAGAAGAGCCGGTGGCAGCGCCTGCGCTCGCAGCGCTGGTGGCCCTGGGCCATGACGCTGGTGACGGGGGCGTTCATCGTCTTCGTCATCACCCTGCTGGTGCGCCAGGCACGCAACGTGGACTGGGGCGCGGTGTGGGAAGCCTTCCTCGCGCTACCCACGCCCACGCTGCTGACGGCGGCCGCCCTGGCGCTCGCGAGCCACGGCCTCTACAGCACCTTCGACCTGTTCGGCCGCCACTTCACGCGGCACGGGCTGTCCGTGGGGCGCACGGTGGGCATCACGCTGATCGCCTATCCGTTCACCCTGAACCTCGGCTCGATCATCGGCGGGGTATCGGTGCGCTACCGGCTCTACTCCCGGCAGGGCGTGCCCGTGGGCGCGATCGGCCAGGTGATCGGGCAGAGCATCGTCACCAACTGGCTGGGCTACTTCGTGCTCGCGGGCGCGGTGTTCTGGGCATGGTCCCCGCAGCTGCCGCAGGACTGGCACGTCGGGCCGCAGGAACTGCGCTGGGCCGGCACCGCGCTGGCCGCGGTCACGGTGGCCTACGTCGTGGCCTGCGCCGTGCGCCACGGCCGGCCGATCGCCTGGCGCGGGCACGACTTTCCCCTTCCGGGCTGGCGCGTGGCCCTGCTGCAGGTGGTGGTGTCCACGGCCAACTGGATGGTGATGGGCGCCGCCGTGTGGGTACTGGCCGGGCGCGATACCCCGTACGCGGCCGCCCTGGCCACGGTGCTGCTGGGCGCGGTCGCGGGGCTGGTGTCGCGCATTCCGGCCGGACTGGGCGTGCTCGAGGCCGTGGGCACGGCCGTGCTCTCGGCGTACATCCCCACCTCCCAGGCGCTGGCGGCGGTGCTGGCCTACCGGGCGCTCTACTTCTTCGCGCCACTGGTGCTCGCGGCCCTGGCGTTCGGCGCGGTGGAATGGTTCGGGCGCGGCACGCCACCGAAGGCGGAGGCAGGGGCGGAAGACGAAAGCCCGTCCGGGCGATCTTCCGGCAAGGCACCCGGCAAAGCCGCCGCCTGACCGCGAACGCCTCGGCGGGCTGGGCGGGCAGATGAGCGCGTTTGCGCGCGCAGGCGTATGATTTCTGGCCTTTTTCCTGCACCGCCCGATGACCACGGGCCGCACTCGCCATGATCCGCCTTTCTGAAATCAAGCTGCCGCTGGCCGCCCTGCCGGCCGACGGCACACAGCACCCCGGGCCCGCGCTGCGCGCCGCCGCAGCGCGCATCCTGGACCTCCCGCCCGGCGACATCGCCCGCCTGAACGTCTTCAAGCGCAGCTTCGACGCGCGCAAGCCCGAGCTGCTGGCCGTGTACATCGTGGACGTCGCCCTGGCCGACCCGGACCAGGCCGCCACGCTGCTGGCGCGCCATGCGGGCCGCCCGCACATCCAGCCGACGCCCGACATGGCCTGGAAGCCCGTGGGCCATGCCCCGGCCGGCGGCCTGCGCGAGCGCCCGGTGGTGGTGGGCTTCGGCCCCTGCGGGATCTTCGCCGCGCTGGTGCTGGCGCAGATGGGGCTGCGCCCCATCGTGCTGGAACGGGGCCGGGCCGTGCGCGAGCGCACCCAGGACACCTGGGGCCTGTGGCGCCGCCGCGAACTGCAGCCCGAATCCAACGTGCAGTTCGGCGAGGGCGGCGCGGGCACGTTCAGCGACGGCAAGCTCTACAGCCAGATCAAGGACCCGCGCCACCTCGGCCGCAAGGTGATGGAGGAATTCGTGCAGGCGGGCGCGCCGCCCGAGATCCTGTATGCCGCGCACCCGCACATCGGCACCTTCAAGCTGGTGAAGGTGGTCGAGACGCTGCGCGAGCAGATCATCGCGATGGGCGGCGAGGTGCGCTTCCAGCAGCGGGTGACCGACATCGCGGTGGACGCCGACGCTGCCGGCCGCCGGCACCTGCGCGGCCTGCGCGTGCTGGACCAGGCCACCGGCCAGACCCACGAACTGGAGGCGTCGCACGTCGTCATGGCGCTGGGCCACAGCTCGCGCGACACCTTCGCGATGCTGTACGGCCGCGGCGTGCACATGGAGGCCAAGCCGTTCTCGGTGGGCTTGCGCATCGAGCATCCGCAGGGGCTCATCGACCGCGCCCGCTGGGGCCGCCACGCCGGCCACCCGCTGCTGGGCGCGGCCGACTACAAGCTCGTGCACCATGCCGGCAACGGCCGCGCGGTGTACAGCTTCTGCATGTGCCCCGGCGGCACGGTGGTGGCCGCCACCAGCGAGCCCGGCCGCGTGGTGACCAACGGCATGAGCCAGTATTCGCGCAACGAGCGCAATGCCAACGCCGGCATGGTGGTGGGCATCGACCCGGCCGACTACCCCACGGACCCGGCCGCCTTCGAGGCGGCGCTGGGCGCCACCCATGGCGTCGAGGCCCTGCCCGCGGGCCAGGCCCATCCGCTCGCGGGCATCGTGCTGCAGCGGCAGCTGGAATCCGGCGCCTTCGCCCTGGGCGGCGGCAACTACAACGCGCCCGGCCAGCTGGTGGGGGATTTCATCGCGGGCCGCGTCTCGCGCGAGTTGGGCGATGTGGAACCCTCGTACCGGCCGGGCGTCACCCTGGCCGACCTGCACGCGGCCCTGCCGGACTATGCGATCGCCGCGCTGCGCGAGGCGCTGCCGGCCTTCGGCCGCAAGATCCAGGGCTTCGACCGCCACGACGCCGTGCTGACGGGCGTGGAAACGCGCACCTCGTCGCCGCTCAAGATCGGCCGGGGCGAGGACTTCCAGAGCCTGAATACCGCCGGCCTCTACCCCGCGGGCGAAGGCGCGAGCTACGCGGGCGGCATCCTGTCGGCGGGCGTGGACGGGATCAAGGTGGGTGAAGCGGTGGCGAAACGCATGCTTGCCCCCTGAGTCGCCAGCGGATCAGCGGATCAGCGCATAGCCCAGTAGCCGGGCCGCATGTGCCAGCCGCCCGGGCCGGGCTCCCAGCGGTGGGGCACCCAGACCCAGCCCGGCCGCGGTGGCGCGGCCCAGTGGCCGGGGCGCCAGACGTAGCGGCCGCCGCCCCATTCCCAGAATCCGCCCACCCAGACGTGCACCGGCGAGGGGGCGACGGTCACCGTCTCCACGTACGGCGCCGGGGGCGCGGCGGGAGCGACCACCACGGGCACCTGCTGCTCGACCACGACCTGCCGGGCGGGCGGTGCCACGACACAGCCGGACAGGGCCGCGGCCGCGAGGACCGCCAGGGCGCCTGCGGCGAGGGTGCGGCCGCACGCACGGCCAGGGGAAGCGGGAATGGCGAGGGGCATCGTCGGACTCCATCGGAATGGGAAAGACATGCTCCTTGAACGCGGCCGTATCCCGTCCGCCGACAACCAGCGTGTAAAGAAAAGGAAAGATGGAACGAGCCCGGCCCGGTGATCCTTCACCGCGGCAGCGCGGGTGCCTGGCCGTGCCCGCCTTCCGGAAGCCGGAATGCCGCCACCAGGTCGGCCAGTTGCTGCGCCTGCATGCGCAGGCTCTGGGCCGCGGCGGTGGATTCCTCCACCAGGGCGGCGTTCTGCTGGGTCATCTGGTCGAGCTGGCTCACCGCCTCGCCGACCTGCCCCAGGCCGGTGCTCTGCTCGCGCGCGGCCGTGCTGATCTCGCCGATGATGGTCGCGACCTGCTCCACCGAGCCCACGATCTCGCCCATGGTGCCGCCTGCGGCATGGACCTGCTGGGCACCTTCGCCCACCTGACGCACGCTGTCGCCGATGAGGGCGCCGATCTCCCGGGCGGCCGTGGCCGAACGCTGCGCGAGGCTGCGCACCTCCGATGCGACCACGGCGAACCCCCTGCCCTGCTCGCCCGCGCGGGCAGCCTCCACCGCCGCGTTGAGGGCGAGGATGTTGGTCTGGAAGGCGATGCCGTCGATCACGCTGGTGATGTCGGCGATCTTGCGGGATGCCTGCGCGATGCCGTCCATGGTGGAGACCACCTGGTTGACGGCATCCCGACCGCGCCGCGCCACGTCGCTGGCCGAGGCCGCCAGGGCGCTCGCCTGCTGCGCCGCATCCGCGCTGTGGCGCACGGTGGCGATGAGCTCCTCCATGCTGGCGGCGATCTCCTCCAGGTTGGAGGCCGTGTGCTCGGTGCGCGATGACAGATCGGTGTTCCCGGCGGCGATCTCCGCGCTGGCGCCTGCCACGGAAGCACTGGCCTGCCGCATGCCCACCACCAGCCCGGCGAGCCGCTGCTGCATGCCGCCCAGGCGCTCCAGCAGGGCGCGCACTTCGTCGCGGTTGCCGGCGCCGGCCGCCGGCACGGAAGACGTCAGATCGCCCTCGGCGATGCGGTCGGACACGGAAGAGGCCTGCGCCAGCGGCACGAGGATGGAGCGCGAGAGCAGCAGCGCGCAGCCCAGGCTCAGGAGCAGGCCCACCAGCGAGCCGCCCACGAGCAGCGCGATGCCTTGCCGCTCGCTCGCCTCGGCACGCTCACGGGCCTCGGCCACGCGCTTGCGCTGGTAGTCGGCCATTTCCTCCACGGCGGCGGCATAGCGGTCGGCGGCGGGCCGCAGCAGCTTGCCCACGGCATCGGGCGGCAGCGTCTCGCCGGCCCTGCGGCGCTTGACGAGATCGTCCCGGGCGGCCCGGAAGCCATTGCCCGCGGTGTCGATGTCGCGGAAGATGCGCTGGGACTCCGTGTCCTCGGCCAGGGTTTCCAGCCGCTTGCGCACCTCGGAGGAACGCGCCGAAGTCAGCTTGCGGTCCGCTTCCACGCGGGCCGTGTATTCGGGGCTGCCGACTTCCAGCAGCGCCTCGGCGCGCGCGGAACTCAGGACCACGATGGAATGGAGTTCGCGGGCGAGCAGCGCCCGCTCGGCGGACGCGCCCCCCAGGTCGTCCGCGATGTCCTGCAGGTTCATCAGCCGCCAGATGCCGACTCCCGCGGCCAGCGACATGACGAAACAAACGGCGCCGAAGGCCAGGGCCAGGCGCAGCGACAAACGGGCATTGTTCAGGTTCATGGCGTCGGCGGTCCGTTCGGACGGTTGCGAAAAAGGCCGGTACCGGCCGTACGGTCGAGTTCAACGGCCGATCGCCGCATTATTCACCGACTCCGCCAGGAATGGCGTGGAATGTTCGTGCCTCAGTCCACCACCACCCCGGCCGACTGGATCACCTTGGCCCACTTGGCGGTTTCCGCGGCGATGAAGGCGTTGCATTCCTCGGGCGTGGAGCCTTCGGGGAAGGTGCCCATGGCCTGCTCCATCCGCTGCGACACTTCCGGGCTGCGGATGATGCGCGCCACCTCGCCCGACATGCGCTGCACGATGTCGGCCGGCGTGCCGGCGGGCGCCAGCATCGCGGCCCAGGTGCTGCCGACCAGGGCCGGGTAACCCAGTTCGGCGAAGGTGGGCACGTCGGGCAGCGCCGGCACGCGCTTGTCGCTCGCCACGCCGATGAGGCGGATCTTGCCGGCCTTGGCGGGCTGGATCAGGTTGGGCGGCGGGTCGAGGAACAGCGGCACCTGCCCGCCCATCAGGTCGGCCAGCGCGGGCGATGCGCCCTTGTACGGCACGTGCACCATCTCGACCCCGGTGACCATGCGCATCAGCTCCGACGTGAGGTGCGCGGCGGAACCGCTGCCCGACGAGGCATAGCTGATCTTGCCGGGGTTCGCGCGGCCGTAGGCGACCAGTTCGGCCAGGGTCTTGAACGGCGCGTTCATCGACACGGCGGCCACCAGCGGCGACACGCCCATCAGCGAGACGCCCGTCAGGTCCTTCTTCGGGTCGTAGGGCAGCCTGGGATAGAGCGTGGTGTTGGCGGCATAGGCGGCGATGAACACGCCGAAGGTGTGGCCGTCCGGCGCGGCCTTGGCCACGGCGTCCACCCCGATGATGCTGTTGGCGCCGGGCTTGTTGTCCACGACCACGGGCTGGCCCAGGCGCTGCTGCAGTCCGACCTGCAGCAGCCGCGCCATCTGGTCGGTGAAGCCGCCGGCCGTGTAGGGCACGACGATGCGGATCGGCCTGGTGGGCCAGGTGCCCTGCGCGCGGGCCGGCGCCGAAGGCAGCACGGCACCGGCGGCCAGGGCGGTGCCGGCGTGCAGGAAGGTGCGGCGGGAGGAAGGGAAGGTCATGTGTCTGTCTCCTGGTCTTTTTATGGGGAAGGCCGTCCGCTCAGGTCCGGTAGCTGGGGTCGATCCGGTCCAGCCGGCGCAGCAGCCCGGGCCAGGCCAGGCCCGCGCCCTTGCCCTTGGTCACCTGCCGCGACTGCTCCACCGAGGTGGCGACGATCTCGTCGGGAATGCGCGTGAGCGCGCCGCCGCCCGACTGCGCCAGGATCTGGATGCGGCAGGCCGATTCGAGCGTGTACATCGACAGCAGGGCCTCGGGCACGCTGCGCCCGCAGGTCAGCAGGCCGTGGTTGCGAAGGATCAGGAAGCTGGCGTCCCCCAGGTCGGCCACCAGCCGCGGCCGCTCGTCGTCGCGCAGCGCCACGCCCTCGTAGCCGTGGTAGGCCAGCCGCGCGAGCGGGAAGATGGACTGCTGCGAGATCGGCAGCAGCCCGCCCTCCTGCGCCGACACCGCCACGCCGTACTGCGTGTGGGTGTGCAGGACGCACTGCACTTCGGGCCGGCCCTCGTGGATCGCGCTGTGGATCAGGAAGCCCGCCGGGTTCACGTCGTACTCCGTCGCCATGACGGGCTCGCCGTGGTGGTCCACCTTGACCAGGCTGGAGGCCGTGATCTCGTCGAACAGCATGCCGTAGGGATTGATGAGGAACTGGTCCGGCTGGCCCGGCACGCGCGCGGAGATGTGCGTGAAGATCAGATCGTCCCAGCCGAAATGGGCCACCAGCCGGTAGGCGGCGGCCAGTTCGACGCGGGTCTGCCATTCCTCGGGCGTGACCTGGCTGCGCACGCTGGAAGCCTCGGGGATTGCATTCATGGTGAAACCTTTCTTCCGTTCAATACGGGCGCACGGCACACGCCTCAGAGCCGGCCGACCAGCTCCGGCACGGCGGTGAACAGGTCCGCCTCCAGCCCGTAGTCGGCCACGCTGAAGATCGGCGCCTCGGCGTCCTTGTTGATCGCCACGATCACCTTGGA
>NZ_FNEY01000026.1 GCF_900100305.1 Paracidovorax citrulli | reverse complement strand
CAGCGTGCTGGCACTCACGCCGATCTCACGCGCCAGCTCGTCGGGCGTGGCGCTGTGCGGTGGCCGCAACCTGCCCACCGCTCTGTCTTTGAATGCTTGTCCGTATCGTGCCAACTGGCTTCTCGCTCTTCGCCCCCGGGGTGAAACACACGGCAGCGGGCCGGCGCCTGAAGGCACCTGCAAGGCTGTGCATTTGTGGACGATGCGCTGCGCGCACCGGCCCGCTTGCCGTGGACAACGCTTCGCGTTGCCCACCACGCAGACCTTCGACCACAACTACACAGCCTCCTACTACCTTCATGAACTCCGAACACCGGAGTCCTATCGAGGCGACAACTATTCTGACGCGGGGGGAGGCGTGCGCCGCCGCACCCTGGGTGCGCTGCTGGGCGCCGCCGCCCTCACGCTGGGCCTGGCCCTGGGCGCGACCCCGTCGGCCGTGCAGGCAGCGGAAATCCGCGTCGTCACCTCCGGCGGTTTCTCGGCCGCCTACGACCAGCTCGTGCCGCTCTACGAGCAGGCTACGGGCCACAAGGTCACCGCGGCGCGCGGCGCCTCCATCGGCAACGCGCCGGACTCGATCCCCAGCCGCATGGCGCGGGGCGAGCAGTTCGACATCGTGATCCTGGCCGACTCGGCGCTGGACAAGCTGATCGAGCAGGGCAAGGTGCAGGCGGGCAGCCGCGTGGACCTCGCCCGCTCCATGATCGGCATGAGCGTGCGCAAGGGCACGCCCCGCCCGGACATCAGCACCGTGGATGCCCTTCGGCAGACCTGCTGAACGCCAGGTCGATCGCCTACTCGGCCAGCGCCAGCGGCACCTACCTGTCCACCGAGCTGTTCCAGCGCCTGGGCGTGGCCGAGCAGATCAAGGACAAGGCCAAGAAGATCTACAGCGAGCGCGTCGGCGCGGTCGTGCTGCGCGGCGATGCCGAGATCGGCTTCCAGCAGGTGAGCGAGCTGCTGCCCTTCAAGGAGCTGGATTTCGTGGGCCCGCTGCCGGACGAAGTGCAGCAGCGCGTGTTCTTCTCGGCCGGCGTGGCGACCGGCTCGCCGGAGCCCGAAGCCGCGCGCCACCTGATCCGCTTCCTGGCGGCACCCGCGGCCGCGGCCATCGTGCGCAGCACCGGCATGGAGCCCGCTGCGGCCCGCTGATCGCGCCGCCGGTTTTTTCGGAGCCCACGCCCGAGAGCGCTCCGGGCCGACGGGAGACGCGCGCATCCTGCGCCGGCTACATCTTGTAGTTCAGCGAGACATAGACCGCCCGCCCCGGCCCGGGCGCGAACATGGGCTGGGTGCTGCCGGCCGGCCAGAAGAAGATATCGTCCCAGGCGTAGACGGACTTCCTGCCGGCCAGGTTCTTGACCTGCAGGTCCAGGCTCACGGCGCGGGTCAGCTCATAGCGCACGTTGGCATCGAACAGCACGAAGGCGCCGTACTTGCCCTTGGCGTTCAGGCTGTCGATGTAGTAGCTGCCCTGCGCCCTGCCCTGCAGCCCCAGCCGCAGCTCGGGCGTGGCGCGGTATTCCACCCCCACGTTCGAGATGTGGCGCGGCGTGGAGAACACTTCCTTGCCCGCCAGCGACGCGCCATCGGCCGTGAAGGCGCTCACCACCTTGGCCTCCTGCAGGGAATGCGAGGCCCACAGCTGCCAGCGGCCGCCCACCTTGGTCGATGCCTGCACATCCAGCCCTCGGCGGCGGGTCTGCCCCAGGCCCACGGTGGTGCCGGTGGCAGGCATGTTGGCGACTTCATCGGTCGCGTCCTGCTGCCAGACGGCGGCGCGCATCTCGGTGCCCGGGCCGGGGGTGAACTTCACGCCCAGCTCCTTGCCGGTGTTCATCGAAGGCGCGAAGCGCGGCTGCGTCGGCGAGGTGATGTAGGCCGGCGCGCGCGAGCCGGTCAGGATCTGGAAGGTACGGCCCCAGTTGGCATACACGCTCACGGTGTCCGTGGCGCCATAGACCAGGCTGAACTTGGGCTGGTGGATCCAGCCATAGTCCTGCAGCGAGCCCTGCGCGCCGGTGTTCGGCACCGTGTGGCCCGTGAAGCGGTCGGCGCGGATGCCGGGCACCAGCTTGAGCCGGTCGGTGGCCTGCACGACGGCCTGCACGTAGGCGCCCACGTTGTTCAGCGTGTAGCGGTCGTTGTTGGACACCGCGCCGGGCACGTCGAAATTCGTCGGCACCGCATACGGATAACGGTAGCGCTCGTAGGTGTTGCGCTGGCGCTCCACGTTGATGCCGCCATCGACGGACAGCGACTTGCTCGCGCGCCAGGTCAGGGTGCTCAGCAATCCGTGCTGGGTCTCGTCCCAGCGGCGCAGTTGCCGCGGTCCGTTGAAAAGGCTGGCGGCCTGGCTGTCGGTGAAGGTGATGCGCCGGTCGTCCTCGTAGCGGTTCAGGTAGAGCTTGTTGCTCAGGAACAGGCGGGGATCGATCTGCCAGTCCAGATGGGCGCTCAGGTGGCGCATGTCGCGGTCGTCGCCGTCATTGGCATTCTTGGCGGGCGACTGGTTGCGGTCCCGGGCCAGTTGCTCCGCCGTCAGGAAGCCGGGCTCCTCGGCCTGGTGGGAATAGAGACGCGCCACGATGCCGCCCTTGAGCGCGCCGCCCTCCGAGGTCAGGAACCACTTGCCGCCCAGAGAATACTTGTCGGAATGGGCATGCGGGCGATAGCCGTTGGACTCCTGCTTCGCCAGGAAGTAGTTCTGCGCGAAGCCGCCCGATTCGCGGCCCAGCGCCAGTTGCGCCTCGCGCGTCGCACCGCTGCCGTAGGTCAGGCGGCCCTCGGTGTAGTCGCCGCCCTGGCGCGTGCCGAAGTTGATGTTGCCGCCGATGTTGTGCAGGCCATAGCGCGGGTCGTTGGTGCCGCGCACCACCTCGATGTAGTCGATCTCCAGCGGGAAGATCATGTCGATGAAGCGCTGGTTGCCGCTGTTCACGTTGCTGGGAATGCCATCGATCAGCACCTTGATGCCGTTGATGTAGCCCTCGCCGTTGAAGGCACGGAACGTGGCCTTGCCCGACTCGGCTCCCATGCGGGTTTCGGTGAGCTGGATGCCTGGGAGCTGGCCGACCAGCTCCCAGCTGGTGCCGACGTTCTGGTTCTCGATCTTGTCGGCGCCCAGGATATCGACAGACGTCAGCAGGGTATTGGGCACGAGGGGGCCGCTGGTGCCCGTGCGCACCGACACCTCGCCCAGGGTGGACACGGAATCGGCGGCCGTCTGGGCGGCGGCGGGCAGGCACAGGAAGGGGGATGCCACCGCGAGGGGCAGCACTCTGGGGGAAAACAACACGGAATCTCTCCACGGACGCGAAGTCCGCACGAACAAAGCCACGGCGTCGCCACACAGGCGAAGCCAGGCGCACGCAGCCGTTCCATGGGGGCCATGGAGGCGCGCGGCCAGCGATCAGATCGACGCGGAGAGCGGGGGAGGAGCGCGGGATGCGGCCAGCAGCCAGGCGACGCGCGGCAGCGGCGCAGCGGTCCGCGCCGGCGGCAGCCGCGGGGCGCCGGAGACGGGCCCCGGCACGGATGGCGGCAACGGCGCCGCGAGGGATACGCAGGTGCCGGCGAAATGCGCGCAGATGGCGCAATCGTCGGCGTCGGCCCCGCCGCGCAGGGGCTGCCGCTGCACGTCGCCGGCGTCGCCCGCCGCGTCCGCCTGGACCACCGCGGGCGCCATGGCGTGCAGGTGCGCATGGTGATGGAGCGCTGGCAGGAGGTCGTGGCTGAAGGCCGCCCACAGGGCGCACCACAACCAGAAGACGGACCAGCGCCTGAGCATCCGGGAATTCTACCGGCCGGCCCGGTGCGCCGCAGGCTGCGCAGCCGTCAGTCGGGCTTGATCTGCGCCCGCGCGATGACTTTCTTCCAGCGCTCCTGTTCGGCCGCGATGAACTGCGCGAACTGCGCCGGCGTGCCGCCGATCGCCTCGGCCGCATCGCCGGACAGCCTGCGCTGCGACTCGGGTGCCTTGACGGCCTTCATGGTCTCCGCGGCGAGCTTGTCGATATGGTCCTGCGACATGCCGGCGGGCGCGAGCATGCCGTACCACTGGGTCATCTCGAAACCCGGGAAGCCCTGCTCGGCCACGGTGGGCACGTCCGGCAACTGCGGCAGGCGCTGCGCCGACCCGGTTGCGATGCAGCGGACCTTGCCGGACTTGATGAAGGGAATGATGGCGGCGGCGCCGATGGCGGAAGCGTCCACGCGGCCCGAGAGCAGGTCTGTCAGCATCGGGCCGGTACCCTTGTAGGGCACGTGCAGCATGAAAACCTCGGAGGTCATCTTGAGGTACTCGAACGCCAGGTGCCCGGCGCTCCCGTTGCCCGCGGAGCCGTAGCTCAGCTTGCCGGGACTGCGCTTGGCATGGGCGATGAACTCGCGCAGGTTCTTCGCCGGCACATCCGGATGCACCACATAGAGGCTGGGCACCTTGGCCAGCAGGCTCACGGGCTTGAAATCCTTCGGCGACCAGGGCAGCCTGTCGAAGATGTACGGGTTGACGGCCAGCGTGCCGATGTGCCCCAGGATGACGGTGTGCTGGTCGTCCGCGCGCGCCACTTCGGACATGGCGATGTTGCCGGCGGCACCCGGCTTGTTGTCCACATACACGTTCTGGCCCAGCGTCTTGGACAACTCCGCCGCGGTGGAGCGCGCGACGATCTCGGAACTGCCGCCCGGCGCGAACGGCACCACGAACCGCACGGACTTCGACGGCCACGCTGCCTGCGCCCCCGCGAGGCCGGGCCACAGGCCCAGGCCGCCGGCTGCGGCCCCGGCGACCAGCAATTGCCGGCGCCCGGCCACGAAGGGGCGGGACTCCGCCTTGGAATGGAAGGAGGTCATGGGAAATCCTGCGCGTTGTCGAAAGCGCCGATCATGCCGCCGCCACGCGCGGGCGGCACCGCCCCGCCGCCCCCTGTTTACCCTGATGGACGCCCACGCAAGGCAGGCGCCACCGGCCACCGTCCGGAGGGTCAGACCCCCGGCTCCGCCACGGGTACGGCCACCGCCCGTCGCTGTTTGCGCTGCCGGAAGAAGGCCACCACCTGCCATAGGATGAATGCACCTATCAGGCTGAGCAGCGTGCCGCTGATCGGCCGCGACATGAACACGCCGAAGCTTCCGCGCGACAGCAGCATGGCACGGCGGAAATTCTCCTCCAGCATGGGCCCCAGGATGAAGCCCAGCATCAGCGGCGACGGGTCCAGCTCCAGCCGCATGAACAGGTAACCCAGCACGCCGAACACGACGGTGATGTAGATGTCGTCCAGGTTGTTGTTGATGCTGAACGTGCCGATGCAGCAGAAGAAAAGGATCGCCGGGAACAGCACGTTGTACGGGATCTTGAACACCGACAGCCAGTAGCGCACCAGCGGCACGTTCAGGATCAACAGGAAGCAGTTGCCGATCCACATGCTTGCCACCAGGCCCCAGAACAGCTCGGGGTGGCCGGCGATCATGTTGGGACCGGGCTGGATGCCCTTGATGATGAAGGCGGCCATCATCAGCGCCATCACGGCGTTCTCGGGAATGCCGATGCTCATCAGCGGGATGAAGCTGGTGCGCGCGGCGGCCTCGTCCGCGGCGGCCTGTCCGGCCACGCCCTCGATGGAGCCATTGCCGATCTCGTGCTTGTACTTGCTGACCTTCTTGTCCAGGGCGTAGGCGGCGAACTGCGCGATCACCGGGCCGCCGCCGGGCAGGATGCCGAGGGCCGAACCCACCACGCTGCCGCGCAGCGCGCTCGGAATGATGCGCTTGAACTCGGCCCAAGTCGGGATCAGCTTGATCTTGCCGTTGAAAGGGGAGCGCTCCTCGCGCGCATCGAGGTTCTTGGTGATCTCGGCGATACCGAAGCAGCCCAGCGCGATGCTCACGATGCCCACGCCATCGGCCAGGAACGGCAGGCCCAGGGTGAAGCGCTCCGCGCCGCTGTTCACGTCGGTGCCCACCGATCCCAGCAGCACGCCCACCAGGCACATGGCCAGGCCGTTGAGCAGGCTGCCCGTGGTCACGAAGCTGACGCACACGAAGCCCACGAGCATCAGCGCGCAGTAGTCGGGCGGCCCGAAAAGGAACGCCACTTCACCCAGGCTGGGGGCCAGGAACGCGAGCACCACGATGGCCACGGTACCGCCGATGAAGCTCGACACCCCGGCGGTGAACAGCGCCAACCCGGTCTTGCCCTTGAGCGTGAGCTGGTAGCCGTCGATGCACGCCACGATGCTGCTGGCGTGCGGTATCTTCATCGTGATGGCGCTCACGCTGTCGCCGTACTGCGCTCCGTAGTAGATGCCGGCCAGCATGATGAGCGCGCCGGTGGTGTCGATCGAGTAGGTCAGCGGCAGCAGCAGGCTGATGGTGGCCAGCGGGCCCAGGCCGGGCAGCAGCCCCACCAGGGTGCCCACCGTGCAGCCCAGGGCGCAGAACATCAGGTTCTGTACCGTCAGTGCGTGGCCGAAGCCGAACGCGAGGTTGTGCAGGACGTCCATGCCGGTGCTCCCTTCGGATCAGTACAGCGGCAGGCTCAGGCCCAGCAGCTTCTGGAACGCGAAGGCCACGGCGATCAGCACCGCCGCGATCTTCACGTTGCGCACCACCGAGTACGACGTGCCGGCGAACCCGGAACAGAACACCAGGAAGACAATGCCCGCGATCATGTTCACGAAGTGGGAGATGAGCGCGAAACCGCACAGGCTCGTCAGGATGATGGCGATGTTGCGCGGGTTGAAGTTCAGCGGCACGGGTGCCACCAGCCGCGCACGCAGCACCGTGATACCGCCGATCACGAACAGCATGCAGCTGACGATGAACGGGAACAGGCCCGGCCCCGCGTGGCTGAGCGAGCCCAGCGAGTAATGCACCGACGGCAGGCCGAAGGCCAGCGCCAGCGCCATGAGGACGAAGCCCCGGACGAGATTGCGGTTGTTCATGATCGAAACGGTCTCCTGTGTGGTTCCGCCGCGCCACTCCTTCCACGCGGCGGCACCGGTGGCTGGGGTATGCTGGCCATGGCACTATTGCCACCCAACCTGATCGCCGGCTGACCCTGCCCGTGCGTATTTCCACGTAGCCCTGCCCTGTTTCCGCGATGCGCATCCTCCTGGTGGAAGACGATCCCGTCCTGAGCCGCACCATGGCGCAGGGACTCGAACGCGCAGGCCACCGGGTCGAACTCGCCCAGAACGTGGAAGATGCCCGGCACTGGTGGGCCGTGCAGCCCTTCGATGCCGTGCTGCTGGACATCAACCTGCCCCATGGCCCGCAGGCGCGCAGCGGCCTGGGCAACGGCCTGGCCGCGCTGCGCAGCGCGCGCGCGCGGGGGGACCGCACGCCGGTGCTCGTGCTCAGCGCCCGCGACAGCACCGAAGAACGCATCGCCGGCCTGGACGCGGGCGCCGACGACTATCTGGGCAAGCCGTACGAGCTCAAGGAAGTGGAAGCCCGCCTGCGCGCGCTGGCGCGCCGTACCACCGGCTCCGGCGACCTCGTCACCGTCGGCCGGCTGCAGCTGGACCGGCAGGCGCGGCGCTGCAGCGTGGACGCACAGGCGCTGGAGCTGCCGGCGCGCGAGTTCGAACTGCTCTGGGAACTGATGACGCCGCCAGGGCGCGTGCTGAGCAAGAGCGATCTGTCGCAGCGCCTTTCCGATGGGGGCGAGGCGCTGGGCGACAACGCGCTGGAATCCTTCGTCTCGCGCCTGCGCCGCAAGCTGGCCGGCAGCGGCGCGGTCATCCGCACGCTGCGGGGCCTGGGCTACACCCTCGAGGAAGATGCCTCCTGACGCGCGCACCGCCGGCAAACCGGCGCTGCGCCAGCGCATCGGCCGCCACGTGCTGCTGTCGCTGCTGCTCATCTGGGGCCTGGGCAGCGCCGTCGTGCTCGTGGTCGGCGGCCACTTCGTGGCCGAAGCCTTCGACCGCGCGCTGCTCGATGATGCCCATGCCCTGGCGGTGCACGTGCGCGGCGGTGCGCAAGGCCCCCTGCACCTGGACCTGACCCCCGCGAAGCGGAACTGCTGCGCTTCGACCAGCATGAATCCGTGCGCTTCGCGGTGTGGGGCGACGACGGGCGCTTCGTGGGCGGCGACGAGAACCTTCCCGCGAGCCGCCTGCCCGGCGGCACCAGCGGAGGCATCCGCGGTGGAGACCACCGCTACGGCTTCTCCGACATCGTGCTGGACGGCCGCGAACTGCGGCGCGCCACGCTGCACGTCGCAGGCCCGCCGGCCTATACCGTGGTGATGGCCCAGACCACGTCGCAGCGCACCCAATTGCTGGGCCGGCTGCTGCTGTTCTCGGTGCTGGCGCAGCTGTGGCTGCTCGTGGCGCTGGGTTCGTGGCTGCTGCGCGGCATCGAGCGCGACCTGCGGCCGCTGGCCGATCTGCAGGACGCCATGGCACAGCGCGATGCGGCCGACCTGCGCCCCCTGCCGGGCACACTGACCGCGCAGGCGCGCACCAGTGACGTACAGCGCCTGGGGGAGGCCCTGGACGGCCTGCTGGCGCGCGCGCGCCTGGGCCTGCAGGCGCAGCGCGAATTCGCCGGCAACGTGGCCCACGAACTGCGCACGCCACTGGCCGGCATCCGGGCGCAGGCCGCCAACGCACTGGCCCAGGACGACCCCGCCGTCTGGCGCAGCGAACTGCAGGGCATCGCCGACGCCGAACAGCGCGCCAGCCGCACCGTGAACCAGTTGCTCGCG
Source organism: Paracidovorax citrulli (assembly GCF_900100305.1). Lineage (GTDB taxonomy): Bacteria > Pseudomonadota > Gammaproteobacteria > Burkholderiales > Burkholderiaceae_C > Paracidovorax > Paracidovorax citrulli. The sequence goes on along the minus strand of NZ_FNEY01000026.1, from coordinate 70,322 downwards.
CTGGCACGCGCCGCCGAAGGCGAGATCGCCCTGCCCCTGCAGACCGTGGCGCTGCAAGCCCTGGTGCGCAAGGTGCTGCTGCGCTACCTGCCGCGCGCCGACGAACTCGGCGTGGACCTGGGCGCCGAGGGCCTGGACCAGCCCGTGGCCGTGCGCGGCGAGGCCGGGCTGATCGAAGGCATCCTGAACAACCTGCTGGACAACGCCCTGCGCTACGGCCGCGGCCAGCCGCCGCGCATCACCGTCACGCTGGAACATTCGCCCCCCTGGGCCGTGCTGCGCGTGGCCGACAACGGCCCGGGCATGGATGCCGGCCTCGGCCTGCACCATCCCCGGCGCTGGACGCAGGGCGAGCAAGGCCAGCGCCTCGGCCAGGGCGCCGGGCTGGGCCTCGCGATCGTGGCGCGCTATGCCGAACTGATGAAAGGCCGCGTGCAGATGCAACCGACACCCGGCGGAGGCCTGACCGCCTGCATCCACCTGCCCATCGAAGCGCGCGAAGAAGCGAAGTGACTAGGCTGCGCGCTCGATGGCTGCGATCAGCAACTCGGCGAAACGGTCGCTGGCCTCCTGCGAGCGATGGACAAAATCGGGCTGGAGATCCTGCTCTCCCCGGTAGTCGGCATCCCAGCCCGCATGCTCGATGCCCTCGCGCTGCGCGATATCGTGCATCACGGCGTTGAGCGCTTCCCAGTTGGCGATCCATTCCGCCGGAAAACGGTCGGCGGGCATGCGCGCCAATCCCGTGAAGACCGGCCTGGCCCCGGCCGCGCGCACCACGCTCACGGCCTTGTCGAGATCCGCGCGATAAGTATCGGCAGGCACCATGCCGAAAGCGTCGTTGGCTCCCAGGGCGATCACGATGATCCTGGCCGTGTGCGGCTCGGAGGGAAACGTCTGGATGGCGGTCTCCATGCGCAGCCCATTGGCCGTGCGGTCATCCAGTTTCCACCGCGGCCGGGCGGCCTGGATGCGCTGCACCGGTGTGATCGGGACGCCATAGCCGTGCAGCAGGCTGTCCCCATCGAGCTCGACCGTCAGCGGACAGCGATAACCGAACAGGCGGCACAGTATCTTGTCCAGAGAATCCATGCAGTTCCTCGAAGGGAATGGAGAGTTGCCAAGCCAAAGCCAGAAAATACTTTCAGCATACCCCGGCTTTGCGGAAGCGTAAAAAAAACCGCCACACGCTGGAGTTCCAGTGTGTGGCGGTGCCTTTGTGTGGTGGAGCTGGCGGGAATTGAACCCGCGTCCGCAAGCCTTCTTCGGGCAGATCTACATGTTTAGCGGTCTGTTTTGGATCTCACCTTCCAAGCCGCGCAGCCGCACGCTGCAAGGAAGGCCAGCACCCTTGGATCTCGCCCCATGCCAAGGTACCCGGCAGGAGGCCAGCTGACGTGAATAACCTTGCAGCCGGGAGGCCTTGCGGCCCCCTTGCCCAGCCCGTCAGCGTGCTGTTGCAAGGCTCACCGGTGTTTAAGCGGCGAGTGCGAAACGTTCGTCGTTTGCAGTTAGTTTGTCGAATGCAGATTTACGAGCGCCACTCAAGCTCGACATGCACCACACCGATTCCGAACCCACGTCGAAACCAGGGCAGCCCCAGACCCTCCATTTTAGGCTCCCGGAAGCCATTGCAAGAGGTCGAGGGGAAATTTAATCGAGCAGTGCGCTCCCCAGAGCGCCGGCTCCTTGTGGTTGCCGAGGTAGCCGTACAGCGCGGCGACCGTGCCCATGCCGGCAGCGTTCCCCGCGACGATGTCGCGCTCGTCGTCGCCGACGTAGATGCACTCTCCGGGCGCGACGCCCAGCCGGGCGGCGGCTTCCAGCAGCGGCGCGGGATGGGGCTTGGCATGGGGCGTGGTGTCCCCGCTGACCAGCGCGCCGGACGTGCGGAACATGGGGATCGCCTCCGTCAAAGGCACGGAAAAGCGCGCAGCCTTGTTGGTGACCACGCCCCACGGCACGCGCGCCCGGGCCAGCCGCTCCACGAGTGCCTCCACGCCGTCGAACACGGTCGTGCGGTCATGGATGCAGGCCTCGTAGTTGGCGAAGAACTCTTCCCGCAGCGCCGGGAAATCGGGGTGGTCGGGTGCCATGCCGAGCGCCACGGCGAGCATGCCGCGCGCACCCGCGCCCGCCATGGGCCGGTACTCTGCCAGGGGCAGGGACGGCAGGCCACGGTCCGTCCGGATCTTGTCGGCAGCCGCGGCGAGATCCGGCGCGCTGTCCACCAGCGTGCCGTCGAGGTCGAACAGCACCGCGCTCACACGCGAGGGAAAGGGAGGCATGTCCGCCATCACGCCTCCGCCCGGCGGCAGGCCATGAGGTAATTCACACTGGTATCCCCGCTCAATGCATAACGGCGCGTGAGGGGGTTGTATTCCATGCCGCGGGTCTGCAGGACATCGAGCCGTGCGGAGCGGCAGGCCGTGGCCAGTTCACTGGGTTTGATCAGCTTCGCATATTCGTGTGTTCCACGTGGCAGCATGCCCAGCACATATTCAGCGCCCACGATGGCCAGGAGAAACGCCTTCGCATTGCGGTTGATGGTCGAGAAAAACACCCACCCGCCAGGCTTGACCAGCCGCGCGCATGCCTGCACCACGGACGCCGGATCAGGAACGTGCTCCAGCATCTCCATGCAGGTCACGGTGTCGAACGATGCGGGCGATTCTTCCGCCAGCGCCTCGACGCTGACCTCGCGGTACTGGATATCGGGCGTGCCGGCCTCCAGGGCATGGAGCTGGGCCACCTTCAGCGACTTGGTGGCGAGATCGATGCCCGTCACCGTCGCGCCCTTGCGGGCCATGGCGTCGGCCAGGATGCCGCCGCCGCAGCCGACGTCCAGCACCCGCCGTCCCTGCAGTGGGGCCAGGCCATCGATCCAGCCCAGCCGCAGCGGATTGATCTCGTGCAGGGGCCGGAATTCGCTTTCGAGATCCCACCAGCGGTGGGCCAGTTCGGAGAATTTGGCCAGTTCGGCCGGATCGACATTGGCAGTGGAGGAGCTCATTGGCAAATTGTGCCCGCAATTGCCGCGGGCATAAAAAAAGCCCCGGAGACCGGGGCTTTCAGGGAAGGGAAACTGACCGAAATCAGTTGGCGCGGGTGCCAACCACTTCGATTTCCACGCGGCGGTTCTTCGCGCGGCCTTCCTTGGTCTTGTTGTCGGCGATCGGCTGCTTCTCGCCCTTGCCTTCGGTGTACACGCGGTTCTTCTCGATGCCCTTGGACACGAGGTAGGCCTTCACGGCTTCGGCGCGGCGCACGGACAGCTTCTGGTTGTAGGCATCGGTACCGATGGAGTCGGTGTGACCCACGGCGATGATGACTTCCAGGTTCACGTTCTTGACCTTGGAGACCAGGTCGTCCAGCTTGGCCTTGCCTTCGGGCTTCAGCACGGACTTGTCGAAGTCGAAGAAAGCGTCGGCGGCGTAGGTCACCTTGTTGGCCACGGGGGCTGCAGGTGCCGGGGTGGGGGCAGGGGGAGCTGCAGGTGCCGGAGCAGCGGCAGGAGCCGGTGCCGGAGCCTGGGCCACCAGGGCGCCGTCGCAGCCTGCGGCGGCGGTGGCGGGCGTCCAGTTGGCATCGCGCCAGCACAGTTCGTTCGTGCCGTTCTTCCACACCAGCTCGCCGGTGCCGTTTTGCCAGTTGTCGATCACCTTGCCGCCGTCAGCGGCCTTGACTTGGGCACCAGCCGAGGTAGCCAGCACGGCAGAGGCCAACAACATCGCCACTTTGTTCAGTTTCTTCATGGTTCTCCTCTTGGGGAAAAAGCCGCAGCCGCGCTGCGAATATGGACGTCGTCAGTGACCATCACCAAAAACGCTGAATTGATTGTGCCATACGTAACAAGGCAAAGTGACCGCCCCCCAACCCTCTACCGTAGGACAAAAGCGCTTTACCCCCCGATCTGTTGCGCACTTGCGACAAGGCGTTGCGCCTAGAATGTCCGACCTCCGCCGCCCTGATCCCGCATCCCCGACCCCATGACCCAGTTCGCCAAAGAAACCCTGCCCATCAGCCTCGAAGAGGAGATGCGGCGCAGTTATCTCGATTACGCGATGAGCGTGATCGTCGGCCGCGCGTTGCCGGATGCGCGGGACGGCCTCAAGCCGGTGCATCGCCGCGTGCTGTTCGCGATGCACGAACTGAATAACGACTGGAACCGCCCTTACAAGAAGTCGGCCCGTATCGTCGGCGACGTCATCGGCAAGTACCACCCCCACGGAGACAGCGCCGTGTACGACACGATCGTGCGGATGGCGCAGGATTTCTCGCTGCGGCACATGCTGGTGGACGGCCAGGGCAATTTCGGCTCCGTGGACGGCGACGGCGCGGCCGCCATGCGGTACACGGAAATCCGCCTGTCGAAGATCGCCCACGAGATGCTGGCCGACATCGACAAGGAAACCGTTGATTTCGGTCCCAACTACGACGGCAGCGAGAAGGAGCCGCTGGTGCTGCCCAGCAAGCTGCCCAACCTGCTCGTGAACGGCTCGGCCGGCATCGCGGTGGGCATGGCGACGAACATTCCGCCGCACAACCTGAACGAGGTGGTGGATGCCTGCCTGCACGTGCTGCGCCACCCGGACGCCACGGTGGACGAGATCATGGAGATCATCCCCGCGCCGGACTTCCCGACCGCGGGCATCATCTACGGCATCAACGGCGTGAAGGAAGGCTACCGGACCGGCCGCGGCAAGGTGGTCATGCGCGCGCGCTGCCACTTCGAGGACATCGACCGCGGCCAGCGCCAGGCCATCATCGTCGATGAGCTGCCCTACCAGGTCAACAAGAAGACGCTCCAGGAGCGCATGGCCGAACTGGTGCACGAGAAGAAGATCGAGGGCATCAGCCACATCCAGGACGAGTCCGACAAATCGGGCATGCGCCTGGTGATCGAACTCAAGCGCGGCGAAGTGCCCGAGGTGGTGCTGAACAACCTCTACAAGCAGACCCAGCTGCAGGATACCTTCGGCATCAACATGGTGGCGCTGGTGGACGGCCAGCCGCGCCTGTGCAACCTGCGGGACCTGATCGTCGTGTTCCTGCAGCACCGCCGCGAGGTGGTGACGCGGCGCACGGTGTTCGAGCTGCGCAAGGCCCGCGAGCGCGGCCACGTGCTGGAAGGCCTCGCCGTGGCGCTGGCCAACATCGACGAGTTCATCCGCATCATCCGCGAATCGCCCACGCCGCCCATCGCCAAGACCGAGCTGATGAACCGCGCCTGGGACAGCCAGCTGGTGCGCGAGATGCTCACGCGCACCCGTGCGGACGGCGGCGTGGTCAATGCCGACGACTACCGCCCCGAGGGCCTGGAGCGCGAATACGGCATGGGGCAGGACGGCCTGTACCGGCTCTCCGAAACGCAGGCCCAGGAAATCCTGCAGATGCGCCTGCAGCGCCTGACGGGCCTGGAGCAGGACAAGATCGTCGCGGAGTACAAGGACATCATGGCGGTCATCGAGGACCTGCTGGACATCCTGGCCAAGCCCGAGCGCGTCTCGGTCATCATCGGCGACGAGCTCACCGCCATCAAGGCGGAGTTCGGCCAGCACAAGCTCGGCATGCGCCGCACCCTGGTCGAGCACAGCGCGCAGGATCTCTCCACCGAGGACCTCATCACGCCCACCGACATGGTGGTGACCCTCTCGCACACGGGCTACATCAAGAGCCAGCCGCTGTCCGAGTACCGCGCGCAGAAGCGCGGCGGGCGCGGCAAGCAGGCCACGGCGACCAAGGAAGACGACTGGATCGACCAGCTCTTCATCGCCAATACGCACGACTACATCCTCTGCTTCTCCAACCGCGGCCGGCTGTACTGGCTCAAGGTCTGGGAAGTGCCGGCGGGCTCGCGCGGCTCCCGAGGCCGGCCGATCGTGAACATGTTCCCGCTGCAGGAAGGCGAGAAGATCAACGTGGTGCTGCCGCTGACCGGCGACATGCGCACCTTCCCCGCCGACCGCTTCGTCTTCATGGCGACCAGCATGGGCACGGTGAAGAAGACGGCGCTGGACGAGTTCAGCAACCCGCGCAAGGGCGGCATCATCGCCGTGAACCTGGACGACGGCGACTATCTGATCGGGGCTGCGCTCACCGACGGCCAGCACGACGTGATGCTCTTCTCGGACGGCGGCAAGGCCGTGCGCTTCGACGAGAACGACGTGCGGCCGCTGGGCCGCGCCGCGCGCGGCGTGCGCGGCATGATGCTGGAGGACGGCCAGAGCGTGATCGCCATGCTGGTGGCGGAGGACGAGACGCAGAGCGTGCTCACCGCCACCGAGAACGGCTACGGCAAGCGCACCAGCATCGTCGAATACACGCGCCACGGCCGCGGGACCAAGGGGATGATCGCCATCCAGCAGAGCGAGCGCAACGGCAAGGTCGTCGCCGCCACCCTGGTCCATGCGGAAGACGAGATCATGCTGATCACCGACAAGGGCGTGCTGGTGCGCACGCGCGTGGCGGAGATCCGCGAGCTGGGCCGCGCCACGCAGGGCGTGACGCTGATCGCGCTGGACGAAGGCGCGAAACTGAGCGGGCTGCAGCGCATCGTAGAGAACGACGCGAACCCGCCGGCCGCCGACACCACCGACGACGCTCCCCCTTCCGACGCGCAGGACGCGGACGGGCCCTCGACCGAATGACGGTACGGTGCGCCGGCTCGACCGCGGGCGCACCGAGATGTTTACCCCCACGCCCCCCAGAAACGGCACGGCCTCCGACCGCTTGAACCGATGAACCGCCCGTACAACTTCTCCGCCGGCCCCGCCGCCATTCCCGCCGAAGTCCTCCAGCAGGCCGCCTCCGAAATGCTGGACTGGCACGGCAGCGGCATGGGCGTGATGGAGATGAGCCACCGGGGCAAGGAGTTCATCTCGATCTACGAGCAGGCCGAGGCGGACCTGCGCGAACTGCTCGCCGTTCCGCAGGATTTCAGGATCCTGTTCATGCAGGGTGGTGGCCTGGCCGAGAACGCGATCGTGCCGCTGAACCTCTCGCGCGCCGCTACGGTGGACATGGTGGTGACCGGCAGCTGGAGCCAGAAATCCCTGAAGGAGGCGCGCAAGTACGCTTCCGAGGTCCACGTGGCCGCATCGGCGGAGGACAGCGGTTTCACCACCCTGCCCGACCCCGCGAGCTGGCAGTTGAGTCGCGGCGCGAGCTACCTGCACCTGTGCAGCAACGAGACGATCCATGGCATCGAGTTCCACGAACTGCCGGACCTGCGCGCCCTGGGCAGCGATGCGCCGCTGGTGATCGACTTTTCGTCGCACGTGGCCTCCCGCCCGGTGGACTGGTCGCGCGTGGGCCTGGCATTCGGCGGCGCGCAGAAGAACCTCGGCCCCGCCGGGCTCACGCTGGTGGTGGTGCGCGAGGACCTGCTGGGCCACGCGCTGCCGGCCTGCCCGAGCGCCTTCGACTACAAGGTGGTGGCGGAGAACCAGTCGATGTTCAACACCCCTCCCACCTGGGGCATCTACATCGCGGGCCTGACCTTCCAGTGGCTCAAGCGCCAGCGCGAGGGCGATCTTTCCGGCATCGCGGCCATGGAGCAGCGCAACATCGCCAAGGCCCGCCTGCTCTACAACTTCATCGACCAGTCGCAGTTCTACGTGAACAAGGTGTCGCCGAACGCGCGGTCGCGCATGAACATCCCTTTCTTCCTGCGCGACGAAACGCGCAACGAGGCCTTCCTGGCAGGCGCCAGGGAGCGGGGTCTGCTGCAGCTCAAGGGCCACAAGTCGGTGGGCGGCATGCGTGCGAGCCTCTACAACGCCATGCCGCTGGCAGGCGTGGAGGCGCTCGTGGCCTACATGCAAGAATTCGAACAGCGCAGCGCCTGAGACGGCGCGCCGCGCCCTATCGCCCGCTGCCCGCAGCCCCGACCGATCCATGTCCCAATCCCCTCAAGCGTCCCCCGATCTCGCCAGCCTGCGGGTGCAGATCGACAACATCGACCAGCAGTTGCTGACCCTCCTGAACCAGCGCGCGCTGGTGGCCGAGCGCGTCGGCGAGGTCAAGAAACGCGAAGGCACCCCGTTCTTTCGCCCGGACCGCGTCGCCCAGGTCATCGACAAGGTGCAGCACGCCAATCCGGGACCGCTCAAGGGCGCCCACGTCGCAGCGATCTGGCGCGAGATCATGTCGGCATGCCTGGCCCTCGAGTCGCCACAGCGCGTGGCGGTGCTCGGCCCGGCCGGCACATTCTGCGAGCAGGCGGCCGTGGAGTTCTTCGGCGGCGCCGCGGACCTCATGTACTGCGCCAACTTCGACGAGGTGTTCCATGCCACGGCGGCCGGCAGCGCACAGTACGGCGTGGTCGGTGTCGAGAACTCGGTGGAAGGCGTGGTGACACGCTCGCTCGACCTGTTCCTGCACACCCCCTGCCACGTGGTGGGTGAAGTGAGCCTGCTGGTGCGCCACAACCTGCTGCGCCTGTCCAACTCCCTGGACGGCATCGAGGTGGTACTGGCCCATCCCCAGGCGTTGGCCCAGTGCCAGGCCTGGTTGTCCAAGCACCTGCCGCACGCGGAGCGCCGTCCGGTCTCCAGCAATGCCGAGGGCGCGCGGCTGGCGGCAGGGAACCCTGCGTGGGCGGGCATCGCGAGCGAGCGCGCCGGCGCGCAGTTCGGCCTGCATCTGGTGTCGCACGCCATCCAGGACGATGCCTACAACCGCACGCGCTTCGCCGTCATCTGCCTGCCGCACACGCTGCAGATGCCGCCGGCTTCCGGCAAGGACTGCACCAGCCTCGTGGTGTCGGTGCCCAACCGCCCGGGCGCGGTGCACGACCTGCTGGTGCCGCTCAAAACGCACGGTGTTTCCATGACCCGCTTCGAGTCGCGCCCCGCGCGCACGGGCCAGTGGGAATACTATTTCTACATCGACCTCGACGGCCACCCCAGCCAGCCCCACGTGGCCAAGGCCCTGGAGGAGCTGCGTTCGCTCTGCGCGTTCTACAAGGTGCTCGGCGCCTATCCGGTGGCGCCGTGAGCGAAGCAGTCACTCCGGTATTCGAGCAGCTGGGCCTCCTGGGCTGCGGACTGATGGGCGGGTCGTTCGCGCTGGCGATGAAGAAGGCCGGACTGGTCAAGCGCGTCGTCGGCTACAGCAAGTCGCCGTCCACCACCGACCGCGCGCGCCAGCTCGGCGTGATCGACGTCGAGGCCCCGTCCGCCCTGCTCGCGGTCGCGGGCGCGGACATCGTGCTGCTGGCCGTGCCGGTGGCGGCGACGGAATCCACGCTCAAGGCGATCAAGCACCTGGTCACTCCGAAGATGCTCATCATGGACGTGGGCTCGACCAAGGCCGACGTGGTGCAGGCGGCGCGCGGCGCGCTGCGCGACCAGTTCGGGTCCTTCGTCCCGGCCCATCCCATCACCGGCAGCGAGGCCTCCGGAGTGGAACATGCGCAGGCGGACCTCTACGCGGGACGGCAGGTGATCCTCACGCCGACCGAGCGCACGCTCACCGACCAGCTGGGCAAGGCCGAGGCTGTCTGGAGCGCCCTGGGCTGCCGGGTGCGCAGCATGTCGCCGGAATCGCACGATGCGGCCTTCGCCGCCGTGAGCCATCTGCCGCACCTGCTCGCGTTCGCGCTGATCAACAGCATCAACGCGCAACCAGAGGGGGATGTGTTCCTCTCGCTCGCCGGCCCGGGTTTCCGCGATTTCACGCGGATCGCGGCCAGCGACCCGAAGATATGGCGTGACATCCTGCTCGCCAACCGCGATGAACTGCTGGCACAGTCGCGGCACTTCGCGCAGGCGCTCCAGCAGATGGAGCAGGCCATGCAGCAGGGCGACGGACAAGGGCTCGAAGACCTCATCACCCTCGCCAGCGAAACCCGCGCCCATTGGCGCATGGGCGCCCGCCGCGCCTCCTAGATTCCCGCAGCCGATGTACAGCACCGCGTTTCTCGACCTCCCTCCCCTGGATACCGCCGGAGGAGCCGTGCGGCTGCCGGGCTCCAAGAGCATTTCCAACCGCGTCCTGCTGCTGGCCGCACTGAGCGAGGGGACGACGGAAGTCCATGACCTGCTGGCTTCCGACGACACGCGCGTGATGCTGGATGCGCTGCGGGAAATCGGCTGCGGCGTCGATGAAGGCGCGGCCGCGCAGGGCACGGTGCGCATCACCGGCCTGGGGACGTCCCCCGCGCGTTCCCCGTCGAAGCTCTTCCTGGGCAACGCGGGCACGGCCATGCGGCCGCTGACGGCGGCGCTGGCCCTGCTGGGCGGCGAGTTCGAGCTCTCCGGCGTTCCGCGCATGCACGAGCGCCCGATAGGCGACCTGGTGGAGGCCCTGCTGCAGCTCGGCTGCCACATCAGCTACCTGGGCAATCCTGGCTTCCCGCCGCTGCGCATCGCGCATGCGGGCGGCGTCCCGCCGCTGGCGCTGGATGCGCCCGTGCGCGTGCGCGGCGACGTATCCAGCCAGTTCCTCACCGCCCTGCTGATGGCCCTGCCGCTGGTGGCACGCGAGAAGGACGTGGTGATCGAGGTGGTGGGCGAGCTGATTTCGCGCCCCTATATCCACATCACGCTGCAGTTGCTGGAGCGCTTCGGCATCCGGGTGCGGCACGACGAATGGCAGCGCTTCACCATCCCGGCCGGCAGCCGCTACCGCTCCCCGGGCACCATCCACGTCGAGGCCGACGCCTCCTCGGCCAGCTATTTCATCGCCCTGGGTGCCCTGGCGGCCCCGGCGCCCGGCCAGGAGCCGCTGCGCATCCTCGGCGTGGGCCTGGACTCGATCCAGGGCGACATCCGCTTCGCCGAGGCGGCCCGCGCCATGGGCGCGGAGGTCACCGGCGGCCCGAACTGGCTGGTGGTGCGCCGCGGCGCCTGGCCGCTGAGGGCGGTCGATCTCGACTGCAACCACATTCCCGATGCCGCCATGACGCTGGCGGTGATGGCGCTGTACGCGCAGGGCACGACCACGCTGCGCAACATCGCGAGCTGGCGCGTCAAGGAAACGGACCGCATCGCCGCGATGGCGCAGGGATGCCGGCGCCTGGGCGCCACCGTCGAGGAAGGGTCGGACTTCCTGCGCGTCACCCCGCCCGCCTCGCCGGCTGATTGGCGCGCGGCGAGCATCCACACCTACGACGATCACCGCATCGCGATGTGCTTTTCGCTGGCGGCGTTCAATCCGGCGAAGCTCCCGGTGCGCATCGAGGATCCGAAGTGCGTGGCCAAGACCTTCCCGGACTATTTCGAGGCCCTCTTCTCGGTCGCTGGAACACCCGTGGAGCACGTTCCCGTGATCTGCATCGACGGCCCGACGGCATCGGGCAAGGGCACGGTGGCGGCAGCGGTGGCGCAGCGGCTGGGCTACCGCTTCCTGGACTCGGGCGCGATGTACCGCATCACCGCGCTGGCGGCGCTGCGTGCCGGGCTGTCCATCGACGCGGCCCACCAGGACCGGATCGCGGCCCTGGCGCGCACCCTGCCGGTACGGTTCGAGTCCGGCCGCATCTGGCTGGGCGAGGACGACGTGACGGATGCCATCCGCACCGAGGAGGCCGGCATGAACGCCTCCCGCGTCTCGGCCCTGCCGTCGGTGCGCGAGGCCCTGGTGGCGCTGCAGCACGGCTTCCGGCGCCTGCCGGGACTGGTTGCGGACGGCCGCGACATGGGCACGGTGATCTTCCCGGGCGCCGCATTGAAGGTCTATCTCACGGCGAGCGCGGCCTGCCGGGCGGAGCGGCGCCATAAACAGTTGATTTCAAAGGGAATTTCCGCTAATATCGACGATCTTCGCGCAGATCTGGAGGCGCGCGACGTCCGGGACAGCACCCGGCCGGTCGCGCCCCTGAAGCCTGCGCAGGATGCACTGGTGCTGGACAACTCCCTGCTGTCGGTCGAAGAAGCCGTCGAGCAGGTGCTTGCCTGGTGGCAGCAGCGACAGCCCTTCGCGCACCCCGCGCAGGACTGAACCGGGCCCGCAAGGCCTCCTACCGCACCTGCAGCGCACGGCCTTGCGATGTGTTCAACCCCAACCGTGGCCACCGGCCACACAACCTTCCGCAGGCAACGATAGAAACGCCGGCAATGGTGCCGGCGGAAACGCGCCCGCGGACCTAGGAAATACATGTCTGAATCTTTTGCCGCCCTTTTTGAAGAATCCCTGCAGCGCACCGAAATGCGCCCGGGCGAAGTCATCACCGCCGAAGTCGTGCGCGTCGAGCACAACTTCGTCGTGGTGAACGCAGGCCTCAAGTCCGAAGCCTACGTGCCCCTCGAGGAATTCAAGAACGACAAGGGCGAGGTCGAAGTCCAGGTGGGCGATTTCGTCTCCGTGGCCATCGGCTCGATCGAAAACGGTTACGGCGACACCATCCTGTCGCGCGACACCGCCAAGCGCCTGGCCTCGTGGCTCGCGCTGGAAAAGGCCCTGGAATCCGGCGAATTCGTCACCGGCACGACCAGCGGCAAGGTCAAGGGCGGCCTCACCGTCCTGGTCAACGGCATCCGCGCCTTCCTGCCCGGTTCGCTGATCGATACGCGTCCGATCAAGGATCTGACGCCGTACGAGAACAAGACCATGGAATTCAAGGTCATCAAGCTCGACCGCAAGCGCAACAACGTGGTGCTGAGCCGCCGCGCCGTGGTGGAAGCCTCCATGGGCGAAGAGCGCGCCAAGCTGATGGAAACCCTGAAGGAAGGCTCCATCGTGCAGGGCGTGGTCAAGAACATCACCGAATACGGTGCGTTCGTGGACCTGGGCGGCATCGACGGTCTGCTGCACATCACCGACATGGCATGGCGCCGTGTCCGCCACCCCTCCGAGGTGGTGCAGGCCGGTCAGGAAATCACGGCCAAGATCCTCAAGTTCGACACCGAGAAGAACCGCGTCTCCCTGGGCCTGAAGCAGATGGGCGACGATCCGTGGCTGGGCGTGTCGCGCCGCTACCCCTCGGGCACGCGCCTGTTCGGCAAGGTCACGAACATCGCCGACTACGGTGCGTTCGTGGAACTCGAGCCCGGCATCGAAGGCCTGGTGCACGTTTCCGAAATGGACTGGACGAACAAGAACATCGCCCCGTCCAAGCTCGTGTCGCTGGGTGACGAAGTCGAAGTCATGGTCCTCGAGATCGACGAAGACAAGCGCCGCATCAGCCTGGGCATGAAGCAGTGCAAGGCCAACCCGTGGCAGGAATTCGCGCAGAACACCAAGCGCGGCGACCGCGTCAAGGGCCCGATCAAGTCGATCACCGACTTCGGCGTGTTCGTGGGCCTGGCTGCCGGCATCGACGGTCTGGTGCACCTGTCCGACCTGTCCTGGAACGAGCCCGGCGAAGCCGCCGTGCGCAACTACAAGAAGGGCCAGGAAGTCGAGGCGATCGTGCTGGCCGTGGACGTGGACCGCGAGCGCATCTCCCTGGGCATCAAGCAGCTCGACGGCGACCCGTTCACCACCTTCGTGACGGTGAACGACAAGGGCCAGACGGTGACCGGCAAGGTCAAGACCGTCGATGCCCGCGGCGCCGAGATCGACCTGGGCGAAGACATCGTGGGCTACCTGCGCGCTTCGGAAATCTCCCGCGACCGCGTGGAAGATGCCCGCAACGTGCTCAAGGAAGGCGACGAAGTCACGGCCGTGGTGGTGAACGTGGATCGCAAGACCCGCAACATCCAGCTGTCGATCAAGGCCAAGGACATGGCCGACGAGCAAGGCGCCATGGCGTCCCTGTCGCAGCAATCGGCCCGCGAAAGCGCGGGTACGACCAGCCTGGGCGCTCTGCTGCGCGCCAAGCTGGACAACTCCGACAAGTAATCGGAACCCGAGCCCGCAAGGCAGAGAAAGGCCGTGCCTGCACGGCCGCAAGCGGCGGGCGCCTCGTGCGCCCGCCGCTTTTTTTCCAAGTGCGCATTCCAGCCCCATGCCCCAGCGCCGCGCGCAAATGCCGGACTCCGGCATGGACCACCTTTTCGCCGATTCCTGGCGCCACAGACCGGACCCCATGACCCGATCAGACCTCGTCGAAGAACTTGCCGCCCGTTTCGGCCAGCTCACGCAACGCGATGCCGAAGCCGCCGTCAAGACCATCCTGGATGCCGTGGGCGATGCGCTGGTGCGCGGCCACCGCATCGAGGTGCGCGGGTTCGGCAGCTTTTCGGTCAACCGCCGCCCGCCGCGCATGGGGCGCAACCCCCGCAGCGGCGAGGCCGTGCACATCCCCGAGAAGCGCGTTCCGCATTTCAAGCCGGGCAAGGCCCTGCGCGAAGCCGTGGACCGCCGCACCGCCGAGATGGGCATCGGCATCGCGGCCGACCCGTCCGACGCCGCCTGACGGAGCCCGCCACGCCGCCTCCGGCGCATGCGCGGGGGCGGGCCTGACCGTAGAATCCTCCCACCATCGAGGAGACGCATGGCATGAAGTATTTCCTGTGGCTGCTCAAGGCAGCCATTTTTTTCACCCTCTTCGCCTTCGCGCTGAACAACCAGCAGGACGCGACGGTGCATTTCTTCTTCGGCACCCGATGGACCGCGCCGCTGGTGCTGGTGGTGCTGTCCGCCTTCGCCCTCGGTGTCGCCGTCGGCGTGCTGGGCATGGTGCCCCGCTGGTGGAAGCACCTGCGCGCCGCGCGCCGTGCCGAGGCCGCGCTGCCGCCCTCGCCCGCCTCCGCGCCCGCCTCCGCGCCCGCCTCCGCGCCGGCGTCCACCGCCTCGGCGGGCAACCCCGCCCCCGTCACCGACCTGCAGCAGCAGCCGCCCATCCATGGAATTTGACCTGAGCTGGCTCCTGCTGGGGCTGCCGCTGGCGTTCGTGCTGGGCTGGCTGGCGTCCCGCTTCGATCTGCGCCAGTTGCGCCAGGAAAACCGGCGGGCACCCAAGGCCTATTTCAAGGGCCTGAACTACCTGCTCAACGAGCAGCAGGACCAGGCGATCGACGCATTCATCGAGGCGGTGCAGAACGATCCGGACACGTCGGAACTGCATTTCGCGCTCGGCAACCTGTTCCGCCGGCGTGGCGAATACAACCGCGCGGTGCGCGTGCACGAGCACCTGCTGTCCCGAGGCGACCTGAGCCGGGCCGACCGCGAGCGCGCGCAGCACGCGCTGGCGCTGGATTTCCTCAAGGCCGGGCTGCTGGACCGCGCTGAAGATGCGCTGCAGCGGCTGGAAGGCACGCCCTTCGAGAGCCAGGCGCGCATGGCGCTGCTGGCCATCTACGAACGCTCGCGGGACTGGCTCCAGGCCACCGCGATCGCGCGCAAGATGCATGGATCCCACCAGGGCGATTTCAGCGCCCGGCAGGCCCATTACCTGTGCGAGCAGGCGCTGGCGCGTGCTGCCCAGGGCGACCTGGATGCGGCGATGGCGCAGTTCGAGGAAGCCCGGGCGACCGCGCCGGATGCGCCGCGCCCGCGCATCGAGCTTGCCCGGCTGCAGCAGCGCCGCGGCCATGCCGAGGCGGCCATGGCCACGCTCCAGGAACTGGCCCGCCAGTCCCCCGGCGCCCTGCCGCTGGCCGCGCCGCTGCTGATCGAACTGGCGGGTGCGACCGGGCGCCAGAGCGACGTGCTGCAGTTGCTGAAGGAGCACTATGCCCGCGCGCCTTCGCTGGACGTGCTCGACGCGATCGTGGCCATGGAGTCTGCCGCAGCCGATCCCGCCCGGTCGCCGCGCGACTGGTATGTACGCCACCTGGAGCAGGAGCCCTCGCTCGTCGCCGCCGCCAAATGGCTGGCGCAGGAAAAACTCGAACACGAGGAATTCCATCCGCAGGTCCAGCGGGCGCTGGACCAGGCCGCCAAGCCGCTCACGCGCTATCGCTGCGCGGCCTGCGGATTCGAGGCCCGGCAGCATTTCTGGCAATGCCCCGGCTGCCAGAACTGGGACAGCTATCCCGCCCGGCGCGTCGAAGAGCTGTGAGAGCGTGTCCACAGTCCAGCCCGGCCCCCTCCCGGAGTGCGCCGATACACCGTAGCATGCTCGGGTTTTCATAGCGGTTTGCGCGGACCTTCCCCGTAGAATGGTCCGCACATGTCCCTGCTCCTCCTCGTTCTCCTGCCATTCGCCGGCAGCCTGCTCGCAGCGCTGCTGCCTGCGAACGCGCGCAATGCCGAATCGACGCTCGCCGGAGCGGTGGCGTTGTTCTGCGCGGTGCAGGCGGCGCTGTATTTCCCGGAGGTGGCGGCAGGCGGCATGGTGCGGCAGGAGATCGCCTGGCTGCCCTCGCTGGGTCTGGACCTCGTGCTGCGGATGGACGGTTTCGCGTGGATGTTCTGCATGCTGGTGCTGGGCATCGGCTCGCTGGTGGTGCTGTATGCGCGCTACTACATGTCGGCCGCCGACCCGGTACCGCGGTTCTTCTCGTTCTTCCTGGCCTTCATGGGTGCCATGAGCGGCGTGGTGCTCTCGGGCAACCTCATCCAGCTGGTGTTCTTCTGGGAGCTGACCAGCCTTTTCTCCTTCCTGCTGATCGGCTACTGGCACCACCGCAAGGACGCGCGCAGCGGGGCCCGCATGGCGCTCACCGTCACGGGCACGGGCGGCCTGTGCCTGCTGGCGGGCGTGCTGGTGCTGGGCCACATCGTCGGCAGCTACGACCTGGACCAGGTGCTGGCGGCAGGCGACCTGGTGCGCGGCCATCCCCTCTACCTGACCGCCCTGGTGCTGGTGCTGCTGGGTGCGCTCACCAAGAGCGCGCAGTTCCCCTTCCATTTCTGGCTGCCCAATGCCATGGCGGCGCCCACGCCGGTATCGGCCTATTTGCATTCGGCCACCATGGTGAAGGCCGGCGTATTCCTGCTGGCGCGCATGTGGCCCGTGATGGGCGGCACGGAACCGTGGTTCTGGATCGTGGGCGGCGCCGGCATATGCACGTTGCTCGTGGGCGGGTACGCGGCCATGTTCCAGCATGACCTCAAGGGGCTGCTGGCCTACTCCACCATCTCCCACCTGGGGCTCATCACCCTGCTGCTGGGCCTGAACAGCCCGCTGGCGGCGGTGGCGGCGGTGTTCCACATCATGAACCACGCCACCTTCAAGGCCTCGCTCTTCATGGCGGCCGGCATCGTGGACCACGAGAGCGGCACGCGGGACATCCGGCGTCTGTCGGGCCTGCGGCGCATGATGCCGGTGACTTCCACGCTGGCGATGGTCGCCAGCGCGGCGATGGCGGGCGTGCCGCTGCTCAACGGCTTTCTCTCCAAGGAGATGTTCTTCGCGGAGACGGTGTTCCTGGAGGCCTCTCCGTTCATCGCGACGGCTTTGCCGGTGGCCGCGACGCTGGCCGGAGTCTTCAGCGTGGCGTATTCGCTGCGCTTCACGGTGGATGTGTTCTGGGGGCCGAAGGCGGAAGACCTGCCCCGGGAGCCCCACGAACCGCCGCACTGGATGCGCGTGCCGGTGGAACTGCTGGTGCTGGCCTGCCTGGTGGTGGGCACGCTGCCGGCCTGGTCGGTCGGCCGTTACCTGGACACTGCGGCCCTGCCGGTGGTCGGAGGGCATTTGCCCGAGTACAGCCTCGCGATCTGGCACGGTTTCAACACGCCTTTCGTGATGAGCCTGATCGCGCTGGCGGGGGGCGCGGCGCTCTACCTGCTCCTGCGCCGCCAGCGCGAGGCCGGCCGGATCGACGCGGCGCCGCTCATCTACCGCGTGAGCGGGCGACGCATTTTCGAGGCCCTGCTCACGCTGCTGACGCTGGCCGGCTACCGCGGCCGCCGCATGCTGGGTACGCCGAGGCTGCAATGGCAGATGCTGTGGCTGGTCTGCGCGGCGCTCGTGGCAGGGGCGCTGCCGCTGTGGTCCCGCGGCCTGCAGCTGGGCGACCGCGGCACGCTGCCGCTGTCGCCGGCTTTCGTGGCGATCTGGGTGGTGGGCTCGGTCTGCGCCGTGGCCGCGGCCTGGCAGGCCAAGTACCACCGCCTGGCCGCGCTCACCCTCCTGGGCGGCGCAGGGCTTTGCACCTGCATCACCTTCCTGTGGTTCTCGGCGCCGGACCTCGCGCTGACGCAGATCGTGGTGGAGATCGTGACCACCGTGCTCGTGCTGCTGGGCCTGCGCTGGCTGCCCCGGCGCGACGAGCGCCTGCGCGAGCTGGCACCGGCGGTGGGGCTGCCCCGGCTGCGGCGCGCCCGCGACCTGCTGATCTCCCTGGCCGCCGGCGGCGGACTCGGGTGGCTGGCCTATGTGATGATGAGCCGGCCTTTTCCCGAGAGCACGTCCACGTTCTACCTGGAGCGCGCACAGTCCGAAGGTGGCGGCACCAACGTGGTGAACGTGATGCTGGTGGACTTCCGCGGCTTCGACACGTTCGGCGAGATCGTGGTGCTGGGCATCGTCGCGCTGACAGTGTATGCGCTGCTGCGGCGTTTCCGGCCCGCGCGCGAGACCATGGATCTGCCCGAGCAGCAGCGCAACATGCCGGCCGATCTGCAGACCGACCTGCTCAACCCGCGCAACGCGACCGATACCGCCGTCGGCTACCTGATGGTGCCCGCCGTGCTGGTGCGGCTGCTCCTGCCCTTCACGCTGCTGGTGTCGTTCTACATGTTCATGCGCGGCCACAACCAGCCCGGAGGCGGTTTCGTGGCCGGCCTGGTGCTGTCGGTGGGGCTGCTGCTGCAATACATCATCTCGGGCACGCAGTGGGTGGAAGCGCACCTCGCGCTCTATCCGCGCCGCTGGATCGCCACCGGGCTGCTGTTCGCGATAGGCACCGGCGCGGGCGCCCTGTTCTTCGGCTACCCGTTCCTCACCAGCCACACGGCCCACCTGCACCTGCCGGTGGTGGGCGAGATCCATCTGGCCAGTGCATTGTTCTTCGACATCGGCGTGTTCTCGCTGGTCGTGGGCGCCACGCTGCTGATGCTCACGGCCATCGCCCACCAGTCGGTACGCGGGCACCGCTACCATGCGCGCCTCGCGGAGGAGCGCGAGGCAGAGGAATCGGCGCAGTCCGCGCAGGCGGCCCAGGCTGCCGAGAGCAAGCTGCCGGTGGCGCTGGACGGCGCCCGCGGCGGAGCCGCCGCCACGGCACCCGGAGGAACCCCTTGATGGAAATCGTTCTGGCCGTCGCGATCGGCGTGCTCGCGGGATCGGGTGTGTGGCTGGTGCTGCGCCCCCGTACCTACCAGGTCATCATGGGACTGGCGCTGCTGTCGTACGCGGTGAACCTGTTCATCTTCAGCATGGGCCGCCTGGGCCTCGCCGTGGGCAAGGAGCCCGTGCTGGTGGAGGGCGTGGCGAAGGATCTGCAGCACTATGCGGACCCGATGCCGCAGGCGCTGGTGCTGACGGCCATCGTGATCGGCTTCGCCATGACGGCGCTGTTCCTGGTGGTGCTGCTCGCCTCGCGCGGCATGTCGGGCACCGA
The DNA here is from genome assembly GCF_900100305.1 of Paracidovorax citrulli. Taxonomy (GTDB): domain Bacteria; phylum Pseudomonadota; class Gammaproteobacteria; order Burkholderiales; family Burkholderiaceae_C; genus Paracidovorax; species Paracidovorax citrulli. The sequence goes on along the minus strand of NZ_FNEY01000026.1, from coordinate 50,979 downwards.
CCATGTGGACGGATCGCATTCGCGCGACGTGCAGGAGATGCCATGACCGCCGCACGCGCCTTGCATCGCCACAGCCGCCGCACGGCCGGGAGCCGCCGATGAGTGCGGCCGCCCAGTTCTCGCAAGGGATGTCGGCGCTCATGCCGCACCTGATGCTCGCCCCCATCATGCTGCCGCTGCTGACCGCGGCGCTCATGCTGCTGCTGCGCGAGGAGCGCCAGCGGCTGAAGCTGGGGATGAACCTGCTGTCCACGTTGGCCAGCCTGTGCATATCGCTCGCGCTGCTGTTCTGGACGCACCTGGGCGGCAAGCCGGCCACGATGGGCGTGTACCTGCCTGGCAACTGGCCCGCGCCTTTCGGCATCGTGCTCGCGCTGGACCGGCTGTCGGCGCTCATGCTCGTGCTCACGAGCTTCGTCGCGCTGTGCTCCATCGTCTTCGCGGCGGCGCGCTGGCACCGTGCCGGCGTGCATTTCCACCCTCTGTTCCAGTTCCAGCTCATGGGCCTGGCCGGGGCCTTCCTGACGGCGGACCTGTTCAACCTGTTCGTGTTCTTCGAGATCATGCTGGCCGCGTCGTACGGGCTGCTGCTGCACGGTTCGGGGCGCCCGCGCGTGCAGGCGGGCCTGCATTACATCGCCATCAATCTGGCGGCATCTTCGCTGTTCCTGATCGGCGTGTCGATGCTCTACGGCATCACGGGCACGCTGAACATGGCGGATCTGGCGCAGACCATTCCCCACGTGGCCGATGCCGACCGGGGCCTGCTGCACGCGGCCGCGGGCATCCTGGCCACGGCCTTCCTCATCAAGGCGGCGGTGTGGCCGCTGAATTTCTGGCTGGCGCCGGCCTACAGCGCGGCCAGCGCTCCTGCCGGGGCGCTGTTCGCGCTGATGACGAAAGTGGGCGTCTATACCATCCTGCGCCTGTGGACGCTGATGTTCGGCGCCGAGGCCGGGCCATCGGCGCTGTTCGGCAGCCTGTGGCTCATAGGCGGCGGGCTCGTGACCATGGCGTTCGGTGCGATCGGCATGCTGGGCTCCCAGCGCATCGGCGTGCTGGCCGGCTATGCGGCCATCCTGTCGTCGGGCACGCTGCTGGCGGCCGCGGGCTTCGGGCAGAACCTGCTGACGGCGGGCCTGCTGTTCTACCTGCCCAGCTCCACGCTGGCCATCAGCGCCCTCTTCCTGCTCACCGACCTGATCGACCGCTGGCGCAACGACGGCTCCACCCTCGCGCCGCACGAACGGGACGATGATGCGCCCTTTCTCACACCCGAGTTGATCCCGGCGCAGCAAATGAACCTGGACGAGCAGGAGATGGTGCTGGTGGGCCGCGTCATCCCGGCGGCAGCGGCCCTCCTCGGCTTGGCTTTCCTGCTGTGCACGCTCGTGATCGCGGGCCTGCCCCCGCTGTCGGGCTTCGTGGGCAAGTTCGCGATGCTCACGGCGCTGCTCAACCCTCTCGGATTGGGCCCGTCGGCCGGCGTCCGGGCATCGGCGGTGGGCTGGGTGCTGTTCGCGATGCTCATCGCCACCGGGCTCATGGCCCTGCTCGCGCTCACCCGCACGGGCATGCGGCATTTCTGGACCACGCACGACCGCCCCGCTCCGCAATTGCGCGTGCTGGAGGGCATTCCCATCGCGTTGCTGCTGGCCTGCTGCGTGGGCCTGACGCTGCAGGCTGGCCGGATGATGGATTTCACGCAGGCGACGGCGAACGCGCTGCACGCGCCGGGCGGCTATATCGATGCCGTGATGTCGGCCCGGCCGAAGCCCGGCCCCGTCACGCCCGAAGGCACGGTCGCCATCGCACGCAGGTTGCCGCCTCCGGCTCCGTTGGCGGGCGTCCCGGCGGCCGACGTCGCTGCGCGGCCTCCGGCCGGAACGAAGGTGATGCCATGATGAAGCGCCTGTTTCCCGCGCCGCTGCTGTCCGTCGCCCTGGCCGGCATGTGGCTGCTGCTCAACCACTCGATGAGCGCAGGCCATCTCATCCTCGCGGCCATCGTGGGCCTGGCGATACCGCTGCTCACGCGCGGCCTTCGGCCGCTGCCGGTGCGCGTGCGCCGTCCCGGCGCGATCTTGCGCCTCGCGCTGTCGGTGATGGTGGACACCTCGCTTTCCAACCTGAACGTGGTGCGCTTCCTGGCGTTCAAATCGCAGCGCCGGCATCCCCCGGGCTTCGTGCAGATCCCGCTGGACCTGCGCGACGCCAACGGCCTGGCGGTGCTGGCGGTGATCGTCTGCATCACGCCCGGCACGTCATGGGCCGAGCTGTCGCTGGACCGCTCCGTGCTGATGCTGCACGTGCTGGAGCTCGACAGCCACGAGGCCGTGATCGGCCACATCAAGCAGCGCTACGAACGCCCCCTGATGGAGATCTTCGAATCATGACGACGACCACCAGCCCCGTGCTTTCCTGGGCCCTGCCCATCGCGCTGGCCATGCTCGCGCTGGGCATCGTGTTCGCGCTGGTGCGCATCCTCAAGGGCCCTTCCGCCCAGGACCGCGTACTGGCGCTGGACTGCATGTACCAGAGCGGCATGCTGGTCATGCTGGTGCTGGGCATCTACCACGGCAGCACCAACTACTTCGAGGCGGCGCTGCTCATCGCCCTGCTGGGGTTCGCGAGTTCCACCGCGATGGCGAAATTCCTGCTGCGCGGCGAGGTGATCGAATGACGGCCGCCCTGCCGCTGTGGGCCGAGATCGCCGTGGCCGTGCTGGTCGTGGCGGGCGCGGCCATCGCGATGCTGGGCTCGCTGGGCCTGCTACGGCTCAAGACATATTTCGAGCGTGTGCATGCCCCGTCGATCATCGCCACCATGGGTTGCTGGTGCATCATGCACGGCACGCTGCTCTATTTCTCGGTCGCGGGACACGGGCTGGCGCTGCATCCGCTGCTCATCGCGCTGTTCGTCGCGGTGACGGTGCCGGTGACCAACATCTTCCTCATGCGTGCCGCCCTGTTCCGTGCCCGGCGGGCGGGCCGCGACGTGCCGCCCAGCCTCAGCCGCCGGACGGACGAAACCTCGCAGCGCGACTCCTGACGGCCGGGGGGCTGCGCCCCTCGAGGGTCCCGCCCGCCGCGGCGTCCGGACCCGTCAGGTCGTGCCGCCGAACCCGCCGCCGCCGGGAGTGTGGATCTCGAACACGTCGTCCGGCTGCATTTCCACTTGGCCGATGTGGGCCAGCGCTTCCATGCGGCCGTCCGCCCGCACGACCCGGTTCACGCCCGGCTGGCCGGCCGTGCCGCCGGCCATGCCGAAGGCACCGGCCCGCCGGCCGTTGGAGAGGATGCTGGCCGTCATCGGCTGCAGGAAGCGGATGCGGCGCACGCCGCCGTCGCCGCCGCGCCAGCGTCCGGCGCCGCCAGAGCCGGGCCGCAGCGCGAAGCTCTCCAGCCGCACGGGAAATCGGAATTCCAGCACTTCCGGATCGGTGAGCCGCGAATTGGTCATGTGGGTCTGCACCACGCTGGTTCCATGGAAGCCGCCCGACAGCGCTCCGGAGCTATCGAAGAGCCCGCCCGCGCCGCTGCCGCCCGCGACGGTTTCGTAATACTGGAACCGCTCGTTGCCGAAAGTGAAATTGTTCATGGTGCACTGGCTGCCCGCCGAGATGCCCAGGGCGCCCAGCAGGGCATTGGTGACGCAGGTGGAGGTTTCCACGTTGCCGGCCACCACCGAGGCCGGCGGCAGCGGGTTCAGCATGGAGCCCGGCGGGATGATGACCTGCAGCGGCTTGAGGCACCCTGCGTTCAGGGGAATGTCGTCGTCCACCAGGCAGCGGAAGACGTACAGCACCGCCGCCATGCACACCGCGGTGGGCGCGTTGAAATTGTTCGGCTGCTGGGGCGAGGTGCCGGTGAAGTCGATCACCGCGCTGCGTCGCGCCGCATCGATGCGCACCGCGACCTGGATGCGCGCGCCGTTGTCGAGGGGCAGTGCGTAGGCACCCTCTGGAAGGCGTGCGGCCAGCCGTGCGATGGCCCGGCGCACCGACTCCTCGGCGTTGTCCTGCACATGGCCCATGTAGGCCTGCACGACGGGCAGGCCGAACTGCGCGGCCATCCTGCGCAGTTCCTGCGCGCCTTTCTCGTTGGCCGCGATCTGCGCCTTCAGGTCGGCGAGGTTCTGCTGCGGGTTGCGGGCGGGATATTCGCCGCCGGACAGCAGTGCGAGCATCTCGGCCTCGCGCAGCACGCCGTCTTCCACCAGCTTGACGTTGTCGATCTGCACGCCCTCTTCTTCGATGCGCGTGGAAAAAGGCGGCATCGAGCCCGGGGTGACTCCGCCCACGTCCGCATGGTGGCCCCGGCTGCCCACGTAGAAGGACGGGCGGGCAGCCTCAGTGCCCTCGCGTTCCTCCAGGTACACGGGCGTGATGACCGTGATGTCCGGCAGGTGGGTGCCGCCATGGTAGGGGTCGTTCAGCACATACACGTCGCCGGGCCGCATGCGGCCGGCGTTGCGTGCGATCACCGTCCGGATGCTCTCGCCCATGCTGCCCAGATGCACGGGCATGTGCGGGGCGTTGGCGATGAGGTGGCCTTCGGCATCGAAGAGCGCACAGGAGAAGTCCAGACGCTCCTTGATATTGACCGAATGGGCCGTGTTCTGCAGTTGCAGCCCCATCTGCTCGGCGATGTTCATGAACAGGTTTTTGAAGACTTCCAGCATCACCGGGTCCACCGTGGTGCCCACCGCATGGCGCTGCGCGCGGGGGGCGCGGCGCTCGAGCACGAGATGGTCCCGCGCGGTGAGGCGGGCCTCCCAGCCGGGTTCCACGACGGTCGTGGAGGTGCGCTCCGCGATGATGGCCGGACCCTGCAGCACGTCGCCCGGGCGCAAGTCGTCGCGCACGACCAGCGCCGCCTCGTGCCAGCGCGTATCGCCGTCCACGCCCTCGGTATAGACGCGCACCGTGCTCCGGCGCGGCACCTCGCGTGGCGGATGGAGCACATGCAGGCTCTCGGACGGCGCTTGGCCCGGCGCGATGGCTTCCACCGAGACGGCCTCCACCACCATCGCCCGGCCCGCCATGAGGAAGGCGAAACGCTGGCGGTAGGCGGCCTCGAACGCGGCCCGGACCTCCGCCGGCGTGCCGAAGGGGACTGGCAGCGCGGTGTCCGATCCCGCATAGCGCACGTGCGCCCTGCGCAGTACCGAGACCTCGCCCGCTGCTGTTTGCAGCCCCTGGGCGCGCAGTTCCTCCCGGGCGCGGGCGGCCAGCAATGCCAATGCGGCCTCCACCGCCGGCCATTCCTGCGGATCCAGCGGCACTTCCAGCGCCTGCTCGCGGATCACGCTCTGGTCCGCCAGGCCCATGCCGTAGGCCGAGAGCACGCCGGCCAGCGGATGCACGAAGACGCGCTGCATGCCCAGCGCATCCGCCACCAGGCAGGCGTGCTGCCCTCCGGCCCCGCCGAAGCACTGCAGCGTGTACGAGGTGATGTCGTAGCCGCGCGCGACCGAGATTTTCTTGATGGCATTGGCCATCTGCTGTACGGCGATGCGGATGAAGCCGTGCGCCACGTCCTCGGGCGGCCGGCCGGTGCGGGCGGCCCACTCGCCAAAGCGCTCGCGCACCACGTCCGCGTCGAGCGCGGCGTCGCCGGACGGACCGAACACCCGGGGGAAGTGCGCGGGCTGGATCTTGCCCACCATGACGTTGGCATCGGTCATGGCCAGCGGGCCCCCGCGCCGGTAGCAAGCCGGGCCGGGGTGGGCGCCAGCGCTCTCCGGCCCCACGCGGAAACGCGCACCGTCGTATTCCAGCAGGGAACCGCCGCCCGAGGCCACGGTATGGATGCCCATCATGGGCGCGCGCATGCGCACGCCGGCCACCTGCGTCTCGAACTCGCGCTCGAACTCTCCCGCGAAATGGCTCACGTCGGTGGAAGTGCCCCCCATGTCGAACCCGATGACCCGGTCGAAGCCTGCCGCCACGGCCGTGCGAGCCATGCCCACGATGCCGCCCGCCGGGCCCGAGAGGATGGCGTCCTTGCCCTGGAAGCGCCGCGCATCCGCCAACCCGCCGGACGACTGCATGAAGTAAAGGGGCACGCCCGGCATTTCGGCCGCGACCTGCTCCACATAGCGCCGCAGGATGGGCGAAAGGTAGGCGTCCACCACGGTAGTGTCGCCGCGGCTGACGAACTTCATCAGCGGGCTCGTGCCATGCGAAGTGCTCACCTGCGTGAATCCTGCTTCGCGCGCCAGCCGTGCCGCGGCGGCCTCGTGCGCGGTGAAGCGCCATCCGTGCATGAACACGATGGCCACGCTGCGCAGCCCCGCGTCGTACGCCGCCCAGAGGCGCTCGCGCAGGTGCGCCTCGTCCAGCGGCTGCTCGACCTCGCCGTGCGCGCCCACGCGCTCCTGGGCCTCGATGACACGGCTGTAGAGCAGCTCGGGCAGCACGATGTGCCGGTCGAACAGGCGCGGCCGGTGCTGGTGCGCGATGCGCAGCGCGTCCCGGAAGCCGCGCGTGGTCACCAGCAGCGTGGGCTCTCCCTTGCGCTCCAGCAGCGCGTTGGTGGCCACCGTGGTGCCCATCTTCACGCATTTCACCCGGTCGGGGGTGACGGGCGCGCCGGGCGGCAGCCCGAGCAGGTGGCGGATGCCCGCCACGGCCGCATCGCGGTAGTGCTCCGGGTTTTCCGACAGCAGCTTGTGCGTGGCCAGCGCGCCGTCGGGCCCGCGCCCGACGATGTCGGTGAAGGTGCCTCCGCGGTCCACCCAGAACTGCCAGCTGTTTCCTGCCATGTTGTTTCCTCGTCCAGAAATTGCGGTCGGCGCCCGCCACGCAGGCGCGGCTGTCCGCCCGGTTTCCATAATGTAGGGGTGGCCGGCCGCGCGCGCCCCTGGAGTTTTTGCGGGGATCGTGCCCGGCTGCGCCCGCCGCCTGCCGACGACCACGCCATGACCACATCGCCCGACCGCCCTCTCGTGCCATCCACCCTGCTCGATGCCATCGAACCCCGCACGCTCGACGACTGGCTCGCGCGCTTCGCCACGCCCGAATGGCGGGGGCGGTTCATCGAAGGCTGGCTGTTCGAGGGCGCCCCGGAGCGCCGCGCGGCCGAGCGGCAACTGGCCGCGGCAGGGGTCCGTGCGCGCCTGCGCAGCGCCTACAAGCCACTCGTCCACTGGTGCATCGAGGAATGGCCCGCCTGCTCCACGGGGGAGCGCCCGGTCACCGCTCTGGTGCGCTATCCCGTTCATCCCGCCGCCAGCCCGCGGCGCTTTCTGCTGGAAGCCTATCCACTCGCGGCGCTGGTGCCGGATTGCGAATTCATCTTCGAGGCCGGGAGCAGCGAGCGGCATTACGAGATCGATCTGGTCTTTCCCGGCGGAGCGCGGCAGTCGCATCGCGTGTTCGCGCCGAACCGGGTCCGGCCGGATGTGACCGGGACCCCCCAACTGTGTCCTTCCGGGTGGCTGCGCGCGGGAACCGCCGACGGCGCCGGCGACCTGCTGGACGCAGCGCAGGACACCGAATTCGAATGCCTGTTCTGGTGCGCGGTGGATGCCGTCCGGTCGCACCCCTGGCCACGGCAGGAGCCCTATTTCGAACGACTGGACCTGCGCGTGGACCTGCCCGGCTACGAATGCCGGCTGGATGTCGGCCACGAGTGCGTCAGCACCTATGAGGCCATGCACGAGGACCTGTACTTCGGGTTGCTCGAGTTCTTCCAGAAGCACTCGGGCCGCCCTCCCGGCGATCGTCGGCTGCAGCCGGGCCAGATCGTGCCCGACGTCCGCCGGGCCGCCCCGGGCACCGCACCACGCGTCCGGGTAGAGCTGCGTGCTTTCGATACCGGCGCGCAGGACGCCGCGGCCTGGGCGGACACGGATGCAGACCAGCCCCTGGAGGCACTCGGCAAGGCGCCATCCGCCGCGCGCATCGCGCTCGAACTGGATCTGCTGGGCGGCGATGCCTTCGTGGCACGCTCCCGGCAGGGACGCTCCATCGGATGGCGCTACCTGCACGGCAGCCGCTTCCCCGTCCTGGTGAGCGGTGGCCAGCATGCCAACGAAACCTCCGGCGTGGTAGGGGCCCTGCGCGCCGGCCATGCCCTGGCCGCGCAGCCGGGCGCGCACTTCGCGCTGCTGCCGCTGAAGAACCCCGACGGCTATGCGCTGCACCGCGAACTGGGCGCCCACCATCCGTGCCACATGCAGCACGCCGCACGCTATACCGCGCTGGGGGACGACCTGGAATACCGGGAAGGCGCACCGCTGTACGAGCGGGAAGCCGTCGAGCAGGCCCTGGCCGTTTCCGGCGCGCAGCTGCACCTCAATCTGCACGGCTATCCCGCCCACGAATGGACGCGTCCGCTCACGGGGTACATCCCCCTCGGTTTCGATCTGTGGACCATTCCCAAGGGATTTTTCCTGATCCTGCGGCACCACCCCGGCTGGGACGGCCGCGCCCGCGAGCTGCTGGAGCGCGTGGCGGCCGAGCTGCGGAATGTACCGGGCCTGCCGGAATTCAATGCGCGCCAGATGGCCCTCTATGAACGCCACGCGGGCCCGCTGACGTTCGAGCAGATCCACGGCACGGCCGTCACCGTATCGGAAACGCCTCACGGCACACCCGTGACGCTCATCACGGAGTTTCCCGACGAAACCGTCCATGGCGAAGCATTCCGCTTCGCGCACGGCGCGCAATGCGCGGCGGTGCTCGCGGCCGAGCGGGCGTGGCAGGACATCATGGCCGGCCGCTGAGGCCCCCCGCCGGCCCGGCAGCGCGCCTGGCACGGGACATGCATAGCACCAGCGCGGAGGTTGGGGCATCGGGGTCGCACCCGGGGTGCCCATCCCCTGCGCCCCGCTTACATTCGATGCGCCCCTGGCGGCCCGTGTCGGCGTTCGCGGTACCGGGCCGCACAGCCCTTCCTGGATGACCTTTCCTTCCGGAGCACCTATGCAGCGCAGAGCCGTTCCCCTCCTCGCCCTCGCCCTGGCCGGCGTCCTTTCCGCAGCGCCGTCCGCCGCGCAGGTCCGCTGGGACCTCGCGGCCGCGTACCCCGCCACCAACTTCCACACCGAGAACCTGATGCAGTTCGCCAAGGATGCGGAAGCCGCGACCGGCGGCAAGCTGCGCATCACGGTGCACGCGAACGCATCGCTCTTCAAGGCCAACGAGATCAAGCGCGCGGTGCAGGGCGGCCAGGCGCCGGCGGGAGAGATCCTGCTGCCCAACTTCGAGAACGAGAACGCCGTCTTCGGCGTGGACGGCATCCCCTTCCTCGCCACCTCGTACACCGATTCCCGGCGGCTGTACGAAGCCCAGAAGCCCGTTCTGGAGCGCCTGCTCGGCGCCCAGGGACTGCGCCTGCTCTATGCGGTGGCGTGGCCACCGCAGGGCATCTACACCAAGAAGGAAATCGGCTCGGTGGCGGACCTGCGCGGCATCAAGTGGCGCGCCTACAGCCCCGCCACCGCCAGGATCGCGGAGCTCATCGGCGCGCAGCCGGTGACCATCCAGGCCGCGGAACTCTCGCAGGCGATGGCGACCGGCGCGGTGGAGTCGATGATGACGTCCGGCTCCACCGGCTACGACAGCAAGCTCTACGAGAGCATCAAGTATTTCTACGACACGCAGGCCTGGCTGCCGAAGAATGCCGTCATCGTGTCGCGCAAGGCCTTCGACGCGCTCGACAAACCCGCGCAGGACGGGTTGCTCAAGGCCGCCGCGGAGGCCGAGACGCGCGGCTGGAAGCTGAGTGCGGACAGGAACGAGTGGTACAAGAAGGCCCTGACCGACAAGGGCATGAAGATCCTGCCGCCGCCGGCCAAGCTCACCGCCGACCTGCGCCAGGTGGGCGACGTGATGCTGGCCGACTGGCTGCGCAAGGCGGGACCGGACGGCGAGGCCATCATCGCGGCCTACCGCAAGTCCGCACCGGTCGCCGCGGCCAAGTGAGGCGGCCGTGCGTCGCTTCCTCGACCGCCTGTACCTCGCGGCAGGCGCCCTGGGCGCCGCCTGCGTCGCGCTGATCTGCGCGCTGATGATCGCCCAGAGCGTCCTGCGCGAGGCCGGGGTGCGCACCGGCGCGCTGAACGACGTGGTCGCCTGGCTCTGCGCGGCGGCCGCCTTCTTCGCCATGGCCCATGCCTTCAAGCACGGCGATTTCGTGCGCGTCACCCTGCTGCTCGAAAGGCTCCCGCCGCGCCCGCGGCGCGCTTTCGAACTGGCGGCGCTCGCCATCGGCACGGTGGCGACGGCCTATCTCGCCTGGTCCGCCTGCCTGTTCACCCATGAGAGCTGGGAGTTCAATGACGTGGCCCAGGGCCTGCTGCCGCTGCCGATGTGGATCCCCCAGCTGAGCTTCGCGATCGGCTCGGTGCTGCTGCTGGTGGCGGTCCTGGACGAATTCCTCATCGTGCTGCGCGGCGGGACGCCGAGCTTCGTGCGCGCGGTCGAGGAGCGCCATGCACGTGGGGACTTCTCCGCCGACATCTGAGGCGCACCGCAGGCGCTTCCTCCCCTCTCCCGCCGCCGTTTCCGAGAATCCAAGCTGCGCCCTGCGCGGCAGAAAGACCAGTGCCATGGACATCCTGATGGTGGGCGGCATCCTGTTGCTGCTGATGATCGTGCTGCTCGCGGGCGGCGTCTGGATCGCGATGACGCTGGCCATCTGCGGCTGGGTCGGGCAGGCCTTCTTCACCAGCACGCAGCCCGGCAAGAACCTGTTCTCCGCCTTCTGGGAGAGCAACGCGAGCTGGGAACTGGCCGCGCTGCCACTTTTCATCTGGATGGGAGAGATCCTGTTCCGCACGCGGCTGAGCGAGGAGATGTTCGAAGGGCTGCGGCCCTGGCTCAACCGGGTGCCGGGCCGGCTGATGCACACCACCATCCTGGGCTGCGGCATCTTCGGCTCGGTGTCGGGCTCCTCGGCCGCCACCTGCGCCACCATCAGCAAGGTCGCCCTGCCGGAACTGCTGCGGCGCGGCTACGACGAGCGCCTGGCGCTCGGCTCGCTGGCCACGGCCGGCACGCTGGGCATCCTCATCCCGCCCTCCATCACCATGGTGGTGTACGCGGTGGCCGCCGATGCCTCCATCATCCGGATCTTCCTGGCGGGCTTCCTGCCGGGGCTGCTGCTCATGCTGCTCTTCTCGGGCTATATCGGCTGGTGGAGCCTGCGGCATCCCGACCGGGTGCCGGCGGCCGACCCGCCCACCACGCTGCGCCAGAAGATAAGGCGGTCGGGCAATCTCATTCCCGTCACGGCGCTGATCGTGTTCATCGTCTGGGTGCTGGTCGCGGGCTACGCCACGGCCACCGAATGCGCGGCCTTCGGCGTGGCGGGATCCCTGGGGCTGGCCCTCTGGAGCCGGTCGCTGACCTGGCGGAATTTTTCCGAAGGACTGATGGGCGCGACACGCACCAGCTGCATGATCATGTTCATCCTCGCGGGCGCGGCCTTCCTCACCAAGACCATGGCCTTCACCGGCATACCGCGCGAGCTGGCCGAATGGGTCGAATCCATGCACCTGCCGCCCTACGCGCTGATCGCGGTGCTGACACTGGTCTATCTGGTGCTGGGCACCGCGCTCGACGGCATCAGCATGATCGTGCTCACCAGCGCGGTGGTACTGCCGATGATCCAGAAAGCCGGCTTCGACCTGGTGTGGTTCGGCATCTTCATCGTGCTGCTGGTGGAGATCGCCGAGGTCACGCCGCCGGTAGGGTTCAACCTCTTCGTGCTGCAGAACATGACGGGCAAGGACAGCAATACCATCGCCCGCGCTGCCATCCCGTTCTTCGTATGCCTGGTGGTTTGCATCGCGCTCATCACCCTCTTCCCGCAGATCGTCACCGTGCTGCCGGACCTGGTGATGGGCAAGGACGGAGGGTGAACCCCGGGCGCGCCCGCGCGTGCTGACATACTCCGGGGCATGCTGCTCAATATCGCCGTCATCTGCCTGGCTGCCTGCGTCGGCGCCCTGATGCGCTGGGGGTTCGCACTCTGGCTCAATCCGGGCGGGCTCATTCCCTGGGGCACTCTGGCCGTGAACCTCATCGGGGGCTACTGCATCGGCATCGCGCTGGCGGTGTTCACCAGCCGCCCCGACATCGATCCCGCGTGGCGCCTGCTGGTGATCACCGGCTTCCTGGGAACGCTCACCACCTTCTCGAGCTTCTCCGGCGAAGTGGTGACCATGCTCATGCAACAGCGCTTCGGGCTGGCGTTCGGCACCATCGCGCTGCACCTGGGCGGCTCGCTGGCCCTCACCTGGGCCGGCATGCGCTCGGCGCTGTGGTGGCTGGCCCGCTGATTTGTCGCACACTTGCCACTGTTCCCGCATGGCCACGGCCGTGCCATCTTCCCTCCGCACCATCGCTTCCATGGAATCCAACACCGAACTCAACGAAAGCCGGCTGGCCAACGCCTGGGCCGAGCTGCACAACCATGCCGTGAACGGCAATCCCCTGCATGCGGATGCCTACCGGCTCGCCTTCGCGGACCCCGAATTCATGCTGCGCCGCGAAACGCGCGGCATCCGCTTCCAGCTCGAGATGCTCAAGCCCGACCTCGGCCAGACCGCCCAGGGTATCGAGAACACCGTGGTGGTGTACGGCAGCGCGCGCTTCCTGGCGCCCGAAGACGCCGCGCAGCAACTGGCCGATGCCGAGGCCAGCGGGGACGCATCCCGCATCGCGCGTGCGCAACTGGCCGTGCGCAATGCCCGCTACTACGACCTCGCGCGCCGCTTCGCCGGCGTCGTGGCGAACTACAGCCAGCAGCTTCCACCCTCTGACCGCATCTACATCTGCACCGGCGGCGGCCCGGGCATCATGGAGGCCGCCAACCGCGGCGCGCACGAAGCCGGAGCGCTCAACGTGGGCCTCAACATCGCCCTGCCGCACGAGCAGAGCGGCAACCGCTACATCTCGCCGTCGCTGTCCTTCAAGTTCCACTACTTCGCGCTGCGCAAGATGCACTTCATGATGCGCGCGAAGGCGCTGGTGGCGTTCCCTGGCGGCTTCGGCACGCTCGACGAGTTGTTCGAGGTACTCACGCTGGTGCAGACCGGCAAGGCCAGGCCCGTACCCATCGTGCTCTTCGGCACCGAATTCTGGAAAAAGCTCGTCAACTTCGACGCGCTGGTGGAACAGGGCACGATCTCGGCGGACGATCTGAACCTCTTCCGCCACACGGACGATCCGGAAGAGGCCTGGGGGTTCATCAAGGCGTTCTACAAATTGTGAGTGGACGCCCGGGCACGACGTCCGGCGCCTGGGGCGTTCGCGGGCAGCTTCGCACGTTGGACATGCATTTCGCGCGCGTCCTGGGCACAGCGCCCGACAGGCGAAGAATGGGGGCATACAAGACAGGAGCCCCAATGCCCCGCATCAACTCGAACACAGCATCTTCCAGCGCCAGTCAGGGTGCGTCCTCCAGCTACGCAGGATCGAGCACCACTGCGCGCCAGCGCACCAGCTCACGGCACACCGCCGCCGAAGGCGGACCTCCAGAACGCCCCGAATCGTCCAGTCGGGCGCGCACCGGCCATGAAGAACAACAGGGTCGCCTGCGAACCGCACTGCAGACGCTACAGCGCACGGCGCAGTCCGCGGCAGGCGAAGGCGCCCAACTGGCACGCGCAGGCGCCCGGGCGGGGATGGCAGCGGCACGCGGAGCCGCGAACCACCCCATCCTGACCACCGGCCTCACCATGGCGGCCGGAGGCGCCGCCTACTCCGTCGCCAGCGTAAGCCGCAATGATCCAGCATCGGCCGTGACCGGAGTCCGGGTGGCAAGCGCCGGCGTCACCCTGCTGCTCGCGCGCACCATGCTGATCCTGACGGGCGACATCATCCGGGATGCCGCGAATGCTATTGAGGCGCTGAGACAGGAGGCAGAACGGGAGGCCGCGGCCTCCGGCAGGAACACGATCATCAGCGCTGAACTGTTCAACGAGACCATGAACGAGGCCATGACGTTTGGCAATGAGCCCCCGCCTGCCGGGAGCCTCGCGGCCTTGGTGGGCAACCGCCTGCCACAGTTGACCGACCATCTCATGGATTTGCGCGCGGGAAGTGCGCGCCGAGAGGTCGTCGCCGCTCTTAACGCTGCACACGGGGACCTTGGTCAACTCATACGCGGGCTGCTGCACCTGATCGACAACGGTGTGCTTTCTTCGCGCCCCAATTCGGCCGGGATGCGCAGGGATCACTGATCAACGGCCCCCAGCCGGCGCGCCACCCTCGAACCCAGCCCCACGACACCCCCACCACCCAGAACAGTCCGGCCACGCCGATCAGCGCGCCGGCCGAGCCGAACAGCACGGGCATCGCCACGCTGGACGCATTGATCGCCATGAGGCGCAGGCCCAGCGCCTCGCCGTGGCGATGGTGGGGCGTGATCTGGTGCAGCATGCTCATGATCATGGGCTGCACCGAACCCAGCGCGAACCCCAGCAGCACCGAGCACAGGCCGAGCGCCCACGCGCTGGGCAGCAGCGGATAGACGGCGAAGAGCAAGGCGGTCGCCACCATGGCCCACGTCACCACGGCGGCCTCCTTCAGGCGCGCGGCCACGATCGGCATGAGCACGCGGATGGCCGCGGCCGCGATGGCGAAGGCACCGAGGATGGAGCCGATGACCGAAGCGGACAGACCCCGCTCGTGCCCCAGCAGCGGCACCACGAAGGTGTGCACGTCCCAGCAGGAGGACAGCAGCCAGTTGACGAACAGCAGCCGGCGGAACCCGGCATGGCCCAGCAGTTCCCAGGCGCGGGGGCGCGTGCCGCCTTCGGGCGCCACGATCGGGGGCAGCTCCACCGTGGCGCGCACCCAGAACCACGTCGCCACCGGCAGCATCGCCGTGAGTGCGAAGGCCGCGCGGTAGCCTTCGGTGCTGCCGGGCACGGGCCCCGCATGGTCGATCAGCAGGCCTGTGAAAAACGGCCCCACGAAGTTCGACACCGCCGGGCCGATGGCCAGCCAGCTGAACACCCGCCGCAGTTGCTCGGAATCGTGCGCCGCGCGGCCCACGTGGCGCTGCAGCGCGATCATGGCCGCGCCCGATGCCCCGCCGGTCAGCAGCGCGGCCAGGCAGAGCATGGGGAAAGCCGGCCAGACGAGCGCTCCGGCCGCGCCCGCGCAGGCCACGCCCACCGCCCAGCCGACCGGCCGCTTCAGGCCGTGGCGGTCGGCATACCGGCCCGCGGGCAGCGACAGGAATACCTGGGTGAGCGCGAACAGCGCCAGCAGGGTGCCCACGGCCGCGGCGCTGTAGCCCTCGCGCAGCGCCAGCAGCGGGGCCGCGAGGCGCATGCCCGTCATGCTGGCGTGGATGCATACCTGGCCGGCGATCAGCCGTGCGAGCGCCCCGTCCATCTCAGACCTGCCCCTGCGTCCCGGAATCCACGGGCGCACCCAGCGACGCGGCCGAGTCCTCCTGCGCGGCGGGCAGCTCCTGCACGTCCCGCAGCCGCCGCTGGATGGCGCGCGTGCGCACCCCCACCTCGTCGAACCGCTTGGCCGCGGCATCGATCGACTTGCGCGTGGCCTCCACCACATCGCCGAACTTGGCGAATTCCGTCTTCACCGCGCCCAGCAGCCCCCACACCTCGGAAGACCGCTTCTCGATCGCCAGCGTCTTGAAACCCATCTGCAGGCTGCTGAGCATCGCCGCGAGGTTCGCGGGCCCTGCCACCATCACCCGGCATTCGCCCTGCAGCGCCTCCACGAGGCCCGGACGGCGGACCACCTCGGCGAACAGCCCTTCGGTGGGCAGGTACAGCACCGCGAAATCGGTCGTGTGCGGCGGCGACACATACTTGGCGGCGATCTTGCGCGCCTCGAAGCGAACCGCGGCCTCCAGCGCGTTGCCCGCCGCGAGGACGGCCGCCTTGTCCGCCGCGTCGTGCGCGTCCAGCAGGCGCTGGTAGGACTCCACCGGGAACTTCGCGTCGATGGGCAGCCAGACCGGCTCCTCCTGGCCCCGCCCCGGCAGGCGGATGGCGAACTCCACCAGTTCGTCGCTGCCCGGCACCGTCTTCACGTTGCGTGCGTACTGCTCCGGCGCCAGCACGTTCTCGATGATGGCGCCCAGCTGCAGTTCGCCCCAGGTGCCGCGCGTCTTCACGTTGGTCATCACGCGCTTGAGGTCGCCCACGCTGGCGGCCAGCGTCTGCATCTCGCCCAGGCCGCGGTGCACCTGCTCGAGCCGGTCGCTCACCATCCTGAACGACTCGCCCAGCCGCTGCTCCAGCGTGGCGTGCAGTTTCTCGTCCACGGTGCGGCGCATCTCCTCCAGACGGGCCGCGTTGTCCGACTGGATGGCCGCGAGGCGCTCGTGCAGCGCGGCGCGCAGCGATTCCGAGGTCTGCGTCAGCTCGGCGCGGAAGGCGCCCAGGGCATCCGCCAGTTCGCGGCGGGCCACGGCGGCATCGGCCTGCGCCTGGGCCATCCGCTGCCCCAGCCTGGCCTCGAAGGCGTCGAAGCCTTCACGCAGTTCCGCGCGGCCCGAACGGGCATCGTGCACCGCCTGCGCGAGCCGTTCGTCCAGCACCTCCCGCTGGCCCTCCAGGTGCGCGTGCGTGGCCTGCGTGAAACCGCGCAACTGCTGGGCCATGCCTTCCAGCGCGCCGTCGTTCTTCGCCACGGCCAGTTGGGTGGCCTGGGCCACCTGCTCCAGGCGCTGCAGCCGCATGGCCCATTCGGGTGGAAGCTCGGGTCGGGGGCTGCGCAGCAGCAGCACCCCCAGGAGCACGGTGATGAGCGCGAGCAACGCGAACACCGCCAGCCATTCAATCGACATGCCAATCCAGACGTTTCGTTGTCAACTGCCGGCCCCGGGGACCGGCGGGCGATGGAGCGGCCCTCAACGGGGCCGGGGCGTGTTCACGGGCGTGAGCGCGCCGCGCCCATCGAAGAACGCGATCAGGTTGTCCGCCGCGAGGTTGGCCATCGCACGCCGGGTGGGCACCGTCGCGCTCGCGATGTGCGGCGTGAGCACCACGTTGGGCACCGTCAGCAGGTCCGGATGCACCTTCGGCTCGCCCTCGAACACGTCCAGGCCTGCGGCGGCGATGCGCCGCTCGCGCAGCGCCTGCGCCAGCGCGGCGTCATCCACGATGCCGCCGCGCGCGATGTTGATGAGGTTGGCCGTGGGCTTCATCTGCGCGAGCTCGGCCGCGCCGATGGCGTGGTGCGATTCGGGCGTGTACGGCAGCACGAGCACGAGGTGGTCCGCCTCGCGCAGCAGCTCCTCCTTGGACACATACCGGGCCTTGCACCCGGCCTCGAGCTCCGGCGGGAGGCGCGAGCGGTTGTGGTAGATCACGTTCATGCCGAAGCCGTGCGCGCCGCGGCGCGCGATGCCCTGTCCGATGCGCCCCATGCCCAGGATGCCCAGCGTGGAGCCGTGCACGTCCGAGCCCGCGAACATGTCGTAGCTCCACTTGCTCCAGCGGCCTTCGCGCAGGTAGATCTCGCTCTCGGTCACGCGCCGGGCCGTGGCCATGAGCAGCGCGAAGCCGAAATCCGCCGTGGTCTCCGTCAACACGTCGGGCGTATTCGTGGCCTGCACCCCTGCGGCAGTGAGCGCGTCCACGTCGAAGTTGTTGTAGCCCACGGCCATGTTGGCGACGATGCGCAGGCGCGGGCATGCCGCGACCAGCGCCGCGTCGATGCGCTGGCTGCCGGTGGTGAGGGCGCCGTCCTTGTCGGCGAGGCGCTCGGCCAGTTCGGCCGGGCTCCAGATCACGTCCTCCGGGTTGGCCTCCACCTCGAAGTGCCCGGCGAGGCGGTTCACCACGTCGGGGAAGATGGCACGGGCAACGAGGATGCGGGGTCGGGTCATGGACGTGGATTCCTGGTGAAAGAAGGACGGGGCCGAACCGCGTGGAGCGGACTGACGGACGGACGGACGCGCGGTGCGCCGAAGCGCGGCGGATCAGGCCGGGGCGGGTATCTCGAACACCTGCCGCAGGTAGGCGAGGTATTTCTCGTCGTCGCACATGCCCTTGCCGGGCGTGTCGGACAGCTTGGCCACGGGCTGGCCGTTGCAGCGCGTCATCTTGATGACGATCTGCAGCGGCTCGCAGCCCAGGTCGTTGGTCAGGTTGGTGCCGATCCCGAAAGCGAGCTGGCAGCGCCCGTGGAACTGCCGGAACAGCTCGATCGTGCGCGGCACCGTGAGCGCGTCGCTGAAGATCAGCGTCTTGGTGAGCGGATCGACGCGGTTGCGGCGGTAGTGCTCCAGCAGCCGCTCGCCCCAGGCGAACGGATCGCCGCTGTCATGCCGCGCGCCGTCGAACAGCTTGCAGAAATACAGGTCGAAATCGCGCAGGAAGGCGCTCATGCCATAAACGTCGGACAGCGCGATGCCCAGGTCGCCGCGGTATTCGCGCGCCCACATCTCGAAGCCGTAGATCTGGCTGTCGCGCAACCGCGGGCCCAGCGCCTGGCAGGCCTGCAGGTATTCGTGCGCCATGGTGCCGAGCGGCGTGACCCCGAGCTTCATCGCATAGAGCACGTTGCTCGTGCCCGCGAACTGCCCGGGCCCCGCGCGGCCGTCGGTGCGGCGGTCGCCCGTGCCCAGGCGGGCCAGCAGCACGCGCAGCACCTCTTCGTGCCAGGCGCGGCTGAAGCGCCGCCGGGTGCCGTAGTCGGCGATCTTCAGCTCCCCCAGACCGTCCGCCTGCAACTGGGCGATCTTGGTGTCCAGCCGGCGGCGGCCCTCGGGGAAATCCGGCACCTTCTGCGTATTGCGGAAGTACACCTCGTTCACGATCGCCAGCACCGGGATCTCGAACAGGATGGTGTGCAGCCACGGCCCGGCGATCCGGATGTCGATCTCCCCCGAGGCCAGCGGCGTGACGGTGATGTATTTCTCGTTGAGGCGGAACAGCCCCAGGAAGTCCACGAAATCGCTCTTCACGAAGCGCAGCGAGCGCAGGTACATCAGCTCCGCGTCCTGGAACTGCAGGCTGCAGAGCGAGCGGATCTCGTCGCGGATCTCGGCCGCATACGGCGCGAGCTGCACGCCGGGGTTGCGGCACCGGAAGCGGTATTCCACCTGCGCTCCGGGAAACTGGTGCAGCACCACCTGCATCATGGTGAACTTGTACAGGTCGGTATCGAGCAGGCTGGTGATGATCATGGAAGAGGCATCGGCGCGCGGCCCGGCGGCGGGGCCGGGGCGCGGAAGGGAAAGCTGCAGGCGCGCCGTGCATTGTGTCACCAAGCGCGCCATCGCGTGCGCGCGCCCAGGCACCGCGGCCGCGCCCTGCCCGCCGGCGCGGGCTGTGCAGTTCCACGATGCGGGCCGGACACCCCCGGTCTCTCCCGCGGCCCCGGCGAACCACCTATGCTTGCGGGGCGCCCCGGGAAGGGAGCCTCCCGGAGACCGCGCACCCCTCAACCATCCTCCACCAACAAGAAAGCGATTCCGGATGCATAGCCTCGGCAAGCCTCACTCACCATCTTCCCTGCCCCCCGCATGGGGCCTTCCCGCAGCGCTGGCTGCCGCGCTGCTGGCCCTCTCGGGCTGCGGCGGCAGCGGCAGCGGCGGAACGGCCCTCGTGCCAGGCCAGGACAACGCCTGCGCCGTGACGAGCGACAACGGACTGGTCACGGTCGGCTCCGGCCTGCCGGGCGACCCGGCCGCGCCCGAGCCGGCTTCGGGCTACCGCGTCGGCAAGACCGCGGTCCATGCGAAACAGTACATGGTGACCACGGCCAATCCGTACGCATCGCGTGCCGGCTGCGAGGTGCTGAAGAAAGGCGGTTCGGCCGTGGACGCGGCCGTCGCCGTGCAGATGGTGCTCGGGCTCGTGGAGCCGCAATCCTCCGGTCTCGGAGGCGGCGCCTTCATGCTGCATTACGACGCCGTCCAGAAGAAGGTCCAGGCCTACGACGGCCGAGAGACCGCCCCGGCGGCCGCGACCGCCAACTACCTGCGCTGGGTCAGCGACACCGACCGCACCGCGCCGCAGCCGGGCGGCGCGCGCGCCAGCGGGCGCTCCATCGGCACGCCGGGCGCGGTCCGCATGCTCGAGCTGGCCCACCGCGACCACGGGCGTCTGGCCTGGGGCGACCTGTTCCAGCCGGCCGAGCAACTGGCGCGCGACGGCTTCCCCATCGGCGGCCGCATGGCCGCGGCGATTTCCGGCTCCGCCTCCGGCCTGGCCCGCGACGCGGAAGCCGTGGCCTACTTCTTCAATGCCGATGGAACACCCAAGGCCCTGGGCACGGTGCTGAAGAACACCGCCTACGCCGACACGCTGTCCGCCATCGCCCGCAACGGCGCCGATGCCTTCTACACGGGCCCGATCGCCCAGGGCATCGTCGCGAAGATCCAGGCCACCAGCGGCGGCTCGCCGGCCGTCGCCATCACGCCGGGCCTGACGCAGCTGAGCGACCTGGCGGACTACCGCGCCAAGCGCCGCGATCCGGTCTGCACCACCTACCGCGACTACTGGGTGTGCGGCATGTCGCCCCCCTCCTCCGGCGGCATCGCCGTGGCCTCCGCGCTCGGCATCCTGGAGAACTTCGATCTTTCGCGACACAAGCCCACGGCCATCGACATCGAGGGAGGCAAGCCCACGGTGATGGGAGTGCATCTCGTGAGCGAGGCGGAGCGCCTGGCCTACGCCGACCGCGACAAGTACGTGGCCGATACCGACTTCGTCCCCCTGCCCGGCGGCTCCCCCGCGCGCATGCTCGACAAGTCGTACCTGCGCGCGCGCGCCGGCCTGATCAGCACCACCCGCAGCATGGGCACCGCCACGGCGGGCGATTTCGGCACCGCCGCCGCCGGGGTCGTGCCGCTCGAGGAACGCGGCACCACGCACTTCACCATCGTGGACAAGGAGGGCAACGCCGTGGTCATGACCACGACGGTGGAAGCCAGCATGGGCTCCTTCCACATGACCCGGGGCTTCCTGCTGAACAACCAGCTCACCGACTTCGCCTCCACGCCCACGGATGCCTCGGGCGCGCCGGTCGCCAACCGCGTGGAGCCCGGCAAGCGCCCCCGCAGCTCCATGGCCCCGACCCTGGTGTTCCGCAAGGCTGCCGACGGCGGCATCGGCGAGTTCGTGATGGGCACCGGCTCGCCCGGCGGCGGCACCATCATCCAGTACGTGGTGAAGACCGTGGTCGGCGCGCTCGACTGGGGCCTGGATGCGCAGCAGGCCACGTCGCTCGTGGACTTCGGCGCCAGCAACAGCGCCACCACCTCGGTCGGCGGCGAGCATCCGAACGTCAACACGGCGAACAACGGCAACGATGATCCCCTGATCACCGGCCTGCGCGCGCTGGGCCATACGGTCTCGACCTCCGCCCAGTCCAGCGGCACGGCCACGATCCTGCGGGTGAACCGCAACGGCGCCAGCGTGCTGCAGGGCGGCGCCGATCCGCGGCGCGAAGGCGTGGTCCTGGGCGACACCTTCAAGCCCTGACGCACCGGCATCCGGTGCCGGCTGTCGTCGGCGCCGGATGCGGCAGCCGCCGGATGGCCCGCCTCAGCGGGCCGCGGCGTTGGCCGGGCCGAGCGGCTCCAGCGCCCGGCGCAGCGGCTCCGGCAGCGTCCGCGGCCGGCGGTCCTCCCGGCCCACATACACATGCACGAAGTGGCCCGCGGCGGCCGAGAGCGGCTCGCCCCGGGCGAACAGCCCGACCTCGTAGCGCACGCTGCTCGAACCCAGGTGCGCGACGCGGATACCCGCCTCGATGGTCTGCGGGAACGCCAGCGGCGCGAAGTAATTGCACTGCGTTTCCACCACCAGACCGATGGTGTCCCCGCCATGGATGTCGAGTGCGTCCTGCTCGATCAGGTAGGCGTTCACGGCGGTGTCGAACCAGCTGTAATAGACGACGTTGTTGACGTGCCCGTAGATGTCGTTGTCCGCCCAGCGGGTGGTGATGCTGCGGAACAGGGGATAGCGGTCGCGCGCCTCGGGCGCGCGCCGCGGCGCCGGCGGGGCGGCGCGAGGCGTGGCGGTGGTCATGGCGGCCCATTCTGCCAGCCGCACCTGGAAGGACGGCTCCTGCGGCGCAGGCGGCATTTCTGGAGGAACGACTCTAAACATGCTGCAGTGCAGCAAAAAGGCTTGCACCACGAGGCAAAGTCTCTAGAATTCGTCCCATGCTGCACTGCAACATGAACATGGCGTAGCGCGGTTCCATCCACTTCGCTTATGTCCGCCCCCCGGACTGTTTTCAGAGGAGATACCCATGTCGCTGACCCCCGAGCAACTCATCGCTTCCCAGAAGGCCCACCTGGACACGCTGTTCGGCCTCACGAACAAGGCCTTCGAAGGCGTCGAGAAGCTGGTCGAACTGAACGTGACCGCTTCGCGCGCCACCCTGAGCGAAGCCGCCACCCACACGCAGGCCCTGCTGTCGGTCAAGGACGCCCAGGAACTCCTCTCGCTGCAAGCCGCCTTCTTCCAGCCCCTGGCCGAGAAGACCGCCGCCTACAACCGCCACCTGTACGAAATCGCCTCCGGCACCACCGCCGAGTTCGGCCGCGCCTTCGAAGCCCAGGCCGCCGAGATGCAGCGCAACTTCAGCAACCTGGTGGACACCGCTGCCCGCAATGCCCCCGCCGGCACCGAAACCGGCGTGGCCGTGTTCAAGAGCGCCGTGTCCGCCGCCAACAACGCCTTCGAAACCGTCCAGAAGGCCGTCAAGCAGGCCAGCGACGCGGCCGAAGCCAACTTCAACGCGGTGACCAACACGGCCACCGCCAATGCTGCCACGGCCACCAACGCCGCCGCAGCAGCCACCTCGGCCGCCATGCGCAAGCGCTGAGCCGCGGGCCTACCCGTTGTCTCCTTGGATCCTCCGAACGCCACGTTCCTGGATCCATTTCAAAGCCCGGCACCTGCCGGGCTTTTTTTACGCCCGCACGGAGGCCATGCCAGCACCACGCCCACGGAGGCGGGAACATTCTTGCGATGCCAGACTCCAATGATTGCAAATGCGATGAATTCGCATTTATAATGCATCGTCATCCACACCAGCCAAGACTGCAGCCCCATGATCGTTTGTGTATGCCGCCGGGTTTCTGACCGGGAAATCGCACGCCACGCGCATGCGGGGTTGAGCTTCGACGAAATCCAGTTCGAACTCGGCGTGGCCACCCAGTGCGGCCGCTGCGAATCCTGCGCGCGCGACGTCGTCGCCCGCTGTGGCACCAAGCATTCGGTGGCCGCCCTGCACAAGGAAGAGATCGCGCCGCAGACCATCCAGCTCGCCCAACCCATCCTGGAGAGCAAAGCATGGAACTCCTCTGCATCCTCGCTGGCAGCCTGATCCTCGTCGTAGGATCCATGTGGTGGATCTTCCATAAGTAAGCAATTCCTCTTTCCTCCTGCACTGCCCGGCGATGCCCAACCGCGCCGGGCCTCCTTCCACTGCGCAGGCAGACACCCCTTTCCTATGTCCCAGTTTGATCGCTATGGCTCCCCCGGGGGCGTGAGCCGCAATGCGGTGATCGCAGGTTCGGTCGTATTGCTGCACGTCGCGGGCCTCTGGGCCCTGCAATCCGGCCTGGTGCGCCAGGCCGCCGAGATCATCGTTCCCGCGGAAGTGCTCAGCGAGTTCATCACTCCGCCGGCACCTCCGCCACCGCCCGCGCCACCGCCCCCGAAGCCGGCGCCGCCGCCTCCCAAGCCCGCGCCCCGCACGCCGGCTCCCCGCCCCGCGCCCATGCCCGTGGCCATCCCGGATCCCGCGCCCGCGCCGAACGCGCCGGTCGGCATCACCGAGCCGCAGCCTCCCGCACCTCCGATCGCTGCCCCGCAGGCACCGCCCGCGCCACCGCCGGCACCGCCCGCGCCGCCGGCGCCTCCCAAGATCGAGTTGCCGTCCAGCGACGCGGCCTATCTGAACAACCCCAAGCCCACCTATCCGGCGATCAGCCGCCGGCTCGGCGAGCAGGGCAAGGTCGTGCTGCGGGTGCTGATCGGCACGGACGGCCTGCCTCAGAAAGTGGAAGTCAACAAGTCCAGCGGCTTCGACCGGCTGGACCGCCAGGCGGTCGATGCCGTGATGCGCTGGAAATTCGTGCCCGGCAAGCGCAACGGCGTGCCGGAAGCCATGTGGAACCTCGTTCCGGTCAATTTCGTCCTCGATTAAACGTCTCGCAACCTTTTTCAGCTTCAGGAGTTCTCATGGAATCGCATTTCGGCATTGCCAACGTATGGATCCAGGGTGATTTCGTCACCCGGGCCGTCGCCGTGCTGCTGCTCGGCATGTCGCTCGCCTCGTGGATCGTCATCCTCATCAAGGCGCTGGACATCATCAAGTTCAAGAAACATGCCCGCGGGGCGCGCGACTTCTGGCACAGCGAAGACTTCGCCGCCGGCATGGAAAAGCTGGGCAACGATCCGTCGAATCCGTTCCGGCATCTCGCGCTCGAAGGTCGCGAAGCCACCGCGCACCACCGCAACACCAAGGCGCACCTGCACGACAGCCTCGACGTGAGCGACTGGATCACGCGCAGCCTGCGCAACTGCATCGACGAATTCACCGCCCGCCTGCAGTCGGGCCTGGCGGTCCTGGCTTCGGTCGGATCCACCGCGCCGTTCATCGGCCTCTTCGGCACCGTCTGGGGCATCTACCACGCCCTCGTGGCGATCGGCGCATCCGGCCAGTCCACCATCGACAAGGTGGCCGGCCCCATCGGCGAGGCGCTCATCATGACCGCGCTGGGCCTGGCGGTGGCCATCCCCGCGGTGCTGGGCTACAACGCGCTGGTGCGGGGCAACAAGTCCATCCTGAACGGCCTCAACAGCTTCGCGCATGACCTGCACGCCTACTTCGTGACCGGCGCCCGCGTCAGCGCCCCTGCCGACCAGGGCAAGGTCCTGCCCATCAAGAAAGGCTGACGCGCCATGGCATTCGGAACCCAGGACGACGCCGACGAGGTGATGAACGAGATCAACATGACGCCCCTGGTGGACGTCATGCTGGTGCTGCTCATCATCTTCATCATCACCGTGCCCGTCATGAAGCATGCCGTGCCGGTGGACCTGCCGCGCGCCTCCGCCGAGCGCGAGAACGTCAAGCCCGAGACCATCCGCCTCAGCGTCACGGCCGACGGCAAGTACCACTGGAACGAGACCGACATCGGCGACGAGGAGCTGGAGCCCCGCCTGAAGGCCGAGGCTGCCAAGGACCCGCAGCCCGATCTGCACATCCGCGGCGACAAGGAAGTGCGCTATGAACGCGTGGCCCAGGCCATGGCGGCCGCGCAGCGCGCCGGCGTTCGCAAGATCGGCTTCGTCACCGATCCGCAGTGAGGCAACAAATACTTGCAATAAAGCCGGGGCCGGCCTTGACGCTCAATTGAGAATGGTTATCATTAATTCATTGCCAACGCACCGAGGATCCGAAACCATGCATGCCAGCCTGACCGCCCTGTCCCCCTCCGCAGCCTTTTTCGGCGCCCCGGGCGTCGCCGACCGGCAGGCGGACACCCATGGCCGCACCTCGTCCGCGGCGCCCGCGGTGGACAGCAGCGAACTGCTCAAGGGGCAGAAGACCGTGGCGATCTTCCACAACGGCTCCATCTACCGCCTGCAGGCCACGAAGCTCGGCAAGCTGATCCTCACCAAATAGGTTTCATCGTGGGGCGACTCCCGGACCGCCTGCCGGTCCGCCGGGTCGTATTCGCCAGCCAACGGTTCGCCCGCGTAGCCAGGCTTTTTTTCCCACAGCGCCTCCCAAAGAAAAACCGGCCTTTCGAGGCCGGTTTTTTGCTTGTGGTCTGCACCGCGGGAGTGCGGGCGCCGGCGCGGGCCGGATCAGAGGCCGATGGCCGCGATGCCGGCGCGGGCGATCTGCGCGTCCTCGCTGGATTTCACGCCGCTCACGCCCACGGCGCCCAGGCACTGGCCGTCCTTCAGGATCGGCACGCCGCCTTCGAGCATCCCGTCGATGAAGGGTGCCGTCAGGAAGGCGGTGCGGCCGCCGTTGATGATGTCTTCGTACACCTTGCTCTCGCGGCGGCCCAGGGCGGCCGTGCGGGCCTTGCCCGGGGCGATGTGCGACGACAGCGGTGCGGCACCGTCCAGGCGCTGCAGCGAGAGGAGATGGCCGCCGTCGTCCACGATGGCGATGGTCACCGCCCAGCCGTTGCGCACGGCTTCCGCCTCCGCGGCGGCAGCGATTTTCTTGACGTCGGCGAATTCGAGTTCGGGTTTGGTCTTCATGGGATCCGGTGGAATGGAAAACGGATGGAGGATCGGCAGGCCGCGACCGCGTCCGGCCGGTACGGAACCTGCGGAGGATATCTCCCGCGTCGCCCTCCACCGGGCTGTCCATGGCAAAACACTGCATCCCAAAAGGTCGGGAGTGGCAAAGGTTATTTGAAAGCGGGCTGGAAGCCACCACCTAGAATTTGCCGGTCTGCACTTCGCAGGCCTCAACAGGCAAAGGGAGCAAGAGAAGATGAATGATCAAGTCACCGTTCTGGGCTCTGCGGGCTACGGCGTATCGCAGGAGCAGCGGCAGCGTGTGCTGCGCAATACCTACTGGCTGCTCGCACTGAGCATGGTGCCCACGGTGCTGGGCGCCTGGCTGGGCGTGGCCACCGGCATCACGCAGTCCCTGCGGGGCGGCGTGGGCCTGATCGTCTTCCTGGGCGGCGCCTTCGGCTTCATGTTCGCCATCGAGAAGACCAAGAACTCGGCGGCCGGCGTGCCGGTGCTGCTGGGCTTCACGTTCTTCATGGGCCTCATGCTCTCGCGCCTGATCGGCATGGTGCTGGGCTTCAAGAACGGCACCGACCTCGTCATGACGGCCTTCGCCGGCACGGCGGGCGTGTTCCTGGTCATGGCCAGCCTCGCCACCGTGATCAAGCGCGACCTCTCCGGCATGGGCAAGTGGCTCTTCGTGGGCGCCATGGTCCTGCTGGTGGGCTCGGTCATCAACGTGTTCGTGGGATCCTCGGCCGGCATGATGGCCATCTCGGTGGCGGCCATCGGCATCTTCAGCGCCTACATGCTGTACGACCTGAAGCAGATCATCGACGGCGGCGAGACCAACTACATCAGCGCCACGCTGGCGCTGTACCTGGACGTCTTCAACGTGTTCCAGAGCCTGCTGGCCCTGCTCGGCATCATGGGCGGCGAGCGCGACTGACGCCCCGGCACGCACCGGAGGGCCCCGGGCCCTCCAGCAGCAGGAAGGCCTCCCCCGCGGAGGCCTTTTTGCTTTTCCTCAGGATGGGCGCACGCAGGCCTCAATGATCGGGCGCAGCGGCCGATAATGACTGGAACATGCCACACCGCCACACAGCCCCCTCCTCCGCCCGCCGCCCGCCCGGCCGCCGGCTTTCCTGGCTCGTGGCGTGCGCAGCGGCACCGCTGCTGCTGTCGGCCTGCGACATTCCCGGGCTGGGGCCCGATCCACGCACAGTGCAGAAGGAAGCCGAGGCCAAGGCGATCGGCGGCGCCTGCCGCCACGCGCTGCGGGGACTGGAGGACTGCTTCACCCTCAACCCCAAGGCCTCGAAGGCCCAGGTGTTCGCGGGCTGGAAGGAAATGGACCAGTACATGCGCGAGAACAAGCTGGAGGGCGCGCCCTCGGTGCTGGGCAACCTGGAGAAGCCCCCGACCACCCCGGCCCGTCGCGCAGAGGAAGGCCGCGCGGAGGAAACCCGCGAAGGCGGGTCGGGCCGCAGCCGGAGCTGAAGCCGCATTCGCACTGCAGGCCCGCCGGCCGGCCCGGCCAACCCTTCAAGGCCTGCCGTTGGGCCACTCAAGCAGCAGCACCCGGTTCCGGGAACGCATTTCCGATCTCACACGCGTTCGAACACCGCCATGCTCTCGACATGCGCCGTGTGGGGGAACATGTTCACCACGCCGGCCGCCACGCAGCGGTAGCCCGCCTGGTGCACCAGCAGGCCCGCGTCGCGCGCCAGCGTGGCCGGATTGCAGCTCACGTAGACGATGCGCTGCGGCGGCGTCCAGCCTTCGGCCGACGCGGGCAGCGCCGGGGCATCTTCCGCGCCGATGCGCGCCTGGTGGATGTCGGCCAGGGCCTTGGCGAGCGCGAACGCGCCCTCGCGCGGTGGATCGACCAGCCATTTGTCGGCCACGCCGTCGGCGATGAGCATTTCGGGCGTCATCTCGAACAGGTTGCGCGCCACGAACGTGGCGGGGGCCAGCGCCTGCCCCTGCGGCCGGTCGTCCTGGTTCTTGCGGTAGTTCTCGCGCGAGCGGGCCACCAGCGCCTCGCTGCCCTCGATGCCGACGACTTCGCGGGCCTGCGTGGCGATGGGCAGCGTGAAGTTGCCCAGGCCGCAGAACCAGTCGATCACCCGGTCGGTGCGGCCCGCATCCAGCAGGCGCAGCGCACGCGTGACCAGCACGCGGTTGATGTGCGGGTTGACCTGCGTGAAGTCGGTGGGCTTGAAGGGCATGGTGATGCCGAAATCCGGCAAAGCGTAGTTCAGTTGCGGGCCGCCCTCGTCCAGCAGGTGCACGGTGTCCGGACCCTTGGGCTGCAGCCACCACTGCACGCCATGCGCGGCGGCGAAGGAGCGCAGCCGGCCCAGGTCGGCTTCGGACAGCGGCTCCAGGTGGCGCAGCACCAGCGCGGTGACGTCATCGCCGCAGGCCAGTTCGATCTGCGGGCAGGTGTCGCGTGCGTCCATGGACGCGATCAGTGCGCGCAAGGGCAGCAGCATGGCGCTCACATGGGGCGGCAGCACCGGGCAGACTTCCATGTCGGCGATGTAGCGGCTCTTGCGCTCGTGGAAACCCACCAGCACCTTGCCCTTTTTCTCGACGTGCCGCACGGCCAGGCGCGCGCGGTAGCGATAGCCCCAGGCAGGCCCTTCGATGGGCCGCAGCACGGTTTCCGCCTTCACCTTGCCCAGGTGCCAGAGGTTGTCTTCCAGCACGCGCTGCTTGACGGCCACCTGGGCGCCGACGTGCAGATGCTGCATCTTGCAGCCGCCGCAGGCGCCGGCATGCAGCCCGAAATGGGGACACCCCGGGCGCACGCGCTGCGGGGATTCGCGGTGGATGGCGGTGAGGCTCGCCTGCTCCCAGTTGTTCTTCTTGCGGTGGGTGCTGGCACTCACCCATTCGAAGGGCAGTGCGCCATCGATGAAGACGACCTTGCCGTCGGGCCTGCGGGCCACGCCCTGGGCGTCCATGTCCATGGAGGTGACTTCCAGCCAGCCGGGCGGGAGGTCGGTACGCCCCTGCACGGGCGCGGAGGAAGATGGGTCCTGGAGGATCTCGGGATGTTCTGTGGGGTCGCTCATCCCCCGATTGTCTCAGGCCGGCCGCAGTGGCCGGTCAGCTGCGCGCAGGGCGTACCAGCCGCGGCACGGGATCGGAAGGCGGCAGGCCCACGCGGGAGCCGGGCACCGAGGCACTGGCGGGAAGGCGGTTGAATTCGATCTGGCAATCGCTGCTGTCCAGCGAGAAGACCAGGGTGGAACCCGGCGCGACGCGCGGCAGGGTCTGGTGGATCTGCTGCGCGAGGTCCACCGGGGGCGTCTGCGACCGGTAGATCACCTGCTGGCTGGAGGAATAGACCACGTAGCACGCGGCGGAGGCCGGGGCACTCCACAGTCCCGCGGACAGCGCGGCGGCGGCGAACAGGGCGGAACGGCAGGCGGACATCGGCAGAGCTCCTGGGTAGGGGTGGCGGGACGGGCCGGAACCGGTCGGCGCGACGCCGATTATTGCGGACTTTGCGGCATGCGCGGGCCGGCCAGGGACTCAGGAGCGCGCGGCGCGTTCGTCCAGCGCGAGATGGAAGGAGTGCTTGACCTCTTCCATCACCGCATAGGTGCGCGTTTCGCGCACGCCGGGCAGTTGCCACAGCACCTCTCCGGCGAACTGCCGGTAGGCGTTCATGTCGGCCTGCCGGGTCTTGAGCAGGTAATCGAAACCGCCCGCCACCATGTGGCACTCCATGATGGCCGGGTGGACCTGCACCGCGGCCTTGAACTGGTCGAACACGTTGGGCGTGGTGCGGTCCAGCAGCACCTCGACGAACACGAGCATGCCGGCGCCGAGTTTCTGCGGATTGAGCCGCGCCTCGTAGCCCAGGATGTAGCCCTCGCGCGTGAGCCGCTGCACCCGCGCGAGCACGGCGGTGGGCGACAGGGCGACTCGTTCGGCGAGCTTGATGTTGGAGATGCGGCCGTCGTCCTGCAGGATTGCCAGGATTCTGCGGTCCACCCTATCGATTTCATCCACGTTACCTCCGATCCATAGTGAAACATTCATTCATGATCGGTATTTTTGCGCATTAATTCAACCGACTCGGCGAGATGATCGCAGGCATTCACTCCACCTTCGTCCCGCCCCCGGACCGCTCTGCCATGAACGCCCCGCACCCCTCCCTGCATACCCGGCCTTTCTCGGCCTTCGCGCCGCGGCCCGCGACTGCGGCCGCGCCGCTGCGCGACGCGATCACCGCGGCCTGCCGCATTCCCGAGCCGGAGGCCGTCGCGCCCTTGCTGGAAGAAGCGCGCATCGACGGTGCCGCGGCCCGGCGCGTGCATGCCCTGGCACTGCGGCTGGCCGGAGGCCTGCGCGAGCGCAAGGGCGCGGGCGGCCGGGCCGGCTGGGTGCAGGGCCTGCTGCAGGAGTTCGCGCTCTCCTCGCAGGAGGGCGTGGCGCTGATGTGCCTGGCCGAAGCCCTGCTGCGCATTCCCGACAGCGCCACGCGCGACGCGCTGATCCGAGACAAGATCGGTGGCGGCGACTGGGAGTCGCACCTGGGCAAGAGCCCTTCGCTGTTCGTGAATGCGGCCACCTGGGGCCTGCTGCTGACCGGCAGGCTGGTGGCCACGCACAGCGAACAAGGCCTGGGCGCGGCGCTGCGCCGCATCACGGCGCGCGGCGGCGAACCGCTGGTGCGCAAGGGCGTGGATGTGGCCATGCGCATGATGGGCGAGCAGTTCGTGACCGGCGAGACCATCGCCCAGGCGCTGGCCAATGCCCGCCCGCGCGAGGCCCAGGGCTTCCGCTATTCCTACGACATGCTGGGCGAAGCCGCGCTCACCGCGGCCGATGCCGAGCGCTACCTGCAGTCGTACGTGGACGCGATCCATGCCATCGGCAAGGCGTCCGCGGGCCGCGGCGTGTACGAGGGCCCCGGCATTTCCATCAAGCTGTCGGCCCTGCATCCGCGCTACAGCCGGGCCCAGCACGGCCGGGTGATGCAGGAACTCCTCCCCCGCGTGCTGGGGCTGGCGGAACTGGCGCGCGGCTACGACATCGGGCTGAACATCGACGCCGAGGAAGCCGACCGGCTGGAGATTTCGCTGGACCTGCTCGAAGCGCTGTGCGCAGCGCCATCGCTTGCCGGCTGGAACGGGATCGGTTTCGTGATCCAGGCCTACCAGAAGCGCTGCCCGTTCGTGATCGACCACGTGATCGATCTCGCGCGCCGCACCGGCCACCGCCTGATGGTGCGGCTGGTCAAGGGCGCGTACTGGGACAGCGAGATCAAGCGGGCCCAGGTGGACGGGCTGGAGGACTACCCGGTCTATACGCGCAAGGTGCACACCGACGTGTCCTACATCGCCTGCGCGCGCCGCCTGCTCGCGGCGCCGGACGCCGTCTATCCGCAGTTCGCCACGCACAACGCGCACACGCTGGCCGCCATCCACGAGCTGGCCGGCCCGGAGCGCTACACGCCGGGCCAGTACGAATTCCAGTGCCTGCACGGCATGGGCGAGCCGCTGTACGAGCAGGTCGTGGGCGCTGCGGGGCTGGACCGGCCCTGCCGGGTCTATGCGCCCGTCGGCACGCACGAGACGCTGCTGGCCTACCTGGTGCGCCGGCTGCTGGAAAACGGCGCCAACACCTCGTTCGTGAACCGCGTGGCCGACGCCACCCTGCCGCTGGAGACCCTGGTGGCCGACCCGGTGGCGGCGGTGGACGCGGAGCCGATGCCGGGTGAGGTGAACCCGCGCATTCCGCTGCCGCCCGCGCTCTATGGCCCTGCGCGCCGCAATTCCGCAGGGCTGGACCTCGCGAGCGAAGCGGTCCTCGCGCAGCTGTCCGATGCCCTGCAGCGCCACGCGCACCAGGACTGGGAGGCGGTACCGCTGCTCGCCGGGCCGGTGCAGGCAGGACCTCGCCTGCCGGTACGCAACCCCGCCTGGCATGCGGACGTGGTGGGCACGGTGCAGGAGGCGAGCGCAGGCGACGTGGACCAGGCGCTGGGGTGGGCGCAGGCGGCGGCCTCCGCCTGGGCCGCGACGCCCCCTGCGGAGCGGGCCGCCGCGCTGCGCCGCGCCGCCGACGCGCTGGAGCAGCGCACACCCGCCCTGCTGTCGCTGCTGGTGCGCGAAGCGGGCAAGACCTGCGCGAACGCCGTGGCGGAGGTGCGCGAGGCGGTGGACTTCCTGCGTTTCTATGCGGCCCAGGTGGAGACGCTGTTCGGCACGGAAACAGGCAAAGACGCATGGGCGCCGCTCGGCCCCGTGGTATGCATCAGCCCCTGGAACTTCCCGCTCGCCATCTTCATGGGGCAGGTGGCGGCCGCGCTCGCCGCCGGCAACGTGGTGCTGGCCAAGCCCGCCGAGCAGACGCCGCTGGTGGCGGCCGAGGCGGTGCGCATCCTGCACGGCGCCGGCGTGCCGCGCGCGGCCGTGCAGTTGCTGCCCGGCCAGGGCGAGACCGTGGGTGCCCGGCTGGTGGGCGACGGGCGCGTGATGGGCGTGCTGTTCACCGGCTCCACCGATGTGGCCCGCATCCTGCAGCGCAGCGTGGCGGGCCGCCTGGACGCTACCGGCCGGCCGGTGCCGCTGATCGCCGAGACGGGCGGCCAGAACGCGATGATCGTGGATTCATCCGCCCTGGCGGAGCAGGTGGTGGCGGATGCCGTCGCCTCGGCCTTCGACAGCGCGGGACAGCGCTGCTCGGCGCTGCGGGTGCTGTGCCTGCAGGAGGACGTGGCGGACCGCGTGCTGGAGATGCTGCGCGGCGCCATGGCGGAACTGCGCATCGGGCGGCCCGACCAGCTCGCCACGGACGTGGGCCCCGTGATCGACGCCGAAGCGCGCGACGGCATCCTGCGCCACGTGGCGGCCCTGCGCGAGCGTGGCCGCGCGGTGCACCAGGTGCCCGTGCCGCCGCATGCCGGGGCCGAGGGCACCTACGTGCCGCCCACGCTGATCGAATTGAAGGACCTGTCGGAGCTGGAGCGCGAGGTCTTCGGCCCGGTCCTGCACGTGGTGCGCTATCCGCGCAGCGGGCTGGACACGCTGCTGGACCGCATCGCGGGCACCGGCTACGGCCTCACCCAGGGCCTGCACACGCGCATCGACGAAACGGTGGAACGCGTGCTGCGCCGTGCCCGCGCGGGCAATCTCTACGTGAACCGCAACATGGTGGGCGCGGTCGTCGGCGTGCAGCCCTTCGGCGGCGAGGGCCTGTCGGGCACGGGGCCGAAGGCCGGCGGTCCGCTGTACCTGCTGCGACTGGTGGCACAGGCACCCGGCGGCGCTGCGCGGGCAGCCATCGCCGCGATGGCCGCCCCGGACACCGGTGAAGGCCATGCGCCCGCCGCCCCGGCCCCGCTGCAGGCCCTGGCGGACTGGGCACGCAGCGCCGGCCAGGGCGCGCTGGAAGCGGCCTGCCGCCAGTTCGCGCAGGACACGCCGGCCGGCAGCCTCCGCACGCTGCCCGGCCCCACGGGAGAGCGCAACCAATACGGCGTGGCACCGCGCGAACGCATTCTTTGTCTGGCCGATGCCGATGCGGACCGGCTGCTGCAGCTGGCCGCCGTGCTGGCCGTGGACGGGCACGCCGTCTGGCCTTCGGCCGCGGCCACGCTGCGCGCTACTCTGCCGGCGACGGTGCAGGAGCGCATCGTGCTCGTGGCGGACTGGCGTGCGCCCGCGGTGGCCGTGGATGCCGTGCTGCACCATGGCACCGAGGCATCGCTGCGCGAGGTGTGCCAGGCGATGGCCGCGCGGCCGGGGCCGATCGTCGGCGTCGCGGGCCATGCGCCCGGCGATGCCGCGGTGCCGCTCGAACGCCTGGTCCTGGAGCGCGCGGTCAGCATCAACACCGCGGCGGCCGGCGGCAATGCCAGCCTCATGACCATGGAGTGAGCCGGCAGCCGGCCCCGGGCGGTCTCAGCCTTCGGCCACGGCCGGAGCCGGCCGCGACAGTCCCCGCACGACATGCACCACCTGCGGCTGGTCCACCAGCACGCAGGGCTTTCCGGTGCGGCGGCAGTGGTCCTGCACGCGCCAATAGTCGTCGTGGCCCACGCAGCCGGTCTGACAGATCACGAAATCCGCGGCCCGCAGGCTGGCCTCGAAGGCCGCCGCGTCGCCGGGCAGGCTGGAAGCCGCGCCGGGCTGCCCGGCATCGCCCGAAGGGGGAGATTCCCCCGGGCCGAAAGGCTGTGCCACCAGCGCCCCGCCCGGTCCGCGCGCGATGCACACCACGGCGTGCGGAGCCGGCATGGCAGGCTCCGGCCGGCCGGCCGCCCCCTTCCCCGCTCCGGCGGCATGCGCCGCGCCGGCCCGCGCGGCCGCGCGCCACTGCCAATGCAGCACTTCCCGCATCAGGTTCTGCAGCCGCTGCGTGAGCCCCTCCACCTGCCGGGCCAGGGCCCGCCGACGGCGCAGGCCGGGCAGTGCCTCTTCCTGGCTGCGCCGATCTTCCCGTGCATACGCCAGCGCGGTTTCCGCCACGAGCGCGCGCGCCCGCAGCTTCACCACCTCGGCCTGCAGCGCCTCGATACGCCGCGCCTGCTCCGCCAGGTCCCGGCTGCAGCGCTGCTGCGCCCGCCCGTACTCCGCCAACAGCGCTCGATGCTCATCCAGCACCGGTTCCGGAAAACCTTCCATGCAACGCTCCTCCAGAAGGCATGGCCGGAGATCATGCAATGACCATCCGGCTAAAGAATGTATTGATAAGCATTCTCATTTAATGCTACACTGCCGTCAATCGCTGCCGCCACTCGCCACTTACGGCGTGGCAGCCACCCAGACAGGTTTCATCGTGGGGCGACTCCGGACCTGCACCAGGTCCCAAGGGTCGTTTTTGCCAGCCAACGGTTTGCCCGCGTAGCCAGGCTTTTTTTGCGATGCCCTGTCCAGGCTCACATGGTGCCGCTGCCGCGCCGCAGCAGCACGATCACGAAACACGCCCCCAGCCCCGAGGTCACGATGCCCACGGGCAGTTCCTGCGCGCCCAGCAGCGATCGCGCAGCAAGGTCGCTGGCCAGCAGCAGCGCGGCGCCGAGGGCCGCGGCCGCCATGGAGGATGCGCGGTGCAGCGGCCCGGCCATGCGGCGCGCCAGATGGGGCACCATGAGTCCGACGAATCCGATGAGGCCCGTGAGCGCCACGCAGCAGGCGGTGGCGAAGGCCGCCACCACGAAGGCCTGGCGGCGCAGCCGCTGCGGTTCCACGCCCAGGCTGTGGGCGGTGTCATCGCCCGCCAGCAGCGCATCGAGCGCCCGGTGGCGCCGTGCGATGAACAGCGCCGGTGCCAGCAGTCCCGCTCCGGCCAGCCAGAGGTTGTCCCAGCGGGCGAGGCCCAGCCCACCCAGAGACCAGAACACGACGGAATGGGCTGCGCGCTGGTCTCCCGCGAAAATCAGCGCGTGGGTCAGCGCCCCGAAGAGAAACGATACCGACACCCCGGCCAGCACGATCCGCGCGGGCCCCTGTCCCTGGCCGCCCTGCGCGATCAGCAGCACGGCCCCGGCGGCGACCAGGGCCCCCGCGAAGGTGGCCAGCGGCAGCGTCCACATGCCCAGCGCGCTCCCGGCCAGGGTGATGACGGCGACGGCGCCCGCGGATGCCCCGGACGACAGCCCGAAGAGGAACGGGTCGGCCAGGTCGTTGCGCGTCGTCGTCTGCAGCAGGCTGCCCACGAGGGCGAGCGCCGCGCCCACGGCCATGGACAGCAGCACGCGCGGCAGGCGCAGATCCCGCACGATGGTCTGCGCCATGGCGCCCGTGCCCTCAGCCTCGCTGGCGCCCAGGGCGGAAAACACGTCCTGCCAGCCGACCTCCACCCCGCCAGACTTGAGCGACAGCAGGGCCAGCGCCGCGAGCGCCAGCCCCAGCAGGCCGGGCATCCAGCGCCGCCAGCGCGCTGGATGCGCGGTTCCCGGCGCGTTCACCGCGCGCCCCGCAGCGCCCGCGCGATCTTCTCGATCGCCCCGATGTTGGCAGGCCCGGGCGTGAGTTCGGCATAGCGCAACACGATGAAGCGCCCTTCCCGCACGGCATCCGTGAGGCGCATGGCGGGATGCTCCCGCAGCACACGTTCCAGATGGTCCGGCCCCTGCCCGTTCTGGTAGTCCAGCAGGATCACGAACCGCGGATTGCGCTGCGCCACGGCCTCCCAGGCGGCGGTGCCCCAGCTCATGGGCAGGTCGTCCAGCACGTTGCGCCCGCCCGCGGCGTCGATGAGCGCGGTGGGCATGGCCGCCCGGCCGGCGGTGAAGGGCTTGTCTTCGCCGGAGTCATAGACGAAGACACCGGGCCGGCGCTCCAGCGCGGGACGGTTGGCCGCGGCCACGCGCGCGCGCCAGCCGTCCACGAGGCGCTGCGCCTGCGCGGTGCGGCCGAACACCTGCCCCAGGCGCAGCACGTCGCCATAGAGCAGGTCCATGGTCGCGCGCGGCTTGTCGGCCCGGTTCTGCGCGCAGCTTTCGGTGAGCACCAGCGCCTGGATGCCGCGCAGCGCGAGCGTGGCGGGGGTCACGTCGCCGCCGGGCTGCATGCCGTAGTACCAGCCCGCGAAAAACAGGTCCGGCCGCGCCGCCACCAGCGTTTCCATCGTGGGGTACCTGGGCGCCAGTTCGGGCACCCCGTCCAGCGTGCGCAGCAGCGCCTCGCCGGGCTGCTTGTACCAGCCGGTGATGCCCGTCACGCCGACCAGCGCCGGACGCAGGCCCAGGGCGAGCGCCATTTCGGTCATGTTGAGGTCGTGCACGACCAGCCGGCGCGGAGGCCTTTCGATGCGCAGCGGCTCCCCGCAGTTGGACACCGTCACGGGGAACGCGGAGCCGGCATCCGGCGGGGGAGCATCCGCCGCCACGGCCACCTGCGCCAGCGCCATGGAGAGCGCCAGACCGGCGATCCTTTGCCGCCAGCTCATGCGGCCTCGCGTTCGAATGACCACAGCGTGCCGCCATGCCGGGGGTGCCGCGTGTGCACCAGCTCCATGCCGAACACCCGCGCCACGCATTCCGCGCCCAGCGCCCGGGCGGGCGGCCCCTCGGCGACGAGGCGGCCGGCCTGCAGCACCCAGGTCCGGTCGGCGAACGCCGGCACCAGCGCCAGTTCATGCAGCACGGCCACCACGGTGATGCCGAGGCCGCGGACCAGCGACAGCACGTCCGCGCGCGCCGCCAGGTCGAGGTGGTTGGTGGGTTCGTCGAGCAGCAGGAGCTCCGGGGCCTGGGCCAGCGCGCGGGCCAGGTGCATGCGCTGGCGCTCCCCGCCCGACAGGCTGCCCAGCGGGCGCTCCGCCAGGGCCTGCACGCCGCAGGTGCGCATCGCACCGTCCACGGCGCGGGCATGGTCGGCGGCCGCCATGCGGCCCTCGTGCGGCAGCCGGCCGAGCGCCACGTAGTCCCGGGCCCGGAGCCTGCCCTGCGCCACGTCGTCCTGGCCCAGCACCGCCACGCTGCGCGCCCGTTCGCCCGCCGGCCAGCAGGCCATGTCCCGGCCGCCCCAGCGCACCGCCCCTGCAGAGGGCGCCATGCGGCCCGCGAGCAGCTTCATGAGCGTGCTCTTGCCCGCGCCGTTGGGTCCGACCAGCGCCACGCACTCGCCGCGCCCGGCTTCCAGCCCCACGTCCTGCAGCAGCCAGTCGCCGCGTGGCGACTTCCATCCGAGGCCTTCGGCCTGCAATGCCACGACCATGTCCACAGCCCGCGTCAGAGCGTCCAGCGCAGGGCCAGCTCGAAACTGCGCGGCGCGCCGAGCAGGATCTGGTCCGGGTAGAACGGATCCGCCCAGGCGGCATAGACCTTGTTGGCCAGGTTGCGGCCCCGCAGGGTGAGCTGGGTGCCCGGGGCCACGTCCACGCTCCAGGCCGCATCGATCACGCGGTAGGCCGACAGGCGGACCGTGTTGGCGTCGCTGTGGAAGCGCTCGCCCACGTGCCGCAGCGAAGCGGAGATCTGCATCGGCAGGCCCGCGGTGAAGCGGTAGGCCGCGCCGACGCTGGCCATCACCTTCGGGGTGTTGGGCGGGGTGTGGCCGGAGAAGGATGTACCGTTGGCCAGCACGAAATCATCGTAGCGCGCACGGTTGAAGGCCAGTTGCGTCCAGACGCTCCAGGCGGCCGCGGGGCGCAGCGCCAGGGACAGCTCCGCGCCACGCGATCGCAGCGCGCCGGCGCGCGCCAGCGACTGGCCACCCTGCCCCGCATAGACGTTGCGGCGCTCGGCATCGTAGAGGGCCAGCGTCCATTCGCCGCGGTCCTGCCAGAAGCCCTGCTTGACGCCCACCTCGGCATTGCGCGCCCGGGTGAGCTCCAGCGGCTGGCCGGGGCCGAGCAGGAAGATGTTGTTGGCGGCCACGTCGGCACCCGTCGCGGCCTGGGCGTAGAGCATGGTGCCCGCCGCGGGCTCCCACGTCAGGCCCAGCCGGCCGGTGGTCGGGTGCCAGGTCTTGCCGTAGGGAAAGCCGCGGCGCGCCGCGCCCGCCGCGTCGGTGGAGGTGCGGTCGAGTTCGATGGATTCGTGCCGCAGGCCTCCAATGAGGGCCACGGCGGGCGTGATGCGCAGCCGGTCCTCCAGCGCGACCGCCGCATTGCGCAACCGCGTGGTCTGCCGCTGCTGCACCAGCGGGCCGTAGAAGCCGCGGTCGGGTGAAATCAGCGACACGCTGTCGCCGGGGAAGTTGGCGGCGCCGGGGCGGTCCAGGTCCGTGTCGCTCAGTTCCAGCGCGGCGACGAAGCGGTTTTCCCGGCCTGCCAGACGACCGTCCCACTGCAGTTCGGTCTTGTTGCCTGTGGTCGTCTGGTCCTGCGCCACGAAGAAACGCTCGCGGTCCACCAGGCCGGTGCCGGTGTTGAACGCGAGCACCTCGTTGTTCAGCCACGAGCGCGTGGCGGTGTAGCGGTAGAGCTGGCTGCGCAGCGTCCACGCGGCGTCGATGCGCCAGTCCACGCCCGTGCGCAGCCAGGTCTCGCGCGCTTCGTTGCGGTTGTCCAGCACGTTGTAGTTCGTGCGCAGCGTGCGGCGGTCGATGGCCACCGGTGCGAGCACGCTGCCGTTGAAGCCCGACACATAGGTGCCGGACACCACGCCCGGCTGCGCCTGGATGCCCGGCGCCGCCGCGGAGACCAGCGGCGTGCCCCAGTACGGATGGCCGCGGTCGCGCTGCACTTCAGCGGCGACGAACAGCTTGAGCCCCGGCCGCAGGTACCAGTCCAGGCCGCCCGACAGGTGCCACAGGCGCTGGCCCGTGTCCCGCACGAAGCCGTCATTGTCCGAACCGCTCGCGTCGAGGCGGAAGTCCACGTCCTTCCGGGCCGTGGTGCCGCCGGTGCCGACGGACAGGCGCCGCTCGCCGAAGGATCCGGCCGCGGCGGTCACCTCGGTTTCCACCGGGCCGCGGTGCGGCGCGCGCGTGACGAAGTTCACCGCGCCGCCGGCCGCGCCCTCGCCCGACATCAGCGACGCGGGTCCCTTGAGGAACTCCACGCGTTCGAGATTCGCCGTGCCCATGACGCGCGAGGTCATGTTCGGCGGGCCTATCTTGATGCCGTTGTAGAGGGTGTTGATCTGGCTGTTGGCGAAGCCGCGCATGGAGAACGCAGCCGGCTCCGCAGGAAAATCCCCCGCCAGCACGCCCACGGCCGCCTGCGCGGCCTCCGACACCGTGCGCGACCCGCGCTCGGCCAGCATCTCGCGCGGCACCACGTCGATGGAGGCCGGCGTCTCGCGCACGGTCAGCCCCAGGCGCGAGGCCGCGGCGGCAGGCTGCGCGAGGCGCGGCGTTTCGGCGCGCTCGCGCACCTCCACCGGCGGCAGTTGGGTGGGCGACGAATCGGAAGCGGGCGACTGCGCCATGGCAGCCACGGGCACGGCACCCAGCAGGACAGCCCACGCGCGGGGCCCGGAGACGGAAGAGAAAGGCATGGAATATTGTCGGCGACACGCGGGCACGCTCGACGGTGCCGCTGTTGCCGATGTTAACGCAATCGTGTTGCATTAACAAAAATCATGGCACCCATGCAGAGCGTGCGTCAGACGCAGGTCGATGCCAGTCCGCCGTCCACGGGCAGGTTCACTCCGCTCAACCAGCGCGCCGCGTCGCTGCACAGGGAGCCGATAGCGGCCGCCACTTCGTCGCTGGAGGGCGCCTCTTTGAAGTACCGGTAACAGGTCTCCTGGGGGCCCGGGGTGCTTCGCCAGCCAGGCCTGCCCGCCGCGAAGTCCTGCGTGGCCGCGAGCGCGCGGTGCGGCTCCAGCCGCCGCGGCCGCTCGGCGCCCGGGATCGAGGCCACGTTCACCACGCCGCCGTCCTCGGGCATGCGGGGCAGCAGCGCCTGCGTGAGGTGGCGCAGCCCCATGGCGTTGATCCGCGCCACGGGGTCGGCCGGCGCTTTCACCCCTTTTCCCGCAATACAGAAATATCACCATCACGATGCGAGCAGCCGCGCTGGCGTACAGCCAGCGGCACGCTCAGCGCGCCTGCACGCACCTCCATCGCGCAGACCAGCGGCTTCTTCGGTGTTTACACCAGTATTCCTCAGCCCCATTGATTGGCATATTTATCGCATAGCAGTAATTCGACAATTTTCCACCCATCAAAGAGGCCGTCCGCCATGAAGCTTTATCACGAAGTGCGAGGATGTTCGCTCGCAGTGGACATCGTCGCGCGCGAGCTCCGCCTGCCGCTCGATCTGGAATGGGTGAACATGAAGACCAAGCGGCTGCAGGATGGCACCGACTACCTGCGCATCAATTCCAAGGGCACGGTGCCCACGCTGCAGCTGCCCGACGGCCAGCACTTGAGCGAGGGCTGCGTCATCACGCAGTACCTGGCGGACCAATGCCCCGGCAATACGCTGCTGCCCGCAGCCGGGCTGGCGCGCTACCGGGTGCTGGAGTGGATGAGCTTCGTCGCCGCGGACCTGCACAAGGGCGGCTTCATGCCGCTGTTCAAGACCGTCACGCCGCCGGAGTACAAGGCCATCGCGCGCGGCTACCTGCAGGCCAGGCTGGGGTGGCTGGACAGCCAGCTCGACGGCCGTGACTACCTCACCGGCAGTACCTTCACGCTGGCCGACGCGCATTGCTACACGATCGCGATGTGGACGCGGGCCCATGCCATCGACACCGGCGGCTGGCCCCACCTCGAGGCCTACCTGGCCCGCTGCGGGGGCCGGCCCGCCGTCCTGGCGGCCGAGGCCGCAGCCGCGGCCCAGGGCGAGCGGGAACGGGCGGCGGCCGCACGCTGACCCACCGCCCCGCGTCCATCCGGCTCCCTTGATCGACAGGACCGACACCATGCGCACGCTCCGCCACCTGCTGCTTCTCGCCTGCCTGGCCGCCGCGGCCCCGGCTCCCGCCCTGGCCGGCGGCTACCCAGACACCACGATCCGGATGGTGGTGGCCTTCCCGCCGGGCGGGGGCACCGACGGAGCGGCGCGGCTCATCGCGGAGAAACTGGCGGTGGAACTGGGCCAGGCCGTGGTCGTCGAGAACCGGGCGGGCGCCGGCGGCGTGATCGGAGCGCAGTCGGTGGCCCGCGCCAGGCCTGACGGCTACACCCTGCTCTTCGGCACCGGCGCCGAACTGCTGATCAACCCCGTCACCCGCAAGACCGCGCCCTACGACCTGCTGCGGGATTTCGAGCCGATCGCCGAGGTGGGCAGCGTGGGATTCGTGCTCGCCGTGCCGGCGGCGTCGGCGATCCGGACTCTGCCCGATCTCGTGGCTGCGGCGAAGGCGCGGCCCGGCAAACTCAATTACGCCTCCTTCGGCATGGGCTCCACCAACCACCTGGTCGCGGAGCTGTTCCTCCATGCGG
The DNA here is from genome assembly GCF_900100305.1 of Paracidovorax citrulli. Lineage (GTDB taxonomy): Bacteria > Pseudomonadota > Gammaproteobacteria > Burkholderiales > Burkholderiaceae_C > Paracidovorax > Paracidovorax citrulli. The sequence continues at coordinate 8,987 of NZ_FNEY01000026.1, read as the reverse complement.
CCGGCGCCCAGGCCACCCACGTTCCGTTCCAGGGCAGCCAGCAGGCCATGGGTTCGCTGCTGGCGGGCGATGTGGATTTCACCTTCGATACCGCCGCAGTGGTGCTGCCCCAGCTGAAGGCCGGCAAGCTCCGCGCGCTGGCCACGCCTTCGCCCCGGCGGCTGGCGTCCCTGCCCGACCTGCCCACGCTCCAGGAGCTGGGTTATGGCGCGGTGGCCGCCGAGGGGTGGATGGGCGTGTTCGCCCCCGCGGGCACCCCTGCCGACGTCGTCAGGACACTGGCACCGGCACTGGACAAGGTGATCCGCGCGCCCGACATGCAGGCCCGGCTGGACGCGCGCGGCGTGGCCGCGACCGCCGCCGACGGCGCGCAATTCACCCGCAAGCTGCAGGCGGAACTGGAGAAATGGCGGCGCGTGGCCCGCCAGGCCGACCTGTCGCTGGACTGATCCACCACCCGAGGGACCCCACCATGATCCGCCGACTGTTTCCCGCCGCGCGCTCTGCCGGCCTGCTGCTCGCCGCGGCCGCGGCCCTGGGCGGCCCGTCGCCCGCCACGGCGCAGGGCTACCCGGCGCGCCCCGTCACCCTCATCGTGTCCTTCGAGCCCGGAGGGTCCACGGACGTATCGGCCCGGGCCGTGGCCCAGGAGCTGGGCGCGCAGCTCGGGCAACCGGTGATCGTCGAGAACCGATCCGGCGCAGGCGGGCGCATCGGCACCAAGGCCGCGGCCCAGGCCCGGCCGGACGGCTACACCCTGCTGTGGGGCAGCGGCAGCAGCCTCACGGCCGCGCCGGCGCTCTACCCCCACCAGGAGCATGTGGCCACGCTCGTGCCGGTCAGCCTGGGCGCCACCCAGCCCTTCGTCTTCGCCACGGGTCCGGCGCTCGGTGTCCGGTCCTTGCAGGAATTCATCGCGCTGGCCCGCAGCCGCCCCAGGCAGCTGAATTTCGCCTCGGCGGGCATGGGCTCCAGCAACCACCTGCTGGGCGAAATCTTCATGGCCGTGAGCGGCGTCCAGCTGACGCACGTTCCCTACAAGGGCGCCGTCATGGCCAAGGACGCGGTGATCCGTGGCGACGCCCAGCTCATGGACGAGGCGACCGGCCCCTGCTGGGCGCCCTGCGCGCCGGACAGCTCGTGCCGCTCTTCACCACCGGCCACCAGCGCGATCCGGCGCTGCCCGACACCCCCACCGCCGCCGAGGCCGGCCTGCCCGAACTCACGATCCAGGGCTTCTTCGGCCTGCTGGCACCGGCCGGAACACCACCGGACATCGTGGCCCGCCTCAACGCGGCCATGCGCGCCGCCCTGGCCTCGGCCACCGTGGCCCGGGCGTTCGGTCCGCTGGGCTTCACCCCGGCCTACAGCACGCCCGGCGAAATGGCCGCGCGGATCGCCGAAGGCCGCGCCACCTATGCCCGCGTCGTCAGGGAACGGCAGATCCGTCCCGAATGATTCCCTCTTCCGCCGGAACACCCATGCCACCCCGACCTCTCGCCTGTCCCGCCGCAGAACCCTCGGCACCCTGGCCGCCCTGGCCGCCGCGCACGCAATCCCCGCGCGGGCGGCGCCATGGCCCAACAGGCCGGTCAGCCTCGTCGTGCCCTTCGCCGCGGGCGGCGGCACGGACACCATCGCCCGGCTGATCGCGATCGCCCCCGCGGGCACGCCCGCGCCGGCCATCGCGGCGCTCGCGAAAGCCCTGCGCGACATCGTCGCCCAGGAGGAGGTGCAGTCCCGCATGGTGGCACTGGGACTGGAGCCGGTGACGAGCACGCCGGAGCAGGCGGTGGAGATCTGGCGGCATTCGCTGTCGCGCGCCGCCCCGATCGTCCGGCGCGCGAACATCGCCCTGTGACGGAAGGGCCCGCCCCTACAGGTGTCCGTCGGCCGACAGGCGCACGCTGACCATGTGGGCCGTGCGCTGCACCAGTTCGGCGATGGCTTCTTCCTTGAACAGCGCCATCCGCGCGTCGCTGCCCAGCGCCGTGACGCTCGCCACCACCAGCCGCCCGCGCCCGAAGATCGGCGCCGACACCCCTGTCCGGCCCTCGTTCAGCTCGCCCGACGTGCGGCAGTAGCCGTCGCGGCGGATGCGCTGCGCCATCTCGTAGAAAACCTCCCAGGAGGGCACGTCGCCGGATTCGCCGGCCAGTTCCTGGTGCAGCCGCCGCAGCCGCGCGGCCGGCAGGAACGCCACCAGGGCCTTGGAGCTGGCGCCCTGCAGCACGGGGACCGGGCGGCCCCGCCCATAGCGCAGCCGCGGCTGGGGATCATGGGATTCCGTGTGCACCGTGATGATGGAATGGCCGTAGAGCTTGGACAGGAAAACGTCCAGCCCCGTCTGCTCCGCCAGTTCGCGCATCGGCGGCACCGCGGCGCGGATCACCGGATCGGATTCCCGGATGCAGCGGTCCAGTTCGATGATGCGGGGGCCCAGCGTGATGCTGCGGTCCAGCCGCACCAGCAGACCCACCTTCGTGAGTTCCTGGATGTACCGGTAGGCCGTGCTCTGGGGCACGCCCAGCTCGGCGGCAATCTCGTCGGCCATCAAGGAGGGCCTGGCCGTGGAGAACAGCCCCAGCGTGGCGAGCAGGCGCGACAGGCTCGATTCCGGGGAGCGCCCCGCGTCGGCCGCGGCAGACGCCGCCTCCGCCGCGATGCCGGCCTCCCGTTTCGTTGCACGGGCTCCCGCCCGCTGTGCCTTGCGTCCGCTTGTCTGCTCCATGAAACCTGTGCCTCCCTCGAATGCGATGACCATGCCCGATGGTAGCGAACCGGCGGGCGGCTCCGGCCACCGCCCCCCGCGCAGGACGGCCCCGGGTCCGGCGCAATGGCCAATAGACATGGCCGATATAGGTACACCATCATCCTTATCGGACCGCGCACCGCGACACAGACTGCGGGCATGACGACAACGACCCTGGCGGCGTGCCGCCCGGGCAGGAGTGGCGTACAGCCCGTCACGTTCCCGGCAGGCGTCCGCCGGCCAATGGATAGACTGCCGGGATCGGCCTCGACAGGCGCGCCAGGAGACCCCATTGAGCATTGCCCACCGTATCCGCATCGAAGACGTCACGACCCTTTCGGACGACTGGTACGTCCTGAAGAAGACCACGTTTTCCTTCCAGCGCAGCGACGGCAGCTGGCAGCGCCAGGCGCGCGAAACCTACGACCGGGGCAACGGGGCGACGATCCTTCTCTACGACCCGCGGCGCCGCACCGTCATCCTCACCCGGCAGTTCCGCTATCCCGCGTTCGTGAACGGGCACGACGACCTGCTGATCGAAACGCCGGCCGGCCTGCTCGACGACGCCGCCCCCGAGGACCGCATCCGCGCCGAAGTGGAAGAGGAAACGGGTTTCCGCGTACGCGAGGTGCGGCAGGTATTCGATGCCTTCATGAGCCCCGGATCGGTGACGGAGCGCCTGTACTTCTTCGTGGGCGAGTACCAGCCCGGGGACCGGCAGTCATCAGGCGGTGGCATCGCGGCCGAAGGCGAGGACATCGCCGTGCTGGAAGTCGGCATCGCCGAAGCGCTGGCGATGATCGATGCGGGCACGATACGCGACGGCAAGACCATCATGCTGCTGCAGTACGCCGCGCTGCATCTCTTTGCGCGCACGGGAGGCACTGGCGATCACGGCTGAGCGCGATGGGGGAACCGCCTGGGCGGCCCGGCAAAATATAAATCGGGGAAACCGGCACACGGACGACAATGCGCGTACCATGGGCCTCGTTGATATGTGCAAGGCCTTCATTGCATCGGTTTTTTTCCGCTTCTCCCGGTTTTTCCGGCGGCTGTGTCGAACCTCCCTTGGTGATTTTCTTGGCGTCTCTTCGCCGGATGCGTTTTTGGCTTCCGGCAACCTTGAAAGGAAATCGACATGACCACACAAACCGGCATCGTGAAATGGTTCAACGAAGGCAAGGGCTTCGGCTTCATCGCCCCCGACGACGGCGGCAAGGATCTCTTTGCCCACTTCCGTGAAATCCAGGGCGGCGGCTTCAAGACGCTGGCCGAGAACCAGCACGTGCAGTTCGAAGTCACCCAGGGTGCCAAGGGTCCGCAGGCCTCCAACATCCGTGTCGTGAGCTGAGGGGCCAAGGGCCGTCCAGGCCCAGCCAACCTGCTCTCAGGCCATCCCACTCAAAAGCGCGGCTCGTCCGCGCTTTTTCTTTTCCGGAAGGCGTCGTTGCCATGAAAAATCTGCAGGAGGCCACCGAGCGCATCTGCGAACTCAAGGGGAGCCTGATCGCATTGGACGCGTTGCTTCCGTCGGTCGTGGATGCATTGCCATCCACCGCCCTCGGCATGTTGGCGCGGTCGTTCGAAGCGCGTGCCGAAGCTGCACGGACCGTCATTCTGAACACCCCTGTTTCGGACCACGTGCTGGCCGCCTTCGAACGGGACATTGCCAGAACGCATGCCATGCTTGCGTCGGCCGCGACGACCGCGGCCAGCATTCCGCCGCGCCAGGCCGTCGAAGCCATTCTTCTGGCCACGACCTACGTCCGCACATACGCCGGAACCCGGTTGCTGACGGGCGCCAGCGGCTTCTTCTTCCGCCGCGACGGCCTGCTGTTCCTGGTGACGAACCGGCATGTCTTTTCCGACGAGGCCAGCGGCCACTTCCCGGACCGCATCGAAATCGGATTCCATACCGACGCCAGCAATCTGACCTCCTATGCCACCTTCTCGATACCGCTCTACGGTCACGGTATTGCGTTGTGGCGACAGGCTACCGACACGGGCGGGCCGGTGGACATTGCCGCCATAGAAATCCACACCGGCCGCCTGCCGGACAACGTGGTGCTGCATGCATTCGAGCCAACGCACCTCGACGCCGCAGGCGAGCAAGTGGCCATGGGAGACAACCTGGCGATCGTCGGATTTCCTCTGGGGTTCCACGACACCGTTCACCACCTCGCCGTGGCCCGCGGCGCATCGATCGCCTCGGCCTATGGCGTGCGCTTCCAGCAACAGGGCTGCTTTCTGACCGACGCCAGGACGCACAGTGGCAGCAGCGGCGCGCCTGTCCTGCGGCGCAGGGGCGGAGGACGGGCAGACGGAGCCTCCCTGGCGAACTGGCAGTTGCTCGGAGTGCATTCCACGCGCATGGACATGCTCACCCGCGACCTGGCCAGGGACGAGTCGCTCGGACTCAATTGCGCCTGGTACGCGGATATCCTGATGCTTCTGACCCGGCCGGCTTAGAAGAAAGGCCGGAAGGAGCGCCGGATCGGCGCCCCGCCTTGACACGTCGCCCGCAATGCAACATCATTAGTTACATGAAACGCGACAGCCGCCTGTCCTCCGTCCTGCATGCGCTGCTGCACATGGCCGGGCACGAGGGCCGCATGACCTCCGACGCCCTCGCCCAATGCCTGGGCACCCACCCCGTCGTCGTCCGGCGCACCATGGGGTACCTGCGGGAAGCGGGCATCGTCACGTCGGACAAAGGCCACGCGGGCGGCTGGCGCATCCATGCGGACCTGGGCACCGTCACCCTGCGCCAGCTGCACGAAGCGCTGGGCGAGCCCGCCATGTTCGCCATCGGCAACCGCAACGAATCGCCGGAATGCCTGGTGGAGCAAGCGGTGAATGCGGCGCTGGCAGGCACGTTCGCGGAAGCCGAGGCGCTGCTGCTGAAGCGGTTTTCGGAAATCACCCTCGCCGACCTGGCCGCCGACCTGGCCGCCGACTTCGCGCGCCGGCATGCGGCAGCACGGCGCACCAGGAGTTGACCATGCGATATGACACCATCATCGTCGGCGGAAGCTACGCGGGCATTGCTGCCGCCCTGCAGCTGGTGCGGGCCCGCCGATCCGTGCTGGTGATCGACGCGGGCCAGCGCCGCAACCGCTTCGCCAGCCATTCGCACGGCTTCCTGGGCCAGGACGGCGTGCCTCCGGAGGACATCGCGGCGAATGCGCGCCGGCAGCTCGCCGCCTATCCGTCTCTGAGCTGGCTGGAAGGGCGTGCCACGGCCGTCACGGGGTCCGCGGATGCGTTCACGGTCACCACGTCCGACGGCGGTTCGCACCGTGCCCGCCGCATCCTGCTGGCCACGGGCGTGGCCGACCGGCTTCCCGCCGTCGCAGGCCTTGCCGAACGCTGGGGCACGGCCGTCTTCCATTGCCCGTACTGCCACGGCTACGAACTCGGCCAGGGCCGCATCGGCATCGTCGGCGCCAGTCCGCTGTCCGTCCACCAGGCCGAATTGCTCACCGACTGGGGCGATGTGACCCTGCTCGTCAACCGCGCGCTGGACCTGACCGACACGTCCCGCTCCACCCTCGCGCAACGGGGGGTGGCCATCGAGGAAGCCCCCATCGACAGGATCGAAGGGCATGCCGACGTGGTAATGGCCGACGGACGGCAACTGCGCTTCGCGGGCCTGTTCACGGCAACGCGCACGTCCCCCTCCAGTCCGCTCGCCGAAGCCATGGGCTGCGTGCTGGAAGACACCCCGATGGGCACCCAGGTCCGCACCGATGCCGAGAACAAGACCTCGGTGGCCGGGGTGTTCGCCTGCGGCGACGTGGCGAGAATCCCCCACTCGCTGTCCCTGGCCGTGGGCCACGGCGCCATGGCGGGCGCACAGGTCCATCGTTCGCTGGTGTGGCCCGAAACCCTCGCACCGCAGCCAGTGGAAGACCGCATGCGATGACCCCGTTCTCCGATCCTGCGGCCGTATCGGGCTACGCCGCGAGGACCGTGCGGATCGTGCCCGGCCTGCACGACCTGCACCGGATGGCCGGCGTTCTGCTGGCAGAACAAGCCCTTGCCGACGCCCGCATCCTGGTGCTCGGCGCCGGTGGCGGGCTGGAACTGAAGGCCTTCGCCGAGATGCAGCCGGCGTGGCGCTTCGACGGGGTCGATCCCTCCGCCGAGATGCTCGGCCTCGCCCGCACGACGCTCGGCCCGCTCGCGCCGCGCGTGCACCTGCATGAAGGCTATATCGACGGTGCGCCGGCAGGCCCTTTCGACGGCGCGACCTGCCTGCTGACGCTCCATTTCCTGCCGGCGAACGAGCGCCTGCGGACCCTGCAGCAGCTGCGCGCGCGGCTCAGGCCCGGAGCGCCCCTGGTCGTCGCGCACCACAGCTTTGACAGCGAAATTCCTGCAGGGCACCGCTGGCTCGCACGCAATGCGGCATTCGCTGCGGCATCCGGCGTGCCCACGGCGCAGGCGGAAGGGAGCATCGCGGCGATCAGGCAAAGGCTGCCGGTGTTATCCCCGCAGCAGGACGCCGACCAGCTCCGCGAAGCGGGATTCACGGACATCGAGCTGTTCTATTGCGCTTTCACCTTCAAGGGGTGGGTGGCGCGTGCCGGGAGTGTTGCGGCCTGAAGCAACGGCCCGGCCGCGGAAGGGTGTGCATCGCTCGCGTCCCCATGGGTGACCGCGATGGAACGTACTCTGCCCGCAGCCGGTCAGCTTTTGGCCCCTCGCCGGCCAATGCCAGCACAGCGACAGGATGCTCCGGCGCCAGCGGACCGCCACAGTCGCAAGCGGCAGGTAGGCGCCGGTAGCCGTCGCATTCGCAGCCGTAGCACATGTCCTGCAGCAACTTGACTCGGTTGTGGCGCACCCAGCCCTGGCCGCGGGTGATGATCAAGCAGCAGTTCGGTTACGCCACGGTGCGCTACCGGGGTTTGGCCAAGAACACTGCGCGGCTGCAGGTGATATTTGCGCTGGACAATGTGTGAATGGCACGCGGCAGTTGTGGTGCTGCAGACATGCGCCTGGAATACGCCCAAGGGCCGCTGCACGGGCCAAATCTGCGTGCCGGATGGGCATTGCGCGGGAACCAGCCTGGTCTCGCACATTGCGGCACCTGATTCATCCGGCCACGGGGCGCAGGGGCGAGGTTTTGCAGATCTTTTTAAACTACCTGGGCATCCATTCCTTGGCCGCCCCCTGCAAATTGATAACATACCAGTTAACAGATATCAAAAAACTTGCATCCTGTTCGGAAACAAAATATTCCATTCCATAGCAATTCTCCATTATTTTCGACAACTTGGAAAGCCCCTCGATTGAAAGGCACCCCTCTTTGGAATCATTGCCAAAAAACAACAAAAAACCAATGTCCGGGAAATTCTCAAACAATGTAAACTCATAATCCTCCGTAGGTAGCACTATCGAATCGCCGCCTATAGAATAATGGTTTACCGTTTGTTCCGGGCGGAATTTTTTGAATATTTCATTCTTCTTATCCTCAAAATTTTCCGCACTTATTTCTTTTGCTGGCAAATTCAAAACAGAGCAAGCGTCCAGCAATTCTGAAATCTTAGTTTTTTGCATCTTTACCTCGTTGCAGGAACGTTATCCACAAAAATATGCCCTCGAGTTCTACTCGACCCTTTCCCAGGAGTTTGGTAACCAATATGGGGTTGATGAGGCCCCTCTCCCAAACCACCATTTGACTTAACGTTATCAAGAGACGGGATATCCATATTAACATTGGCGCCTCCTGGTCCGGCGTATTCAACCGGAATGCTTTTGCCGTCGATTGTTTTACCCCATTTCGTTACCGTAAACTGTTCTTTTGGAACACCGGTTCTTCGGAATGCTTCATCAAGAGCGCTGCGATACGACGCTCCACCTCTCATGTCGACGTCTTTGACTGGATTGAACTTCCAGTTGCCGCCGCTCAGCCCTTTACACCATCCCAACGGGTCAATCCAAGACAACGGATTTGGCGCGTACTCATGGAGATTTACTCCTCCCGCCAACCCGATAGGATCCGGCGTAGTGAACGCTCCCAGATCCGCGTCATAGTACCGAAAGGTGTTGTAGTGCAGCCCGGTCTTCCGGTCCAGGACTGCCCCTGCAAGCGCAGGTTCTGCGGCATAGGCACGGTCGCTGGCTCGTTTCGTGCCGGAGCATGTCAAGGTAGTTGTCGCGTCGATCAAGCAGCCCGAGGCTGCGTATTCGATGCGGTCGCCGCGGCATTGGAGATGCCGTCGCGCTC
>NZ_FNEY01000025.1 GCF_900100305.1 Paracidovorax citrulli | reverse complement strand
ACGCCAGTGGGCCAGCGGCTTCGTGCATTGGTACAACTGCGAGCACCGCCACAGCGCGATCGGCTACGTCACGCCGACGCAGCGCCATGCCGGGCAGGACCAGGCCATCCTGCAGGCTCGCCATCACCTTTACACCCAGGCCCGACAGCGCAACCCCGCGCGCTGGTCGGGCAGCACCCGCAACTGGGCGCCGGTCCAATCGGTCACGCTCAACCCTGAGCGCGACGGCATCTCCAATGCCGCGGCGACCGCATCGAATACGCAGCCTCGGGCTGCTTGATCGACGCGACAACTACCTTGACATGCTCCGGCTCCGCCTGGGCGAAAAACGCGCTGGCCAGCTTGGGGATCTCGTTGGCGCGGCGGAGCTCGCGCACTTCGCGCTCCAGTTCCGTGACGCGATTGGCCTCGGCCGTGGTCACGCCTTCGTTCAGCCGCATCTGCGGCGTGCTGCCGATCTTGCCGGAGATCGATACCACGGGCCGCCCACTGCGATTCGTGCTCACCTCGGTGCTCGAACACCATGCGCCCCGCACGCTCGCGAACCTCCGGCGAAAAACTTCTCTGATTTCCTCATGATGGCTCCATCTTCTCAAACGGGGGAGCCTCCGCGAAAACCGGGGCGGTTCAACATTCCTTCAGTTGTCACGTCGCATAAATGATAAGTTGCCGAGTATGTCGAACTTAAGTGGCCTGCGAGGTGCGATGACAAGGATTGGATCGAACGTTTGCTCATAAACGTTCGCTCATAAAGTAAGTCGGCCGCCATCAAAGACGAATCATCAAGTTGGATGTTCGCAATTCGAGAAATTTGTTCGGACTCGTTTACTTGTCGGCTAAGGCTATGTGCAACGATTGTCCTGCGTCCCGCCCAATATCCGCTCGATGACGTAAGCGGGAGCAATGCCGATCGTAGCCTTGATGCATTTCCATTAAGGATTTTTCATTGCCGTATGAGTTGCTTTTATTAATCAGGACTAGCTATGGATTACTCTGTCAATAAGGTGTCGACGAGTTCTCGACGGAATCGCTCAGAAAATGTACCGGAGTACCAGCCGAGTAACAGGGGATCGACCCAGAACGCACCAAGGCCACACGGCATGCCATCCCCATTAATGCCAGGTCATGACTATGTGGAGTCGTCCGCCAGACCAAGAACCTCCGTTTTACATAGAGCAAGGGCAGGTAGGCGCGCTTCAGGGCGTCAGAGTGAGGCTGGATCTACGTCCAGCCTGCCTCCTAAGTCGCCTGTAGCAAGCAATAGCACATACAAAACAATCAAGCCTAAGGAAACTTCAGCACTGTACAAAAACGTACCAAACGTGGTCGGAGTCATCGATACGCTTGGACCTGGTTGGGATGAACGTTGGGGCCCCCGCGATTGGGGCTCAGAGCCGATGGTGCGGTGCTCAGATGGCATCGTCCGACGGTATCCGACGTTCGAGAGGCGCCCGGATTCGAATTATCTTGGTCAGATTGAAACAGGTTTAATTTACACCGCTCCTTCAAATCGAGTTACCCAACGGTATGGCGCACTCGAAGCTACCGGTGATCATCGGCAAGCGTTTATGGTCGATGGCTATGCAGTAAGTCCGATACGTATCGGAAGTTTCGATGCGTATCCGATGCCTAATGGCAGATTCATGGTCCCTCAGCCAGGTTTTCGGGACTGCACGTTTGCATGTGAATTAATGATGAGATTGGATCATCAGTCTATTTCCGTCGATGGTGGCAGTGGACCAAGAGATAAAGGGAGGCGGCGGGACATGGCGGAGATTGTGGAGTCTCTTCGCGAGAATACTGGAAAGGAGCCGCATCTTTTCAAATGGGAAAATGTCAGCTACAAGAAGAATCTGATGGGTAATTTGCATCAGAGCCGGAGAGATGCACTTCGAGATCTGAGTAAAAAAATAGATCAAATGGGCCCTTGTATATTTTCAAAAGGTGGGCACGTGGTCATGCTGGATGACGTCAGGGAACATAAAGGAGAATTTTACTTAAAAATCAGAGACCCTTTTCACGCAGAAAGCGTGGAATTCAAAGACACGAAAGAGTTCTTTAGAGATCAATACGGAACTAAGGACAACGTCGGTTTTGAAGCTATTTTCCTGAAATGACCTGGAGCGTGTTATCAACTTTCCCGCCGCAGCTAGGGAAGGTCTGCACAACACGCGCATGAGTGTGCGGATGCGCTTAACCTGTTGATGTGTATGGCGCTCCGGGCCCGTTTCGCTTCAGTTCGGGTGAATGCGACGTAGATTGGCCGCCGCCTTGGCCTGTCTGGCGAACTGCGGACGCACTCATGCCAAGGCAGCCAGCAATTTGCGGCGCACCAGCCAGAGATTGGCCAACGCAAACAGCGTGTGCAGCTGTGCCGTGTTCTTGGCCAGCCCTCGGTAGCGCACCTTGGCATGCCCGAACTGGCGCTTGAGAACGCGGAACGGGTGTTCGACCCGCGCGCGGATGTGCGCCTTCACGCGCTCGAGTTGTCGGGTCAAGGCTTCGATCGGTTTGGCCGGATCCAGCAGGCGACGTTTGCCCGGCCGCATGGCGATGTGCCAGTTCACGTCGCGCCTGGCATCAGGGCGTTGGCCGGCGCCTTGGTAGCCAGCATCGGCATAGACATCACGGTCGCTTGCGCGCACCAGACTGTTGGCCTCGATCACATCATTGACCGCGCCGCTGGTGCCGCGCACGGTGTGTACCAGGCCCGAGTCGGCGTCCACTCCGATATGGCACTTCATGCCGAAGTACCACTGCTGCCCCTTGCGGCTTTGCTTCATCTCCGGGTCGCGCTCGCCGCTGCTGTTCTTGGTCGAGCTGGGCGCTGCGATCAAGGTGGCGTCCACCACCGTGCCGCTCTTGAGCATCACGCCCTTGGCGCTGAGCAGATCGTTGACGGTCTGCAGGATCTGCACAGCCAGCTTGTGCTTCTCCAGCAGGTGTCGGAACCGCAGGATCGTGCTCTCGTCGGGCAGCCTTTCATCCCAGCCTTCGAGCCCTGCGAACTCGCGGAACACCGGCATGTCGTGCAGCGCTTCCTCCATGGCCGGGTCGCTCAGCGCGAACCACTGCTGCATGAAATGGATGCGCAGCATGGTCTCGCACGGGAACGGAGGACGCCCCCGCTTGCCTTCGGGCAGGTACGGCGACACCAGGGCCACCAGTTCGGGCCATGGCACGACCTTCTCCATCTCATCCAGGAATTCCCGCCGCCGCGTTCGCTTCGCCGTCATTCCCAGGCCCAGGCTGTGCTGTTTCATGCGACGTATCGTCTCAGGGCTTCATGCCGATGCCAAGCATGTCGTGGGGCGGTTTATGCAGACCTTCCCTAGCACCCTGTGCGGCGGCGGGCAACATGAGCACAGCGAAGAACAAGAAATGCAACCCTCCGATGCCGGGGAGGAGGATCCAAAGCAGATCGATATTCTGCGACGTGGCCGGGTTCTCTCGCCCCGTCAACTTCTGCGCCAGCCGCTTCTCCTCGCGGCGTGGCGCCGGTTCCATCGGGAACCTGCCCCGCGCAGGGGCGGGGTTTTCTGACGATGCGTCATGGCGCTCCCGACAGGGCGCGTTGCAGCCTTGCGCCGATCCACGCGACGCACCGCACGGCCATCGAGTTGCCGATGGCCTCGTAGCGCGGCCCATCCGCCGCGGGCCTGCCGCCGTTGGGCACCAGCGTGTGATCGTCCGGCATGCCCTGCAGTCGCTGACACTCGCGAGGCATGAGCCGCCGCATGCGCCATCGCAGGCCCAAACTGCCGTCGCCTGAAGGCTCGCATACGAAGTGGTCTTCGTGGGCCGCACACCATGGGATGGCCCTGTCCGGGCTTGCCTCCGCCAGTGGAGAGCGTACCCGTGATCTGGCCATGGCCGCCTCCCCACGCAGCGCGTTGCGGGAGTTCTGCGCGAACGCGATCGCCGGGACGATACCGCCGCTGTTCCATATGGAGTTTGTGGCTCAGTGACTGAGCTCGTTTTGCTGTTGCGCAATGGCGTTTTGAATGCTTTTGCATGATTGCAGGGCGCAACAGCGGATCTAACATGGAGAAGTGTTAGAAACGCACTGAAAGCTGTGATCGAATCATTTCTCGGCGTATTAGATTTTGCTCAACGCTCGTGAGGAAACTGCATTGTCGAGTTTCATGACCCCATTGCATGGCCAGTGAATATTTTTTAACATGATTGCCGCAGCAGGGCGATATGACGCTGCGGTACAGCATGTCCTTGCTCGCTGTAATTATGCTGGTTCCCGGATGAGAAAATGCACTGGCTGGTCAGTGCGAATAATAACTTCTATTGGAGGAATATCATGATTTTTTCGAACTGGCCCCTCGCTCGCCGGCTTTCTCTGGCATTTGCCGGCGTGATCGGGATTTTCCTGGTGGTTATCGGCGTGGCGATCAAGAGCCAGAACGAGCTCAAGCAAGCTGATGAAATGAATCAGCACACCCATGTGGTCCTGGGTGTCGGGCAGGAGATGCTCCAGAGCATGGTGAACATGGAAACGGGGGCGCGAGGTTTCCTGCTGGCCGGGGAGGAGCGGTTTCTCGAACCCTGGGCTGCCGGCATCAAGAGTTTCGATGCCGCCTGGAACAAGGCAAGATCCCTGACTTCCGATAATCCAGCCCAGCAAAAGCGCCTGGAGGACATGCGAATCCGTAAGGCAGAGTTCGTTTCCATTGTCGAGAAAATGCAGGGGCTCCGCAGGGAGGTCAATAGCGGTGCCGTATCCTGGGAAGATTTTCTGGCCGAGTTCAGGAAAGGCCTGGACAAGGCCGCCATGGATGGATTCCGTGCGCTCGAAGGGGGGTTCAGCAAAATGGAGAGGGACCTGCTTGCAGTTCGCGCCGCCGCGCTGGATAGTGCCCGTCGCACGACCTTGATGCTTGAATTCGGTGGGGCGGCCCTGGCAGTGGCAATGGCCACCTTCCTGGGGATGTGGGTCATCCGGTCGATCACCAAGCCGGTTTCCCAGGCTCTCGGCGTAGCGCAGGCGGTGGCCGATGGTGACCTGACCACGCACATCGATGTCGCCGCCCGGGACGAGGTCGGCACCCTGCTGCTGAGTCTCAAATCCATGAACGAATCGCTGACCCATGTCGTCACGCGGGTACGCGAAGGCAGCGAATCGGTGGCTGCCGCAAGCACCCAGATTGCCCAGGGCAATTCCGACCTTTCGGTGAGGACGGAGCGCCAGGCCAGTGCGCTGCAGCAAACCGCCGCGTCGATGGAGCAACTGGGCTCTACCGTGAAGCAGAATGCGGACAACGCACGGCAGGCCAACCAGTTTGCCCAGGACGCCAGTGTGGTGGCAACGCGGGGAGGCGAGGTGGTGTCTCAGGTGGTGGAGACAATGAAGGGCATCAGCGAAAGCTCGCGGAAGATCGCCGACATCATCAACGTCATCGACGGCATTGCGTTCCAGACCAACATCCTCGCGCTGAATGCGGCGGTGGAGGCAGCCCGCGCGGGTGAGCAGGGACGCGGTTTCGCGGTGGTGGCTGGAGAAGTGCGCAGCCTGGCCGTGCGAAGCGCCGAGGCGGCGAAGGAAATCAAGGACCTCATCAACACCAGCGTCGCGCGTGTCGAAATGGACGAACAGCTTGCGGATCGGGCTGGCAGCACCATGGGCGAGGTGGTCGGAAGCATTCGCCGGGTGACCGAGATCATGGGCGAGATCAGTGCAGCCAGCGGGGAACAGAGCGCCGGCGTCAACCAGGTCGGCGAAGCCGTCATCCAGATGGACCAGGTCACCCAGCAGAACGCCGCACTGGTCGAGGAAATCGCAGCCGCAGCCGCCAGCCTCAGGGCCCAGGCGCAAGACCTGGTACAGGCCGTGGGCATCTTCAAGCTGGAGCATGCAGGCATGGGCCAGCCCATCTTTTCGAGCACCGACCGGGCGCTGGCGCCCTGGAGCAACTGACACGTCCCGTCCGGCACCGGGGTGGACACGCTTCGGGCTGATCCACTTGCTCCTCCTCATATCCCACGAGATGGGGACTTGCCAGTCACCTGTGTTGCATCCGTGGCGCCGGAAAGGGTTTTTCATCGGAAATCAAGTGGCGGGCGGTTACGCTCTGCCCAACTGTCGCATTGCATTTTGTCGATTCGGCTGCACTGGCGAATCGTCTCAATGTCTCTGTCTCCTTTTTCGCGCCTCCATCCGGCCTGCTATGCGCTGGTCGTCGATGACCATCCACTCGTCGCACAGGGCATGGCCGATTTTCTGGGCCTGCACGCCGCTGTCGCCGAGACACGCCATGCCTTCGACGCCACCAGCGCGTTGCGCATCGTTGCCGCGCACGGCCCCCCCATGCTGGCTCTCGTGGATTTCTGGCTCGCCGAGGGCGCCTCGACCTCGTTCATCGCCAGCCTCGTGGCGATGTCTCCGGGGACCCGTGTGCTGGTGACGAGCGCCGACCCGCATCCGGCGATTGCGTTGAAGGCCCGCGCCAGCGGTGCCCATGGGTTCGTGCACAAGGGCGATCCCCCCGAGACCTACCATGCGGCCGTGACATCGGTGCTTCGTGGCCAGGTCTGGTTCGATGCGAATGCGACAGTATTGCCCTCCCGATCTTCGGCCGGGTGCATGGCGCCTCGCGAGATCCGCCTGGCGCCTGCCGACATCGGCCTGACGCCACGGCAGGGTGAAATCCTCGCGCTGGTCCTGGACGGTCTGCCGAACAAGCCGATTGCTTCCTCGCTTCACCTCTCGGAGCACACCGTGAAGGAACATCTCACGGCGATCCTGCAGAAGCTCGAGGCCCGCAACCGTGTGGAACTCATCGCCAAGTTGCGCGGTGTTCGCATCGATGGCGCCTGAACCGCGCGGGGTGGCGGAAAGTGCGCGGCGGGTGAGGTGTCCGGGGGGCAGGCCGGGTCTGCCGTGATTTACCGGAAGGTTTGCCCGAGCCCCAATCCTCCCCAGCCACAATCTCCCTTGACTTGGTAGTAGTCGATGATGTTGGTGTTCTTGTCGGCCCAGAATCCGATCTGGCATGCCGGCTGAACACGCTCGGTCCGGTATTGCTCCACATATACCGGGCGCCCTTGTGAAGTATCCACGGACGAGCCCACCAGCTTTTGCTGATCGTAGGCTCCCCTGCGTTTTTCGAAGAAATAGAATTTATGGCCGTAGAACTTGCTGCTGGGATCGACCTTGGTTTCGGTACCCACAAGCCAGGGGTTGCCGAACACCTTGTAGGCTTCCGCAATGTTCTTCCCCATGAGGTTCTCTGCGGCCTCCCGCTCCGGGGCAAGGGTTGAACATCCGGATATCGCTGCGGTCCATGCTATGAAAAGTGCAGCAAGAGCCGGTTTGGCAGATTTTGCAGTGGATGGGGGGGGTGAGTTGCATATTCATCGCATTTCCTCTTTACCGGGGCTGAAGGGCTAGTACCGCACGAAATAGGGATCCGTGCACTCGCTGAACACGACTGCGCAGTTCGCTCTGCCGCTGTCCTGGCAGTCCTTGAGGGCCGTGAGCCGGCAACCTCCTTGTTCTTTCCCGTGTTCGTGAAAACACCCCGCTGCGCACTGGAGCCGGAGACGGCAATGCACTGGTTGAAGAACGTCGCGTCCACCTTGCAGTCGGGTGCGCCCTGGGCCTGGCATCTTGTCAGGGCATCCTGGCGCGCGTCTGCTTCCGAGTCCTTGCCTTTGGAGGACCACGCTCCACCTGCCTGGTTGGAACTCACGAGGGCTCCCCAGGTTTTCACCCAATGGCCTGTCGGCCGCGGAGGCGCACTGTCTCCGCTGTCGCCGCCCGGACCGCAGCGCGCGCTTCCGGCGGCCACGCCGGAGGGGCATGCGGTCTGGGCATGCAGGCTCGAGACCGCGATGAATACCGTGAGAAGCAGGGGGCAGGTCGTATGGAACTTCATGTGCATGCTTTCCTGTCTCAGTCCGGCTTGCCTGCGCCGGGTACGGGAAGCTGGCACTGGGGGCTGCCTGCCTGCACATGGTTGGCTTTGGCCTTGGCCTGCACGTCCTTGAAACCCTCGGCGTAGAGGGTATCGAAGGTCGCCTGGGAGACGCCGTCTGCCAGGTAGAGCCGGCGCGTCTTTTCCTTGTGTGCATCGACCTGGGCCTGGTTGAGCTTGCCGCACACGAAGGCCATCGCTGCCGCTTCGCCGGTGGACCTGATCGCTTCCTTGTTGAATTCGCTGGCGCCCTGCGCTTGCGCCAGCGGTAGGCATGCGATCGTGAGCAAGGCAGCCAGGATGGGGGAGAGGCGGGACATCTCAGACTCCATGTTGAACAGTTTGCGATGGGGCTGAATTGGAAGCCAGCCCCCGGGGGCCGGCGCTGCGCGGCGCGCGCCGGTGGAAGGTGGGCATTAGAACCCGGCCGCGGAATATGGATGCAACCAGATTCAACAGAGATGCCTCAATGACCGGGCGCACCGGGGCAGCCTGCCGCCAGCCCGAGGGCATGCAGCACGGCCCTATCATGGCAGGATCTGCCGGCCCGGTTTCCAGGGTTCCAAGCTGCAACAGGGAATTTTTCCGCGAAGACCGCGCCCACCATGCCACCCCATCACTTTCCCAAGCCGGCGGCATCGCGGCTGCTTGCAACGATCACTGTGCTGTTCGCCATGTCCTGGTCGGCCTGCGCGGGGGATGCCACCGGGCAGCCGGCGGGTGCTCTGCCACCTCCCGGGCGGCCGGCGCCATCCGGAAGCGGTGCTTTGCAGCCGGGTGAATACCTGACGGAGCGAGGCTGGGGGCGCCTTGTGCTCAAGAGCGAGGGAGGGGTGATGGCTTTTTCGCTCGAAACGGTGACGGGTGACAACCTGTGCACGCTCGATGGAACCATCGACCGGGGGCAGGGCATCGCCAGGCAGGACGGTGGGCGCTCTTCCTGCATGGTGGGCTTTGGCGTCAACGCACAGGGGGTCGATGTCAAGGCCGCCACTCCGGCCGAGTGCAGGGATTTCTGCGGCTACAACGGGAGTTTCGCGGGACGGTATTTGCGGGTGAAGCAAGGCTGCGGCAGGGACGAAGTCGATCGCACGCGTGCTGCGTTCCAGCGTCTTTACGACCAGAGAAACTTCAAGGCGGCCCTCGCCACCCTGTCTCCTTATATGTCTCAGTTGGTTCCAACTTCAGTCGTCAAGGCAGGCCGGCCGGCCTTGGCCACTGAACGGGTTGACTCACCGCCGCGCAGCCTGTGTCTCCTGCGAGCGCGAGCTCGAATGACAGCCCAGGGCGCACGGTGGTGGTCCCTTTGTTCTGCCGCATCCCGAATGGTTGACCGAACACATTTCGTATTCGTAAGGCTGGGAGTTGGAGAACCGCTATGAGTGAACTCGTCTACGTGGGCATCGATATCGCCAAGAACAGCTTCGAAGTGGCTGTCACGGGCGAACTGCAGACGCTCAATCTGGCCAACGACGAAGCCGGCCATGCCCAGCTGTGCCAATGCCTCGCACCGCTGGCGCCCAGGCTCATCCTGATGGAGGCCACCGGCGGCTATGAGCAAGACCTCGCGCTGGCCTTGGCGGGCGCGGGCTTGCGCGTGTCGGTGGTCAACCCTCGCCAGGCACGCGACTTCGCGCGCTGCGTGGGCAAGCTGGCCAAGACCGACCGCATCGACGCGCAAGCTCTGCGCAGCTTTGCCTCGATGCTCGATGCGCAAGGCCACCAGCCTCGTGCCCTGGCCGACGACGAGCGCCGCGAGCTCACGGCCCTGGTGGTGCGCCGCAGGCAACTGCTGACCATGCTGGTGTCCGAGCGCCAGCGCCTGGGCGTGGCCCACCGCAAGGCCAAGCCCAGCATCCTGGCGATCATGGATGCCATCGCGGCGCAATTGCACGATGTCGATGACGAGCTCAAGGCGCATGTCCAGACTCACCACGCCGACCTGGCCAAACTGCTGACCTCGGTCAAGGGCGTGGGGCCGACGACCGCCTGCACGCTGCTGGCGCAACTTCCCGAACTCGGCCAGCTCAATCGCAAGCAGATCACGGCCCTGGTCGGTCTGGCGCCCATGAACCGCGACTCGGGCACGCTCAGGGGCCAGCGCCACATCTTCGGTGGCCGCGCCGACGTGCGGCGCGTGCTCTACGTCGCAGCCTTGGTCGGCACGCGCTTCAACCCCGTCCTCAAGGCGTTCTACGCCAAGCTGCTGGCCGCGGGCAAAGCCAAGAAGGTCGCCCTCGTGGCCTGCATGCACAAGCTGCTGGTCATCCTGAACGCGATCGCTCGCACCAGGTCGCCCTGGCGCGATGACTTTGCTGAGCGTCTTTGAGCTAGTCATTCAAGATGGTTGCTGTGCTGGAGAACTGTTCGGTGACCCTGGACTGGGAAGACGAGGGGGCCATTCGGAACGACCTGGCCATCACGCAATACCGCAACGGGCTTCATGCGCAATGCCTGGCGACACTCGCCAGATATGCAGAGGATGCGGCAAAGCACGATGATGCGGCGGTGGATGGCTGGGCGCCTGCCCTTGCGGAGCGCTACCTGGAGATCGTGCGTGCGGCCCGGACGAACATTGGCCTGTGCCGCAAAGGGGCGACGCGCACGAGTCCCGGCTAAACGCTCTAGAATCCGCTCCCGAAAATCGCCTGTTCAAGGGCGCCCTCCTGACAATGGTTCGCCGGATCGTCATCGTCTTCATGCTCTTGCTGCTGCCGCTCCAATGGACGGCAGCGCAGTTCCATGAGTCGTCTTCGCCTGCCGCGTCGGTCGCGAAGGGGTCTGCCTTTGTCCAGAACAAGACCGCCGACGAGGCGGGCAGCTTTCATTTCTCCGAAGACCGCGGCATTCCCTGTCCATTCCACAACGTCGCCCAACCCTCGGCGGTCGGTGACCTGCCGAACCCGTGGTGCCCCACGCAGCAGGCCTCGAATGCGTGGGTCGTTCCCAGGCATCTCCGGCACCAGGGCAAGGGTGCTGCCAACGATATCGAGCGCCCCAAATGGCCTTTCCTCGCTCCATCGACGGTGGACGGCGGGAGAACGATCGCCTGATTGACTGCGACCCTGCGGTCCACCGAAGTTTTGTTCACTTCGGAGACCCAGGTGTCCCATACCAGACCATTCATCGCAACGGCCTGCGCTGTCCTGTTGGCCGGCGTGCCCGTTGTCCCTGCGCTTGTCCATGCGCAATCCCTGAGCGCCCCTTCCGGGGCCGCGTTCCATGAGCCGACGGCCGCGACCCTGACTTTGGCGGAAGCCATTGCGCTGGCGCTCGCCAGGCACCCCGCCGTCGCCGTGGCGCAGCGGGAGTTCGACGCGACGCGCGGCGCCGTCCTGCAGGCCGGCCCGCGCCCGAACCCCGAGCTGTCCGTGCAGCAGGAGGATTTCAAGCAGGGGCGACGAACGTCCACCGTCCAGATCACGCAATCGCTGGAGCTCGGCGGCAAGCGGGCCAGCCGGACAGCTGTCGCCGAGCGGATCAGCGCGCAAGCGGCTGCCGACATCGAGCAGGCCCGTGCGGACGTGCGTTCCCAGGCCGTCGTCGCCTTTCATGAAGTGCTGGTCGGCCAGGAACGCCTGCGGCTGGCCCAATCCTCGCTGCAACTGGCCAGCGGCGATGCGGAAGCGACCGGCAAACGGGTGCAGGCGGGCAAGATCGCCCCGCTGGAGGAGACGCGGGCCAAGGTAGCGCGTGCCGCGGCGGCCGCAGAATTGGCGCAGGCGGAAGGCGCCCTGCGGGCCAGCCGCCAGAGACTGTTCTCCTTATGGGGCGACATGGGCCGCAGCGGGACGGCGTTGATCGGCCACCTGGACCTGCCGGCCGAAGGCCTGGCCGACGAGGCGGTGTTCGCGCGGATGGCCGCATCGCCCGCACTGCAGCGCGCCCGGCTCGAGCTGGAGCGGGCGCAGGCCGCCGTGGCGCTCGAACGCTCGCGCCAGGTCGTGGATGTCGCGGTGTCCGTCGGTGTCAAGCGCAGCCAGGAGAACGGGGTGACGGCTGCCGTCGTGGGCCTGACCGTGCCCCTGCCGGTGTTCGACCGGAACCAGGGCAACCTCGCCGAAGCGCTGGCACGCGAGGAAAAGGCCCGCGAAGAGCTGAATGCGGTCGAGCTGAAGCTCGCGTCCGATATCGCCCAGGCCCGGGAGCAGTTGCGGTCTGCCCGTGCCGAGGCGCAGACATTGCAGCAGGACGCGATTCCCGGTGCGCGCGAAGCCTACGAGGCCGCATCGCGGGGATTCCAGCTGGGCAAGTTCAGCTACCTGGAAACGCTGGATGCCCAGCGCACCCTGGTCGGCGCCCAGTCCCAGTTCCTTCGCGCGCTGCTCGATACCTACCGCGCCGCAGCCGAACTGGAGCGCCTGCTCCACGTCACGGACGCGTCTTCCACCCTCCTGAATCCTTCCAGGCCCTGAACGCCATGCAAAAAAATACCGATACTTCCACGGGCAAGGTCCAGGCCAGCCATGTGGTTCTCGTCATCGTCCTGGTCGTCCTGACCGCCGTCGCCGGGTTCTTCATCCTCCGCCCCGCGAAACCCGGTGGCGCCGATGGGTACGCGGCCGACGCGCGGCCGGCGGACGCGCATGGCGAGGGCCATGCCGGGGAACCTGAGGAACATGGCCGCGAGGAGGGCCATGAAAAGGGCCGAATCGCCTTCTCGGACGAGCAGTTCAAGTCCTCCGGCGTGGCCGTCGAAACGAGCGGGCCCGGAGTGATCGAGACCCGCACCCGGCTGCCCGGTGAAATCCGGTTCAACGAGGACCGCACGGCGCACGTGGTCCCCCGCGTCGCCGGTGTCGTCGAAAGCGTCGGCGCCGATCTGGGGCAGCACGTACGCAAGGGCCAGGTTCTGGCCGTCATCTCCAGCGTGGCGCTGTCCGAGCAGCGCAGCGAACTGCTGGCCGCACAGAAGCGCCTGGCCCTGGCCCGTACCACCGCGGACCGCGAGCGCAGGCTGTTCCAGGACAAGATCTCGGCCCAGCAGGACGTCCTGCAGGCAGAGCAGGTTCTGCACGAGGCGGAGATCGCCGTCGCGAACGCCAGCCGGAAGCTGCGGGCACTGGGAGCGGCCGCCAGCTCCGGCGATCTTGCGCGGTTCGAGCTGCGGGCGCCCTTCGATGGCATGGTGGTCGAAAAGCACATTGCGCTGGGCGAGTCGGTGAAGGAAGACGCGAATGTGTTCACCATCTCCGACCTCTCCACGGTGTGGGCCCAGATCAATGTGACGGCGGCCAACCTGCCGCTGGTGAAGGTCGGGGAGCCCGTGGCCATCCAGGCAACAGGCTTCCAGCATGAGGCGACCGGCAAGGTGTCGTATGTCGGCGCGCTCATCGGGGAGCAGACGCGCACCGCCACGGCACGCGCGACGCTGCCGAATCCCGAGATGGCGTGGCGTCCCGGATTGTTCGTCACGGTGGAACTGGTCACCGGCAAGGCCGAGGCGCCTGTCACCGTGGCCGCGGACGCCATCCAGATGGTGGAGGGCCGCCCGACCGTGTATGCGAAGGTGGACGGCGGATTCGAGCCGAGACCCGTCAAGACCGGCCGCTCGGATGGCCGGAGCATCGAGATCCTCGACGGACTGGCCGCCGGCACTGCCTATGCCGGCAGGGGCAGCTTCGTCGTCAAGGCACAGCAGGGCAAGGGCTCCTCGGGCCACGAACACTGAGAAGCACCATGTTCGAGCGAATCATCCATTTCTCCATTGCCCATCGCTGGCTCGTGATGCTCGCCGTCGCGGGCATGGCCGCACTGGGCATCTACAACTACCAGCGCCTGCCCATCGATGCGGTGCCGGACATCACCAATGTCCAGGTGCAGATCAACACGGCGGCACCCGGCTACTCCCCGCTGGAGACGGAGCAGCGGATCACCTATCCGATCGAAACGGTGATGGCGGGGCTCCCGGGACTGAAGCAGACCCGTTCCCTGTCGCGCTACGGGCTGTCGCAAGTCACGGTGATCTTCGAGGACGGCACGGACATCTATTTCGCCCGCCAGCTGGTCAACGAACGCATCCAGGCCGTGCGCGAGCAGATGCCCGAAGGCGTGGGGCCCGTGATCGGACCGATTTCGACGGGCCTGGGCGAGATCTACCTGTGGACCGTGGAGGCGGAGGAGGGTGCGCGGCGCCCGGACGGCAAGGCGTACACGCCCACCGACCTGCGCGAGGTCCAGGACTGGATCATCAAGCCGCAACTGCGCAATGTGAAAGGCGTGACCGAGATCAACAGCATCGGCGGATTCGCCAAGGAGTACCAGGTGGCGCCGAGCCCTGAAAAACTCCATGCCCATGGCCTGACGCTCGCCGATGTCGTCACGGCACTGGAGCGCAACAACGAGAACGTGGGGGCCGGCTACATCGAGCGCCGCGGCGAGCAGTACCTGATCCGGGCGCCCGGCCAGGTGCGGACCATCGAGGATGTCGGAAACATCGTCGTCAGCAACGTGGCGGGCGTTCCCATCCGCATCGGCGACGTGGGCGAGGTGATCGTCGGCAGGGAGCTGCGCACCGGAGCGGCCACGGACAATGGCAAGGAAGTGGTTCTCGGCACGGTGTTCATGCTCATCGGAGAGAACAGCCGCACGGTGTCGCAGGCCGTGGACCGGAAGATGGAGGAAATCAACCGGACCCTGCCCGCGGGCGTGAAGGCCGTGACGGTCTATGACCGCACGGTGCTCGTGGACAAGGCGATCGCCACGGTGAAAAAGAACCTCCTGGAGGGCGCGATCCTGGTGATCGCCGTGCTCTTCGCATTCCTCGGAAACATCCGCGCGGCGCTGATCACCGCCATGGTCATTCCACTGGCAATGCTCTTCACCTTCACGGGTATGGTCTCGCAGAAGGTCAGCGCCAACCTCATGAGCCTCGGAGCACTGGACTTCGGGATCATCGTGGACGGCGCTGTGGTGATCGTGGAGAACTGCGTTCGGCGACTGGCCCATGTGCAGCAGGCATCGGGGCGGGCGCTCTCCTTGAAGGAGCGGTTCGCCGAAGTGTTCGAGGCCGCCCGGGAAGCCCGGCGCCCGCTGATCTTCGGCCAGCTCATCATCATGGTGGTGTATCTGCCGATCTTCGCGCTGACGGGGGTCGAAGGGAAGATGTTCCATCCCATGGCCTTCACCGTCGTGATGGCGCTGCTCGGCGCGATGATCCTGTCGGTGACCTTCGTTCCGGCCGCGGTCGCGCTTTTCATCGGCAGGTATGTCGCGGAAAAGGAAAACCGGATGATGGCCTGGCTGCGCGGACGCTACGAACCGCTGCTGGAGCGGGCGCTCGGCGCGAAGCTGGTGGTGCTCACGGCGGCCATGGCGGCCATGGCGGCCATCGTCCTGTGCGGGCTCATGGCGACCCGCCTGGGCACCGAGTTCGCCCCCAACCTCAGCGAAGGAGACCTCGCGATCCAGGCCATCCGCATCCCGGGAACCAGCCTCAGCGAATCGGTCGCGATGCAGCAGAAGATCGAGGTCGCCGTGAAGGCGAAATTCCCCGAGGTCCGGCGTGTCTTCGCGCGGACGGGCACCGCGGAGATCGCCTCCGATCCGATGCCGCCGAACATTTCCGACGGCTACATCATGCTGAACCCGGTGAGCGACTGGCCCGAGCCGCGCAAGACCCCGGCGGAGCTGCGGGATGCCATCCAGAAGGAGGTCGAGAAGATCGCCGGGAACAGCTACGAGTTCTCGCAGCCCATCCAGCTGCGCTTCAACGAGCTCATCTCCGGCATCCGCAGCGACGTCGCGGTGAAGATTTTCGGCGACGACATGGAGGTGCTGAACAAGGCAGCGACGGAAGCGGCGGCCGTGTTGCAGAAGCTGGGCGGCGCCTCCGAAGTCAAGGTCGAGCAGACCACCGGCCTGCCTGTCCTCACCGTGGGCATCGACCGCTCAAGGGCCGCGCGCTATGGCCTGAACATCGCGGATGTGCAGTCCACCCTGGCGACGGCCGTGGGCGGCCGGCGCGCTGGCACGATGTTCGAAGGCGACCGTCGCTTCGACATCCTGGTGCGCCTGCCGGAGGATGTCCGGACCGACCTGGAGGCGATCCGCCGGCTGCCCATCGCCCTGCCCAGGACCAGCAGTGCCGCGACGTCTTTCATCCCGCTGGGCGAGGTGGCTTCCCTGGACATCGCGCCGGGGCCCAACCAGGTGAGCCGCGAGAACGGCAAGCGCCGGATCGTCGTCAGCGCCAACGTGCGCTCGCGGGACCTCGGCTCCTTCGTGTCGGAGGCGCAGGCGGCGATCCGGCAGGTCGCGCTGCCCTCCGGCTACTGGGTGGAATGGGGCGGCCAGTTCGAGAACCTGCAGTCCGCGGCGAGCCGCCTGAAGATCGTGGTGCCGGTATCGCTCGGCCTGGTGTTCGTGCTGTTGTTCGCCATGTTCGGCAACGCGCGGGACGGGCTGCTGGTGTTCACGGGGATACCGTTCGCGCTGACGGGCGGGGTCCTCGCGCTCTGGCTGCGCGACATCCCGTTGTCCATCTCCGCGGGCATCGGGTTCATCGCGCTGTCCGGGGTGGCGGTGCTCAATGGCCTGGTGATGCTGTCGTTCATTCGGCAGCTGCGCGAAGAAGGCATGCCGCTGCCCGAGGCGGTACGTGCCGGCGCGGTGCAGCGCCTGCGGCCGGTGCTCATGACGGCGATGGTGGCATCGCTCGGCTTCATGCCCATGGCCGTTGCCACGGGGACCGGGTCGGAGGTGCAGCGCCCGCTGGCGACGGTCGTGATCGGCGGCATCCTGTCGTCCACCATCCTGACGCTGCTGGTGCTCCCGCTGATCTACAGCATGGCGCACCGCCGGGGCGGCATGCCCGCCAACGGTGGGCCGGAATCCGCGAGCTGAAGAAGCAACGCGGTCTCACCCGGGTCAATCGGCCCTGGCGCCGCCGACACCCGGCGCATCGGCGGTGTCGCTCCCGAAGTGCCGGCAGTGGTTCTTGCCGTCCTGCTTGGCTTCGTACATTGCATGGTCGGCCTGCCGCAGCAGCAGGTCGGGCGTGTCCCCGTCGGTAGGGTAGAAGCTCAGGCCCATGCTGGCCGAGACGAAGCCCTGGCCCTTGGGCAGGGGCACGGGCTGGCGCACGGCGTGCAGGATGCGGTCGATGAGGGGCGTGCAGTCCTCGGGGGCCTGCAGTCCATTGATGAGCACGACCATCTCGTCGCCGCCCAGCCGGGCGAGGGTGTCCTCCGCGCGCAACTGGGCCTGGATGCGCCGGCCGACCTCGACGAGGAGTTGGTCGCCCGCGGCATGGCCGTGCTGGTCGTTGACGCGCTTGAACCCGTCGAGGTCGAGGTAGCACACGGCCAGCAGCTGGCGCCTGCGCTGCGCCTGCGCGATGCCCTGCACGAGGCGGTCCGCCAGCAGGCGCCGGTTGGGCAGTCCCGTCAGGCTGTCGTAGAGCGCGATGTGCTGCAGTTCCTGCTCGTGCGCCTTGATCTGGCTGATGTCGGTGATGACCACGATGTAGTGGTGCGGATAGCCTTCCTTGCCCAGCACGCTGGCGATGGAGATGCGCTGCGGCATGGCGATGCCCAGGCCGCGTCCCAGGATCTCGCCCTGCCAGTACCCCTGCGACTGGATGGTGCGCCAGATCGCCGCGAAGCGGGGCCGGTCGAGGGCGCGGTCTTCAGCGGCGCCGTCCTCCGGGGTGTCTTCCGAGCCCGGATAGAGCTGCTCGACCGGGGTGCCGAGCAGGTCCTTCCGGCAGATGCCGGTCATGCGCTCGAAGGCGGGGTTGGCATCCACGATGTGGTGGTCCGAGTCGAGGATCAGCACGGCCTCGTAGCTGTGCTCGAACACGCTGGCGGCGATGCCCAGGCGCATCTCGGCCTCCTTCACGCCGCGCAGGTCGATCAGGAAGCCGACGAACAGCGGGCCGTCCGGCGCGTTGGCGCGGCCGATGGACAGGCGCAGCGGCAGGGCGCTGCCGTCGCGGTGCAGGCCCACCACTTCCCGGCCGGTGCCGATGATGCGGGCCTCGCCGGTGGCCAGGTAGCGCTGGAGGTAGCCGTCGTGGGCTTCGCTGTCGGGCGAGGCATCAGCATGCGGATGTTGCGGCCCAGCACGTCGCCGGCGGTCCAGCCGAAGATGCGCTCGGCCGACTGGTTGAAGCTCTGGATGATGCCGCGCCCGTCGATGGTGATGATGCCGTCCACGGCCGTGTCCACCAGCGCGCGCAGGCGCGATTCGCTGCGCCGCGCCTGGCGGTAGAGATCGCGGTAGAGGATGAATCCGTTCACCGCGCCGGCGAACAGCCCCACGCAGGCGGTCACGAGGGTCACGGTGATCGCCATCATCTGCACCCACTCGCGCCCCCCGCCGCCGCCCGGCTCGGCCGTGCCGACGAAGCGGGCCGCGGCCATGGCGGTGTAGTGCATGCCCGAAATCGCGCAGCCCATGATGGCGCCGCCGAGCAGGTTGGCCTTCCATGGCGCCATGCCGAGGCGGCGCTTGAGCATGAAGCGCACCCACAGCGCCGCGTTGGCCAGCGCCACGGCCACCACCAGCGAGGCGATGAACCACAGCGGGTCGTACCGCAGCAGAGGGGCCATGAGCATGGCCGCCATGCCCATGTAGTGCATGGCGCCGATACCGGCGCCCACGAGCACGCCGCCCAGCACGAGCTGGCGCGGCTGCACCTCGGGGCGAGCCAGCAGCGACAGCGCCAGCCAGGAGGCGCACATTCCAGGAAACATCGACAGCATCGTGAGCGCCACGTCGTAATGCACGGCGGCGCACAGCGTGAATGACAGCATCCCGATGAAATGCATGGCCCAGATGCCCGCGCCGAGCGCCACGCCGGCACTGGTGAGGGCGAGCACGCGCGACAGCGTGATCTGGGTGCCGCGGGCCTGGCCGGAGAGGTAGAGCGCGAGGGTGGAGGACAGCACCGCGACAGCGACCGAGAGAGCGACGAGCGCGGGATCGTGGCTGCCGGTGAGCAGGGCGCCTGCGGGCAGCCCGTCGGCCCCGTCCAGAAGAAAGAAACGCTCCAGTTCCAGCATGCGCAATGCTCCTCCCAGGTGTCGATGATGGCCGCAGACCTTCGTGGGGCGGCGCTGCTTTTTCGCTCTCTGTCCCCAATGATGCGGTGAGCGTCGCCCGGCGACAAGTCGCCCTCGCAATATCCCGTGCCGCGGCATGCATGCATGCATGCACGCGACGCGGCAAGGTCCGCGTCAGCCGCCGGGCCTAAGGGGGCGGGCGTGAATGGTCGGGAAGGGCGAAGGGAAGGCTCAGGCCGCGGCCTGCAGCCCCTGGCTGAAATGGTCCAGCATCGCGGCCGCGGCGCGTTCACCGTTCCGGGCCTGCAGGGCGCCCAGGATGTCCGCGTGCTCGCGCAGCGACTCTTCGATGCGGCCCTGGCGCAGCAGGGAGTTGTGGCGGTTGAGTTTCATGACCTTGCGCAGGTCGGCGACCATCTGGTTGCGCCAGCGGTTGTCCGCCAGTTCGAGCAGTCGCATGTGGAACCGCTCGTTCACGCCGAAGAAGCGGTCCCGGTCGTCCACGCACGCGGCCAGTTCGGCGTGCAGCGCCTCCAGTTCCCGCAACTGCGCATCGGTAGCGCGCTGCGCGACCACGCGGGCGGCGTCGCTCTCCAGTAGCGCCAGCAGGTGATAGACGTCGCGCAGGTCCTTGTCGGACACTTCGGTGACGTAGGCGCCGCGCCGCACCTTCATCGTCACGAGGCCCTCGGCCGCGAGCACCTTCAGCGCTTCGCGAAGCGGGGTGCGGCTGATGCCGAATTCCTCGGCGATCTTCAGCTCGTCGATCCAGCTGCCGGGCTGCAGCTCGCGGCGGAAGATGCGCTGGCGCAATTGCTCCGCCACCTCTTCGTAGAGGGCGCGCGGGGTGAGCGAGGCGGTGGACATGGCGCGGAATGGTACGTCAAAAAATGATGAATTAATAATTACGGAATCGGCTAGACTAGCCCTTGCTTCCCGCGCACGCCAGGAGACAAGCCGGCGCGGAACCTCCGATCGACCTGCAAAACCCCGACGCGAGCCATCCATGAGCAGCAGACAGACGCCCCCGCCCGAATTCCAGCCCGCCGATCTCGCCGCCTGGGCGAAGGCGGCGGCCAAGTCCGCGCCGGGCGGCGATGTCTCCGCGCTGAACTGGGTCACGCCGGACGGGATCACCGTCAAGCCGCTCTACACGGCGGAGGACGTGGCGGGCCTGCCGCACGCCAATACCCTGCCGGGCTTCGAACCCTACGTGCGCGGTCCGCAGGCCACCATGTATGCGGTGCGGCCCTGGACGATCCGGCAATACGCGGGCTTTTCCACGGCGGAAGAATCGAACGCCTTCTACCGCAAGGCGCTGGCGGCCGGCGGGCAGGGCGTCTCGGTGGCGTTCGATCTCGCCACCCACCGCGGTTACGACAGCGACCATCCGCGCGTGACCGGCGACGTGGGCAAGGCCGGGGTGGCCATCGACAGCGTGGAGGACATGAAGATCCTCTTCGACGGCATTCCGCTCGACAAGGTGAGCGTCTCCATGACGATGAACGGCGCCGTGCTGCCCGTGCTGGCGGGCTACGTGGTCGCGGCGGAAGAGCAGGGCGTGCGGCAGGACCAGCTCTCCGGGACCATCCAGAACGACATCCTCAAGGAGTTCATGGTCCGCAACACGTACATCTACCCGCCCAAGCCTTCGATGCGCATCATCGGCGACATCATCGGCTATACGGCGCGGAACATGCCGAAGTTCAACTCCATCTCCATCAGTGGCTACCACATGCAGGAGGCGGGCGCCAACCAGGCGCTGGAGCTGGCGTTCACGCTGGCCGACGGCAAGGAGTACGTGAAGACGGCGATCGCCTCGGGGCTGGACGTGGACGAGTTCGCGGGGCGGCTGTCGTTCTTCTGGGCGATCGGCATGAACTTCTACCTGGAAGTGGCCAAGATGCGCGCCGCGCGCCTGCTGTGGTGCCGCATCATGAAGGGCACGGGCGCCAAGAACCCCAAGAGCCTGATGCTGCGCACGCACTGCCAGACCTCGGGCTGGTCGCTCACCGAGCAGGACCCCTACAACAACGTGGTGCGCACCACCATCGAGGCCATGGCGGCCGTGTTCGGCGGCACGCAGAGCCTGCACACCAACAGCTTCGACGAGGCCATCGCGCTGCCCACTGAATTCTCGGCCCGCATCGCGCGCAACACGCAGCTCATCATCCAGGAAGAGACGCACATCACCAACGTGATCGACCCCTGGGCCGGCAGCTACATGATGGAAAAGCTCACCCAGGACATGGCCGACGCCGCCTGGAAGATCATCGAGGAGGTCGAGGCCATGGGCGGCATGACCGCCGCGGTGGATTCGGGCTGGGCCAAGCTCAAGATCGAGGCGGCCGCTGCGGAGAAGCAGGCGCGCATCGATTCGGGCAAGGACGTGATCGTGGGCGTGAACAAGTACCGCCTGGCCAAGGAAGACCCGGTGGACATCCTGCAGATCGACAACGTGAAGGTGCGCGACGGCCAGATCGCGCGGCTCGAACGCATCCGCGCCACGCGCGATGGCGCAGCCGTGCAGCAGGCGCTGGATGCCCTGACCGCGGCCGCGGAGTCTGGCTCCGGCAATCTGCTGGAGCTGTCCATCCAGGCGATCCGCCTGCGCGCCACGGTGGGCGAGGTGAGCGACGCGCTGGAGAAGGTGTTCGGCCGCCACCGTGCCGACACGCAGAAGGTGACCGGCGTCTATGCCGCCGCCTACGACTCGGCCGAGGGCTGGGAAAAGCTCAAGGGCGAGATCGACGCCTTCGCGGAAAGCGAGGGCCGCCGCCCGCGCGTGATGATCGCCAAGCTGGGCCAGGATGGCCACGACCGCGGCGCCAAGGTGGTGGCCACGGCCTTCGCCGACCTGGGGTTCGACGTGGACATGGGGCCGCTCTTCCAGACGCCCGAGGAATGCGCGCGCCAGGCGATCGAGAACGACGTGCATGCCGTGGGCGTCTCCACGCTCGCTGCCGGCCACAAGACGCTGGTGCCGGCCATCATCCAGGCCCTCAAGGACCAGGGCGCCGACGACATCATCGTGTTCGTGGGCGGCGTGATCCCGCAGCAGGACTACGACTTCCTCTACGCATCGGGCGTGAAGGGCATCTACGGGCCGGGCACGCCCATTCCCGCGAGCGCCAAGGACGTGCTGGAGCAGATCCGCAAGGTCGTGGCCGCCTGAGGATGCGTGCGCCCGCGATGCCTGTTGCCTCGTCGTCCTCACCACCGTCCGGACCC
Source organism: Paracidovorax citrulli (assembly GCF_900100305.1). GTDB lineage: Bacteria > Pseudomonadota > Gammaproteobacteria > Burkholderiales > Burkholderiaceae_C > Paracidovorax > Paracidovorax citrulli. Next base: position 60,383 of record NZ_FNEY01000025.1, on the reverse strand, counting down.
TCCGGCTTGGGCTGGGAGGCCGTCTCCGAAGGGGACTTTGCCGCCATGGCCGACCTGCGGGCCGATGCCCTGCGCGAGAGCCTTGAGCGGCTGGGCCGCTTCGATCCGGTGCGCGTGCGGGAGCGGCTGCGCGATGCCTTCGTGCCCGAGGGCATGCGCCACATCGTGCGGGGCGGCGAGCGCATCGGCTACCTCACGCTGCTGCCGCGCGCGGCCGACGGCACGCTGCGGCTGCACCATCTCTATCTGCGGCCGGGCGCGCAGAACACAGGCGCCGGCAGCTGGGCCATGGCCTGGGTGCAGGCGCAGGCCCGCGCGCGCGGCTGCGACGTGACGCTGTGTGCGCTCAAGTGCAGCGACGCCAACCGCTTCTACCTGCGCCACGGCTTCCGGCAAGTGGCCGAGGAGCCTTTCGACCTGGAGTACCGCTGGAGCCCGTCGTGGGACGGCCTGGCTTCGGGAGCGCAGCCATGACCGCGCCCCCCCATCCGCTCCTGGCCGGCATCACCGGCGCGCCCGGAGCCGTGCAGCGCCGTGCCATCGCCAAGGCCATCACGCTGCTCGAATCCACGCGCGCCGACCACCGTGCCCAAGGCGACGCATTGCTCACCGCGCTGCTGCCGCACACCGGCAAGGCCTTCCGCCTGGGCCTGAGTGGCGTGCCCGGCGTGGGGAAGTCCACCTTCATCGAGGCGCTGGGCCTGCACCTGATCGCGCAGGGCCACCGCGTGGCGGTGCTGACCATCGACCCGTCCTCCAGCGTGTCCGGCGGCTCCATCCTGGGCGACAAGACGCGCATGGAGCGCCTGTCGGTGCATGAGCAGGCCTACATCCGCCCCAGCCCTTCCAGCGGCACGCTGGGCGGCGTGGCGGAGAAGACGCGCGAGGCCATGCTGGTCTGCGAGGCGGCCGGCTACGACATCGTGATCGTGGAGACGGTGGGCGTCGGCCAGAGCGAGACCGCCGTGGCGGGCATGACGGACATGTTCGTGCTGATGCAGCTACCCAACGCCGGCGACGACCTGCAGGCGATCAAGAAGGGCGTGATGGAGATCGCGGACCTGGTGGCGATCAACAAGGCCGACATCGACGCCCATGCCGCGACGCGCGCCGAGGCGCAGATCACCTCCAGCCTGCGGCTGTTTGGCCAGCACGGCCACCCCGGGCATGCGCGGCACGACTCGGCGCTGTGGCATCCGCGCGTGCTGCAGATCAGCGCGCTGCAGGGCCGCGGCGTGGACGCCTTCTGGGCGGCGGTGGAGGACTACCGGCGCGTGCAGTCGGCCAACGGGCATCTCGCGGCGCGGCGCCGGCAGCAGGCGCAGGCCTGGATGTGGGAGCGCATCGACGCCGGCCTGAAGCAGGCGTTCCGCGCGCAGCCGCAGGTGCGGGCGATGCTGCCGGGCCTGCGCGAGGACGTGCTCGCCGGGCGCATCGCGGCATCGACCGCGGCACGCAGCCTGCTGCAGGCGGGCGGCTTCGCGCCCCCCTGACCGGCCCGCGCGGGCCGCGGGCGCCACACGGACATTCGCACAGACAATTCACGGATCGTTGGAAGGAAGACCATGCAAGACATCCTGGAACAGCTGGAGAAAAAGCGCGAGCAGGCCCGCCAGGGCGGCGGCGCGAAGCGCATCGAGGCGCAGCACAGGAAGGGCAAGCTCACCGCGCGCGAACGCATCGAACTGCTGCTGGACGACGGCACCTTCGAGGAGTGGGACATGTTCGTCGAGCACCGCTGCACCGACTTCGGCATGCAGGACCAGAAGATCCCCGGCGACGGCGTGGTGACGGGCTACGGCATGATCAACGGCCGGCTGGTCTTCGTCTTCAGCCAGGACTTCACCGTGTTCGGCGGCGCGCTGTCGGAGGCGCACGCAGAGAAGATCTGCAAGATCATGGACCAGGCCATGAAGGTCGGCGCCCCGGTGATCGGCCTGAACGATTCGGGCGGTGCGCGCATCCAGGAAGGCGTAGCCTCCCTGGGCGGCTATGCGGACGTGTTCCAGAAGAACGTGATGGCCTCGGGCGTGATCCCGCAGATCAGCATGGTGATGGGGCCCTGCGCGGGCGGCGCCGTCTATTCGCCCGCCATGACGGACTTCATCTTCATGGTGAAGGATTCGAGCTACATGTTCGTCACCGGGCCCGAGGTGGTCAAGACCGTGACGCATGAAGAGGTCACGGCGGAGGAACTGGGGGGCGCCGTCACCCACACCACGCGCAGCGGCGTGGCCGACATGGCCTTCGAGAACGACGTGGAGGCGCTCATGATGCTGCGGCGCCTGTACAACTACCTGCCGCTCAACAACCGCGAGAAACCCCCGGTGCGCAGGAGCACCGATCCGGCGGACCGCAAGGACCTGAGCCTGGACACCCTGGTGCCCGAGAACCCCAACAAGCCCTACGACATGAAGGAGCTGATCGCCAAGACGGTGGACGACGGCGACTTCTTCGAGTTGCAGCCCGACTACGCGCGCAACATCGTCGTGGGCTTCGGCCGCATGGACGGGCAGGTGGTGGGCATCGTGGCGAACCAGCCGCTGGTGCTGGCGGGCTGCCTGGACATCAAGTCCAGCATCAAGGCCGCGCGCTTCGTGCGCTTCTGCGATGCCTTCAACATCCCCATCGTGACCTACGTGGACGTGCCCGGCTTCATGCCCGGCACCAGCCAGGAATACGGCGGCATCATCAAGCACGGCGCCAAGCTGCTGTACGCGTATGCCGAGGCCACCGTGCCCAAGATCACCGTGATCACGCGCAAGGCCTACGGCGGCGCCTACGACGTGATGGCCTCCAAGCACCTGCGCGGCGACGTGAACCTGGCCTGGCCCAACGCGGAGATCGCGGTGATGGGCGCCAAGGGCGCCGTGGAGATCATCTTCCGCGAGGACAAGAACGACCCCGCCAAGCTGGCCGCGCGCGAGGCCGAGTACAAGGCCCGCTTCGCCAACCCCTTCGTGGCCGGCAGCCGGGGCTTCATCGACGACGTGATCCTGCCGCACGAGACGCGAAAGCGCATCTGCCGCAGCCTGGTCATGCTGCAGAACAAGAAGATCGAGAACCCGTGGCGCAAGCACGGCAACATTCCATTGTGAGCCGCCGCACCGCGAAGCCCTGCACGGCCGCTCGGACGAACCTCCCGGGAGCACGATGAAAACCGTCTGGATCATCGATGGCGCCTACCTCTTCAACTACGGCAAGAGCAAGCCCTTCGACTACCTCAAGCTGAAGAACGAGATCACCCGGCTGAACGGCGGGCCGATCCGCGAGAGCTACTACCTGAACTCCGTCAGCGACCCTGCCACGGATGCGCAGAACGCGTTCCATTCGTGGATCAAGACCGCGCCTCCCCACGGGCCGAAGTTCCGCGTGCAGCTCTACAAGCTCAAGAAGATGCACATGAACTGCGCGGCATGCGGCCATTCGTCCGACCGGTGGGTCCAGAAGGGTGTGGACGTGGGCATCGCCACGCTGATCATCAAGCTCGCCGCGCAGAACGTGTACGACCGGCTGATCCTCTCCGCAGGAGACGGCGATTTCGAGGACGCGATCTCCTACGTCAAATCCGAATTGCACAAGGAGGTGTGGGTGTCGGGCTCCGCGGCCAGCCTGTCTCCTGACCTGCAGTCGTATTCGGACAACGTCCTCTGGATGGAGGACATGAGCCCGACCATCGACCGGATCTCCTGATCGCCTGCCCGGCGCCTCCATCCACGTTCGCCCGCAACCCAACTTTCGACGCATCATGTTCACCAAAATCCTCATTGCCAACCGCGGCGAGATCGCCTGCCGCGTCATCGCCACCGCCCGCCGCATGGGCATCGCCACGGTGGCCGTGTATTCCGATGCCGACAAGGATGCCCGCCATGTGAGGCTGGCCGACGAGGCGGTGCACATCGGCGCGGCGCCCTCGCGCGAGTCCTACCTGCTGGCGGACCGCATCATCGCGGCCGCGAAGCAGACCGGCGCGCAGGCGATCCACCCGGGCTACGGCTTCCTGTCGGAGAACGAGGGTTTCGCGCAGCGCTGCGAGGACGAAGGCATTGCCTTCATCGGCCCGAAGGCGCATTCGATCGCGGCCATGGGCGACAAGATCGCGTCCAAGAAGCTCGCCAACGAGGCGAAGGTCAACACGATCCCGGGCTGGAACGATGCCATCGAGTCGGCCGATCGCGCGGTGGAGATCGCGCGCGACATCGGCTACCCGGTGATGATCAAGGCCTCGGCCGGTGGCGGCGGCAAGGGCCTGCGCGTGGCCTACAACGACAAGGAAGCGCTCGAAGGCTTCACCGCCTGCCAGAACGAGGCCCGCAACAGCTTCGGCGACGACCGCATCTTCATCGAGAAGTTCGTGCAGCAGCCGCGCCATATCGAGATCCAGGTGCTGGGCGACGCGCACGGCAACGTGATCTACCTGAACGAGCGCGAATGCTCGATCCAGCGCCGCCACCAGAAGGTGATCGAGGAGGCGCCGTCGCCCTTCATCAGCGACGCGACGCGCAAGGCCATGGGCGAGCAGGCCGTGGCGCTGGCGAAGGCCGTGAAGTACCAGAGCGCCGGCACGGTGGAGTTCGTGGTCGGCAAGGACCAGGATTTCTACTTCCTGGAGATGAACACCCGCCTGCAGGTGGAGCATCCGGTGACGGAGTGCATCACGGGGCTGGACCTGGTGGAGCTGATGATCCGCGTGGCGGCCGGCGAGGCGCTACCCCTGGCGCAGGAGGACGTGAAGCGCGATGGCTGGGCCATCGAATGCCGCATCAATGCCGAAGACCCGTTCCGCAACTTCCTGCCCTCCACCGGGCGGCTGGTGCGCTTCCAGCCGCCGCTGGAGAGCATGTTCCAGGCCGATACCGAGAAGAAGCTGGGCGTGCGCGTGGACACGGGCGTCTATGAAGGCGGCGAGATCCCGATGTTCTATGACTCCATGATCGCCAAGCTCATCGTGCACGGCACGGACCGGGAGGACGCGATCCACAAGATGCGCGCGGCGCTCAACGGCTTCGTGATCCGCGGCATCAGCAGCAACATCCCGTTCCAGGCGGCGCTGCTGGCGCACCTGAAGTTCGTGTCCGGGCAGTTCAACACGGGCTTCATCGCGGAGCACTACGGCCGGGGATTCCATGCGGAGGACGTGCCGCACGACGATCCGCTCTTCCTCGTCGCGCTGGCCGCCTACATGCACCGCCGCTACCGCGCGCGCGCCAGCGGCATCAGCGGCCAGCTGGCGGGGCACCAGGTTAAGGTGGGCGAGCAGTTCGTGGTGGTGGTGCTGGGGGCCGGGGGCGAGAACGTACACCACGAGGTGTCGGTGACGGACTTCCAGGATCCGTCCGGCGGCAGCAGCGTGCGCGTGGGCGGCAAGGACTACCAGATCGGCAGCGCGGCCACGCTGGGCCAGATCCGCGTGCAGGGCCAGTGCAACGGCGTGGGCTTCACCGCCCAGGTGGAGCGGGGCGCGGGCAAGAACCCGCTGGCGCTGCGCATCGCGCACAACGGTACCCAGATCGAGGCCATGGTGCTGTCGCCGGCGGGCGCGCGGCTGCACCGGCTCATGCCCTACAAGGCGCCGCCGGATCTTTCGCGCTTCCTGCTCTCGCCCATGCCCGGGCTGCTGGTGGACGTGGCGGTGCAGGAGGGCCAGAAGGTGCAGGCCGGCGAGAAACTGGCGGTGATCGAGGCCATGAAGATGGAGAACATCCTGTTCGCCGCGCAGGATGGCGTGGTGGACAAGGTGGTGGCGAACAAAGGAGAGTCGCTTGCAGTGGATCAGGTAATTCTGGAATTTAAGTAAGCAATTTATTTATTTATGATAACTATGGGAGGATCTTCTTATGCAAGGTCGTTGGTGGGAGAGTTACTTGGTTCGATATTTCGCGGGATTTGTTGTTGCTCTGGTTTTTTCATATTTGGCTTTGGATAATATTGCCGGTTTGGATGGGGGCGTATTGTCGGCACTGGATAGAATATCTCCTGTGGATGGGAAGGGGGTATTGAAGGGCGCTAATCTTTTAATAATTCTTCCAATGGCTCTCGCATTATGTTATATAAGTAGTGCGCCAATTACTGTACTTCATGCAGGTCGATATCGACGCGGTACGGTGGAATCTTTTTCGAGAAATTTCTGATTCGCTTGGATGTTTTTGGGTGTTTTTGCTTTTTTTATAAGAAATGATTTAAATAGTATTTCTATTGAAATTTTTGCGAGTCTATTTTTTCTCGCGGCGATGTTACTCTGTGTTTTCTTGCATCGTAGATTTTTGTTGCAAATTAATTTAGCCGAAGCAGTATTTAAGGCATGGTCACTTGATTTTATATTTAGAACATTGTTTATATTTTTTCTTGTTTCACTTATTTATTTCGGGGTGATTTTCTTATTTTTGAAGCCGATAGATAATTTTGAATATACAAGGAAAAGTGCGGCTTGGTTATACCTGGCCTTGCCAAGTGCATGGGTGTTGTTTGGACAGTATTCCGTGCTCTTTCGACTCATGAAAGACGAAGCAGGCATCTATGATTTCTATAAAAAACCATCAATACAAAGACGAAAGCCAGAAAATTTGGATTTAAGGGAGACATATTCACATCTTAGAGAGCATTCAAACGCTGTTTTTATTGTGGCAGTCGAGGTTTCTTTGTTTTCTTTGTTAATTTTCCTTTTTGATTTGTCGAGTGTTAGACTTAAGGCCCCCGCAACTGGAGGTCATGTATATCAGATTTTGTTGTATATATTAGTGGTTTGGATATTGCCTAGTATTTTTATGTGGTCTACCGCAAATAGGTTGGAAAAAGCTTTGGCAGACGGAAAATTTTCTGAGTCTCTTATCATCAAAAAACCATGAACAATGCTCGCCCCTTCAAGGTTCTCGGCATCCAGCAGATCGCCATCGGCGGCACCGACAAGCAGCGGCTGAAGACGCTCTGGGTGGACATGCTGGGCCTGCCGCAGACCGGCACGTTCCGCAGCGAGCGCGAGAACGTGGACGAGGACATTCTCTCGATGGGGCAGGGCGCCCATGCCGTGGAGGTGGACCTGATGCAGCCGCTCGACATCGACCGCAAGCCCGCCGTGCACGCCACGCCGCTGAACCACGTGGGCCTGTGGATCGACGACCTGCCGCGTGCCGTGGAATGGCTCACGGCGCGGGGCGTGCGCTTCGCGCCGGGCGGCATCCGCAAAGGTGCGGCGGGGCACGACATCACGTTCCTGCATCCCCGGGGCAACGAGGAGTTTCCCATCGCGGGCGAAGGCGTGCTGATCGAACTGGTGCAGGCACCGCCGGAGGTGATCGCCGCGCTGGGCTGACGCGGGCCCGGCCTTCACGGCCCTGGTGGACGGTATGGTGACGGGCAGGGTGCAATGTTGCCCGCCCCTGCGACAAAGGACTCTGTGTTCCCCATGCCCCGCATCGCCCTGATCCACGCCCTGGCCCATTCTGTGGCCCCCATCAACGGCGCCTTCGAGCGGGACTGGCCGCAGGCCGTGCGCATGAACCTGCTGGACGACAGCCTCTCGGCCGACCTCGCGGCCGGGGGAGGTGGGCTCGACGGCGCCATGCACGAGCGGTTCGCGCGGCTGGCGCGCTACGCGGTGGACACGGGCGCCGAGGGCATCCTGTTCACCTGTTCGGCCTTCGGCCCCTGCATCGATGCGGTGGCGCGCACGCATGCTCCCATGCCCGTGCTGCGGCCCAACGTGCTGGGAGACTGAGCACGGCGCCAACTGCGGCGCCAATTGCGGTGATCTTCGGCAACTGCCGTCCGCCCTGGGCTGGAGGTTGGCGGCAGATGGCGGCGTGATCGGTGCCGATGGCGGTGGCACGGGGCGGCGGTTTTTCAAGTCCCGTCAAAGTGCCGGTTTCTGGCGGCATCCTGCCGTCAACGTCGTTTGAAAATACGGGCCGTTCGTCCAGCCGGGGGCAGCGCGGGTTTTTGGCGGCAAAGGCTTGGCACGCGGCCCCGTTCTCTTCCAGAATTCAGCCCAAGCGCCCAGCGTGCACCTTGTGTCCGTACCCACTGCCATGACTGCCACTCTTTCCGATATCCGTCCCGAAGCCCCTGCCGTTCCCGTGCAACTGCACCGCCCCGCACGCACTCCTGCCCCCGCGGCCGGCACCTGGAGCGTCCAGGCCGTGCAGGAACTGCTGGACCTGCCGTTCATGGAACTGCTCTGGCGCGCGCAGTCCGTGCACCGTGAGCACTGGCCCGCGGGCGACGTCGAACTGGCCACGCTGCTGTCGGTGAAGACGGGCGGCTGCCCCGAGAACTGCGGCTATTGCCCGCAGTCCGCCGAGTTCGACACGGGCGTGAAGGCGCAGAAGCTCATGAGCGTGGACGAGGTGACCACCGCCGCCCGCGCCGCCCGCGACGCCGGTGCCACGCGCTTTTGCATGGGCGCCGCGTGGCGCGCGCCCAAGGACCGCGACATCGAGAAGGTGGGCGAGCTGATCGCCGCCGTGAAGGGGCTCGGGATGCAGACCTGCGCCACCCTGGGCATGCTGGAGCCGCACCAGGCCCAGGCGCTCAAGGGCGCGGGGCTGGACTACTACAACCACAACCTGGATACCGCGCCCGAGTACTACACCGATGTCGTGAGCACCCGCGCCTACCAGGAACGGCTCGATACCCTGCGCCATGTGCGCGAGGCCGGCATCAGCGTCTGCTGCGGCGGCATCATCGGCATGGGGGAGGCACCGGTGCACCGCGCGGGCCTGATCGCCCAGCTCGCCAACCTCGATCCGTACCCGGAATCCGTACCCATCAACAGCCTGGTGCGTGTGCCCGGCACGCCGCTGGCCGACAGCGATCCGGTCGATCCGCTCGATTTCGTGCGGGTGATCGCGGTGGCGCGCATCACCATGCCGCGTGCGCGCGTGCGCCTCTCGGCGGGCCGCCAGCAAATGGGCGATGCGGTGCAGGCGCTGTGCTTCCTGGCCGGGGCCAATTCGATCTTCTATGGCGACAAGCTGCTGGTGACCGGCAACCCGGACGTGGATGCCGACGTGCAACTGCTCGCCAAACTGGGGATGAACGGCCGGCAGGTGGCCTCCACCGAGCCCCACGACCTGCACCACCACGCCCCCTGAGAGCTGGCAGGAGGGCGATCACCGCCCGCCGCGCGGCGGTTCGTACCCGAGCATCTTCATGGCCTGCGTGATGGAGACCGCCGCCTTGGCGTAGCCGTCCCAGGGCGCGTTGCCTTCGCGCAGCCGGTCTTCCACCGTGGCCACGGTCCATTCGGTGCTGCTCGAGAGCGCTCCCAGTTCATCCCAGCGCAGCGGCACGGAAATGCCCAGGCCGGGTCGTGCCCGGGCGGACCATGCGCTCACCGTGGTGGCGCCGAAGCCGTTGCGCAGGTAGTCCACGAAGATTTTTCCCACGCGGTTGCGCGGCCCGCTCTTGGCCACGAACAGCTGCGGGATCGTGCGCGCCATGTGCTGCACCACCGCCTGGGAAAAGCCCTTCACCGCATCCCAGCCGTACAGGCGCTTGATGGGCACGACCACGTGCAGCCCCTTGCCCCCGCTGGTCTTGAGAAAGCCCGGCAGGCCCAGCTCCGTGAGCATCACGCGCATCAGCGTGGTGGCCTCCTGCACCTTGTCCCAGGGCACGCCTTCGCCGGGGTCGAGGTCGAAGGCCATCCGGTCGGGCCGGTCGATGCGGTCGCTGCGGGCGTTCCAGCTGTGGAACTCGATGGTGTTCATCTGGGCCCAGGCCGGCAGGCCTTCCGGCCCCGCGATCTCGGCCAGGGGCGGATGGCCGGGGTCCAGCGCCGGGTCCAGCGTCCGCACGCCGTCCACCGATCCGTGCTCCGGATGCTTCTGGAAGAAGAGCTCCCCGCCCACGCCTTCCGGAGCCCGCACGACCGAGACGGGGCGCTGGCGCAGGTGTTCCATCATCAGGGGCGCGACCAGCGCGTAGTAGCGCACCAGGTCCAGCTTGGTGGTTCCGCTCGCGGCATCGATCACGCGGTCGCCGTGGGTCACGCGCAGCGAAGAGGGCGGGGAGGCGGGCGAGGGGGCGGATGCGGTTCTGCGGGAGGTCATGGTGGAGCGGGCCCTGGAGGGCGTGGCTTCGGATGAAGCCGGGCGTGGAGCGGCCGGCGGGGTGGGGGACGGGCCCGCCACCGTGGCGGCCGGTGCGGGCGTCTCGCGCACGATCTCGCGCGGGGGCTTGTCCTCGCGCAGGCCGCGAAACACCGCCTGGCGGACATGGCGCGTCTGCGTCCAGCCCGCGAAGGCCACCTCCGCGAGCAGTTGCGGCTTGACCCAGTGCGCCTTGCGGCCCACCTGCGTGCCTTCGGCGAAGGGACTGCGGTCTGCGGCGAGTGAGCGCAGCAGCCCGAGCAGCGTCGTCAAGGTGCGCTCGCTGAAGCCGGAGCCCACGTTGCCGGCATAGTGCAACTGCCCGTCGTCGCCATGCACGCCCAGCAGCAGCGAGCCGAGGCCGGTGCGCGTGCCCTGCGGGTCGGTATAGCCACCGATCACGAACTCCTGCCGCTGCCCGCACTTGAGCTTGATCCAGTCGGCCGACCGGCCGGACCCGTAGGCCGACGACACGCGCTTGCCGATCACGCCCTCGAAGCCGAGCCGGCAAGCCGAGGCGATCAGCTCGCCGGGCGATGCCTCGAACGCGTCGCTGAAGCGCACCGTATCGCTGCCGGCCTCGGCCACGAGCGTGCGCAACGCCTGCCTGCGCTCTGCCAGCGGCAGGCCCCGCAGGTCATGGCCGTTGAGGAAGGGCAGATCGAAGACATAGAAGACCAGGCCGCTGCGGTCCACCGCGCCGTCGTCCGGGCTGCCCGCCGCGCTGCGTCCGGGCCGGCGCCCGCTCTCGAAGGCGTTCTGCAGCGCCTGGAAATCCGGAATGCCGTGCCGGTCGGGCACCACGATTTCGCCATCGATCCAGCCGGACTCCACCGGCAGGGCACGCACGGCGCGCGCCAGGCCGGGCATGCGGTGGGTCCAGTCGTTGCCGTTGCGGGTGATGAGGCGCACCTCGCCGCCTTCGATCCGGGCGAGGATGCGGTAGCCGTCGAACTTGAGCTCGAACATCCATTCGGCCAGGTCGGTGGGCGGGCCGTCCACCAGGGTGGCCAGTTGCGGCGCCAGCGCCGCGGGCAGGGCCGCCTTCTTCGGGCGCGGGGACGTTCCGGCCCGAGCAGTCCTGCCTGCCGCCGGCTCCGGGGCCGGCGCGGGGGCCGAGGCCGCAGCCTTGCCGCGGGCGGCCGTCCTGCGGGCGGGGGATGAGGCGGCAGGGGCAGGGGCTTGCCTGCCCCGCGCGGGCGCGGGCTCAGGCAGGTCGGGCAGCGACTTCACGCTGTCCGGCAGGGCGTCCACCACGCTGTACTCGACGGCATCGCGCTCCAGGCCGTCGCGCTCCTTGATGAGCAGCCACGGCGGCTGGCGCTCGTTGCCCCGGCCGTGCATGCGCACCAGCGTCCACCGGCCCTGGAGCTTGTGGCCGTGCAGTTCGAACTTGAGCTTGCCCGCCCGCCACGCGCGGGCCGGGTCCTCCAGCGGCACCCAGTAGCCCTTGTCCCAGATGATGACGCGGCCCGCGCCGTACTGCCGCGCGGGAATCTGGCCCTCGAAGCGGTTGTAGGCGACCGGATGGTCTTCGACCTGCACGGCCATGCGCTTGTCCCTGGGATCGAAGCTCGGGCCCTTGGGCACCGCCCAGCTCTTCATGGTGCCGTCGATTTCCAGCCGGAAGTCGTAGTGCAGGCGGCTCGCCCAGTGCTTCTGCACCACGAAGCGCAGCGCGCCCCGGGGCAGGGCGTCGCCCGGCTCCGCGCCGGGCTCGGGGGTGTTGCGGAAGTCCCGCTTGCGGGCGTAGTCTGCGAGGGCGTCCGGTGGCGCCTTTTGCGGCGCTTTCCGCGGCGCTTCCTGCGCAGTGCCGGAGGTCCTGGAGCGTCGTGCCATGGCGTGCGGGCTCAGGCGGCCTTGCGGCCCGCAGGGGCGCTTTTCGCGGAGGACTTGGCGGTCGCGCGCTTCGCGGGGGCCTTGGCCTTGCCCTTCGCGCCGCCGTCGGATGCGGTGCGTGCCTTGGCCGACTTGGCGGGCAGGTGCCGCACGCTCGAGGTTTTCCTTCCCTTCGCGCCACCTTCCGCTTCATCCTCGCCGTCGTCCTCTCCCTTTTCGTCCGTATCCGCTGCAGCCTTGCGCCGTCCGCCTTCGAGGCTGCGGCGCAGCAGGGCGGTGAGGTCCACCACGTCCGCGCCGCCAGCGTCCGACGGTGCCTCCAGCGGTTCGACTTCGGCGATGTCGCCGGCCTGGGCGCGCGCTTCCACGAGTTTCATGATCTCTTCGGAGAACGAGTTGCGGAACTGGTCCGCATCCCAGTCCTGCGTCATGTCGTCGATCAGCTGCCGCGCCATGCGCATCTCGGCATCCTTGAGCCCCACGGCCTTGCCTCCGGCAGGGGGCAGGTTCAGTTCCTGGAAGGAGCGTATCTCGCCGCCCCAGCGCAGCAGGTTGAGCACCAGCGCGCGTCCGCAGGGAATGAGCACCGCCAGGTGCTGCTTGGTCTGGATCACCACCTTGCCCACGCCCACGCGGTGGCTCGCCTTGAGCGCCTCGCGCAGCAGGGCATAGACCTTCTCGCCGCGGGGCAGCGGTGCCGTGTAATAGGGGCGTTCCAGATAGACGAACGGGATCTCGTCGGCATCCAGGAAGGCCTCGATCTCGATGGTCTGGGTGGTCTTGGGGTAGGCCTGCGCGATCTCCTCGGGCGTGAGCACCACGTAGCGGCCATCTTCGTACTCCACGCCCTTGACGATGTTCTCCGCCGTGATTTCCTTGCCGGTCTTCTTGTTGATGCGCTTGTAGCCGACGGGGTCCATGCTGCGCTTGTCGAGCCAGTCGAAATCGATGCCACTGTCCTGCGTGGCCGAATACAGGCCCACGGGCACATGGACCAGGCCGAAGCTGATCGCGCCCTTCCAGAGCGCGCGGGTGGACGTAGGGGCCTGCCCGCCCGTGGCCGTGGCGGCGCGCGAGGGCGCGTCATGGGGCGCGGAGGCGGTGCGGGAGCGGGAGGTTCGGGTTTTCTTCTCGGCCATGCGGACTCTCCTTGCGGCGCGCGGCGGCGGCTCGCCGACGGTGCCATGGTGCAGACGACGTTAGCCCGGCCGCGGGGCGCGTGCTGTAGGACGCGGGCCGGCTGCCGCGACGGTGGCGGCGGGCGATCGCGCGCCATTTGCAACACCGCCGCCGGCCGCTGGGCGTCCGGCGTGCGGTCGCAGCGGCCGTTCAGCTTTCGCCGCCGTCCTGGGGCGCGCTGGCCCCGGCGCCGGTCGCGGGGCTCGGCGGCGCGGAGGCCACGACGTGGTGCTCGCTCTGCAGCATAGGCACGAAGCCGAGCTGCCCCTTCATGCGCCGGAACGGGGTGGAGAACTTCTCCATCGTGATGGCGGTGAGCTTGTCGAAAAAGGCCGTGTTGGAGCCGGTAGTGGAATACACCGATTCCTTCTGGTTCCAGCGCACGCGCCAGTGCGTGCGCGACTTCTGGATGCCCACCCGGATGTGCTCGTCCAGGCAGTGCGCGTCCGCGCGGAAGAAAAGCGTCAGGCCGAAATACAGGAACCCGTCGTCGCCCGCCTGCAGGCGCGGCCAGAGGGACGTGCGCTCATCGGCGATGCGCTCCAGCCGCTCGTCCAGCACGTGGAACTCTACGTCGCCCGAGCGCGCGCCCAGGTGGGCGATGAACTCCACGCGCAGGCGCTGCGCCATGACGACGCACTCGTCCTTGTATTGCTCGAAATCCTTGCACCAGGCGATGGCTTTCGCCTGCAGGTCCTGGAAAGTCATGGTCATGGGAGGGTCCTTTCCGGCGAGGAACGCGGAGCCGACGGGGCGGCGACAGGCTCCGGGGCCCGTCGCGGCATGGGTGGGAGCCTTGGCAGTTGTATGCCGCCCATCGTCGGCACACGCCACGGCAGCGTGTGTGGGTAATGCGGTGTATATGCGTGTAAGACGGCGCTTACGGCGTGCGGCCCAGACCGGCGTGCGGGCTGCAATAGAAGGCGTATCAGAGCGAACAGAACACGGACCGAGCAATAAGCCTCTGTACGTGACACGGCGGACTTCCGCCTGCAGGCTGCGCAGATCCGCCCGCGCCACAAGAGCCTGGACCCGGTGGCCTACACGGTGGTGGGCGGCGAGACGCTCAAGGACATCGCGCGCAACGTGCTGGGCGATGCGAGCCTGTGGTGGCGCATCGCAGACGCCAACAGCCTGGCGGTGTCGGGCGATGGCGCCTTGACGGCAGGGCAGACGCTGACGGTGCCCAAGCTGTCGCTGAATGCGAACAGCGTGGAGACGTTCCAGCCGTACGACCCGAGCCAGGCGATGGGGAGCATGGATCCGGTGTTGCCGGTGCCGGCGAACGGGGGGGACTGCGGGATCGTCGGGCAGATCATTGTGGTCGTCGTCAGTGTCGTGGTCAGCATTTTTGCTGGCCCCGTCATTGGCAATCTCGCAGGGCAGATGATGGGTAACCTGGTGGGGTCCCAGAACGGCATCAGTTGGAAGAGTCTTGCGTTGTCGGCGATCAGTGCAGGCGTTGCCTCAGGAGTGGAGTATTTCTCGGGCTTCAGCGGAGCCAGTGCGGGCTGGCAGGGCGCCGCTGTACAGATGGGCACGACGAACCTGATTACGCAGGGCATTGGCGTGGCGACGGGGTTGCAAGACCGCTTCGATTGGCGGGGTGTGGCCGCGAGCGCGGCGGGCGCGGCTGCGGGCAGCGCGGCCGGGAGTGCGCTGCAGGGAGCTACGTGGCTCGATGGGCTTGGCCAGACGGGGGCCGCCTGGGCCCGAGGGACGCTCAGCGGGATGGCTGCGGGTATGACCGCGGCCGTGGCGCGAGGCGGGCGGGTGAGCATCCAGCAAGTGGCTGTGGATGCTTTCGGGAACGCCCTGGGACAACAAATGGGCGCCGCCATCCTTGATACCGGCGCTAATGTCCTGGCAGGTGCGCAGACTCAGCAACCCGGCGGCAATCCGAACCAGGCCATCGCGCAGCGTTATCAAGCTGCCGGAGTTGATCCGATCACGCAGGCATACGACTACATGCAGTCGCATCCCCAGTCATCGATGACATTCAGTAATGCGCTGGAATACTACGGTGACCAAGCCGCGAGTCCCTATTTACCATCGCTCATTGCAGACCCGCAGATGATGGGGGGCGGAAAAATGCGCAATGGGGTTTACCAAGACGAGTGGTCGCAATATACAGAATGGGATAGTGGTGCGCGGGCAATCCAGGTTTTGCAGCATGGCCTGCCGGTAGGCACGGCACTTGCTCCGTGGGTGGCACCGCAAGATGGTTTCGAGCAAGCCCGGACGAACCTGCGAGAGCAGTATGCACAGATAGAGGCAGAGGCCACCAACCCGCTGGCAGCGGTTCTTGGCAGATTAGGGCGTGTCGCTGGAGAAGGTGCCTATGACTTTGTTGATGGATTCAGGCACTTGGCAACTCTGGCAACGGATGACAAAGCCCGCCGGATGGCGTTAGCCAGAGGAGCATATGCGCTGACAAACCCTGGTGAAACAGCCAGAGGAGTCGTGATGGGTGGCGTGAACTATCTGCGAAGCACCAGCGCAGACAAGATGGGGGAGGATGCCCTGCGGTTCGCTGTAGGTGGCATACTTTCCGCAGGAGCAGGCAAGGTATTTTCTGCGGCTGGGAATATGGCTTTGGTTGAGGAGGCCACGGCCAGTAGATTAGTAGGTGGCGTTGAGAAGGGTACATTGTCGCGTGGGGAAGAGTTACGTCAGCGTTACGGCCATCTGAGTGCTGAAGAGCGGCGTGCCATCATTTGGGATAGAACAGAAGAAATTGCTCGCCGCCAACTTGAGAAGCTAGAAGCATCAAATTCAGGCGCACATTTCATGTCCAGGCACTCTCCTCAAGTTGATTTGTACGACCAACTCGTCTCTGCCGCTACTGGCATGCGGCCTGATGGTAAAATTATGGTCGGAGTGAACAATAGATTTGCCGTGGATTCCACTCAATTTCTTTCGAATAAAGATATGCTATACGGGATAAAACGCGCTGAACGTATTCAACAATATGCCATAAGCACAGGAAACCCGATAAATAATTACATCTCCTTAAAATTCGATTATAATGTTGGTGAAGGTTTTGTAAAAAATACCCCTCTGTTTGGTGGCGATTTGGCGAATTTTTACAAGCAAACCAAGTTTGCAAATTTTGGAATTGACTCTACTAGCGGGCGCGCAATAACAGCTTATCCTGTGATCTCAAAAAGTAGCTTGGGTATAGTTTATTGAAATTTATGACTGAAATTTTTAAAGTTAATCCGCAATATGTTTCGAATTTGCTCGGACCCCTAGCACTGACTGTTGCAAAAGACGAGGGAAGTGAATTGCTTTCTTTAATAAATTATTCAAATAGGGATGACACTAGATTAGTTATAAATTACTTTATAAAACCAGAATTTGAGAGATTGAAGGAATCAACAGAGTTGCAAGTTTTGAAGTCTATCGCGTATTTTATTGGTAGGTCGAATAATTTGCATGAGGTTATTGAATCAAAGTTATTGCTGTGTGAGGTGCCGCCGGCTTATCATCTTGCATTTCTTGTGGATCTGTGGGAAATTCTCTCTCCCGATAAGTCAGCTTCAGTTTTTGCTGCTGAGGTTAAATCGGTGGTCAATCGCCCTTTATCCTATGTGGATTTTGCTTTTGAGAAAAATGCTACCAGCACGTTGGACGAAATTTTTGAGAAATTTCGTGAATTTCTGCAAAGAAATCCTAAGGAGGGTCTGCAAAAACCCTGAAATTTGGTGGTCTCAAACCTGAAGTGCAACTGAAGTTGAAGTTGCCCCGCTTCCACAGACTGTAATCGGTGTGCTTTTCAAATTCAAGCCATCGATTTAATGGTTTCTTGTCGATCCCCCAACCTCCCCCTCAAAAAATCCACAAACACCCGCACCTTCGGCGACAACTGCCGGCTCGTCGGCCACACCGCCCGGAACCGTCCTGCCGGCCGTCCCTCTGGATCCGGCAGCACCTGCCGTAATGCCCCTTCCCGCAAAGGCCCCTCCAACAGGAAATCCGGCATGCACCCGATTCCCAGGCCGCCCAGCGCCGCGCACGGCCTCCATGTTGTTGAACCCGAGGACCCGGCGCAGGCGGGGCAGGGGGGATGGCGATGGCGCCGACGACATCGACAGCGGTGGGGGCGGCTCTTCTGGCACCGTGGCTCCGCCGGTCCCCGGCAGTGGCCAGGGCAGCCACTGCCCTGAATTGGGATAGCGGAACGCAATGCCGTCGTGGTCCGCGAGGTCGCCCACGGTGGCCGGAGGGCCGCGCCGCGCCAAGTAATCGGGCGATGCGCAGAGCAGGGACCGGTAGTGCCGCAGGGGCTGGCTCCTGAGCCGCGAATCGGGCAGGTCGCCGCTGCGGATGGCGATGTCCACGCCTTCGCCGATCAGGTCCACGATGCGGACGTTGAAGTCAATGTCCAGTTCTACCTGGGGATGGCGCTCCAGGAACTCCGGCAGCAGGGGCAGGAGCAGGTGGTGGGCGGGCACGCTCACCCGCAGCCGGCCGCGCGGCGCGGCGGCCGATTGCGACACCATGGCGCGGGCGTCGTCCAGGTCGTCCCCCAGTCCGCCCGATCCGGACCGCGGCCGGCGCCTGCACGTGCTCGCCTGCGTCTGCATGGCTTCGGCGACGATGCCGATGGTGTTCACCGGGCCGGCCGTGGCCCTGGGCGGCATAGCCGATGCGCTGCTTGCGCGCGGCCTGCAGGGTCTGGCGGGGGCGGCGGTGTTCGCGGGTGGCGCCGCCGCGCTGGCCGGGGCGCGTTGCGGGAAACCCGGGCGCCCGCGGCGCACGCCTTCGATACGGGCGGCGCGGTGGCGTTCACGCTGGCGCTCAGCGTGCTGACCTGCGCCGTGCTCGCGGCAGCGCAGGCGGGATGGGCCGATCCCGTGTGATCGGCGGCCTCGCGGCGGCAGGGCTGCTGTTCGGCGTTTTCGCGCGCATCGAGCGGCGTGGCGCCGCGCCACTGCTGGATCTGTCGCTGCTGCGCTACCGGCGTTTCCTCGGCATCCAGTTGCTGGCTGCCGCACCGGCCTATGCCTTCGTCGTGCTGTTCGTACTGCTGCCGATGCGCTTCGCGGGCATCGAGGGGATGGGCGCGGGCCGCGCGGGATGGATGATGGCGGCCCTGTCGGCGCCGCTGCTGGTGCTGCCGCTGGCGGCCGGACGGCTGGCACGCCGGTGGTTCCGTGCTGGCGGGGCTGATCAGGCCCGGCTGCCCGGCGCCGCGCAGGGCCATCCGGTAGCGCAGTTGCTGGGGGCGGGGCGGCTGGAGGATGCGATGGCCCTGGTGCCGGCGGTGGCCCCGCATGCGCTGGTGGAGTCTTACGGAGCGGCGTTTTCGCGGCCGGCGCAGGGGCTGGCGGTGGTGACGGCCGTGACGGCGCCGGCCGTGTGGGCCTGCCTGGGGCGGGGCAGCCTGCGGCAGCAGGGCGGTGCGCCCGCGGACGGGGGAGGAAAACTGGAGCGGGTGAAGGGAATCGAACCCTCGTATGAAGCTTGGGAAGCTGCCGTTCTACCATTGAACTACACCCGCGCGTGGCGCCATTGCGGCGCACGACGGGCTGGATTCTAGCGCTACTTTCACGTGGGCCAGTGCAGGGTGAGCACGGAGCCTCCGCCGGGCGCGGCCTGGCAGGTGGCGTGGCCGCCGTGGGCTTCCGCGATGGCCTTCACCACGGCCAGGCCCAGGCCGCTGCCGCCGGCCTGCTGCGGGCGGGTGGGGTCTCCGCGGTGGAAGGCCTCGAAGACCTGGGCGGCGAGTTCCTCGGTCATGCCCGGGCCCTCGTCTTCCACGCTGAGGTGGCACTCGCCGTCCGCCACGTGGGCGTGGATGCGCACCCGGCCCGGGTCGGCATGCCTGCGCACGTTTTCCAGGAGGGCGATCAGGGCCTGGCGGATGCGTACCGGGTCGCAGGTCACGGTGCAGGGCGCCGCGATGTCGGCCTGCACGGTGAAGCCGCGCGCATGCAGGTCGGGCTCGAAGGCATGCACGACGGCGGCGACTTCCTGCGCCAGGTCCGCCTGCATCTGTTCCAGTTCCAGGTGCCCGCTGTCGCGCAGACTCAGCATGCGCAGGTCTTCGATCAGCCGGCTCAGGCCCTGCACGTGGCGCAGCAGGCCCTGGAACAGTTCGGCCCTCGGCTCGAACACGCCTTCCGTCAGCCCCTGCAGTCGCCCGTGCAGGATGGTGACGGGCGTGCGCAGTTCGTGGGCGATGGCCGCGTTCCAGAAGGCCCGCTGCTTCTCCATCGCCTGCAGGCGTTCGGCCATGGCGTTGAAGTCGCGCACCAGCTGGGCGGTCTCGCCCATGGAGTGGTCGTCCGTGGCGGCGCGGGCCTGCAGGTCGCCCTGGGCCACCTTGCGCAGGCTCTCGGCCACCGCGTTCAGCGGCGTGAGGATGCGGCGCGAAAGCCGCACGGCGACGGCGACGGCGATGGCCAGCGCGGCGAGCATGGTGGCCAGCATCCAGACCAGTTCCACCCGCGACGGCACCCAGGTTTCGGAAATGCTCGACGGCGAATACGCCATGAGCACGGCATAGAAGCCGTAGGAGCCGATCACCGAGATGAGGATGATGCCCAGGGCCATGACGCCCAGCGACAGCATGACCTGCCGGCGCAGGCCGGGGGAGCCGCTCATTCGCCGCTCCCCAGGCGGTAACCCACGCCGCGCACGCTGACGGGAAGGCCCTCCACGCCCAGAGGCTCCAGTTTCTTGCGCAGCTTGCTGATGTGGCTGTCCACCGTGCGCTCCAGGGTGTCGCCCTCGGGCAGGCAGGCTTCCAGCAGTTCGAGCCGGCTGAAGACGCGGCGGGGCGAACGCATGAGGCAGGCGAGCAGCTTGAATTCGGTGAGCGTCAGGTCCAGCAGGTGGCGCCGCCCGTCCAGGTGCACGCTGGCCTCGTGGGTCTCGGGGTCGATCTGGAAGATGCCGGCGCGCAGCACCGCCTGGGCGTTCGCGCCTCCGCGGGCGCCCCGGCTGCGGCGCAGCACCGCCTGCACGCGGGCCACGACCTCGGCGGCGTTGAAGGGCTTGACCACGTAGTCGTCCGCGCCGATGCGCAGGCCCATGAGCTTGTCGATGTCCTGGTCCATGGCCGTCAGCATGATGACGGGCGTGTCGCCGCGGTGGCGGATTTCGCTGAGCACTTTCCAGCCGTCCACGCGGGGCATCTGCACGTCGAGCAGGACGAGGTCGGGCTTGAGGGCCTGGTGCATCGCGAGCGCGGCCTGGCCGTCCGGTGCATGCACGGTCTGCAGGCCGCCGCGCGCGAGGTAGGCGGCGAGGATCTCGGCGATTTCGGGCTCGTCCTCCGCGATGAGCACGAGCGCCTGGGACGCGGATTCCCGGAAGATGCGATGGGGTGGGATCGACACGCAGCGCACTCTACCGAGATTTTCCGGCTCCACCGTATCTCCACACAACGCCCAATCCTTCGCAGCCGTGCGGCGCCACAGTGGCGCCCTTTTGAACGTGAACGCGAAGGATTCCCCGTATATGCACACCCCCCGACGGCGACAGGCCGCGATGGCGGCGGCGGCGCTGGCCGCGCTGGTATTGGCCGCGTGCGGTACCGACGAGGCGCAGGACGCCCCCGCGCCGCCGGCGCAGGTGTCCGTGGCCACGCTGGTGCCCGGTGATCTCGTGGTGGCCGACGATCTGCCCGGCCGGGTGGCCGCGGTGCGCACGGCGGAGATCCGGGCGCAGGTCGGGGGCATCGTGCAGCGCAGGCTGTTCGAGCAGGGGGCGGAGATCCGGCAGGGCGCGCCGCTCTTCCAGATCCATCCCGGGCCGTTCCAGGCCGATGCCGACATGGCCCAGGCGGCACTGCAGCGCGCGCAGGCGGCCTGGGCCCGGGCACGCCTGCAGGCCGAGCGGCTGGAGCCGCTGGTGCAGGCCGATGCCGTGAGCCGGCAGGCCTATGACGACGCGGTCTCGCAGCGCGACCAGGCCGCGGCCGAGGTGGCCCAGGCCCGGGCCACGCTCGCGCGCCGCCGGCTGGACCTGCGCTTCGCGACGGTGGAGGCGCCGATCGCGGGGCGGGTGGACCAGGCGCTGGTGACGGAAGGCGCGCTGGTCTCGCCCACCGATGCCTCGCCCATGGCGCGCATCCAGCAGATCGGACAGGTGTACGTGGACGTGCGCCAGCCGGCGTCGGCGCTGGAAGGCCTGCGCGCGGCGGCCAGGCCGGAAGGCGGCGCGCAGGATGCCACCGTGCAGATCCTGCGCGGCGATGGCGAACCCTTCGGGATGCAGGGGCGCATGCTGTTTTCCGGCATCACGGTGGACGCGGGTACCGGCGAGGTGCTGCTGCGCATCCTGGTGGACAACCCGCAGCGGCGCCTGCTGCCCGGCATGTTCGTGCAGGCGCGCATGCCGCGGGCTGCCTATGCCCGGGCACTCACGGTGCCACAGCAGGCGGTGGTGCGCACGGGGGGCGAGGCCAGCGTCTGGGTGGTCGATGCACAGCGGCGCGCGCATGCGGTGCCCGTGCAGCTGGGTGAACTGGTGGACCGGCGCTACCGCATCGCGGCCGGGGTTCAGGCAGGGCAGCGGGTGGTGGTGGAGGGCGCCGAGCGCCTGACGGAAGGCGCGGAAGTACAGCCGCGCGACTGGATCGCGCCCGGCGCGTCGGCCGCGTCCGCGAGCGCACCCGCGTCGCCTCCCGCGCCCTCGGCCAGCCGCTGAACACGGAGCCGAGCCATGCCCCAGTTCTTCATTCGCCGCCCGGTGTTCGCCTGGGTGATCGCCCTGTTCATCGTGCTGTTCGGCGCGATCGCCATTCCGCAGTTGCCGATCGCGCGCTACCCGGCGGTGGCGCCGCCGGCCGTGAGCCTGTTCGCGTCCTATCCGGGCGCCACGCCCCAGACCCTGAACGACTCCGTGGTCAGCCTGATCGAGCGCGAACTCTCGGGTGTCAAGAACCTGCTGTACTTCGAGTCATCGGTCGATACCTCCGGGTCGGCGCAGATCACCGCCACCTTCAAGCCCGGCACCAACCCGGAACTGGCGCAGGTGGACGTGCAGAACCGCATCAAGGCCGTGGAGCCGCGCCTGCCGCAGGCCGTGCGCCAGAGCGGCCTGCAGGTGGAATCCGCCGCGTCCGGCTTCCTGATGCTGATCGGCATGACCTCGCGCGACGGCCGCTACGACGAGGTGGGGCTCAACGATTACATGGCCCGCAACATCGTGCAGGAGCTGCGCCGCATCGACGGCGTGGGGCGCGTGCAATTGTTCGGTGCCGAGCAGGCGATGCGGGTCTGGGTGGACCCGGCCCGGCTGCTGTCCTACGGCCTGGCGATGGGCGACGTCACCCAGGCGATCGAGCAGCAGAATGCGCAGGTCGCCCCCGGGCGCGTGGGCGATGCGCCGACGCTGCCGGGCCAGCGCGTGACCGTGCCGCTCACGGTGCAGGGGCAGCTGTCCACGCCGGAGCAGTTCGCGGCGATCGTGCTCAAGGCCGGCGCCGACGGCTCGAAGGTGGTGCTGCGCGACGTGGCCCGGGTGGAGCTGGGGGCGCAGTCGTACGCCTTCGCCAACCGCGAGAACGGGCGGGTTGCCACCAGTGCTGCCATCCAGCTCTCGCCCGGGGCGAACGCGGTGCGCACCGCGCAGGCCGTGCAGGACCGGCTGGCCGAACTGGCGCGCACCATGCCCGCGGGCATGGAGGTTTCGGTGCCGTTCAATACCGCGCCCTTCGTGAAGATCTCCATCGAGAAGGTGCTCCACACGCTGGCGGAGGCCATGGTGCTGGTGTTCGCGGTGATGTTCCTGTTCCTGCAGAACATCCGCTACACGCTGATTCCGGCCATCGTCGCGCCCATCGCGCTGCTGGGCACGTTCACCGTGATGCTGGTGGCCGGTTTCTCGATCAACGTGCTGACCATGTTCGGCATGGTGCTGGCCATCGGCATCATCGTCGATGACGCCATCGTGGTGGTGGAGAACGTCGAGCGGCTGATGGCCGCGGAAGGCCTGTCGCCCCGGGATGCGACGGTCCGGGCCATGCGGGAGATCACCGGGGCGGTGGTCGGCATCACCCTGGTGCTCACGGCCGTGTTCATTCCCATGGCTTTCGCCACCGGCTCGGTGGGCGTCATCTACCGGCAGTTCACGCTGTCGATGGCCGTGTCCATCCTGTTCTCGGCCTTCCTGGCCCTCACGCTCACGCCCGCGCTCTGCGCGACGCTGCTGCGGCCGGTCGATCCCGGCCACCACGAGCGGCGCGGCTTCTTCGGTGCCTTCAACCGCGGCTTCGACCGCCTGTCGCGGGGCTACGCGGCCCGCGTGGCGCGCCTGGCGGGGCGCAGCGGCCGCATGATGGTCGCCTTCGCTCTGGTCTGCGCGGTGCTCGTGCTGGCGGCGCGCCAGCTGCCTTCGTCGTTCCTTCCCGAAGAGGACCAGGGCTATTTCATGACCTCCATCCAGTTGCCCACGGGCGCCACCAGCGAGCGCACGCTGGATGTGGTCAAGGCCTTCGAGTCGCACGTCGCCTCCCGCCCGGGCCTGGCGTCCAACATGGTGATCCAGGGGTTCAGCTTCTCGGGTTCGGGGCCGAATGCCGCGATGGCGTTCACCATGCTCAAGGACTGGAACCAGCGCGACGGCGCCAGTGCGCGCGATGAGTCGGAGCGGGCGCAGGACGCGATGCGCCACACGCCGGAAGGCACGGTGATGAGCCTGCTGCCGCCCGCCATCGACGAGCTGGGAACTTCGTCGGGCTTCACGATGTTCCTGCAGGACCGCGCCGGCCGCGGGGCGGAGGCCCTGGCGGCCGCGCAGGCCCGGCTCATGGAACTGGCCGCGCAGAGCCCGCTGCTGCGCAACGTCTATCCCGACGGCCTGCCGCCGGGTGGGAGCGTGCGCCTGGACATCGACCGCCGCAAGGCCGAGGCCATGGGCCTGTCGTTCAATGCGATCAGCACCACGCTCTCGGCCGCGATGGGCTCGGCCTACGTCAACGATTTCCCGAACGCCGGGCGCATGCAGCAGGTCATCGTGCAGGCCGACGCCCCCGCGCGCATGCAGCTGGGCGATGTGCTGAAGCTGCGCGTGCGCAATGCCGCGGGCGGCCTCGTGCCGCTGGGCGAGGTGGCCACCCCGGTCTGGACCGAATCGCCCCAGCAGATGATGCGCTTCCAGGGCTTCCCCGCCGCGCGCATCGCCGGCGGCGCGGCGCCCGGCGTTTCCAGCGGCGCGGCCATGGCCGAGATGGAGCGGCTGGTGGCGCAACTGCCCCTGGGCTTCGCCGCGGCATGGACGGGCCAGTCGCTGCAGGAGCGCCAGTCGGCCGCGCAGGCGCCGCTGCTCATGGCGCTGTCGGCCCTGGTGGTCTTCCTGGTGCTGGCGGCGCTCTATGAGAGCTGGTCCATTCCGCTGGCGGTGATGCTGGTGGTGCCGCTCGGCCTGGTCGGGGCGGTGGCGGCGGTCATGCTGCGCGGCCTGCCCAACGACGTGTTCTTCAAGGTCGGCATGATCACCATCATCGGCCTCTCGGCCAAGAACGCGATCCTGATCGTGGAGTTCGCCCGGCAACTGCATTCAGAAGGTCGCGGCCTGCTCGATGCGGCGGTGACCGCGGCGCGCCTGCGGCTGCGGCCGATCCTGATGACCTCGCTGGCCTTCGCGCTGGGCGTGGTGCCGCTGATGCTCGCCTCGGGCGCCAGTGCCGAGACGCAGCATGCCATCGGCACCGGCGTGTTCGGCGGCATGGTGAGCGGCACGGTGCTGGCGGTGTTCTTCGTGCCGGCGTTCTTCGTCTTCGTGATGGGGCTGCAGGAGCGGGTGGTCGCATGGCGGGCCCGCCGCCGCCCGCCAGAGGCGCTTCCGGCACCGGCCGGCGCACCCGCTGTACCCACCACGGGAGGGCAGTGAGCCATGCGTACCGTTGCGATGATGCCTCTCCTGGCGCTGCTGTCCGCCTGCACGCTGACCCCTCCGCTGGAACGGCCGGCTCCTCCGGTGCCCGCGGTGTTCCCGGACTACGGCGGCCGTGCTGGCGCCGCTGCCTCGCTCTCGCCAGGCACTTCCGTGCGTCCGGACGTGCCCGTGGCCGACCTGGGCTGGCGCGACATGTTCGAAGATCCGCGCCTGCAGCGGCTGATCGCGGCCGCGCTGGAGCACAACCGCGACCTGCGGCTGGCGGCGCTGCAGGCCGAAGCCGTGCAGGCCCAGTACCGCATCCAGCGCTCCGCGCGCTGGCCCGAGGTGGCGCTGGACGCCTCCGCGTCGCGCGAGCGCGGGGCCCGCTCCGGCACCGGAGCCGGTGCGGCCGGGTCCGCTGGCGCGGCGGTTTCCGGGCAGGCGGCCTTGGGCGTGGGCGTGAGCGCGTTCGAACTGGACCTGTTCGGCCGCGTCCGGTCGCTGTCCGATGCCGCGCTGGCGCGTTACCTGGCCAGCGAGCACGGCCACCGCGCCGCACAGATCACCCTGGTGGGCGCGGTGGCGGACGCGTATTTCGCCCAGCGGCTGGCGCAGGAACAGCTGCAGCTCACCGTGCGCACGCTTTCGGATTGGCGGCAATCCCTGGAACTGGCGCGGCTATGGCGGCAGGCCGGGCAGAACAGCGGGCTGGACGTGGTGCAGGCCGAAGGGCAGGTCGCCGCCGCGGAGGCCGACCTGGAGGCTCGCCAGCGGGCGCTCGACCAGGCGGACAACGCCCTGCGGCTGCTGCTGGGCTCCGATCCGCCGGCAGTCCTGCCCGAGCCGCTGCCGCTGGAGGCGCGGCCCGTCGCCGCCCGTCTGCCGGCGGGGCTGCCCTCCGGCCTGCTGCTGGCGCGGCCGGACCTGCTGCAGGCCGAACAGGCGCTCGTCGCCGCGCATGCCGATGTCGGCGCGGCGCGGGCGGCGTTCTTTCCGCGGATCGCGCTCACCGCGTCCGTCGGCCGTGCCAGCGATTCGCTGGGCGGCCTGTTCGACGCGGGCTGGGGCACCTGGCGCTTCGCGCCGCAGATCACCCAGCCGCTCTTCGACCGCGGTCGCCTGCGCGGGGAACTGCGCCTCGCCCAAGTGCGGCGCTCCGAGGCTGTGGTCCAGTACGAACGGGCGATCCAGGTCGCCTTCCGCGAGGTGGCCGATGCGCTCGCGGGAGCGGCCACCTACGGCCGGCAGATCGACGCCCAGGCGCGTACCGTGGCCAGCGCCGCCCGGCGCGTGGAGCTGTCGGAACTGCGCTACCGGGCGGGCACGGACGGGCGACTGGAACTGCTGGACGCCCGGCGCCAGCAGTACGCCGCGCAGCAGGCGCTGCTGGACCTGCGCCGCGCGGAGCTCGGCAATGCGGTGGCGCTCTACAAGGCGCTGGGTGGCGGGCTGGTCGAGCGGGCCCATCGTTGATTGTTGCAAGCATGACAAGGCCGCGACAGCGCACATTTGTCCCAAACTCGCTATGCGCAGCCCGCTTCGTTTTGTTGATTGGAAATTCGCTTGATTCGATTCATTTGGATTCGCGCAGGGGAGAATGGGCTCATCTATTCTTTTCTGGTCAATATGTTTAAAAAAATTCTTTCAGGCGGTAGCTCTTCTCAAGGCACCTGGAATGCTCTGAACTCCAGCAACCGCGATGACATCGTGAAAGTACATGAAAATGTACATAGCTCGACGCTGGGGATTTCTGGAGGATATAGGCACAAGACTGTTTCTGTTCCAAGCGAAGTCTTCGAGAATCTTAAGGCAGCTGGTCGAGCAAATCGAATCACGAGAAATGTCATGCATGCTGGAGCCGGTAACCAGGTGACGGACATACGTGCAAGTCAGGGCGAAAGCTGGGCAAGGGATGTAATTGCGCGCAGGGACGGAGCGGCGACGAAATTGAAGCGGGCGCAAAAGTCCCAAGGTGGCAATTGCGCTGTGTTCGCATCGGTGGCTGGCGCAGCCTTGCACAATGAATCCCTCAGTGCTCCCATCATGCGGAGGAGGCAGTCTCTCCCTGACGGGGGGTCTCATGAATTTCTTTTGATTGGAGATCCGCGGGTAGCGCGCTGGGGTGAATCCAAAACTGTTGTCGTGGATCCATGGCCCGGTCATCCCAGTGCTTGCACACTGGACCAAGCTGTTCTGCACGATTCGCGGA
Source organism: Paracidovorax citrulli (assembly GCF_900100305.1). Classification (GTDB taxonomy): domain Bacteria; phylum Pseudomonadota; class Gammaproteobacteria; order Burkholderiales; family Burkholderiaceae_C; genus Paracidovorax; species Paracidovorax citrulli. The sequence goes on along the minus strand of NZ_FNEY01000025.1, from coordinate 33,233 downwards.
CAGGTCAGTCGTATCCTCTCGCGCAACTCGCGGCCAACTCGCGTATTCAGGGTGAAGCGTGGGCCGAGCGTGCACCTTCTGGCAAAGATTCAGGACGGATGGAGTCTATTAGTCCTTTGGGTCAAGAAGAGATCAATAAGCAGATGAGGAAAATGGGGTTGCCGCCTGTTGGCGAGCAACTTACGGCTCATGCACTTGCCGACGACAGTACCCGGTTGTTCGATGTCCGAGTCGGAACGGATCCCAGCACTCAATACATGGACCAAAGTGATGGGGAAACTCGAACATTCGATGATATTTCTGCAACTCTGCTGAATCAGCAATACGCTGGTCGTCAACGTCGCTGAGACGATGGCTGAAGCGTGCGGCGTGCTCATGCCGCGCGCAGCGCGGCCAGCAGGCCCGCGCATGCATCCTCCACCACGTCCAGCACGTGCTCGAAGCCGTCGGCTCCGCCGTAGTACGGATCCGGCACCTCGTGCGCCGGCAGGGCCTGGCGGAAATCCGTCAGTCGGTGCAGGCGGCCCCGTCGCGATGGCGGGCACAGTGCGCGCGCCGCGGCCTCGTTGCGGGCGTCCATGACCAGCACGAGGTCGAAGTCCTCGAAGTCCTGGAGGCCCAGGTGGCGGGCGCGCTGGGCTGACAGGTCATAGCCCCTGCGCCGCGCATGGGCCTGGGCGCGCTCGTCGGGCGGCTCGCCCACGTGGTAGTCGTGCGTGCCGGCGGAGTCCACCTCGATCCTGCCGTCCAGGCCCGCGTCCGCGGCCATTGTCTCGAGCACGCCGTGGGCCGTGGGGCTGCGGCAGATGTTCCCCATGCAGACCATGAGGATGCGCACGGGGGCGTGGTTGGCGTGGGCCATCCGCTCCCGCAGCGGGGCCAGATCCGGAAGGGGAGAGGGGGGGGGGTGTCGCTCATCGCCGTGGTCGCAAGGATGGCCCGGATGGTGCCACGCGCCGTGCCTGCATGCCGGCGATCGACGGAATCGCTTCGCGCATCGCCTCCAGGAAGACGCGCAGGCGTGCCGGCGGGTGGCGGGTGGGCGGATAGACCAGATGCACGGGCAGGGGCTGCGCCCTCCAGCCTGGCACGACATGCACCAGCCGGCCCGAGCGCAGGTCGTCCTGCACCGCCCAGGCGGACACGAGGGCTGCGCCCAGGCCCGACAGTGCCGCGTTGCGCAGGGCATGCAGGCTGTCGGTGGCCATCCTCGGCCGGATGGCGATGGCCTGCGGTCCGGCGGTGGCATCCGGTTTCGCTGCCGCAGCGGGTGCCGTGGCCAGCCCTTCCTCCGGATGCAGTTCCACCTCGCGCAGGTAATAGGTGCGCAGGGCCAGCCAGGGCAGGGCGCCCAGGTCCTGCGGGTGCGGCGGCGCGCCGCCGTGCGCCTCCAGCAGGCCTGGCGAGGCCACCACGATGCGGGGCACCTCGGCCACGTGCGTGGCGACGACGGACGGATCCCGCACCGGCCCCACCTGGATCGCGCAGTCGATGCCCTCCGCGATGAAGTCCGGCTGGCGGTCGTGCAGCAGCCATTCGACCGATACCTCGGGATAGCGGCGCAGGAAGGCCGCCAGCGGCGCTATCAGCTGGTCCTGTCCGAACGCGTGCGGGGCCTGCACGCGCAGCAGGCCCCGGGGCGTGTCGTGCGCGCCGCGCAGGTCCGACTCCATGGCCTGCCACTGCGCCAGCAGTTCCCTGGCATGGGCGAAGCAGCGCTCGCCATCTTCCGTGAGCTTCATGCCGTGCGTGGAGCGCTGCAGCAACCGCAGGCCCATGCCGCGCTCCAGCGCCTGCAGGCGCCGGCTGACGGTGGGCTGGGTGGTGCCGAGCTGCCGCGCCGCTGCGGACAGGCTGCCGCTGTCCACGATGCGGACGAAGGTCTGCAGCAACTCGATGCGGTCGGCACCGTTCATGAGCAGGGACGGATTGGTCATGCGTGTAGCGTATATCTGATCTGCGCGCGGGTAGGCTACCGCATATCCTAAGGAGCGGGGACACTGCAGCCATTGTCTTTCCCAGGCGTATTCCTATGACTTCCATTCATCCCGCGCATAACTCTGCCGGCATGGCCCCTGCAGCCCCCGGCGGCACCGCGCAACTCGCCGAGGTACCGGCGGCATTGGTCCTGCTGCTGGCCACCACCGCCGGCGTGAGCGTGGCCTCGCTCTACTACAGCCAGCCGATGCTCGGCGTGCTGGGCCCGGACATCCATGCGGACGGGCGCTCCGTCGGCCTCGTGCCCACCCTCACGCAACTGGGCTATGCGCTCGGTATCCTGTTGCTCGCCCCGCTGGGAGACCGGTACGACCGGCGCCGCATCATCCTGGCCAAGGCGGCCATGCTCGCCGCGGCGCTGCTGGCCAGCGCCGCGGCCCCCGGCATCGCCGCGCTGCTGGCCGCCAGCCTCGCCATCGGCCTGTCCGCCACCCTCGCGCAGGACGTAGTGCCGGCCGCAGCCACCGTGGCGGCCCCGCATGCGCGCGGCAAGGTGGTGGGCACGGTGATGACGGGCCTGCTGCTGGGCATCCTGCTGTCGCGGGTGGTGAGCGGCCTGGGCGCGGCGGCGTTCGGCTGGCGCGCCGTGTATGGCGCCGCGGCCGCCGCGGTCGCGCTGCTGGGCGTGGCCGCCTGGCGCTGGCTGCCGCGCTTCGCGCCCACCACCCACCTGGGCTATGGCGCGCTGCTCGCCTCCATGGCCGGGCTGTGGCGGTCGCAGCGCCCGCTGCGCCGCGCGGCACTCGCGCAGGGGTTGCTGTCGGTCGCGTTCAGCGCTTTCTGGTCCACGCTTGCCGTGATGCTGCACAGCGAGTTTCACTGGGGCAGTGCGGCGGCGGGTGCCTTCGGCCTTGCCGGAGCGGCCGGCGCGCTCGCCGCGCCCCTGGCCGGCCGGCTGGCCGACCGCCGCGGGCCCGGCTTGGTCACGCAACTGGGATCGGGGCTGGCCCTGGTGTTGTTCGCGTCTCTGCTGGCCGCGCACTGGCTCCCCGGCTGGGCGCAGCTCGGCCTGCTGGTGGCCAGTGCCATCGGTTTCGACTTCGGCATCCAGGCGGCGCTGGTGGCCCACCAGACCCTCGTCTATGGCCTGGAGCCCGCCGCGCGCAGCCGCCTGAATGCCCTGCTGTTCACTGGCGTGTTCATCGGCATGGCCACGGGTTCCGCGCTCGGTGCGCTGGCCATGGCCCGCTGGGGCTGGTCCGGCGTGGCCGTGCTGGCCACGCTGGCCTGTGCGGCAGCGCTGGCCGTGCGCATGGGCGATGCGCACGGTCGGGCCGCCCGGGCCTGAGCGTCGCCGGGCTCGGCAAAAAGGCGCACGGCTCGGCCGTGTTCCGGTCGGCGGAACAGCCCCTCGTGCCCCTGCGGGCGCAATGGCGGTTGGTGCGGAGGGGCGCTTTGGCCATGTCATCATCGCCCCCGACATGAGTGTTCCTTCCCCCACGCATTCCGACTTCCTGCGGACCGCCGGCGAGATGAGCGAGCGCGTGCGCCGGCACGACTGGTCCTCCACGCCGCTCGGCCCCATGGAGTCCTGGCCCGAGGCGTTGCGGGTGGCGGTGCAGATGGTGCTGGCGTCGCGCTTCCCCAAGTGCCTGGCCTGGGGGCCGGAAATGGTCTCCATCTACAACGATGCCTTCCGTGTCATCCTGGGGGCCAAGCCCGAAGCGCTGGGCCGGTCTTTCTACGATGTCTGGGCCGAAGCGTGGGAGACAATCGGCCCGCTGGCCGAGCGCGCGCTCGCCGGGGATTCCGTGTTCCTGGAAGACTTCCCGCTGGTGGTGCGCCGCCAGGGCTACGACGAGCAGGCCTACTTCACCTTCTGCTACAGCCCGGTCTGCGATGGCTCCGGCACCGTGGTGGGCTTCATGGACACGGTGGTCGAGACCACCGGCAAGTTCCTGGCCCAGCAGCGGCTGCAGGACCTGGCCGCCACGCTGGATCAGCAGGTGGCCGACCGCACGGCCGACCGCAACCGGCTCTGGCTGCTGTCGGACGCCATGCTGGTCGTCACGCGGCTCGACGGCACCATCGCCGCCGTCAATCCCGCGTGGCAGGCCACGCTGGGCTATTCCGAGGACGAGACCATCGGCCGGCGCATCCTCTCCTTCATCCATGACGACGAGGCGGTGCGCGTGCCGGACGACGTGCAGCGCCTGGCCGAGGCCGTGCGCCACCAGGCCACGCTGCGCTTTCGCCACCGCAGCGGCGCCGACCGCTGGATCGACTGGACCGCGGTGCCCGGCGACGGCTTCGTGCAGGCCGTGGGCCGCGACGTGACCGACGAGCGCGCCCGCACCGAAGCCCTGCTGCAGTCCCAGGAGCGCGTGCGCCACAGCCAGAAGATGGAGGCGATCGGGCAGCTCACGGGCGGCATCGCGCACGACTTCAACAACATGCTGCAGGGCGTGGTGCTGCCCCTGCAGTTGATCGGCCAGCGCCATGCGCGCGGCCACATGGACGACATTCCCCGCTACGTGGAGGCCGGCCTGTCGTCGGCCCGGCGCGCCGCCGCGCTCACGCAGCGGCTGCTGGCCTTCTCGCGGCGCCAGCCGCTGGACGTGCGCCCGGTGGATGCCGCCGCGTCCATCCGCAACCTGGAGCCCATGCTGCGCAACACCTGCGGGGAAAACACTCGCCTGGACATCGAGATTCCCGAGGATCTCTGGCCGGTGCTCACCGATGTCCACCAGCTCGAGAGCGCGGTGCTCAACCTGGCCATCAATGCCCGCGACGCCATGCCCGAAGGCGGGCGCCTGCGCATCGCCGGGGACAACCTGGGTGGAGCGCAGGCGCTGCCTCCCCAGGTACGCGAGGCGCTCGGGCTGCCGCCGGGCGACCTGGTGCGCCTGCAGGTGAGCGATACCGGCCACGGCATGTCCAAGGAAGTGCTGGACCTGGCCTTCGATCCGTTCTTCACCACCAAGCCGATCGGGCAGGGAACGGGGCTGGGCCTGTCGATGATCTACGGCTACATGCGCCAGTCGGGCGGCGCCGTGGCGCTGGAAAGCGAAGAGGGGCGCGGCACCTGCGTGTCGCTCTACTTTCCGCGCTCGTCCGAGGAGGTCAGCGACGAGGCGCCTGCCGGCCTGGACAGTGCCGAGGCGGGCAAGCGGCCGGATTCGGTGCTGGTGGTGGAGGACGACGCCACGGTGCGCGAGTTCGTGTGCGAACTGCTGCGCGACCTCGGCTTCCAGGTGCTGTCGGCCAGCTCAGGCGCCGGGGGCATGGCGATGCTGTCGGGCGCCATCCACTTCGACCTGCTGGTGTCCGACGTGGGGCTGCCGGGGCCCAATGGCCGGCAGGTGGCGGATTTCGCGCGCGAGCGTCTTCCCGGCATCCTGGTGCTGCTCATGACGGGCTACGCCGAGCAGGCGGCCATGGATCCCGGCTTCCTGGCCGCCCACCACATGGAGCTCATCGTCAAGCCGTTCGATGCCCAGGCGCTGGTGCGGAAGGTGCTGGACATGGTGGGCACGCCCGGCCACTGAGCGGCTCGGGCCGGCGAAACCCCGGAAAGCCCGCGAAACCCCGCTGCGACCGCAGGACGGGCCGGGTGTTGCACAATCCCCTCCCTCATAACCGCGGCGTCTTAGCATCGAACCTCTGATTCGTTGGTATTCCGCCGCACAGGCCGTAGAGTCACGGGTTCCGCGTCCAGTGCACCGCCGTGGTGCCGTCCACGGGCGCGGTGCTCTTTCTTTCTTCACCGTTTCCTTTTTCTCCAGAACCGGTCCTGCTCCCACGCGACGGCCCCAGGCCGCCCGCCGCCGGAAAAGCCAGGGATCGCATCGCCATGATCGACTTACGGGGCATCACCCAGATTTACCAGGGGCCGAGCGGGCCCGTGGAAGCCTTGCGGGGCATCGACCTGCACATCCAGCCGGGCGAAGTGTTCGGCATCATCGGGCGCAGCGGCGCGGGCAAGAGCTCGCTGGTGCGCGTCATCAACCTGCTCAACCGCCCCACGGCCGGCGAGGTGATCGTGGCGGGCCGCGATCTCACGAAACTCGGCGACTCCGAACTGCGTGCCGCGCGCCGCGACATCGGCATGGTGTTCCAGCATTTCAACCTGCTGTCCTCGCGCACGGTGTTCGACAACGCCGCGCTGCCGCTGGAACTGGCCGGCATGGACAAGGCCGCCATCCGCGAGCGCGTGAATCCGCTGCTCGAACTGGTGGGCCTGTCGCACCTCGCAGACCGCTATCCGGCGCAGATCAGCGGCGGACAGAAACAGCGCGTGGGCATCGCCCGGGCGCTGGCCTGCCGGCCCAAGGTGCTGCTCTCGGACGAGGCCACTTCGGCGCTCGACCCGGAAACCACGCGCTCCATCCTGGCCCTGCTGCGGCAGGTGAACGAAGAGCTGGGCCTGACGGTGGTGCTCATCACCCACCAGATGCAGGTCGTCAAGCAGATCGCCGACCGCGTGGCCGTGATCGATGCCGGCCGCATCGCGGAAATCGGCCCCGTGCTGGACGTGTTCACGCGGCCCCGCCAGCCCATCACCAAGAGCCTGATCGACGAGATCGTCCCGCAGGAACTGCCCGCCAGCGTGCTCGACCACGTGCGCCGCCTGGCCGCGCAGCTGCCCGAGGGCGAGACGGGCGAACTGCTGCGCCTGTCGTATTCGGGCGAGCGGGCCTACCAGCCGATCCTCTCCGGACTGATCCGGGAGCACCGCCTGGACCTGTCCATCCTGCACGGCCAGATCGACGAGATCCAGCGCCAGACCTTCGGCTCCCTCGCGGTGTACGCGAGCGGCGAGGCCCCGCGCCTGGCGGCCGCGGTGGCGCAATTGCGCGCCCAGGGCGTGGTGGTGGACGAAGTGAAAGTGGAAGTGGAAGCGGGAGGCTGAGGCGATGTTCGAGAACTTTACGGAAATGATGCTGGAGCTGTTCGCCACCTCGCTGTGGGAAACGCTCGTCATGGTGGGCATCTCGGGCGTGGTCGGGGCGCTGATCGGCATTCCCCTGGGCGTGTTCCTGCGCCTGACCGACCGCGGCGGCGTGCTGGAGAACGGCCCCGTCAACAAGACCGTGGGCTGGATCGTGAACGCCGTGCGCTCCACGCCGTTCATCATCCTGCTGGTGGCCATCATCCCGTTCACGCGGCTGATCACCGGGTCGTCCATCGGTACCGCGGCGGCCGTGGTGCCGCTCACCATCGCCGCGGCACCCTTCGTCGCCCGGCTGGTCGAGGCCTCGCTGCGCGAGGTGGACCCGGGCCTGATCGAGGCCGCCCAGGCCATGGGCGCGACCACCTCCCAGATCGTCTGGAAGGTGCTGCTGCCCGAGGCGCTGCCCGGCATCGTGGCCGGCCTCACCATCACCTTCGTCAGCCTGACCGGCTATTCGGCCATGGCAGGCGCCATCGGTGGCGGCGGGCTGGGCGACCTGGGCATCCGCTACGGCTACCAGCGGTTCCTGCCGGACATCATGCTGGCCGTGGTGGTCGTGCTGATCTTCTTCGTGCAGGCCGTGCAGAGCCTGGGCGACTGGGCGGTGCGCCGGTTGAGCCACCGCTGACGTAGAGCGGCGGCCTTCATGGGCTTGCCCGTGGCACTCGCCCGGCCGTGACACAGGTGCAGCAGGCCGGCGCACCACCGGCTGGCAGCGGCGGATAGCCCACGCGCATGTACGTGATTGAAAATCTGCCGCAGCCTGCATCGCAGGAATGCGTAACATTGCGTGACATCCTATTACACAGGTGAGACGCAATGGGTTTTTCTCGCATGACGGTCGCCAGACGCCTGGCCGTCGCTTTCGGGATCGTGGTGGGGCTGCTGGTCGTCGTGGCCGGCATCGCCCTGGTCAAGGTGCAGGCCATCGACAGGGCCCTGGCCGCCAACGGTTCGGAGCACGTGCCGGTCCAGCGGTACGCCATCAATTTCCGGGGCTCCGCGCACGACCGCTCCATCGCCGTGCGCGATGTCGTCCTCGCGGCCACACCGCAGCAGCGGGAGCGCGAGATCGCCGTCATCGCTTCGCTCGCGGCGTTCTATGCGCAGTCCGCCGGTCCGCTGGAGAGCATCCTGGGCAGGCCCGGTGCCGAACCGCAACTGGGCGCGCTCTATGCCGACATCCGCCGTGCGGAGGCCCAGGCCGTGGCGTCCACGCAGCGCATCGTGGCGCTCGCGGGCCAGGACGACGCCCAGGCGCGCGAAGTGCTCTGGAAGCAGGCCAAGCCCCAGTACGTGCAATGGCTGGCAGCCATCAACCGGCTGATCGATTTCGAGGAAGCGCGCATCCAGGCCGAGAACGCCACGGCCATGGCGCAGGCGAGCGGATTCCGCGCCGTGATGATGGGCGCGCTGGTTCTTGCGCTGGCCGCCAGCGTGCTGGTGGCCTGGGCCGTGTCGCGCAGCATCGCCGGTCAGCTGGGCGCGGAGCCGCAGGCCCTGGCCGAGGTCGCGGGCCTGGTGGCGTCCGGCGACCTGGGCTCCGTTCCCGGTGCGTCGGCGGCGCGCGCGGGCAGCGTGCTGGCCTCCCTGGGCAGCATGCAGCAGAACCTGTCGTCGGTGGTCGCCAGGGTGCGCGGTGCATCGGAGGCCATGGCGGAGGGCGCGCTGCAGATCGCGCAGGGCAATGCAGGCCTGCTGCAGCGTACCGAGGCGCAGGCGCGGCACCTGGAGCACACGACGGCATCGATGGAGCGCATGACCCAGTCCGTCAACGGCAACGCCGAATCCGCCCGGCAGGCGGCGCAGCTGGCGGCATCGGCCAGCGCCGCGGCAGGCAAGGGCGGCGTGGTCGTGGGCGAGGTGGTGGCCACCATGACCTCGATCGCCGAGAGCTCCGGCAAGATCGCGGACATCATCGGCGTGATCGACGGCATCGCATTCCAGACCAACATCCTCGCGCTCAATGCGGCCGTCGAAGCGGCGCGTGCGGGCGAGCAGGGCCGCGGGTTCGCGGTGGTCGCCAGCGAGGTCCGCAGCCTCGCCCAGCGCAGCGCCCAGGCCGCCCGGCAGGTCAAGGCACTCATCGAGGACAGCGTGGCGCGCGTGGACGACGGCTCCCGCCTGGTGGGCCAGGCGGGCTCCACCATGGCCGACATCGTGGGACAGGTGGAGCGCGTCGCCCAGCTCATCGCCGAAATCAACGCTTCCACGGCGGAACAGACCGGTGGCATCGCTTCGGTGGGCGAAGCGGTCGCGCAACTGGACGAATCGACGCGCCAGAATGCCGCCATGGTGGAGCAGGGGGCCGCGGCCTCCCGCACCCTGGAGCAGCAGGCCACTCAGCTGGCGCAGGCCGTGGGCGTCTTCAAGCTGGCTGCCTGACCGGGCAGGGCGGCGGCGGCCCGCCGATTTCCGGCATGAGGAAATGACAACCCGTTCTTTGGCGCAACGGGGCCGTGCCGATACGATCCGTCTCCACACATTTCGAATGGAAAGTCACCCCCGTGAACAAGCGTTTTCTTCTCCGCTCCCTCGCTGCCTCGTCGATCGCCCTGCTGCTGGCCCCTGGCGCCATGGCCCAGGACAAGCCGATCAAGGTCGGCGTGACCGCCGGCCCCCATGCGCAGATCTTCGAGCAGGTCAAGAAAGTGGCCGAGAAGGACGGCCTGAAGGTCCAGATCGTCGAATTCAGCGACTACGTGCAGCCGAACGCGGCACTGGCGGCCGGTGACCTCGATGCCAACAGCTACCAGCACAAGCCCTACCTCGACGCCCAGGTGAAGGACCGCGGCTACAAGCTGGTGTCCGCGGGCTACACGGTCAACTTCCCCATCGGCCTGTATTCGAAGAAGGTCAGGAAGCTCGAGGACCTCAAGGAGGGCGCGCGTTTCGGCATTCCCAACGACCCGACCAACGGCGGCCGCGTGCTGCTGGTGCTGCAGGACAAGGGCCTCGTCAAGCTCAAGGACGGCGCCGGCCTCAAGGCCACGCCGCTGGACGTGACCTCCAACCCCAGGAAGCTCAAGTTCGTGGAGCTGGACGCCGCCCAGCTGGCCCGTTCGCTGGACGATCTCGATGCCGCCGCGATCAACACCAATTTCGCGCTGTCCGCGGGCCTCAATCCCAAGACCGACGCCATCGCCCAGGAAAGCGCCAAGAGCCCTTACGTGAACATCGTCGCCGTGCGCGAGGCCGACAAGGACAAGCCCTGGGTGGCCAAGCTGGTGAAGGCCTACCACTCGGACGAGGTCCGCCAGTACATCGAAACGCAGTTCAAGGGCGCGGTGCTCGCCGGCTGGTGAGGCGCGGCGCCCCGAATGCGCGCTTGCCTGACAGGCAAGCTCTCGCGGGGCCGTGATCATGGAGAACTGTCGGGCCGCGCCACAGCGCGGCCCGGCTGCTTTCACCAGCCACTCAAGGAGTCTCCATGAGCCAATACACCATCGCCGTCCTCGTGGGCAGCCTGCGCAAGGATTCGTTCAACCGCCGCATGGCCGATGCCCTGGCCAGGCTGGCGCCGCCCGATTTCACGCTCACCCAGGTGCGCATCGACGACCTGCCGCTCTACAACCAGGATGACGACGGCCACCAGAGCGAATCCGTGCTGCGGCTGAAGTCCGGGATCTCGAAGGCCCAGGGCCTGCTGTTCGTCACGCCCGAGTACAACCGCTCCATCCCGGGCGTGCTCAAGAACGCCATCGACCATGCCTCCCGCCCCTATGGCCAGAGTGTCTGGGGCGGCAAGCCGGCGGGCGTGATCGGCGTGTCCGTCGGGGCCATCGGCACGGCGCTCGCCCAGCAGCACCTGCGCAACGTGCTGGCCTACCTCGACGTTCCCACGCTCGGCCAGCCCGAGGCGTTCATCCAGGCCAAAGACGGCCTGTTCGCCGACGACGGCAGCATCGGCGAATCGAGCCGGCAGTTCATCCAGACCTGGATGGACAAATACGCGGCCTGGGTGCGCCGCCACGCACAGGCCTGACAACAGCCCGGCGCCGGGCCGCCCCGCGTTGCCCGTGCCTGTGCGGTGCCGGTCAGGCGGCTTCGGCCAGCGCGGTGGCCGGTGCCGCGGCATGCGCCCGGATGTCGGCATCGGCGCTCGCCAGCGCCTGGGCGCGGGCGTCCGGCCCCATGGCCACGCCTTCGGCACGCACGAAGCGCACATCGGTGATGCCGAAGAAACCGAACACCGTCTGCAGGTAGCTCTCCTGGTGTTCCAGCGCCCGGCCGGCATCGCTCGTGGAATACACGCCGCCGCGCGACGAGACCACGATCACCGTCTTGCCCTTCGCCAGGCCTTCGGGACCGCTGGCGCCGTAGCGGAACGTGCGTCCGGGCTGGGCGATGCGGTCGATCCAGGCCTTGAGCTGCGTGGGGATGCCGAAGTTGTAGAAGGGTGCGCCGACCACGACCACGTCGGCCGCGAGGAACTGGCTCACCAGCGTTTCGGACACGGCGTTTTCGCGCTGCTGCGCTTCGCTCAGCCCGTCGGTCTGCCCCGTGCGTGGCGCCATCGCGTCCATGGTGAAATGGCCCGGAGCCTGCGCCACGAGATCGAGGTAGTGCACCTCGGTGCCGGGATGGGCTGCCACCCAGGCGGCCACGGTCCTGGCGGTCAGCTGGCGCGAAACGGATGCGTTGCCGGTGATGGCGGAATCGATGTGCAGCAGTTGCATGGTATTTCTCCTGGTATCGGGTCGGTGGCCACACCATGTGGCGTGGATTGGATTGTGCGGCGGTGTGGATGCATTGATAAGGCGGAGCATTTACGATAGATCGTTCCATCCATGAGACGATGGGCAGGAGCCCTGGCCATGCAAGACCTGAACGACATGCTGTATTTCGCCGAGGTGGTGGAGCGGGGCGGCTTCGCCGCCGCGGGCCGCGCGCTCGGCATCCCCAAGTCCCGGTTGTCGCGCCGCGTATCCGAGCTGGAGGCGCAATTGGGCGTGCGCCTGCTGCAGCGCACGACCCGCAAGCTGTCGCTCACCGAGATCGGCGAGTCCTACCTGCGCCACTGCCAGGCGGTACGGGAGGCCGCGCAGGCCGCCTCCGATGCGGTGGCAGAGGTCCAGACGGAACCGCGCGGCACGGTGCGCGTGAGCTGTCCGGTCACGCTCGCCCAGACGGTGCTGGGAGAGCTGATGCCGATCTTCCTGGAGCGCCATCCCCAGGTGCGGGTGGAGATGCAGGTCACGAACCGGGCCGTCGATCTGGTGGAGGAGGGCGTGGACGTGGCCCTGCGCGTGCGGCCGAATCTCGACGACAGCGGCAGCATGGTCGTCAAGCGGCTGGACGACGTGCTGCAGGTGCTGGTCGCCAGCCCGGCCCTGCTGGCCCGGCAGGGCACGCCAGCCACCCTCGCCGAACTGAGCCGTCTGGACAGCATGGCGATGTCCGCGCCCGACGGCCGCACCGCCCTGCGCCTGGTCGGGCCCGACGGCCGCGAGGAAGCCGTGCAGCTCACGCCGCGGTACGTGGCGGACGATCTGCTCACCCTCAAGTTCGCCGCGCTGGCCGGCACCGGCATGTGCTGGCTGCCCGACTACATGTGCCAGGCGGAACTGGGCGAGGGGCGGCTGGTGCGCATCCTGCCCGGCTGGTCCACGCCGCGCGGGGTGGTGCATGCGGTGTTCCCCTCGCGCCGCGGCCTGGCTCCGGCCGTGCGGCGTTTCCTGGATTTCCTGGGCGAGACCGTTCCGGGCCACAACGAAGTGGTCTGCCGGCGCGGCGGCACGCGAACCGCGTGATTTTCGGCGCGTTGCATTACACGCGCTTTACATGGCTGCCTTACACTGGCTTGTAACCGATCGGTCACTCCATGGACTCATCGGTAAATTACGTACGCGCAGCGCAATACCTGGTAGAAGGGCAGCGGGTCCTTGGGTTCTGCCGCACGCGCGCCCATGTCCCTGCCGCGCAGGGACCCGTCGCCAGCCCATCGCCCGCCCAATGAACACCGCTACACCATCCCCGGTGACGTTCCACGTCCCTCCGCAGTCCGTCCGATGGCGCCGGCTGTGGCTGGCCTGCATGCTGCTGGGGCTGGCGCTCAGCGGTGCGGCCGCCGCGGTCCTCCCTGTTTCCGCCGGCTGGGAGAACGGTCTGCTGGAGGACATCCAGGTCGTGGTGCTGCTGGCGGGCGCCGGCATGGCCGTGCTGGCCGCGCGCCGGCAGGTCGCCGGAGACTCCGAAGGCCTCGTGGCGAAGGGCTTCGCGATGGCAGCGGCTCCGGTCTGGTGCCTGCTGACGGCGCGGGAGCTGAGCTGGGGCGCCGCGCTGCTGCCTCCGATCGACTTCTCTGCGGAGGGGCCGGTCTATTCGTCCGCGCACCTCTGGTACAAGCCCGCGGTCGTACCACTGGCGCTCATCGTGCTCGCCTGGTGCGCCTGGGTGCTGCTGCGTTCACGGATCCTGCGCGCCGTCCCCGCCTTGCTGCGCTCCCCGCAGTTCGTATGGGCCGAATTGGCCATCCTGCTGCTGGCGGCCGCTCTCAGCACCTATGCCGAAGGGCATCTCGGCATACCCGTGGCGAGCTTCCTGCAGGGCCGGGCGGTGGTCGTCGAAGAGTGGGCGGAATTGTTCGCCTACTTCGCCCTGGTGGTGGCCCAGTGGCAGATCCTCGTGCTGCTGCGCCATGCAGGCGATCGCCTGGCCAGCCAGTGAATAGACGAGATACTCATAAATTCACAACCATATATTCGTTCGGGTTTTAAAACTGCCCGCACAGAATCGCTCCATTCATGCATGCAAAAGGAGCGATGCCATGGCTGTTGCAGCCCCTCACAGCGAAACTCCCTGTCGGCAAGGCCCCTGGCTGCCCGTCCGGACGGCTCCGGCTGCCCGGGCTTTGCTTCCCGTGGCCGGGGCCGGGGCGCTTGGGTGCGCGGCCGCGCGGAGGCAGCCATGACGCTCGCCGGCCGTTCCGTCATCGTGGTGCCGGGCTGGCGGGACTCCGGCCCCGGCCATTGGCAGACGCTCTGGGCGGACCGCCTGCCCGGGGCGCGCAGGGTGGTGCAGGACGACTGGATCACCCCGACGCGCGAAGCCTGGGTCCGGACCCTGGAGCGCACCGTGCAGGAGGCGCCCCATCCGGTGGTCATCGTCGCCCACAGCCTGGGCTGCATCGCGTCGGCACACATGGGCCCGCAGGCCCGGTCCCGCGTGGCGGGGGCCCTGCTGGTGGCGCCCGCCGATCCGGAGCGCCGGGCCGTGCTCAGCGATTTCGCCCCCGTGCCCTATGAGCCCTTGCCCTATCGCAGCATCCTGGTGGCCAGCAGCAACGATCCGTATTGCCCCGTCCGCCTGGCCGGTGCCTATGCCCGGGCGTGGGGCAGCGAATTCGTCCGGCTGCAGCAGGCCGGACACATCAACGTGGAGTCCGGGCACGGCGAGTGGCCCCTCGGCTGGGCCTTGCTGCACTCCCTCGCGGAAGACGTGGCCTGGGGACCGGGCGGCGGTGCGGAGCCGGTGCGCTCCGCGGCCTGAGCCAACGCGCCGTGCGCCCGGCGCTTTATGCCCTGGTCTGATTAATTAACAAGAATCTATTCTTTTGAGTTGGAAGCGTTGGCGTTCACAATGGGTTGCATTCATAGACAACCTGGGTGACGCACACATGAATTCCCGGACGAAACTCAAGACCTTCCTGGCCGCCCTGGCCCTCGCCGCCACGGCGGGCGTGGCGTCCGCGCAGACGACCACGCTGCTCAACGTTTCCTATGACGTCGCCCGGGAGTTCTACAAGGACTACAACCAGGCCTTCGTCGCCCATTACAAGAAGACCACCGGCAAGGACGTGCGCATCGACCAGGCCCACGGCGGCTCCAGCGCCCAGGCCCGCGCGGTGAACGACGGCCTCGCCGCCGACGTGGTCACCTTCAACACCACCACCGACATCGACTTCCTGGCCGCCAACGGCGTGGTGGCCAAGGACTGGGCGAAGAAATTCCCCAACGACGCATCGCCTACGACGTCCACCATGCTGTTCCTGGTGCGCAAGGGCAACCCGAAGAACATCAAGGACTGGGACGACCTGGTCAAGCCCGGCGTGCAGGTGGTCGTGGTGAACCCCAAGACGGGCGGCAACGGCCGCTATGCCTACCTGGCCGCCTGGGGCGCCGTGCGCGAGAAGGGTGGCACCGATGCGCAGGCGGCAGAGTTCGTGGGCAAGCTCTACAAGAACGTGCCGGTGCTGGGCAAGGGCGGTCGCGACGCGACCAGCATCTTCCTGCAGCGCAACACGGGCGACGTGCTCATCACGTTCGAATCCGAGGTGCTGTCCATCGAGCGCGAATTCGGCAAGGGCAAGGTCGATGCCGTCTATCCCTCGGTGAGCGTGGTGGCCGAGAACCCCGTCGCCGTGGTGGAGCGCACCGTGACCAGGAAGGGCACGGGCGACCTCGCCAAGGCCTACCTGGACTACCTGTATTCCGACGAAGGCCAGGAAATTGCCGCCCAGCACGCGCTGCGCCCGCGCTCCGAAGCCGTGCTGAAGAAGCACGCCGACGTCTTCAAGCCGGTCAAGCAGTTCACCGTCGCCAAGTATTTCGGATCGCTCGGCGAGGCGCAGAAGGTGCACTTCAACGACGGCGGCCAGTTCGACAAGCTCTACACCCCCGGCGGTCGCTGATCCATGGGCGCGGCCATCCCCTCCCCGGGCGCCCGGGCGCCCGCGACCGGCCGTGCCCGCAGCGGCGGCTCCCGCCGCGTGCTGCCCGGCTTCGGACTCACGCTGGGCTACACGCTCTTCTACCTGAGCATCATCGTGCTCATCCCGCTGTCGGCGCTGCTGTTCAAGACGTTCACGCTCACCTGGGACCAGTTCTGGTCGGCCATCAGCGCGCCGCGCGTGCTGGCTTCGTACCGGCTCACTTTCGGCGCGTCGTTCCTGGCCGCGCTGGTCAATCTCGTGTTCGGCCTGCTGATCGCCTGGGTGCTGGTGCGCTACCGCTTTCCCGGCAAGAAGATCGTCGATGCGCTGGTCGATCTGCCGTTCGCGCTGCCGACCGCCGTGGCCGGCATCTCGCTCACCGCGCTGCTCGCGGGCAACGGCTGGGTGGGGCAGTACCTGGAGCCCCTGGGCATCCAGCTCGCGTTCAAGCCCGCGGGCGTGGTCATCGCCCTGATCTTCATCGGGCTGCCCTTCGTGGTCCGCACCGTGCAGCCCGTCCTGGAGGACGCCGAGAAGGAACTGGAGGAAGCCGCCACCAGCCTGGGCGCGACCCGCTGGCAGATCTTCACCAAGGTCATCCTGCCTTCCATCACGCCCGCGCTGCTCACGGGCTTCGCCATGGCCTTCGCGCGCGCGGTGGGTGAATACGGGTCGGTGATCTTCATCGCCGGCAACATGCCCATGGTGTCCGAGATCACGCCCCTCATCATCATCGGCAAGCTGGAGCAGTACGACTACGCGGGCGCCACGGCGGTGGCCGTGGTGATGCTGGTCATTTCCTTCGCGTTGCTTTTCATCATCAACGCGCTGCAGGCCTGGCAGCGCAAGAGCACATGATGGCCCGGACGTGCATATGAGCAACCACCCGACACGCACCCTCCGCCGTGCCCAGGCAGGCACCACCGAAGCCCCCTGGGTCCGCTGGACGCTGATCGGGGTCGCGCTGGCCTTCCTGCTGCTGTTCCTCGTGCTGCCGCTCGCGGCCGTGTTCACCGAGGCGCTGCGCAAGGGCGTCGGCGCCTACCTGGATGCGCTGCGCGAGCCCGATGCCTGGTCCGCCATCCGCCTCACGCTGATCACGGCCGCCATCGCGGTGCCGCTCAACCTCGTGTTCGGCGTGGCGGCCGCCTGGGCGATCGCCAAGTACGAGTTCCGCGGCAAGGCCTTCCTCACGACGCTGGTGGACCTGCCGTTCTCCGTCTCGCCCGTCGTGGCGGGCCTGGTGTACGTGCTGCTGTTCGGCGCCAACGGCTGGCTGGGCCCGTGGCTGGCGGCGCACGACATCAAGATCATCTTCGCCGTGCCGGGCATCGTGCTGGCGACCGTGTTCGTCACGTTCCCCTTCATCGCGCGTGAGCTCATTCCCCTGATGCAGGCGCAGGGCAGCGACGAGGAGCAGGCCGCGATCGTGCTCGGTGCGAGCGGCTGGCAGACCTTCTGGCACGTGACGCTGCCCAATATCAAGTGGGGGCTTCTGTACGGCGTCATCCTGTGCAATGCGCGCGCCATGGGCGAGTTCGGCGCCGTGTCGGTCGTCTCGGGGCACATCCGCGGGCAGACCAACACCATCCCGCTGCACGTCGAAATCCTCTACAACGAGTACCAGTCCGTCGCGGCCTTCGCGGCGGCCTCGCTGCTGGCCCTGCTGGCGCTGGTCACCCTGGTGATCAAGACCTTCGCGGAGTGGCGCAGCGAGCAGGAACGCAAGGCCGCCGCCCAGCTTCCGCCCGAGCGGCCCACACCCACACCCACGCCCGCGCCGGTGGCGCCGGGCGCGCCTGCCGCTTCCGCCACGACGACCCGCTGATCCAGAACCGGGGAACACACATGAGCATCGAAATCCGCAACATCAGCAAGCAGTTCGGCGACTTCCAGGCCCTGCGGGACGTGAGCCTGGACATCCAGTCCGGAGAGCTCATCGCGCTGCTCGGGCCGTCCGGCTGCGGCAAGACCACGCTGCTGCGCATCATCGCGGGGCTGGAAACACCCGACACCGGCAGCATCCATTTCTCCGGGGAAGACACGACCGACGTGCACGTGCGCGACCGGGGCGTGGGCTTCGTGTTCCAGCACTACGCTCTGTTCCGGCACATGACGGTGTTCGAGAACGTGGCATTCGGCCTGCGCGTGAAGCCGCGCTCCGAGCGCCCGTCCGAGGCGCAGATCCGCCAGAAGGTGACGGACCTGCTCAAGCTCGTGCAGCTCGACTGGCTGGCCGACCGCCATCCCTC
This sequence comes from Paracidovorax citrulli, assembly GCF_900100305.1. Classification (GTDB taxonomy): domain Bacteria; phylum Pseudomonadota; class Gammaproteobacteria; order Burkholderiales; family Burkholderiaceae_C; genus Paracidovorax; species Paracidovorax citrulli. The sequence goes on along the minus strand of NZ_FNEY01000025.1, from coordinate 15,436 downwards.
GCAGCTGTCCGGCGGGCAGCGCCAGCGCATCGCCCTGGCGCGGGCGCTCGCCGTCGAGCCCAAGGTGCTGCTGCTGGACGAACCCTTCGGCGCGCTGGACGCCAAGGTGCGCAAGGAACTGCGCCGCTGGCTGCGCCGGCTGCACGACGAACTGCACGTGACCTCGATCTTCGTCACGCACGACCAGGAGGAAGCGCTGGAGGTGGCCGACCGCGTGGTGGTGATCAACCAGGGGCGCATCGAGCAGAGCGGCTCTCCCCAGGAGGTCTGGGACCAGCCGGCGAGCCCCTTCGTCTATGGCTTCCTGGGCGACGTGAACCTGTTCCACGGCCGGGCGCACGAGGGCCTGCTGCACATGGAGGGCATGGCCATCGATTCGCCCGAACATGCCTCCGCCCAGAATGCCGCCGCCTTCGCCTACGTGCGCCCCCACGACCTGGACGTGGAGCGCTACTCGCCGGGGCAGGGCGTGGGCGCCGACGGCCGTCCCCGCGGCATCGTGGCGCAGCTGTCCCGCGCCATCGTGGTCGGCCCGATCGCGCGCCTGGAACTTATCCCGGATACCGATCACAAATCAGCGGACAATGCGGAGCCCGAAGCCCTGATCGAAGCGCAGATACCGGCGCAGCAGTTCCGGGAGGCGGGATTCAGGGAGGGTGAAACGCTGGTGGTGACGCCGCGCCGCGCCCGCGTTTTTCTGGACCACGCCGCGGGCATCTGACACGCTGCATCCTTGCCGGATGCCGCCTGCGGCGCCCGGGTTTTCAAGGACAAGGATTCCATGGTTTCGAACTGGTTGGATGCCGCACCGCGCCGCGTGCTGGCCCTCATCTCCGCGGCCTGCATCGCGATGCTCGCCTTCGGCATGTACCTGCAGCACGTGGTCGGCCTCGAGCCGTGCCCCATGTGCATCGTGCAGCGCTACGCGCTCATCGGCGTGGCGGTGTTCACGGGCCTGGGCAGCCTGCGCGGCGGCCGTGGCTGGTGGATGACCTGGGGCGTGCTGGCGCTGCTGCTGTCCGGATTCGGCGCCTTCGTGGCGGCGCGCCAGAGCTGGCTGCAGTGGTATCCGCCCGAGATCGCCACCTGCGGCCGCGACTTCTACGGGATGATCGAGAACTTCCCGATCAGCCGCGCCATTCCCATGATCTTCCGCGGCTCCGGCGATTGCGCCGCCATCGACTGGACCTTCCTGGGGGGCAGCATCGCCAACTGGTCGTTCGTCTGCTTCGTCGTGATGGCCCTGGTGCTTCTGGTGATGCTGCTCCGCGCCCCGCGCCCCGCCCGCGGCGGGTTTTCCGCGGCCTGAGCCTCAGGAGCGCTCTGCCGGGCACGGTCCGGGCGGAAAATACTGCACGGCCTGGCCATCGCGCCACGCCGGGGCCTTGTGCATCACCTGCTCGAAGAGCGCCCCACTTTCCCACGCCGCCAGCCACGCCTGCAGGCGTGGCCAGGGCCGGGCGTCCCAGTCCGTGCGGTCGATGCCCGCATATTGGCGCACGAACGGCATGAGCGCCACGTCGGACAGCGCAGCGCGGCTTCCGCACAGGTATGCACTGCGGGCCAGCCTGTCCTCCAGGCCTACGAGCCATGCCCGGGCCTGCGACTGCGCCGCCCCGGGTGGCAACTCCGGATGGCGTTCAGGGTACTTGCACCGGTCCAGCGCCTGCTTGAACGTGCCGTCGCAGGAGGCGATCAGCGCTTCCACCTCGTCCGGCTCGCCCGCCTGAAGCCAGCCCTCAGGGTCACGCTGCGCCAGTGCCCACCGCATGATGTCCAGGCTCTGCTCCAGCACCTGGCCGCCGGGCAGCACCAGAACGGGCACCGTGCCTTTGGGAGAAGCCGCCAGCAGCGCGGCCGGTTTGTCGCGCAACACCACTTCCCGCCATTCGCAGCGCAGTCCGCTGGCGGCGATCGCCATGCGGGCCCGGATGGCGTACGGGCACCGGCGGAAGCTGTAGAGCACCGGCAGGGATGCTTCGGCTTCCCCTGGCTCCGGTGCATGGTCTCGCGCAGCGGAGTCCGCGACCGGGCCGGCACGGGACGGCGCCGGCAGGCGGGCGCCCAGGTGCTCCGTGCCGCGCTGCCGGGCCAGGGCCATCTGCCGCTCCCGTTCGGCCAGCGCGCGTTCTTCTTCGGCGGGCCGCGTGCCGCGGCAGTGCGGGCACCGCACGCCCGGCAGGTAGTCGGGTGAGGCCAGATCCTGCGGGCCGAGCGGCATGCGGCAGGACCGGCACAGGTGCCGGTGCGTTCCGGGCACGAGGCCATGGGACACGGAGACCCGTTCGTCGAACACGAAGCAGTCGCCTTCCCAGCGGCTGCCTTCGGCGGGTACGTCTTCCAGGTATTGCAGGATGCCGCCTTCGAGGTGATAGACCTCGCCGAACCCCTGCATGCGCAGCAGCGCCGTGGATTTCTCGCAGCGGATGCCGCCGGTGCAGAACATCGCCACGCGCGGCTTGCCGGCCAGCAGGCCGCCGGGCGCGGTCTGCGCCTCCACCCAGGCGGGAAACTCGGTGAAGCTCCGGGTCTCCGGCCTCACCGCACGCGCGAAGCTGCCGATGGCGCTCTCGTAGCCGTTGCGCACGTCGATCACCACCACCTCGGGGTCATCGATGAGCGCGTTCCAGTCCCCGGGCTTCACATAGGTGCCGGCATCGCGGGCCGCATCCACGCCGGGAACGCCCAGGGTGACGATTTCGCGCTTGACCCGCACGCGCATGCGGTAGAAGGGCATGCGGTCGCCCCAGGCCTCCTTGTGCCGCAGGGCGGCCAGCGGCGGCTGGGCACGGAGCATGGCCAGCACCGCCCGCACTCCCTCCGCCTTGCCGGCAATGGTGCCGTTCACGCCTTCCGGGGCCAGCAGCAGCAGGCCGCGCACGCCATGGCGGTCGCATTCGGCCTGCAGGGGACCGCGCAGCGCATCGCAGTCGGGCAGCTTCGCGAAGTGGTAGAGGGCGGCGGTCAGGATCTGGGACATGGGCCGGGGATGATAAGCCGGGGGGCTACGGCGCCATGGCTGCAGACGGCGGAGGCTCCACCGGTGCGCCGCCCACGGCGCAGGCTTGCAGCAGCCATTCCCGGAAGGCCGTGAGCGCGGGGGACGCGGCGCGCGACCGCAGGCGCGTGAACCAGTAGGCCCCGAGCGCGATCTCGTGGCCGAAAGGCCGCACCAGCCGGCCCTGGCGCAATTCGCGCTCGAACAGGCGCGCGGGAAGCAGGGCCGCGCCCGCGCTCTGCGCCGCCGCTTCGGCCAGGGCCAGGGACGAGTCGAACACCGTACCCCGAACCACGGGGCAGGCCACGCCCGCGGCACCGAACCAGGCGGCCCATTCATCGGCGCGGTACGAGCGCAGCAGCGACTCCCGCGCCAAGTCGGCCGGCGCGCGCAGCCGGGCGGCGAGCGCGGGCGAGCACATGGGCGTCAGGGGCGCTTCCAGCAGGCGGTCCGATTCCGTGCCGTGCCAGGCGCCGTCGCCGAAACGGATCGCGCAGTCCAGCCCTTCGCCCGCAAGGTCCACCCGGTTGTTGTTGGTGAGCAGGCGCAGATCGACGAACGGACACTGCTGCTGGAATGCCTGCAGCCGCGGCAGCAGCCATCCCACGGCGAAGGTGCCCACGGCGCCCACGGTGAGCACTTCGCGCGGGCGTGTGTCGCTGCACTGCGCCAGCGCGCGCTCGATGCGGCCGAACGCGTCCGCCAGCGCCGGCAGCAGCGCCAGACCTTCATCGGTGAGCGCCAGCCCGCGCGGCAGCCTGCGGAACAGCGGCTTGCCCAGGCGCTCCTCGAGGTTGCGGATGTGCTGGCTCACCGCGGTCTGCGTCACGTGCAGCTCTTCCGCCGCGCGGGTGAGATTCAGGTGCCGCGCCGAGACTTCGAACGCCCGCAGGGCATTGAGCGGCAGGTGCATGGGTGCGAGGGTGAAGTTTTTCCGGGGGAAGATGCCAATTATTGTCGATGGTCACCGGCCGTGCGGACCGATATCGTTGCGGCCATTGTTCAACAACGGAGTGACGAAATGGCGGTGCCGAGAAGGACGTGGATGGTGGCGGCGGTGTGTGGGGCAGCAGCTCCGTGGATACCCGATGCATGGGCCGGGGGCAAGAAATCCATGGGCTCCGGTGCGGGAGCGTTCGCCCGCGCGGTGCAGGAAGTCGAAGCGTCGGTGGGAGGGCGCCTGGGTGTGGCGCTGCTCGACATGGCCACCGGGCGCCAGGACGCGCACCGGGGCGACGAGCGGTTTCCCCTGTGCAGCACCTTCAAACTGCTGCTCGCGGCGCACGTGCTGCGGCGCGTGGACCAGGGGCATGAACGGCTGGACCGCCGCATCAGCTACCGCAAATCCGACCTGGTGGAATATTCGCCTGCGACGGAGCGCCATGCGGACGGCGATGGTATGACCGTGGAGCAACTGTGCGAGGCGGCCGTCACGCTCAGCGACAACACGGCCGCCAACCTGCTGCTGGGCACGCAGGGCGGGCCGCTCGAACTCACGGCCTGGCTGCGGTCGCTGGGCGACACACAGACCCGGCTGGACCGCATGGAGCCGGCGCTCAACGACGTACCGCCCGGGGAGGTGCGCGACACCACCACGCCCCGTGCCATGGCCCGTACCGTGTGGGCCGTCACCCAGGGAGAGGCGCTTTCCGCCGCAGCGCGCGCGCGGATGCTCGCCTGGCTCGTGGGCAATCGCACGGGCGACCGGCGCCTGCGGGCCGGCATGCCGGAGGGCTGGCGCATCGGCGAAAAAACGGGCACCGGTCCGCGCGGGACCAGCAACGACGCCGGCCTGTTCTGGCCGCCGGACCGCGGAGCGGTGATGGTGAGCTGCTACCTGACGGGAAGCCCGGCGCCCGCGGAGCAGCGCGATGCCGCGATCGCCCGGGTCGGCACGCTGGCTGCACGCTGGGCCCTGGAGGGCGCAGCCCCCGCTGTCAGGGGCTGACCATCACCCCTGGGCTCAGAGCGTCTTGACCAGCACCTGGCTGCGGCGGTCCCAGTTGTATTTCTTCTTGCGGGCCTCGGGCAGCCAGTCCGGATCCACCGGCTGGAAGCCGCGCTTGATGAACCAGTGCATCGTGCGGGTGGTGAGCACGAACAGGCTCTTCAGGCCCATGGCGCGGGCGCGCTGCTCGATGCGCTTGAGCAGCTTTTCCCCGTCGCCCGTGCCCTGGCTCTGCGGCGACACCGTGACGGCGGCCATCTCGGCCGTGCCGGCTTCCGGATACGGGTAGAGCGCGGCGCAGCCGAAGATCACGCCGTCGTGCTCGATGATGGTGTAGTTGGCGACGTCGCGCTCGATCTCGGTGCGGTCGCGCTTGACCAGCGTGCCGTCCTTCTCGAACGGCTCGATGAGCTGCAGGATGCCGCCCACGTCGTCCGGCGTGGCCTCGCGCAGTTCCTCGAGCTTTTCGTCCACCACCATGGTGCCGATGCCGTCGTGCACGTAGATTTCCAGCAGCAGCGCGCCGTCCACCGCGAACGGAATGATGTGGCTGCGTTCCACGCCGTTCTGGCACGCCTTCACGCAGTGCTGCAGGTAGAACGCCGTGTCCGTCGGCTTCTGGCCCGGGGGCACGCGCGCCAGCATCTGCCGCGCCTGCGCCAGCGGCAGTTCGGTGTCGATGGGGTTGTCCTCGCTCTCGGGCTGGTCGGGGTCGGTGCGGATGCCCGGCACCTCGCAGACGAAGACAAGCTTGTCCGCCTTGAGCGCGATGGAGACGGACGTCGCTACTTCCTCCATCGTGAGATTGAAGGCCTCGCCGGTGGGTGAGAAGCCGAAAGGCGAGATCAGCACCAGCGCGTCCATCTCCAGCGACCGGCGGATGCCCGCCACGTCCACCTTGCGCACCAGTCCCGAATGCTTGAAGTCCACGCCGTCCACGATGCCCACGGGGCGCGCGGTGATGAAGTTGCCCGAGATCACGCGCACGGTGGAACCCGCCATGGGCGTGTTGGGCAGGCCCTGGCTGAACGCGGCCTCGATCTCGTAGCGCAGTTGCCCGGCCGCCTCCTGCGCGCAGTCCAGCGCCACCGAATCCGTGATGCGGATGCCGTGCGAATACCGCGCCGCATGCCCCTTGGCCGCCAATTGCTCGTTCACCTGGGGCCGGAAACCGTGCACCAGCACGATTTTCACCCCCATGGCCTGGATCATCGCCAGGTCCTGCGCGATCGCCTGCAGCTTGCCTGCCGCGATGGCCTCGCCCGTGAGCGCGATCACGAAGGTCTGGTGGCGGAACTTGTGGATGTAGGGCGCCACCGACCGGAACCAGGGCACGAAGGTGAAATTGAAGACAGCGGACATGGCGGGAAGATGAAGGGGCGGGGCCGGAAGCCTGCGCGGTCGGGCAGGCGGTGGTTGTCGGGAAGGCGGGCGCCGTGCGGTGCGCGCCGGATTATCGTCGCCAGCGCCCGGGGCTGAAAGGCGCGATGTCGATCTCCGGTGCGCAGCCGTCCAGCAGCTGCGCCACCACGCGGCCCGTGCGCGCCGACGAGCCCAGTCCGACATGGCCGTGCCCGTAGGCATGGACCACGTCCGCGCAGCCGGCCGCGGGGCCGATGCAGGGCAGGCCGTCGCTGGTGCTCGGGCGACGGCCCATCCAGAACCGGGCCCCACTTTCCAGCGCGGGGCGCGGCAGGGCGGGGTAGAGCGCGAACAGATGCTCCAGCAGGATGCGCGCGCGGCGCCAGTCCGGCGCGGCCTGCAGTCCGGCGATCTCCACCTGACCCGCCACGCGCAGGCCGTGTTCCATCTGGTGGACGATGAGCTTGCGGTCCATCACCATGGTGGAGGTGCGCGGTCCGGGAGGCGGAGCCTCGCCCGGCCGGGCACGCACGTCCAGCATCGCGTGGTATCCGCGTTCGGTGTCGAGCCACACCCGGTCGCCCGCGTCGCGGGCCAGGGGCCGGGAATAGGCGCCGGCCGCGATCACCGCAGCATCGCAGGGCACGTCGCCCGCGTCGGTCCGGACGGCGGCCAGGCGGCCCGATGCGATGCGCAGCCCGGTGGCACGTGCGGCGACGTGGCGCGCTCCCCGGGACTGGGCGTGCGCGGCCAGTGCCGCCAGATAGGCGCCCGGGTTCGCGCAGTGGCCCGCTTCGTCAACGCGCACGCCGAAGCCATACGCCGGGGCCAATTCGGGCTCCTGCGCACGCAGTTCGCCGGCTTCCAGTGTCCGGAAGGCGATCCCTTCCTCGCCGCGCAGGCGCCAGCCGAGCGCGTCGGCCTCGAAGTCCGCGCGCGAGCGATAGACGTGTAGCAGGCCCCGCTGCGCGACCAGATGGGGCACGCCGGCTTCACCCGCGAGCCGCGCGTGCAGTGCAGGCGCGTCCCGCAGCAGCTGGCGCAGCGCATGCGCGGTGCGGGCCACCCGGGCCGGCGTGCGCCCGGAGCGCAGGAAGCGCCAGAGCCAGGGCAGGGCGCGGGGCAGGTAGCCCCAGCGCACGGTGAGCGGGCCCTGCGGGTCCAGCAGATAGCCTGGCAGCTGTTTCCACATGCCCGGACTCGAGGGTGGAAGGATGGAATGCGACGACAGCCAGCCCGCGTTGCCGTAGCTCGTGGCTTCCGGCCCGCCGGACGCATGGGGATCGAGCAGCGTCACGGAGCGACCGGTGCGCAGGATTTCGATCGCGCACGCCGTGCCCACGATGCCTGCGCCGATCACGGCGACATGGCGCCGCCGGTCGGCCTGGGCCGGCACCGGGGATGCAGGTGAAGAGCTGGAAAGATCAGGGGGAAGGGGGACGGGCATCGCAGCGCGGCATGGAACCGGTGGGCGTCCCGGTGCGGCCATTGTCCACGGAATCGGTGCGGCGCCGCCGCCGCGCAAGGGCGGGGCGGCGGCGCACGGGGCTTCAGCCGTCCCAGCCGCGGCGCAGCGCTTGCTGCAATGCCATGCGGTCGGCGCGGCGCTGCGCGCCCTGGCTGCGGATGTGGCGTCCCCCGCCGCCTCCCAGGCTGCGCGCCGCAAGGGCGCGCGCGAGGGGGTTGCGGGGCGGCGCGCTGGCCTCGACATGCAGCGCGACCGGCTGCTTCATGCGGCGCAGTGCCTTCACCCGGCCTGCCTCGTAGGCGCGGGAGCGTTTCTGTGCACTCATGCGTGCGGTTCCTCAAAACGAAAAAGCCCCGGCTGGATGGCCGGGGCTTCGCGTGCCTGCCACTCCATGGGAGGGCAGCGCGGCCTCGTGCCGGACGGTGTGTGGAACGGAACACACGGTCCAGCCGGGGCGTGGAGAACCGTGGTCAGTCGATGCGGTGGAACGAAAGGGTCATGGGAAAGCTCCTGTCCTGTGGGGTGCCGCGGCAAGGTTGCTCGTTGCCGTGGCGAAATGGGGCGGATGCGTGTGTCGGCGCCGGCCGGGGCAGGCCGGCGCGAACGACGCGGCGGATTTTCACCGGTGCCGCCGCGTGCACGCAAGGCTGCGGATGGCCTGCGTTGCACCACGCCAACGGATCGTTCGGATAATGCGGGTCTCTATGACAGGTTCCGCGCCCCCGAAATCCCCCATCCCCCAGCCCGCACCGTCCGCAATGCCCCGACAGGCGGCCTCGCCAGCGCCGCTGCGCATCGACTTCCCGCCCGGCCTGCCGGTTTCGGGCAAGCGCGAAGAGATCATGGCCGCGATGCAGGCCCACCAGGTCATCATCGTCTGCGGCGAGACCGGCTCGGGCAAGACCACCCAGCTGCCCAAGATCGCGCTGGCGCTCGGCCGCGGCAGGTGCAATGCCAGGCCGGGCGAGAAGGGGCGCCTGATCGGCCACACGCAGCCGCGCCGGATCGCGGCCAGCAGCGTCGCCAAACGCATCGCCGAAGAGCTGCAGACGCCGCTGGGCGACGTGGTGGGTTACAAGGTGCGCTTCCAGGACCGCCTGTCGCGCGATGCCTCCGTCAAGCTGATGACGGACGGCATCCTGCTGGCCGAGACGCAGACCGACCCGCTGCTGACGGCCTACGACACCATCATCATCGACGAGGCGCACGAACGCAGCCTGAACATCGACTTCCTGCTGGGCTACCTGCGCCAGATCCTGCCGCGCCGGCCCGACCTGAAAATCGTGGTCACCTCGGCCACCATCGACGCCGAGCGGTTCGCGAAGCACTTCGAGTCGGCGAAGGGGCCTGCTCCCGTCATCTACGTATCCGGCCGCACCTTCCCGGTGGAGCAGCGGTACCGGCCTTTCGAGGAAAGCCGCGACTACGGCTTGAACGAGGCCATCGCCGACGGCGTGGACGAACTCTGGGCCGGCAACGCGGCGGGCGACATCCTCGTCTTCCTGCCGGGCGAGCGCGAGATCCGCGAGGCCGCCGATCACCTGCGCAAGCACCTGGCGCACCAGCCGGTGATGCGCGGCGCCGAGGTGCTGCCGCTGTTCGCGCGCCTCTCGCAGGCCGAGCAGGACCGCATCTTCGAAGGCCATACGGGCCGCCGCATCGTGCTGGCCACCAACGTGGCCGAGACATCGCTCACGGTGCCGGGCATCCGTTATGTGATCGACGCCGGCACCGCGCGCGTGAAGCGCTACAGCTTCCGCAGCAAGGTCGAGCAACTGCTGATCGAACCCGTGAGCCAGGCGGCGGCCAACCAGCGGGCAGGCCGCTGCGGCCGCGTGGCCAACGGCATCTGCATCCGGCTCTACGACGAACCCGACTTCAACAGCCGGCCGCGCTTCACCGACCCTGAAATCCTGCGCTCCTCGCTGGCGGGCGTGATCCTGCGCATGAAGTCGCTGCACCTGGGCGACGTGGCCCAGTTCCCGTTCATCGAGGCGCCCTCGGGCCGCGCGATCGCCGACGGCTACCAGCTGCTGGCCGAACTGGGCGCGGTGGACGATGCCAATGAACTCACGCCCATGGGCGTGGAACTCTCGCGATTGCCGCTCGACCCGCGCGTGGGCCGCATGATCCTCGAGGCGCGCGACCGCCAGGCGCTGGACGAAGTTCTGGTGATCGCCTCGGCCCTGTCGGTGCAGGACGTGCGGGACCGGCCGCTCGAGGCCCAGCAGCAGGCCGACCAGGCCCATGCCAAGTTCGACGACGAGAAAAGCGAGTTCAGCGGCTACCTCAAGCTCTGGAAGTGGATCAACGAAGCCCGCGGCGGCGTGCCGAGCCTGCCCTCCGCACGCGCGCAGCGCGATGCCGCGCGCAAGGGCGCGCCTTCGCAGGCCGTGCTGCCGGTGGCCCAGCGCCAGACGCGCGGCAGTGCCGACGCGGCCGCGCCCGCAGCGGCCGCCGCGGCGTCCGTGCCGGCCCCCGCGCCCACCCACAAACTGAGCAACCGGCAATACGAATCGCTGCTGCGCCAGAACTTCATCAGCGTGCGGCGGCTGCGCGAATGGCGCGACATCCACACGCAACTGCTCACCGTGGTCACCGAGCACCGCTGGCGCATCAATCCGCAGCCGGCCAGCTACGAGCAGATCCACCGCTCCATGCTCGCCGGCCTGCTGGGCAACATCGGCGTGAAGGGCGAGGAGGAGGACTGGTACCTCGGCGCGCGCGGCATCAAGTTCTACAAGCATCCCGGGGCGAACCTGTCGAAGAAACCGGGGCGCTGGATCGTGGCCGCGGAACTGGTCGAGACCACGCGCCTCTTCGGGCGCGGCATCGCGGCCATCGAGCCGCAATGGATCGAGGAAATGGGCGGCCACCTGCTCAAGAAGCAGATGCTGGACCCGCACTGGGAGCGCAAGGCCGCGCAGGTGACGGCGCTGGAGCGCGCCACGCTCTACGGCATCGTCATCTACAACAACCGGCGCGTGAACTTCGGCAAGGTGGACCCGCGCACCGCCCGCGAGATCTTCCTGCGCGAGGCGCTGGTGGGCGACCAGTGGCCGCAGGACTGGGAGCGGCGCCTGCCGTTCCTGCCCGCCAACCGCAAGCTCATCGCGAAGGTGGAGGAACTGGAGCACAAGTCGCGCCGCCAGGACGTGCTGGTGGACGAGGAGCTCATCTATGCCTTCTACGACCAGCAGGTACCCGCCGACATCTGCACCGGCGCTGACTTCGAATCCTGGTACCGCGAGGCCAGCCGCGCGAAACCGGACCTTCTCAAGCTCACGCGCGACGAACTGATGCGGCACGAGGCCGCCGGCATCACCGCCAGCGCCTTCCCGCGCGTGGTGCGGCTGGGCGGCGTGGACTGCGCGGCCACCTACCTGCACGAGCCCGGCGATCCGCGGGATGGCGTCACCGTGACGGTACCGCTCTTCGTGCTCAACCAGGTCAGCGAAGAGCGCTGCGAATGGCTGGTGCCGGGAATGCTCAAGGACAAGATCCAGGCGCTGCTCAAGAGCCTGCCGCAGCGCCCGCGCAGCCGTTTCGTGCCGTTGCCGGACAATGCCGCGCGCCTGGCCGAGCTGCTCGGCACGCCCGAGCGCTTCGGGCAGGGCAGCCTCGTGGACGTGCTGCTCAAGCAGGTGCGCGACGAGACTTCGCTGGACGTGAAGCGCGCCGACTTCAAGCTCGACATGCTCAGCCCGCACCTGTTCATGAACTTCCGGGTGGTCCACGAGGACGGCCGGCAACTGGGCCAGGGGCGCAATCTGGGCGCGCTCAAGGCCGAATGGGGCGCCAAGGCCCGGGGCGCGTTCCAGGCCCTGGCGGGGCTCAAGCTCGGGGGCACCGCCACGGAAGCCGAGCGCAACGCGGCGCCTGCCGAGGCAGCCCCCGGCGCCCGGCCCGGCCAAGGCGCCGCGCACGGCAGGCCCGCGGACAGCCGTGCGGCTTCCGCTGCCGGCAAACCGGCCGGTGCCGGCCCGGCGGCCGCTCCGGCACCGGCGGCCGTGCCGGCGGGCCAGCGCTACACGGCCTGGTCCTTCGGCGAACTGCCCGAGCTGATGGAAATCCGCAAGGGTGGGCAGACGCTCATCGGTTTCCCGGCGCTCATCGATGGCGGCGATGCCGTGACCATCGAAGTGTTCGACGAACCCGGTGTGGCCGCGGCGCGCCACCGCGCGGGCCTGCGCCGGCTGTTCGCGCTGCAGATCAAGGATGCGCTCAAGTACCTGGAGAAAAACATTCCGGACCTGCAGAAGATGGCAGTGGCCTACATGCCGCTGGGTACGCAGGAGGAATTGCGCGCGCAGATCATCGATGTGGCACTGGACCGCGCCTTCCTGGTCGATCCCCTGCCAACGACCGAGGCAGACTTCCAGCGCCGCGTGCAGGAAGGCCGCGGCCGGCTCACGCTGATCGCCAACGAAGTCGCGCGGCTGGCCGGCGCGATCCTGCTCGAATACGCCGCGGCGGCACGCAAGATCAAGGACACGAAAGGTGCGCCCGAGGCCACGCAGGACGCACAGCAGCAACTGCAAAGGCTCATTCCGAAGAACTTCCTGGCGGTGGCGCCCTGGTCGCAGCTCGCGCACTTCCCGCGCTACCTGAAGGCCATCACCCTGCGCCTGGACAAGGTGCGCGCCGATGCGGCACGCGACGCCACGCGGCTCGCGGAGCTGCGCCCCCAGGAGCAGCGCTACTGGCGGCTGGTGGCCGAGCGCAAGGGCCAGGTGGATGCGCGCATGCAGGAGTTTCGCTGGCTGCTGGAGGAACTGCGGGTGAGCTTCTTCGCGCAGGAACTCCGCACGCCGCAGCCCGTGAGCGTGAAGCGCCTGGACAAGCTCTGGGCGCAGATCAACAGCTGACGCGGCGGGCAACGGCGGCGGCCGAGGGCCGCCTGCTGCAGATCATTGCAGCACGGCTTCCGCCGCGGCCCAGCGCTCCAGTTCCGCCCGCACATCGGCCATGCGGCCGGAGATCACGAAGCGTTCCGGCGTACCCGCCTGCCGGCGCTGCACCACCCGCACCGCGCCCGGTACCCGCGCCGCGCAGGTGCGCTGGCTGCCGGCCGGCGTGCGCGCGGGGCGCTCCACCGTGGTCGAGTGCAGTGCGGCGGAGGCATCTGCGGGCAGTGCCACGGATGCGGCAGCACCGGCCTCTGCGCTGCCATGGGCCGTAGCGGCTGGCGGGCAGTCGCAGGGGTGGTGGTTGGCGGTGGACGTGTCGGATGCCCCGCGACCGTGGGCTGGACAGTCCGGCCAGCGCGACCGTGCGGCGAGGCGGCCGGACGCATTCCCCGAGGAAGTACCCCGCAGCCAGCGGACGAGGCCGTGCAGCGGCTGCAGGCAGGACGAGAGGGTGGCGAAATCGAGCAAAGCCTTTGCCATGGAAAAACTCCAGCGGTCAGAATGGGTTGAACACTGGCAGGATTGGCTTTAGACGGGCAGGGCGATGCCGCAGGGTTGACCATCCACACGAAGAGGAAAGCCAGACGCCCGCCACCTGGGCAACGCCAAACGGGAAAACAGGGCGCGAACCGCGTTCCGGCGCCATGCGCCGGGCGGCCCGCGGCCGGCTACATCAGCATGGTGTTGCGGATGAGGCCCACGGCCAGCCCTTCGATCTCGAACGATTCGCCGGGCTGCACGGTGATGATGGGATAGTCGGGGTTCTCGGGCAGCAGTTCGATGGCGCCCGCGGTGCGCCGCAGCCGCTTGACGGTAACTTCGTCACCCAGGCGGGCGACGATGATCTGGCCGTTGCGCGCCTCCCGGGTGGACTGCACGGCGAGCAGGTCGCCATCCATGATGCCGGCATCGCGCATGGACATGCCCCGGACCTTGAGCAGATAGTCGGGCTTGTGCTGGAAGAGGCTGCCTTCCACGCTGTAGGTCTGGTCCACGTGTTCCTCTGCGAGAATCGGTGAGCCTGCGGCGACACGGCCGATGAGCGGCAGCATGAGCTGCGAGATGCCGGGAATGGGCAGGTGGAACTGGGTGCCGCGGGCCGCATTGATGGACCGCACGGCCTCGCCGCGCAGCCGGATGCCACGCGACGTGCCGCTCACCAGCTCGATGACGCCCTTGCGTGCCAGTGCCTGCAGGTGCTCTTCGGCCGCATTGGCGGACTTGAAGCCGAACTCCGCGGCGATTTCCGCCCGGGTGGGGGGCGCGCCGGTGCGTGCAATGGCGGTCTGGATGAGATCCAGAATCTGCTGTTGGCGGGCAGTGAGCTTGGGGCTGTCGAGCATGCGGGGCACTCCAGTGAAGGAAGATCGCGCCGGACGGGCGCTGGGCGGATCGGTTCACCTGTGGATCGATCCAGTCACTGTATTTTTAAACAGTTTGCAAAGGCAATGCAAGTGGTTGCAGGAAAAATCCTGGTGCTGGGCACCGGCGGAACCATCGCCGGTACGGCCGGAAACGCGAAAGACAACATCGGCTACACCGCCGCGCAGCTCGGCATCGACCAGTTGCTGGCAGCGGTGCCCGGCCTGGAGCGCGCCGCCGGCGGCGCGCGGCTGGAAGCCGAACAGGTCGCGCAGATCGACAGCAAGGACATGGACGGGGCCGTATGGCGTGTGCTGGCCCTGCGGTGCGCCGAAGCGCTGGCCGATCCCGAAATGCGGGCCCTCGTGGTCACGCATGGCACCGACACGCTCGAGGAAACCGCATGGTTCCTCCACCGTGTGCTGGCGGGCGCGCGGGACAAGCCCGTGGTGCTCGTCTCGGCCATGCGTCCGGCCACCGCGCTGGCGCCCGACGGCCCGCAGAACCTGCTCGACGCCGTCTCCGTGGCCGCCACGCCGGGCGCGCGCGGGGTCGTGGCCGTGGCCGCCGGGGAAGTGCACGGGGCGCAGCGGGTACAGAAGGTGCATCCTTACCGGCTGAATGCCTTCGCGTCCGGCGAGGCGGGGCCTCTGGGCTGGATGGAGGAGGGCCGCGTGCGGCTCGCCGCCGGCTGGCCCGCGCCGGACTGTTCGGCCGAGGCTGACGCCGCGCTGAAGGCGCTGCGCAGCGGTGCGGAGTGGCCGCGCGTCGAGGTCGTGATGTCGCACGCGGGCGCGACCGGACGCTTGGTGGATCTGCTGGTGGCCGACGGGGTGCACGGCCTGGCCGTGGCCGCCACCGGCAACGGCACGCTGCACCACCATCTGCAGGCCGCGCTGGAGCGGGCACAGGCCGCTGGCGTGGCCGTGCGGGTGGCCACGCGGTGTTCCCTGGGCCAGCTGCTGCCCCGTCCTGGCGACACGCTGCCCGTCGCGCAGGGGCTGAGCGTGGTGAAGACGCGGGTGGAACTGCTGCTGGAGCGGCTGGCGCAGCCCCAGGCCTAGGTGTTGAGTCTCACGAGGTTGTTCACACCCGGAATGCGTGTGATGGGAGGCTGATGGCCGAGCGCGGAGTGTGGCCGGCACCAGTTGTAGCCGTCAATGAAGGGCTGCAGGGCAGCCGTGCGTTGGGCTGAGCTTTCGTAGGGTCTGGCATAGGCCCACTCCCGCAGGCTGGTCTGTACGAATCGCTCGGCCTTGCCGTTGGTCTTGGGCGTATAGGGCCGCGTGCGGATGTGGCGGATGCCCAATTCCTCGCAGGCCGCGCGGAAGGCGTTTTTGTAGCCAGAGCCGTTGTCGGTCATGACGCGCTCGATGCGTACGCCGATG